>PBKG01000001.1 GCA_002722095.1 Rhodospirillaceae bacterium
CCCATTGATTTCATCATCCTCTCAGTATGATCTCTAGTAACACACTTCTCTTTAATTTTAGATTTAGAATCAAGTCTTCGGGCGTGACGACGCCGACATCGACGGACCTTTGTTTGAAGATACGATTACCGTTCAAGAGTGTTTCCATCTCGGTGATGAACTTCGGGAACCCTTCGGCCCATTCCTCGATATCCTCGAGCAATCCGGCGGGGAGATCCTGATGCACACCGCCAACTCTGTAGTATGCGGCGTGGAGCCTTGCGCCAGACGCGCGTTCATAAAACTCCATGAGAATTTCGCGGTGTTCGAACGCCCATAACATGGGCGTCATCGCCCCTACATCGAGCGCGAAAGCGGTCAGATTGAGCAGATGATTCAGTATCCGACCGATCTCGTCATACAAAACCCGAATGTATTGCCCGCGCCGCGGCACTTCCATGCCCAGCAGTTTTTCTGCGGCGAGCACGAAAGCGTGCTCTTGATTCATCGGCGCCACGTAATCGAGGCGGTCGAAATAGGGAATCGCCTGTAAGAACGTCTTGTATTCGATCAGCTTCTCGGTACCCCGATGCAGCAGGCCGATATGCGGGTCTATCCGTTCGACGACTTCGCCATCCATTTCCATCACCATGCGCAGCACGCCGTGGGCTGCGGGATGCTGGGGCCCGAAGTTGATGGTCATGGTTTTGATATGCTGTTCAGCCGTCATCTAAGCCCCATCACCGGGTTGCTCTTCGGCGTCTTCCTGATCAACGGCCTTCTCGTCCCCCGGCAGATCAGGCGTCATACCTTCCCAGGGACTCAGGAAGTCGAAATTGCGAAAATCTTGCGTCAACTTTACCGGTTCATAAACCACGCGGCGCTGCTCGTCGTCGTAGCGCATTTCCACATGTCCGGTCAGCGGAAAGTCCTTGCGTAAGGGATGTCCATCGAAACCATAATCGGTGAGAATGCGGCGCAAATCCGGATGATCGGTAAAGAACACACCATACAGGTCCCAAACTTCGCGTTCATACCAGCCCGCGGACGGAAAAATTCCGGCGACTGTCGGGATTTGGTCATCCTCGTCCACCGCGACTTTTACCTTGAGACGGAGATTATGCTTGAGCGAAAGAAGATTATAGACGACATCGAAACGAGGCGTCCGCTCGGGAAAGTCCACACCGCAAACATCTATAAGTACGTGAAACAGGCATGCGGTATCGGTTTTTAAAACCCGCATCACCCGTTGCAAATGCTCCGACTCCACATGGAGTGACAGCTCACCATTCGCAAATTGATGGGCCGCAACCTCGTCAGCGCAAATCTCTGCGAGATGCTCGCCAAGTTCGAGCAAGGTTTGGCTTTTTTCATCCATCGGGTCGGGCTCTGGTTCTGGCCTTAGCTCTGCAGTGTCAACGCGCGATGGTACCTGTGCGGCGTATTTTCTTTTGTAATTGCAGGATGCCGTAGACCAGCGCCTCCGCGGTCGGCGGGCATCCTGGAACATAGATATCGACAGGGACTATCCGGTCGCAGCCGCGTACGACCGAATAGGAATAATGATAGTAGCCGCCACCATTGGCGCAGCTTCCCATCGAAATCACCCAGCGTGGCTCTGCCATCTGGTCGTAGACCTTACGCAGCGCCGGCGCCATTTTATTGGTAAGCGTTCCCGCCACGATCATCACGTCCGATTGCCGAGGCGAGCCGCGAGGAACAACGCCGAAGCGGTCGAGATCGTAGCGTGGCATATAGGCATGCATCATTTCGACCGCGCAGCAGGCAAGGCCGAATGTCATCGGCCAGAGAGATCCCGTGCGCGCCCAATTTACGAGCTTGTCGAAATTGGCAATGACGAAGCCTTTGTCCGTCAATTCTTCGGTGACCGTGCGAAGCGCGGCATCCTGGTCGACACCGGGCGAGAGCACGCTGCTATCCGCTGCTACTCCCATTCCAAGGCTCCCTTGCGCCACTCATAGACGAACCCGATGGTCAGGATTCCCAGGAAGACCACCATCGACCAGAAGCCAAACAATCCGATATCCCCAAGCGCTACCGCCCAAGGAAACAGAAATGCAACTTCAAGATCAAAGATAATGAAAAGGATAGCGACAAGATAAAACCGCACGTCAAATTGACTACGGGCATCGTCGAATGCTTCGAATCCGCATTCGTAAGCCGACAGCTTTTCCGAATCCGGCTTTTGCCGAGCGATAATTAAGCTCGCAAGCAACATCGCCAAAGCCATACCGACGGCAATGGCGAGGAAGATCACGATCGGAACATATTCCCTAAGAAGGTCCGTCATACTCACCCTGATATGCCGCGCGCAGAGCTAAGCCAACCCACGATAAAGTAAAAATAAACATCCTAGAAGTCGCCTCTCCCCGCACTATAATCAGCGCGGCCTTCGGTGCAAGCACCGATCGCGACTTGCGATGAATTAATGCCCAAGTGATTGATAATATTTCATTTAAAAACGTTTTTATTGGGCAAATAGCGCGGTTTTTCGAGGCTAAATGACGGTTGCGGCGCGAAGATGAGTAATATCAAATTATGGGTTTCGAGCGAACTTGATTGCAGTGCCAAACAAGCATTCGACGACGAATCGCGAATCGCTAATTTGACCGCCACGTCCAAACCATTTCTAACCTACGCCCCGGTCTCACCTAATCCGCCGCCGATAAATTGGCAAGCTCGAGAGTTGGTGGTTTTGCGCCCTCGCCTGTTTGGAATGTTTGCCTTACCGCCCCACGGCGTGATGGTCGAGGAATTCGATCCAGCGCGTTATTTGATTGTCACAAACGAATACGGTGGCGTGATTCGACATTGGATCCACAGAATGCAAATAGAGCCTTTGGCCCCCAAAAGGTGTCGGCAAATTGACGAAATCGAGGCTGAAATAGAGACTGGTGGCTGGTTAATCTGGAAATTGTCGCAGACACTCTATCGCTACCGGCACTGGCGACGACGTCGCCTAGCGAATTTTGCCGTCGAAAAGACTTGAGGTCGCCTGTAACGAACCGATCGAGGAATGCTCTTTAATATGCGAAATTTGTTGCTACAGTCGGGCAAATCCTATGCAAACACCTATATATGTGAGGCAACATTTCAAAGGAATGAGACCATCATGACGGTTTTACGATTTACCTGGAGCCTTTGCGTGGTTTTGGGTCTTGCGCTGCCCGCCATGGCCGCCGACGATCAACCAAGCGAAGAAGAACTTAAGGGACTGGCGGCAAAGGAAGTGGCGACGGCGAAAACCTTGATTTATGCGGAGCGATATAAGCGCGCCATCGGGCATCTCAATAAAGCTCGAGAAGCTGACGGGCGTAACCCGGATATTCATAACTATTTGGGCTATGCATACCGCAAGCTCGGCAAAAACGACGCAGCGATGACAAGTTACAACAAAGCACTAAAGCTCGATCCAAATCACAAAGGTGCATTGGAGTATCAGGGCGAACTTTTCCTCACGTTGAAAATGCCCGAAAAAGCTAAGCAGCATCTAGAAAAATTGAAAACACTCTGTCCGAACGGCTGTGAAGAACTCGAACTCCTGAAAAAATCTATCGCTAAATATGGCGGCTAGAGTTTGGCACGGTCGGCTGACCTAGCCGAAGCCGCTCGAAAAACGTATCTATTTCGCCTGTATTCGGGCGTGTTACCGCGTCCTGACTTAATGCCATACGAACCCTAAATGATCCACGATGCCCGATCGATTGCGCCTTGTTCATTGCTCTGACATTCACTTGGGCGGCGACGAATATTCGGCCGATGCCGAAAACCCGCGCGACCTGTTTGCCCGTGCCCTGCATAAGATGCGCGCTCACGACCCAGATCTGATGCTCATCGCCGGCGATCTGTTCGACAGCAACCGTACCGAGGACGAAACCGTTTTGTGGTCAATGGAAGCGTTGGCGGACCTCCCCTTTCCGATTTTCATGATCCCTGGAAATCACGATTGCATGCAGCCGAACGGTGTTTTCGGGCGCTACAATTTTAACGCCATCGAGAATATGCAGATGCTGAGCGCACCCGGTGGCGAAACCGTTTGGGACGAGGGTCTCGGCGTTGCGGTTTGGGGCAAGGGAATGGAAGAACATTCGCCGAGCTATCGACCGCTAGGGGATTGTCCGCTGCGCCCCGAAGGGTGTCGATGGTATCTCGGCATGGGTCATGGAATTTTCGTGGCCGACGGCGATGTGACCGATCGTTCGTCGCCGATAGCAATGCAGGAAATTGCCGAGAGCCCATGCGATTACCTCGCCCTTGGTCACCATCATGCGGCCATGGAACTCGTTACAGATACAACGCTCGCTGCCTTCTCAGGCTCGCCGACCGACGATATCGGCCGTGGCGCGACCTATGCGCTTGTGGAGTTAACGGACAATGACGCGCCGTCACTCGAAATTCTAACCATCGACTAGTCCTCTGAAGAGACCAGCTCTTTCAGGAAATAGGTCGCTTTTCCGGCCGTGTCCTGGTAGCCGAGCCCGAAATAAAAATCATGGGTGCCTGATTTGGCGCGATAATTACTGCTGCTGACCTCCAACACGCGACAACCGGCCTTCGTGGCGAATTGCTCTACATGGTCGACGAGCAACTGGCCGATACCTTGGCCTCGATGACGCTCGTCGATTACTAACGCGGTGAGACGCGCAACGGGATCGACACGGTGTAGCCAATGTAAAAATTGCAGGCCCGCGAAGCCTACGATTTGCCCTTCCTTTTCCGCAACAACCGCATGAAACGCGTTGGAAGGAGCGATGAGAGCGAAGTTTTGTTCTATCTCGCTTGCGTCGATCTCATATCCCAACTGACGGAATAATCCTTCTAAGATCAAGGCATCATCGGGTGTCGCCTCGCGAAGGGTGTAGGCCGGTTTCGAATTCGTCATAGCGTCGTAATTATGCCAGAAGCAGACGCTTAAGGGGATGTTGCCAATCTCGATGGCAGATTATGATCGGTATATGGGAAAAGTACTCACCACGGGCGAAATAGCCGACTACGACCGGCTCGGTTACCATTTTCCGGTTCCGACGTTGAACGCAGAAGAAACCGGAAATGCCCTAGCGAAATTCGAGGCATTCGAACAGAATGAAGGCGGTGAGATTTCAGGCAAACGCAAAATCAAATCGCATCTCTTTCTCCGCTGGGCCTATGAATTAATTGCGCATCCGGGGGTTCTCGATGCGGTTGAAGATGTTCTCGGTCCGAATATCCTTTGCTGGAACTCGAGCTTCTTCATCAAAAATGCCCATGATCCGGCCCACGTCACTTGGCATCAAGACTCCACCTATTGGGGTCTCAGCGTACCTGATTTGTGTTCGGTCTGGATCGCGCTTACCCCGGCGACGGTCGAAAACGGTGCAATGAAAATCATTCCGGAAAGTCATCGCCACGGGCAGCTGGACCACACGGACACCTTTGACAAGACCAATCTATTGGCCAGGGGTCAGCACTTAACCGAATTGCCGGCCGAGAATTCGGCGGTAGATATCGAACTGGCTCCCGGTGAAATATCGCTCCACCACATCATGGCCGTGCATGGCTCTGAGCCGAACCGCACCGATGAACGGCGGATTGGTCTCGCTATCCGTTATGCAGCGCCCCACGTTCGCCTACTGGGAAATATTTCCGACAGTGCGCTTTTAGTTCGAGGGAAAGACGATCACGGCCATTTCGGCGCCGAAACGCCACCTGAGAAAGATATGGACCCCACGGCCCTCGACCAGCATGCGCAGATTTTGGAAAACCGGGCACGTGTGAAGTATGCGGGCACCGAAAAGGATTACGCTCACAAGGACGACTGAGGCGATGCGCGCTGCGGAACTCGACTAGTCCTCCGATAATACCCAGTGGTCTTCGGGCACCTCGATTTCCATACATAGTAGGATCGAAGCTCTGGACTTTCCGTGGGTATCCATCGCTAGCGCATCGTTGACGCCGCCTTCGAGTGCTTCGTCGAGGATGAAATTGAACGCTTTTAGATTTGGCAAATCGAAGCGTTCCACATCGCCTTTGACCACGTCGCGGAAAAAGCTTTTCACCGCCTTCGCGGTCACCTGCTCCGCTAGCAGGTCGTAATCGTCGTCGCGATAAGGAATGAGGCCGATATTCGAGCGATTGCCTTTGTCGCCGGCGCGACCGTGGGCGATCTCGTGGAGTTGGATCTTGGCCATCATTGCACCATTTGCCATTCGGGTTGGACCTGCTCGCGCGGCAGATAGGTCGCATAGGTGCGGATGGTACGCCGGAGCGATTGGGTCTTCCCGCCGCCGCCCGCCGGCCCGTTGGTCGCCAAGGTTTCCGCTTCGGCAAGCGCGTGTTGCGCAGTCTCCTTGTCGGGCGCCCGAACGCAGAAGCGCAGACGCGCGTCGAGCATATCCTCTTGAGGCTCGCCGAACAGGAAGACGCTGTTTACGCCAATGATGTCGACCCTGAGTGGCAGGTTGGAAACCTTGTTGTCTCGCCGGAGCCGCTTGGTCACGACTTCTCCGGCAAGCTTCGCGCGGCCTGCGGCATTCCAGCCGCCATAGGAGATTTCAGCGGTGCCGAGCCAGCCATTATCGACCCCGCAAAGAACTTTCAACTGATCGGGCCGCTCGCGCCCTTTGACGCCCGATAGATGGACTCTGTCACCACCTTCGTCGACCGCCTTCACGTCCGAAATATCCATCACCACGTCAGGCGTGCGGTAGTCTCCGGGATCTCCTAATTCGTAGAGCAACTGCTGACGCACCACGTGCCGGTCGACGAGGCCACCGGAAGTTCGGGTTTTGGTTATCACCACGCCCGATTCATCTACCTCGGCAATAGGAAATCCGAGTTTGTCTAGGTCAGGCACCACACGTCTGCCACCATCGGCGAAGTTGCCGCCCGTCGCGTGCCCCGCACATTCGAGCATGTGGCCGGTCATCGTGCCGAGGGCGAGTTTGTCATGATCCTCGGGGTCCCAACCGAAATGATGCGCCAAGGGGGCTACCGCAAGCGCCGGATCGGCTACACGACCAGCCAGGACCGCATCGGCTCCTTCATCTAGCGCCGCCTTCATTTCGAAAGCGCCGATATAGGCGTTGGCGCAAATCAGTGGCGTGCCCAAATCGGAAAGTTTTTTACCGGTTTCGACCAGTACAGGATCAAGTGCGCGAACCAATTCCGTCACATCGTCGCCGGTGACAGCAGCAATCTTCAGGTGATCAAGCCCCTTTTCCTTGGCGACCTGTCGCACAAGTTCTGCTGCGCCGACAGGATCGGCACCTCCCAGGTTGGTCACGATCCGTACTCCCCTCTCCGCAGCCGGCGGTAAGAGGGTCTCCATCCGATGGCGTAAATTTGCAACATGGCCTGGCTTGCCCGATCGCTTGGCCTCTTGCAGCAAGGCCAGGGTGCGCTCGGCAAGATGCTCGAGCATGAGAAAATCAACGTCGCTGTTTTCGAGGATATCGAGGGCGGGCGCAATACGGTCATCGAGAAAGCCGGCACCGCCACCGATTTTGAGCGTGTCAGTCATAAGTTTGCATTCCAATGAAGCCAATGGTTGGCCGCATTATGCATTGCGTTCGGTGATTTTGAAGAGAGTAGAATTTGCAAAAATGGCGGGACTGACGGGTCTCGACGAAATGTGCAGTTATCGAGGAACCCATCCTGAATGTTCGGATTGCGCGTGAATAGCACCGCGAGGACCCGTGTTGTGTCTCGCCGCGAAGATTGGATCGAGAGGTCGCGCGATAGTCGGGTCGAGATTGAGCCAAAGGCGCAGGAGATGGCGGCGCCTATCTTCTTCGGGCCAGTCCTCAAACTCATCGCGTGCATGCAGCACGGCATAATTGTTTAGGATTTGGATATCTCCCTGCTCCAAATCCATGTCGAATCTAAATCGGTCGTCGACGGCTAGCGCTTCTACATAGTCGACGGCATCGGCATCGATTCCCTTGAGTGGGTGCCCGGCCTTCTTCATACCTTCCCGGATCGACCGCCCATGGAAGCGGCAGCTCAACCTACCCTGCCACCGACTGAATACCGGCACGCGATTGTTAGTTACTTCGTCGGGGCTGCCGGCCGGACCCTCTCCTCGTAGGTCGTAGTGAAAGCCTCGAAACAGCGTTGGCAGGTATTCGGGTTGCGTGCGGCAAATCTCGTTGTAGATCGCGATGGCGCTGGCGATTAGGCTACGTCCACCCGTTTTGGCCGGGCTAATGCACAACAAGCCGACAACATCCATAGGGTCACAATGCGGCAACATGCGGTTCTTCGTGGTGTAACCGCGCACATTTTTTTCGCCTATAGTACGCCCCGAATTACGGATATTGCCGATCAGGTCGCCGGCCGCATTTTGGGTCACTGGCGTTCCAAGATAGCGGCCCATGCCCCAGTAAATATCGGTGATTTCATCCTTATTATAGCGCCCGACATCCAGTCCCTTGATCAGCAAACAGCCGCGTCCGGTATCCAAGTCACGTGCTGCGGCGACGAGACGTGGCCCCATTGTCGGGAGGGGAAAATCTTCAGAGCATAGCGTTGGCATGCTCTTGCCGGATTGCCGTGCTGATTCGAGGGCGGAGTCGATCTCCGCTAGATCCGTGGCATTCAGGCGCCAGATCCAGGATTGATCGGTGCGAAGATCTTCCGCCTGCCAAGCCACTGGACCGTCGACCGGTCGTAAGAGTTCCGTGGCGTCCTCAGGGATCATTGCTGTTATTCCATTTTTTTTAAGTCTGAATGCTGCGGTCGATCATAACGGTGATGGCGGGAGTGACGGGACTCGAACCCGCGGCCTCTGGCGTGACAGGCCAGCGCTCTAACCAACTGAGCTACACCCCCGGATCGCGCGCGAAAAACACCGTCGCGAGGAGCGATTGATGTAAGCGAGTGTCGGGAGGGTGTCAAGCGAAGCGGTCGACCACAGGCCCTGAATGGGTGCTGGCGCCTTTATTAAATGGTGGGCGGTGACGGGATCGAACCGCCGACCCCCTCGGTGTAAACGAGGTGCTCTCCCAGCTGAGCTAACCGCCCATCAAAATTCATGCGGGTCCCTATAGCGTCACTGGCGGTTCAACGCCAGCCCAAAAGCAAACCGGCCACCCGCGAGCGGATGGCCGGTTGTTAATTCTTGAGAGCGCGGGTTTAGTTGACCGCGTCCTTGAGACCTTTGCCGGCCTTGAATTTGGCCTGGTTCGATGCCGGAATTTGGATCACCGCACCGGTTTGAGGATTACGGCCCGTGGTCGCCTTACGATGACCAACGCTGAAAGTGCCGAAACCAACAAGTCTTACTTCTGTACCATTTGAAAGCGAACTCGTGATGGTGTCGAAGACTGAATCGACTGCCTTAGCCGCGTCGGCTTTGGACAGTCCAGCACCCGATGCAACGGATGCGACCAGATCATTTTTATTCAAAGCAGAAGCCCTCCTTCGGGCTGGTAATATGTTGAAACGAGAAAAACCCCTCGTGTACTGACGCTGAAAATTACCGAGGCGACTCGAAGCGCGTCAAATCAGACTCCGCGGAATTCTGCGGTTTTTTGAGGGTTCTAGAAAAAATCGTTTAAGGGCAATGACTTACCCGCATCGGATTAATGTGTGGTCACATTCCCGATATCGCCGTCTCCATCCTCGCCCGGCACCGGATTCACATCTTCCGATTCGGGGTCCCATTCGATCGGCGTAACCTCGGAAACCAGCGCTTTCTCTAGGACTTCGTCCAACGAACTCACAGGAATGATTTCGAGGTTGCGTTTCACATTGTCGGGAATGTCCGGCAGGTCCTTGGCATTGTCCTGCGGTATCAACACTTGCGTAATACCGCCGCGCAATGCGGCCAGCAATTTTTCCTTCAAGCCGCCGATCGGAAGTACGCGACCACGCAACGTGATCTCGCCCGTCATGGCGACATCCTTTTTGATCGCGATGCCGCTCAGTACGGACACGATTGAGGTAACCATTGCCACGCCGGCGGAGGGCCCATCTTTGGGCGTCGCGCCTTCGGGCACGTGAACGTGAATGTCGAGCTTTTCGAACGTCGTCGGCGCAATCCCGAAAGAAGGTCCACGGCTTTTGACATAGCTCTCAGCCGCGGCAACAGATTCCTTCATCACGTCGCCGAGTTTGCCGGTGCTCTGGATTTTGCCTTTGCCCGGGAGTTTGACCGATTCAATCGTCAACAGTTCGCCGCCAACCTCGGTCCAGGCGAGGCCGGTGACCACACCGACCAAGTCCTCTTCTTCGACTTCGCCAAAGCGAAATTTCTTGATACCGGCAAATTTTTCGAGATTGCGACGCGTGATGCGGATCTTTTCCACCTTTTCCTTCATCAGGATTTCCTTGATGGATTTACGCGCAAGATTGGCGATCTCGCGCTCCAAGTTCCTCACGCCCGCCTCGCGGGTGTAATAACGGATTAGGTCACGCAACGCCGATTCCGACATCGACCATTCGCCTTTTTTGAGACCGTTTTCCTTGACCTGCTTTTCGATCAGATGGCGCTTGGCAATCTGAACCTTCTCATCTTCGGTGTACCCGGCGATGCGAATGATTTCCATCCGGTCCATCAGCGGCTGCGGCATGCGAAGTGTATTCGCGGTCGTCACGAACATGACGTCGCTCAAGTCGTAATCCACTTCGAGGTAATGATCCGCAAAAGTACTGTTCTGTTCCGGATCGAGCACTTCGAGCAGGGCCGAGGACGGGTCGCCTCGCCAATCCGCACCGAGTTTGTCGACTTCATCGAGCAGGAACAGCGGATTCGAAAATTTCGCTTTCTTCATGCCCTGAATGACCTTGCCCGGCATCGAGCCGATATAGGTCCGGCGATGGCCACGCACTTCCGCTTCGTCGCGTACGCCCCCTAAGGACATACGCACAAATTTACGACCCGTCGCCCGTGCAATCGATTTTCCAAGCGAGGTTTTGCCGACGCCCGGTGGGCCAACGAGGCACAGTATCGGTCCTTTGACCTTGCGCATGCGCTGCTGCACCGCGAGATATTCGAGAATCCGGTCTTTGACCTTCTCGAGACCATAATGGTCTTCGTCCAAGATCCCTTGAGCGAGATTAAGGTCCTTTTTTACCTTGGTGCGCTTCTTCCATGGAATACTCAAAATCCAATCCAGATAGTTACGCACGACGGTGGCCTCGGCCGACATTGGGCTCATAGACCGAAGTTTCTTCAATTCCGCCTGAGCTTTTTCTTTGGCTTCCTTGCTGAGTTTGATCTTCCCGATCTTCTCCTCAAGTTCGGCCAGCTCGTCCTTGCCGTCCTCGCTGTCGCCGAGCTCCTTCTGGATCGCCTTCATTTGCTCGTTGAGATAATACTCGCGCTGGGTTTTCTCCATCTGGCGCTTGACGCGGTTGCGGATGCGTTTTTCCACCTGCATTACGCCAATTTCGCCTTCCATGAAGGAATAGACCCGCTCCAAACGTTCGGAGACCTTTTCGATCTCCAACAGGGCCTGTTTGTCGGCGATTTTAAGCGCCAAGTGCTGGGCAACCGTATCGGCGAGTTTGCTCGATTCTTCGATCTGATTGACCGAGATCAAAACTTCCGGCGGAACTTTTTTGTTGAGCTTGATGTACTGCTCGAATTCCGCGACCACGGCGCGGCTCAGAGCTTCGAGCTCTTCCATCCGCTCATCTTCTTCGGGGACTAACTCGCATTCGGCTTGGAAGAACGCATCGTGATCGACGTATTTCTTCACCCGGGCGCGTTTGCCGCCTTCAACCAGCACCTTGACCGTGCCGTCAGGCAGCTTCAAAAGCTGAAGAACGGTCGCGATCGTTCCCATCTCGTAAATATCTTCCGGCGCTGGGTCGTCCTGAGAGGCATTCTTCTGGGTCAAGAGCAGGATTTGCTTGTCATCTTTCATTACGTCTTCAAGCGCTCGCACGGACTTATCGCGCCCGACAAACAGCGGCACGATCATGTGCGGAAAGACGACGATATCGCGTAAAGGCAATACCGGCAGTACTTGGCTCTTATCCATGTCAAACATACGTCACTCTCACAATCTGCACCCTGACGGGCGCGCGTTCCCCTCCATCCAACTTATGGGCCGAAGTGCGATCTTCAAGCCTTGAAATTCGGGCTCTCCGCCACCAGAGCCCGCCTAGCGATTAGGCGCTAGCTTCGGAATCCTCTCTCCGTTCGGAGTAGATATGCAGCGGTTCGGCGCGACCCTCGACCACTTCTTTGTTGATTACAATTTCCTCGACACTTTCGAGGCTCGGCAGATCGTACATGGAATCCAACAGGATGCTTTCCATGATCGAGCGCAAGCCACGAGCGCCGGTTTTTCGGGCAATCGCCTTGCCGGCCACACCACGTAACGCGTCCTCTGCGAATTCCAAATGCACGCCTTCCATCTCGAACAGGCGTTGATACTGTTTGACCAACGCATTGCGAGGCGTGGTGAGAATTTCGATCAAAGCTTCCTCGTCGAGATCGGACAACGTGGCCAGCACCGGCAAACGACCGACAAACTCGGGGATCAGACCGAATTTGAGCAAGTCCTCAGGCTCTACTTCCTGCAATATCTCGCCAATATTGCGGTCGTCGGCGGACCGGACGTCCGCACCGAAGCCAATTGAGGACCCCTTATCCCGCTGCGAGATGATTTTTTCGAGGCCAGCAAATGCGCCACCACAAATGAACAGGATATTGGTGGTGTCGACCTGAAGGAATTCTTGCTGCGGATGTTTGCGCCCACCCTGTGGGGGCACGCTGGCAACAGTGCCTTCCATAATTTTAAGCAGCGCTTGCTGGACGCCTTCGCCCGATACGTCACGGGTAATGGACGGGTTGTCGGATTTGCGGCTGATTTTGTCGACTTCATCGATATAGACGATGCCGCGTTGAGCCCGCTCGACATTGTAATCTGCGGATTGCAGCAGTTTGAGGATGATATTTTCCACATCCTCGCCCACATAGCCGGCCTCGGTCAGCGTCGTCGCGTCAGCCATGGTAAACGGCACATCTAAAATACGTGCCAGGGTCTGGGCTAGCAGCGTCTTTCCGCAGCCTGTCGGGCCGATTAACAGAATATTCGACTTAGCCAGCTCGACGTCATTGCTGTTACCGGAATGAGCAAGCCGCTTGTAATGGTTATGCACCGCGACTGACAGTACACGCTTGGCGTGGCCTTGTCCGATGACATAATCATCGAGCACTTTGCAGATTTCGCGCGGGGTCGGTGCGCCGTCACTGGACTTGGAGATCGTCGCCTTGTGATCTTCCTTGATGATGTCCATGCAAAGCTCGACGCATTCATCGCAGATGAACACGGTCGGGCCCGCAATAAGTTTGCGGACTTCGTGCTGGCTTTTGCCGCAGAAAGAACAATACAAAGTGTTCTTTGAATCACCGCCGCCGAATTTCGCCATTGCTTTGCTTTCGTCGTTTGTTAGACCGGTCTTTTTGATGCAACGGCGCCGATGTTAGCCAATTGGGGGGAAGTGGGACAACGAGAAAAGGCCCACCAACAACCGATTACACTCTCTATATAGCAAATTTTGCGCAAAAACCAATGAGTCGGCAAACCTTGGGGGTAGCTATTTCGACGCAGGCGGCAATACCAAAGTTTCGCTAAAAACGGTCTTTTGGCCACGTTTTCGCTACAAATTCCACGAATCGAGCAGAAAAATAGCTATTTTAACCGCACGAGATTCGTCGGTAATCGACTATTTTTCACCGTCGTCGTCGCCGTTCTCATCTTCCGGCAGAACCGGCCGTTCGGTCACGACTTCGTCGACAAGGCCAAATTCAAGCGCCTCTTCGGGCGACATGAAATTATCGCGGTCCATGCCCTCTTCGATGGCGTCCAGGCCTTGTCCTGTATGGCTCACGTAAATCTCGTTAAGTCGTTCTCTTAACTTAAGTATTTCGCGTGCATGGATTTCAATATCCGCCGCCTGTCCTTGAAAACCGCCGGACGGCTGATGGATCATTATGCGACTGTTGGGCAGACAATATCGCTTTTCTTTGGCACCAGCGGCCAGCAAGAGTGACCCCATCGAGGCGGCTTGCCCGATGCAAACAGTGGACACGTCGGGACGAATATATTGCATGGTGTCGTAAATCGAGAGCCCGGACGAAACGACACCGCCCGGCGAATTGATGTAGAGCGCAATATCCTTCGTCGGATTTTCCGATTCCAGGTAAAGAAGTTGCGCGCAAACCAAACTCGCGACCGCATCGTGAACCGGGCCGACAAGGAAAATAATGCGCTCTTTCAATAGCCTCGAATAAATATCGTAGGCTCGCTCGCCCCGATTGGTCTGCTCGACCACCATCGGCACCAGCGTATTCATTTCAATGTCTTGCGCGCCGTTTTCCAAATTCGGAAACGGACCAGCGAATGGATTTTGAAACGGCTTATCATTCATCGCCTTCGTCCTTTTCCGCAGCCGGCTTCTTTTTCTTTGCAGGTGCCTTTTTCTTCGCTGCCGCTTTTTTCTTCGGGGCCGCTTTCTTTTTCTTCTTCTTTGGCGGAGCTGCCTTCTCTTCCGCTTCGGCCTGTTCGGCTTCCATTTCCTTGGTCAATTCGTCCAAGGTGACTTCGCGCTCATTGACCTGCGCTATTTCAACAATGAAATCCACGACCTTATCCTCGAACAGTGGCGCGCGAATATTCGCCATTGCCTGCTCGTTTTCGCGATACATCTCGATAATCTTCTGTTCCTGCCCCGGATATCTTTGCGCCTCGGCTATCAACGCACGATTAATCTCCTCTGCCGAGACGTCGATGTTGTTGCGCTGGCCGACTGCAGCCAGCAACAAACCGAGCCGTACGCGGCGTTCGGCGACACCGCGATAAAACTCCTCCGGGTTTTCGACATCGTCGTCTTCCGCATCTTCGGGCTGATTCTTTTTGGCTTCTTGATATTGCTGCCAGATCGAATCGAATTCCGCGTCGACCATGCTCGGGGGAACGTCGAATTCGTGAACCGTATCCAGTTTATCGAGCAGCTGGCGTTTCATGCGTTCTCGGCAAAGCGAAGTGTATTCGCCCTCCATCCGTTCGCGGATTTGCCCACGCAGGGCATCCAATGAATCCATGCCGAGATTTTTGGCAAACTCGTCGTCAAGTGTGGCGGCTTTCTTTTCACGTATTTCCTTGAGCTTGCACTCAAACACCGCTTCCTGGCCGGCGAGATTTTCGGCCGGATAATTCTCGGGCATGGTAACCGACACGGTCACATCGGAATCCGCGTTTACGCCGGTCAGCTGCTCTTCGAACCCGGGGACGAATTGGCCCGATCCGAGCGTCAACTGATAATCCGTGGCCGCCCCTCCTTCGAAAGGTTCGCCGTCGACCTTGCCTTCGAAATCGATGACCACAATGTCACCTTCTTTTGATTTCCGATTGCCCGAGATCGGTTCGCTTCCGGCCATATTTTCAGCCATATCACCCAGCGATTTTTCGATTTGATCGTCATCGACGGCAACTTTCAGCCGCTCGACTTCTACCGTTTTGAAATCCACGGGATCAATTTCCGGCAGAACATCGACGGAAAGCGTAAATTCGAGTTCTCCGCCATCGTCAAATTTCTGGACTTCGACTTTGGGCTGCATCGCAGGCTGAAGGTCGCGCTCGCTGAGGGCGCTCGCCATGGCTTCACCGACTGCCATCTCCAGAACTTCGCCTCTTACCGCCTGTCCATAACGTTGTCGAATAATCGAAGGCGGCACCTTACCGGGTCGAAATCCGGGAATGGTGACCTCGGTTGCCAGCTCCTGGAGCTTGGCATTCATCTTTGCCTCGATATCCTCGGGTGGCACGACAATCTTAAATTCGTGGCTCAGCCCTTCATTTTTCGTCTCTGTAACCTGCATGGCCCTTCACTCGCCAAATTATCATTTCCGGCCCGCCACTCGCTTGGCCAGTCTCAAGCGTCTGGATGGGGTTCTTGGTGCGGGCGGAGGGAATCGAACCCCCACGGATTGCTCCACAGGTACCTAAAACCTGCGCGTCTACCAATTCCGCCACGCCCGCCCAGAACACCCGGACAGTCAGGCGCTTAGGTATATACCCTCCGCGCGCCGGAGCGCCTTTGTATAAGTAGTGCGCGGGAAGCGGTCAAGCAGCGACGGTACGGGTGCGGCGATTAGGCGTGGCCTTGATTAAAGCAGTGATTGTGAGATTGCCGTCTAGGCTGCGAGCCGGTCGGTATAAGTATCTGCAAAAGTACCGAGCGCCAGAACGCGAGGGCCGTCAAAAACCGAGTTCGGGCGTTGCGGTCGCTGGAATTTGATCTCGTATTGAATATGAGGGATGCCGAAGCTATCGGTCGATACGGCAATCACCCGTGCGATTTCGACGGTCTGGTCCGAGTGAGTTCGGGCGAACAGGTCGCCGGCCTTGATAAGGCTCATTTTGCGGCCGCGCTTGAACAGCATGCTCGAGCGCTCGCGGCCACGTGAATCAACGAAAAGGCCAGCGGTTTTCCCCTTAAGCCGAAGCATGGTCACCCCGTAATTGATGTTTTTATAGGTTAGCTGTTTTTATGGAGCGCTTAGTCTTTCAGCAAGCGTTTTACCTGAGGTGACAATGCAGTTTCGCCGTTGATGCTGTAAGCCTCATGATTTGCCTCGATTTTTTCGAGATCATAAAGGTAATTCACCATCAGGCCCGCCGCCTGGTTGAGTCCGTTTTCAGAGCGGTCACCGAGCCAATTTAATCGTTCGATTCGGGCCCCGTTTGTGAGATGGAAATTGGCGACCGGGTTAAGTGCGCGAATGCCATCGGATCGCTTGCCGCGCGCCAGATACTCGGCCGCCGCACGGGTCAGCAGCGGTCGTAAAATTTCATTGAGATTTTCATCCTGATGCCACGATTCGGTCCCCAGTAAGCGTTCGAGCAGGTCTTTGGGAGGTACATCACCGGAATCATCGAATCCGCCAGCAGTAACAAGTGCCTTGTGCTCGCTCTCACTCAGTTCAAAGCTACGATCGTCGAGGGATATGTCGAGCCAACGTTTCAAGCCAGGTATTGGAGATAACGTTGCGAATTGTTTTAGCCCCGGGAACTCCTCGCGCAACAAATCCACGACTCGCTTGATTAAAAAGCCTCCGAAACTAACGCCAGCAAGACCCGATTGTGCGTTCGAGATCGAATAGAAAATTGCAGTGTCCGCATCATCCGGTTCGGCGATGGGTGCCGCTGCGTCAAGTAACGTATCTACACTTTCGGCGAGCCCCGTAACCAGAGCCACCTGCACGAAGATCAACGGCTCGTCCGGCATACGCGGATGAAAAAACGCGAAACAACGACGATCCGTTTCAAGCCTATTCTTGAGATCTTCCCAGCCGCGTATCTCGTGGACCGCCTCATATTCGATAAGCTTTTCGAGCAGTGACGCCGGATGATCCCAGCTAATCCGTTCCAATTCGAGAAATCCAACGTCGAACCATGAGGCCAGCAATTGACGAAAGTCATGCTCAAGCGCTTTTAGGTGAGGATCTTCTCGGTAGAACTTCAGCAGATCGGCGCGCATATCGACTAGAAATTTGACCCCTTGCGGCAAGGCATTGAATTGCGTCAAAAGCCGCAGACGTTTGGGCTCGAGTGCGTTCCTGAGATCGATTTCAGCCTGAGGTCGCTGGTCATCTCCTGCCGAACCGTAGCCGGTGATCGCGCTTTCGACTGCGTTCATATCCGGATCGAAACCGCTTGCCATTAATTGCAGGAAACGGCGGCGACCATCGAGATCGAGGCCGAGATAGGTTTCCCCGAGTGAAGCCGCGCGAGCGCGGGCGGAAACCTCCCCACCCCGGGCTTCCAAACAATCCATCATCTGCTTACGCAAATTCCGAACGTCGTTGTCGTTCGAGAGGTCCGGGCGGACGTTACCGGATAACGAGCCGGCCATATCACGCCACGCGTTTCGCAGTCGTTGTAGCCAGGACGGTGTAGGTTCCCCGGCAGAAACGGTTTCTCTTGCGGAGTTCTCTTCCGGTATTTTCAGAAGTTCGGCCATAAAACTAATATTGCCTAAATTCTATCTGCTTCAAGATTTTTGGAATCATTTCGGGAATATCTTCGGCAATAAGGCCTGCGCCGAACCGTGCTGCCGCCTCCCCGTGGAGCCAGGCCCCGGCGATCGCGGCTTCGAATGCCGGCATGCCGCGTGCCAAGAAGGCGGTAACAATACCCGCGAGTACATCTCCGGCCCCCGCTGTTGCAAGCGTTGGGGGCGCATTGGTGTTGATTACCGCCCGCCCGTCAGGAGCGGCAACCACTGTGTCCGCGCCTTTGAGTAGGATCACCGCGTCGCATTCTTGGGCGGCGGCTCGGGCGCGGGAAAGTTTGTCCCCTTCATGATCGAACAGGGACTTAAATTCACCTTCGTGAGGGGTCAAGATGCATGGTCCTTTCAGGGTGGATAGCAAAAGGTCCTTGCAGTCACCGAACACCGTGATCGCATCCGCATCCAAAACCGTAGGAATTTCTAGTCGAAGTGCCGCAAGCGCCCGCTCACGGGTTGCGACCGATATCCCGTGACCTGGACCAATCAAGACCGCATTGACGCGAGGGTCCTCGATAACCTCGGAAAAAGTCGCCGTATCACGCACCGTACGAGTCACTCCACCGGGAACGCCAAGGCGGTAGACCGCTGAGCCTTCTTTCGGAACGGCCATGGTGACCATGCCCAGGCCTGTGCGTCTCGCGCCCGCAGCAGCCAGAATTGCCGCGCCGGGCATCTCTGCACTGCCGCAAATGACAGCGTAACCGCGGCTGAATTTATGCTGTTCCGGATTGTGAGGCGGCAATTTATCAAGCCACAAATTGGGCGAGTTTTCCGCCTGGTTGGGTGAAATTTCTTCCAGTACTATTTCCGGGATTCCGATATCGGCGACCAGAAGCTCGCCACAATTTCTCCGGCCGGGATACAGCAAATGTCCTGGTTTCTTTCGAAAAAATGTAATTGTTAGGTGCGCTAAAGGAGCAAAGCCTAGTATCTCTCCGTTGTTTCCGTCCACTCCGCTCGGCATATCCACCGCGACACAGGTTCTGTCGTCAATAGCCTGCAGAATGGTTAGGGCCTCTCCCGAAGGCGGGCGGGATAGTCCTGCTCCGAACAATGCGTCCACAACAAGTGTGGAGTCTTCAAGCAACGCGGTATCCAGACTTTCGATTGGGCCCTGCCAACGCTCTGAGTGAATCTTGGCGTCGCCTTTTAGCGCGCTTGCATTGCCCATCAACCCGAGCCGTACAGGCCATCCCTCTTCTTGCAGCAATCGCGCAACAACGAACCCGTCACCGCCATTATTGCCCGGGCCGCATAAAATCGCCGTTGGCTGGGGCTGCCAACGATCGATGATGGCATCCGCGATCGCCTTGCCTGCGTTCTCCATCAGCGTTTCGCCGGGAGTGCCTCCGGCAATTGCTGACTCATCGGCTTGTCCCATCTGGTCGACAAGCAGTAGTGCGTTTTCGGTGTAGCCGGTCGGATTCAATAGACGCCTCGAATAGATTTAGATATGGAAGACAATTCACGTTCGTTAACCCTATTACGGGCAGTATAATCAAGGCCACGCCGAAAACCGTAAATTGTCATCGTTTTCATGTCACCGACCACCGATCAAAGACTTGCGTTGTTCGAAACAGAATTGAGCCAGATCGTCGGAGAGGATTTGGCCCGAGACCTGATCCAATACGGCCGAGCGCCCAGCGTACTCGAAGCGCAGATGTTAATGGCAGATGGAGTTGAGGAATTGAGTGAGGACATGAAAAATAAGATTTTGCTCTTGATCGAAAAGCATGTGGGTTAAATGGGAAGATAAAGAATCGTTCTTAAGTATATGTTTTTAAAACTATTAATCATTCCCAAGCGCAAGCATCTGTGGTGAGTTATCGATTATTTCATTTAAGATATCCTCGGCTGTATCCAGATCGTTCTTGGTACTTTCATCGACAAACCTTTCAAACTTTTCTTGCATCAATGTTTCACGCGTATTGTGCAAAGTGCGTAACTCGGAAAGAAAAACCTCCTTCGAACCGACCGGTAACTCGGCTTTCGCACTCAACGCGAAAATGAATTGGAGACTTCCGGTAATTAACATTTTCAGATAATTGCCGACGCAATCATCGAAACGGATTTGGAAATCCCGATCTTCCTCCGGAATTACGTTTTCGACCCGCCGCGAGACGATTATTGTAAAAGCCTCGAATTCCTGAACCTTGTCGCGAAACTGAAAATAGGCTTCGAATGTTGAACCGTCCATCTCGGTCTGGGCCACTTCAGCCAGCTGGATCGCTTCGTTTGCGCGTTTGCTCAAGGCGTCCAGTAAGCCTGCGACCTCTTCCCCTGGATACTGCTTTGTCATATTAGCCGTTTTCCAACCTTTGGCCGATCCGTACAATTTTGACGCTGAAAGGTCTGAACGCCAGCAGTGGCTAAGAAAAGCTAACAATACCGCTTTGCCGTAACCATGACAGACACATTTACTCTCGATGATTTTGATTTCGAATTACCGACAACTCGAATCGCCCAAGAACCTGCGCGACCTCGCGACAGCGCGCGGCTTCTCGAAATCGGCGATGGATTGAGTGATCGAACCATACTCGATTTACCCGAGATGTTAGCGCCCGGTGATGTTCTGGTTCTAAACAACACCAAGGTAATACCGGCGCGTCTTCACGGTAAACGCGGTAACGCACGTATCGAGGCCACACTCAATAAGCAAATTGAGGGAAATCGTTGGCGTGTTTTTGCCCGCCCTGGTCGCCGTCTTCGAATTTCCGATGAAGTAAAGTTTGGTAAGGATTTCTCGGCGCGTGTACATGAGAAACTTCCCAACGGCGAGGTTGTTTTAGATTTCGAAACACGAGACTTTGCCGCTGCTCTCACCGCTAACGGCGCTATGCCCCTCCCTCCCTACATCGAACGCTTACCGACTCCGACAGAAAGCGATTATGGCGACTATCAGACCATCTACGCGGAACAAGAAGGCGCTATTGCTGCCCCTACGGCAGGCCTACATTTTACCAAGCGATTATTTGAGGCCCTCGAAGCTCGTAAAATCCGCCTGGCTACCGTCACCCTACACGTGGGAGCCGGCACCTTTCTGCCGGTCCGTATGGATAACCCTAAGGAACATCAGATGCACGGAGAACTGGGCTCGATATCCCCCTCGGTCGCTAACATCATCAACGAAACGCGAGCTGCCGGAGGCCGCATCGTTGCGGTCGGGACTACCAGTCTGCGCCTCCTTGAAAGTGCTGCCGGAGCAGACGGCGTCATTCAACCATTTAATGGCGAGACCGATCTGTTCATTTTGCCGGGTTACCAATTCAAGGCGGTCGATCTTTTGATGACGAATTTTCATCTTCCGAAATCGACGTTGTTTATGTTGGTCGCCGCTTTTGCCGGGTTAGATCGCATGCGTGCCGCCTATGCCCACGCGGTCGAAAATACCTATCGGTTTTATTCGTACGGCGACGCGTGCTTGCTGCATCGCGGCTAAACTATGTGGTGCGGTCTCGGACGCTTTGTGACGCGCGAAGGCAAGCGATCGTTGCCTACAATGGGCCGGGTAAGGCAGTGGCAGGATGGGTCTTATTATCTTCCTCCAGCGTTCGCTCGGGCGGCAGCGAAACAACGACCTTGGTCCCACGACCAAATGTGCTTTCGAGCGATAAATCGCCACCGTGTAATTCTGCCATCTTTTTCGAAAGCGACAGACCAAGGCCGGTTCCCTCTTTAGCATGCTCCGGGTGTTCCCTGACGCGCCCAAATGGTTCCAATACTCTCGAAATATCTGCCGCTGCGATCCCCGGTCCATTGTCTTCAACACTCAAAGAAACCGCGCCGCCTTCATTTAGATTTGCAGCAAGCAAAATTTCACCACCGGGATCGGTATATTTGTAGGCATTGGAAAGCAGATTAATCAGAATTTGCCGCAGTAATCTTTCATCACCCAGAAGGTCGGGGAATTCTGTAGGTATATCAGTACGGATCGAAATTTCGCTGTGGATGGCATTTGCCTTTGCAATGGATATCGAACCGGAGAACAATTCGGCGATATCAATTCTGGATTCGTAGAGCTTGGTTTCCCCGGCCTCGATTTTTGATAGGTCGAGAATGTCATTGATCAATTCGAGCAAATGCAATCCGGAGCGGCGAATATCGCCGATATATTCTTCATATTTCTCGTTGCCGATTTCACCAAACAAGCGCTGATGAATGAGATCGGTGAAGCCAATTATCGAGTTGAGAGGTGTGCGAAGTTCATGGCTCATGTGAGCGAGAAAGTCGGATTTAGCAGCTGCTGCCGCCTCAGCGGCAACACGATCACGAATAAGCGTTTCCTGTTGTTTCGATTGCTCGATCAATGTCTCTAGCGACTTATCGCGAGCAGCGATGGTGTCGCGTAGTTCCTGCGTCATTCGGTTGAAACTATCGACCAGAGTTCCGATTTCTCCGCTCGCCGAAACAGTCACCGGAGTGTCCAATTCACCATCAGCAATTTGGCTTGCGGTATCGGCAAGTTGGATGATTGGTCGGGATAAGTAGCGCGACGCGAGAACTGCTATGACCACAAAAAGAAGCGCGGACAGTGCCGTTGAGACCACGAAATACAGAAATAGCGGATCCACATCGGTCAAATATGCATCGCGCGGCACCGCAAAGACTAACCTAAAGAAACGACGATTTGGCGTCACTGAGACGTCTTTTTCGCCGACAATGCCGTCATCGACGACGTTTAACATTGGCTTGGACAAAAATGTCGAATCCAATTTGTCGCGTGGGTCAAACAGATCAGATTTTTTTGTTTCAGGTTGCCAAAGGGGCCAGTCATTTTCATCGAAAACCCAAAGCGGCTTAACTCCATAAAGAGATGTGTTTGCGGCACTCTCGAGAAAAGACTGTAGATCAAATTGGATCATCACCGCGCCACCGAACCGGCCGGTATCCACATCGAGTTTTCCGACTGCCGCAAAAAATCGAAAGCGTCCGTCAGCCCCCCTAAAAATCGGACTGATTTGAATCGGCCGCAGCGGCATGAACCATTCCATGTTGCCAGATGACAAAAGCAAGGGCGTGGCACGCACTTCGCTGAACAAAATCGACATTTGTTCTGTCGTGGTTTCGTTGCCCAAGCGATGCCATTCGGAATTCAGCTTCAGTAGGTTTGTTCGGACCCGGCGGCGACGTTTATCCGCGATATGGAGCCGAACGAACCCTGCTGCATCGACAAAAGAAACACTTCTGTATCCAGCCGATTTCTTTGTGATCAACGAAAAATGGCGATAGAGCTCACCTAGCAGGATCGGTCGCTCGATCTCACCTGCACGGAGATACTGATCGAGGGTCGGCAATTGACTTAGGAGTTTAAGCTGCCGACTGAGCGGCGTGACTGTCTCGGTCTGGAAACGTAATGCCAATGATTCCAATTGACGCTGAACCACCTCCAGCGAACGTCTCTCGGTTGCCTCTTGGCTGTAGAACAAAGTTACTGAAACAGTGGCGATACTGGCGACCACATGAGCGAGAACGAAGACCAAAAAGATCTTCAGAAATAGTGTCCGACCTTTCGTTCTCGGCATTTCGGCAGACATCGTCTAGTGCTCCAATGCAAGAGCGTGCTCGACTATTTTGTCGATCTTGATCGGTAATTTGCCGATATCTATGCCGAGCATCGCCGCTCTGACACGATTAATCATCAGGGGCCCGCGCGGCGGCGTTACGGTACGCATTCTGCTGGGATTTAGCCCCTGTTCCAGAATATCGAAAGCCATTTCGAAGGCTCGGTAGGACTGATTGTAGCCGGAATCATTTGCGGTAAGCAGCATTCCTTCATTGACGAACTGATCTTCGTGTGCGGCTTCGGGTTTACGTATGTTCTTGAGATACCATCGACCAACGTCGAGCATCGCAACGTGAGCGCCGCTGGCATCTCGCAACGTGTCGTGATTTAGGATGAAAAATGCATCTACCTTGTCTTCCAATTCGCGCGCGCGTTTTTTGAATGTATCGAAGGAATTAGTCATCACTACGTCGGTCAAGGTGAGCGGCAATTTTCCTTCGTCAGCAAGGCCAAGCAGTTGCTTGACGCTGGCGCGTGCAGTGACTGAATCCGACGCAAGGATTGCAAAGGTTTTGGCAGCGGGAACCACGCGCGCAAGGAATTCCAGACTTTCTTTGTGATAACCAGATTGCCAAACACCGGTTACATTGTGCCCCGGATTGTCCATACTCTCGACCAGACCGTATTTTAGCGGCAGGCCGTTAATGCCCCAGAACACCACGGGTATTTCTGTATCCAGTAATTGAGTGCCGATGAAATTGGTTGCGTTATCATCGCCGAGCATTACCAGGTCTGGCTTAAAGCGCTTTATGGTGGCCATTATGCGGCGGGTGCTTTCAAACATACTATTGCGGTCGGAGCGACGCTTCGTATCCATCCAAGCCTTGACCACAATAGCTTTCGAACTTTCGATTTTGTCTTCCGCCGCGAAAATCTCGATTTGCCCGGAATTGTCCAAGTATCCATAGTTCAGCATTGCTTCGCTGAGGCCGAGTTGAGTCGACTTCGACCACAAATATTCCTTGTGATAGCTGGAGACCACGAAAATGCGTTTTTTCCCGCTTTTGTTCGGCTCGGCAGCGTCGATTAATTGACCGCTAAGCGACGACGCACAAAACAGGCCGATTACGAAAAGGACGGCCGATGCAAGTCGCATCAAACCTTTCCTCGTTCGCGCCACTTGGCATAAACCGCACGGATTTCTCGATCAGCGCGCTCGACAGCTTCCGCTGCACTAAGTTTGCCACGCGCAGCGTCGGCAATGGCGTTTGACAATAACCAGCTAGAGAATATTTCATCGGTCGCGGCGTTCGAATAGCCGGGATAGCCGACATTCGTAGTCCAGTCGGTCACATTCTCGAAAAGTTTGTATTTATCTGTTGGCGAGGCGCTGGTGTCCTTGGAGACCAATTTCTTCAAATCGGGCACCATTTTCGGGAAACATGGGAAGTTATAGAACCGCGATGCTTCGAAGATTTTTTGCGATTGGCCAACCAAATCGACAAGGAACTGTTTCGCGCCGCTTATGTTCTTTGCGAAATTCCAGATGCAGTAGACATCGAGCAAATGGTACAGCCCGATCCTGCGCACCGGTCCGGCCGCCGGAGGCGCCAAAGCAATGTTGCTGTGAATTGGTATTTTCTGACTTTCGCCGGTCCTCGTAATCGAAATGGCGTTCAGGGTAATCGATCCGCGGCCGGCCAGCATCATTCGGTTGTTTGAAGATGGATCCCAGGCAAAGACCTCGTCGGTCATGGTTTCTTTATAAAGTGCGGAGATAAACTTGACCGCTTCAACCGCTTGAGGCGATTTAAATTCAGGCGCGCCGTCGGCATTCTGGACCGATGCACCGAATGCTGCCAGGAGTGACCGCAGCGCCATGTTGGTATCGAGTTCGGGCGCGAGACCAATCCCTGCGGGGATCCCGTGCTTTTGTTTTATCAGGCGCGCACCTTTGCGAATATCATCCCATGTATTGGGATGAATGCCCACATCCTGCCAAAGATCGGATCTGTAGTTGATGGGATCCGGAACATAACTATCAGAAAAACCGTAATATTTTTTGGTTTTCGGGTTGTAATTGCTCTTTTTTGCGATATCGAGCGGTTTGCCGTAAAGCCGCTCGCACTCTTCGTAGATTTCACGGTGATCGATCACGTAATCTTCGAAAATCGGTGGCGGACTAAGGAACATAATCAAGTCATGTCCTTGCCGTGCTTCCATCTCTGCTTGAGCTCTGCTCCTCAAGCTGCTCATACCCACATTATCGACGATAACCTTGGTGTCGTTCTTGGCGCCCCATTCTTTGATGTAGCTATTGTTGAACCAAGCGTCGAAGGCCGGCACGAAGTGGTTCCATTGAAGGATTTTTAAAGTCTTGGGCTTAGCCGCGCCCGCTTTGCCGATGACAAAGGGAGCCGCCAAGGCCGAAGCCGAAGCACTTGCTGCGAACCTTACGAATTGTCGCCGAGGATAGCGAAAACCTTTCTGGTAACTCACTTTGGGATCCCCTTTTGCTCCGCTGGCCCCAATTATTCTTTAATGATTTATAGTAGATACAAATTTCTTAGGGAAATGGTTGTTTTTGGCTCGAAACATCCGGTCGCAGGTTCACGGGATTGACATTTTTTCAGTGTCTCATCCATCCAGCGGATCAAGCCCTTCCCATTTGCGAACTTCATTAATGATTTGCAAAACGCGCTCAGGATACGGTCGGTATTGAATGCCGAATTCATCTACTAACTTGGAATTATCCATCATATGGAGCCCCGACCCCTCGCGTCCTCCGGTTTCGTTATCGAAACTAATATCTGCTTTCGGCAGATAACCCCGTACGATGTTGGCGATCTCGCCGAGGCTGATCGTCGTGCCTCCGGAATTATAAATCGGATGCTTCGGATTATCGGCCAACAAGACGCGGGCGAACACTTCCGTAATGTCATCGACATGCAGCGGGAGCCGCATGAAATCTGCGTATTCGAAACGCACTGATTCTCCACGGGCAGGTCCGGTCACGCATTGCACATGATCGACCGAACCGCGCACTTTGTCGGGACCGGTAATATTTGCGGGGCGTACGCCTGTAATAGAGATATCGTATTTATCCATAAAATCTTCGGCCTGCCATTCGTTGAAAATCTTATGCAGGGCATATTGTTTATGGCCGAAACAATGGTCTTCTTCGGTGACTGCGCGGTCGCCGTAATGGCTTTGCAGTCCGTAAACCGCAAGCGAACTCGCGTACACCACCCTCTTCACCCCTAGCAACCGCGCCGCCTCGAAACAATTATCCATGCCAACCACATTAAGCTTCGTGGCCACATGGGGAGCATGATGACTCCCCAAAAAGTAAGAGAGGTTGATCACCCGCTCCGGCTCCGCGTCGGCCATGCAAGACATCACGTCATCGAACTGCGTGAGATCGCCTCGCACGACGGAAACACTATCGCCCAGGTCGGAAAAGTCAGCGGCATCGGTGTTGATGTCGAAACACGTAATCTTTTCACCGCGACCAACCAGCGAACGCGTCAAGCGCGAACCGATAAACCCGGTCCCGCCAATTACAAAGATACTCATCTGACGAAATCTCCTAAAATTCAATTATGACTGCGTTTTAGGCCAACCGCCCCATTCGATCCATTTATGGCAACCAGCGTTCTAATCACTGTCCGGGAAAGAGACCGTCACGGTGACCCCCTTCTTAACATCGCTTTCGATTTCGAATTTCCCCGTGTTCAAATTTATTAGCGAACGGACAATCGCAAGTCCTAACCCCGATCCTTCCTGGGCCAGGTCAAATGCCGAATCGCCACGCATAAACGGCTCGGATATTTTATTGACAACCGCGGGTGGAATATAGCTGCCGGTGTTGTTTATCGAAATCACATGACGAGCATCGCTATACGAGGCCTTCAGTGAGACTTGCTCACCGGACTTGGAAAATTTCACCGCGTTACCCAAGAGGTTGATGAGTATTTGTTTTAGAGCCCTGCGATCAACGTAAATGTCGGGCAAGTCCTTTGGAACTTCCGCGTCGAATACGAGTTTTTTACTTTCAATCGAGTGGGTAATGAGCGAGACACAATCGGCGACCGTTTCGTTCAAATCGAACCGCTCTTTATTCATCAGTTGCTTGCCGGATTCGACTGCCGACAGGTCAAGAATGTCGTTGATGAGATTCAGTAAATGTTGGCTGCTGTCAAAAATATCCTTGGAATATTCGACGTATTTTGCCGAACCGAGCGCACCGAACATTTCACCGGATAGAATCTCAGAGAACCCCAAAATCGCGTTTAGTGGTGTACGCAATTCGTGGCTCATATTGGCGAGAAATATCGACTTGGATTCGTTGGCGAGCCGTGCCTCTTCCATAGCTATCCGTAGATTTTCTTCCGCCTCCTTGCGCCGGCTGATATCCGTACGAAGCGTACCAATCTTTTCGACATTGCCGTCCTTGTCGAAAATCGGAAACTTTTGCACCAAGCCATGAATTTCCGTGCCGTCTAATTGCGTTTGTGACACTTCGCTTTCCGCGGTTTTGCCGGTTTGAATGACTTCATCTTCGAGCGCTTCCGCAACGTTCTGATGTTCCTTGGTGAGTGCCACCGCGTTCGTTGCGCCAATGACATTTTCCGGCGCGTTGTCGTGCCATTGGTGCCACATCTTATTCACCAGCAAAAAACGACCCTCCGTATCCTTCAGGGTGATGGATGCGGGGCAATTCTCGATGAAGGCGCCGAATTGATCATTTGCGTCCCGAAGTGCACGCTCGGCGTTAACCAGATCCGTTATGTCGGTCCGTATTACGGCGACATAGCCGTCAGCCGTGACCACCTCGTTAACACGCATCACACGACCATCTTCGAACGGTGATAAAAAAGGCTCTTTGGGATTACGGTGCCGTTCGAGCCTTTCCTCGACCGTCAGTCTTTCGTTCCCATGGGTTCGCGATGCTCTTAGATTTTTCGCCTCGCGAGCGCGGGTAAACTCCTCGAACGTCATTCCGAGTTTAGTGATTTTACCAAGGCCCGGCCGATCCTTGACATAATTCTTATTATAATAAATCAGGCGGTCGTCCGGGTCCCAGAGTGCCAATCCATCTGGAATACTTTCGACCGCTGCTGCCAAGATTCTTTCCGCACGTCGGCTATCGGAAATATCCGTTTGCGTGGTGACGAGGCCGCCATCGGGAGTCCTCCGCTCCTCGACCAAGAAACAACGCCCATCCCTCAATTCACGAACAATCTGGACCGGCAGGTTGTTCCGCCCATTTAGTCGTTCTTGAATAAACTCTTCTTCTCGCCCGTCCGCCAACGGGACATTCCCTGCCGCAACCACTGCCCGAAGCAGTGTTTCGAACTTAACGCCAGGCTTCAAGAGATCTGCCAGTTCGGGACGAAAACCCTGGTACCTGTCGTTAAAAAGCACAAGTCGGTCGTCCGCATCGAACAGTGCAAAACCTTCCTGCAGACTCGCAATCGCGCCGCGGAACATTTCTTCGCTATCGCGTAAATCTTGCGTGCGTTCTTCGGCCTCTCTTTCGGCGGTAATTTCAGAACGAATTAGGACAGTATACCCGCCGCCAATTCTGAACTCTTGCAGACGAAATATTTTTCCGTCTTCGAACTCTCGAATTATCGGCTCCTTCGGGTTTCGGTGCGCTTCTAGACGCTGTTGAATCATTGCTTCGTCGCGCTTGACTCCATCGGTTCGCAAATTTCGATCTGCACGAATACGAAGGAATTCTTCGAACGTGGTCCCGGGAACCAGGATGTCGCTCACGTCATCCATCGCCGAACGGTAGGTATCGTTGCAGAGTACGAAACGATCTTCCTCGTCGAATAAGACAAAACCGTCAGTACAATGTTCCGTCGCTTCGACTATGCGCGAATGTTGGGCTTGCAGAGTTTCTAAAGATTCTTCGAGTTCACGGTTTCTCTGGCGCAACTCTTCGAGTTCTGCGCTAAGTTTCGCTATGTCGTCGCCGGAATCGGACATCGGGTGAATTTTCGAATGCAGCCCCAAAAATAAACGCGGATAGTAGTTTCTTTTCGCGCCTCAGCCTAGTGCTGATGGGCTGTCGGTTCACTCCGCTGAAGGATTAGATGCCCAAACCTCCAAGTTTCCTTGCTACCATCTACGCAACCAAACCCCGGGGCGCAGCAAAGTCAGCAATAAGAATCCCAGAAGCACGAGCCCCGCAAATTCAAAGCTTACCTGGAAGCCCTCGAGAAAGGCATTCGGAGCGTTTGCGGCACGTGCGTTTTCGAAACTATCGGTGAAAAAGAGCATCAGAAAGTATGCGGCCAGCACAACACCAAACATACGCATGACCAACACCAAGCTACCGGCTACACCGCGCTGAGAACGTGGCAATGCGGCGCTGACCATTTCAAAGCTGGAGGTTTGGAACAAACCCCAGCCGAAGCCGAAAATTGCCAGCGACAGCATCATCCAGATTATCGCGACATCGCCGGACCACAGAGACACAGAATAAATTCCGATTCCGACCGATAACGCACCGATAAAGGCCAATCGGTTGGCACCGAATACCGGAATCAAGTAACCCGCCGCTTGAGCTGAAAACATCATGGTGAGTGGACCGGTTGCCATGATTGCGCCTCCAACGGATAAAGACGGTGTGTATGGCTGAGCGATGAAATACGGCACCAGCAGCATTACGGAAAAAGCCGTAAAATTGACCACAATATTGGTCGCATTGACGATAACGAAAGCCGGATTTCGCGCGGTATTTCCGGAGATTCCGATCCATCCGGTCGTGCGGGCGTCTTTGGGCAGGCTCGGTAGCACTCGTCCGACCAGCAGAAGAAAAGCAATCACGGCGATGGGGACCCGAAACAAAAATATCGCGGGCCATCCCCAGGCTTCGACCAAAATGCCGCCGAGAGAAGGCCCCAGCGCCGTCCCAAGCCCATATGTCATGGCATAGGCGCCGAGAATCCGCGGGCGCAAATTCTCGTCGAACAATCCAGTTGCCAAGGCCGGACCGCAGCTCAACAGCATCGCCGTAGCAACTCCTTGTATGACCCGAAACACGAGCAACCATTCGAAGCTTTCCGCAAGTCCGCACAATCCGTAGGACACCATGCTGGCCACGAGGCCGATGCGGAAAACAAGGAGATGCCCGAAAAGATCGCCGAGCCGACCGAAAACGAGCATCAGGCAGCCATAGGTCGCAACGTAGGGAATGATGACCCAGCGGATCGTCTCGACCTCAATACCGAACTTTTCGGTGATGTCGGGAAAGGCGATATTCACCGATGAATCGAGCGGCCCCAAAAGGCTCCCGGCGACGATGGCAATAAGAGGCACCCAAATTGATTTTATATCGCGGTTCGGCAATCGATCGCCTTTCCTTACGGTCCGTAATCGATCCCGATTTTAAAGGATGTATTCCCCGCCCATAACGTTGAGCGCGTTACCGGTCACATATGCTGACTCATCCGACGCGAAATAAAGGCAGGCTTGGGCGATATCTTCCACCGCCCCTTCGCGACCGAGGGGAATTTCGGAAAGGTGCTCTTCCGATCCACGAGGATTCTTCCTGTCCTTGTACCACTCCGGGTTTCGCCGTTCGACGATGATCGAGCCCGGATTAACTAAATTGGCTCGAATGCCGTGCGGACCCGCCTCCGCCGCGACCGCCCGCATAAGTCCCAACAATCCATGCTTGCTGGTAGTCACGGTCGCGGTACTTGGGCGTCCGGTAAGAGCCGCCTTACCTCCCATGGCCATGATGCTACCTGAGCCCCGTTCGATCATGCCCGGCAGTACAGCGCGTGTCAGGAAAAACGTTGCATCCAGATTGACCCCCAATACCTGGCGCCATTCCTCATCCGTAACATCGACTAGCGGTGTGTGGGGCCGAATACCCGCATTGCTCACCAATATATCTATTTTCCCGAGGGCCTCGATTGATTTTGCGACGGCGGCTGATACCTCACCACTGTCGGAAACATCGCATTGCACTGCAATCGCGTTTCTCCCCAGAGAACGACATTCTTCGGCAACGGCTTCCAGTTCCTCGGGATTGTTCAGCGCCAATACCGCGATATCCGCACCTTCGCGCGCAAATGTAAGTGCGATTTCCTTGCCGATATTGCGGCTCGCGCCAGATATCAGAGCACACTTGCCGGTAAGTTTGCCGTTTGCTTTCATCGATATTCCTCCCCCTGCGACGCCACTATGTTAGCTGAAACGGCGAGCAACGTCTCGGGACCACCTCACAATGGCGCTTGACGTGACCTGCCCTGCTGTCGCAATGGTGGGATATGGCGGATGCAGACAAACTGACTCAGTTGGGCCAAGCGGCACCCTTGCCGCAGTCGCCCGAAGACGCGGTGATCGAGACCGTGGACAATCCACATGGAGATACCAGCTATGTGGTTCGATTCTCGTGCCCGGAATTCACGTCTCTTTGCCCCGTCACTGGACAACCGGATTTCGCCAAATTCGCCATCGACTATTTGCCCGACAAACGTCTGATCGAGAGCAAATCTTTGAAGCTTTTCATGGCGTCGTTCCGTAATCACGCGGCTTTTCACGAAGATTGCACCGTGACCGTTGGCAAGCGACTGGTCGAAGCGGCAGGCCCGATTTGGCTTCGCGTGACCGGCATGTGGTATCCCCGCGGCGGAATTCCCATCGACGTCTTCTTCCAGACCGGCCCCGCCCCAAAGGGCGTACATATTCCCGATCCGCCCTATACGCCGTATCATGGCCGCTAAGATGAAAATCGAAGTGACCGATAAGAACGTGATCCGCGCCAAGGCGACCGAACTCGGCTTTGACCAGGTTGGCTTTACCGGTATCGAGCTGCCGGAAGAAACCGGTCGTGACCTGGAAGCTTATCTGGAGCAAGGACATCACGGCGAAATGGCCTGGCTCGAAGGCAAGGCCGACCGGCGGCGCAGCCCGAACGCCCTCTGGTCCGACGCCAAGACCGTGATCGTGCTCGGCGTGAATTACGGGCCTCAAGAAGACCCGCTTGAGGAAATGAAGCGGTTCGCCGACGACGGCCGGGCGATGATTTCGGCCTATGCCCGAAACAATGATTATCACGACGTGATCAAAAAGCGGCTGAAGGCGCTTGCGAGGTGGTTGCAAGCGGAAAGCGGCGAAGATGTAAAAGTGTTTGTCGATACCGCGCCCGTAATGGAAAAACCCTTGGCACAGCAGGCCGGCCTCGGCTGGCAGGGCAAACATACCAATCTGGTGTCTCAGGATTACGGTTCGTGGCTTTTTTTAGGCGAGATTTACACGACGCTCGATCTGGAACCCGACCCGCCCGAAATAAATCACTGCGGCAGTTGCACCAAGTGTCTCGATATTTGTCCGACCAGTGCATTCACCGCGCCCCATCAAATCGACGCTAGGCGCTGCATCTCCTACCTCAGCATCGAACATAAGGGCCCGATTCCCGAAGAATTTCGCAAAGCCATGGGCAACCGCATCTATGGCTGTGACGATTGCCTTTCCGTCTGTCCGTGGAACAAGTTTGCGCAAAAGACCGAGGAACCCGCGTTCCTTCCCCGCGAGGAACTGATCGGCCCCAAACTTGCGGAACTCGCGGAACTAGATGATGCCGCTTTTCGGCAGATGTTCTCGAAGACCGCGATCAAAAGGATTGGCAGGAACCGGTTTTTGCGCAACGTAATGATCGCGATCGGAAACAGCGGCGATCCGGATTTATGGAAATCGGCTGCGGCCAGATTGGACGACGAGTCCGAACTAGTTCGTGAAGCGGCCACCTGGGCGTTGAGAGAACTCGCTAATACGGCGTCGGCAAATCCGGATCGAGCCCCAGCAGATGCTGGCCGACCATATCCAAATTCATCTTACGTCCCTGACCTTGTTGGGTAAGGGTGTGGATATCGCGGAAGCGTCGCTGGAACAGGCTTGAATCGAAGATACTGGTAGCGCCCGTCGCATCGTAGATCGTATCGACAACATCTTTTGCCTCGTGGATCGCGTAGGTCGTACACAGCCGGATACGCATTCGGGAATCCAGGGTAAGCTCGCCCTTCTCGATTACGTCTTCCCAAACTTCGGCTGACTCGTTCAGCACATATTGTTGTGCCGAGCTCAACCTCGCTTGACACTGGGCGACTTCGCGCTGAATGATTGGCTGTTCCGCGAGCCTTTGTGTCATCCGGTAAGGTTGTTTTTCGGACGCCAGCTTACGGAAATCGTTCATCATTCCCGTCGCAATACCAAGCGCCACACCTGAAAATCCGATAGCGTAAAGGTTCGTCGTCGGAATCGAGTAAAGCGGCCCGTCGCAATGCCGCTCTTCGGGAATGATATGCCGAGACAGGGAATATTCTTTCGGGACGAATAGATCCTTTACCGAATACCCATCCGATGCCGTGCCACGAAGTCCCATGACATTCCAAATGTCGATGAGTTCGCAGTCTTCCTTCTTGAACAACAGCGCACGCGTATCTTCGCGACCGTCGGGCATGGTCAACGTGACCCTTCCACCGAGCCAGGTCGCATGGCGCAGGCCGCTTGCAAATTGCCAGCGCCCCTCTGCAACTTCGTAACCCTCGTCCGTAAGGGTTACTTCCGCTTTACCTGGCCCCCAAGCCAAAACAGCGGTGGGATCATTTCCCCAAACCTCCATAGCCACTTCCGGCGGGACGTATGCCGCTGAAGTAGAGCAACCGTTTCCTTGGCAGACCACCCATGCGGTACTGCCGTCGCATTCGGCGAGTGCAGACGTCATACGGTGAAATGTGGGCGGATCGATTTCGAGACCGCCATAGGCTTGCGGAAGCAACAGGCGAAACAGTTTCTCGCCATGCATTTTTGCCAGCAAGTTGTCGGGCATGCGCCGATGCGCTTCGATTTCATCCGCAGCATCGCGGATATCATCGGCAATCCGCGCAATCCGTGCGAGATGATCCGACGTCGTGTCTGGCGTTATCGAGGCAGCTTCAGCCACCATTATCGTAATTCCTCGCCCGGCAGCATAAATGCCTGATCCGCATGGCCTACAGCATAATTGTTGTTGTGCTGCGCCGGATTGCGATTGAGCATCGGCCGTCCATAGAGCGGATGCGTCATCGAACGGATTTCATGCTCGAGCGTGTGGAGCCTTTTGCCGGTATCCGGATCGACGATGTAGAGGAAGCGATATTGATATTGATTGCTTTCTTCACTGACCAGATCGAGCTCTTGCAGCGCTTTGTGAGGGCCGGAAAAATTAGCGAGATACACCTGAATATGATGGCCATCGAAACGCGGAATCTTTTTCGTCGTTTCCCGGAAAATCATCGACTGATGGTATCCTGACTCCACGTGCGCGGCGATGCCGCCCGCCTTCCGCACAGTCGCTTTGGCGCCCATAACCTCGCGGTAGAACCTTGCTATGCCGTCAGACGTCCCAGGCCGGCTATCGAATTCCACATAACGAATTCCTAGGGTCGTGCGACCGAATTTATCGCTGGGTGGCATACAGCGATATTTGTTGCCCCACGGACAGGTGACATCTACTCGATTCCGCGACGCGGCAAACTTGAACTTGGTGCCACGCAAATCCTTCTTTACCGCTTCGAGACGGTTCTTCAGCGCTTTCAAATCGGGGACGGTAATTCCGGTATGACCGGGGATTATCTGAGGTTTCCCGGTAGGCATGTGGATTTGCGTGCGGCCGATATTCATCCACATATTCGTAACCCCAGGCACCATATAGGGGTCACGGGTGAATCCCATGCCGACGACGTAAAAAATGGTCGCCAAACGTTGATCTGGCACTTTTATATTGGTGTGTTCGAGCCCGACAAAATTGGCAAGATCCTCCGCATTACGGTCGAATGACGTTGTCATGATTTCCCCTCAATCTGAGACGTAGGTCTTACCCTACGATTTTACCGCCGGAATTTGGAAACTTATGTTAGCCATGTTCCCGCCCCTTCGCCATACTTGCATTGCAAACGTAAGAGGGAGGTTTGCAATGCAGTTAATGATCAGAATTATATTGGCGACAGTTGTCGCCGCATTTTCGACTGCGACTTTCGATCTAAAAATTGTATCGAGCGCCGAGGCGGGCGTTATTAAGGATCGAAAGGCGTTGATGAGGATCGTTGGCAAGTCCAACAAAATCATCAAAAAATACAAGAAAGGCAAAGCGTCCGCCGATGAGGCGATCAAAGCCGCCAAGGCGCTTCGCAAAGCAACGGTCGACTCTCTAAATAAGAACCTCTACCGGAAAGGCACGACCCGCCCCGAAATCGATCCGAAAAAGACTCGCACCTTGGCGAAAGCTTGGCAGGATTGGGAAGGGTTCGTTAAAGCCGGCGAGAAATCGGCCAACCGTGCGACTAAATTCATCACACTGGTAAAAGCCGGCGATCACGCTGTTGCTAAAAAGATCAAACTTGGTTGTGGCGGCTGCCACAAACCTTATCGGGGCAAAAAAGTAAAGTAGTCACCGAATATCGACACTTTTTTTAATGCGGCGCCCTGGAGAAATTCAGGCGCCGTTTTTTTAGCGATTATCCGTCGAACTTTTTAACCGCCAACACCGCATTTAGGCCGCCGAAGGCAAACGAATTCGATATCGCCGCATTGATTTCCAGATCGCGTGCCTCGTTAGGAACATAGTCCAGATCGCAATCGGGATCGGGCTCTTCGTAATTCGCTGTCGGCGGTGCGATACCGTTATTGATCGCAAGCGTTGTAACGGCTAGTTCCATTGCCCCTGCAGCGCCGAGCGCATGGCCGAACATGGATTTACTGGCGGAAATCGCGACATTTTCCGCATGGTCTCCAAGGGCGATCTTAATCGCTTTGGTTTCGGTCACATCGTTGGCTGCAGTACCTGTACCGTGCGCGTTGACGTAATCGATGTCCCCCGGATTCAACCCACCGTCTTTGAGTGCGAATTTCATGGCCTTCGATGCCCCTTCGAAACTCGGCATGGTGATGTCCATGGCATCGGAGGTCATGCCGAAGCCTGCAATCTCTGCATAAATTTTTGCGCCTCGTGCCTTTGCATGGTCAAGAGACTCTAGGGTCATGATCGCGGCGCCCTCACCCAACGTCATACCAGTCCGATTCTTCGAAAACGGACGGCAGGTATCCGTCGTCATGACGCGGATCGCTTCCCAACCCTTCATGGTGCCGATCGCAATACAAGCTTCCGTGCCGCCGGTAACCGCCCGGTCGACCAAACCGCTACGCACCATATGAAAGGCCTGTCCGATAGCATGATTGGCCGACGAACACGCGCTGGCTATTGCATAGGCCGGTCCGGTGATGCCGTTTTCCATCGTGATATGGCTGCACGCGGCATTCAGCATCAGTCGCGGGATGGTGAAAGGATGGATGCCTTTCCGTCCTTCCTTGTAGATGTGATAGTAGGCTTGATCGAGAGTTTCCTGGCCACCGACACCGCAGCCGATGATTGTCGCCGTATTATCACCGTCCTCGCCCTCGAAAGTGAGACCGGCATCGGCGATTGCCTCGCGCGCTGCCATCAATCCCAATTGCGAAAACCGGTCCAACAAACCCAATTGTTTCTTGGAAAAATGTTCTTTCGCTTCGAAATTTTTAATTTCGACGCCAATGTCTATCTGCAATTCGTCGGTCGGTATCGTTTCGAGCGGTCCGATTACACATCGTCCGTTGCTGACCGTATCCCAAAACTCCGGGACCGATTTGCCGGCGCCTGAAAATACGCCTAATCCGGTAATGACCACTCTGTTCATACCAATGAATCCTAACTTTTGACGTCACCTTAGGACCGGCGGCGCCACACCGTCACATTATACGCAATGGGCGGAATTGTCGTTTGCGATACATAATGCGGGATTAAACCGCATCAACTTTGTTCTTCGATGACCTTTTGGACCGCATCAACCACCTGACCTACGGTCTCGAACTCCATCTCTTGGTCGTTCGCATTGTACGGAATTTGAATATCGAATTTCTCTTCGATCGCGAAAATGATCTCGACTATATCGAGTGATTCAATTTCTAAATCGTCAAGCCGGGCATCGCGGACTAATTTGTCCCGTTCCACATCGGCCTTTTCCGCGACAATGTCGTAAATATCTTCTTCTACACTCGCCATGATTAACTCTCGATTATTGGCGTATAGGCTGCCCCGTCGGTGCTATTCGGAGCGCGCTTTGGTTAGCCTTTTTCGGTGTCGGTTTCAAGCGCCTTGAGCCGCGCCTTAAGCTTACGAATATCTTTGTAAACGCTGCTAAGGCGTCGCACGTTCAAATATTGCTCGGCCATTTGGTCCTTGGGGATCGCCGGGTAACCGATTACCACTGTTTTGCCGGGGATATCCGTACCGACGCCCGAGCCGCCTCCAACCACCACGTCGCTCCCTATGGTAACGTGATCTTTCACGCCAACTTGGCCCGCGAGCACTACGCGGTCGCCAATTACCGCTGAACCAGCAATTCCAACCTGCCCACAAATCATGCAGTGCGTTCCAATAATGACGTTGTGGCCGATCTGGACCAAATTATCGATCTTGGTATGCCCGCCGATACGCGTATCGCTTACGGTTCCCCGATCGATAGTAGATCCGGCACCGATCTCTACATGACCGCCGATACGGACCGAGCCCAACGAATTGATTCTCGAGATCGCGAGGTTCTGCGCTTCAACTTTTGTAGCGGAGACATGGCCTTTGGTTTCCTCGACGCTGCCCGCCTCCGGCGTTACGAAACTGAACCCATCCGAACCGATACTGGCGTTGTGATGCAATATGAAGCGATCCCCGATCCTCACTCGCTCGCCGATGCGTACGCCGGGATGAATTGATCCTCCATTGCCGAGAACCGCACCCGCACCGATCGTTACGTTGGCACTTATATGGCAGTCTTCGCCGATAACCGCATCGGGGCCGATACAAACAAATGGGCCTATAGACACCCCGTCGCCAAGCGTGGCCGAAGGATCGACTATAGCGTTCGGATGGATCCCGTTTTCGCGATAGAGGGGCTTCTCGAACAAACCAGTCAACGTCCCCATAGCGACCCGTGCACGGCCGACTATAATCGTGGCGTCTACCGCTCCATCGGGAACCTCGATTTCTGCAGTAATTACCGCCGCACGGGCTTTCGAATTGGCTAGCAATTCGGCGAGCTCCGGGTCCATCGCCAGCACCAAAAATTCTGCAGACTCCGCTTCTGCAGGATGTGCGATCCCGACGATTTCAATGTCACCGTCGCCGTCGAGTTCGCCACCCAACGCCTCGGCGATTTCCGAAAGTTTCATTTCCTTGTCCAAACAATGAACATCCGCTGTTAATAACATGCCAGTCCTTCAAAGCCAGGGACATTTCATTTCACGTAGGCACCGCTTCCCGGTCCCACTGCAGCACGCCCCCTTGACCGATGGCGCTACTTCGCGATCATAGCGCCAAGCAAAATCGGGAGGATTCGGCCATGGAAGGCTTTACAGAAAAGATCAGTGAAATCGTTGTCGGCGTTACTTCGAAAGACCTGACACCGCAGGCGATCGAAAAGGCGCGGCAGCTTTTTCTCGATGGCATAGCGGTTGCCGTTGCCGGCTCGATTAAAGAAGAGCCCCCATCGATTCTGGCCGCCCACCTCAAGGCAAAGGGAGCGAAAGAAGAATGCTCGGTCATCGGCTTTGGCTTTAAAACCCATCCGGTGGATGCGGCCTATATCAACGGCTCCTCGATGCACGTGCTCGATTACGAGCCCATGTGGTCTCCCGCCAATCATGCGGTCTCGACCAATCTGCCGGCCATTCTTTCGCTCGCCGAAGTGCTCGATTTCAATGGCCTGGAAGCGGCGACCGCTTTGGTAAAGGGCATGGAAACGCAGGGCTGGCTCCGGCAGTGTTCCGGTCATTTCGACGCCAAGTCGATCAAGAACCACCCGCCCGGTCAGGTCGGTCCGATTTCCTCCTGCGTCGCCGCGGGCCACGTGCTCGGGTTCGACGCCGAAACACAACGTCATGCCTTCGGCATCGCCGCCTCTCGGTGTGGAGCGTTGAACGCCAATGCCGGCACCATGGTCAAAATGACCCATTGCGGCGTTGCCGTCTCCCTCGGCTTGGATGCGGCCATGCTCGCCTCCAATGGATTTACGGCAAATCCGAATATCTTCGAAGTCGATAAGGGTTACATGCAACTCTACATGCCCGAATTCGATTATGAGGGCATGCTCAAGTTCGGCCCGCCCTTCCGACTGGTCGACCCTGGCTATTCGATCAAAATGTTCCCGAGCCAGTTCGGCACCCATTTCGTCATTACCGCGGCGCTGGAAGCGCGCAAGCAAATTGACGATGTTTCCAAGATCAAGGAAATCAATTTGACCACGCCGGTTATGCATTACGTAAACCGTCCGCAACCTCACCAAGGATTGGCGGGCAAATTCAGCTTCCAATACACTTGTTGCGCGGCACTACTCGATGGCGAGGTTGTCATCGACACGTTCGAGGACGAGCGCCGCTTTGCCCCGGACATGGAAGCGATGCTGGAAAAAGTGAACCTCACTCAAGACGAAAACCGACCGGCCCGCTTTGAAGAAGAGGTTGTCGACCTCGAAGTGGTGATGGAAGACGGCACCAAAGTGGTGACCCGTTGCGACGGTCCGCGCGGGAGCTGGAATGGCGAACCGCTAGAGCCCGGCGCCCATGAAGCAAAAGTTCGGATGTGCCTCGATTGCCGTCTCAACAATGCTGACGCGGAGCGCATCATCGAGCTCAGCAATAATCTCGAGCAGCTCGAGAATAAGGATTTACGCGAAGTTCTCGCTATCGCGGCTAAGCCGAAAAGCTAGGCCCCGTGGAAGGCCTGACCAAAAAGCTCGCCGACAAAATCACTTCGGTCACATCGGCGGATATAACTGAACCCGCGATCGAAAAAGCACGTCAACTATTTCTCGACGGCATCGCGGTTTCAGTTGCAGGATCCATCCAGGAAGAGCCGCCGTCGATTTTGGCGGCGTATATCAAAGATCAAGAGGCCAAGCCCGTTTCATCCGTAATCGGCTTCGGCTTCAAAACCTCGCCAGTGAATGCGGCTTACGTAAACGGTTCGTCGATGCATGTGCTCGATTTCGAACCCATGTGGTCGCCGGCCAATCACGCGTTGTCCACCAATTTGCCGGCAGTGTTGGCACTCGCTGAATGTACCGATGTGGACGGCAAGGAAGCGCTGACCGCACTAATCAAAGGTATCGAACTGCAAGGTTGGATACGTGAGGCGTCGCGGCTCTATGACCCCGGCCAACTGATGATGCATCCACCGGGTCTGACCGGACCTCTCTCGTCGGCTGTCGCGGCCGCGCACATCCTGGGGCTCGATGCCGCGCCATTGCGCCATGCATTGGGGCTGGCTGTCTCAAGGACCGGTTCGTCGCTGGCCAATGTGGGCACCATGGCAAAGATGACCCATTGCGGGCTAGGCACGTCGCTGGGGCTCGATGCGGCGCTGATGGCCGAACGCGGTTTCACCTGCAATCCGGATGCGCTGGAAGCGCCAAAGGGTTACGTCAAGATGTATTTCGCCGACGAATTCCACGCCGACGAATTGCTTCTATTCGGACCGCCCTTCCGTCTCGTGGAGCCGAGCTATGCGCTTAAAATGTTTCCCAGCCAATATGCGACTCATTTTGCCATCACCGCCGGTCTCACATTGCACGAACAGATCGACGACCCGGCGAAGATCAAGGAAATCAATTTCACGACACCCGATATGGCGTATATCGACCGGCCGAAGCCGGAATCCGGACTTTCGGGCAAGTTCAGCTGGCAGTACACGGTATCCGCGGCACTTCTGGACGGCAAAGTTGATATGTCCACCTTCGAAGACGAACGACGCTTCGCCTCGGACATGGAAGCCATCCTGGACAAGGTCAATTTGACGATGACCAGCGAAATATCGGGGAAGTTCCAAGAAACCTACGTCGACCTCGAGGTGGTGATGGAAGACGGCACCCGACACGAAACTCGCTGCAACGGCCCGCGCGGCAGCTGGAACGGGGAGCCGGTGAGCCTTGAAGAGCATTTGATCAAGGTGCGAAGCTGTCTCGATGCACGCCTCAATGAGGCAGACCGGGAACGCATCGTGGAGTTGGGGAGCAATTTCGAAGCGCTTTCGAACGGCGAACTTCGCGAAATCATGATGATTGCCGCAAAACCGAAAAGTTGAACTCGCGCTTGACTCGTTCCACCGGTGCATTACCGTCTTAAATAGGGGCACACAGAAGGTATCGCGTCATGTGCAAGACTATGAAGATCGCGGCTTCATTCCTGCCGCTCCTTTTATTGATTATCTCTCCCGCTATCGCGGCGGAACGGGTTGGCTCAGTAGAACGCATCCAGGGCCAGGCGACCGTCTTGCTCGCCGGAAACAAGAATAAACAACAGGTCTTGAAACAGGGCAGTCCCGTTCACTTGAACGACGTTCTAAAGACCGGCAAGGGTGCCAGACTTAAAATTCGTTTTATCGACGATTCCAGAGTTGTGATGGGTGAAAAAGGCAAGCTTCGCTTGGACGAACTGGTGTTTAACTCGGCAAAGCAAACTGGATCGCAAAAATTTAAAATCTGGGGCGCATTCAGATACGCGTCAGGGCTAATTGCAAAAACGGACCCGCAGGCGGTTACGCTTACCATGCCCGTTGCCACTATCGGAATTCGCGGCACGGATTTCATTAGTGGCCTTTATGCCTCCGGCATGCCGCCAGGTCAGCGCCATTACGGTGTTATGCTTATTTCCGGCGCTGTTTCGATCTCCAATAAGCAAGGAGGCGTGGTGCTGGACGAGCCCGGTGAAGGCACATTTCTGCCCGAAAAAGGCGGCAAAGCGCCAACGAAACCCAGAATTTGGGCAAATGACGCTATGACGGAAGCATTCGGCTCGGTTTCATTCCGATAAAGCCAGTCGCTCTGGCCAGCGGAACGCGCTTCTGTTAGGGTTTTCGCAAGCATTTACATCGTAAATCGTTGCGTAGGAGGGAAACGCGATGGCGGTCCAAGCTGCTGAAACCGATGCGGATATCGTCCCCGAGACGATCACAGTCAAACCGTTAGCGCTGACTATCGGCGCCGAAATAGAGGGTGTCGACCTGTCGAAACCCCTTTCCAATCAGGAAATTGCCGAGATTCGGGCGGCATTCATGAAATGGAAGGTTGTCTTCTTCCGAGATCAAAAACTTGATCACACCCAGCAAGTCGCTTTTTCCAAGCAATTCGGCGCCTGCACGCCAGCCCACGCGGTCTACGGCCATCAGGACGATGCCTTTCCGGAGATTTATTCCATCGATCGCGATCGCCGCGATAAACGCTACAAAGGCGAAGATTTACGGTTCCCGTGGTCCGGCTGGCATGCGGACGTAACGCCCGCAATTAACCCGCCGGCTATTTCAATTTTGCGCGGCGATACCATGCCTCCTTATGGCGGAGACACTCAGTTTTCCGATTTGGTTGCGGCGTACAACACTTTGTCGCCGACCATGCGTGAATTCATCGATGGATTGCGCGGAATTCACCGTTATCAAGGCAATGCGGCGGTCAATGTCTCGAAGGAGTATCTGGAAACTCTGGAAAAGAACCGTATCGTCAGCGAACACCCATTGGTCCGGGTTCACCCAGAAACTGGCGAACGGGCGCTTTATGTGAGCCCGTCCTTCCTCGAAAGCATTGTCGGCCTTTCGCCCACCGAAAGTGCTGCGCTGCTGACGCTTCTTAAAACCCACGCGGCGCGGCCGGAATTTACCGTTCGCATTCGCTGGTCCGATAACTCACTCGCTATGTGGGATAATCGCCAGGTTCTGCATATGGGACCGAAAGACATCATCAACTCCGACCACCCGCGGGAGATTCATCGAACCACACTGATGGGCGATGTGCCGGTCGGACCGGACGGCAAGCAATCGACCGCAATTCAGGGCGATCCCATAAAACCGGTTTAATGCTGTAAATCAGGATATCGTCATATGGCTTTGGCCGAAGAGGAATTTATCGACTTTCGGGAATGGCAGCCGAAGAGCATCGAGCTTGCCCCGTTGACGATGAATATTGGCACCGAAATACACGGTGTCGACCTTGCGAAGCCGTTGCCGCCGGAGCAAATTTCCGACATCAAAGGCGCACTCAATCGATGGAAAGTCGTGTTTTTTCGCGATCAGTTCATCGATCACGCCGGCCATGTCGCGTTTGCGCGGCAATTGGGCGACCCGACGCCGGGCCATGCCATATATGGCGCCCACGAAGGCTTTCCGGAGATTTACGAAGTTTCCAAGAAACGTATGACTGATCGCTTCGACGGTGAGCCGATCCATCATCCCTGGAATTGGTGGCATACGGACCTCACTTGCGCGAAAAATCCACCTTACGCATCGATTCTGCGCGCGGAATTGGTACCGCCTTATGGGGGTGATACCCAGTTCACCAACCTTTGTGCGGCCTATGAAGCGCTTTCGCCAGTAATGAAGAAATTTCTCGAAGGGCTGCGCGGTATTCATCACAAAGCCCCGCAAGACGGCGTCAAAGCCAAAGCTGTTTATACGAATAAAAATCAGCAAACTCGCATGGTCGCGGAGCATCCCCTCGTGCGTATTCATCCGGAAACAGGAGAAAAAGTCCTGTTTGTCAGCCCCAACTTTCTCCACGACATCGTAGGTCTGTCTCCAACAGAGACCAAATCGCTGTTGGAACTTCTAAAGGGTCACGCGGTCGAGCCGGAATTCCCCTGCCGCTTCAAATGGGAGCCCGGTTCGATAGCCGTGTGGGACAATCGAGCACCCTGCCACTATCCACCACGCGACATCTACCGAGCGGATTGCGATTTCGACCGTTGTTTCTACCGCATAACGCTGATGGGCCCGATTGCCTACGGGGTCGACGGACGAGAGTCCGAACAGCTCGAAGGCACTCCTTTGAGCGCGGTTTAGTCCAAAGCATTTTTCTGGCCAATTTCTTTGCTCCAACGTCATCAAATCGTCTCGATTTTCGTCGCCCGTATCTTTTTGTTCCTGCCATTTATGACCGTCGCGGGCTGCATTCCTGTTTTGATCGAGGAATGGAACATCGGCGCCGCGCGGGTCGGCACAATCGTCAGCGGCTTTTTCTTCGCCTATGCGGTCTCGCTGATGTTTTTCTCATGGCTGGGAGATATCATCGGCGCAAAACGCGCCGTGCAAATATCAGCGGTATTAGCCGCGTTGGTATCCGCAGCATTCGGTATTTTTGCGGAAGATTTCCTAACGAGCCTCATTCTTTACAGCTTAGTGGGTCTAAGTCAGGGGGGCGTCTATACACCTTTGATCGCCCTATTCCGCGAAACAGTCGCAACGGAACGTCTGGGAAGCGCCATCGGTTGGCTAATTTCCTCGACATCGATCGGCTTCGCGGCGTCAATCGGATTGACCGGCCTCAGCATCGGCATTGAGGGCTGGCGTTTGGCATTCCTTATAACCGGACTGGCGCCGGTCGCGGGATGTGTATTTTTGCTGTTCGCGATCAAAGATTTACCGAATAACATTCATCCAAAAACCGAACATAGCGGACTTTGGCGACAGCTCCGCACAAATCGTCCCGCACGAACACTTCTTTGGGGTTATAGCGCCCATAACTGGGAACTTATCGGGATGTGGAGTTGGGCGCCGACGCTGATCGCCGCAAGTTTCGTGCTCAGCGGCAAAACAACTTCCGAGGCGGCCCAATGGAGCGCGCAGTTCGTGTTGCTCCTTCATCTCGGTGGTTCGGTTGCCGCATCGTCGATGGGGATTCTCTCTGATCGCGTCGGGCGGCGCACAGTATTGATTTGGGCGGCTGCAGCCTCGGCGGTCCTTTCTTTTGTCGTCGGATGGCTGGTCGCCTTTCCGCCGACCTTAGTCGCGGCGGTGGTTATTGTTTACGCTTTCTTTGCGATCGGTGATTCCCCCGTGCTTTCGACAGCATTGGCTGAGGAGGTCGAGCCCGCTTCACTAGGAACCGTACTCGCCGCGCGTTCCTTGATCGGGTTCATCGTTGCCGCAATCGCTCCCATCGTCGTCGGTTGGGTGATCGATGCATTACGAGCGGCCAACGCCAGTGAATCGGTCGTTTGGGGGGCGGCCTTCGCCACCTTGGGCCTCGGCGGCGCGCTGGCTGTCTGGTACGCCTGCGCGTTGCCAAAGCGCGGCTAGCTCGCCCCCTCCGTTCCGGCTATAAAGCCGGCAATCTCAATCATTACCTCACAATAGGAGCCTCTCATGCCTGCAGTCCGTATTTCCCTTTTGCCCGGACGGGACAAAGAACAGAAAGACAAGCTGGTGTCGGCCATTGTCGATGCCTTCGACGAGATCGGTGTCCCCGCCGATGCGGTCACCACCATTTTCGAGGATGTCGACGCTAGCGATTGGTATACCGCGAAACAAAGTATTGCAGACAAACGGAAGTAAGGCGGCATTGCAGTGAAAGTTACGATTCTCGACGACTATTTCGACACTATCCGTACGCTCGACTGTTTCGCTCAGTTGGACGATCACGACGTCACTATCTGGAACGATCACGAGCAGGACACAGACGCCTTGGCCGAACGGCTCGCGGAAACGGAAATTTTGGTTTTGATCCGCGAACGCACTCACATCCGAAAAGAACTGCTCGATCAATTGCCCAACCTGAAATTCATCAGCCAGCGAAGCGTCTATCCCCATATCGACGTCGACAGTTGCACCGAAAACGGTGTCCTGCTCTGCTCCGATCTCCATATGGATACGCCGTCCCATTCCACGGCCGAACTCACTTGGGGCCTGATTCTCTCGGCGATGCGTGAAATTCCGGGGCAAATGGCCTCTTTGAAAGCCGGCAACTGGCAACTCGGCGTGGGGCACTCCGTCGGCTTCAAGACCCTTGGCATTTACGGCTATGGCCGAATTTCCAGGACCGTGATCGAATATGCCAAGGCCTTTCGCATGAATGTGCTGGTCTTGGCGCGCCCGGAAAGCCTTAAGCAAGCCGAAGCAGATGGTTTGGAAACCACCTCGAGCAAGGAGGAATTCTTCGAACGCTGCGACATCATCAGCCTGCATATGCGCCTTGTGGACGCGACACGCGGTATCGTAACCGCTGAAGACCTTGGCCGGATGAAAGAGAGCGCTTTGATCGTCAATACCAGCCGCGCGCCCCTAATTGCCGAAGGTGCCTTGGTTGCGGCACTGAAGGCGGGTCGCCCCGGGATGGCCGCGGTCGATGTCTTCGAAAGCGAACCCGCTCGCGATCATCCGCTGTTCGAAATGCCGAATGTGATCTGCACGCCCCATATTGGTTACGTGACCAAGGACGAATACGAAATTCAGTTCACGGATATTTTCAATCAGATCGATGCCTATATGGCAGGCAAGCCGATCAACGTGATCAACCCGGAGGTGTTGTCGGCAACATAACCGTAACTTTGGTGCCATTGCCGAGTTCACTCGCGATCTCCAAACGGCCGGCGTGTAGGTCGACGAGCGCCTTGACGATCGAGAGGCCGAGCCCCGTGGCGCCCTCGTTGGCAATCTGATTGGTCGCAACCTGATTGAAGGGCAGCAATATATTTTCGAGTTTATCTTCGGGAATACCGCGTCCGGTATCGCTGACCTCGATGACCGCATGATCTTTGGAATCGACGGTCAGGGTGAGTTCAATGCTGCCGCCAGGCTCGGTGAACTTAATCGAATTCGAAAGCAGGTTAAGCAAAATTTGCCTTATTGCCCGCTCGTCGGCCCGAATAGCCAGAGCGGTGTCTGGCGTCTGGGAGTTCAAATTTAATCGCCGTTCCTTGGCTCGTTCGCGCACCACATCGCATGCGGACCTGACAACCTCACGAATATCGAATTCGCTAAGTTCCGGCAGGTACTGACCGGCCTCGATGCGGGAAATATCGAGAATGTCGTTGATCAGGTCGAGCAGATAACGACCGCTGTTGTGAATGTCGCGTGCATACTCCCGATAAGTATCGTTGCCCAGTTTGCCGAATGTTTCGAGATGCAGAACTTCGGAAAATCCCAAAATTGCGTTCAACGGCGTGCGCAATTCGTGACTCATAGCCGACAGGAATTCTGATTTAGCTTGGTTGGCCTCTTCTGCTGCCTGGACCGCAATTTCTAGCTTCTCTGTTCTCTCTCGAACCCGCTCTTCAAGCTTATCTCGAATGTCTCGGAGCGCCGCTTCTTCGCGTTGCAACCTGAGCTGCATCTCATTGTAGCTACGAAACAGATCGCCGATTTCGTCATCCGACTGCCACTCTTCGATGCGCCGGTCGCTGGCTGGTTCCGCAGCGATAAACGCCCGCCGCAGGCGGCCCAGTGGGCGTCCCACCGCTCTGCGGTAACCAAAAACCGCAATCGCGATACCGGAAAAAATCAATGCGGCGGCCACAATCGCTTCGAATAACAAATTATCCCAAAGACGATCTAGCAGATTGTGGTTGTCCGCTTTGATCTCCAGAACACCGACCTTTTGCACGCCGTGGTGATCGGCAAAGGTAATGCTCGATTTCTTCTCAAAAACGACTTCGGAAATTTCCGGTTTGCCGAACGAATCAATTTTTCGGCCATTTTTGTCGAATACCGCGATATAGGCCACGTCCCGATCCGCAATCATCGAAGCCAAAATCAAACGCACTTGGTCATCCTGGCCGGTCGCAAGCGGTTCAGCCAAAATTATGGACCGGCTGGCAACGAACTTATCAAGCCGGTCGCGTAACAGATCGCAATCGCGGACGTAGGTCAGATAGCCATGCGTGCCTACAAGGCCCACATACAGCAAAGCCATGAGAGGCAACATGATACCGATAAATTTGGCTTGGATTGAACGCCACATGGCGGTTCCAACTTAACCTGATTGTCTTTCAGCAGGTGCCTATTGATTTAGAGTCTTCGGCGATACTTCTTTCAATCGGGGCCAGAGCCGATCGGCAATGGCAATATTTTTTTCGACTTGGTTTAGCCAAACCTTCTGCGTCCCCTTGTCGAGCTGGAGGAAAAGACGTCCTTCCTTTAGACGATACACGTTCGGATCCACATCGAATTTTTTGCCGACGCGAACCCCGTACGCGCACCATCCGCCATAGGCCGGCACATACATCGCCGGATTCTGTTTGAATTTGGCGAGATTGTCCGCAGACGCAAACCTGTATTTCGCGCCTTCAAATTCTCCCACATGCTTGTTCGTACCCGACAACGGCAAGCCAGTACCATGATAGGAAACGACATCCATTCCATGGACAGCAAATCCCTCTTTATTGACGTTAACCTCGTCAACGGCATTGGCAGGAAGCGAACCCACCAAAAACACGCATACGAAAATCGAGAAAAAACTTTGTTGCATCGACATTCTGCTCGCCTCGCTCCGAGTCCACAAAAAACCGGCCGCAGAGTACTGCGACCGGGGATTAATACCGTTATTAAATCAACGGCGAAACGAAAATTCTACAATTCGCCTAAACTTCCAACCAAGTGGCCGACCGACCCTGATCGATTGGCAAGGCAACCCCTGTAATATCCATCGAAGCTTCCTCGCACAGGAAAGCAACCAACCGAGCAACCCTGGCGGGTGTGATGTAGTCGAGTTTTTGATTGCGGATTTCGAGGTACCGGCGTTTAGCGTCTTCGAACTCCAAGCCCTCCTCCTCGCCAAGTTCGGCAATCTTAATTTCCGTATTTGGTGTCAGCACCGAGCCGGGACAAATCGCATTGCAGGTAATGCCTTCAATTTCCCCCACTTCGGCGGCGGTCGAACGGGTCAGTCCCAGCATTGCATGTTTGGACGTAATGTAGTCGACCCGCCCACTCCTGCCGGCCAATCCCATTACGGAGGAAAAGTTTATGATGCGGCCCCAGCCGCGGGCCTTCATGCCCGGCAAAGCCAACTGAGTAAGAATGAGCGGTGCAGTGACGTTTACGTCCAGGGAATTGCGCCATTCGTCTCTCGGGAAATCCTCAATGGCATGGAAATACCGGATCACCGCGTTGTTCACGAGAATGTCGACGGCGCCGAATGCCTCTTCCGTTGCCTTAAACAGCGCATCCACTTGATCTTCTTTCCCGAGATCGGCGCCATTGTATGCAACGTCGACGTTGTAAGTGTCGGCAAGCCGTTTCCGTTCGGCTTCGATTTCATCCCCATCCCCAAAGCCATTCAGCATGACGTTACAGCCATCTGCTGCCAATGCTTCGGCCATTGCGGCACCGATCCCGCGGCTGGAACCGGTTATCAAGGCACTACGTCTTTCCGTCATTTTTCTCTCCCTAGAGCGTTTCCCGCCATTGTTAGAGCATCCCTGGAGTGCGGTCTATCCGGCCACGAGGGTTGGAACCGCTATCGCCGTGCGATATTCTGGTCCGATGGGCGATCGAATGATCACACGGTTCAGTCTCTATGGCTTTCTCAAGAACCAGCAATATTTCGAACCCTTCATCCTGCTCGCGTTTTTGCAAATGGGGCTCAGCTTCACGCTGATCGGCCTTTTGATCGGCATTCGCGAGTTGCTACGAAACCTAGCTGAAATTCCGTCCGGCGCCATTGCCGACCTGTTGGGACGTCGCAAATCGCTTTTGTTCAGCTTCACTTGCTACATAGTGAGTTTCGTCGCGATCGGCACGATCGGCTTGAAACTGGTGGGTACCGTTTCGACCGGGATAGTATTTTTTGCGTTGGTTGTTTCGCTCGCCATATACGCGCTTGCGGACGCCTTCAGGTCCGGTACTCATCGGGCGCTCATCTTCACCTATCTTCGCCTTCAGGGACGGACCGACGAACGGACCAAGGTTTACGGGTTCACCCGCTCCTGGAGCAAAATGGGATCGGCAGTCTCTGTCGTTCTCGCCTGCGTCTTCGTCTACTTGGCAGACAATTACGTTTGGATTTTCTATTTCTCGATCTTTCCCTTCGTTCTCAACATGTTCAATGTGGGTACCTATCCGGCTGAATTGGACGGCGACGGACGGCCTGAGAATGCGGGCATGGCCGAAATCATTCAGCATCTCAAACAAAGTTTTGCGCTTGTTTTTGGCAAAGCCAGCCTACGGAGCCTAATTATCGAATCCATGAGCTTTGAAGGATTTTTCAAAGCGACCAAAGATTTTCTTCAACCGATCCTCAAGGCTGCGGCGCTGCCCTTGGCGGCTCTTCTCTTCGCGGATCTGACGCTAAGCGAAACGCAAAAATCGGTAATCCTGATCGGCCCGGTTTACTTTTTATTGTTTCTCGGTTCCGCCTATATGAGCCGGAGGGCACATCAGCTGGTCGATTGGGTCGGCAGCGAAGACGCCGCCGCGCAAACCATGTGGCGCATTTTGTTGGTGCTTTTTTTGGGCCTGGTACCGGCGCTTTACTACAACATTCATATCGCGGCGATTACCGGTCTCGTCATGCTTCACCTTTTGCAAAACGTATGGCGGCCGGTTTTCATGAGCCGCATCGATTCTCACGGCGAAGAGGAAAAAGGCGCGACCCTGCTATCGATCCAAAGCCAGGCCCAATCCATCGCAACGATGATCTACGCTCCCCTCTTGGGCTATTGCATCGATGCCGCCACAGGGGTGGAAGGCCGAGGAGAATTCTGGCCCATCGCCGTTGGCGGTGCCTTGATTGCGTTCGTATTCGTGCGACCGACACGGTTGACGATTAAGCGCAAAGACTAGTCGCCGACAACTTCGCCCCATTCGGGGAGCGGGCGCTCCTCATACGGCAAATTCCAACGCGCGCAATTGCTGCGATCCACGGTTTCAACCGGAAGCTCGATAATCTTGGGCACGTCCTCGCCGATGACGATGCGATACGCTGCTTCGGCCGCAATGCAGGCCATTGCCATGGCATTGAAACTCGCCGTTGCCAATAAACGTCGTTCCTGTAAGGCCTGAATTGCATCCGGCGTGGCATTGATGCCGACCGCGGGCACATCGCGACCGGCGGCTTCTAAAGCCTCGATCACGCCCAGTGCCATGAAGTCGTTAGCGACAAGCACGCCTTCGAATTCGACACCTTGGTCGAGCAGCTCAATCATGCCGCGCCGCGCATCCTTTTTCTGATACTCGCCGCAATATTGGGCAGCCAGATGGATTTCGCTGTGCGCCGCTATGGCATCGAGAAAGCCGTGAGTACGAGGCGCCGTGGTCGGTGAATTTTCCGCCCCATCGACGATGACCAACCTACCGCTTCCTCCGAGCGCTTCGATCAACGTATCCGCGATGCCATGCGCAAGTTCGTAATTATTCGAAGTGACGAAGGTACACGCCGGTACCGCGTCCGAATTGCAAACAAAATAAATCAACGGAATATCGCCGATTTGGCAAAGCTGACCATCCAACGCGCTCGGATGAGCCGGAGATATCAATATCGCGTCCGGTAAACTCGCAATGGCCTTTTGTAGCAATTCAGCTTGTTGCGCCACGTCATCGGGATTCTCGGGCACGTAATGAGTGACCTTTGCTCCCAACCGCTCGGCGACCAAGCTCGCGCCTATTCGCGCGCCCTCGTAGGCGGGGTTTGTGTTGTTTTTGGAAAGGCAGGCGAAACGTAACGTCACAGCATCAAGGCGCCGGCATCCCGCCCCGTTGACCCGGATAATATTCGCCTTTGGTGTCGGCGAGGGATTTTCGCGTCTCGTAGCGCATTCGAATGCCCGCCAAATAAGGATAATCGTGAATATCGATCACCTCGCGACCCACCAACGCGTCCGTGCCGCAAATCATGACGGCCTCCGCGAGCCCAAATGTCTTCGGATCCACCATCCAGCCTTCGGCCGACATTTCGTCGAGCGCACGCAACGCGTGGTCTCGCCGCGCGAGGTTACGTTCCAAATAAGGATGGTCCTCGATCGGCGGATCTTCTGCCATGCCGCGAACGACCATCGTACCGCTCATCATCTCATAAGCAAGCGTCACCGCATTGGATTCGCGCCATCGATGGGGCCCGTCGAGGGGACGTAGAAATTTGTGGGGCTTCGAATCCGGCAGGGCTTCGATATAGGCCCAAATCTGTCGTGAATCCCAAATCGTAACGTCGCCATGGACCAGCGTTGGTACTCGCCCGCCGGGATTGAGCTCGAACAGCTCGTCCGGCGTTACCCGCCATGCCATCTGAACGAGTTCGAAATCATGGCCGAATTCATGCGCTGCCACTCGTGCGACGCGGGTCGGCGGTGACGTCGGTGTCCCGTAGATTTTTAGTTTCGCCATGATATCCCCTCCCCAGTAGGTCGCCCCTTTTATAACGCCAATCCCGCCATCTTGGGAGAGCCGCCCCCTTCGCCTATACTCCCGGCCAAATCCTTGGGGAGACATCCATGCTCGAATTAAAAGATTACACGTCCGCCGATATCGTCGTCGTCGGAGCCGGCAATGCGGCCTGCTGCGCAGCAATGGCGGCGAAAGATGCAGGCGCCAATCCGGTCGTTCTCGAAACCGCACCAATGAACGAGCGCGCGGGAAACACTTTCTTCGTTGCAGGGTCATCCCGTTGGGTATTCAACGACATGGACGAACTGCAGGAGGTTCTCGACCTCACCGACGAGGAACGGGAGATCGTGGATTTCGGCACCTATACGCGCGAAAAGTTTCTCGACGATTTGGGACGCACGACAAATTACCGCTGCGACCCCGATTTGGCCGAAGTGTTGGTGGATAATTCGCGCCAAGCGCTGGTGTGGATGAAATCGAAGGGCGTCAAATTCACCCCGATGTACAAGGGTCAGTCCGAAAAGATCGGCGACAGGATCGTTTTTTACGGCGGACAGGTTTGCATGTTTTGGGGCGGTGGCGCGGAGTTGACGGCAACACTTTTCAAAGGTCTCGAAGAACACCAAATACCGGTTCTTTACGAAACCACGGGTTTACGGCTTCTCACGGAGGCCGGCCGCGTTTCCGGCATTGTCGCGGAGCAAGGCGGCGTCGAGCGTGAAATTCGCGCCAAGGCCGTGGTGCTTGCCTCGGGCGGCTTCCAAGCCGATCCGGAAATGCGGGCACGCTATCTGGGTCCCGGCTACGAACTCGCAAAGGTGCGGGGCACACAACACAACAACGGGCTTGGCATCAAAATGGCGATGGAGATCGGTGGACGTGCCTGGGGTCATTGGTCCGGCGCCCATGCGGTCGGGTGGGATTTGAACGCACCGCCCTATGGCGACCGTGTCGTCGGCGACGGATTTCAGAAGCACTCCTACCCCTACTCGGTCATGATCAATGCCGACGGCGAGCGTTTCGTCGACGAAGGCGCAGATTTCCGTCACTTCACCTATGCCAAATACGGCCATGTGGTGCAGCAGCAGCCAGGCATGTTCGCCTGGCAGGTGTTCGACGACCAAGTGGAACATATGCTGCGCGACGAATACCGCATTAAGGAGGTGACCAAAGTCACCGCCGACACGATCGAGGAACTGGCCGAAAAGTTGGAAGGCGTGAACGGCAATCGTTTTCTCGAAACCGTCGCCGAATACAACAAGTCTGTCAAACAGGATGTGGAATTCAACGCGACCATTCTGGATGGTCGAGGAACCGAGGGCCTTTCGATTCCCAAATCCAATTGGGCGCACACGATCGAAAAACCGCCCTTCCAGGCCTACGCGGTCACCTGTGGGGTCACCTACACCTTCGGCGGCATCAAGATCGATACGCAGGCACGGGTTCAGCACCGGCGGGGGAATCCCATCCCGGGTCTGTATGCCGCCGGTGAGATCGTCGGCGGGTTGTTCTACTTCAACTATCCAAGCGGCAGCGGGCTCGTGAACGGCGCGGTTTTCGGCCGTCTCGCGGGCACCGAAGCCGGCGAATACGTTAAATCGGCCGAATGACCCGACCCCTCAAGCTCGCGCAGATCGGCTTCGGCGGCATCGGGCTCACGGTCGCCGAACTACTGGGCGAGGACGAGGATTTCGAATATGTCGCCGCCGCCGCGCGGCCACATCGCGCGGACGCCATTCGTGAACGCCTCGGCGCCGTCCCCCTTGTCGATACTCCCGACGCCGTCATTGCCGCCGAACCAGACATCCTCATCGAATGTGCCAGCCATCAGGCCTTGCTCGATTACGGCGCTCCGATATTGGAAGCAGGGATCGATTTGGTCGCGGTTTCCGTTGGCGCGCTCGCCGACCAGAACGAGCGTTTGCTGTTGATCGCCGCCGCCGAGAAAGGCGACGCCTCTCTGGAAGTTCCGGCCGGCGCCATCGGCGGCCTCGACGTGGTCTCCGCTGCCCGGCACACAGGCATAGAAAGGCTCGCTTATGTCACCCGCAAAGCGCCCCGGCTTTGGAAAGGAACGCCGGCAGAAGACATGATCGATCTCGACGCGGTGACCGATCCGTTGATGTTTTTCGACGAGACCGCCGCAGAAGGCGCTCGCATATTCGAGGAGAAGCTAAATGTCGCCGCGACTTTAGCCATGGCCGGGGTCGGTTTCGAGCAAACCCGGGTCGAACTATGGGCCGATCCCGCCTACCCTCGGAGCACGCACATCATCGAACTCGAAGCCGCCAGTGGCACGATGAAGATCGAACTCGCCAATACGGTCACACCGGTCAACGACAAGTCGTCGTGGTTGACGGCGGCGTCGATTGCACAGGCGGTCAAAAGACGGCGCGCTTTGTTGAAATTCTAAATCACGGAATCAAACCAGGATTGCGTCGTGGCTAACCGCAGCTGAAACCGCGCGGCCGGTCCGACAGTTTCGGACACCAATCTGTTACCAGAGTTCCGAACGAGGCACGGCGATACGCTAGCTATTGCGTTCCAATTCGCTGACCTGAGCTGAGGTGACGCGGAGCCGCGCGGCCAGTTCGATCGAGATATTGGCAAGCAATGTCGCGAGAATTTCAGGCGCATTTTGCGATAGTTCTTCGTAGCTTGGACGGTCCAGCACATAGACCACCACTTCTTCGTTGGCGACCACATGGGTCGAGCGCGCCTCGCCGGTAATCAATCCCATTTCGCCGAACATCACGCCGGGTCGCAGATGCGCCAACCGGACCTGACGCGTCGTACCGGGAATATCAAGCATTATGCTGACCGTGCCGCCCGCCAGTAAGAACATCTCGTCGGACGGCGCCCCCTGAAGGATCACGGTGTCGTCTTTCGCGAAGGTCTGGCGCTTGAACCATTTCTCGGCGCTTTCAAACGCCTCGGGACCGAGGCCGCGGAGCAAATCGATATCTTTCAGCCCCAGTTCGCCTTCGGTCTCCGTCGACAAATCGGCCGTTTCCAGGAGCCGGTCCTCGGCCCAGGACAGAGCGGTGTCCCCATCCACGAATGTGCGTCCGTCCAGAATGTCCCAATCGCTGGCGAGCCCAACGACAATGCCCCAAAGCGGGCTTTCCGGATGCAGATAGCTGATTTGCAGGACCGTGCCTTCTTTGGCCAGGCTGGCATCGGTTTGGCGCAAGATCTTGATTGCGGTGTCGTCTATCTCGGTAACGCCGCGCATACCGAGAATCACGTAATCAGCGTCTTGTGCGGACTCGACAATCTGGCGTGCCAACTTGTCGGCGGACCCGAAGAACACCGCCCCCTGCGCCTCGAGAACCGCGATCCGGTGCCCCTCGCGCTCCAATATGGCGATCTCTTCCTGCGGGCGGGAGGTCTTGGAACGCAGCTTGTCACCGGAATAAGTACCCCGCACCACTACTTTCTCCATCCGCATAGCGAACATCAGCGATGCGCCTACGAGACCGATCCCCGCAGCAGCGACGAACCCCGCGGTAAGGGTCACGACGGTGACCAGCAGACTGGTGATCAAACTGGGTATCACCTGTTCGCGGAGTGCGAAATTACCGTCCTTAAACGTATCCCGGACTTGACGAATATCGCTGGTGTTNATCATTCCGATCGATTCGTAAACCAGAACGCCGGCAAGAACGACGAGCGGAATTTGGCCGATCACGCCCCCTAGCCCGGCGAGAATGACCAGGAACGCAATCCCGTGCCAGACCCCACCCATGCGATTGGTGGACCCGGAACGGACACTGGCAATACCACGCGCCGGTGCACCGCTGCCGGCGACGCCGCCGAGCATCGCCGTTGCCGCATTGGCCAAACCGATGCCGAAAAGTTCGCGGTTACTATCGTGACGGGTTTCGCTCGCAGTATCGACCGCGACCGCACTCAACAGCGACAACACGCAGCCCAGAAAGGCCAGTGCCAAGGCCGAGCTTAGAAGGTCGACGATGATCAAGGCATTACCCGAGGACGACGAAAGCAGCTCCGGCAGGCGACTGAAATCGATCGGTGCAGGGATGCCGGCGGGAATGGCGCCGACCAAGGAGAGCCCGGCTTCATTACCGCCGAAATAGTGGAAAACCAACGAGCCGATAATGATACCCAACAGACCGCTCGGCAATCCTTTACGCAACCGCTTGATCGCCATGGTGGCCGCAACAGCCGCAATCCCGGAGAGAGGCGCGATCCAATAAATCGGCTGCGCGCCGATTACCAGCTGCAAAATCTCAGGAAAATCGTCGACACCGAACAGGACCGGCAACTGTTTGATCAGAATGACGAATGCGAAGCCGTTCATCAGTCCGGTGATCACCGGACGAGGCATGTACTTGATCAGCCGCCCGAGGCGCATGAGTCCGAAACCGACCTGTATAAACCCGGCTATGAAAACGCAAAAGAACATCAGGATGATGGCGATATCGGCCTTGGCCTTGGGGTCTTCCGGAAGGTTGGAAGATGCCAGAATACCACCGAGAACGGCCCCCATGATAACCGCGAGCGCGCTGCGCGCACCGCTGATTTGCACCGACGAACCACCGAAAATGGCCGCGATGATGCTGATGACCATGGTGCCGTAAAGACCGGCCTGCACTCCCATCGAGGCATATTCCGGGCCGAGAGGCGCGAACGCCAAAAGGCCGCTGACAATCGACGTGGGAATCGTCAGGACGGCAGAGTTGATGCCCCCGATCAGATTACCAAGGAAATTCTTTTCTGATGTCCCGTTTCCAATCAACTTTTACTAAACCTTGTTTTCATTGATCGATACGCCCGCGAACCAGATCGCCAATGCGACCGGCCCTTGAACGCTTTCGTTCGAAACGTCCGTCGGGGCAAGTCCAACGGCACTATGCGGCGACCACCAAAATTGGTAGAGCCCCACAAAAGCCGCCAGCATTATCCCCGGGAATATGAGCCTGCTAATCGTCACGCGTTTCAGCGCTCCCAAAACAGCTGCACCAATCCCTGCCCGGCGCCACAATAGAGCAAAAGTTTTAATTTTTGCACTTTTGCGTTTTGAGGAACGGCGATTTTGCTGCTAAAAGCCGGAAATCGGGCAAAAATCGACCGGGACGTTCCCATTCCTCAAAAGCCTATGATAATGTCCCGCACGCAATTAATTCTCCAGGCAGGTAAAAAATGAGCGAAGACGCAATCAAGCAAGTTATTGGCCTCGTTACCACTTACGGGATGAATGTCATCGGTGGCGTGATCATTCTGATCCTCGGTTGGATGGTCGCGAAATGGGCCTCGCGTATCACATCCAGGTTGATGGGCCGTTCCGGCAACGTCGACAAAACGCTTCAGAGCTTTTTATCCAGCCTGGTTAAGTATGCGATTTTGGCGTTTGTTCTGATCGCCGTCCTGAATCAATTCGGCGTCCAAACCGCAAGCTTGATCGCCGTATTCGGTGCCGCGGGCCTGGCCATCGGCCTGGCCCTGCAAGGCACGCTGTCGAATATCGCCGCGGGCACAATGCTCTTAATCTTCCGTCCTATCAAAGTCGATCAAGTCGTCGAAATTGCAGGAAAAACCGGCAAAGTGGTTTCGGTAAGCCTGTTCACCACCGAGCTGGCAACACCGGACAATATTCAGATCATCATTCCCAATGCGGCGGTCTGGGGAAGCACCGTCGTTAACCTGTCGCACCATCCGACCCGGCGCGTCGATTTTGTGCTCGGGATCGGATATGACGACGATATCGACAAGGCGATGGAGGTCGTGAAAGGGATTATCGAAGGCGACGACCGCATTCATAAAGACCCGGCCCCGCAAATCGTCGTCGGCAATCTCGGTGACAATTCGGTCGACCTGACGATCCGGGTCTGGGCCGATGCGAGCAATTACTGGCCGATCAAGTTCGACCTCACCAAGGCTTTCAAGGAAGCCTGCGACGCGAACGGGCTCAGCATCCCCTATCCCCAACGGGACGTGCATATCCATCAGGCGGGCTAACGAGCAATCGTTTTCGGGCATCGAAGCCCCGAATGCGTCACATTTTCCGGAATACACCTCGCCGCCGCGCTGTTATGCGCTCGCGAACCTTTAGCCAAGCGGGTGCACTGGCGGCTTTTGCCCAGTCCTCGCCGGTTGGTATGTCGGGGCTGTCCAGTTCGTAAATAGCCAGGAAGCGCAATTGACCGTCTCCATCCCGCTCTAGCTCGTAGCGGTCTCCCCCGGTAACACCGGGAACTTCTAGCAAGTGCGGGAAATGCTCGGTGTCATAGAGCCGGTTGAACTCTTCCACGTGCTCGTCGGGAACTTCGAGCTGAACTATCAGTATGTAATCGGACATTAATCCTCTCCTTCAAATTTAATCGGGCCAGGCTCAGCGAACCCTGAATTTCTCTATGGCGGCGGGGTCGGGCTCCATGCCAAGGCCCGGACTGTCGGGAAGCCTCATGACGCCGTCCTCAATCGAGGGTAAGCCACCGGTTATGTGATCGCGGAGCGGGTTGGGATTGATATCAATTTCCAAAATTCCGTCGCCCCCGGCCGCAGCGAGACAATGTGCGGAGGCCAATATTCCGATGGGCCCGGCCAAAAAATGCGGGCAATAACATTGGCCCGCTTCAAGCACTCGCCGGGCGAGCGGGAATACTTTGGAAAATCCGCCCCATTTGCAGATATCCGGTTGGATGATACCCAAGACACCGGCATCGATGAAAGAATCGAATTGCAGATCCCCGAGTAGATTTTCCCCGGCAGCTATGGGCGAACCACCCTCGTCCGCGATCCTTTTCCATTCATCGAGCGGGCGATCCGCAGGCAACGGCTCCTCGATCCAACCTAAATCGAAGGCGGAATAGTCCGTCCAATTCTGGCAGGCGGTCTCGGCATCCCAGCCTTGATTGACATCGACCATCATGCGCCTTTCGCCGATCAACTTGCGCAGCAAATTCAACGCGGCGAAGTCTCTCTCGCGACCAAAGCCAATTTTGATTTTGAAGGCGTTGTAGCCTTCGTCGAGTTTCTGTTCGACGATACCTTCGAATCCTTCGGGATTTAGCCCACTCCCATAGGTGGGCACCGCGCTGCGGTTCCCGCCGAACAATTGCCAAAGCGGCTGGTTCAGTTTTCGGGCAAGCAAATCCCAAAGGGCGATATCGACGCCCGCAATGGCTTGGGCGAAAGGCCCCGGCTCTCCGCCTTGCAGCGCCATGATATGGGTCCTGCTAGTCATTTCTTCGAAGGCGGCAACGGGATCAGGCCAAATAGNGCCAACGACGATCGACGAAAGATAGTCACGGATCAAAAAGTCCCGGTTTTCCGCACCGTGCGCGGGGAAATTTCCGAACACCTCGCCCCATCCGAACGAACCGTCCTCATCCTCCACCCGCACCATCAGGACAGCCCTTTCGGGGATGGTCCCGAAGGAGGTCACTATGGGGGTGTCGATTTTGGCCCGCAGGAGAAACGGTTCGACCTTCGTGATCTTTAATTCAGGGAATGATTTGGTGTCAGGAAGGGCGCTCTTTGGCATTTGCGGTGTCGATCTCGCTCGTTTGATATCAATGCCTCTAAGATTTTTAGTTTTATGCCCGTTGGGGAGATAACGCCATCGACAACCCAGCTAATTCCGCATATTTGCCCGGTTCTAGATAAAAATTGTCTGCCTCGAGATATTTTACCGATTGAAATTTGCGCCACCGCCTCCCCCTTACCAAACACGCCCCTGCCCGCTATAACGCTGATCTCATTCCAATCCATATTCGGGAGTTCGGAACCATGTGTGCGCAAGCGAAAACCTCTGGCGAAACCATGCAGTTGGCGGAGTTCTTTTCCGCACTGACTTATGACGACCTGCCCGAAAGCGCGCGCCGCGCGGTACGCCATTTCGTGCTCGACACCATGGCCTGCGCGCTCCACGGCCGCGATACGGAATGGGCCGGGATCGTCGAGAAATGGGCGCGCCAGAACGGCTCCGGCGTCGATCAGGCAACCGTCTGGGGCGATGACGGGCCGAGCCTGCGCGCATCGGACGTGGCGCTGGTCAACGGCACCGCCGCGCACGCTTTCGAACTCGACGATTATCATCCGGTGAAACATCATCCCGGCGCGGTCGTCATTCCGGCCGCCTTGGCCCTCGGTGAAAAGCTGGGATCGTCCGGCGAAGAGCTGATCACGGCCATCGCGGCGGGCTACGAGCTGATGATCCGCACCTCCTACGCCATGGATCCAACACCGACCATGCTTCGTGGATGGCATATCACCGGCATCACCGGCGCCTTCGGCGCGGCCGCGGCGGCGGCAAAACTTCTCAAGCTGAATGCGGAACAAACCGCCTGGGCCTACGGCATCGCCGGAACCGAGGCGAGCGGGCTGTTCGCCTGGCTCTATGACGGGGCGATGACCAAGCGTTTCCATGCGGGCGATGCGGCCCGTGCCGGCATCGTCGCCGCGGAACTGGCCGAGCTCGGCTATACGGGCTCCAAGGCCGTGTTCGAGTTCGAAAGCGGCGGGTTCCTGCGCGCGCATTCGGATCACGCGGTACCGGCCAAGCTGGTCGAGGAACTGGGCAAAACCTGGATGACCGAGGGCACCTCGTTCAAACCCTATGCCTGCTGCGGCAGCACACACGCCTATGTGGACGCAGCCAAAATCCTGCGCGAACGCTATGGCAACCTCGTCGAGGCAAAGGATGGCCGCAAAGTGCGGATGGGTCTCCCTCACCTGCTGACGGTGCAATGCGGCTTCGACTACGAACCGGGCACGGTGCTGAACGGCCAGATGTCCATGCGGTATTGCGTGACGTCGGGTTTCCGCTATGACGGCGCTCTGCCGAACGAGTTCACGCCGGACAAACTCGCCGACCCCGACAATGTCGCTTTTGCCCAAGGCATCGAAATCGAGCACGACGAAGAGCTCGACGACATATATCCCGCCAATTTCTGCGGCTGGGTCGAGGTGGAAACCGAAGCGGGTTCCGGCGAATTCGACCGCGAATTTCTGCTGAACGCGTCCGGCTCCTGCCACAATCCTGAAAAAGAAAGCGCCATGGTGGCGAAATTCCACGCGTTATTGGAAGGCATCATCCCCGCCGATCAGCGAAATGCCATCGAAGCCGCGGTGCTGGATTTGGAAAGCTCCGACGCCAAGGCGCTCATCAAGTTGATGGCGGGTCGATTACAGGCCGCCGCGGAGTAAATAAAGCCGGTATGGAGCATAATTATTAGATGGGAATAGTATTATACATAATAGTAATAATAATATTCCTAATATTTTTATACTATAATCGTGGTAAAAGATATCTATACGCTCTGTTAATACTACTACTTATTCCACCGGCAGAGCTTATTTACCGGTATATCGGTTATAAAAGCCATTGCATCGCCTCCAGCGGGCTCACCGTCGAAAAGGCCGTTAAAGGGGTGGATGGCTTCGTCTATGAAGGCCTCGAAGAGAATTGTTTCGCCTGCGTCGCGCCCTTTCTGGTCCGGCTCGGCTACAAGTATGTGGACATCGCGGACAACAACAATATCGGCGACATCGCCGATGTCTATTACCGGTTCGAAATCGCCAAAAAAGGCTCTAAAAGCTGCAAGACCTTCGCGAAAAGAACACAATATATGACGCCCGAAGCGATCAAAACGCGGTTCCATATAGGGCCCGACCAATGCCTCGCCCGGGAAGCCATCGAGGAAAACGACACCAAATATCAGCTCCTGAAAGCGGTTCGTCGCTTGCCCAGTGGTGATCGCCGCGAGTTCCATAAGGTCCGCGACCGCCTCACCAACGAACGGCTCGCGGTTTCAAACAGTTATCTGTTCGGCGGCGGATTCCTCGGCTGGTTCTGGTTCGCCCCCGGCAGCCCGCCCTACGCGTCTTGCCCCGACGAGGGGATATCCTTGGACGCGGTCTCGGGCGATAATCTGACAAAAGTATTGCTGCCGAGAGGAAAGCCCTAGCCGATGTCTCAAACCACGCAATCGACCAATCCCGACGATCTGCCGCTCGCCGGTGTCCGCGTGCTCGAATTCTGCCATGTGGTCATGGGCCCGAGTTGCGGCCTCGTATTGTCGGAACTCGGCGCGGACGTGATTAAGATCGAGCCGGCACCGGACGGGGATCGGACGCGAAAGCTGAAAGGTCACATCGCGGGGTCGTTCGTCTATTTCAATCGTTCGAAGAAGAGCATCGGCCTCAACCTCAAAACCGAAGGCGGCAAGGCTATCGCCCATAAGCTGATCGAAACCTCCGACGTGCTGATCGAAAATTTCGGCCCGGGCACCGCGGACAAACTCGGTTTTGGCTGGGACGAGGCTTCGAAGTTAAACCCGCGCCTGATCTACTGCGCCCTCAAAGGCTATCTGCCGGGCCCCTACGAAAATTGGGCTGCCCTCGACGAGCTGGTGCAATTCTCGACCGGCCTTGCCTACATGACCGGCCCGCCGGGACAGCCCCTTCGCGCCGGGTCTTCGGTGATCGACATCATGGGCGGCACCTTCGGTGCGGTCGGTATTTTAGCCGCGCTCCACAAGCGGAACGAAACCGGCAAAGGCGAAAAGATCACCAGCGCGCTCTACGAAAGCTCCGCCTATCTGGTCGGCCAACATATGGCCGGGGAAATCCAGCAAAAGAAAGTGTCCCAGCCCATGCCCGTGCGCCCCCGCAGTTGGGGTATTTACGACGTGTTCAAGACCAAGGACGACAAGGAAATATTCATCGGCGTCACTTCCGACAAACAGTGGGATTCCTTCTGCGACCTCTATCAGCGCGACGACCTGCACAAGATGGAGAAATTCGACACCAACGAAAAACGCCGCGAGAACCACGACGAGCTTTACGACATCTTGCAAGAAGTATTTATCCAGTACGACTACGAGCCGCTGCAGACGATGTTGGTGGGCCACGCCATTCCCGCCTCCCCCGTCGCGGTACCGGGCGACTTATTTGACGATCCGCAAATGAACGCAGACGACCGCATGTCGTCGACCAAATTCGTCGATGGGTCCGTCGCCAAGCTGCCCCGGCTTCCGATCACTATCGGCGATGGCAAGGCACGCATGGATGGCCAAGTACCCGAATTCGCCGAGGACACGGATAAGGTGCTCGGCGATCTCGGTGTCGCCCAAGCCGATATCGACGAATTGCGCGCCAAGGGCCACATCACCTGAGGAATCACACCATGATCAAGCCCGAGTTAATCGAAACCAACTCTTCCGATCTCTATGCCCGCGCTCGAAATGTGCTGGCAGGCGGTGTCTCTCACGAAAGCCGGTTTCAGTCGCCCCACCCGAAATATATCGTTCGAGCCGAAGGGTCCCGTAAATGGGAGACCGACGGCACCGAATACATCGATTACGCCATGGGTAGCGCTTCGCTGCTGCTGGGTCATGCACATCCGGATGTCATCGAGGCCATGCAAACGCAACTTTCGGACGGCAGCTTCTATGCGGACAGTCACCCGCTGGAAGTGATCTGGGGCGAACAAATTCAGGCGTTGATCCCGTCCGCCGAACGCATTCGCTTTGTCGGGTCTGGCACGGAAGCGACCATGCTCGCCATCCGCATCGCGCGGGCCTATTCCCGGCGCCCCCATGTACTCCGTTTCGAGGGCCATTATCACGGCTGGCATGATTACGCGATGCTGGGATCGAAAGCGCCTTACGACCAAATGCCGAGCGCGGGCATGCTGCCGGAAGCCGCGATGGCGACCGTCGTCGTGCCCGCAGATGCGGAGAAAGTGGAAGCGGCACTGAAAGCCGACCCGGCGATTGGTACCATCATCTGCGAGGTGTCCGGCGCCAACTACGGCTCGGTTCCGCTACCCGACGGATTGTTGCCCGAGTTACGACGGCTCGCGGACGACTACGAAAAAGTTTTGATCTTCGACGAGGTGATAACCGGTTTTCGCTGGAGCCCGGGCGGGCGGCAAGCACGCGATGGTGTGATCCCCGATCTCACAACGATGGCGAAGATATTGACCGGCGGCATGCCGGGCGGCGCCGTCGGTGGCAAAGCCGAGATCATGGCGCAGCTCGATCCCATGGAGCATGGCGGCGCGCCGGTTACCCACAAAGGCACGTTTAACGGCAACCCGGTCGCCGCCGCCGCAGGAATTGCTGCGATGAACATTGTCGCTACCGGCAAAGCGCAAGACCATTCAGATAAAATGGCCGACCGGCTCCGAAACGGTATCGACACTATTTTTACCGAACATCAGCTCGACGCCACTGTCTATGGCGACTCTTCGACGTTTCATGTGTTTTTCGGCGACGGGGCACGAAACGGCGTCGAGGGATTTACCGCCGAGCAAATTCGCGGGATCGACCCTGATATCGTGAAGGCGCTCAGATTCGGCCTCCGCTCAAGGGGGGTCGATCTGATGTCGCATACGAGTGGCGTCACCTCGCTTGCACATACGGAGGCCGACATCGACACCACGCTGGAAGCTTTCGAAGCAACGGTTGAAGAAATGATCGCCGGTGGGGTGTTGGGTAAGACCTAGACAATCGGCCCTAACCGGGCTCATATGCGGAAAATGGGAGGGGTTAGCATGTCTGCAAAAATTGCCAAAATCGAAGTCTTTTGTATCGGAATGCCGCTGGTTGGCACGTTCACGAGTGGCGGGCTATCGAAAGACGTCACCAAATGTATCGTCGTTCGGATAACCGACACCGACGGCGCCTACGGTATCAACAGTATCGACCCCTCGACCCGAGCGGCTTCGCCTAACACAGCCCCGGAATTGACGGTCGCCATCCGCGATAAGGTCGCTCCGGAACTGATCGGCGAAGACCCGGGCAATGTGAACCGGATATTCAAAATCGCCTCCAAGATCGCCCCTAACCAACCGGGTGCGGCGGCTGGTGTCGAAATGGCCTGTATCGAGCTCGTCTGCCGACGCCACGGCATCGCGCTTTACGACTATGTCGGCGGCGCGGTGATGGATCGAGTTCAGTTCAACGGCTGGGTCGGCGAACTGCCGCCGGAAGAAGCAGCAGCGGAAGCGCTGAAATGGAGAGATTCCGGGTTCCAGTCCATGAAAATCAAAGTCGGCAATGACGTCGACAAGGACAGCGCCCGCGTGATGGCGGTGCGCGATGCGGTCGGCTCCGACGTGAAACTCCGTATGGACGCGAACCAGCAATGCAATGTCGAGCAGGCCTTAGCGCTCTGCCATGCGGTCAAATCCTGTGACATGCAACTCTTCGAACAGCCGGTCCCCGCGGAAGATCATGAGGGTTTGGGCAAAGTACGCCGCGAAGGCGGAATTCCCATCATGGCCGACGAGGCGATCAGCGATCATGAAAGCTTGATCCGCGTCATCAAGGCCGACTGCGCCGACCTGATCAAATTCGGCATCAAACAGGCCGGCGGAATGATGCCCGCGATGAAAATGATTTCCACTGCGGAAGCGGCGGGCCTGCCGATCGTGCTCGGCCACGGCTTCGGGCTCGATCTCAGTACCTTGGCGGAAATCATGTTGGGCGCCACTTCGGACAACATTCTACCGGGCCTCGAATGCGTCGGCCCGTTGAAGGTGACCGACACGGTAGCCACCACCAAGCTCGACATCAGCAAAGGGAGTATCGATTTGCCGTCGGGCCCGGGCCTCGGCGTCGAACTCGACGATGCCAAGATCGAGCAATACGTACTCGACGACGTGTAGCCGCATATGGCTCAAATTTGAGCGACGAATTCGAGCGCTTGCGTTTCCGGCAAGTCGGACACCAAGACGTAAATTAAATTCCGATCACGCCAGGCGAGGTTCACCACTCCGCGCGATACGGTGACGAAGACCTGTCGTCTCGCAAGCTGCTTTGCTTTCGCATCCGGAAGTTCAAGGTCGTTGCCGCGCATCGCATAGAGGGCTGCCGAATGCTCGGCCGATTTGTAGTGCAAAAACGCCAGACGACGCCCTAGAAACGAACAAAGCCGACCGCCCGCAAGCTGGAATGGATCAGGCACCAGTGCACCGATCGAAATGTCGAAGTCGACACGTTGTTCGAGCCAGGTTTCGACGAATTTTGGCGATTTCTGCACAACATCCAGATTTTGACCGCCAGCTCGAAACGTCAAATAGTCGTTGATGGTTTCCGCCACCAATTCCGGACGCCGCCGGACAGATGTCCAGAAAAGCCCGCCTGCCCCAACTACCAGCGTTACGGATGCGGCGAGACCTATTTTCAAGAAGTTCCGGCGGCGGATTTGCGCTTCGTCGTTTTCCAACTCGATCATTCTGTTTCGAGCTTCATCCTGAAGATCGAGAGCGTTGCCGATCCGCTTTAAAAGCGCCGGTGCATCATATTCCTCGCGCAATTCCTCTTTGAGATTGCGTCGAAATGCCAATTCACGAGACGCAATAGCCGAACAGTCCGGACAGTCGTTCATATGGGCAACAAGATCCGCCGCACCGGCACCGTCCAGTTCTCCGTCGAGAATTTCCGGGATTGCATCCCGTACATCCTTGCACTCGACAATTTTCACGTCTTCTTCCAACTTGTTTGCTTCCTAACAGCTCTTCAACTTTTCAATCGATTTGAGCCGTCATGTTTCATCTTTTTTTGCGTGGACAGCACGGGATGGTCTGGACACCGGTTCCGGAACATACTCGCGAAGCGCCTTGCGTAATTGCTCGCGGCCCCTATTGAGCCGTGATCTCACCGTACCGACCGAACACCCAACCGCCTCGGAAATCTCGCGATAGGTAAATTCCTCGAGTAACGCCAAGGCGACGACCGCGCGCGTTTCGGTCGGCAATTCAGCCATCGCCTTCAGGGCTTCTGACTTGAATTCACGATAAAGAATGTGAACTTCCGGAGCCGTTGTCTGTGGGGATTGTAAGCCGTGGCCCGTCGATGTAACGGCCTCAGGTTCTGCGCCAGATGTAAACGGCAGGATCATCCTGCTGTCTCGACGGCGGGAATCTATGAATGCGTTGGTCATTATTCGAAAAATCCACGCCTTGAAATTGGTCCCGTCTTCGAATTGGCGAAAATTTGCATAAGCTTTCAGACAAGCCTCTTGCACCAGGTCTTCCGCCGCCTGACGGTCTCCAGTCATCCGGAATGCGGTTCCATAAAGAGGATCGATGCACGGAAGCAGCAATGCTTCATACGCCTGCCTCAAAATTTTCGACGGTGAGGGTTTTGGCTCAGATGTCACGAATTCGTCCACTTCAACCGATCATTTATCTGCCGCGGCCGATTTGTCTTTACCGTGACGGTCAATATGACGTCGAAAGGTAGAAACAAGGCTCTTACTAGAACTGATTCCGACCAGAGTTGTCTGCCGTTTTCCATCTGCATCAAAAAGCAACAAGGTGACATTGCCAACGCCATGGGACGCTGCGAAGTCTCGTCCCGAGGTATTCTGAATATTGGCTACCAGATACTGGAGTTCGTTGTCATCGAAAGAGTCCATTGCCTCGCGGGTCTCACTCTGAAGGCGGCGACAGCGCGGACATTCAGGATCATGAACCTGGACGACGGCCGGGATTCCATTGCCGATTTTGGTTAGATCCAGCTCTTGCATAGTCGATACGAAATCGTCGATGAGGTACCAGGCCCCTCCTCCAACGCCAGCGACGATCAGTCCCCAACTTCGAAGAAAGCCCATAAATTCGCGCCGGCCGGGATCGGCATCGCGATCAGACTTTTGACCTGCCTGTTGCGGTTCCGCGTTCCTTCGCCGTGCGTTTTTTCTTAGTTGCTGTTTACGTGCCTTGCGTTTCATCGGGCCCGCTCTCCTTTCGTCCACACCGCAATCCAAAAATCGGAGCGAAACAGTCATTTTCGTTAACCGATTGCTGAATTTTTGGATGTCAAAGGTAGAACGCAGGAAGCCGAATTTGGTTCCAGTTTTCACGGAGTTGTTACCGTGATCGATGGTGATCAATTGCCAGATGCAATCCACGCATGGTTTTCGGTAACTGGTACCGAAAATCGGAAATAGCGGGGGTGCGCTGAAATGGTATATTTTCTCCGATTAAGCATTGTGGAATTTATAATGCTTTCGTAAGCTCAGTTGCGAGTGAGTATCATTCGCAATAATTATGGAAACATAATGCTGCACACGATATTTAGATACCGATTTAATTGGCAACTGACGGTCCTTGCCGCAACTGCTATTTACACCTTGGTTGCGCTCGACCCCAATGCGGCTGAGGCAAAAAAGCTGAAAGTGGTCACAACTTTTACGGTGATTGCCGATATGGCAGCCAATGTGGCCGGAAGCGCGGCGAAGGTCGTGTCAATTACTAAGCCCGGCGCCGAAATCCACGGCTATGAACCAACACCGGGCGATCTTGTGCGGGCCTCTGACGCAGACCTCATTCTGTGGAACGGCATGAACTTGGAACTATGGTTCAAACAGTTCCTCGCCAACCTTGGAAAAATCCCCTCAGTAACTCTTTCGGAGGGCATTGACCCTATCCCAATCGCGTCGGGCTCCTATCAAGGAAAACCCAATCCTCACGCCTGGATGGGACTGGATAGCGCTTTGATTTATATAAAAAATATTGAAAAAGCGCTGTCGAAATACGACCCAAACAACGCCGCGGTGTATACCGCGAATGCGGATCGCTACAAACAGCAATTGCGCGATACGATAGGGCCATTGCGTGCTTCCATTCAGGCCATTCCCAAGAATAGGCGTTGGCTGGTCACCTGCGAAGGTGCCTTCAGTTACCTCGCCCGCGATTTCGGCATGAAGGAATTGTATCTATGGCCAATGAATGCGGATGCAGTTGGCACGCCGCAGCAGGTACGCTCAGTCATCGACAAGGTAAGGGCACACAAAATTTCAGTCGTATTCTGTGAAAGCACTGTGAATACGGCCCCGGCGAAACAGGTCGCAAGAGAGACCGGAGCACGATACGGGGGCGCGCTCTACGTCGACTCGCTCAGTGGACCTAAAGGTAAAGTACCGACATATTTGGAACTGTTAAAAGTGACATCACGAATTATCGCCGATGGATTGACGGCGAAAACAAACTGATAAATACAAAATACGGTCGGCAAATTGGGGCGATTTGTCGAACGACTTGAAACGCACACAAAGTGCAGTGTGCAGGCAGGGAGCCCGAAATGCTTAAAGCAACCGACGCACCGCAAAAGGACGCCGTTGCCTCCTCTACAGGCGACGGAATCTCGGCGCACGGCATCAATGTCACCTACAGAAATGGCCATACGGCACTTTGGGATGCGAGCTTTGAAATCCCTCGCGGCTCGATCACCGCGTTGGTCGGCGTGAACGGCGCGGGAAAATCCACACTATTCAAAGCCATCATGGGTTTTGTACCAGTTGATGGTGGCGATATCCGAATTCTAAATCTCGCTGCCGAAATCGCCCTGAAAAAGAACTACGTCGCCTACGTACCGCAGTCCGAAGACGTGGACTGGAACTTCCCAGTATTGGTCGAGGAAGTGGTGATGATGGGGCGCTATGGAAAGATGGGATTCCTTCGCAAGGCAAGCGCACGCGATTACGAAGCGGTCGACGAAGCTTTAAAGCGCGTCGGCATGGACAACTATCGTACACGCCAGATTGGTGAATTGTCCGGAGGTCAGCGCAAGCGGGGATTCTTGGCGCGGGCACTTGCCCAGGACGGACAGGTAATTTTGCTAGACGAGCCGTTCGCCGGCGTCGACGTACGGACCGAAACGCAGATGATCGACTTGCTGCGCGACCTTCGGGACGAAGGCCGGGTAATACTTATTTCAACCCATAATCTTGGAACCGTACCCGAATTTTGCGACCAGTCCGTACTGATCAATCAAACGATCCTCGGATACGGCCCCACACATAAGGTCTTCACCCGCGAGAACCTGGAGCGGACGTTCGAAGGCGTTCTGCGACATCTCACGATCCCGGCCCAAACCCTCCATACGGACGGCGACGACCGAAAAGTCACGATCCTTACCGACGACGAGCGACCCTTCGTCCAGTATGGCGACGAAGTTCAAACCACCGACCACGACGAATGATCGATACCCTCCTCCAACCCTTCACCTATGGATATATGGTGAACGCGATGTGGGTGTCGGCCCTCGTCGGCGGCGTGTGCGCCTTTCTTTCGGCTTACCTGATGTTGAAAGGTTGGTCACTGATTGGCGATGCTCTTTCCCATTCGGTGGTACCCGGCGTCGCTGGTGCCTATCTTCTCGGCCTACCTTTTTCCATTGGCGCTTTTGCCGCCGGCGGCCTGGCGGCAGCGACGATGCTGTTTCTGTCGGAACGTTCGGGATTAAAGGTTGATGTGATCATCGGCCTGATCTTCACCTCATTTTTCGGTCTCGGGCTCTTTATCGTTTCGGTAAATCCTGTCGGCATCCAGGTCCAAACCATCATTATGGGTAATATCCTTGCGATTACGCCGACCGACACCTTGCAACTCGCAATCATCGGTTTCGTCTCGCTCGCGGTACTGTTGGTCAAATGGAAAGACCTCATGGTCGCGTTCTTCGATGAAAGTCAGGCCAGAGTTTTAGGGCTTAATCCGCGTGTCCTAAAGGCGATCTTTTTCGTGCTGCTTTCCGCCTGTGTCGTGGCAGCGATGCAAACGGTCGGCGCTTTCCTCGTCATCGCAATGGTCATAACGCCAGGCGCAACCGCTTATCTGCTTTGCGATAGCTTCCCACGCCTGATCGCTGTTTCAGTGGTGATCGGCGCCGTGACCTGCTTTGTGGGTGCTTATGCGAGCTATTTTCTGGATGGCGCTACCGGTGGCGTCATCGTTGTTCTCCAAACCGTCGTTTTTCTCGGGGTTTTTGTTTTCGCCCGGAAATATGGGTTGATCGCCAGCCGTCGCGCGCGCGTATTGGNCGAAGCCAAGTGCCGAGCGGCTTGATCTAGGCGAAGGCGAGCGAGGATTACTTACCTATGGACCTAGATCTCCTTCTGATGCCGTTCAAATTCGGTTTCATGCAAAAGGCCTTCCTGATCTCGGCGATCGTTGCGGTGCCGACGGCACTACTTTCCTGCTTTCTGGTGGTCAAAGGTTGGGCGCTGATGGGCGATGCGGTCAGTCATGCGGTCCTTCCAGGCGTCGTAATCGCATATATTTTTGGACTGCCGCTGATCATCGGTGCGTTTGCCGCCGGAATGACATGTGCGCTCGCGACCGGCTATTTGTCNGACCGTTGCCGCGTGAAGCAAGATTCGATCATGGGTGTCGTCTTTTCCGGGATGTTCGGCCTCGGCATCGTCCTCTATGTTTCAATCGATACGAACGTGCATCTCGATCACATTCTGTTCGGCAATATTTTGGGCGTCGGGCCCGGGGATATTATTTCCGCTGGGCTTATTTCGCTCGTTGTCATCGTCGGCTTGCTACTGAAATGGCGCGACCTTGTTCTACACAGCTTTGATCCGACACAGGTCCAGACCGCCGGCCTATCCAACAACGCTATCCATTACTCCCTATTGGCCGCCCTATCGTTGACCATCGTCGCAACACTGACCGCGGCCGGCTTAATTTTAGCGATAGGACTGATGATCGCACCCGGCGCGATTGCTTTTCTGATTACGCGCAAATTCAGCACAATGCTCTGCTCCGCTGTTGGCATTTGTATCGCTTCGATGCTCGCGGGAACCTATGCCAGTTTCTTCCTCGACAGCGCACCGGCGCCGACAATTGTTTTGGTTTTGACAATCGTCTTCCTAATTGCGTTTGTCTACGCGCAGATAAAAACACGCTGGTGGTCAAGACGCAGGGTTGCCGCCGGACGGGCCATAGTGGAATAGGCAACGCTTTCTCACGAATTATAGGAAATTTGCGCGCTTCCTGATTGCGTTCAGAATATTGGGAATCACCGACATCAGTCGGCAACCGATCACGCAGCTACATTCGGCATGAGAAATACGGCCCTTGCCAGATCTGAGCTAAGGCGATCCGGGGTGTACCATCTTTTAAGGAGGTCGCTCGAAAGCAAATCTTGATTTTGTTCCATAAACCTTTCGAACGTGTCGTTCTCTGAACGATCCATACGTTCCGCAATTAGGCTAAGAAAGGCGAGAGTGATCGTCGTATTAAACTTCTTTGCCACGCCTGCTTTTTTGGCGAGTGCACTGATGCACTTGGAGTACCGTGCCACTGCATCGAGAAATTCGTAGCGACGAAGCATCTCATAGGCAACGCCGACGTGATCGCGATGCGCGAAAGCCGCAGGATCGATATCACACTCCTCGAATGAATCCGCAAATTTCGAATAGTCTTCGATCATTTCGATTTTTCACCTTCGACCAGCTTGTGACTATCCGACGCACCTAGGTCGCAGTCATAAACCTTTTTCAATTGTTCTATTTTCAGAAGCGTTTCCTTGGAAAACGGACGCTTATTATCAAAGCAATGTAGCGACATCCCCTCCAACAAATCGCCAAGTGAAATGTCCAAATACTCTGCGAGTCCCTTAAGGACCTTGAGTAACCTTTTTTCTATTCGCACGCCGGTCTGAACGCGTTCTATTGATTTTGCCATGATGTTATATATGTACCAATGTACCATTAGGTCAAGTTTAATCGTGTCTGAAATTAAATTTCGACAACGTTATCCCTACTCTTTCTTTTGTTCCTGATGATCTGGACAATCGAGCCTAACCGCGTTCAAATGATTCAAACGGGAGGTTCTCATGACAAAAGCGTTTGACGAAGTTATGGCGATCCGCGGGCTGCCTTTGCCCGAGGACGATGAAGTGACGATTACGGGCAATGATCCGGTATTCACCTCGCGCTTCAAACTAGGTGAAACGACGGCCAATATCCTGGCCGGGGTCGGCGTTGCNGTAACCGATATTCACGAGATCAAGACCGGTCGGCGTCAAAAGGTTAAGGTCGACGTCCGCCATGCGGCGGCAACCTGTCGTAGCTCCAAATACCTTAGCCAACCGGCTGATGGCGGCGGGTTCGAGCCGGTCCCCGGTTCGCCCTCGATGCTGCATATGCGCTCCATCACGCAACCTTGGCAAACCAAGGACGGACGCTGGTACCTTCCCCATTTCAACCTGCCTCACCTGCATGACCGGGTCATTGGTGTGTTGGGCTGTGAATCCAATTCGGAATCGGTCGAAAAAGCGGTCTCGAAATGGGATTCGCACGACCTCGAAGAGGCGGTTGCCGAAGCGCGTGCGTGTGGTTCCATCGTGCGTTCAAACGCCGAATGGCTCGAACATCCCCATGGCAAGATGCTGTCGACCAAGCCATTGATCGAGATTACCAAGATCGGCGATACGGATCCGATTCCCTTCCCCGAAGGCGAACGGCCTCTGTCCGGCATCAAAGTACTTGACCTGACGCGAATTCTTGCCGGGCCCATTGCCGCCCGCACGCTGGCCGAAAATGGCGCCGACGTCTTAATGGTGACCGCCGAACATTTGCCGCAAGTACCAGAGCACGTGAAGGATACCAGCCACGGGAAGCGCAGCTGTTTCCTCGACTTCAACAATGCCGAAGACGTGAGCACGGTAAAACAGCTGGCCAAGACCGCCGACGTGTTCAGCCAAGGCTATCGACCGGGCATCATGGATATGCACGGGCTCAGCCCGGAACAACTCGCCGCCGAACGGCCCGGTATCATCTATCTATCGATCAGCTGCTACGGGCATGGCGGTCCGTTCTCCGACCGGGGCGGCTGGGAACAGATTTCTCAATCCGCCACCGGGATTTGTCTCGACAATGGAGCCAAAACCGGCGATGGGCGGCCTAAGCTGTTGCCGGCATCGGCGTGCGATTACACGACCGGTTACAACGGCGCTTATGGCGTGTTGCTCGCGTTAGGTCGACGTGCGCGCGAAGGTGGATCCTATCATGTGCGCGTTTCACTTTGCCGATCCGGGATGTACATCTACAAGCAAGGCCACGTGGAGCCGCCGGAATCAGGCATGGATCTGTCGCCGGAAGAGCTGGATGCAATCATGCTCGAAAGCGAAGGCGGCCATGGTGTCCTCAAGCATTTGGGCCCGATCGTCCAAATGTCCGACACCAAACCGTTTTGGGACAAGCCCTCCCCCGTGTTGGGAGCCAACGCTGCGGAATGGCTGAGTTAATCGCACGAACTGCGTGATTGAAACCGCCGATGGCGGACTACTGGAAAAGGCTCCAACCGAAACTTGGTTGGAGCCGATCTTCCTGAAAGAAGCCCAATTCGACTTTCAAATTGAGGGTAATCCCGCCATACCCCGGGTTAGCGAGTCATCATGACCGGAATTTCAGCGCTGTCGAGTACATGGCGAGTCACCCCTCCCATAATCAACGCACGCAAGCGGCTATAGGAATACGCTCCCATGACAATGAGGTCCGCTGATTGAGTGTGTGCCTCCTCCAATATTGCCGGTCCTACGGCGCGTGCCGAAGGCTCCACTTCTTTTACCGATGCCCGAACCCCATGCCGACCCAGATAATTCGCGAAATCGCTAGCGCTCGGCCCTTCTTTCGCGTCGGTTAGAATATTCAGCAGTTCAACTTTTTTGGCCCGCTTCAAAATCGGCAGCGCATTCGAAGCGGCCGAGGCCGCATGGGCCGATCGGTTCCAACAGACCAGAACCTTCCAGTCCTCGATCTTGTCTTTGATTTCGTCGGCACCGAAGCTGACGGGGACCACAAGGACCGGTTTCCGGGTTCGCGTTAGAGCCGCCTCCGCGATGGCACTACCGTCCGGTTCATGACCGCTATTTGGGCGCTCGACAACGATCATATCTGCGATACAGCCCCATTTGGAGATTTCGAAAATTCCGTTGCCATTTACCGATAACCAACCCGCACTGGCTTGCTCTACACCGATTTCGGGGTCCTGAAATGGAAGATCACGACTTGCGACGTAGAGCTTGAATTCTTCAAGTGCAGCGTCCGAAGCTTCTTCAGCCTCGCGTTTCGCATCCTCCAAGACAGCCAATGCGGCCGAACCACTCATATTACCGACACTACTGAATTGCGGCATATACTGACTGACGAAAAGTCCGTCCATATGTGCTTTGCATGCCAGCGCGATCGTACTGGACACATCCAAAACGCTACGCCCGCGGATATCCCCGTAGGTCAACGGCACAAGTATATTCTTCAAATCCATTATGATCCTCCTAAAGCGCTGCAGACCTGGCAATTAGCCGGTTTGCCCAGCGAGGTTCGAGCTTGCGCACGAACCAACTGGAACTCGCGTCGGTGTGAAGAAACGCCTGCAGTCACTTGAAATTTCACCGAATATTCATCCCAATTGGCAACCAAGAAACCCCGTTCCGCGGGTGATTTCACTACCTGGGACCGGGGTTTCAGAGTCGCATTTCGCTATTTCCCAACAAGTATGCCGGGAGTTTCCGCTTTGCCGGCATTCGGTCACAACCCTTGGGTTACGCCAATGCGGCGATGCATCTTCAATTGCTCGTAAAGAGCCTAGCTATTAGGATTTCGACGGCGTGCCGCCTATCTGCGTCAAGCCGCCGCCTGCGGCTCGGAACCCTCGCATTCCCCGAGGGTTCTGCAGGAACATGGATCAATCATATAGATTCCTACCCTCCTTGCACTCGGATTGCGATTCATAAGGATCCTATTTGGACCCTTATGTGTATCGGCACGAGGATGGTTGAAACCTCCGTATTTGCCGATTCACAGTTAAAATTTTGCGCCTGAACCCGCCCACTGTCCAGTAACCTAAGATTGTATTACTTAAAATAAAAAAAGCCCCGCCGTANTTGACGGGGCCAATTGCACACATTGGGGTGGTTGGTGCAATTACCGGCAATTGAGGGGCGCCGGTGCTAATAAAGATAGGGCAGCGAAGTACCGGGTCAACGGCCCCACTTGCTTGCGCGGAACTCCTGTCACCCTGTTGAAAAAGTCCACAATTTCCCGTATGAGCTTGGGCAATAATTTTCATGCACCATATCAAAGTTTGGGGGGAGAAATCTCAATGCCCGATTATGACGTTATCGTAGTAGGCGCCGGCAATGCGGCCTTCGCCGCCGCATTATCCGCTAAAGAAAACGGCGCTGACAAAGTCGTTGTTTTGGAAAAGGCGCATAAGGGAATGCGCGGGGGTAACACCCATTGGTCCGGCGCAATCTTCCGCATCGCCTTTGACGATCCGCGCGATCTCGAACCGTTCCTGCCGGGCGTCGAGGACGAGTATCTCAATTTCTACGAGGGCGTCTCTCCCTACCCCAAGGAGCGTTTTTGGGGCGATCTAGATCGCGTCACCCAGGGGCGCACCGACCGGGAATTGGCGGCGGTTATGATCGACAATTCCTACGACACCGTAAAATGGGCTTGTGAAACGGCGAAAATCCCCTGCGAACCGGCCACCTCGGTCTGCGGCATCCTGGTCAACGGTCAATGGACCTTCCCGGGCGGCGTCGTGGTCCGCGCGGTGCATGAGGGCGTCGGGCTGTCGAGCTGCTGGTTCAAGGCCGCGGAGGAAGCCGGCATCGAAATTCGCTACGGCTCCGGTGCAACCGAACTGGTGCAAAACGACGCCGGCCGGGTCGTCGGCGTCGTCACCAAGGAGGAAGACAGCTCGAAGACGATTACCGCAAATGCGGTCGTTCTCGCCTGCGGCGGCTTCGAGGCCAATGCCCAGTGGCGCGCCCAATATCTCGGCAAGCCCTGGGATCACGCCAAGGTACGCGGCACCTCCTTCAATCAGGGCGATGGGCTGCGCATGGCGCTTGCCATCGGCGCCTTGCCTTGGGGGCAATGGTCCGGTCGGCACTCGACGCCAATCGATGCGGACTGGCCGAATTTCGCCGACCGCAAGCGGACCGATAAGTCGAACCGCCTCTCCTATCTGTTCGGCATTATGATCAATCGTAACGGTCTACGATTCGTCGACGAGGGCGAAGACACCAATATGTATACCTATGCGAAGTTCGGCGCCGCGATCCTCGACGAGCCGGGCAGTAAGGCCTATCAAATCTTCGATCAGAAGACGGTTCAACATCTCGAGCCGCGCTACGATACCGCCGATCCGTTGATCGCGGATACGTTCGAAGAACTGGTCGAAATGATGGATATCGACAACAAGCCGCAGGCGCTGAAGACCATCGAGGAATACAACAAATGCGCCCAACCGGCGGACAAGTTCGACCCGACCCAGAAGGACGGTCTCGCGACCGAGGGGCTCGCGCTGCCGAAGAGCAACTGGGCGACCAAGATCGACGAGCCGCCCTATCACGCCTATCCGGCAACCGGTGGCATCACCTTTACGTTCGGCGGCCTCAAAGTGAACCCGGATGCTCAGGTAATCGGAACCGACTGGCGGCCGATACCTGGCCTCTACACCTGCGGCGAAATGGTCGGCGGCCTGTTCCACTACAACTACCCGGGTGGCTCGGGCCTCGTGTCCGGCCAGGTGTTCGGCCGCATTGCCGGCCGCAACGCAGCCAACGAAACGGCTTAAGCGGAAAGGAAAACCCATGCGGCAACGGAAAATCCCTGCGGCCTTTATTCGAGGCGGCACATCGAACGCAATTGTCTTCAAAGACAGCGACCTCCCGCAGCGCGCACTCTGGGATGAGGTTTTCCTTGCCGCAATGGGCACTCCCGATCCCAACGGCCGTCAGTTGAACGGCATGGGTGGCGGCATCTCCTCGCTCTCCAAGGTTTGTGTGGTCGGGCTCTCCGACAATCCGGATGCCGACATCGACTACACCTTCGCGCAAATCGGCGTACGGGATCCGACCGTCGGCTACAACGCCAATTGCGGCAACATGTCCGCCGCCATGGGCCCGTTTGCGGTCGATGAAGGATTGGTTGAGCCGCAAATTATCGACGGCGAAGCAATGGTGCGGGTGCTCAACACCAACACCAATAAAATCCTGCATGCATATTTCGATCTCGACGAAGGCATGTCCGCGGTCGATGGCGACTACGAATTGAAGGGTGTTGCTGGCACCGGCGCCCCTGTTCGCATGGCATTTCAAACGCCCGGCGGCGCGTTGACGGGCAAATTGCTGCCAACCGGCAATCCCCGCGATACGCTGGATATTCCGGGCCTCGGTAAAATCGAAGTATCGATGGTCGATGCGGCAAACACGGTGGTCGCGGTGCACGCGGAAACCGTCGGCATGAAAGGCACCGAACTACCGGAAGAGATCGATGCCAACCGCGAACTCATGGACAAGCTGGAACTGATCCGGTCTCACGCGGGCGTCGTCATGGGTTTTGGCGAGACGCCGGAAGACGTTTCGAAAAATTCGCCGGTCTCGCCCTTTATCGGTTTCGTCAGCCCGGCACAGGACGCGGTCCTTATGTCCGGCGACACATTGCCCGCCTCGGCTGGCCATTTAACCGCCCGGATCATCTCATCGGGCAATTGCCATCGGGCTTTGCCGTTGACCTGCACCATGTGCACGGCAACTGCGTCCCGCATCGACGGCACGATCCAAAACGAACTCGCGCGCACGCCGACGAGCGACGACGAAGACGTCATCGTCATGCATGGGTCCGGATTTATCGACATTAATTTGACGGTCTATCAAAAAGACGATGGCGAATGGTTCGTGGAACAAACCTCGGCCTATCGCACCCAGCGCCGTCTGTTCGATGGCCAGGTGTATATGCCGGTCTCGAAGATTCCGAACTACTCGGCCGAAGCGGTGCCGGAAGCGGCGGAATAAACCGCCGCCCCCTCACCGGCTCCAATTTTTGGAGACATTGAAAAAAGCGAGTGGATGCACCTGCCCGCTTCGGACTTGCTTAGTCGTCGTCACCGAAAATTTCGGCTGCTACTCGGCCGGCATTTACCGCGCAGGGCCAGCCCGCATAAAACGCTACATGGGTAATCAATCCGCGCAACTCGTCGTGGGTTACCCCATTGTCGAGCGCGCGTTGAATATGTCCCTTCATTTCCGGCGTGCGATAGAGCGCACATAGAATCGACACCGTCACCAGACTACGATCGCGTTTGCTGAGTTCCGGCTGTTCCCAAACATCGCCGAACAGCACGTCGTCGCGCAGCCGGCCTAATTGCGGCACTAATTCGTAAGGCGTTTTCTTGGCCATTTCTTATCTCCCCTTGGTTGGATAAAGGCTGAAAAAAACAATGGTATGAATGGGTTTCCTAGGTTGCTACGATGCGACCCAGTAGACCCGATGCCCAAGTGTCGCCAATTTTTGGCTATTCGGCAATTGCCCTAGGTGAACCATGTCCCGCCGTAGACGCAAAGAGAAGCGAGCTAACGAGAGCCAACCGACCGAGCCCGCACCTTCTTCTCAAATCGATCCGATGCAAGCATTGGAAAAAGCCATTGAGCGACACGGTAGCGGCGACCTCGATGGCGCAGAGACAATTTATCGCGAAATTCTTGCAACCGAACCCGGACACCCCATAGCCCTTCACTATTTGGGCATCGCCCAGTATCAACGGGGCGAGCACGCAGCCGCGAAAGAGACCATTGGCCGTGCCCTCGAAACCGCGCCGGATTATGCCGACGCCCATTACAATCTCGGCAAAGTGCATCACGAACTCGGCGATCTCGAAGCGGCGATTGCTTGCTATCGAACGGCGCTCAGCCATGATGCGGAAAGCCCCGAAAGCCATAATCAACTGGGCCTCGCGGTGCTGGAAAACGGAGATCCTACTGCCGCAATGGAGAGTTTCGAAGCCGCACTCAGGCTCCAACCGGGATATCTCGATGCGCTCAATAATTATGGTAACGGCCTCCGGCTTTTAGAGCGATCCGAGGAAGCGGTAGAACAGTTCAAGATCGCCATCGAGATCGATTCCACCTTCCTTGAAGCACATCACAATCTTGGTAATGCCTATCAGGACTTGCACCGGTTCGAAGACGCCGTAACAAGCTATCGGAATGCGCTGGAAATCGATCCAAATTTCGAGGAAAGCCAAAAGAATCTAGGGACCTGCCTATTAGGATGCGGGTCGCATCGTGAAGGGTTACACTACTTGCAGAAATCCTGCGGCGTCATCGAGTTCACTGGAGGCGAAAACCCGGAATGCCGTTTACTGAGATAACGAGCAGATTTGCGCGGCGGCTTCCATGGACTCAATTCAAATTAAATCTACAGACCACCCGCATTTCATCGGCGCCTGGCGTTTGGATGATCTCGGCATTTGCGACGACATCGTCGGCCTGTTCGAAGCCAATCAGGAGAAATTGCAGGAAGGCGGGATCGGCCTTGGAGGAATCAACAAGCGCATCAAAAATTCAACCGACCTGGTGATCGAACCGAAGGATCTGGAACGCGAAGATCACGTCCCTTTGATGACCTTCATGAATTCGCTGCACCAGTGCTATCTCTCCTACATCGAAGAATGGGATTTTATCGCCAGCTTCACACCTCGCATCCACATCGGCCGCTTCAATATCCAACGTTACGAAATCGGCGGGCATTTCAACCAGCTGCATTCGGAGCGCACGACCTTGAACACGCTGCACAGGCTGTTGGTCTGGATGGCCTATCTGAACGACGTTGATGAAGGGGGCGAAACCGAGTTTCCTCACTACGGCCTAAAAATCGCGCCAGAAAAGGGCAAGGTGATTATATGGCCGGCGGAATGGACACACGCCCATCGCGGTTGCCCGGTAATCAAAGGCAGCAAATACATCATCACCGGCTGGATGCATTACGCCGTGGATAGCTGATACCCGGCGGATATCGGTATACTCTACGACTATTCGCCCTCAACGAAATGCGAGACAAAGGACCTATAGGATCGAGAGAACACCATGTACGCACTAACCGATGAACAGCGTGACTTTCAGGCACGAGCCCGGGACCTCGCCGAGACCGTGATCGCGCCGCGCGCGGCCGAGGTCGATCGTAGCGAAGAGTATCCGTGGGACAACGTCGCCGCTTTGCGTGAGGCCGGTTTCGTCGGCATGACGATCCCTGAAGAATTCGGCGGTCAGGGTCGCTCCTTTCTGGATGCGGTAATATTAATCGTCGAGATGGCCAAGGTTTGCGGGGTTACCGGACGGATTGCGGTGGAATGCAATATGGGCGCTATCAGTGCCGTGATGAAATACGGTAACGACGAACAACGGAAGTTGGCCGCCGATGTGGTGCTGAGCGGTGACAAACCGGCGATCTGCATAACCGAGCCCGATGCGGGCAGCGCTGCAAGCGAAATGACCACCCGCGCCGAAAAAAAAGGCGACAATTGGATTTTGAACGGCAAGAAACACTGGATCACCGGAGGCGGTGTATCGCGCCTGCATCTTATTTTCGCACGCGTGTTCGAGAACGGTTTCGAGCAAGGCATCGGCGGTTTTCTCGCCGTCCGCGACCCGGACGCCGGCACGCCAAAAGGCCTGATTATCGGCAATCGCGAACCGACCATGGGTCTCCGCGGTATTCCCGAATGCGAGATCATTTTCGAAGACCTGGAAGTACCCTCCGCGATGATGATTATTCCGCCGGAAGGTTTGCGCCGCGGCTTCGCAGGCTTGATGAACGCATACAACGCCCAACGTGTCGGTGCTGCAGCAGTCGCGCTTGGCCTTGCGGAAGGTGCCTATGAAAAGGCGCTTGCCTATAGCCACGAACGGGAACAATTCGGTCGACCGATCCGCGAATTCCAAGGCCTCCAGTGGATGCTGGCGGATATGTCCGTGCAAATCGCCGCCGCAGAAGCGCTTTGCTACAAGGCCGCCGGCAATGCCGGAGACGGCTTTCCCGACGCAAACGAAGCCGCGCAGGCAAAGATTTTCACTTCCGAAATGGCAATCAAGGTCACCAACGACGCACTACAGGTCTTCGGTGCCGCCGGGTACTCCCGCAACAATCCGATGGAACGTATCGCCCGGGACGCGCGCATGTTCACCATTGGCGGCGGTACTGCGCAAATCCTGCGCACAGTGGTCGCCTCAAGAATCCTGAAAACAAAACTACCCCAAACCCGGGATGGCTACATGAACCTGCCGGGCGCTGGCACCGGCGAATAGGAATTATTCAGCTGCGGCCTTTTGGCTTTGCAATATCTGCCAAACATCCTGCGACGAGACCGGCATATCGATATGGGTGATGCCAAGTGCATCGGAAATCGCACCGATGATCGCCGGTGGTGCGCCACAAGCCCCACCCTCGCCTATACCTTTGACACCGAGATCATTGCTCGGATTACGGACCATGTTGAAGGCAACCTTCATTTCGGGGAAATCGTCGGCACGCGGCATGCCGTAATCCATATAGGAGCCGGTAATGAGCTGACCGGTATCGGGATCGTATTCCGTGCGTTCGGTTAGCGCTTGGCCCAACCCCATCGCCACACCGCCGTGGACCTGGCCACGCACGATCAACGGATTGATGATGATGCCGCAATCGTCGACGGCGCTATAGGCCACCACTTCGATTTCACCGGTTTCTTTATCCAATTCCACTTCGGCGATATGACATCCATTGGGGAAATTACACTCGGTATCCCGCTCATAAAGAATGTCTTCATCGAGCCCAAGTTCCTCGTCATCGGGGATTTCATCCGGATCATAAGCAGCCCGCGCTACCTCGCTGATGGGTAGCGATAAATCGGTTCCTGCGACGGTGAATATTCCATCGTTGAATTCGATGTCCGCCGCTGCAGCTTCCATTTTATGGGCGGCGATTTTTTTGGCTTTTTCAATCACCAAATCCGCCGCGCGCGCGATCGCTACCCCACCCATCTGAGAAGACCTGGACCCGCCGGTCCCGTTTCCTTTCGGGATGACCGCCGTATCGCCCTGATGAAAGTCGATATTGTGGAAATCGATGCCGAGTTTCTCCGACAATATTTGACCGAACGCGGTCTCGTGGCCTTGGCCATGATTGTAGGTGCCGACAAAGAGCTGTGCCTTGCCGTCGGGATCGAGAGCGACCCGCGCCCATTCGGTGGGTTTACCGCCCGACGCTTCGACGTAATAACCCATCCCAATCCCGCGTAATTTTCCGCGCTTTGCAGCTTCGGTACGGCGCGGCTCGAAGTTGTCCCAATCGGACACCTCAATCGCCATCTCCATGGTTTCCTGGAACCGTCCGGAATCGATTTCCATTCCCATCTGGGTGGTGTAGGGCAATTGTTCCGGCTTGATATAGTTACGCCGGCGGATTTCATCGCGCCCGATGCCAAAAGCTTCCGCGCCTGCATCCATCAGGCGCTCCATCTGATAGCAAAGCTCCGGCCGACCGGCGCCGCGATAGGAGTCCGTCGGATGGGTATTGCTGAAACATGCCCGCACCGAATGGCGCATGGCCGGCACGTCATACACCGTACCGGCGATACGGCCCCCGGCTACTGTTGGGATCCGCGGTCCATTGTCCGACAGATAGGCGCCCACATTGGCGATCGTCTCGGCCCGCATGCCCAGAACCTTGGCATCCTCGTCGAACGCCATCTCCAGGATAGACACCTGATCGCGGGCATGGGTGTCGGAGAGAAACGTCTCGCTCCGGTCCGCTTGCCATTTGACCGGGCGCTTAAGTTTTTCCGCCGCCCAAAGGCAGAGTATGCTTTCGAGATACATCTTCGAACGCACCCCGAAACCACCTCCGGTATCGGTGGAAATTACCCGGATACGTTCGGGGTCGATTTTGTAGAAAGTCGAGGCCAGTGCATCGCGGATTTTGTTAACCCCTTGGGTCGGCGAACGCAGGATTTTCGTATCTGTCGCTGCGTCATATTCGCCAATCGCCACCCTAGGTTCCATGGGTGAGCCGATTACCCGGTTATTGACCAGTTCCACGGTCACCGTTTTGTGAGCTTTCGCAAAGGCCTTGTCGACAGGCCCGCTTTCGTGACTGACCCAGTGTGCGGCAAAGTTTTCAGGCCGCTCGGGCCAGATTGGATCTAAATCCGGCTCACCGGCGGTGTGAGTGGAGGCCAGCGCCGGCAACTCTTCATATTCGACGTCGATCGCTTCTGTCGCATCCAGCGCCTGGAGCCGGCTCTCCGCGATCACGAATGCAATCGGTTCGCCGGCGAACCGCACGCGGTCCTTTGCCAAGATATACCGGGGCGGCGTGAACATTTCCTTGCCCGTCGCACATTTTATGTTCACCTGGCAGGGAATCGTCGGCAGACCGTCGGCTTCCGTATCCTCGTAGGTGAGCACCGCGATAACCCCTGGCATCGCCTTCGCGGCTTCGACATCGATAATCTTGAAATCCGCATGCGCGAGAGGAGAACGCAAAATCGCGCTGTAGGCCTGGCCCTCGAGATTGATATCGTCCGTATACTGACCTTGACCGGTAACGAGACGCACATCCTCCTTGCGCCTAACCGCCTGTCCTATGCCAAATTTTTCCACGGATTTCTCCTAGATCGGGCGAATTTCTAGCGTCGATAATCTGCCGAGGTAGAGCCTAAGTCAATCTGCATCGACCGCTCACCCGTCGATGCTTGACAAAACTGGACGAAACCTCCCTCTTGCATCGCAGGGACACTGGAGATTTTCAAATGATTTCAAATGAGTTTGCCGCTTATGCGGTCTCGGAACGGGACCGCGAGTTGCCGGACGATGTTATTCATGCGGCCAAGCGATGCTTTATCGATTGGTGCGGTACCACGGCGGCCGGCGGCGTGAAAATGCCCGCAACCGGCTTTCAAGTGGCATTCGACGAGGACATGGATCGCGGTAATGCCCGGCTTTTCCCCGGCGCACGCAAGGCCACTATCCGCGCGGCAACCATTATCAACGCCGCCGCCTCGCACACGGTTGAGTTCGACGACGTTTATGGCCCCGCAGCCTATCATCCCGGCACCCCCACCGTTTCGACCGCATTTTCGGTCGCCGACGGAATGGGCGTTCCGGGTATGGAGTTTCTGCGCGCCGTTACGGTCGGCTACGAAGTCTCCACCCGCATCGCCGAGACAATGGGACGACCGCACTACAATTATTGGCATACGACAGCAACCAACGGCTCCTACGGTGCCTTGTTTGCCGCGGGAACACTGCTCGAGCTCGATCATGAGCAATTCGTCAATGCCTTGGGAAGCGCCGGCACCATGGCGGCAGGATTACAGCAGGCATTTCGCGAAGATTGCCACGGCAAGCCTATCCACGGGGCCCATGCCGCCGGTAGCGGATTGATGGCTGCACAAGTCGCCAAACAAGGGGTTACGGGTGCCAAACAAATTCTCGACGGTCCAGTCGGTTTCGGCAATGCGATGAGTGAGGATGTGGACTGGTCGAATACAGGCGACGGGCTCGGAGAAAGCTACAACATCACCCGCATCACGGTAAAAAACCACGGCTGCTGCGGCCATGCTTTCCCCGCAATCGACGCTGCACTGGCAATCACGGCAGAGCACAGCATTACCCATGAAGACATTGCGTCGGTGAAGATCGGCATGGCGCAATCGACGGTGGATATCTGCGGCGGCATGACCCACGACACCTTCTTCGAAGGCCAGTTCAGCCTTGCTTTCGTCGTTGCGTCCGGGTTCGTCAACGGCCGCGTTCGGCTCGAAGCCTTCACGCCTGAAGCCCTGAAAGACCCGACAGTGTCGGCGTTGGTCAAAAAATGCGAAGTCTTCGTCGACCCCGAAGTGGACGCAACCTTCCCGCTTAAACGAATGGCCCATCTCATCGTCGAAACCAAGAACGGAAAAGTCATCGATCATATGCAGCAAACCCGCAAGGGCGCGCCGGACAACCCCTTAAGCGATGGGGAATTGGAAGAGAAATATTTCGAATTGGTCGCACCTGAACTTGGGGACGCAGGCGCAAAAAAACTGCTCGATGGCATTTGGGCCATCGATAAGCTCGACAATATCCAAAACCTTCCCATCGGCGCCTAACGCGAAGCCGGAGTCATCAATGTACATTGCCAACGACCTCACCGATCTCATCGGTGGCACACCACTCCTGAAGCTCGACCGATTATTTCCCGACAGTCCGGCTCAGATTATGGCCAAGCTCGAACTACTCAATCCCACTTCGATCAAGGATCGCCCGGCGCTTTACATGATCCGCAATGCCATTGCCGAGGGCAAAATCAAGCCTGGGACCGAGGTCGTCGAGGCAACGAGCGGAAACACCGGAATCGGCATCGCATGCCTCGCCACCATCCTCGGTTTCAAGGCCCGGCTCTATATGATCGATACGAGTTCGGTCGAGCGACAGAAATTGCTCTCGGCCTACGGCGCGACCGTTGTCCTGACACCGGCCGCCGAGTTAACCACGGGAGCGCGAGAGCGGGCCCTCGCCTATTGTGCGGCGAACCCCGACACCACTTTTTTCGCCAATCAACATGGCAATGAAAACAATGCGGCTGCACACATTGCCACGACCGGCCCGGAGCTCTGGGAACAAACCGAAGGCGAAATCGGTGCCGTTGTCATTGGCATGGGCACCAGCGGCACCATCGAAGGCGTCTCGAAATTTTTGAAAGACAAAGATCCAAATATCCGTGTCGTCGGCGTCGAACCGGCGGCGAGCCCGGTCAATGCGGGCGGCGAACCCGGACCTCACCGGATCAGTGGTATGGGACCCGGTTTTATCGCGGAAAACTTCGAACGCGCCCGGGATCGGATCGACGAAATACTCTTAGTCGAGGATGAAGTTTCATTCGAATGGGCGCGGCGCGTGACATTGGCAGAGGGCGTTATTGTCGGGCCGACCTCCGGAGCAACCGTCTGGGGCGCGGACGAACTTGCCCGCCGGCCAGAATTTGCCGGCAAAAATATTATCTGCTTCCTCTATGATACCGGCGAACGTTACCTGTCCATGGATGATTTGTTCACCACCGACACGGTAATTCATGAAGGCTAGCGGCGGATAGGGAAAAGCCCATGAGCGACGAAGATTTCACCGACTACCAAAAGCTCTCCCACGATCAGGTGTTACCGCCGATCAGCTTTCAGGGTGCGAACTTCAATATTGTCGACCAGGCGAAATTCAAAAAGGCATTGGAGCTGATACGGGAAAGTCTCGCGCCTGCGGTACAAAATTCGATTTACTGCGCCGACAATATGATCACCTGGAATAAGAATTACAGCTTCTTTCGGGATCAATATTTCCTCGATTTCGCGAACGATCAAACCAACCCGCTCGTAGAACGTTCCATCCTGTGGCGCACCTACGTGCTGCTACATTTTGCCGAACGCTGCATGAAGCTAGAAGGTGATTTTATCGAACTCGGTTGCCATACCGGCGCAACCGCGCAGCACATGGTGGATCAATTGAACTTCACCATTCCCGGAAAATCGCTTTATCTTTACGACCTGTTCGAATGGAACGAAGGCGACCAGCATACCCGCCATGCCGGTCACGAAAACGCGAATATGTACGAGGATGTTTGCGCCAGGTTCGAGAGCCACGACTTCGTACATGTGATCAAAGGCTACGTGCCGGATTCTTTTGCGGAGGAATTCCCCGAGAAAATCGCCTTTGCCCACATCGACATGAATCAGCCGACACCGGAAGTGGGCGCTCTGAAGTTCGTCCTTCCGCGCCTCGTCGACGGTGGCGTCATCGTCTTCGACGACTACGGCTGGTGGGCCTATAGCGCACAAAAACGTTTTATCGACCCTGTACTGGAAAAGGCAGGCCTCAGCGCCGTCGAATTACCGACCGGCCAAGGCCTCCTGATCAAGTGAGGCCCGAATGACCAGCTATGACCGGTTGCAGGCCCTATCCGAGAAACAATTGTTCTTCATCGTGGGGGCATCGAAATCCGGCACCACATGGCTACAACTGCTCCTCGACGGACATCCCGCTATTTGTTCTCGCGGAGAAGGTCATTTCATAGATAACTTGATGCCTTTCCTCTCCCAAGCCCTGCTCACCTACAACCAGAAATCCCTCGAGCGAAACGATGCCGCAAAAGCTATCGGCTGGGAGGCTAATTGTCCGATATTCGACGGCGACGATTTCGCTTTTCTGGTACGAACCGCAGTTCTCAGGGCCTTCGACCGTTGGATCGACGACGACAGCGTAACTTGCATCGGGGACAAGACCCCTGAACATGCGATCGGAATGGACGAACTTTCGGACCTATTCCCGACCAGCCGCTTCATTCATATCCTCCGCGACGGACGTGACGTATGCCTATCGGGCTGGCTCTTCGCGCAAAATCGCGATGCGGATGCGGTGAAGAATATGACTATGGTCGAGTATGTTTCCGCCTATGCGGACGCCTGGTGCAATCGTGTCACCTCAGCACGGGCGTTTGGCGCCGCGCACCCGGATCGTTTTCATGAAATCCGATACGAAACACTCCATGGCGATTTAGACGTCGAAGTCGCCCGTGTTCTCGATTTTCTTGGAGTGGATAATGGGGCTGAGATGGTCGCTGCCTGCCGGCAAGCAGGTGCGTTCGAAACGTCATCGGGAGGCCGTGAGCGAGGCGAAGAAGACAAGACCTCGTTTTTTCGTAAAGGCGTTATCGGCGATCATAGGAATCATTTCGACGAAGAGACTTACGCCGCAGTCGAAAAAGCAGCCGGGCCATTGTTGCGAGAGCTGGGATACGATCGAGCCTAGGCCGCACCCGTCTTCTTGATCCGCACGAAAAACAGCAGCGGCAGCATCAGCACCGTCATAATGGTCATGATCTGGAAATCGATGATGTAGCCCATGAATTCGGCCTGCTTGTCGATCAACCGGTCGAGGGCCATCATGCCGCTCAGACTGTCCATGTTCCATTTTTCGGGCAGAATGAGGTGCTGGAAGCGCTCGTTATATTCGCTGACATTCTGGCTCAACGTCGACCGCGCGCTTTGGGTGCTGCGTACCAAGATCGCGATCAATACCGAAATTCCGATGCCTGAGGCGATACGCTGTGCGGTCGAGAGAATGGAGGTGCCGTCGGGCCGCATCGATGATTCAAGCGTCGAAAACGTAATCGCAAGAATCGGTGTTTTAACGAAACCGAGCCCAAAACCCTGCAAGAAGACCGCCACGGTAATCGGCAACGTGGTCGCATTCGGGGCAAGTTGCGAGAGCGACCAAGTCGAAAACGCAATGCCTAGCATGCCGAGAAGAATCAAAAATTTTGGATTATACCGCAGCACCAGAAAGCCCGCGATGAAGGATGCACACATGGATCCCATGCCTCGGAAGGCGATGATCAATCCCGCATCGCTCGCCGGCAGCCCCAACTGGTCCTGCAGGATTGGCGGCAACAAACCCACATAGCCGTAGATCATGAACTGGGTAAATACGACCAGAATCATGCCGATCATGAATTCCCGGTTCTTAAACACGCGCAAATTCAAATAGGGTTGCCGTGCGGTAACCGCATGGAAAATGAAGACGTATGTGAACCCAGTAGCGATAAATGTGTAGACAATGATTAGGTTCGAATTGAACCAATCTAGTTTGCCGCCTTGGGACAGCAAAAGTTGTGTCGCGCAAAGAGCAACGCTCAGAACGACAAAACCGAAGAAATCGAAGGGCTTGGGATCATTATTTTCGTCTTTCGGTAAAAGACGCATAATTAAAAACAAACCAATCAGACCGATCGGAATATTGATGAGATAAATCATTCTCCAGTCGAAGAGTTCGGTCAGCAATCCACCGACAATGGGACCGATCACAATGGAGCTGTTGCGACCCATCTGGAGCCAGCCAAACGCGATCCCGTGCCGACTCCTGGGGAAGGCGGCGAGAATAATTTGGATGGTGAGCGGATTGAACCCGGCGCCAAACGCACCCTGGAAAAAGCGAAAAAACACCACCTCGTAAAGCGTCGCCGATTGTGACACGAGGAAGGACATGCTGATGAAACCTGCCGTAACTGCAATAAACAGGTTCTTGCAGCCGATTTTACGGCTAAGCCACGCATAGAACGGCGTGAACATCGCAGATGCCACGAGATACGCCGTAAGCACCCAGGAAATTTCCACCAGCGTGACCGAAAAGGTTCCCATCATTCGGGGAATCGCAACGCCTGTCGCAAAGGTATCCATGCCCTGCATCGAGCCCGCGGGCAAAATGGCAAGCGCTACAAGAATCCGTTGCCGGGGCGGAAGCCCCTCTTCTTCGTCTTTTTGACTTTCTTCGGTGGCGGCGGTCATGCGCTCCGTCGTGACGCTGTTTAGGGAAGCAGCGCCGCTATTCTAGCGCAATGACCCCTCTTTCGGCGAGCGCACGAAGATCAACAGGGGCAACATGGCAAGTGTCAGGAAGGTCATAATTTGGAAGTCGGTAATATAGGCGATGAATTCCGCATGCTTTTCGATCATCCGATCGAAGGCCATCATTCCACTCAAGCTGTCGAGGTCCCAGCTGCCGGGTAATTGTTCGATACGCTCGCTGTTGACGCTCTCGACGAGACTGGTGCGCGCGTTCTGAGTGCTGCGGACCAAAAGCGCGATCAATACCGAAACACCGACCGAAGACGCTAGCCGCTGCGTTGTCGCCATGACGCTGGCCCCGTCCGGCCGGAGCGATGTTTCCAGCGTCGAAAACGCGAGAGTCATGATCGGTGTTTTAATAAATCCGAGCCCGAAACCTTGCAGGAAGACCGCGAGGATGATCGGTGCCGTGGTCTGTATCGGCGCCAACTCCGCGAGCATCCAAGTCGCGATCGCGACAACCGTCATGCCGGCGATGATCAAATTCCGAGGCGAAAATTTAAAAATCATGATCCCCGCCAGCATCGCCGCGCACATGGTGCCGACGCCCCGATTGGCAATGATCATGCCCGCATCGATCACCGGAAAACCGAGCTGACTTTGGAGAATTGGCGGCAATAGCCCGACATAACCGTAGGTCATGAAATGGGCGAAAAACATCAACGCTATGCCGATGGCAAATTCCTTATTCTTGAATACCAACGGATTGAGATACGGATGCAGAGCGGTCAAGGCGTGGACCAAAAAAACCCAAAAAAAGGCGATCCCAAGAAAAGTACAAATGACGATCATGTCGGAATCGAACCAGTCGAGCTTTTCGCCCTGGTTGAGAAGAATTTGTATGGCCACGATTGCGGCGCTCAACGCCGTGAAGCCGAAGAAATCGAAGGCCTTTGGCTCCTGCGGCTCATCTTTCGGCAGAATTCGCGGAATCAGTATCAGCGCGAGGATCGCCAGTGGCACATTCATCAAATAGACCATTCGCCAATCGAAGAATTCGGTCAGAATGCCGCCTACTAGAGGGCCGATAACGACCGCGCTGTTGCGCCCCATTTGCAACCATCCGAAAGCGATGCCGTGATGACTTTTGGGAAACGTCGCCAGCACCACCTGCGTTGTGAGGGGATTCAAGCCCGCCGCGAAAACCCCTTGGCAGAACCGAAAAACGACGATCTCGGTGAGACTGCTGGACTGCGAAATCAAAATCGAACAGCACATGAAGCCAAACACGACACCGATGAAAAGCCGTTTGCAGCCTATTTTGCGGCTGAGCCAGGCAAACAGGGGCGTAAACATCGCGGACGCCACCAAGAACGAGGTCAGCACCCAGGACACTTCCGTAATGGTGACCGATAGCGAGCCCATCATCCGGGGAATGGCGACACCTGTCGCGAAAGTATCCATTCCCTGCATGGCCCCGGCCGGAAGAATGGCCAGGGCAACCAAAATACGCTGACGCGGCGGCAAGCCTTCCGTTTCCTGCTCGTCTCGTTCGCTGCCGGTAGTTGCCGTCATCTAGCACGCCGGCCCTGAGGACGGCTCCGTACATTTTGAGGAGTAATTTGTCCGCCCAGTCTACACCATCAGCGTTGTTTGGGGAGTTGTGGATCACCCCGAACCGACCAGTGTCGATAGTTCCCGTTAAGGCAGTATTAGAGTACGCAAAACACTGTGTCTAAGCGAACCAAAAATTTTAAATCACTAATAACAAACGTTTTTTGCAAGATGACAAATTTCGCTTTATTTGATAAAATTTTATGAAAATGTAGGGGAAAAGGGCCTGAACAACAAAAGCAAAATAAAATGGTTGGCACACACCCAATCTCAGCCGAAACCCCGGCCGGCACTAGTGAGTCCGCGCAAGGCTTGCTTCAGGTAGCGCAAGCGACTACCGCGGCAAAAACACTTGGCCAACCGGTTGGTGAGGTCAAATCGCTGACAGGTACGGTAACCGTCATTCGCGTCGACGGTTCGAAAGGAACCCTATCGACCGGCGATCGGGTCTATGAAGGCGACAAGATCGAGACGGCGAAAAATGGCAAGGTCGGTATTGTCTTTTCCGACGGGAGTACCTTTTCGGTCGGCAATGACGGTGCCTTCACTATCGACGAGCTGATCTACAACCCCACTGCAAATACCGGTAAGTCCGTTATCGGCATCACTGCCGGCTTATTCTCTTATGTCAGCGGCGAAATCGCCAAATCCGGCGACGATCAAGCCACGGTCGCAACGCCGGTCGCTACCATCGGTATTCGCGGTACCACAGTCGTCGGCCGTGCGGCGCCGGAGGGCGAGCAAAACACGATCACATTGTTGCGCGATGCCGATGGCACGCTCGGCCAGATTGCGATCGTCAATATTGGCGGCCAACGCATTCTGACCTCACCTTACGAGCTCTATACTCTCTTCAGCCGAAGCGCCGTCCCAAACGAGTCAAAAGTTATCAATCAGACCGAGTTCGACCGAATCTTCGGTAACGACGTGGTTATCATCCCAAGCCAACCGCCGCAAAACTTCGGACCAGAAAATCCAAATAATCCACTGACCGAAGACACCAACTTTCAGGTTATCGAAGTCACAGAAATCTCGCTCGACGGTACGGTGCGTGACACGGACGCGCTCCGGCGGCTTGCCGCACGGTTTCGGCAAGCTGACGAGTTGGAAGATGATGAAATAGCGTCCGTGGAGCCACAAGGCGAACCCGAGCCGGACCCAGAACCGTTCGAACCCGATCCGGGACCGGACCCCTTCGAAGGTGCCAATGCCCCCAATGCAAGCGCAGGAAATGTGTCTGGCCCTTATACCGGCCCCATCTCTCTTTCGATATCGGCAGGCCTCACTGATCCGAGTGAAACGCTCGCCGTTCAAATCACCGGCGTTCCCAGCGGCGCGAGCCTTACTGGCACCGCGATCGACATCGGAGCGCCGGCTACAGTCAACGAAGGAAGCGGTACGTGGACCGTTACCAATACAGAACTGTCTACCTTATCTTTCACACCGCCGTCCGGCACCTCAGCCAACTACAATATGATTTTGGTCGCAACCAGCACCGAAGGCAGCGAAACGGCGACAACCTCGGTCAATTTCACAGCATCGGTCGGACCCAATTTAATTATCGGCACCGTAAACGCCGATTCACTCAACGGCATGTCGCTCGACGAGGTCATTTTCGGCGATGCGGAGAACGATATTATCAACGGGGGCGACGGTAATGACGATATTGAAGGTTTCTCCGGCAACGATACATTGAGCGGAGACGACGGCAACGACGTTGTTCGTGGCGGGGCCGGAGACGACACGATTAACGGTGGCGCAAACAACGATTCACTCATCGGCGGCGACGGCAACGACACCCTTAGTGGCGACGACAACGATGACACTCTATACGGGGATGCCGGCGACGACATGCTCAACGGTGGTAATGGCAATGATGTGTACGTGGTCAATGATAACAACGGCGCGGATGTATTTGATGGCGGTGCCGGTTCAGACACCATCAATGCGACTGCGACACAAAACGCAACTATCGCTGGCCTGACAAACATAGACACAATTACTGGCGATTCCGGCGGCACGACCTTGCATGGGACCGACGGCAACGACGTGCTCGACTTTACAAGCGTCACGTTCAGCAATATTTCCCGCATCGATGGCGGCGCCGGCAACGATACGCTAACCGGCACCAACAACAGCGACAATATTTTTGGCGGCACCAGTGGCGTCGATACATTGACCGGCGGCGGCAGTGCAGATGACTTTATTCTGGATGGTTCGGGCAGCGTCGACGTCATAACGGACTTCAACGTCAATGACGGCGATATCATTAATATGACGGATTTGGTGACGCTACCTATGGGTGGCGATATCGAGGATTACGTAAATGTCCAAACTATGGGCTCGGACAGTTACGTCAGTTTCGCGACGACAGCAGGCGGCCCGTTCACCCAGATTGCCATTCTGCAAGGCGTAACGGGCGAATCCGCGACGTCTCTCCTAAGCGGCGAAAACCTGTCGGTAACAGACGGCTCATAGGGCCGGCACGACACGCCAACTTCCCCTCTTTACAAAGCGGCAATTCGCGCTTACATCGCGCGAGCCTTCGGTTATTCTCTGCGAAGGTATGGTTTGTGCAATCACCGTCAGCTGAGCGATACGATGGATCGCTTTTCATCCGCCGAAGCGCTGGTACGAGCGCTAAATCCACAAGATCCGGTCACCTGTTTAAGACCTGCGGCCGCGCATATGGCCGCCCGGCGATTCCTGACGCAATTTCCCGGCGAAACCCTCTATGCGGTTAAAACCAACCCCGACACGGTGATATTAGACGCGCTCTACGAAGCCGGCATTGGACGATTTGATGTGGCGTCCCCCGGGGAAATCGAACTGATCGCCAAGCGATACGAGGATGCGCAAATTTGCTTCATGCATCCGACCAAAAATCGCGCCGCCATTTCCGCGGCATACGGTGATTTGGGCATTAATTGTTTCGCATTCGATAGCGAGACGGAACTCAACAAGATTCTAAGCGCAACGGGGAATGCACGGAAGCTAACCCTCCTCCTTCGCCTTGCCGTGCCGGATCATGACGCGGTGCTACGCCTCAATGGAAAATTCGGTATCGCGCCTGATGACGCTATTCCCCTCCTCGTCCGAGCCAGAAGCCATGCCGCACACCTCGGCGTTTGCTTTCACGTGGGATCGCAATGTCTCGCGCCGACCGCCTACGGCACCGCGCTACGCTTGGTCGACGATCTCATCCGCAAGGCTGGCGTCCTGCTGGATATCGTCGATGTGGGCGGCGGATTTCCCATCGTGTACCCGGGCCAGACACCGCCGCCGCTGGAAAACTATTTTGGCGAGATCGAATGCGCACTGGCATCTCTTCCGATTGGCGACCAAGTGGAGATTTGGTGTGAGCCGGGCCGTGCGCTTGTGGCCGAGGCCGGCTCGACCATCGTCCATGTGGATGCGCGCAAGGAAGATCGCCTCTACATCAATGACGGTACGTATGGCGGGCTTTTCGATGCGGGTGTGCCGGGCTTTCGTTTCCCGGTCCGCTGCCTTCGCTCAGATACATCCGCCGAATTGATACCGTTTTCGTTTTATGGCCCCACTTGCGATAGCCTGGATGCAATGGCCGGCCCCTTCATGCTCCCGTCGGACATCGACGAAGGCGATCATATCGAGATCGGCCTGACTGGCGCCTATAGCGCCGCGCTGCGCGGTCGGTTCAACGGATTTGACCGGACCGAACGTGTCATCCTTACCGATGCCCCAATGACATGCGTGGAAGAAACGAACGATCGAAGCGCGCCCTTGAAAGCAGGCTGAGCATGAGCGCCTCGAAAAAACCGACCGACGCCAAATCAGCGGTTTTGAACCGTCCCGTCGAGCATGTGGATATTACTGCGTTCGACGCGCGGCCCATTATCGACGCAATGGACGGTATGTCCTTCACCTCCCGCGATTTGGCGCGTGCAACCGATATTTACAACGAAATGCTGGCCGATCCCGATTGCAACATCGTTCTCACGTTAGCGGGCTCTACCTCCGCTGGCGGTTGCCTGCGTCTCTATGCGGATTTGGTGCGCTACAACATGGTCGATGTTGTGGTCGCGACCGGCGCCAGCATCGTCGATATGGATTTTTTCGAGGCTCTCGGTTTCCGTCACTATCACGGCAGCGCGGATGCCGATGACCGGAGCTTACGCGATCTTTATATCGATCGCATTTACGATACCTATATCGACGAAGAAGAATTGCAGGCCTGCGACAAGACAATTGCCGATATCGCCGACGGCTTGCCCCCTCGCCCCCATACTTCGCGCGAGTTCATCGCGGCCATGGGGGCCTACCTTGCCGACGGCAATGCACGCAAAACAAATTCTCTGATCCAGCTTGCGCATGAGCACGGCGTACCGATCGTTTGCCCTGCTTTCACCGATTCCAGCGCCGGGTTTGGCTTGGTAATGCACCAGGAACGTAATCCGGAACGCCACCTAACGCTGGACTCGATCCGCGATTTTCGCGAGCTGACTGAGATCAAAATACGGTCGGGGTCTACGGGCCTGCTCATGGTCGGCGGTGGCGTACCGAAGAATTTCGCGCAAGACACCGTCGTCTGCGCCGAAATGCTTGGTCACGAAACGCCGATGCATAAATATGCAATTCAGATCACCGTCGCCGACGCGCGCGACGGTGCCTGCAGTTCGTCCACCCTTAAAGAGGCCAGTTCCTGGGGCAAGGTGGAAACCGCGAAGGAGCAAATGGTGTTCGCCGAAGCCACCAGCGTATTGCCGCTTCTCGCAAGCGACGCCTATCACCGCGGCGCTTGGAAAAACCGCCCACGACGGCACTTGGCTCGCCTGTTCGAAAAATCTTGAAAAAACTAACTCCGCAAAACGGATTTCTCGGTCTCGGCCCGGACGATGCCCATGGTGGACCCGAAAAGCCCGGTGCCACCATAATCCCGTTCGGCCTGGAACAAACCGTGTCCTATGGAACGGGAACCGCGAACGGGCCAAAAGCCATCATAGAAGCTTCGCATCAGGTCGAACTTTTCGACGAAGCGGTTTGGTCCGAACCTTCGTCCGCCTTTCATCTCGAAACATTGGCGCCTTTTCCTGTCCAACAAACGGTCGGCGCCGCACTCGACCAATTGGAAGGCATTGTCGAGAACCTACTAGTAGAAGAGCGTTTCCCTTTAACGCTAGGCGGAGAACATTCGCTCACGGTTGGTGCCCTACGCCCGTTTCTCCGTCGTCATGAAAACCTCGTAATCCTGCAGATCGACGCCCACGCGGACTTGCGCGACGGTTACGACGGCGAACCCTTTTCCCATGCGGCAACCATGCGCCGATGCCTGGATCATCCAAACCTGTCGTTGATTGGCGTCGGTATACGCAATATCTCCGCAGAAGAAATTTCATTTTTCGATGCGAACCGGAAACGTATCCATCTTCACTGGGCCAAGAACCGAACGGCGTGGAATCTGGCGGAAATCATGACCCCGCTCGAGGGAAAACCCGTTTATCTAAGCATCGATCTCGATGGTTTCGATTCCAGTCTTATGCCGGCTACGGGGACACCCGAACCGGGCGGTTTGTTCTGGGACGACGTGATCGCAATTCTTGATGCTGCTGCATCCGCATCCCGCGAACTTGTCGGCGCCGACATTGTCGAGCTCGCCCCCCTCGAGGGTTGGCACGCATGTGATTTTCTTGCCGCAAAATTGGCTTACAAAATTCTAAGCCTCAAATTTCAGAGTTAGTACTGCACCCGTGTGGTCGATCCGCCGTCGACGATCACGTTGGTTCCGCTGATAAAACTCGCAGCCGGGCTGGCAAGAAACACGACCGCGTTAGCCACTTCTTCCGGCGTACACAGTCGCCCCATTGGCGAACGCCTGACGGTCGCTTCATAAACTTTTGGCGTTTCGCGCTTGCGTTTGTCCCAAACACCGCCTTCGAAATAAACCGCACCGGGGGAGACGGAGTTCGCACGAATACCATTGCGGCCGAGTGTGGTGCTGAGTCCTGAAACATAGTTGATTAACGCTGCTTTGGCACCGTTATAGGCACGTACACTACCCGGTATGTTCACCGCGACCGTGCTGGAAATCGCAGTGATCGATGCCGCCTCCGAATTCTCGAGATACGGCAATGACGCCTCAACCGCCCGAACGGTACCCAGGATGTCCACTTCTAGGCTCGTTCGCCATGCCTCCTCGTCGGCTTTGTTGCCGAGTGCACTCGCATTTGCGATCAGACAGTCGAGCCCGCCCAAACTCTCGGCTGTATCCGATATCCAGGCGCGAAGCCCCTCGCTGTCGGTTACATCCGCGACACCACCTATAACCGTGGGTCCGGAATCGGAAAGCGTTTCGACTGCCGCCTCGACGTCAGCTTCGTTGCGCGCACAAAAGCCAACATCGCAGCCTTCCGCCACCAGCAACTCCACGATCGCGCGGCCGATACCGCGCGTTCCCCCGGTGACGATTGCATGCTTGCCTTGGAGACCCAAATCCATGGGACGCCTAACCTTTCGGTGGCGCCATTCCTGCCGGGTCCGATGCATGTACCCGACGCGTCATGAACGTGCCGAGACCGGTCGCACAAATTACGCCTTTATCGGTCATGATATCGCAGCGAACGACGGCGGACCGTGACCCCGCCTTGATGACGTCGGCAACGGCTTCCATGCGCTTGCCGGTGGCGCCGGCCAAATAGTTTACTTTCAGCTCCAGCGTTACCATGGGGCGAATTCGCGTATCGTAATTACCGCCCGATGCCGCTGTCGCCATCGCCACATCCATCAGGGACGCAATGACACCGCCTTGGCAGACATCACGCAAATTCTGCATTTCCGGGCGTACATTCATGTGTACGACCGCATGCTCGGGTTCCATGACCGTATATTCAACCCCGAGCCATTTCCGATAACCGTCATCGGGCATCCGTTCTCTCCTATTGCTTTAAAACCACCAACGCATCGAGTGCTTTTACACCTTGACCTTCCGGCAGCACCACGAGCGGGTTGATGTCGAGTTCTTCCAACGAACCGTCGAGCGCGGCGGCCATTTGCGAAACATTGACCATCGTTTCCACCAGCGCATCTACGTCGCCGGCGGGCTGGCCTCGGAAACCTTCGAGGATTTTCGCGCCGGTCACCTGAGCGATCATATCTCGCGCTTCGTGAGGCAAAATCGGGCAATGCCGGAGGGCAACGTCGTTGTACACCTCGACCATAACCCCTCCCATACCAAACAGAAGGATCGGCCCAATTTGCGGATCGTATGTAACGCCCAAGATGGTTTCGACCCCGCCAGTGACCATCTCCTGCACCGCAACACCTTGCATTTCCGCTTTGGGATCGTAAGCGGTTGCCGACTTGACGATTGCCTCGTAGGTCGCCGCCGCACTATCGGGATCGCAAATGTTGAGCTGAACTATTCCAGCCTCTGTTTTGTGGGCGATATCCGGCGAAACGCCTTTCATGACTACCGGACAACCAAGCTTTTCTGCCGCCGTAGCGGCCTCTTCCGAGGAAGTCGTCAGCACTTCGCCGGTTACCGGCACGCCCCAAGCGGCGACCAGTTCTTTGGCCTCGGTTTCGGTGAGCTGGGCTCGTCCAACTTTTTGGGCCGTGGCGAGAGCTTCCTTTTGCGGTGCTGAAATTTCTTCCGGCACGGCAAAGCCATGTTCGCGGCGTCCGTCGAGCCATTGATGATAATCCCGCAGTTGTCGGAGACCGCAGGCCAAGGAGTCCGACGTGTAAAACACGGGAATACCAGCCGCCTTCAGTTTGTCCAGGCCTTCTGTCTGATCACGCCGGCCGGTCCACATGTAAGCAACGTTATGGCTGCCGCCGTCGCGGACGGAAATAACCTTTTCCACATGATCGCCCTTGCCGGCACTAGCGACTACCAGCGTGCCCGTATTCGGCTCCGCGGTGAGATAGTCGACGATTTGCGGGAACGGTTCCCGATGGGCAAAGCCGGTCACGTCCGCCGGGTTCGATGCCCATCCAAAGCCCGAAAGAATCTCGTTGATGCCGTCTTTCGCGTTATCCGTCAGCAACGGCAATTCAAGGCCTTCGTTACCGATCATGTCCGCCAGGAGCGAACTGATCCCGCCCGAGTGCGAAACCGCGACGATCCCGTCCGCAGGGGGCTTCTTGGAATAAGCCATCAATTGCGCGGTCTCCAGGCAATCGTCATAGCCGTTCACTCGGATCACGCCATACTGCCGGAAGGCCTCGTCGATCACCTCATCGGCACCGGTCAACGCAGCGGTATGGGAATTGGCAGCTCGGGCACCGTAGTCGGATTTACCGATCTTGATCACCACCATCGGTTTCTCGCGTTCGGCCGCGAGCTTGGCGACCTCGAGGAACTTGGTCGGATTTTTAATACCTTCGATGAATCCAGCGATGACCTTCGTGCTATCGTCGTCCAGCAGATACCGGGCGAAGTCGGAGAATTCCAAATCCGCTTCGTTGCCTGTGGAAATCGCATAGGAAAGCCCCACGCCGCATTCATCGGCACGCACCAGGATCGGACCGAACAGCGTCGCGCCCGACTGACATACCAAACCGATCGGACCCGCATCGCCCATCATCGGGCGCGACGACGCATTGAGCCAGAGTTTATCTTTGACGCTGGCAAGGCCGAGACAATTGGGCCCGCTGATCCGCAGTCCCGTACGTTCGGTAAACGCCGTAAGTTCTCCCTGGAGATCGCCGCGCTCGTCGTTACCGCGTTCAGCGAACCCGGCGGAAATCACAATCGCCGAGGTAACGCCTTTTTCATGGCACTGCTCCAGCGTCGGCAGAACCGCATGATAGGGAACCACAACGGCAACCGTATCCGGCACTTCCGGCAATTCGAGTACGCTCGGATAAGCTTTTTGCCCTTGAATTTCCTCGTAGCGGGGATTGACCGGATAGACCTTCAATCCGCCCTCGCTCGACAGGGCCTTGGTGACGTAACGCCCGCCATAGGAGGTGTTCTCCGATGCGCCGACAACGGCGACGGATTTCGGATTCAGCATCTTGTCGATCGATGCCATTTGCGCGTCGGTCCAGTAAGTCATGCGTTTCGGCCTCTCCAGAAAGCGAAAGGTATGAAGCCCACTAGTGGGCGGAATTAGACGATGTTCCGGCTTTTGAGGTCGGCGATCTTGTCGGCCTCATAGCCGAGTTCGGTAAGGATATCATCCGTGTGCTGACCGAGTTCCGGTGTCGGCAAACGCACTTCATCGTCCACATCGGTCCGGCTCATGATGATTGGCGTACGCACGACCGGGAAATCGCCCGCTGCCCCCTTCATTGGCCAAGCCATTCCAAGATGCTTCACCTGTGGATCGTCAAACACATCGCCCATGTTGTAAATCGGCCCGCACGGGATGCCTACCTCTTGCATCATGTCGACCCAATGTTTCGACGGCTTGGTGGACGTCACCTTGCCGATTTCCTCATTCAGCTCTTTACGATTGTCCGAGCGGCCATCGTAATCCTTGAATCGCTCGTCCTCGTACATCCATTCGAGGCCAACCGCATCGCAGAACCGCCGGAACAGCACCTCGCCCGCTGCGGCAATATTGATATGACCATCGGATGTGGGAAACACGCCAGTGGGCACACCGGTCGGATGGTCGTTGCCCATCTGTTTCGGCACTTCGCCGTCTTTCAGGAAGCGTGCCGCCTGGAAATCCATCATCGCGACGATGGCCTGCAACAGCGAGGTCTGCACCCACTGCCCTTTGCCGGAGCGTTCGCGTTCGAACAATGCCGACGCCAGTCCGAACCCTAAGAACATGCCTGCGGTCAGATCGCAGATCGGAATACCGACCCGGACCGGACCTTGGCCGGGAATACCGGTGACCGACATCAAACCGCCCATACCTTGCAAAATTTGGTCGACACCGGGACGGTTATCATATGGCCCGTCCTGCCCGAAGCCGGAAAGGCTGCCATAAACGATGCGCGGATTGATCTTGGCGCAACTGTCGTAATCGACACCGAGGCGAATTTTGGTTTGCGAACGGAAGTTCTCGACGATCACATCGGATTTTTTAACGAGTTCGAAGAAAACCTCTTTGCCTTCGTCGGTCTTCAAATTGACCGTCAGGCTCTTCTTGTTCCGATGCAGGTTCTGAAGGTCAAACCCGGTGCGGGCACCAAGTATGCTTCCTTTATCCGTGCTCGTCGCTTCGGGCTGTTCGATCTTGATCGTATCAGCCCCCCAATCGGACAGAAGGCGTACCGAAGTAGGCCCCGCGCGCGCATGGGTCAAATCAAGTACCTTAATGCCGGCAAATGGCAGGTTTTCCGCAGCCATTGAACGCTCCCCGCTAATTGTTCTGATTGCGGAATTTATCCTTCAAATGCGCAGGAGTGGCAAGATGGTGGAGCTTCTTCGGTGTCCCCTGTTGCGGACCATTCCGGAGCGTCTATGGCACCGACATTCCCTCATGCTAAACTTCAGGCGAGCGATACAGGGAGGTTCGCATGTCATCGATCGAGGTTAATTCGACCGGCAAAGCACTCGGAGCCGTTATCAGCGGCATAGATCTCTCACAAGAAGTTTCCGAAAGTGATCGGAAGCTGATTTTCGATGCTTATGTCGAGCACATGGTCGTGCTGTTTCGCGGCCAATCGTTGAGTTTCGACGATCTACTTCGGCTGCGCGAAGTTTTCGGCTCCGCCGGCAAAACCGCAAATCAACTTCTGGGGCTTGGTCGCAAGAAGTACTACCCTGACGAAGTTCCCGACGACATCACCATCATCTCGAACATTATCGATAAGGGTGGCCGCCCGCGCGGTTCGCTCGGAGACGGCGAAGCCTTTTGGCATACGGACAGCTCTTTCACCGAGCAACCGATTTCCGCAAGTCTTTTGCATGCGATCGAGGTCAGCGAGACCGGCGGCGAAACCGCATTCCTCAACATGTATCAGGCCTATGAAGAGCTTCCCGACGACTTGAGGGCCCAAGTCGACGGCGCTTTCGCCAACCACTCCAAGGTACATAGTTCCGACGGATCGAAGCGCCCGGAATATGATGACGTCACTGATGTGTCGAAGGCGCCCGGCGTCCGTCATCCCTTGGTCCGGGTCCATCCAAATTCCGGCAAGAAATGTCTCTTCCTTGGCCGGCGTCTGAACTCATACATATTCGATCATTCGGTGGAGGAGAGCGAAGAATTGCTCGATGCAATCTGGGCTCACACCTGCCGCGACCGTTACGTTTGGGAGCACAAATGGGACGTCGGCGATCTTCTTGTTTGGGACAATCGCTGCACGATGCATCACCGGAACGCTTTCCCCGCAGATGCACGCCGCTTGATGCATAAATCCATTACTGCTGGCGAAGCGGTCATCGCGGCCTGACCGACGTGAACATCAAGTGAATACAAAGTGATCCCTGCCGCCGACCCCTCACGGCCAACTACCAATGCTGCTCATGTCGCCGCTCATGCGGAGGCACGTCCAAGGGCAGTCGCTGTCATAAACGGCGAAGAGAAACGAAGCTATGCTCGGCTAAACCGCGACATCACGCGATTTGCGGCCTTACTCTTTCAGTGTTCGCTCCAGCCGCGCGATACGGTCGCAATCGAATGGGGTGATCCCTATACCCATTGGGCCATCACTCTCGCCTTGGAAACTCTCGGGATCACCGCAGCCACCTTCACCAGGCAGGAAATCCCGGTTTCGAAGAAAATGTTCGAGCAAGCGGATTTCGTCCTTGCCATGCCCGGCACAACGATCCCCGGCGTAAAACGTGTCCATGTCATGACACCGAGCTGGCTTGACGGAAATATGGGTGCGTTGCCGCAACGGGCCGATTTCGTCATGGATGCGGAATATCCGGTCCGCATAATCCAGGGTTCGGGAACGACCGGCGAACCCAAGGCAATGATCGTCACAGCCCAGGCGCAGGAATACCGCTTGCGCGAAAAGATGACACAGATAGATCTTGGCCAGCGCTCGCGTACGATCCACGAAATGCCGTTCAACGTTGCGGGGGAATTTTTTACCGCGACAGCCTGCCTACGCGCCGGCGGCGCTTGCATATGGGATCCTGCCCGCAGCCTCACAGAAGCGATTGAACACCATAAGGCGACGCACGGAACATTAATTATCGGCTCCTTAATGCAAAGCCTCGCGAGACTGCCTGACGATTACAAAAAACCCAAAAAATTTTCGATACGGACTTTCGGAGGCCCCCTGACCGAAGACCTGAGAAATCAGGCACTCGACCGGCTCGCCGATAACGTTGTCGCGCTTTACGGCGCAAACGAGCTCCCTGGGGTCGCCTACCTCGACCCCGATGGTACCGGCCATATTCGGCCCGAAGTGCAAGTTGAAATTCTGGACGAGGACGGTAATCCCGCTGTCGGGGTCGCCGGTGAAATTCGTCTCAAGGCGCCCTATATGGTCAACGGCTATATAAACGACCCGGCTGCGTATAAGGAAAAATTTCGAGACGGTTGGTTCTATCCCGGCGATTACGGTGTCATGCCAGAACCCGGCAAATTGAAAATTCTCGGCCGTAGCGACGACTTGCTTAATCTCAATGGTGTCAAGTTTCATCCGTCCGGCATCGAATCCCGGCTCGCACAGACCGACGGCATCAGCGAGTTATGCGTCACCGTCCTGGAAGGCGACGAAAGGAACAATCGGGTCTGCATATGCGTCGTACTCGAGCCGGGTCACGACGTATCGAAAATAGTTCCCGCATTGAATGCCAGCCTGCCACCGATCATGTCGGATGCCTTCATCGTCGGCGTGAATGAACTACCGAAGACCGCAAACGGAAAAATCCGACGCCGCGAACTAAAAGAAATGCTGAAGGACGCGGTACTTGCGGCCGCAAAGGACGAGCAGTGACGGCAGCGATTTGGACCCTTACCTACGAGATTGCGCCCGACAACCGTGCGCGTTATCTCGATTGGTTTCACGACATTCATATTCCGGAAAAATTATCCAGAGCAGGCTACCGTTGGGCAGGGCATTATCAGTCAACAGATAGCGACCGCTACGTGGCTTTTTTCGGCGGCGACAGCACTCGGGTCTTTTTCGATCCCAGCCCCGCCCAGCTCAAGCAATCTCAGGACGATCTGACACGCGAAATGATTGCCCTTCGGCAAAATCCAAGCAGCTATGTTTTTACCGAAGAATGGGATTGCGTAGGCCCCGACATCGAAGATCGGCCAGGAGCAGCGATTGAACTTCTGACTGGCGCAGCTGAAGAGGACGATGCCTTCAATGCCTGGCTCGCCCAGGAAATGATGCAGGTATTCTGTAATTCAGAGGGGGCGATACGAGCGAGGAAATTACTAGCCACTTTGGGCCCAGCCAAACATGGCGTGCTCTATCAATTTTCTGATAGCCAAGCTCTAGGAGCTTTCAACAGCGCCTTGCCACCTTCTCCAAATTTCAAACCGGAAAACGGTGCACGATTTACCGGACACCGACTATGGCCACCCGTACCCTAACGCCAACGCAGCTTATAGAACCGCACTAGACCGTCTTTCGGTGGCTCGAACACGAGCTCATTCGACAACAGATAGTGATTGCTGTAGCTGAAAAGCGGTACCCAATAGGCCTGCTCGGCAATGCGTTCGAAGCCACGGCGATAGGCCTCTCCGCGCACCGTTTTATCGCTGGTTCTTTCTGCAGCGGCCATATGCACCGCGACCAACTGATCGTCAGACATATTTTTGCTCGTACCCACGGACCAGAAACTGCCGGCAATAGCTGCCGCATCGGCGGTACCACCAGAACCCCACGTCCCGAAATACGCAGCAACATTGCCGCGTTTGCGGTTGTGCCCGATTTTGCGAGAGGTGGATTGAGTAACCGTGGCGATTACATTTATTTTTGCCAGATCGTCCACGATGGCGTCGGCGACATCAAATTCGCGATATGCCCAAAGGTGAAACGAGAATCCGTCTTCATAGCCCGCTTCACGCAATAATTGACGCGCTTTTTTCGGGTCGTAGTCATATTTTCGTATACCTGAGGGGCAACCGAACTGTGCCGGATGGCATGCAGCCGCAATGATTTCGGAAGTCCCTCCCATAAACCTTTTGACCAATTTTTGCCGATCAATGGCGTGATTTAGCGCCTGACGCACTTTCAAATTAGTGAGGGGATTTCCTTTGCCGGACTTCCCCATCGCATCCAGGTTCAAAAATCCTATACGCATATTCGGTCCGGTCACGTACCGGAGACGAACATTCGAACGTTCTCCTTCCGCTAACGCCGGAGACAAATCCGATACCCAATCGATCTTGCGTTGCACAAGGGCTTCCAGGCGAGCGTCTTCGTCTTCGATTGTTCGAAAGATGATTTTATCGAAAACCGGTTTTCCTTTGGGACTACCGCCGTAATAGGATTCGAACCGCTTCAGGACAACCAACTTCCGCGGAACAAATTCAACCACTCGATAAGGGCCCGTACCGATCGGCCGATTGGCTTGCCGAAAACGATCCAGTACTCCTTGATCTGGATCGTCGTAACTTCCCTTTTTACGTATCGGAATACTGATCGCCATATCTCGCAGCGCCAGCGGGTAGTCCTTTCGCATCTTGATTTGGGCGCGGTCAGAATCGATTTTTCTGATCGACCTCAGCCAACGCCGTAACCGACGGGAATAGCGCACTTTGCTGCTACGGTTTTTTACGAACCGGTAGGTGTATACGACATCGTCGATCGTCACCGGCGAACCATCATGAAACTTGGCGCCTTTTCTGAGAGTGACTTCGAAGGTTTGCTCGTCGATTTTCTTGAACGCGGAAGCCAAGAGCGGCTTAAACGCCAGCTTCCCGTCTTCCATGTCGACAAGCCCGTCATCGATCAGCAATTGCACCAGCAGATTTTCGCGCGATGCCCCGACAAACCTATCGAGATAGCGAACGCCGCGTTCGAGCCCGATGCGCAATACATTGTCCGACTTATCCGCCTCGGCCCGGTTGCTAGGGCCGAACACAAGCAAACCACATACGGCAATGGCAAGCAGTGCCCTAACTTTCAAATTTTTATTGCGCCGCATCGGCCTCCTCACTTCCAAATTGAGATAAATCGCTGCTGGCGGGGAATACCAGAATTACGCTGGTCCCTTCGCCCATCTGGCTTTCGATTTCCAGGAAACCACCGTGCAATTCGATCAACGATCTCACGATCGACAGACCGAGCCCGACGCCATCGCTACTGGCGATCTCGGCGTTGTCATGAACCTGTTCGAACGGTTTCATCGCGCGCTCGATCTCCATTTGCGCCATTCCGATACCCGTATCATCGACACATATGCGCACCGAACCATATTGGTCCCGTGAAGCCGTTACGTTTACGCGTCCCCCTTTACGGTTGAATTTCACCGCATTGGTCAACAAGTTCAGAAGCATTTGCTTCACGCGCAGGGAGTCGGCCTGCAGCACGATTTCGTTGAGACCGGTGCCTTCGACCAATTCGACGCCAAGCTTCTCCGCACGATCTATGACAAGTTGCATGCAATCTCTGACCGCGGGACCAAGCACCAGCGGTTCCAAGTCCAGCTCGATTTCCGAGATATCCAGCCGTGCCGCATCAAGAATATCGTTGATCACGCCAAGCAACTGATGACCTGCTCGATTGATCATTCGGCCGTATTCAAGGCGACGATCTTGATCCACTTCGATATTGACGTTACCGCCCAATATGTCGCTGTAGCCGATGATCGCATTCAGCGGCGTGCGTAGTTCATGGCTCATCTTGGCCAGGAACTCGGATTTCGAACGATTGGCGGCTTCTGCCTGGTCCCGTGCTTCGGCAAGCAGCGCTCCGCTTCTTTCCAAATCCTCCGTTGCCGTATCGACGAGAAATTGAAGTTTCGCAGGTTGATCGAGTTTCACATAGACCAGCCAAGCAGCCGCGAACATAAGGCCAAGTCCGACCGACCATAACCAAACCCGACCACCCCATCCGCCGCTGTGTTCAATTCTTGAGGAACTGGCCAAGATCCACCTTGCCCCCGGCAAGTCAATCGACGAACGCATCTCTGCCGTTTTCAATAAAACCGTTTCGCCGATTACGGTTTTCATCTTTGGCTCCATTGTCTGTAATGCAAAATCCGTTGCCAAAGCACCGTCATATTTTGTCGCTTCATCGAAAATCTTTTTTAAATCCATCGCCACGACAGCGAAGCCAAAAAGCTCTGGCGCTGCATTAAGGGCCAGTTCCGCACGCCGAAAAATCGGCAAAATACCGAAAATTTTACCCGCATTAGGGCTAGACGAACTTGCGACGAAGACCACCGCGTCACGTTCGCGGATGGCCTTTTTCACAAAATAGGGCTGGCCTGTTGCAGCGCCCAGAGATTTTCCCAAATTGGTGGCGAATTTGCGGTAATCGTCGACATAGGTCACGACCTGCTTACGAGCAAGCCAGATGGAGCCTATATCGCCGGTTTCACTTTGATTGCTTTCGGCGGCTGTAACCTTTTCGGCAAATTCCAAAAAGTCTTGGTAGGACAGATCGGGACGCACCGTAACGAACGCGCCCAAGCTCCGCATTAGCTGTAGGCGCTCGAAAATTTGCGCCTGGACGCGCTGCGCCGTCGAACTCGTCGCATCCTTCAACATCGAAATATGGTGTTCGCGGGAATCCTCGAGGTTTTGGCGATCCACATAGATCACGACGGTCAAAATCGCAAAGGCAACACCAAATGCATAAATCAGCGGTGCCCACGAACGAGACCTGACCTTTTTATTGGATTTGGTGGACGGAGTAGACATGGGGATTTTCACCGAAAAATTAATGTATTGCCCCAACGGATCAAAATCCGATCCCTACCCCGGCAACTTGGCCCAAAGTGCCTTAGTTGATGCGGAATTTCCAGTACCGCGAACGCACTACTGGCCCTACGCGTATCGACGGGTTAGAAAGTTCCGCAAATTCTTTAGAAATTCAGGAGGCATATGCGATGTCTAGACGGGAACGAACAGCTCTGATCACGGGCTCGGGACAAATGATAGGTCGGGGAATTGCTCTCCGATTGGCCGAGGCCGGATTCAATATCATATTGAACGGGTCCAAAAATACCGCTGCCTGCGAATCGGTCGCCGAGGAATTGGCCTCCTTCGATGTCGATACGCTAATTGCGATGGGTAATGTTGGAAAAAAGGACGAGGCGCTAGGCATTGCCAAAGCGGGTCTGGACGAGTTCGGTACCATTGACGTGCTGGTCAACAACGCGGCTATCCGGCCTCATTCCGGGTTCCTTGAAATCAGCGAGGAAGAATGGGACCAAGTACAGGATGTCAATCTGAACTCCGTAATTTGGCTCTCCAAAGCTTGTTTGCCGGGCATGATGGAAAAACAATGGGGTCGGATAGTCACGTTCACCGGCATGAATGCGCAGCGCGGCTATAACGGAGCGGCGGCAGTTTCCGTTTCCAAACACGGAAATTGGGGCCTTACCAAATCCCTATCCGACGAATTCGGCCAATATGGCATTACCACCAATATCATCTCACCGGGAACTTTCCCCGGAGACAATGCCGACCTTTCCAACGACGAACGACGCCAAAAACTAAAAGAGACCAACCCCATGCGCCGACTAGGCCTTACTACCGAAATCGGCGGAATGATTGCTTACCTTTGCTCAGAGGATGGTGGTTTCGTGAACGGCCAAATGTTGCAGATCAACGGTGGCGCGGTCGTCCAATTCTAGAATTTAGTTGTTTTCCCACTCTATCAATCCCTGCTCAGGGCAATAGGTGTAGTTGTTATCGTCGATAACGCTGTCGGCACCTGCTTTTCTGGTTGTCCAGCGATACTCGAGACAATGCGCATAACCGTAAATTTCGAAATCGAGTTTTAGAATTTCGATAGTCATTTGTCGCCGGGACTCACGCCCGTCGGAGCGACGATAGATCACCTCAAATTTACGTTTTTCGCCGTGCTGCCAGCTGCCTAGCGGGAATTTCGCTCCTCCGGATGTGCTGCCATCCCGCCTTGAATCATAGACTCTGCCAAGCGCCTGGCCATTCTGGGTTATCGTAAAGAGTTGCACCTTATCGTGCGCCAGATGGATCCGCCGATAGACCTGCAAGACTTTGCCAGAAATCGGATCTCGCCAACTCTCAGGGCCGGTGATTTGCTTTCGCCCCTCGCCAAAGGTGAGATCGGCCGGCGCGAAAACGAGTTCGCGTTTTCCGGACCATTCAGCACCGGTCCAAAGTTCGACGGGAATAAATCGCGAGGGTTCGGCCGAAGCGGCGGTCGCAAAAAACAGAATACAGGCGCTTGTAAGGCGACCGACGTCGTTCATCGTCTAACCTCGCGCATCCTCCAGGATCATCGCGGCCCCTTTCTCGCCGATCATAATGGCAGGAGCATTTGTATTGCCCGAGGTAACACCGGGCATGACCGAAGCGTCGATGACCCGCAATCCCTCGATTCCGTTCACCTTGAGGCGGGGATCGATGACCGCCATTGCGTCGGTACCCATTTTACAGGTCCCAACCGGGTGATAAATGGTCACACCGCGGGCCTTGGCGAATTCAACACAGTCTTCCGCCGTTTCGATAGGCTTTCCGGGGACTTCTTCACCGATCGAATGTTGCTTCATGGCAGGCTGGTCGAAGATTTTCTGACCCTGCTTGATACCGGACAGCATGACCTGGATATCATCCTCGGTGCCGAAATAATTGGGACGGATAACCGCCTTTTGCATCGGATCCGGACTTTCCGCCATCACCGTTCCACGACTTTGAGGCCGAACCGGGCAGATCGAAAGCGTCATTCCCGGCTCTTTGTCCAGCTTACCGACAACTTTGATCGACGAGCTTGCGGGCGCGAACAGCAATTGCAAATCGGGGCTGGCGAGCCCTTCGCGGCTGTCGCAGAACACCATTGCGGTGGTGACACCGAAAGTAAGGGCGCCATTTCCCCAAATCGCGTATTTCATCACTTCTGGTAAAACGCGCGCGGAATCGGCGATCTGGTTAAGTGTGAGAACGCCTTTGACCTTATGTACTAGGCGCACAACGAAGTGATCGTTGAGATTTGCGCCGACGCCCGGGGAATCATGAACGACGTCGATCCCAAGCTTTTTGAGATGTTCCGCCGGACCAATACCTGACAGCTGGAGAATATGCGGCGAGTTAATCGCGCCTCCGGAACAGATGACCTCACGATTGGCGCGAACTTCGAAATCCTTATTGCCAATACGATAGGCGACACCCACACATTTCTTATTTTCAATTATGAGCTTTGTGACATAAGCCCCTGTTATAACTTTTAAATTTTCTCTTCCCTTTGCGGCTTTCAAGAAGGTCTGTGCGGTCGAGGCGCGGAACCGGTGATCGCGAGTATTTTGCGAATACGTAACCCCTTCTTGGTTGCGACCATTGTAGTCTTCGTTGAAATCATACCCGGCTTGCTGCGCGGCTTCGACGAACTTGTGGGTGAGCGGAAGTATGGTCCGATAAGGTTCTACTGCGAGCACACCGCCCTTGGCGCGAAATTCGTCCTCCCCTTTGCCACGGAAATCCTCCGATTTCTTGAAATACGGCAAGACCTCGTCATAGCTCCAGCCGCGACAGCCCAGTTGTGCCCAAGTGTCGTAATCTTGTGAATTGCCACGAACATAAAGCATGCCGTTGATAGAACTCGACCCACCCAATACTTTGCCGCGCGGCCAGTAAACTCGCCGCCCGCCGGTCATTTCCTCAGGTTCGGTCTCGTAGTTCCAGTTTAGAACCGGATGATGCTGCAACGTGCGCAGACCCGCCGGAATATGGATCATAGGGTGACGGTCCTTGGGCCCGGCCTCCAGTAACACAACGGTTGCATCGCTTTCGGTCAATCGGCTGGCCACCACGCACCCTGCGGAACCCGCACCAATGACGACATAATCCGCCCGTTCGACCATCATTTCCCCCTATTGAGTTCTATTACTTGAATTTTTAGGTAACGCCCGCAATTTAGCGTCAATCGAGCCTGGCGGTCCATCCAGCGTCAAAACCATACTCGACAGATCGGAAACTATTAGTATTATTACCTGAATACAAATAAGCACTGCGCGATACCTCTGGCAAAACGTAAAAGCGGTGCAAAAAAAAGCACAGGGAAAAAGTGATGTCTCCGGCGGGAAATCACAAACGACTCAATACTTGGGTTTCTACTGGCAATGGCCGTTATCTCTTTGCCGGCCTATTGGCGGGAGCGCTGGTGCTTGCCGGCTGTCTCACCACATCGGACGAGCGGGCAAATTATGATCGTCTGCAGGAACTGGTGGACAACGCCAAAAGCGAAAGCATCAACGACAAATTCGTCAAGTCAGGTCTGCAAGCCCTTGCCGACGGTAAAGCCCATGATGCCAACAGGCATTTCGGCCGCGCACTTAAATTCGATCCCGGAAACAGCCGGCTACATTTTTTAAACGGCCTCGCCTATCACTTGCGAGCGGAAGCCGGTGACGGCGCGCAATTCGATTTTGCAAAGGTGGGCTACGGTCTGGCACTCCAGTTCGACCCGAGCGATTACTGGGCACATTATTTATTGGGCCGGATCGAGTACCGCCAACGCAATTATCACGAAGCGCAAGAAGCTTTCGCGAGCGCGACGTTACTGGCGCCGGATAAACCGCAAATTTTACTCGCCCTTGCCGCGGCTTCTTATTACCGCCGCGACCTAAAAACCGCATATACCGCGATTCTACGCGCCGCCAAGAAAGCGCCGGATAATCCCAAAATCGCTCAAGCGGCAGCAATCATTTTTGCGGCTTCCGGAAAATTTGACGATGCCAAGGCGGAACTCGTTCGTTTCGGCGAGCTCGATACGGGCAACAAATTCCGCGAACAGTTAATTTCCACTCGACTCAAGGATTGGCGCCAAGTTCACGCCGGAATCAAAGCGAGCGCGACCTCCGCACCCGGCCAGGTTCAGCTCGCGCAGGATGCTTCGGACATACTCGGTTCCGATGCAGCGACCGAAGGCATATCTCCCAGCAGCAGCGACTCTAGCGGCCTAGATGACAGCTCAACGACCACCGACAGCACAGCTGCAAAGAAACCTAAAATTCCAAAAATGGCATTGGTTGACCTGACCATAATTCGATCGGAAGAAATCAGTTCGACGACCAAAGGCGTCAATTTGCTGACCGGTTTACAGGTTGCGTTTAACTACACCGCACTCAGCCTCAACGACACAAAGACGCAGGATTTGGTCAACCCGGCTAATTCCACTCATACCCTGACCAATACCAAATTGGTCTCGCTCGCCGCGCCGGCGGCAATCAACTACTCACTCAATATTTTTAACGACAATGTCGACTACAACGAGGTTTTGGCCCGCCCCACTCTCACGGCGGTCGACGGCAAAACATCGGAATTCTTCTCGGGTGCAATATTGCACGTAGAATTGGACGGCGTTGCCGGAAGTCAGGGGACCGTGGAATCGATCCCCGTTGGGGTTCGTTTGCAAGTAACCCCCACTTTCCTCTCCGATGAAACTGTGCGTTACGACGTTCAGGCTGCGCGCGCCTTTATTGAAAACCGAGCGGCCCAGGCGGGCTTTAACAATTTCACCCAGACCAGCAAAACCGAAGTCAAAGGTAGCGTGGTAATGAAGTTCGGCGAAACGCTTGTCATAAGCGGCCTCAGCGAGCGCGAAGACGAACGGTTGAAAGACGGCGTACCGTTCCTGCAAAGCCTTCCTGGCGTCCAGTATTTCTTCAGCCAGGAAAACACCACCAACACCAAGAAGTCGGTGTTGATTTTGGTAACCCCACGCAAGCCACGCTACACCTACTCGGAAGGCACGCCGAAACCAGAGGCAAAGGCAAAAAACACCACTACGGCCCAACAGCCAAACCTCAAAACGCTGAAAAGCCGCCCCGATTGGTTCAAGCACGCCCATCACGTGGATGCGATTATCGGTCACATGAAAGACCGGCCTCTATTTCGCCAGTTCAGAGCCGGGGATGTGAGCATGGAGGAATGGGAAAATCCGTTTACGCTGACGAAGATTCTCGAGCGCACCATTTCATTTCTTTACTACTAGGCACCGATTGCATCGCCTGTTATGCGATCCCATATGTTATAACGCCCGCACAGTGGGGCATGTAACGGATTAGGGCGGGACGCACATGTCGTCATACCTGACCTTCACCATCGGTTCCGAAGATGGCTGCGATATTCGCCTGAACCAGGCGAGCATCGACGATTGCCATGCTGAGTTGGTCATCGCAGCAGCCGGCAAGCTCCATCTGACCGACCGCAACAGCGCTTCCGGTACCTTTCGCAAACAAGACGACGACTGGGTTCCACTCACGCAGGCGTATCTGGATAGCGACGAGCCTATCCGATTTGGCGATTACCACACGACGGTTCAGGCACTGGTGGGAGTCATCGCCCCCAAAGGTATCCCCGCGCTGATGCAAGGGCGGTTTGGCGCGGTCGAAGCCTCCTCCGCCGGCGCCAACGGCTCGAATTATGACCCTAAAGGAGCGTTGCCTACGGGCCGCGTTCGTCGTTCCGTCGACACTGGAGAAATTATTGCGGTGAAGGACGATTGATGCAGGGCCTAAACCTCGAAGGCGATGGTGAAATTAGAATCATCGGCGCCGCGATCGGTGTCTTCGGCGCTATTGCATTACTGATCTTGTTTCACTTCATGCTCGATGGAACGCCGGAACGCCTATTGATCGACCGCAACTTCGCTACTTATCCGCTGACCGTGCAAAATGTGATGTGGATCGTCTACGGGATCGGTTTTTCCGAATTGTGGGTTAGACACCGGATCAGCAACCGGGAACTGAACGTACTCCGCCGCCAATTTCTGCCTGAAGACCAGGAAACGTTGCTGCGCGCCGAAGATCTCGGCCAATTCTATCGTCTCGTAACCAAAGACGAAAAAACCCAAGACTGTTTTCTCAACCGTCTGATCGGCCGGGTGATCTTACAATTTCAGTCCAGCCGTTCGGTCGATCAATCGAATGCATTGCTGAATTCGAGCATGGAGCTCTATCACCACGAAATCGATCTTCGCTACAACATGCTGCGCTACATCGTTTGGGTAATTCCGACCCTCGGCTTTCTCGGGACGGTCATCGGAATTGCCATCGCGCTCGAAGGCATCGCTGAAATGCGCCCCGACGACGAATCACTACTCCGAGTACTCACCACCAAACTCGGCACAGCCTTTTTCACCACATTATTGGCCCTCGCCATGTCGGGGGTATTGGTGTTTCTGATGCATATCGTCCAGGGACGCGAAGAACGTGCCCTTAACTTGTCGGGCCAGTACTGCCTCGACAATCTGATAAACCGCCTTTACGAGCGGTAAGCCAGCCCCGACGGACCTCCGCAATGAAACGCCGCAGCCGCGAACTCGTCATTTTCAGCATGTCGGCTCTGGACCTGTTCGCTTCCGCGTTGGGCGCCTTCATCCTCGTGACCATCGTCTTGCTGCCGTACTACCTGAAGCACGACGATGTGGTGCGCGATAACAACCGAATGCGCCAACAAATTTCCGAAATGGAAAAAACCGCGGAAAAAACCGCAAATGAATTGGCAAAAGCGAAAGAGGAAATTCAGAAACTCAAGGATGATGCAAAGAACGCCGGTTCCCTGACGGAAAAACTGAAGCAGGCGCAAAAACGCGCCGCCGAGGCCGAAAAAAAGGCCGCCGCTGCCAAATCGTCTGCCGCCAAAAGCGAAAATGCTCTCAAAAAGGCCGAGTCCGAAATCAAACGCCGGGTAAAATTTGCGCTCCTGGGCCTGGCTACCAACGCTCAAAAGTTCGTCATCGTTATGGACATGTCCGGCAGCATGAAGCAGTTCCGCAATATCACGCTTCAAACCATGCAAAAAGTGCTCGAACCCATGAGCGAAAAGGAAAAAGTTGGGATCATTGGATTCCATGCTCCGGGGACTCAGGTTTTCTACACCATTCAACTACCTCGCTGGCCAGGACCGGGAGCAATCGCGCCGATGTCGGGGCCCAACAAAAGTATCGCCCTAAGTTTCGTTCGGGACATGATGCGCCGGGTAGACGGCGGCACACCTACAATGGATGGGTTGTTGGCAGCGCTGCAATACGATGTGGACGCGATTATCCTAATGAGCGATGGACAACCGACCGTTCCGAACCGGAACTGGCGCCGGGTAATTCAAACCATCACTCAGCGAAATCGCGGGCAAAAAGAAATCCATACGGTGGCAATCGGAAACTTTTACGAACGCCCCACATTCGTTACTTTCCTAAGCCAACTTGCCCGCGCCAACCGCGGCAAGTTCACCGGCGTCGCGCTGCCCTGACCTTCGCCGCCGAGCCGACGTGACGTAGAGAGATAGCCGCATGAGCGCTGAGTATATTTTCAAACTCAAAGCCGAGGAACTAACCCGCGATGGCGGCACGATAATCGGCCGCGACGCGGAGATTTCCGATTATGCCGCCGACGATGAAATGATTGCGCCGCGACACTTGCGCATCACTGTCAGCGACAAAATCGTTCAGCTCGAGGATTTAAACAGCGCCAACGGCACCATGCTCGATGATGAGCGTCTGAAACCTTTCCAGCCGACACCACTTCGCAAGTCCGCCGTCATCCGCTTAGGAAGCGCCGAAATCTCAATTGACATTGCGCCGGCGCCAGCGCGCGTCGCACCGCCCCTTGCTTATGCCGACGCGCCGCTCAAACGTCCGAAGAAATCCTATATGGGTGTTTTGGCGTTGGTCGTTCTTGGTGGCGTTCTGCTAATCGGCACGATTGCCGGTGCCGGCTACGGCTATCAGTATTACAAAGAATGGAAAATCGAAGAAGCACTCTGGCAAAAGGCCTTAGTCTCAAACGAAATCCCCGCATTTACCGCCTATATCACCGCATACCCCGAAGGCCGCCATCGCGACGAAGCGATATTGGCGATTGAACGAATTCAGCGAGAAAAGAAAGAAGCGGAGCTTGCCGCCGACAAGGCGACCTATAAGCTTGCGACAGAGGTAGAAACGATATTCGCCTTCGAAAGTTACCTTCGCCTCTATCCCAAGGGTTTCCACGCGGAAGATGCCAAAGCGGAAATCGTCCGCCTGAAAGAAAAACAAGCACGGGAGGAAAAAGCGGAGGCGGAACGCGTCGCTTGGGCAAAGGCGGAAAAATCAAAAAAGAAAAGCGATTACCAGCGATATCTCAAAGATCATCCTCATGGCCCAAATGCAGACAAGGCGAAATCCGCGATCACTGCCATCAACAACAGCGAGGCAGAACGCAAACGCCGCGAGGCCGAAATCCAAGCTAAACGAAAAAACGCGTTGGCCCAGCAGGAAGACTTCAAGAAGGCACGAAAGCAGGATACCGTTGCCGCCTACCGGATTTTCCTCCGCAAACACCCCGATGGTGAACTCGCATCGGATGCTCGCAATTTTATCGGCTTCCTCTATGCGAACGGCCGCAGCGTCGCTAAGGATACTGAAGAAGGCCTGCGCTGGTATAGGGAGGCCGCCGAACGCGGTCATGCAAAAGCAATGGCCAATATCGCATACCATTACCACCACGGCCTTGGCGTTCCAAAAGACCCACAGGAAGCGGCGAAATGGTATCGAAAAGCAGATGCCGCGGGCTACAAATTCGCCAAAGGACAACTAAGGCAATTGCAAAAAGAGACCGGAGTCCGATGACCTATCGTCTCGTCCAATATGGCCTCGCTTCCTTGCTTGTCTCAGTTTTTGCATCGACGAGCGCATGGAGCCAATCCAGCGTGAGCGGCAAAGCACGTGTCCTATCCGGTGATTTAATTGGTATCAGCGGCAAACTTGTCCGTCTTGCTGGCATTCGAGCTCCCTATCCGACGCAAGCCTGTCGTCGCAAGGGCAAGCCATGGGCATGCGGCCGGCACAGCCTGAATATGCTGAACGGATTCGTCCAAGGTCAAAATGTGTCCTGCCGTATTACTGGACGGGATAGCCAATCGCGCCTGCTTGGCATTTGTTCAACACGCTACGGCGAACTCAATGCACGTATGGTTCGGGTCGGCATGGCCCTGGCAGACGGCAGTGGCGCTTCGCGCTATAGCAGCCTCCAAGCGAATGCCAAGACCAATCGTGCCGGACTGTGGTCGGCGCGATTTATCCATCCCAGCGAATGGCGGCGCGGCAAACGCCTCCCCGGCGCTTCCGCCATTCACCCGGAGCTCAAAGGCGGTGTCGACGACCGAATTTTGGTCACCGCCCATGCCTATCCCTGGCGCTCGATCGGACGCATCGACAATGGGGGACGTGGCCACTGCACTGGTGTTCTCATTAGCCCAACTCATGTGCTCACCGCTGGACACTGCCTCTACGACCGCAAGCTGCGGCGCCCCTATCCTGCGGGCATTTTGCATTTCACCGCCGGCCTGAAGGGCGATCGTTACGTCGCCCACTCCCGCGCCAAGCGGGTGCACCCAAGCCCCTACTTCGCTGCGCGCGCCAAGGTCGGAGACAATTTGGCGCCTGACGACTGGGCAATTCTCGAACTCAAAAAACCGATCGGCAACAAAGTGGGCTATATCGGCTGGACAAACATCGACCGGCGGAATATCGGCCAATTCCATCGCGACGATCTGCGCTTCATTCAGGCCGGTTATAGCCAAGATCGTCCGCGAGGCATTTCAGCTCATATCGGCTGTCAGTTCATCGGTCAGGGAGACGACAAATCGAAACTCGAGTTCCACAATTGCGATGCCATCAATGGCAGTTCGGGATCGCCGATATTCTATATTAGCCGTGGCCAACTGAGAGTTGTCGGGGTCCATGCAGCGACATTGACTACCGCCGAAGGCAGCAAAATCGGCGGGGCGATTTTAACCGGCCGTTTTGCCTCATATCTCAAACGCCACGTGAAAGAAAATAACGGCCGCACTCCACCTACTCTGCGCCCGCAGGCCGCTAAATCGGCAATCGACCAATTATCCCGTCGCCTCCGGATTACCCCACATCGAGCAAAACCGTTAACGAAATGACCCGATCACGCCGTATTTGAAATTAACCATGCGGCGTTTTCAATGGCTCATACCTCAAACTAGTATTTTTTGCATGGGACCTGTCCTGTAACGTGCAATCGTTCGGACTGGAGCCGGATGCACACGAGGGTGGATAGAGAAAACGTCAAATCGCATCCCTGACGGGAGCAAAAGCGGAGCAGGCGTGAACAGGGATAAACTTTCCGGCCGTGGCGCCGGTGGCGATTCTTCGCCCGACCCAATTTGTGCTCTCTACGAGGAATGGCTCGAAATTAGAGACCATATCCGTATCACCACGGACGACGCGAAATCCGCTCAACTTTGCGATCAGATGGATCGCCTCGAAACCCGCATCTGTCATACGATGGCAACGGGCCCCGACGGTTTGGAATGTCAATTGCGCTGGCTACGCGAATCCCTACCCCATGGAACAACGAACGATCAGCGAGAAATCGTTTTACTATCGCAAATTCAGGCTGGTATCCGTCTCCTTTGGCATGAAAGCAACGCCTAATCATTCCACACAAAACACAAAAAAAACCCCAGCCGAAGCCGGGGTTTTCATGAACACTCTCAAGGGGGTCGCGAATAGGGACTTGTCTATTTCGCCCATAAGGGCTTCAGAGCTTCAACCATCTTTGGAATCATCTCCTTGATTAGCTTGGTCTGTTCGATCCCCGCATCAACAAACGCCTTCTGAACGATGCCTTGTATTTGCTGGCCAGGGAACGAACGCACGTCCTCGGCTTCGTAACTCGCTTTTAAACCGCTCGGCAGCTCGACCTTTGCCTTGACGCGTGATTTTTCCTTGCCATCGATCAGGCGCACGCCTGAGACATAGGGTTTGCCATCGGGACCAAGCTCGGTTTCGAAGCGAAAATCAGTGATCCCGGCGCTCGTTTGTCGATTGGTTTCGTCCACGACCGCATCAGTGTTGAAGGCCGCGCAGCCGACAAGAAAAAAGCCGCTGAGCGCGGCCAACAAAAATAGGGTTGTCACTCTTCGGATCATTGTTTGTCTCCGGTATCTGGAAGCATCCTTAATAGGTAAGAAGCGACGGCACCGAGTGTGGCCCCTAAAGCGGCAGCGACTTCAGGCGGCATCGCAGTGTCGGGGAATGCTAGGCCCCAGAACCAGACGACGACCGGCGCCGTCGTGGCGCCAGCGGCGGTACTGGAAGTCGCAACCCTGGTTTTGGCTGCGGGTTTATTGTTTGATCCACTCATTGTGGTCTCCTTTAAAGGTGGATGGCGGGATACTTGACGACCGCGCGCTGCTCCATCCTTGGTCAGCGTCGGTTTCTTAGCCCTAATGGCTGTTTTCCGGTGTCGGAGGTACGGTCCTGTTTGCCCATGAATCGCCGGTCGCGAGGATACAAGCGCCGCCGTCGGGCCAGGACATGACAACGGTCCAAAGGCCTTGGTTCGCAGGCGCTTGACCGCGATACAACTCGAGCCGTGTCCCGTTGATCGTAGCGCCATCGGAAACTTTCATTTGGCCCCCAGCGCCTCGCAAAATTGCGGCAATACTCGCATGGGGACCGCAATAAACAGGCAACTGTCCGACAATTTGAATTTCGGGAACTTCCTCTGGCGTCTCGAGAATTCTAGGTTGAGCGGCGGCGGCAAAAAAAATCGCCGCGCCGGTCCACGCCAGCACGGCGATCAAAAAGGGGTTTGCATAAGCGTGTCTCCTTAAGCTTTGTAAAAAAAAGGAAAAAACGGGTGCGTTCGTGTGACGCAGTCGTGTCGATTTTGTCTGACCTAGCGCGACTTAAGCGTTAGGATGAGGGAACTTTTCGAAAAAAAGCGACATCAGGGAGATCATACGATGCTGCGGATGAAACGCGGGCTGGTTAGCCTAACCGTTCTGCTGTTGGTTGGAATCTTCGCGCTGCCATCCCAGGCAGACACTAAGTCCTCACTGCAAAAACTTGCGGGATGGACCATTCCCGGCCTCGAAAACATCGAAGTCGGAGGCCTCAAAGCCGGCAAAAACTATTTCTCCGCGGAACTGCCTGCGGTCGCGAATGGCAAGATTAAAACCGCAATCGTCGGCTTCAAATCCGATGGCCTCCGCCATTTCAATGTCGGCATCGTTATTAGCAATTTTCATCTCGGAGATTTTTCCAGCGCCATCCGCGCGACACCGCTGAACGATCTCACCTTCACCAAAATGATACTACTCGCGATTCCACGCGAGAATGCCAATCGTTCGGTCGCGGTACCGCCCGCATTGAAGCAGTATTTGGGTACTCGCCCGGTCAAGAAACCTGCCGGTGTCAAACTTTTTGCCGCAGCCAAAGCAACGGGGAAACTTCGCGAACTGGTCAACAAGATCGGCCTGAATATCAACACGCTGAAATTGAACGGCAGTATCAATCCAGGCATTTTCGCCGGCAAATTCAAGGCTTCCCGTCTTTCCAAACAGTTTTTGGATGCGCTCGATCTTACTGTCCCACTACCCGTGCCTCGTCCCAGCTGGCGACCAAGCTTTTTGAGTTTTTCCGGCACGACGCTCTCTCTCAAAGGGCATGACAACGGAATTACCGCATCGGTTTCCAGTGAAATTGAAATCAAAGCCAAACAAACGCTCAAATTCGCACCGGTCACGATTGCCTATGACAGCGTCGCCCGCAAACTGACTCTCGATGGGGCTCAGGCGCAACGTAGCGCCGCATTGAAGCTGCCGCTTTCCAATGCGCGCGTCACCGGTCTCGCGTTCGCCGCTGAAATCGCCGGTAATGAGAAAAAGTTTTCCCTCACGGGCGATCTGGCACTCGGCGGTAAAACTCATCCCTTTGACGCAGAGCTTTCCGGCAGCACACAGGCATCGTACGAGATCGAACTGAAGGGCGATTTTGCGTTATCGGATTTCGGCGCCGGGAATCTGCCGGGTCTCGACAAAATCAAAGTATCGGACCCCAAAATAGCCAATCACTACGCCTCGGCCGGGCTTAGCATCGGTAACGTCGCGACGACTCTCGTAGCCTACACGCCCGAAGGCAAACGGCGCCCCAATGTCGCGCTACTGAGCGACGGGCTGAAAATCTCCGATCTGGCCCCCGGTGCCAAGGGAACGCCGCTCGACGATCTTCAACTCGGCAAAACCGGCTTTGTCGTCGCCCCGGCAAGCAATGCTGGCAACAACCAGCCGGTACCGGAAATCGTTACAGAACATCTCGGTGTCACATCGCTGAATCTTAAATCCGGCGTCAACATCCGTGCCGCAATGTCGGTCGCCGGTAAGGTCAAAGAGGTCATGAGCGCGCTTAAGCTCCCGACCACTAACCTGCCACTCACCGGAAAGTTCGATCCAAGCATATTCAAGCAGCCGAAATCGCTCGCCAAGTCGTTTATGCAGAACCTCGATCTTTCGGTACCGCTGAACAAACTCAGAATTCCAGGCGCACCGGATGTCTTGAAACTGAGTAATTCAGCGCTCGTGGTCAAAGGCTCGGACAGCGGCATCGAGGTATCTGTCGCAACTGATGCGTCAATCCACGCGGGCGGACGAAATTTCGAATTCGAGCAAGTCTTCGTCGATATGAAAACCGAAGGTGGCCAAAGAACCTTTGAAATCGCAGGCTCGACCAATCAACGTTGGTCTAAAGCGTTCGGCCTATCCTGGCTGACGCTTGGAAATATCGGTCTCGACGTAAAACTCGGCACCAAGCAGGACATTGCAATCACCGGCGTTACGTCGATTGGCCGGGTTCGCAATCTCAAGGCCAGTGCCAATCTGGAAATCAAGGGCGGAAAGGTTGCCGATTTCGGCATCTCCCTCACCGGCGCCGATATTCCGATTTCGTCGATTCCCGGACTCAACAAACTTCCCAATGCGGGAGATTTTGCGGTCCGCGATCTGGTTATTTCCGAGAAGGAATTTGCCGGTACTTCGGTCAGCAAAAAACATAAGGCCTTCGATGGCCTCGAGCTGTTGATCTTCGATGTGGGAACGGGCTGGAACTTCGCGTTGTTACATCAAAAATTCACCCTCGCCGATATTCTGCCGATCAGCGGCCCAGCCAAGGGCATTCTCGGCAAGATCGAGTTCGACGAGGCGGCTTTGGTGGTCAGCCAGCATGGCTTCAATCAGAAAGTCTCAGACCTTCCGCCGGCCACCGCTGAAGCCATGGGCAAAATTTTCGGCAGTGATACGTCGAGAGCCCACGTAACGAACGGTATCAATCTGATGGCCGCGGTCGATACGAGTCACTTCGGCAAAGCCATGTCCGACCTCGCAACCGGTGGCAAGGGCGGGCCTATCGCACTTACGGGCGCCATTGGAGGTGTTTTCGGTGGCGAACCGTCGATCGATCTCGCGGTCGATATACCGCAGATCCAAATGCCGAAGGCGCTCAAGTTCCTGATACTGCCTAAACAAATTCAAACCGCTTTCTTCCTCAAACTAGAAGGTACGACAGCGGATTTCGGCGCCGAGCTCATTGCCAATCTCGATCTCAAGACCAAACACGAGACGGTTCAGTTCGACACCACGATTGCCTTCGAACTGGATACCCAAGGTGGCCTCGCCTTCGATGTCCAGGGCAAAACCGACAGCGATTGGCACAATGCTTTCGGCATCAAAGGCTTCACCTTGAATTCCGGTACACGAATGGAAATCAAGGCGACCGCTACGTCTGAGGTCGACGTTACCTTCGTCGGCAAGTCTCATCTCGGCTCCAAGGAAGTGGACGTGACCGCCAGTGTCGGCGTGATCGACGGCATCCCCGATAAAGCTGCCTTCGAAGGCAAGGTGAGCGAACTCGGACTGCCTGACATTATCGCCGTGGTGAACGACGTTGCTGGCGCAACCGGAGGCAAGAAGGTCGCCACCAACAAACTGCCGACGATCAAATTGACCGATGTGGACTACGCCTTCGCGTCTCCTGGTACCGACGTTCCCGAAATCGGACTTACCGGAGGCGGCATGCGCTGGGCTGGCAAGCTTTGGTTCCTCTACAAGGATTCCCCGCTGCTTAATTTCAAGGCGCAGGTAGATGCAACCGGGCTTAACGTCGACGGCAAAATCCACAACATCAAGGCAGGCCCGATTTCGCTAAAAAACACCAAGCTCGACGTTTCGGCGGGCATCAAGCCGCCGAAGTCGCCCAAATTCGAAATTCAGGGCGAAATCGACCTATTCAAGGCCAAACTCGACGCTGCGTTGGAAGCGAGCCTGAACGAAATCAAGTTCTCGACCAAGGTCGATGACGGACCGCTACTGATTATGGATATCGAAGCCAGCATCGGTACGGGCAAGCTCTCCTTCTCTCCCTCCGAGCTCAAGAATTTCGACATGTCGCTGAGGGCCGACCTCAAATCCGACTTCCACAAGTGGTTGAGTACCACCGGTAAGAAAGCAGTCAACAAGGTGTTCGACACGATTGCGGGCGGCTTCAAAAAGGCCGAGAAAGAACTGCAAAAGGCCAAAGACAAAGTAGATGGCCTTCAAAGACAAATTGACAGTGCACGCAAGAAAGTCCGCGAACGCAAAAAGAAAGCGCAGCATTCGCTAGATTCCGCGCAAAACAAAGTGAACAGCGCACAGCGAAAGGTCGACGGGCTCAATCGCGATATCAGAAACCTCAAGCACAAGCTGAGCAGCTGCAATTACAAAAAGCGAATTTGCACCTGGTACAACATCATCAAACGTCGCTGCACGCATCACAAGAACGTGCCTGATCTCGGCAAAATCGCGTCATGCGAAGTGCGGAACGGCAAGTACAGCGCGGAAATCGCCGGCAAAGGCACCGCGCTCGGCACCGCTACTGCTGCCCTACAGACGGCCAAAGGCATTCTAAAAGCGGTCAAGGCAGGCACCAAGGTCGTACCGGTCGACCTGGACCCGACTGTCGCGCCGCTGATCGCCGCTAAGGGGACCGCAGATGCGGCGCTTATCACAGCCAAGGCCGCGGCGCACGGCGCCGCATCGGTGACCAAGTTCCTCGAAAGCGGGCTCGACCAGTTGACGAAGGTGGATATCTTCGAACTTAAGGAAGGGCTTATCTCAGGCAGCCTGAAAGGTATGGTGAATAAAAAGCCGGTAGTGCTTGCGCTCACTTACGAAACCTTCGGGCATGAGCACTCAAACATTTTTGCCTTTAACCCGAGTGACCTCAGCTACACCGCCGCGCAACTGGAAACCGTTGCACTCCATCTGGCGGTCTTGGCTATCAAATCGCTCCACGGCAAAGATCCGGCGAGCAAGGCATTGGTCCACGCGCTCGACAAGGCTTACGAAAAAGCCCATCGGAAGGTGGAGGCCGAAGTGGCGAAGGTGAAAAAGGAAAACGGAATCCACTGAGGCACCTAAGTCGCCCCTTACTCTGAACGGCAGTTTGACCTGAGCAAAAGGAAGTAGGTCAAACGCCGCGAATGACGACTTTCAACGCTTCTTTTGCCATCATCGCGCGGAGCGCGTCTTCCGTCTTGGCGATCGGCATTTCGGCGCTCAATAACAAATCAGCTGGAAACGCCGGCTGGCCTAACAGATCAAGCGCGCGGCGGATCGTATCGGGCCGGTGGTGATAAACACCTTTCACCGTGATCTCGCTGTAATGCAGCAGATGAGTATCCAGCGCGACTTCGGTACCAGGGGCACAGCCACCAAAGAGATTGACCGTACCGCCGGGACGAACCGTCGCGATCGCATCCTGCCATACCGCGGGTTGGCCGGCGGCCTCAACGGCAACCCAGACCCCTTCCCCTTCCTCGGACCTCGCTTTGACGATTTCCGCCTGCCCGCCATCGCGTTCGATCTCGATGGCCTCCGCGGCCCCCATTGCCACTCCTACTTCGAGGCGGGACGGATTGGGATCCGCGAGCAAAACACGGTGACCCAAATTGGCTAACGCCGCGACAAAAAGAAGCCCTATCGGTCCGCCTCCATAAACAGCGACCTCGGAGCTTTCGCCGTAACGATGTAGATCACACGCGTCGATACCATGGATCACACAAGCGAGCGGTTCGGTTAAGGCGGCACGGGCGAAACTCAGCCCTTCGGGAACCGGATGGGTATTCCGTGCAACGAAGCGGGCGGGCACTGGAACATACTCCGCATAGGCACCGTTCAAATATTGCAAATCCCGACAAAGGTTCTCCCGTCCCATTTTGCAATAATCGCAATCGAGACACGGCGCCGAATTGGCAACGACGATCGCATCGCCTTCGGAAAAACCGTCGACGCCATTACCCACAGCTGCCACATGGCCAGCCATTTCGTGGCCGAACAGGGTCGGTACCTTCAACATTCGCGGATGGCCACCACGGCGAAAAACTTTGACGTCGGTCCCACAGGTGGTAGCCGCCTCCACCTGAAGCAGGACTTCGCCGTCACCCGGCGGCGAAACCGGCACCTCGCGAAGTTCGATCTCTTCCGGACCGAGTAACATCGCGCCCATCATCGTTTTGGGCAGACTCATTCGGGCTCCAGGGACGCCTTGGACGGCGTGAATAATACTTTCAACGCTTCTCGATTTTGCATCAACGCGACGCCGCGATCGAAGTCGTCGAGCGGCATGCGATGAGTAGCTAGGGGTGTCGGGTCGAGTTTACCCAACGATATTAGATCGAATATTTCTGCCTGTTCCTTCAGGGCGCCCGAATAGGTACCGATCACTCGCCGTTCATACTTAAAAAGATCGTTGAGATCGAAATTTGCCGCCTCTCCATCCGGTGCATGGGCGAAAAGCACGACCGTGCCACCTTGCCGGGTGAGCCCGAGCGCCGCCTGTAAAGGAACGGCTCCGCCAACCGTATCGAACACCGTATCCGCTCCAACATCACCAAGCCTTTCCGCTGCCTCCTCTGGGGTGACAGCCTCGTCGGCGCCAAGATCGGTCGCCGCCTTTCTGCGCTCCTCGACCGGATCAATCATCATCACCCGTACATCCGAAATAGCTGCGCGCAATACGAGGAGATGCAACAAGCCCATAGATCCGGCCCCTTGAACGACCGCAAGGCCATTTGCCGTCAAACCCGAACGCCGCACCCCCCTCAACACGCAAGCGGCCGGCTCCATAAAAACCGCTGCATCGTCGGAGATTTCGCCGGCTACACGGCGAGCCGCCAACGAAACAGCGCGCTCGTCGATCAAAATCGTGTCTGCAAATCCGCCTGGTACCATCAGATTCTTGCGGAAAGTCTCGCACATGGTTTCGTTGCCACGTTCGCAATACACACATTCTCCGCACGGCACGTGGTGTGGAACAACCACTCGATCTCCGAGAGCGAATTCATCGACACCCTCGCCCAACCCAATAACCTCACCCACCACTTCATGGCCGAGCACAGTACCCGGCGCCTCGCTACCGACGGCGAGCTTGAACAGATCGGTCCCGCATAGCCCAACGACCCTAAGACGAAGTACCAATTCTCCGGGCCCCGGAATCGGTTGCGGCCGCGCTTCAAGGCGAGTGTCCGCGCCTCCCAAACAGGCAACGACGTTATTTACAGCAAGCCTCATGAGCCGGAGTGTAACCGGGATGACTAGGCCGTGCCATCACTCACCCCACCTCGATTGAAACACCATCCTTTTCGCCGCAATATGGTGCCAAATTAGAGGAGATACGCGATGAAAATCGAAAGCTACGAAGCGATCGCGCTTAACGTTCCGGAGGACGACCCGCTCGCAAATATGCCGGAGGAAGCAGGTCGCACTCGCCCCGTCGTTGGGTTGAGACTTAGAACCGACAATGGCCTCGAAGGTATCGCAGTTACGCTCTATGGCGGAAAACTGAACGGCACCTTGAAAAAGGCGGTCGAGGAATTGGCCGAATTGACCATCGGCGAAGACCCGACGCGGATCGAGCATATTACGGCGAAATTCCGCGCGGCGACCGGCGACCCCACTGGATCTCAGGGAATTTTCACCCTCGCCCATTCCGCGATCGATATCGCGCTGTGGGATATCAAGGGCAAAGCGTTAGAGACTCCCCTTTGGAAATTGCTTGGCGGTCATCGCGACCGGGTCCCGACCTACGCCTCCGGTTCGCTACGACGTGGCCTCACCGACGATCAGGCCCAGGAAGCCGCCGCAACATTGATTGCCAAGGGGTTCAAGCAAATGAAGACCCAGATGGCGCTGCCGGGTAATCCGTCGCCGGAAGATGAAATCCGCCGTATTCAGGTCATTCGCGACGTAATCGGTCCCGATATCAAATTGATGTGCGACATCAACCAGGGCTGGCGACCGGAGCAAGCCATCGATATCGGCAATCGGGCGGAGGAAGTCGGACTGTTTTGGCTAGAAGACGTGACCCGGGCCGACGACTACGACGGGCTTGCCCGCGTTACCGCAGCGCTAAAGACGCCAATTGCCGGTGGTGAATACCTTTACGGCATCGCACCGTTCCACCGCATGATTCAGTCCCATTCGGTCGATATTTTGATGATCGACATCGTACGGGCCGGCGGCGTCAGCCAATGGATGAAGATCGCCGCCATGGGCGAAGCAGCCAACCTGCCGGTGGTCAGCCATGTGATGCCGGAAATTCTGGTGCATGTGGTTGCAGCCTGTCCCAATGGTCTGACCGTCGAATACATGCCTTGGATGCTGGAGTTGTTCGAAGAAACGCCGCCGATAGAACGTGGCGAATTGGTCCTGCCAAAGGCGCCAGGCTTAGGATTGAAGTTCGACGAAAAAGCGCTCAAGACCTTCGCCGCCTGACGCAACGTCAGGATCGCCTTTGACGGACCGGCGTCTAGCCGTCGCGTTTACGTTGATCCATGCCGCCGGGGCCTCCATCGACAGGCTCCAGGGGTGCGGTTAAGGCGACGCCCGGCAGCCGTGTTCCGGCCGGACGGCCATCCTCGTTATAGCCGCGAAGGTTCTCATAGACCGGGGGCAATTGCGGCCCGTCCGGACAGGCCAGGTGCAATCGCAATAGATGTCTGCGCTTCGCGAGATCGGGAAAATCTTCGAATCCCGTTCGGGAATGCAAAATGAAATGATTGCAGACCAGCTGTATATCGCCGGGCATGAAGTCCATATTTAGATGGTGAGCCGGATCCGCTGCGATATCGTCGAACATATCCATGGCATCGTTGAGCTCGGCGGATATCGGCGGCAACTCGGAAAAACGCGCCGCCTTGCGAACCGTGCTGCGCACATAGGTCGTAAACAATCGCTGCTGGAATGGATTGAACGCGGGAATGCAATACCAGGGCCCCTGACCCACCGGCACTTCTTCGCGTCTATCGCGGTAGATCGGCCCCATAAGCAGGCGCACATAATCGGGCCGGCGTTTGAGCAACTCGTTATAAACCGTAATCGAACTGACCAGACTGCTGAGCCCGCCGGAGCGCGCCTGACGCACGCAGAGCAGACCCACGATATCCGCTGAATCCGTATGGAATTTCAGTCGCGCATTCGATTGGTAGCCACGCCCCGTGGTTTTGTTTTTATCGACGCCAATATCGCAAACATGCCCGAGCGCATGTCCCTTGGCGTTTTGCGGAATGGCCTTGCCCAAATGCGCCCCTATGCCGAAATAGCCGAGGCCCCGTTGCAATGGCGTGAGATCATCGACCGGGAACCCGCGCAACAGTGTAAATCCGCGGCCATTAAACAAATCCGCTTTTACGCCAGTGAGCAAATCCCCCCATGACGGCAACGGAAAATTCTCTGCGGTAAGTTCCAATACGCCAAGCCCGGTCGCCTCCGCCTGGGCGATAGCAGACCTGAGGTCGGCAATTTGCTCGTCCCCAATTCCAACTATCCAACTTTCGGGTCGAGCCTCTAAATCAGGCCCATACCACGCAGCCGCCCCTTCCAATGGAGCCAAATGCATATCATCCGAAACCGGTGTTACCGGAACCGAAGGAAAATCCGCCGCGACCTGCATCCTATGGTCTCACCCGCTAATTTGTTTCTTCGGCCAGAATATGCCCGGACTAACGGAGCGTAAAGACGCCACCCGATCAAAACTCTATTTAACCAATTGTGAGAATACAGTTGGCCGGAATCTTGCTTTTAATTTCGCGTTCTGTGATCCAGACGATCAGTATGCACGTAAGGAAGAATATGGACCGGCCTTTTTTCATTTCCCTTCGGCGTTTTGCATGCACCGCTCTATTGGCATGCGCACTCGTTGGGGGTATCGGACTGAGCGGCATAGCCTCGGTCTTAACTACCGATCCGATCAAATTCCGGATCACTCAAGACGGCGACAAGCTTGGCCATCACAGCGTATCATTTCGGAGAATCAACGGCGATTTGCACGTCAATATCGCCATCGATATTCAGGTCCGGCTCTTTTTCCTGCCGGTTTTTTCCTATCGCCATCGCAATCACGAGATTTGGCGCGATGGGCGCTTGATATCCTTGCATTCCGAAACCGACGATGACGGTGACAAATACTGGGTCAAGGCTACCGCGTCCGACGATGCGTTGAATGTAGAAGGCACCAACGGCAGCTTTCAAGCGCCCTTGGACACGATTCCGACTAGTTACTGGTCGATCAAAACCATCGGCAAATCTGTTCTATTGGACACGCAACACGGCAAACTTGTCGATGTTTCGATTTCCCCGGCCGGAGAAAACACGCTCGACACCTTTAACGGTTCGGTCGACGCACAACGCTACGACGTCACCGGCGATCTGAACCTGTCGCTTTGGTATTCGAAATCCGGCGATTGGGTGAAAACATCGTTCAACGTGCGCGGTGCTGAGATCGAGTATTTTCTCGATTCTGACGTCCTGCGAACGGCTGAAAGATCCCCTGAATAAATTCGACGCCTACGCTTATGTTCCAGCCACGACCGGCCGATGGTTCAAAATAATTCAAACAAAGTCGCTTGGATCACCGGTGCCAGTTCGGGGATTGGCCACGGCCTAGCATTAAAAATGGCCGCAGAAGGCTGGCATGTCGGAGCCACCGCCCGTTCGGCGCCAAAACTGGAATCACNCGCCCAGAAATCGATGGAATTGGCAGGCAGCATCCGGGCATTTCCCGCCGATGTGACCGATAGCAGCCTGATCGAAGAGACACTACAAAACATCGAGAAAGATTTGGGCAAGATTGATCTCGCTGTGCTCAATGCCGGCACATATTTGGCAGATGACGCAACATCATTGTCGAACGACCAGTTCACGGAATTATTGGACCTGAACGTTAACGGCACGGTCTACTGCCTCAACGCAATTTTAAGGTCCATGCAACAGCGCAACACCGGTCACATCGCTATTGTCTCGTCGCTCGCCGGCTACGGGGGGCTCCCTCGTGCGTCGGCTTATGGAGCATCGAAAGCGGCGTTGATTAATTTGACCGAATCCCTGCGTCCTGAACTCGAACGCGCGGGTATCAAATTACAATTGGTAAATCCGGGATTCGTAAAAACGCCTCTGACAGACAAAAACGATTTCGAAATGCCATTTCTGATGGACCTTGAACCCGCGATTGCCGCGCTTTACGACGGGCTGATGAGCGACCGCTTCGAAATTACCTTTCCTCGCCGCTTCGCGCTCATGATGAAGCTGATGAAACTGCTACCCTACGGTCTCTATTTTCGACTCACGCGCCGGTTGCTGGACGACTGACCTCTATTCGGCTGCCGCGACGTAACTCTGGTCGCCGCGACCGTCAATACCCGTTTCGTGCTTTCTGAAGAACAGGCTTATTTCGCCAATCTTGATGCCGAATTTCCGCATTTCAGCGCGATTGAACAGCACGCCATCGTTTTGCAAGATCATCCAGTCATCAAAGGAGATATTCCAGACGCGGCCGCCAATTTCGAGCGCAAGCGTATAACGCCAGTTCAGCGCATTCCCAAACGATGTTCCCACCGCCTTCCCGACAACATCTGACGCGGTTCCTTCATAAGTATTGGCATTGAACTTGTGGACTTTCCATTCGCGTAGATCGATTTCACCGTCGTCGTAAGAAAATTTTTCATTCAACGTCAGAATATTACCATCCCAGTGGCCGTTCATATCGACGCTGAATTGCCGGCGTATGTTCCCGAAGCGATCGCTCACGATGCCCCAGGCCCGAGTTTCGCCGGAAAAATAATCTTCGAAAACAAATTTTGGTGTCTTGTTTCGAAAATCTTCGATTTTCATGTCGCTATATCCTGCTTTTGGCAGTGCCTAATTCCGTGGCCTGCACAATGGTTTCTTCTGCAATATTGATTTCAATATCGATTTCAGCGCCGCTCGCATGGTGGCGCCAGATGAGAGCTATTGCGCTCAGTTTGAGAACAATCGGCAAACCCCCATAAAGGATCGAGAGCATCAACAGTCCGGATGCGGTCTTTTCCCCATCGGTCTCAAAGCCGGACCATTCCAGCAACGGAAAGGCCATCCCCACTGCAAGCGCCAAAGACAGCTTGGTGGCCAAGTTCCACAGCCCAAAAAACAAGCCTGCCCTTTCGGCTCCTGTATCCGCTGTATCCCGAGCGACGATATCTGCCTGCATCGATGGGGGGAGCGAAAGATCGGCACCAAGACAAAATCCCGAGACGATGCAAATAACGGCAAAGACGGCTACGTCACCGCTCTCTAGAAACGGCACCGCGAGGAAACTTACACATGCCACGATCATGGCTATGGACCAGGCACGATGCTTATTGGAACGTCTGCTTACCCATAGCCATAGGGGAATGCCCACGATTCCGCACAAGAAATAAAGCATCAACAGTCCGCCCGTGGCTTCCGGCGCCGCGAGCCGATATCCAACGAAAAAAACGAAAAGGGTCGCCGGCAGACCATTTGCAAACCCGTTTAACAGATAAGCGGCGAGCAACCGGCGGAACGGCTTATTTCGGTAGACGGTCTGTGCAGCCTCACGCCAATGCCAATTCGGTTCACTCGTGATATGCCGATCCGGAGTCAGGGTCAGCAATGCCACGATACTGGGCACCAGCAAGATTGCGGTTCCGACACCCAGAATTTGCAGAGATGTCCGAATGTCGTTCGAAAAAATTGCCGGAATACCCACAGTAACCACCGTACCGAGGATAACAAAAGCCTCTCGCGCGCCGGTGACGCGGCTTCTATCGTGATAATCGCCCGAAAGTTCAGCGCCCCACGCGACATATGGCAACATCACCATCGTCNNGCCGAGATAGAACACAAAGCTTGCCAGCAATAGATAGGTCGCATCGGCACCATCCACCGGCAGAAACAAGAACAATATACCGACGAGTAACAGAGGTGCGCCTGAGGCGATCCATTTCTTGCGGCGATTTCGCTGACGGCCCAACCGGTCGGAAAGAATTCCAATTACGGGATCCGTAACAAAATCCCAAATACGCGCAGCGAGCAGAACGAAACCGACCGTAGCCAATCCGAGCCCTAAAGTGTCTGCGTAGAATGACGGCAGGTAGACATAGAGCGGTAAACTGAGAGCCGCCAGCGGCAACCCCACTTGCCCGTAGGCAAACAGCTGCCACTTCTGAACTTGGGCGCCGGTATGGGACAGCGCGTGCGTCATCGGCTATGACCGCCGCAAAGTAATGTGCTGAACATCGATACGGCCGACGTTAAATCCCGCTTCGCAATAAGAGAAATAGTAGAACCACATACGACGAAATCTCTCGTCGAATCCCAATTTTTGCAGTTTCGGCCAATTCGTCTGAAAATTTTCCCGCCAGATAGCGAGAGTTTTGGCGTAATCGACGCCATATCCCTCGCACCTTTTCCAAGTAAGGCCGGCACGAGCTACCTCGTCACGCAATCTTTCCACTGTCGGCAACATGCCTCCGGGGAAAATATATTGTTGAATGAAATCCGGGTTCCGACGGTAACTTTCCCAATAATCGGCATCGATCGTGATGACCTGGATAGCGGCCTTTCCACCCTCCACGAGCAGCTCCGATATTTTGTCGAAATAGCTTGGCCAATAAGATTCACCGACGGCCTCGAGCATCTCGATTGACGCGATCCGGTCGTATTGCCCCTCGAGATCACGGTAGTCGCGGAGCACAAGAGTGATTTTCTCCTCCAAGCCTGCGTCTACGATGCGCTTTTGCACATAATCATATTGNGAAGGCGAGATCGTCACTGCGGTGATCTTGCACCCCACTGTTTCTGCCGCATGAACCGCAAATCCGCCCCAGCCACAGCCGATTTCCAGCAGATGATGGTCTGGACGTAATTGAAGTTCGTCGATCAGGAGCTGATATTTGTGGCGTTGCGCAGCTTCAAGCGTCTTGGCTTGGTTGGAAAAAACCGCCGACGAATACGTCATCGAAGGATCAAGCCAGGTCGCATAGAAATCGTTACCTAGATCATAATGGCTTTTGATATTGCGCTTTGCGCCACGCCGACTGTTTGGCCGGAGCGCGTGCCCTACCCTTGCGAACCATCTGTATAACTGGCGGCCTTTGAGAAATCCGCTCCAAGAAACATGTTCGTTTTGGGCCCCAAGTTCGATAAGGGCGGTCAGGTCGTCTGAATCGCAAATTTCCTCGATAAACGCTTCCGCGAACCCCACATCCCCGCCCGTAAGGAGTTTCCGCGCAAATCCGGACTTCAGAATTTTGAGATCCGCTTGCGGCCCTTTGTGAGTGCCCGCAAACCGATAAGCCTTATTCTGAGGCGTCGTGATCGTTAAATCGCCGACAGCCACGGCGCGACCCAGTAACTCGATGAATTTCGAATTGTCGCCACTGTAGACCGAGTGTAGTCGTCCTGTCGTTGTGTCCGTCATCTATATGTCCTGCTAAGCGAAGTTGCCCTAACCCTCGGAACCGTATCGCGCGATGGTCACGGGTTCGTTCGGCGGCGCCGGTTTGGAGAAAAACGGTACGCGTTTCAGCCATAGCCGTAACGCTTCCCAATGGATGGCCGCCACTACCTTCAAGGTCATCAAGGGGTATGCAGCAACGGAAAGAGCAATAAGCCTCGCGCTTACCGGCCTGCGTTCACCGGCCATTGTTGCAACCAGGATTTCGCCCTGTTGGTCCGTCTGTCGAATGTGAAGTGCGGTTGATTTGCCAGGGGGCATTAGGTGGAAACCGTAAGTGCATTCCATCGGCAAAAATGGCGAAACATGGAAACATTTTCGGCAATCATGGGAAATCGCACCGTTCTCGGTCCCCGGCTCGATTTCAATCAAGTAGCTATGATTTTCGCCGAATGTATTACTCACTTCGTAGAGCACAGCTCGGAGATTTCCGTCGGCGGCATAGCAAAACCAGACCGAGAGTGGATTGAAAACGAATCCGAACAAACGAGGGAAACAGAGCAGCTTTACCCTTCCCTCACGGCAATCGATACCCGCATCCAATAATTTTCGGTCGATCCAGGGCCGCAATTTCGACCCATCCCGTGGTCCGTGATCGATGTCTTTGAACGAAAAGACACCCCAACGATTATAGGCAAACCCCTTTACCGTTCTGTCCAACTCGGCCAACTCGTCCACATCGAACAACCCCCAAAACACCCGGTAGCTGAACCTATGATGGGCCGGACGCATGCGCCGGTGCATCACCTTGCCCCAATACAGACAAGATTGATGGGTGGTGCGGGGTTCGGGTTTCATTCCGCGGCCTCCGCAATTTCGGGCCGAACCACGGAACGAGCCGGACTTATGGGCACGATATCCTCACGCCACGGCGCAGGAGCGCCAAGCGCCGCCGCGACTTCAAGCCCGGACTGGAGGCCGTCTTCATGAAATCCGTTGCCACAATAGCTGCCGCAGAACCAAACGCCACCTTCGCCCTGTATTTCGTGCAGCCTCTTTTGAGCGTCGATTGCATCTCGATCGAACTGCGGGTGCATATAATCGAATTCGCCAATCACGCTATTCGCATCGATGTCACGCGTTGGATTCAACGATACAAAAATATTTTTTGGCGTTTCGATATTTTGCAATCGATTCATCCAATAGGTCACAAAAACAGTGCTGTCAGATTCAATCGGTCCATCCGAAATATAATTCCAACTCGCCCAGGCTCGTCGTCGTCGAGGCATCAGCGACGGATCGCGGTGCAACACGCCCTTATTGCCACGGTACTGGAAAGCCGAAAGGATACCTCTCTGACGATCGGTAGCCCCGTCGCCCAATATCTCTAAAGACTGATCCGCATGGCTTGCCAGCACGATTGCATCAAACGGTTCTCGTATGCTGCCAGTGCCGATCGATAGTTTTTCGCCGTGACGCTCGATCCCGTGGACAGGTTCACCGGTTCGCAAGTTTCCTCGGAAATATTCGACCAATCGGTCAACATACTGCCGGCTCCCTCCTGAAACGGTTCGCCAGGCTGGCCTGGCACCTGGATCCAACAATGCATGATTTTTAAAAAAACGAACGAAAGCACTCGCCGGAAATGCGAGAATTTCTTCAAAACTGGCCGACCAAATCGCCGCGCCCATGGGCAGGATATGATCGAAAACAAAACCCTTCGAATAGCCCTCGCAAGCTAGATAGTCACCAAGACTGATCCCATCCGCCTCTGGCTCGTCGAGCAATGTTTCCGCTTCTGCGAAGAATCGAAAAATTCCGCGCAACATTCCTCGATAGCGTCCGCGCAGCAAGTTCGTCGGCTGCGCCAACAAGCCGAGCGGACTTCCCTCGTATTCGAGCGCACCACTATTTAACGATACACCAAACGACATATCGCTTTTTTCGGTTCGGACACCAAGCCAATCAAAAAGCGACACGAGATTTGGATAATTGTGTTCATTGTAGACGATGAAACCGACATCCACCGGCGTTGAGTGCGACCCATCACTGACGTTTACCGTATGCGCATGACCTCCGACGCGGCGGTCCGCCTCGTACAGAGTGACATCATGGTGCCTTCCAAGCGACCAAGCGCAGCCCAGTCCGCTGATGCCGCTGCCCACTACGGCGATTTTCATTTAGGCCTCTCAGCTATCGGAAAACGCAGTTCTGACATTGAATACATATGACCGAATACGCGCGCTGAATGCCATTGGATCAAAAAAATTTCGAAAGCGATGATCCAGCCATTCAATTGGTTCGTATCGTCTTACGTTATGGAAGTAATCGGTTCGCAACAGACGGGAATGGGGTCGGTGGGCTTTTTGTCCACTTCCAGCTATGAAAGGGCCATGTCCTCTACCAACCGTTTGCCGCTTCTGGATGATGATTTAGAGCAGGAACTAGCAAAGTTGTTGCAATCGGTTGCACTTGACCGCGACAAGTCCGCATTTGCCTCGCTTTTCGATCATTTCGCGCCCCGCGTAAAAGCTTTCTTGCGCCGACAAGGCACCAGTGAAGCCCAACTCGATGATCTTGTTCAGGAAGTGATGCTCAAAGTTTGGCGATATGCTGAGCGTTTCGACCCGGAAAAAGGTAAAGCGGCGACCTGGGTGTTTACGATTACGCGAAACGCACGCATCGATTTCCTACGCAAAGAAAACCGGCCGGAGCCGGATAAGAACGACCCAATGCTCGTGCCTGCAGCCGAGATCGGATCTGATGAAAATGTTTTCGCGAAGCAATCCGCGTCACGGATTGCCGCAGCACTTGCCGAGTTGCCCAAGGAACAATCAGAAATTCTCAAACTTGCTTTTTACGAGGATAAATCACATGGCGATATCGCCCGACAAATCGGATTACCGTTGGGCACCGTAAAATCTCGAATTCGCCTGTCGTTCAATCGCTTGAGAAGTTTATTGACGGAGCTAGAGCTATGATTGCGCATCATCCGAATGACGCTTTGTTACTCGACTATGCAAGTGGNGCGGCGGCAGAGCCGATAAGTCTTCTCATCGCGACACATCTGGCATTGTGCCCGCATTGCCGCGAACGAGTAGCCGCCTACGAAGAATTTGGAGGCGCATTAATCGAAACCGGTGATACAGAAGCGATTCCGGACTCTTTAAAAAGCGGTGTATTGGCAGCACTGGACGGTGAGGAAATATCAGTCACTTCTCAACCGACATCTGAATCCGGTTCAATCGACGCGGCGAGAAACCTTCCTCAACCGCTTCGCGATTATTGCGGGAGACAACTGGAAGCCGACAACTGGCAATGGTCAGGATTTGGAATAAAGAAAATTCCTCTGCTGGAAGATCAAGATCGTTTCGAATGCTACCTTTTGGCAATTCGCAAAGGCACGAAAGTACCGTTACACGATCACGGTGGAAGCGAGCTGACCCTGGTGCTAGACGGCAGTTTCAGCGACGATTCCGGAACATTTGCCCGTGGCGATATAGCGGCCCGAGACGAAGGTGACGAGCATCAGCCCGTTGCCGACCCGGAGACGGATTGCATTTGTCTTGTCGTGTCCGATGCACCGGTGAGCCTGAAAGGACCTGTTGGAAGGTTGTTAAATCCGTTCCTCGGCCGCGGACGAAGGCAAGATCACCTATAAATACGAATTGTACTCGCTCCGCAGGGCTGACAGGTGCGGATGAATTTCCGAACGAACCGAAGTATAACCGCCCTATGATTCCGATTACCGACGCCATTGGTATCGACGAGGCAGAGCTGGACCAGCGCTTTATTCGTGCACCTGGTCCGGGTGGACAAAACGTCAACAAAGTTGCTAGCGCCGTACAGCTTCGCTTCGATGCGGCACAATCGCCAAATCTGCCGGCAACTATGGTTGAACGGTTACGCGGGCTTGCGGGTAGACGCATGACCGCGGATGGCGTCCTCATAATCACAGCTAATCGTTTTCGGACTCAGGCCCAGAATCGCACCGATGCACTTGAACGCCTTATCGCGTTACTGCGTAGGGCCGCGATAGCCCCCAAACGCCGCACACCCACGAAACCCAGCAAGGCTGCGCGTCAAAAGCGATTGGATACAAAGAAACGGCGCGGGAATATCAAACGCACCCGCGCTCGAACCTCCATCGATTGCTGAAACCTGGGCCTTACCGACCGGCCGGCGCCTGGCACATCATCCGAACGGGCTCTGTGTCGTAATCCTTATAATTCCGCATCGCCGAATAAACGATCTTTATCGCTCCGGCGATCAACCGTCCTTGTGGGTCTTTTGCGCGTTGCAGAACCCCGGCAATCGTCCCCTCGCCTTTCGCATCGGTCAACGCAAAGGAAATTGTAATCTGGGCGTTTTCGTTATGCCGCGCCACGCCAAAACCGCTGTAGCTATTTACCTGCGTCTGCAAATTTAAAGAAAAGCCATCGCCGCTCTCCGCAATTTGCAGCAAATCCTTGTTTGCCCCAGCTGTTTCGAGGACACCCACTCCTCCTTCGCAACGGTAAGAATTGACGAAAGATTCATCGGCAGCACTGGGTAGCGCAAAACCCAGCAAGCAACTCATGAAACATAGATATCTAATTAGCTTCACACTTTGTTGCCTTCGCTAAAATTTTCGAATCCGTTGACAACGCCACGCACGACCTTCTCCTGTGCCGGGTTTCGCCGCACTCTGTTTCGACCCGTCATCATCTACGATTGGCGTCAATTCGGCAGATAACGTGGTCATACGCAACTGCGAGCCATCACCTGACGTGTCGCTCAAATTCATCAAGGCAACAAAGGTATCGAGCTTTTTATTCGCACCAAGAGCCTGGGCACCGTGAGCAACCACCATTTGCCGTTTGGCGAAGCTGAACGCATTGGGATAGTGAAGCCCTATTCCCGATTGACCCGGCAAATTCAAATCGAACTTCTGATTTTCGGCCGCTCCCTGCTGCATCGCCACCTTGAACGGACCTCCCGCTGAATCACGGCCCTTTGCGGTAATTAGCAAAAATACCGCCCGATCACTTTTTCCAGCCTCAACCAGGCACCGATATTCGCCGCCGAAATCACCGCCGCTCGCCCCTTCGGCCAATTCCAGCTTGTCCGCAACAAGTATTCGGACCGCTCCGTCTGTGTGGCCCGAATTCTTATCAGAAGGCAGCGTGCAAACGCCCTTTATAAATGTTCCCGACTGCAATTCCCCTTGCCGAAGGTTGGCACATACGTGAATTTCCTCACCATCGGAGAACGTCACCCGTACAGCCGTTTTAGGCAGGCTGCCGTCAAGCCTGTGCCATCGGCCGGAATACCCGTTCTTGAACACAAGCACCTCGTATTTTCGATAGTGGACGACTTTATCACCTTGCTTCACATAACAGGTGCGCGCGAGCGGCAGTGTTTTGCCGTCCACTTGGCGCACATCGCGAAGCTTGTTCATGGTGCCAATTCGCCAACCACGCTCCCCATGCTTTACCCGACAAACGTAATTTGCGTGTTCGTGCTGGTCGAGAAAAGCATCCGGCGGCACGTCGTCTTCCGAAAGTACCCATTTCACAGGATTCAGCCCAACGAGCGCGGATTTCGGCGCAGGTCCGGTAAAACGTCCACGCCAAACCATTATCTCGTATTTGTCTTTAACCGGCACCGGATTGGTCTGATGCGCAGTATAGGGAATTGTGCATTCACCGCCGTCCAAATCACCAATCACATATACGCCTTTGTCGACCTTGACCCGACAAACAAACGTCTTCGCCATTTCAGGCGGTGATGCGACAACCGCTTGCGGCGGGCTCTCGCTGCCAACCGGCTTTTGCCAACCGACTTGATAGCCGTGATTGAGAGCGAGTGACTGATAATTCTCATAGCGTGTACTGCGACCGCCAATTGCGACAACGCACCTCGGACTACCTGCTGCGCCCGACAGAGTTCCGGCAAACCAGCCCCATCGTGCATGGCGCACTCTACAAACGTGGGTCGGATCGTCGGAACCACTTTCCTTACCCATCCTGTACGCCCTGATAGGAATGCTCTTCTCAGCTTTTAACCAGCGGACAGGTGATGCCGAAGCCACAGAGGCCTGTGCAACATGCTCGGATTTTCCTAAGGGCCGCGGAAATGGCGATTGTTGTTCAGGCTGTGTTTTCGCCGATGCAGCCGAATGCGAACCGCTGCCAAACACCAACAACACTTCGTGTTTACCGGGGGACGTAAAAATCCGTTTTTCGTTTGCGGTAAATAAACATGAAAATTTCTCCGGAATTATACGGCCCACATACCAGGCGCCTGCGACTTTGGCGCGGCAAATTTGCTGTCCACTGGGCGTCTTCGCCAACGCCCCACTTTCATCTGGTTTGACTTTGCCGGACGGACGCCAGGTCGCCCGCCCATTTTCGACCAAGCCCAGCACATGATAGTGGTTGGTCCATTTCGGGCTACCGTTCTGACTATTGACGTAGGTACAAATACGGCCTTTCCCCAACATTAGTGTGCCTGGGTCGCCGCGCTTCGCGCAGATATGTACCCCACCCTTGCCGGGCATGAGGTACGCACCTTTCGGCGCCTTTTTTGTGGTTTTTATCCAACGCACGGCGTCATTGCCGAACGCCGGCACGGCGCCCAACAGCGTCATAAAAACCGCCATCGCAATGTGTCTACGCCACATACGCTTATCGCCCCTGGACACTATGGAAACAAACCAGCGCCTCGATAACGACAACCGAGGCCCCCTAATTTAACAATCAGACGACAACAATTCTATCGCAATGAGATAACCGAAAAACGAGAATCGGTTATTTACGCTTCGGCGAACGTACGGTCGCCGACGGCAACGAAAACACCGTCTTTGTCCGTAAAATGGTAGCTGCTCATGGAACAGGCTTTATTGAGGATGTCATCCATTACCTGGCTTTCGTCAGATAAGCGATTGACGGTTTCGAACAACCATAAGGGCGCCATGCCGGGAGCGTAACGACTGAAATTTTCGCGGATTTCTTCGATCACAGCTTTCGCATCCTCGACCTTGAACCCGATATGATCCGGCCCCCGCCCTGTAACGCTGATTCCGCCATAGTCATTGATATGCCAAGGAATCAGAAGGAGGCTCACCTTGCCGTCGGACAGATAATGGCTGGGGTCTTCACCGTCGTCGTGGGTATGGGCAAGACCGAATACGTCCTCGTAAAAGTCTGCACACTCCGCAACCCTTTTGGTTCGAATTGCATAATGATGAAGGTAACGACCGGTCGGGTCCGCCTCGTTGAAACGGGAAAAATTCGCCGTCACCTTGCGTTCGGTTTCTACCTTCGTCATACCGACTTCGGCGATTGCAAAAATACTACCAGCGGGGTCATGGGCAAGGCAGCCTGGATAGGGTGAACTCGCGGGCCGGTCGATAACACCAATGTTGGGATAGTCTTTCTTGATTTTGTTGACGACCGCGTCGAGCTCCTCGACCTCGAGTCCGAAATGATCGAGCCCGCCCCGCATCCCGGGCACCCGAGCTTGCAGATTTAACGCGACGTTGCCGTCATAAAGAACCTGCCCACTTTCCGGATTATCGAGTTCCTCGTCGAACCACATACCGAACAAGAGTTCGTAAATAGTTCCGACCAGGCGCGGATTGCTGGAATTGGTCGCGACATAGTTGATTCGTGCCATGGCAACCTCCGCTCAATCCGAAACGACGAAACAGGTGCCGTTGAGATCGCAATATTGATATTTGCTTTCCGGTGCCGCGCGTTTGAGCTGTTCCGCCCGTTTAACGTCTTCCGGGCGCCCCTCCAACAGCCAACACGGTGCCTGAGCCGGCGGGAATCGAGCGTTATAATCGAGAATTTCCTGATGGACCTTGTCCGCATCTTCGACCTTGAAACCGATATGGTCGAGCATCGGTCGGTTGGCACGCATGCCGTCAAAATCTTCCATCGACCACGGTATCAATCTCAACACCATACGTCCGTCGGTCAGATCATAGTTGGCATTACCTTCTTCGCGGTTAAGCGGCGTCATGAAAAAGACATCGTGGTAAAATTCCGCGCAACGCTCGGGGTTTGGCGTTTTCAGCGCGAGATGCGAGACATGGCGTTCCTGCTCGTGATCCTCCTCGAGATAAAGGCCCTGCGTCTTTACCTTGCTGATCCCGGTTTTCATGTTCTTTTGATTAATATCGATCACCTGCCCGTCGGGGTCGTTGATTCCGACTTGCGCATACGGGCGGGTACCTGAGCGTTTGACCCACTCGACGCAATCTGAATATTTTTCCTCCGCCATCTTGAAGCTCTGTTCGATGTCCTCGACCTCGATGCCGAAATGGTCGAGCCCCATGGGGCCGGGACGACCCGGCATGATCGGATTGAAGTTGAGGCCCACATACCCCTCGCGGGCGGTCGCCGAATAGCCGTGACGCGACGAACGATGATCGTAACTCATTTGAAATATAGTGGCGTAGAAACGTCCGACCGTATGCGGATCGAGAGTAATGCTGGCGATATGATTTAGCTTCGGCATGGCATTCTCCTAGGCGAACGGCCACACCCTAGGTGATTTCAGCTTACCAAACAATTAGGTCGGCGTACCTCGTAAACAGGTGCGATGCATAATCCTGGGATGCTCATCCGCATCGAAATTCGGATCCAGCCGGTGAATCAAACATCGATTATCCCACATCAAAAGATCGCCTTCGCGCCAACTATGGTGATAGGTGAACTCGGATTGTGTTGAGAAATATTCAAGTGCCTCGATTTTAGACCGGCTGTCCCTAAACGCCTCGCCCGCCTCCGCGCCCTCGAAATGCGACGCATGCATGCCGAGAAACAACGTTTTCCGGCCCGTATCCGGATGGACACGTACCAAAGGATGCGCGTTCGCCGGCGCATCGGCAATTTCCTCCGCTGAGATCTTGCGTCCCGCATGTTCGCGCGACAGCTCGTAACTATGCACTACCATAACCTCGCCCAGCTCTTCTTTCTGGTCGTCGGTCAATGCGTCATAGGCGAGATAAAGATTGGCGAACACCGTGTCCCCGCCGTTCGGCGGCAAGCGTTTGGCATGCAGGATCGATGCGCTCGACGGCGCTTCCCGAAAAGATTTATCCGAGTGCCAAAGCGTAGAAGCGACCTTTCCGTTCGGCATACCTTTTTCATCGAGATTGGATACGACATGAACGAATGGATGATCCGCCGAACCGCGATTCCGCAGCGTATGGCGTTCGAGAGTACCAAACTGACCGGTAAATGCGACTTGCTGATCTTCGTCCAAATCCTGATCGCGAAATACCAGCAACTGATGCTTAAGAAACGCGTCGTAAACGTCGCGTTGGGTCTCAGAGTCTAAAGCCTGGCACAAATCGAGTCCTGTCACTTCCGCTGCCATTTTGTCAGACAGCGGACGGACCTCGAATTCCGGGGTTTGGAGTCGCCTCAACATCCAAGCAGATGGTAGCGCGAATGGCGGCGGACGTCACTGGGTGACTAGCACTTTACCTCAGCGAACTCGTTTAGCTCGATCACGTTTCGGTCGAGATCGCGAATGAATACGGCACTGTGGTTCCCAAACGAAAACCGACCGGTAATCTCGATCCCCAAGTTAGCGAGTATTTCTTCGGTCTCACTTAGTGAACCAACGCGAAGGGCGATATGGGTATATCCTGCGTAGCGCTTATCAATATCCATCAGGACGTTTTCGTCTTTAGCTTCTGACGTCGGGCCCAAGAGATTGAGCGTTACGCCCGAAGAATGACGCATGATAACGGGATGACCCTGATCGAAACCTGCATCCCGAACCAACTCAAATCCTAAAGACTGGTAAAACTCTATCGCGCGGTTTTTATCGCGAACTCGAATGCCGATATGATCGACCTTTTGAATATCGAGCATTAAAGCAGCTAAATCGGCCTTTCGCCGCGTACCATCAGACGATGGAGTAGCCGATGCTGGGTATGGTCGTAATCGACGCCCGCTCGGTGCATGGTGCTTCGATTGTCCACCATTAACAGATCGCCCAATTGCCATTCGTGGGCATAGATGAACTCGTCCTTCATGGAAATCGCCAATAATTCGCCCAAGAAATCTTGGGTTTCATACGGATCCATTCCCGTAACCGTGTCCGTCTTGCCCTTATGAAACCAGACCGCCTTCTCGCCGCTTTCGGGGTTTGTCCTGACCAAGGGATGCTCTACCGGCGGCTTGGTCGATTCCTTCTGCTCCTTGACGATGTCCGGGTTACCGGTCTCCCAATTGGCGCGGCTGATTAGCGTATTGAAGGTACTGAGACCATCGAGCCTGTCTTTCCATTCGGCGGGCAAAGCCTTGTAGGCGGCCTTCATATTCGCAACCGAAGTGATGGCGCCGGAATCCGGCAACTCGAGTGCATATAGCGTGGTGAATTTGGGCGGGCATTCGTGATTGGTGTGATCCGTATGCCAATTCGAATTTTTCTCAACCTTGGCCGGCCCGCCTTTTGAATCCTTGAGACGGTTCGACAGGACCAGCATCATGGGAAAGCCGTCGACTACATGCAGGCTATTATTGTCCGGCATGATTTCACCGAACCGCTCGATCGCCCGCTGGAAGTCGGCTGGCTCGAAATGCTGATCACGCACGACGAGAGCCACATGTTCGACCAACGCGTCGTTCAATCTTTGATGAGTTTCCGCATCGATATCGTCACGGAGGTCAATGCCGGTCACCTCAGCGCCAATATGCTCTTTCAACTTTGTGATCTTCATCCCACTGCCCACGTCGGAGGTGGAATTTTCGGATGTACCTGTTGCGAGCGCGGTCATAGCTGCCTCACCTATCGCCGTTCAAGTTGAACTAGAAGAATTGTCATTGTTTGAGAGTTCTCGGTTCCGGTCAAGCCTTCTGTGTCACCGGGCACAGAAAACCAATATCCATTAATGGTTTATAGATATTTCAACAGCTATAATGGGGTGAATTTGGAGGACCAACGTGGGTCAAATTCGCTTACCGATTTGGATCATGGGTGCACTCGTATTGATCGCAGCGGACTCTGTCGCCCAGAGTTACCGCGACTGCCCGCTTTGTCCGCAAATGGTCGTCATAAAACCAGGTGAAGTTACCATCGACGATGCCGCCGCACCCGGGGGCAAACGACGGATCGCGGTAAAATACGATTTCGCAATCGGCAAGTACGAAGTTACCCGCGGTCAGTTTTCCGAATTCATCGCTGTCACCGCACACAAAGCGGGGCCCTGCTTACACCGAAAAGACGGACGTTGGCAGCGCAACCCCAACCGCCACTGGACACGACCGGGTTTTCGTCAACGGGACGACGAACCGGTGGTCTGCGTGTCATCGGCGGATGCAAAAGCCTACGTTGCCTGGGTATCGAAACGTACAGGACAGCACTACCGGCTGCCGACCGAAACCGAATGGCTTTACGCAACACATGCGAACCGTTCCAAGTCACCCTATGCCAGCATTTACGGTCGCCACGTGAACAAATGCGAACTCGGAAACGCCGCGGACCTAACGCTGAAAGCGATTTACACCAAAACTGTCGTGGTGAATTGCTCCGATACGTTTAGGTACACCGCTCCCATCGGACGCTTCAAAGCCAATCCGCTCGGTCTGCATGATTTACTGGGTAATGTGTCCGAATGGGTCATGCAATGCACCAGGCATGGGCAATGCAACGGCAAAACCGTCCGCGGCGGCTCTTGGCTTACCCGTGCGGGCACAGCCCGGCTGGCTTACCAACACCGAAGCACAGTCAAAGAACGGTTTAGCGATGTCGGGTTTCGGGTCGTAAAGTCGATCAAAAAAAAGAAGTAATCATACCAGGCGAACCTAGGGCACACTCACCCGCCCGAAAAACGATTCTAGAGTTGTATTGTACGCGGCCGGGTCTTCCAAATATGGCGAATGTCCCAGATCGGGGAAGATTTTCTTTTCCGCATCGGGCAGTGTCGCAAGCAGCCGCTTATGCCCCTCCGATGGGCCAAGCCGGTCACTGCCGCCTTTCACGATCATAGTGGGCGCCTTGAACTTGGCTAGCGCCTCCCGGTTATCGGCCCGCTGACACATTCCGGCATTGACCGGAAAATGTTCCGCGCTGGTTTCCGCAACCACGGCCGCAATCTGCTCTATAAGTTCGGGAGTAGAATCGTCGGTGGTCATCTTCGCCGCTTGCAGGCGCCCATAGTCGAGCGGCTCCGTGTCGGCTCTTTCCCTGATGCGTAACTGATACCGTTCTACCAGCGGCTCATCCGCAGGTCGCGCGGCACCGGTATGGGTGCAGGAGAGTACCAATGCTTGCAAGCGGTCCGGATATAGCCCGGTAAATGCGCCGCCGATAATGCCCCCCATGGAATGACCGACGAGCATGACCTTTTCTAGGCCGAGTTCGTCCAGGAACTCGGCCAGCGCTTCGGCATAAACCTCAATGCGTCCTTCGCGTGGGGCCGACCCACCATAGCTGGGCGCATCCCAGGCGATCATCCGATAGTTGGCGGCAAAATGCGGGAATTGATAGCCCCAGATGCCTGAATGAATATTGATGCCATGGAGAAAAAGTAGCGGCTGTCCCTCGCCCGCCTCGCGATAGGAAATCGTACCACCGGCAAGCTCGCAGGGTTTAAGGTCTGGAACGGAAAAATTTGTCATCGGCTCGGGAGACGCAAAAGCAAAACGTACTTCTTCAGGATCGCAAACTTATAACACATAACCGTTCGCTAGACGGTTTTTTCAGCGCAAATAACGGCATCAACCTATTTTTCCGCCGCTACCCACTGTTTCCAGGACCGGCCCTCGATCAACAGTTCGATCACCACAGCGCCCCCTTTTCCGTCCAGGGAAAGGGTCACCGATCCTTTGCGGTTCTGTACTGCCTTTTCCAACTTTCGCGCATGTTTTTGCGGAACGTAAAAGCGTTCAATTCCGGTCCGAAACCTTCCCCGTTCACAGCGACCTCGTAGATATTGTCGACAGCTGGTCGAAGGCGGGCGACCGTCATGAATTTTTTTCGACGATAGGCAAAGATAAAAAGGTCCGGTTTCCGGTTGAGAGGTTTTTGCACAAAGCGACTTGAGCCCGTAATCGACCTGGTAGATCAGGTAGTGGCCAGACAAAAGGTCCCGCGGATCGAATCCTCGGATCGGCAGTGTCACTTTTTGCCCCTGAACGGCAATCCACCCATGCCATCCCGCATACGCAACGAGGCAGATGACCGGCAGGGCCAAAGCAACAATCAAACGCAGCTGCCGGCTCATTGACCCGCTCCTTCCAGCCAGGTCAACACCCGGTTCCGATTACGATGCCAAACGAGCGTCATCAACAAGATGAAGACCCCGGCACCGATTAGCCCCACGCCGGTCGTCGCCAGCCCGCCAAAGGCATCGAAATAGAAAAGCAGCATTCTCGCCCCGATAATTGCGAGTAACCATTGGAATAACGTCCGTCGACCGGTACGTCCCGCATCCGCCGCCGCCAAACCAAACAACGCTACGAAGAACAAAATCCCAAAATAGGATTTTCCGTCCGTCACCAGCGCCACGAAAAGCAAAGCGAGATAGAGGATCAGTTGCACGCCGACCAAAATCGCTCGGGCACGCCCTAGTCCATCCCAAATACAAGCGAGCACATAACCGCCAACCGCAAGTGCCACGGCAGCGGGAATGGCCACAGGAATAATAACCGCAGCACTCGATTCAGCCCGACCGGAGCTCCAGGTTAAAGACGCGTCGAGCAAGCCTATGCTGGCATACCAAGTGATCACCGCTGCCGCTTGCAGCGCCCACGCCAAATTTTCAACCCGGCCGAGCTTGCGGACCAAGACCGCGATGAAAGCGGCAAAAAGCGGAAGAATTGCGTAGAGCGCGAGGAATGCTTCGTCACTCTTCCATCCGGCGGAACGTTCGAGTTCGCGTATTAGCGACGCGAATGCGGCCCCAAGCACCGTCCAGCTCCAAAGTGCGGCTACTAAACGATGACGCGCCAATAGCACCAAAGGCGCCGTGATTGCGCCCCAAAACAGCAACGCGTGTTCGAGCTGTCCTGCCAAATGGAAGATTTGGCTGACGAGCCCGATTGTGGCGAGGCAACCGATTAAAAAGGCGACGATAAGAATCTCGGCACCGGTTTCGCGTCCGCGAGCGTCCATTAACCAGACCCCGCAAGCAAGCGCGATCAGCAAAAGAAAATCGACACCAATTTTTACAGTGTCGGGAATGGTCTCCCAATTCGCCGCGATCAGGGCAATCGAACCAATACCGATGGCGACTGCCGCCAAGCCCAACAGACCGCGCACGACCCAACCCGCCGCGCCGCGCTCGCGTTCGAATTTCTCGATCGCCGCGACATGATCGGCATCGATCAACCCTGCCTCGCGCCACATGTTCAGACGGCGAGAAAATCTAGCCATGGCAATAAATCTCCATTCCATGAAGATAACAGCAATCGCCAAACGGTGCAGAGATATGACCGTTGGAAGCCCGGCTCGGAATATCCTAATCTTCCCGAACAGCAAGCAGGGAGGAAATCCGATGGATTGCAGAATGGACGGGCGTGTAGCGCTGATTACCGGCTCTAGCAAAGGTCTTGGCCGGGCAATGGCGATCAAATTTGCGGAATCCGGCGCCCATGTGGCGATTTGCGGCCGGCGTGAAGCGGAATTGAATGACGCAAAAGCCGAGGTGGACGCCGCAGGCACCGGGAACGTCGCAGCGATCACCGCCGACGTCAGTAAGGCCGACGCAATCGAACGGCTCATCGATGGCACCGAAAGCGCCTTGGGGCCCGTGGATATTCTGATCAACAACGCCGGACATTCCATGCACGGCCCCTTCGTCGACCTGACCGACGAGGATTGGCAGGAGGATTTCGATCTAAAAGTCTTTGCAGCGATCCGCACCTGCCGGCGCGTTTTGCCAGGCATGATGGAACGCAAATGGGGCCGGATCATAAATGTCCTGAATATCGGCTCGAAAGCCCCTGCTGCGGAAGGGGCGCCGACACATGTATCACGGGCGACAGGCCTGGCGCTGACCAAGGTTCTTTCGAAAGAAGCAGCACCCCACAACGTGCTGGTCAACGCGCTCCTAGTCGGCAGTATCGAGAGCGATCAAAAACATCGCCGCTGGGTTGCCGCCGGCGAACAGGAACCGTACGAGGACTTCCTCGCTCAAATTGCCAAAGATCAGAGCTTACCCCTGGGCCGGGTCGGCGAAGCGGAAGAATTCGCGAATATCGCCTGCTTCCTTTGCTCCGATGCGGGGTCCTATATCGCCGGCACCGCCATCAATGTGGATGGCGGCAAATCGCCGGTGGTTTAATCCCGGATTAGTCGCTACGGCTCGTGACCTCGAGCAAGTGATAGCCGAACTGCGTTTTGACTGGCCCCTGCACTTCGTTGATCGGTGCGCTGAACACGACCTCATCGAATTCTTGCACCATATCGCCAGGTCCAAACGATCCGAGATCGCCACCGCTGGAACCGGACGGGCAATTCGAATGTTCTTTCGCTACTTCGGCGAAATCCGCACCGTCGGCGATCTTCGTTTTGAGTTCTTCGCAAAGCTCTTCGGTGTCGACCAAAATATGTCTTGCTTCGGCACTGGCCATCGGATGTCTCCTGAAAGTTCGTAAGTTTGTTTCTTCTGCGGGTGTTGATAGCCCGTCCCGGCGTTGGCGTCCAATCGTCAGTGGGATTGAAGTGACTTCGCCTCGACGACCCATTAATGTGGCCGAGCGTAAAGGGAGGGATGCGAATGGCCGATCCTGTTCAGCTTCATATCTTCACCGACTTTATCTGACCGTGGTGTTACCTCTGCACCGGGAGTGTGGAAAAACTGCGTAACGAACATGAAGTCGACATTCAGTGGATATTCTTTCCGCTACATCCGGACACGCCAGCCGAAGGCCTTCCTCTAGGGGAACTCGGTGCCTACAAGGGCGCGGACCTGAAACAACGCCAGGCAGAGATGAAGGCGCGCATGGACGCCGCCGGTCTTCCCTATGGCGAGCGGACGCACACCTACAACAGTCGCCTTGCTCAGGAACTCGGTAAATGGGGCGATACCCAAGACGGCGGCGAAAAGCTGCATGATGCGCTCTACCGAGCCTATTTTGTCGATAATCGAAATATCGGCGAGCAGGAAGTATTGCTCGACGTGGTCAAAGCGAACGGTCTTTCCGTCGAGCAAGCTGCGGAGGCACTGGAAGAACGTACCTTTAAAGACGCGGTCGATCAGGACTGGATACAAAGCCAGGCCTCGGGCGTGACCGGCGTGCCCACCTTCGCCGCCGGCGGCTACGGTCTCGTCGGCGCGCAGCCCTACGAAACCTTGGAACGGCTGATCGAGCATGTGAAGGCCGAGCAGGCAAACAAAGAAGACAACTGATCCATGTACGCCGCTCCGCCGGAAATAACCGCCGACGTTTTCACGCGCCTGCCCGATGGCTGGGAAGGCGATCACGAAAGCTCGCCCTGGGCCGTAACCCAACATCCGGGCGGCAAGCTCCGAGCCTTCCTCGAAGGCCCCTCTTTCGACCGGGATGGCAATCTCTGGCTCGTGGATATTGCCTTCGGGCGCGTCTTCAAGGTTTCGCCCGATGGGGAGTTCACCATCGTTGCCGATTACGATGGTGAACCGAACGGGCTGAAATTCCATAAAGACGGCCGCATTTTCATCGCCGATCACAAGAACGGTATCGTCAATTGCGATCCCGAAACCGGCGAAATCACTCCCTATATCGACCGGCCCTATTTGGAGCGATTTATGGGTACCAACGATCTCCATTTCACCAAGAATGGCGATCTCTATTTCACCGACCAGGGCCAAAGCGGCCTGCACGACGCCTATGGCAAACTCTATCGGGTCTCCGCCGAGGACGGCCGGCTCGAAGCGATCCTGTCCAAGGTGCCAAGCCCGAACGGCCTGGTAACGTCGCTGGACGAGAGACAGATAATGCTTGCCGTCACCCGCGCCAATGCCATTTGGCGGGTGCGGTTCCATCCGGACGGCAAGACAGTCGCCAAGACCGGTACTTTCATTCAACTCTCCGGCGGCGGCGGACCCGACGGTGTCGCCATGGACGAAAAAGGCAATCTCGTGGTTTGCCATGTGGGCATGGGATCGGTCTGGCTGTTTTCGCCCCTGGGCGAGCCATTGCTACGCATTCGTGCGCCCGAAGGCTTGGCCACGACCAACGCCGCCTTCGGAGGCCCCGACGGCAAAACGCTTTTCATCACCGAGAGCGAGACGGCGACGGTGTTGAAAGTCGATATGCCCCATGCGGGCGCACCAATATTTGGGTTGAGTTAAACGCCCCCTAGCCCATGCGCGCCATCGGGCGTAAACTTCCGGCTTCACAGATATTGCGTGCGAAAGGAGGCCGCCCATGAGTGCCGCGCCCGAAACCGCCTATAAACGCATTACCGTGAGCCCGATCGCCGGATCGCTCGGCGCTGAGATCGGCGGTGTCGATTGCGCCAAACCTTTGGACGAGGAAACTTTCGCCGAAGTCCATCGCGCCTGGCTCGAAAATGTCGTGATCTATTTCCGCGACCAGAAGCTGAATCCGGAACTGCAGGTCGCGTTCGCCAAGCAATGGGGCGACATCCATCTCCATGCCTTCAATGCACCGGTGGACAAGGATTTTCCGGAAATCACCGAAATCCTGAAAACGCCGGAGAAAGTCCGTAATTCCGGAAACTCCTGGCATACGGATCAGCATTACCGGGAAAAGCCCGCCAAGATGACCATGCTCTATTGCTACGAGTGCCCGGAGGTCGGCGGCGACACCCAATTCGCCAATCTCTATCAGGCATACGAAAGCCTGTCGGATGGCTTGAAGGAAACTCTCGATGGATTGCGCGCCATCGCCAACGGCGACAGCAAGAAGCATCAGACCGGCATGACGCGGATGGAACGTGAAAATGCAGGGCTCGGCACGATTAAGCAGATGAAACCGCTCGACGTGCAGACCCTCACCTCGCAACCCCTGATCCGCACCCATCCCGAAACCGGACGGAAAGCGCTCTATATCGGCAAGCATATGGAATGTATCGAGGGCTGGACCGATGCGGAGAGTGAACCTTTGCTCAAGTACCTGCTCACCCATGCAACCAGGCCCGACTTCATTGGCCGGGTGCGATGGGCGCCGGGCACGCTCACCATGTGGGACAATCGTTGTGCGCTCCATTACGCGACCAACGACTACCCGGGCGAGCGCCGCCGCTTGCATAAAATTATGGTGCAAGGCGACAAGCCGTTCTAAACATAATCACCGGCCCGTGCGCGGGTCACACTAAAACGGCGGGATGCGCAGCCATGAACCACAATGAAATCAATCGGGTGCAAGCCTATTTGCGCCAGACCTTCGGCAATAGCGAGATCACCTTGCAACCGCCGGAAAAAGACACCTTGCCGGCCGAATTTTATATCGGCGACGAGTTTCTCGGCGTGATCTACCGCGATGTGGACGAAGGCGAAGTCTCTTACGCGCTCAATATGTCGATCCTCGAAGAGGATCTGCCAGGCAGCCACTGACCCTCGGGAGAGAGCTATGACACGCGTCGCCATCGTCACCGGCGCCGGCGCCGGCATCGGCCGGAATGCGGCCCTTTCCTTGTGGAAAGCGGGATATGCCGTAACCGTCTGCGCCCGCCGGACCGAACCGCTCGACGAAGCCATTGCTGAATCCGGCGTTTCCGACGATATGGCGCTTGCCATGTCGGTCGATGTGGGAGACTCGGACGCGGTTCGTGCCCTATTCGACGCCACGGTCGATAAGTTCGGCCGCGTCGATGTGGTTTTCAACAATGCCGGGCGTGGCGCGCGGCCGGTCCCCATGGACGAGCTTTCCGACAAACAATGGCAACAGGTCGTCGACACCAACCTGTCCGGCACCTTCTACGGTATGCGTGAAGCCTTCCGGGTGATGAAGGCGCAGGACCCGAAGGGGGGCCGTATCATCAATAACGGATCGATTTCGGCAACGACCCCACGACCCTTCTCCGCGCCCTATACCTCGACCAAGCATGCGATCACCGGGCTTACCAAATCCGGCAATCTCGACGGCCGCGGACACGATATCGTTGTCTGCCAGATCGATATCGGCAATGCGGTGACGCCGATGACCGAACGCATGGCGACCGGCATTTTGCAGCCGGACGGCTCGATGAAGCCCGAAGACCGCGTCGACGTACAAGAAGTCGGCGACCTGGTCGTCCACATGGCCAACATGCCGCTCGACGCGAATATCCCCTTCGCCACCGTCATGGCCCCGGAGATGCCGTTCTTCGGACGGGGTTGACGAACCGGCATGTGACTAGCCTTTGGGGCTGCAGCCTATGTAATGTCTGCTGAAAGTCGTCTTAGCAGCCGAAACCCAAAGGAAAATCAATGCAGCCATTAACAGGCATTCGAGTCATAGATTTAACGCAAATCTATCAAGGACCCTATTGCGCGTTTTTGATGGCAATGGCCGGTGCAGATGTCATCAAGGTCGAGCCGGTGACCGGCGAGCGTATTCGGCGCCGTGAGGTCTCCGATGTGCCGCCGATACAGTTCGCCATGCTCAATTCGAACCGGCGCAGCGTCACGCTTGATTTGAAAAATCCCAAGGGTAAGGAAATTCTGAAGGCGCTGGTTAAGGAAGCCGATGTCTTGCTGGAAAATTATGCCCCCGGGGTGATGGATCGCCTCGGCGTTGGCTACGAAGTTTTAAAGGAAATCAATCCGCGCCTGATCTACGCCACCGGCAGCGGCTACGGCATATCTGGGCCGGACCGCGATTTGCTGGCCATGGACCACACGGTTCAGGCCGATGGCGGGCTGATGAGCATCACCGGCGAACTGGACGGCCCCCCGGCGCGGGCCGGCGGGACCCCGGTCGACTTCCTTGGGGGCATTCACATGCATGCGGGCGTCATGCAGGCGATCATCGGCCGCGAAAAAACCGGGAAAGGCACCTTGGTCGAGTGCGCGATGATCGAGGCCTTGTATTTCGTTTTAACCTCGCAGATCGGCAACGTTCACCTCACGGGCAAACAAGCCCCTCGTCGCGGCGATAAATCCGGTTCGCTGTCCTCGCCCTACGGCCGGTATCTTTGTAAGGACGGAAAGTATCTCGTCCTTCAGGCGGTCGCCGAAGTTCATTGGGATCGGATTTTGACGGTCATCGGCCGCGAAGACCTGCGTGACAATCCCGACTTCGAGACACGCCTGACACGCCATGCGCGGGATGACGAAGTCAATCGGATCGTCGAGGCATGGACGAGCCAACACCCGCGCGACGAAGCGATCGCGGCCCTGCGGAAAGCGAAAATCCCCTCCTCGCCCGTGCGCGACGTGGCGGAGGTGATGGAAGACCCCCATATGCATTCGCGCGGCATGCTGAAGCATTTCGAGCACCCCGATCTGGGCAACGTCGTGTTGCCCCAAAGCCCGATCAATCTGTCCGAATACGAAATGTCGGAGATCGAATTCTATCCGGATTTAGGCGAACACAATCAGGACGTGTTCGGCGGCCTGCTCGGCATGAGCGATGAAGACATCGACGCATTGGAAAAAGACGGCGTCATTCGCTCTCCAGGTACGTAAATGAGGACTGGCGATCAGGGGCGCACTATATCGAAACCGTCAAGATTCGATTGCTTCGAAATAATCGCGTCACATGACAATACCTTCTTCACGCGCGTCCAGAATCCCTTTCAGGATGTTTAGGGTCGACCATTCGTTGCGCCCAAATAAATGTAGCTTTTCGATGCATCGGTTTAGCATTTGATGGTAATCGCCTACGCTTTTGCGCGTGTCGTCGAATGCCACAATATTTTCATCTGCAATGGTCAGGTCGCGCGGAAAATGAAAGTCGATAGTGATGTCATGTGAAAGCGCCCAGTTAATTACCTGTTCTAGGTAAGGCAGCACTGATGCGGTAACAACTGTCGTGACATTAAAATCAATTTTTTCGCCCGCTGAATTGGTCCAATCTTTGAGGGCCAAAATATTTCTCTCAACTTTATTCCAATTCGAGCCAACACGGACCTCATTGTAAATTTCGCCTATACCATCAACACTGACGCTAACAAACGGGTGGGGAAGCGAACGTATATCGTTTTCAAAATGATGAAGTAGAAGTCCATTCGTGACGATGGTTGTGCCTAAATGATCCAGACTCGGTTCCGCTGCAATGCGGTTCAATATTTTTCGAGCGTCTTTCGAGACAAGAAATTCACCGCCTGCAAAGTAAAGGCTTAGAGATTTTTCGAGATCTGGAATCATGCTTTCAAAAGCTTCCAAGGTAAAATCAAACATTTTGTAAGTATCGCGGTCATCTAATTGGTAGCAATGGACGCAAGCGATATTGCAACGATATGTTGTCCAAATACCAAAGGTTATTGGACTGTATTCGATAGTTTCATCGCGTCTCCAAAAGGCGTTGATATAGGCCTCAATATTTTCAATTTGCGCCGGCTTGAGAGTCCCATCGTGAAGATTAGGCGCGCCAAACAAATATGTGTCTAAGGGATCGAAGACGCGAAGATTCAATTGTCGACAATCTTTGCATTCATTAAACGACCCGCGGATGTCTCTGGAACCTCGAATTCTTTTAAATCCATCGGAATTCCATAATTTTCGTATGTCGAGCGGTTCATTGCCTGGAAAATAACTAAAATCGCGCGGCGTTTTCTCAAGTTCCAAAAGGTAATCACAACACGGCACAGCCTTTTCGATACCTAATTCCATATGTGACCAGGGTAGCCTGCACATCGGCTTGCCCCGACCGGTCGGACGTGTAAACGCACGGGTATCGTTGTTGGGGAATAGTTCGACTTCGGGATTTGCTTCCAAAACGAGTTCAAGTAGCGGCCCCATTGATAAAAATAGGAACTTTGGGTCTGGTTTAAAAGTTTCGATATAGGTGGCAACCAATCGGGCGAAATGCTCAAAGACTTCGTCCTCGAACGTGTAAAGTTGATTAAAGTATGCCTTCGAATATAGGACCGTAGAACGGTTCCCGTCACCGTCGAAACTCGAAACCATACAGGTTTGAGGTTTCAATAGGTAGTCGTTGCTGGCCTGAACGACATTTGGCGTGTTGATAAATTCACCGAGTACCGAATTATCTCCCGCCAATTCCAAGGTTTCTCCTAGACCAATAGCATCAGCAATTGGTTTGGCATTCGAATAGATTCGTTCCATCTCTTTCTGCATGCAGTACGAGTATGCAAATATTGTACCTAAAGTTGGTAAAGCCTCGGTTGGCCGAAGACTCATTAGATCTAATTCTATCCGGATTTAGGCGAGCACAATCGCGACGTGTTCGGCGGCCTGCTCGGCATGAGCGATGCGGACATCGACGCATTGGAAAAAGACGGCGTCATTCGCTCTCCCGATTCCTAGCCAAAGCATTAGCAACTAGACGTATTCGTACCTGCTAGGAGGCGATTTTTTTGCCTCTCGTTTCCATGACCCGATCAAAATCGGGCAAATCATCTATTTTTGCCTAGGATTTATTGAATAAACTGCCAAAATCGGCGTTGGTTTTTGGATTTTGGATAAAATCTCATGGATACCGACGCAGTGCGGCTGTTTGTGATGGCCGCCGAGATGCTCAACATCAGCGCTGCCGGACGCCAGCTCGGCTTAGCGCCTGCAGTTGCGAGTGCACGACTATCGAAACTTGAAAAGCAACTCGGTGCCGATTTGCTGCACCGATCGACACGAAAAGTCTCGCTGTCCACCGAAGGTGCGGATTTCTTGCCCTACGCCAAAGATATCTTGGCCCAGGAAGATGCCGCGCGCGCCGCACTCGGCCATACCAGTGAAGAGGTCACTGGGACGCTACGGTTCGCCGCCTCCAGCACGTTCGCCCAGCTATTTATCGCGCCGATACTACCGGAATTCCTCGATCGCTATCCCGGTGTGAATTTGGACCTGAAACTGTCTGATACGAGGATCGATCTCGTTGAAGGGGGTTTTGATCTCGCGCTCCGCAATTTCGCCATCGAAGACAGCAATCTACGCGCCCGCAAACTTGCCGAAGACACGCGTATACTCTGCGCCGCACCGGAATATCTGACCCGCCGAGGCCACCCTCAAACACCGGAGGAACTGATCGAACATCAATTGCTGATCTATATGTTCCGACCGGCGCGAAAACTCATTTCGGGAACCGGCGCACCGCCAGGCACCTTCCCACCGCCCGGCGCCAACAACCGCATTATTTGCGACGATGGGACGAGTATGCGAATCGCGACCGCTGCCGGCGTCGGCATTTCCATGAACTCGCTATGGAGCGTCCATAAAGAATTAAAGGACGGTACGCTCGTCAGAGTGCTGCCCGATTACGAGGTCGACGATCGCTCGGCGATTTGGCTGGTATATCCGAAATCCAATGTGCTGACTGCGAAAGTGCGGGTCTTCATAGACTTTCTGTTGGAAAAGATAGGTAATCCGCCGACCTGGGAGCGCTAAGGCTCCATTATATTCGAGATCAAAAAACTGTTTTCGCAAATACCGGCTTTTACTTCCCTATATAGAGAATATCTTTCGGACTATCCGCAGCCATTTGGAGACGTCCCATGCAAGCCGCGATCCTCAACGCCTATGGCGAAAACGCCGAATTTCAGCTCGAAGAGATTCCCGATCCGGTCCCCTCGCCCGGCCACGTGGTCGTACGTATCGCAGCGACAAGCGTCAACACCGTAGACACCATGATCCGCACCATGGGAACGGAGCTGCCGCTCTCACCGGAACTTCCCGCCTTACTCGGCATGGACTTCGCCGGTACGATCGAGGCTGTTGGCGACGATGTCACCGGGTTCGCACCCGGCGACGAGGTTTATGGCTGCGCCGGCGGGCTTGCGGATCTGCCGGGTACGCTCGCGGAACTGTTGGCAGCGGATGCGAAGCTGATTGCCCACAAGCCAAAATCATTGTCGATGCGCGAAGCTGCGGCGCTGCCGCTGGTCGGCATTACCGCTTATGAAGGGTTGCAGCGTGCAGGTATCGGCACTGGCCAAAAAGTACTGGTCCATGGTGGTGCCGGCGGTGTCGGACATATTGCAATACAGTTGGCCAATTATTTCGACGCCCAGGTTTTCGCAACCGGCACCGGCGATGACAAGTTGGCCGCGATCCGTCAATTGGGCGCCACCGCGATCGACTATCGCGCCGAACCGGTCGCCGATTACGTCGCGGCCCACACCGATGGCGATGGTTTCGACTTGGTGTTCGATTCTGTCGGTGGCACCAATATGACCGCCTCCTTCGAGGCGGCGGCACTGAACGGCCAAATCGCAACGACTGTATCCCTACTGGAGCTGGATCTGACACCGGCACATTTTAAAGGCCTGTCGATTCACGTGGTCTTCATGCTGATCCCGATGCTACACGACCGTCGGCGCGAGGAGCATGGCGCCATCCTCGCCGCTCTCGCGGATATCGCAGATACGGGCGCGTTGAAGCCGCTGCTTGATGAGACCGAGTTCAGCCTCGCTGAGACCGGCAAAGCCTATGATCGTCTGACCGGCGGCCAGACCATCGGCAAGGTGGTTGTGGACATATAGCGCCACCGATGGCGAAATGAGTACGAGCGCCCGATAAAGGAGATTAGATATGCTCAACCGTAGTTTCATCGCTAAGGTCCTGGCTATTTCTGTTGCCAGTTGGATCGGTGTCGAAGCCATCTCCCAATCCGAGGCATCGAAATCCGCCATCACAATTTTGGCCGCCTCCGAGGTCAAATGGCAGCAGCTTAATCCGTTGCGTGGCGACAAGAGCCCAAAAGCCGCTACCCTTTGGGGTCATCGCACTGGCCCCGGCCCGGCGGGATTTCTGCTGAAGCCGGTCGATGGATTCAGTTCACCGCCCCATATCCACAATGTCGCCTACCGTGGCGTCGTTATCCGTGGACTGCTGCACAATGACGATCCCAAGGCGGAACATATGTGGATGCCGACGGGCTCCTTCTGGACACAGCCCGCCGGTGGCATCCACATCACCGCCGCCAAAGGAAACGATATCCTCGCTTATGTCGAGGTCGAAGATGGCTTCGGTGTACTGCCGGCCAAGGAGGCCTTTGACAGCAAAGAACGACCGGTCAACGTGGATGTAACCAATATCGTTTGGCAGGACGCCACCACGGTGGCCTGGTTGCACGACGCCGGGACGGCCAAGTTGGCGTTTTTGTGGGGCACCCCTGCGAAAGACAGCTTGAACGGCACACTGTTGAAATTACCGGCCAAATTCTCCGGTAAAATACGAAGCCAAGGTCAAAGCCTGCGTGCCGTCGTAATTCAAGGCCGACTAAAACACCAGAGTGTCGGCGGCAATATTCTGCCGCCCGGAAGTACTTTCGCATCCGAGGGCAAAACCGTGCATTCGGTTTCCTGTGCAGGCGGTGTCGAATGCCTCATATACATCCGTGCGAAGGGTATGTTTGACGTCAGTTCGTAAAAGGCCGGAAAAATTAGGTTCCAAATTTTCGATATCGACCCAGCTTGAACGCGAATATGCCCGGTCTCCCAATACCTAGCGCTATCCCTCACGCCCCTTACGGCGTGTAATCCGCATCATTCCCTGGCACTGGCGAGCGTTTAAACACGCCGGTTTTGAGAATTTCATCGGTGCCGCCGATAGCGTCCGCGTGGGTTCGCTGGGCGGATTTCGCCCGGGCATCGGCGTCTTCTGGATCGCAAATCTCCCGCAAGCGTTGCTCCAGATCGTTCAGGCTATCGGCCTTTTCGGTAAGATCGTTCTGTTCGAACGGATCGGCCTCAAGATCGAAGACCTGTGGCTGCATGCCCACGTGATAAATGAGTTTCATGTTTTTATCGCGAAGCATGAAACATCCGGATTCCGAACCGGTGCCATGATATTCCGCGAAGACCGGCCGGCTTTCCGGATTTTCGCTAAACGTTTCGAACAGTGATCTGCCAAGCAGATCGTCGTCCTCTTCGGTTAGCGTACCGCCGCCTGCCGCTACCAATGTGGGGTACAGGTCCACGTGGGAAACCGGGACGTCCACGGTTTTTCCTTTCGGGATGTCCGGCCCCGACATGACGAGGGGTACGCCGATGGCCTCTTCGTACAGGCAGCTTTTCCCGAAAAGCCCGTGTGCTCCCAAACACTCGCCATGATCGCTCGTATAGATAAGGCGCGTTCGGTCCGTAATGCCCTGCCGATCGACGGCCTCGAGCAGATGACCGATTTTCTCGTCGACCATTGAGATCAGCGCATAGTAACTGGCCGCGATGACCCGCAAAGCATCCTTGTCCCACATGTCGCGGTAATTTTTCGATTCCCGCAAAATCTTCACCGCCGGATGGTTGGGATGTTCCTCAAGCTGCGTCTGTTTCGGCAAGGGCATATCGGCGGGGGCGTAAAGGTCCAAAAATCGCTGCGGCGTTTTGAATGGCGGATGCGGGCAGGTAAAAGAGACGATCAATGTCCAGGGCGTCTCCCCGTCGCTGTTTTGCTCCAGCCACTCGAGCGCCTTCTCGAGAATGGTGACATCGTACTCCCCATAATCCGAGAGCCCTTCCCCGCACTCATGAAGATATATGGAACGCTGCGCGTTCATTGGCGGCTCTTGTCCGCACCAGCGCAATAACGCGGACACCTGGCCTTTTCCACCCACGATGTGCATCGGCACGATCTCGTCGGTCATGCCGTTTTTATCGTCGGTGCCTTTGTAATGGAGCTTTCCGATTGAAGTTACCGGATGCCCTTGGTCGCGGAGCCGACGCATCCAGCTTGGAACCGTGCCGTCGAAAACCAGAATGTTGTCCCAAAACCCCGATTGATGGGGAAACCTGCCCGTGGCAAGCGCAGCGCGCGATGGGCCGCAAAGAGGACTCGCCGAATAGGCGTTGGAAAACAAGGTACCCTGATCCGCAATGCTATCGATGTTGGGGGACTGCACCGCCGGGTGATCGTAGCAGCCAAGTGCGTTGCGGGTGTGATTGTCGGACACGATAAAGATCGTGTTTTGAGCGCTAACCACGTGCCTATCTCCTGCCTCTATGCTGAATTAGGAATGCATAGCAAAGGCGCAGGCCGGTTACGAGCCACCGGCGATCAAAGTCGAATTAGCAAAACAAGCAATAGGACCGTGGTCACCATCGCGACGACCGTCCGAATGGTATTCCAGCGCATCCAACGGGTCTCGAACATCTCAGCTACCGCCTGCACCTCGGCCTCGCTCATCGCGTCCAGATTCTTGGATTGGAGATCGTTATTCAGCGGGATATTGATCGCCACCGTCGGCACGTGAACGCCGAGGATATAGATCGCGCAGGCGACAATCAGGAGGACAAGATCTAGGCCCTCCAAATGCCGGAACCCCAGCGCGGTCGACCCGAGCAATACCAACACCGAACCAATCCAGACCAACATGAATATGGGCTGGTTATTCTGAATTACGCGATCCATTGCTTTGAACGATTTGAGGTAGTCGAGATCGCCCAAAGTCCTGATGCCCGGCATCGCGACGATCGCAAAGGTGAACACCAAGCCGGCCACTAGGGCGCAGAGCAAAGCCGATAGAACCAACGCAATTTGAATTAGGTCCATAACAGGGTCTCCATCCCGGCCCGGTGGCGTCAGAGCAACCGACCCGCTATTTTTCGGTTTTCGCCTCGACCTTGGCCGACGCGCCGGACAACGTACCGAGCTTTTCCCCCGCCATTACCTTTTTGTACCGCTCCGGCTGGGCCGCCTGTTTGGCGAGCGCCCAATCCAGGGGCTCTTCCGCGTCTTCTACCGGTATGACCAGCACGCCCGAAAAATCGGCGATCACCAAATCCCCGGGATTGACGACACTACCCCCGACCGAAACCGGAACGTTAAAGCTGCCGCCGATGTCGTGCGTACGCGTGGTGATCGGAGCCGTGCCCTTACACCAAACCTCGAGACCGGTTTCCTCGATTTCGGGCACGTCGGTGCACGGACCGTCGATTATGACCGCCGCGCAGCCGGTGACGACAATGGCGGTGGCCACCCCGCCGCCCAAACAGGCGTGTTTGTCGTCACCCAGGCGATCGATGCACAACACATCTCCTGGCCGGAGAAATTGAGTGACGTGATGCAGTAAGGTCGAATCCTGGCCGGGTATCGCCAGGGTCACGGCTGTGCCGGTAACTGTCGTCCGTTTACCGAGCACATGCTGAACGCGCCGGTCGACGAAACCCATATGGCGGATGTGGCCAACGGTCGCGGTATCCGTTTGCGCCGCCTTGTCGAGCAACACCTTCGGCACCTGCGGCGGCATTTCCTTGATCACATAGCTCATGCGGGAGTCCTCCCAGCGGGTTACCGTCTCACGCCCGCCTTATCGTAGCATTCTACAATACTTGTCCCAATTCGAGACCATTCGGTCTCTCTAGCTTCCGCTTCTGCCTACAACCGCATTCATTCGCGGAGAACATCGGCGTTTCGTAATTCGTTCCATATGGTTTTCTTGATAGCGCTCGGGACTTAAGTCATTCTCCGGCTTGCCGAACGGACAACCGGACGACACTCGATGAGCCGTGACTTGGTAAATAAAATTTGCGGGTCCTTACCCGCCGCCGAGGTCTCCGACCCCTGGGGCGGGGGTCACGACGCCTGGAAAATCAAAGGCAAGATGTTTGCCTGCATTGGCGCCAAAACGCCCGGTGTCTCGGTCAAGACCGACAGTATCGAGACTGCCCAGATGCTTATCGATGCCGGCGTTGGCGTGAAAGCGCCCTATTTCCACCGCTCGTGGGTCAACCTGCCGTGGGGTACACCCGAGGACGAGCTTCGATACCGAATCACCGGATCCTACAATCTGGTCCGAAGCAAACTGCCTAAGAAACTTCAGGCCGAACTGCCGCCCATTAACGATTCAGAGGCATAAGGGCGAGTCAGCTTAAAATAAGGTACAGCGACAATTTCCCACTTTTATCGTTTCATTGGTGGATCATGAACGAAAGTCCACAGATTAACTTACGTTATGTTATAACATAAGCTACTATTATTTTAACGGCCGCAGAGAAATGGCCCGGGGGATTCCTGAGGTTATGGGAGCCATGAATCCGAGATTTATCCAGTGAAATTTATGCCCCACTACACGTGCCGGCTCCCTTTCCAACCTGACGGTACGCGGAGGCCGCAATATGATATCTAATCCTGAAAATTCGATGCATGAGCCGACGGCACACCAAAACCACGTGGTTCCTGACCAGTCTCCCTATTGGAATAACGGTGTTGTCTCTTGCGATACGAGAGAGGGCCTGGCTGCCATTAATGGTCCCGATGCTGAACTCGTGATCTGGCAACGAACGCTTCCCGCAGGTTTACGGGACTGGATCTCCCAAACGGATGTGGACCACCTACCCTATCTTCGTATTCTCGTTGAGCCCGACGGCCTCCCGCCTGCACTCGAACCATTACTGGACGAGTTCGGCCTCCCAGCGGACGATAAGCGCGATCTCCTAATTGAAGATATCGACAAACTTGTCCGCATGTTTGCCGATATCACCCGTGGCGAGTTTGTCGACGTTCGCCTGGAGCGTATCGAACACGACGCCTGTAAGAAATTTCATCGCGATAATGTGGAGGCGCGCCTCGTAACGACTTATCGCGGCCCGACGACAGAGTGGGTCAGAATGGACCATGCGGAGCATGCGCTTCGTCAACAGAAGCAATACGACGGCCCCATCGAGCACCTAGGGGAGCATGATGTTGCCTTTTTCAAAGGCAGCCGCGCTGGCACGAATAACGGCGTCGTTCACCGCTCTCCGCCTATCGCCGGCACGGGAGCAACCCGGCTGTTTCTGTGTCTCAATAAACGAACGAGCGTATCTCCTGATCCAGAGGACATTCTCTGACCGCTAGCTCTGCGCCGCGCACTCGTCTAGGGAAATTAGACCGAACTATACAACGGGTCGTTTAGAAGCGCGCCCGGAAGCCGAGGACCCAGAGGTTTAGGTCTTCGAAGTCGATCTCGCCACCAGGCGCACCGGCGATGTCACGGTCAACCGAGACATGACGGTAACCGACATACATGTCGGTGCCTGTGCTCTTGATCT
>PBKG01000002.1 GCA_002722095.1 Rhodospirillaceae bacterium
GCTCCAATGTCTCAAATTGCCTTGCTTATGCTAGGTGAAGGGCAAGCATATTATAATGATGAGCTCATTGATGGTAAAAAGGCAATGACGATTCGAGGTAAAAATATAGCTGCCGAGTTTAAGTCAATTGTGGACGAGTACGTCGAATCTCATTATGCCCCCAAAATATAAATCGACTATTCACTTGCTGGACACACCAAGCCTAATTTTCTATAAGCGGATCCAGCTATCCAGACTATTGTCGAATCAGTTGCCCAGGTAGCTCAGTTGGTAGAGCAGCGGACTGAAAATCCGCGTGTCGGTGGTTCGATTCCGCCCCTGGGCACCACTTTCCCCCTAAATTATTATTTTAGAATGCGAATTTCCGTGAGTTGGGAAACTCCGGCGGATTCCCTCGCGGATCAAACACGTCATATGCTTGTTCGCCCTTCTGGGGCAGCCTATCATTGCCAGTGAAAGCAACTGGGGGAGGCGAGTGCGGTGCCGTTGGACAATCACGCAAGCGAAATTCAGCTCGATACGATAACCATCCGGCCGATGGCGATGACGATCGGTGCCGAAATACACGGTATCGATCTCACCAAGCCGTTGAAGGACGCGGCAGTCGAGGAAATCTGGCAGGCATTGGTCGATTGGAAGGTGGTGTTTTTTCGCGATCAATCGATGGACAACGACGCTTTCATCGCCATGTCCCGCCAATTCGGCGATTTGACTCCGGGCCATCACGTCTATGGCGGCCATAAGAAATGGAACGAGCTTTATTGGGTCGCGAAGGACCGCCGCAAGACCCGCGGCTCGGGAGAGTTGCTCTATCTGCCCTGGCAGGGATGGCATACGGACGTAACGCCCGCAATCAATCCGCCGAAAGTTTCCATCCTCCGAGGCGAAATCGTCCCGCCCTATGGCGGCGATACCATGTGGACCGATCTCAACGCGGCCTACGAAGCGTTGTCGCCGGTGATGCGCGAGTTCATCGACGGTTTGCGTGGGGTGCATTACTACGCGCCAAAGGCCGGGATCAAACCCAACAAGGATTATCTCGATCAGATGAAGGACAATCTGATCATAACCGAACATCCGTTGGTGCGGGTGCATCCGGAATCCGGCAAGCGGGTCCTCTATATCAGCCCCACATTCCTGCACGAGATCAAAGGCCTGAGCCCGACCGAAAGCACCGCTTTGCTCGATCTGTTGAAGACCCATGCGGTTCGGCCCGAATTCACTGTGCGCTTCAAGTGGGAGCCGGGCTCGATTGCCATGTGGGACAACCGTTCGACCGCCCATATGGCGCCGCGCGATATCTGGGCAAGCGACTTCGACCGCGATTTTTACCGCACCACACTGGTTGGTGATGTGCCGGTCGGTGTTGACGGCGAAGAATCGACGGCGATCGAAGGCAAACCGCTTGTCGCGGCGTGACCAAGCCCCGATTGGTGGTACGCAGCGGCCTAAATTAACCAAATGTCGAATTCGAAAACCGATGTCGCGATTATTGGTGCCGGTATCGTTGGCATTTCGGTCGCGAGTTATCTGAAAAGAGCTGCGCCCGAACTCGGGGTGGCGCTGATCGACCGTGCCGCGCCAATGGCACTGACATCGGCCCAATCAGGCGAAAACTACCGAAATTGGTGGCCGCACCCGGTGATGAAACAGTTCACCGATCATTCGATCGATTTGATGGAAGATTGGGCACGCGAAACCGATAACGCTATCCAGATGACCCGCCGCGGTTATCTGTTGGCGACGCGGACTGCAGATGCAGATGCACTAAAGTCGGAATTATTGGCTGGCTACCAAGCCGACGGCGAGGAAGAAATACGGCTCCACGAAACGCCTAGCACTTATGAACCGCCGATCAGTGCCGATTGGCGCCAGGCTCCCGACGGCGTCGATATGCTATGCGGGTCGAGCTTCATCGCCAGCCAATTTCCGTGGATCGATCCGGAAGTCCAATCACTGGTCCATATCCGCCGGGCCGGTGCCATTTCCAGTCAGCAAATGGGTCAGGCCATGCTCGATGAATTTCGCGCGGCCGGGGGAAACCGGATAATGGCCGAGGTCACAGGGATCGAGCGCTCGGCGGATTTTTTGCTCTCTCTATCGTCGGACCGGTCACCGTTGCGGGCGGGGAAGATCGTCAATGCCGCCGGACCGTTTATCAACGAGATCGCAGCGATGCTCGACATCACTCTGCCGGTGACGAACGTCTTGCAGCAGAAAATAGCATTCGAAGACGTGTCCGGTGCAATTCCTCGCGATATGCCGTTTGGTATCGATCTCGATCCGCAGGTGATCGATTGGTCCGACGAGGAAAAGAATTTGCTCGGCGGCGATGAGGGATTGGCGTGGCTCGCGGCCGAAATGCCGGGTGCGATCCATTGTCGGCCCGATGGCGGCGAGGGGGGGAAATGGGTCAAGCTGGGCTGGGCTTTCAATGAAGCCGAAGAGGCGCCAACGAATGAGCCCCGGCTGTTCGATCATTTTCCGGAGATCGTGTTGCGTGGGGCGGCGCGTCTGAGCCCGGCACTCAAACGCTATTACGGGCGGTTGCCGAAAAACCGTATCCATTACGGCGGCTACTACACCCAAACTGCAGAGAATTGGCCATTGATCGGACCGATGGGGGTGGACGGCGCCTTCGTTGCCGGGGCGCTTTCGGGTTTCGGCACCATGGCGGCCTGTGCTGCCGGTGAACTGACGGCGGCATGGATATTGGAAAACAAAATGCCGGACTATGCCTCCGCGCTGTCGATGGCGCGTTACGAGGATGCCGAGTTGATGGCGGCCTTGCACGCGCAAAATAGCCGTGGGATGCTTTGAGTTCGATGGGAGCTTAAGGGAGGCGATTATGCAAATTACACCGCTCGGCAAAAATACCGGCGCGGAAGTTACCGGCCTAGACCTCAAGCAACGGCCGGATGCGGAAACCGTCGCCAAGCTGCGTGATGCGCTGACGCGGCATATTGCGCTTGTCTTTCGTGACCAGGAGCTGACGCCGCCCGAATATGCAAAAGCTGTGGAGATATTCGGCGAGCCGATGAGAGGCCAATATGCGGCCGAATATGCCATCGAGGGCACGTCGATGGTCACCAATGTCTCCAATCAGCATCGCGACAAGCAGGGCAAACGGGTGATGCACGGCCGGATTTGGCACTCGGATCAGACCCATAGGAAATACCCGCCGAATTACACCGCACTTTACGGTGTCACCGTGCCCGATGAAGGGGGCGACACGGGGATTCTCAATACCCGTGATGGGTACGAATCGCTGCCCGAGAATCTCAAAAATCAGCTCGACACCATGGTGATGCATAATCTGGTGACTTCGGGCCGGGCTCGGCTCGCGGAATCGACCAAGAACTTCATTCTTTCGAAGGAGGAACTCGCTCGCCAAGCGCGTTCGCATCCGTTGGTGCGTGAGCACCCGGAAGCCGGCACCAAGGCGATCTATTTCCACGCGATCAAGATCGACCATATCGATGATATGACTCCGGAAGAGACCCGGGATTTCATTCAGGAGTTACTCGATAAGATCGAGACGCCGGAGTTTCTTTATCGCCATAAGTGGCGCAAGAACGATCTTCTGATTTGGGATAACCGCTCGGCCCTGCACCAGGCTTTCTTCGATTACGATTTGAGTCAGGAACGGCTGTTGCAGCGCATAATCCTGAAGGGCGAACCGCCTTACGGGCCCGCGATGTCGAAGGAAGAGGCGGCCGCAGCAGCAGAATAAGTGCGGCGGCGCACCGAATCCCGTTTAACTGTCTGTCGTCCCCGGAAACGTCTTCTCGCGTTCTTCCGCGTCTTCGGCCTTGTTGTAATCTTCATCGAGATGGCCGGTATCGCCCGGCGGACTTTTGACCGTGAAGAAGGTCGCAGGACCGTTGATGGCACGGCTCCGATGCTTGGTGTTACGCGGGATATGGATCATGTCGCCGGCTTTGACGATGCGCTCGTCGTCATCGAGGATGTAATGCAGCTCACCTGACAAGATATAGGTGAATTGCTCTTCATTCGGGTGCGAATGCAGCGGCGGGCCGGACCCTTCGGGTTTGGTCACCACGCCGGCCTTCATAAATTCGCCCGCCACCTGCTGAATGCTTTGATGCGGATTGGCCTTGCCCTGATGGGTCTCCATCTCTTTCGGGTAGTAGTAGGGCATCTGCGTTTCTCCTTTTCGCCTCGATAAAGGTCTGCTGCACCTGAGTGTAAATTTACGCCGTTCGGTCGCGCGATTATAGGGGTATTTCGCGGTTTAGACGGGAATCGCCTGGTCTGCGGCCGGCAGGATAGTGGTTCTTTTCATGATCCGTTCGGCGGCCGGATCGAATGCGCCGCGCCGATGCATGGTGGAGGCATTGTCCCACATCAACGCATCGCCCAGGCGCCATTCATGATCGTAGATAAATTGCGGATTCAGGCAGTGCGCGTAGAGCTGGTCCAGGTAGGCATGCCCCTCGTCCTCTCCCATCCCATCTATGCCGGCGGTCATTCCGGGATCCGCATAGATTGCCTTTCGGCCCGTTGTCGGGTGGGTGCGCACCAGCGGGTGGGTAACGTCGGGTGTTCGATTTTTCTGCTTTTCGTTGGTCGGCTCGCTCCATTTGCGATTGAAATATTCGTAGGAGTGGACCGCGCGCACCCCATCGAGCTCGCGCTTCTTCTCGTCGGAAAGAGCGTCATAGGCGCCGGCAAGATCGCAGAACTCCGTGTTGCCGCCGCTTGGTGGGATTTTGACACTGTAGAGCAGGGAGCCTACCGCCGGGCGAGGTAGATATATCTGATCGTGATGCCAGCCGACTTCGTGGTCGGAGAGAATACCGATTGGCTCACCGTTTTCTTTGACGTTGGAGATGATGAGTAATTCCGGATGATCTTTCGACAGATATTCCTCGCGCACATGGATTTCCAATTCCCCGAAAAGCCGGCTGAACGCCACCACGTCCGCCTCTTCCAGCGCCTGATCGCGAAACAGGATGACGCCGTTTTCCGCCCATATCCGGTGGAGTTTGGCGACGGTCTCCGAATCCAAGTCGCCGGACATGTCGATGCCGCGTACTTCGGCGCCGAAATTTTCCAGCTGGACAACTTCCATGGGTGCTACCTCCCTCGGTGGCGATATAGACGATAGATTGCTATCACGTAAAGGCAAGCCGAATAATAGGCCGGGGGAGAACGCATGGAATTCGATTTCGTCATCGTGGGCGGAGGCTCCGCCGGCTGTACGCTTGCCAATCGGCTGACCGCCGACGGCCGCCATACGGTCTGCCTTTTGGAGGCGGGCGGGTCCGATCTTAATCCCTGGATTCACGTACCTGTCGGTTTCATCAAGACAATGTCCAACCCGTCGGTGAACTGGCTGTTCGAGACCACGCCGCAGGAAGGCACCGGCAACCGTAAGATTCCGATCCCGCGCGGCAAGGTGATCGGCGGTTCGAGTTCGATTAACGGCATGCTCTACGTGCGTGGCCAGCCCAGGGATTACGATGTGTGGGCTCAATCGGGCTGTACCGGCTGGTCCTATTCGGACGTGTTGCCTTATTTCAAGCGCTCGGAAAACCGTGAGGCCGGTGGCGACGATTTCCATGGCGAGGGTGGCCCGCTCAACGTCGCGGAGACCCGCAGCCGTTACGATATCCTGGACAAGGTGATCGAGGCTGGTGGGTCCATGGGTTATCCGGTGGAGCACGACTACAATTCGGACCAGCAGGCGGGGTTTTTCTATTACCAACTCACGCAGAAGAACGGCCGCCGTTTCAGTGCCAAGCATGCCTATCTCGAACCTGCGTTGAAACGGCCCAATCTTGCGGTCGAAAAGCGCGCTTTTGCGAAAAAGATTCTGCTCGAAGACGGCAAGGCGAGCGGTGTCGTTTTCGAAAAATCGGGCCAAGAGCATACGGTCACGGCCCGCCGTGAAGTGATCCTCGCCGCCGGTGCGGTGCAATCGCCGCAATTGCTCGAACTGTCCGGCGTTGGCCAGGGGGAACGCTTACAGAACCTTGGTATCGAGGTTGGGCGCGATCTGCCGGGTGTCGGCGAAAATTTGCAGGATCACTATATCGCGCGGCTCTCCTGGCGGCTGGCTGACGGTGTTCGGTCGATTAATCAGCTGACCCGAGGTGTACGGCTCGTTGGCGAAGTGCTGAAATACGGGTTCCTGCGAAAAGGGGCATTGGCGCAGGCCGCAGGTATTATCGGCGGGTTCGTCAAAAGCCGGCCCGAACTCGATGACGCGGATATTCAGTTCCATATGGCGCACGCTACCTTTCGCGATCCCCACAAGCGCATCTTCGATCCGTTTCCCGGTTTGACCATCGGACCGTGCCAGCTTCGTCCCGAAAGCCGGGGCCATATCCACGCTGTCTCACCGGACATCTCGGACAAGCCGGAAATTCTGCCAAACTTTTTGTCGGACCCGATGGATCAGGAAGTCTTGGTGGCGGGAATGCGTTTCGCCCGCGCCATGACCGAGACCGATGTCTTGAAACCCCATGTGGTTCACGAGTTGGCGCCCGGCGAAAAAGCCGAAAGCGACGAAGATTTGCTGGACCACGCCCGGAATACCGGCGCGACCCTCTATCACCCGGTCGGGACCTGCAAGATGGGGACGGACGATATGGCCGTGGTCGATCCGGAATTGAAGGTGCGCGGTCTGGAAAGCCTTCGCGTGGTGGATGCCTCAGTAATGCCGCGGCTCTGCAGCGGCAACACGAACGCACCGACGATCATGATCGCCGAAAAGGCGGCGGATATGATTTTGGCGAACGCCTAACGCATCGCCGCTTTCAACTTATCGAACGCCGTATCCCGCTTCTTTTCCGCCCGCTCTACGCCGCGCGCTAGCGCCTTCAACGTCTTCGTATCCCCTGTGCACGCGGCCTTCGCCGCCTTGATATGGTCGCGAACACGATCCGGGGCGGTGCCGCCTCGGTAGCGGCGACCTTCCACGCCGGTCCACGCGTCGAGGGTGTGTTTGAGTGCGTCTTCGGTGAGGCCGATCTTCTTGCCCGTATGCTCAATCGCAGCATCCTCGACCATGTCGACGGTGATGTCGGCGGGGGGCAGGCCTTTGTCGACGACCTCTTGGGCGATGACCGAGAGGATTTGATGGGCGACGCGGAAGGACATCCCCTTTTCATTGACCAGGTAGGCGATCAGCGTGGTCGCTTGGACCCAATGGGCCTGGGCTTTCTCCGCCATTCGCTTCTTGTTGACCTCGATTTCGTCGAGGCAGTCCACCAATGCTTCGATGGCCGCTCCTGACTCGTCACAGCAGGTCCAGAACTCCGCCGGAAGCATGGTAGCGGCCTCGAGCTGATCGGAGGCGGTTTTGAGGACTGAGAGCATTTCCATCAACCGGCCCGTAATCAACCCACTGGTGCCGTTCACAAATTCGAGCACATAGGGGATGCGCATTTGCGGTGCGATGGACGAGGTGATCGAATGTCGGCCGGGTAAGCGAATGAAATTGAATTCCTGGCTGTGCCAGATCAAGAAGTCGAGTGCGAGCCGTCCAAGCGTGTTGTGCATCAGGGCGAGCGCCATGTAGGCGTCGACCGCATAATCGTAATTTCGGATCGAATCGCGGGAGTTCCACATTTCCGTCTCGAAGCCGAGCAGGTCGTCGAGGCGCTCGATGTCCAGATCGAATTCGACGCCGTATCCACCGCCGGTACAGACCGAACTAATGTTGGCGTTTTCGTAAGCGTTCTTCAGACGGCCGAAATCCCGTGCCAACGGTTCGACAAACGACATGATGTAAAACCCGAACGTACCGGGTTCGATATGCTGGATATAGGAATAGCCAGGCATCAGCGTTTTCAGGTGTTTGCCTGCGAGGCGGATCATCGCGCGCCGAAGCGCTAGGTTGGAATCCATGATTTCCAGCAGTTTTTGGCGAAAAGCGATGCGGGTTGCAACGACGCGAATGGTCGGGCTCGAACGGCCGAGGTGAATCCAGCCAGCCGCATCCTCGCCGCATTTCTGGCGAAGATAATCTTCGCCGCCGTGAATTACGTTCCATAGCGCCTCACGCTCTGCGACGACGCCTTTTCGTTCCATGCCGGCGATGGCCTTGGTTAACTTTTTGATCGCGGTTTTGGGTGCGCGGCCCGATTCCGCGACCATGATCAACTGCGCCTTGTCGTAGGCGTGGAGTGCTTCCAGCATCTCCGGGCGGCGGAGAATATCCGCGTAATAGTGTTTCAATAGGTCGCTGGCGCTGTCGCCCAGACGCTTCTTCCATAAGAAGCTCATGGCAGATCCTCCCGGAGAGTGGGTTTCGTTAGGTTCGGTTGTAGGCGGAAGGCCGTCTTACGGCAACGGGGCGGCATCAACGGGACTGGTTAAGTGACCAAGTCGCCTTTGAGTTGGGTGCGGTGCATGATCCGTCGTGTGGCGGGGTCGAAGGCATCGCGCCGATGCATGACGCAGCGATTGTCCCAGAGCACCATGTCGCCGAGTTTCCAAACCTGCTGCCAGCAAAATTCGGGCTGCATGATATGCGCCCAGATGGCATCGAGGATTTCCTCGCTTTCCTCCACTTCCATACTTTCGATATAGGCGTGGATACGGCGTCCGAGGAACAGGCATCTACGGCCTGTTTCCGGATGCACACGAATGATCGGATGCGATGGCCCTTGCCAGTCGCGGACATCGCCGGAGGTGGGAATTTTGTCTTCCATACCCTTGCGTACGCCGCCGCTGGAGAGCGTCACGTTTTCGTGGCGCAGTAGTTTGCCTTCGATACGCTCGACGATGGCCGGATCGAGCGTCTCCAGCGCCGTGTACATGCAGAGAAATTCCGTATCACCTCCGGTGCCTGCTGGAGGTAGTTCCAGCGCATGCAGCATGCTCGCGGTGGGGGGTTTTTCGATATAGGACATGTCCGTGTGCCACATGCATTCGCCGTCACCGAGGGTGCCGATGGGCTCGCCGGTCTTTTCGTCGAGCACATTGCTGATAACACCGATTTCTGGGTGATTTTCGACCAGTTCCTCGCCGGTGCAAAGTGCGCGGGGGGATAGCTCGGGATCTCCCAAGAACTTGGTGAAGCGCACCTGTTCCGCATCACCGAAGTCCAGTCCTCGAAAGCGTAAAACCAGATGCTCGAGCCAAGCGGACCGAATACGCGTCGCGTCGTCCTCATCCATTTTGTGGATGTCAAAATCAATGATGTCGGCGCCGAGCGCCTTGCCGGTCGGGATAATGCCGAACTGCTGGCCCATGCGATTTCTCCTCACTCGATGGAAAGAGTAGCGCAATTGGCCGGTTGCAAAAAGGCGATATGTTGGGCAATGGCGAAGGCCATCTCGATGGTGGTAATCTTCAAAGAGAGTAAAGATAAATGCCTATGTGGCATTAAGTTTCTCGGTCTTCATCGCGAAATCGGATAACGTGCCGAGCAACATTTTGGGATTCGAGAGGTAAAGCGAGACAGCCATGTTTGCGGGCACCGATGTCATCGATATTTTCCCGACCAGCGTCTGGATCCATGAGATCGGTGACTGCGAGAGGTTGAATGACGACATTTTTGCTGCAGTGAAGAAGTTGCAAACCCAAGGCCATGGCTATGACCGCACCGATGGTGGTGGTTGGGTCAGCTATACCGATCTCAACGAGATGGACGATTTCGCGCCGTTGATGGAATACATCGTCGGTGCCGCACAGGGTGTGCTGAACTTCCTGCAATATGAATTCGAACACTTTTACATCACCGATAGTTGGGCCAATCTCGACGATCCCGGTAAAGCCCATACCCGCCACAATCATCCAAATTGCGTGTTAAGCGGGGTCTATTATGCTCGCACTCCTGAAAACGGTGGCGACATCATTTTCCATGATCCCAGGCCGCAGGCGGGTATTTTCGTCCCGGCGATCAAACAGCCGACAGAGCACAACATTGCCCAACGCTATGTGCAGCCGGCGGAAGGCCTGTTGATGATGTTTCCGTCTTGGTTGGAACACAGCACCGAACTCAATACGTCGGCAGGTGATCGTCTCAGTATCAGCTTCAACATCATGATTAGCGGTGGTCCGGCGCGTAAAGGCCTGGCGACCGGTTTGCCGGACGAGAAGATCTAATCGTCTTTCACGCCAGTACGGAATCCTTCCGCAATCCAGGTCAGGCTCCAGCGGCCGGCTAGCAAAATCGCTGCTGATAAAACGATCAACACTACAATGAGATAAATCCGGGTGTCAGTTGCCGCGGTGTAGTGGTGCCAGCGGTGTTCCGCCTTCGCCGCTTCGCGGCAAAGATAAACCATAGGATCGGTTCCGCCTAAGCCGCATTCTTGCGTGATTGTTTGGTCAAGATCCGGTGTCGGTACATAGCCGGTTTCCGCTAACAAATGCAGTAAGGCGATTGCCACGGCGACGCTTACGAAGGTAACCATGCCGATCCGTTCGAAGCCGGTTCTGTAGCGTCGAAGCCCTCGCATAGCGGAATTTCTCTAAGAGTTGGTATTGCCGTCGTTTCTAAAGACGCTGGTCCAGAAATCGTATGATGCGAGGCCGATGCCAAGGAGAATGACGATCGCAAGGTCGATTTCGCGCACAAAGGCCACCACGACGCCCAAGAAGGCGATCAAGAGTACGAGCGAAATGGCGGCTATAACTTTGTCGATCATCGCCTTTATCCTTCTTCCTTGGCCAGTCGATCGGCCATCCACCGCGCCGTGCGCAACAACCGGCCATCATGGCCCCGTTGGCCGACCAATTGAACGCCAATCGGCATGTCGTTCGATCCGCTTAGCAACGGTAGGCTGATCGCCGGCACCCCGCAATAAGTCCAAAGCGAACAGAAGACCGGGTTGCCGGTATAGTCGAGTGTTTCCGGCGCTTCGCCTGTTGCTGCCGGGGTGACGATCGCATCATAGCGGGCGAAAATCTGATCGAGGCCCGCATTCAGCGTTTCGCGAAGCTCGATTGCGTTGGCGTAATCTACTGCCCGTACGTCACGGCCTGCTTCGACCATCTCGCGGAGTTGCGGGCTCAATTGTTCGGCTCCTCGGTCGTAGAGTGGGCCGATATTTCGCGCAATGTCCGAGATCATAATTGTGCGATGAAGATCGACACCTTGGTCGAACGGTTCGGGCAACGTCACCTCGTCGCATTGGTTCCCGAGTGCGTCGACGATCTCGCTGAAACCCGCCTGGACGTCATCCCGGGCTTTTTCCCAAACCGGTGACTTAACGAAGGCAAACATCGGCTCGACCGGAGGCTCGCTAAGTGCTGTTTCCAGCAGGCGCGGCGGTGCGAGGGGGCGCATGTCCGGGTCTTGGGCATCGTAATGTGCGAGCGCGTCGCCGATTAGCGCTACATCGGCAATTGTACGTCCGAACACACCCACCGTATCGAGTGCGCGCGAAAGCAATAGCGCGCCTGTTCGCGATATGCGTCCGTGGGATGGTTTGAAGCCGACGGTCCCGCAAAATGAGGCGGGCCGGATCATCGATCCGTTGGTCTGGCTGCCGATCGCAAGCGGCACCATGCCCGAGGCGACCGCGGCGGCCGATCCGCTTGAGGACCCACCCGGTGTGCGTTCCCGGTCATGAGGGTTTTTCGTCTTACCGGGTCCGTACATGGCTAGTTCGGTGGTCACGCTCTTACCGATAATGATTGCGCCTGCCTGACGTAATAGCGCAACGACGGTGGAATCCGAGCTTGGTGTTCGTGCCGCATAAAGTGGTGTGCCGCATTCGGTCGGCATGTCGTGCGTATCGAATATATCTTTTACTGCGACAGGTAATCCGAACAGCGGTCCTGTTGGCAGTCCCGCTTGGCGTACCTCGTCTGCGGCCCCGGCTTGAGCCAAAGCATGGTCTCGGTCGATATGGGTCCAGGCTTCGATATCACCGTCAATTTCGTCGATACGATCGAGGCAGGCCTGAGTAAGCTCCAAAGCTGAAAATGCGCCTTCTTCCAATGCTTTGGCGGCATCGAGTGCATTTAATTCGGCCAAACTCACGTCGCTACCTCCTAGATTACTTGCCGTAGAGTTGATTTGGCAGCCAAAGCGCGATCTCGGGGAAGTTGTAAAGAATAACCATCGCAAGCAGGACCATGGCGAGGAACGGCATTACGCCTTTGAAGATTTCCATCAATTGCACATGGGGCGGTGCCACACCTTTCAAATAGTAGGCGGCCATCGCCATTGGGGGCGTAAGAAAAGACGTCTGGAGGTTAAGCGCGACCAGAATGCCGAAGAACAGCGGGTCGACGTCGAAGTGTCCGAGCATCGGCAGGAAAATGGGAACGAAGATAATTATGATTTCACTCCATTCCAGCGGCCAACCGAGCAGGAAAATGATCAATTGCGCAAGGATCAGGAACATCAAAGGTGTGAGATTCATCGACAGTACGAAATCCTTGATGATGTCGTGCCCGCCCAGATAGGAGAATACCGAGGCGAAGGTCCAGGAGCCGACAAAAAGCCAACACACCATGGCCGAAGTTCGGACGGTGAGATAAACCGATTCTTTCAAACGCTCCCAACTAAGCGCGCGATAGCAAGTGGCCAGCAATAACCCGCCCAGGGCGCCGACCGCGGCGGCCTCCGAAGGCGTTGCGAGGCCGAAAAGGATCGCACCCAATACCGAGAGGATAAGAAAGGCGAGCGGGAAAAACGACGTCGCCATCATCCAAATTACGCCGCCGAGCGATGTGTCTTCGATATCCTCTTCTTTGGGTTTCGGTGCCAGGCTCGGGTTCAACGCCGCGCGGCCGATGACATAGAGAATATAGAGGCCGGCCAGCATGAAGCCCGGAATGATCGCTCCCGCATACAGCTTCACCACCGACACATTGGAGGTGGCGGAATAAACGATCAGCATGATGCTGGGTGGGATCAGAATGCCGAGACAGCCGCCGGCACAGATCACCCCGGCGGAAAAGCTGGTGTCGTAACGCGCCTTCAACATCGCCGGGAACGCGAGCAATCCCATTAGAGTGACGACGGCGCCGATGATTCCGGTGGCGGTTGCAAACATCGCACAAGTGGCGAGAGCGGCGATCGCCATCGAGCCCGGCATCCGGCGCATCGCGATCTGCAAAGTGAAGAACAACCGGTCGACGATATTAGCTCGCTCGACGATATAGCCCATGAATAGAAACAGCGGGACGGCGGTCAGCACATCATTTGCCATCACCGAATAGGTCTGATTGACGAACAGATCGAAGATTCGGTTGTCGAAAATCGACTGCATGCGTTCGGCGTCGTAGTAGGCGTAGTAGCCGAACACCACGCCCATCGCCATCAACGTAAAGCTGATCGGGAAACCCAGCAGGATGGTGAAGATAAAAATGCCCAGCATCAGCACCGCGACTTGAGGGTCGGTCATTTCTTTTCTCCCTCGTCGGCGGACCCGTAGTCATGGGCGTGTTGCATCATGGTTTCCATCTCTTCCACGTCCTCGAGATGGGCCGGCCATTCGCCGGTACGAATGCAAATAATACAGCGGCAGAGTTGGGCAATCCCTTGGATAAACAGCAGAAAACCGGCAATCGGGATTATGGTCTTGAATTGAAAAATCGGTACATTGGCCGGGCTCATGACGCTGACTTCGCCCCTGCCCGAATTGTAGGACCAGGATTCCGCCGCATAGTCCCAACCCGCGAAGATCAGAGCGATAACGCCCGGGAAAAAAAACAAGAAGTAGAGGATGAATTCGATGATTGCCTGTGTCTTCGGCTTCCAGAGGCGATACAGAACATCGCCTCGCACATGGCCGTCACGGGACAAGGTGTAGGCGCCGGCCATCATAAAAAGAGCCCCATACATCATGTAGCTGATATCGAAGGCCCAGCTTGTCGGTTCACGCAATACGTAGCGGACGAAAACCTCATAACCGACGCCGAACGTCATCACCAAGATGCACCAGGCAAATGCCTTGCCCACCCAGGCGGTTACGGTATCGATCAAGAGAATGAATTTTTCCATTCGCTTTAGCGCTAAACGTTAGGGAAATTTTCCGGGAAAGGAGTGGGGCGGCATTTGCGATGCCGCCCCATTTTTCACTATGCCTCGATCCGCCTAGAAGTTGATCTCGCCGGGGAAGTAATGCTTGAAGGCGAGCTTGTAATCGGCGGCGTTCATGAGATCGTAGAACGCGACCCGGTGCGACCATTCCTTCTGGCTTTTCACCACCTTGGCGAAGAAGGGGTCGGACTCGAGTTTTTTCAGCACGGTATCCCAAGAGGCGAGTTGTGCCTGCATCACCCCTTCGGGGGTACGGTAGACGTTGACCTTGTCCTTGTTAATTAGTCCTTGAAGGTCCTTGGAATAGCTATCCATGGCGAAGCCGTAATTGGCCGTGTTCGCCGCTTCCGCACCGTATTCCAGTATCGCCTGCAATTCGGGCGCGAGTTTGTTGAACCTGTCCTTATTGAAGATCACTTCGAAGAACTCGGCGGCCTGATGATAACTCCCCATCATGTAGGTCTTGGAAACGTCCTGCGCACCGAACTGGCGATCGGATGTGGGATTATTGAACTCGAAGGCCTCGATCACGTTACGCTCGAGTGCCGGTATGATTTCGCCGCCAGGCAGCTGGGTCACTTTCAGGCCCATGCCCTGCATGATATCCGTGGCAAGGCCGACCGTACGATATTTCAAATCCTTCATATCATCGGCGGTTTTGATTTCGTTCTTGAACCAGCCAAGCGGTTGGGTCGGCATCGGCATACAGAAGAAGCCAACCAAATTGAGCTTCAGAATATCCTGTACCAACTCGCGGTACAGCTCTTTGCCGCCGCCATAATGGATCCAGGCAAGAATTTGCGATGCGTTGGCGCCAAACACCGGGCCTGTACCGAAAAGCGACGCGGCCTTGTTTTTGCCGTACCAATAGGCGGTCACCGTATGGGCGCCGTCGAGCACGCCCTTGTGGCAGGCGTCCTGAACTTGAAACGCCTTGACCACGGCACCTGCGGGCAAAAGGTCGATTTTGAGGCGGCCGCCGGACATTTTGTCGACGCGTTCGGCGTACTGTTTGGCCATATCCTGGAAGACCGACTTCGCTCCCCAAGAGGTCTGGACTTTGAGCGTGATGGTCTTCGCTTTGGAAACCTGTGGGGCCGCCGGTTTATCAGCCTTTTTTTCGGCTTTTTCCGCTTTGTCATCGCACGCAGCAAGCGCGAGAGCGGCGGTGCCGGTGGCTGCGGCAATGCCGGCGCCTTTAAGGAATTTACGCCGTGCCGGGCTCGGTTTGGCGGTAGGTTTGTCGGATGTGGTCATTGTGATTTCCTTCCCCTGTGACCTGATTATTCTGAAGTCAATGTTACGGCTATTTAACTCCTCAACGGGAGCCACTTTCAAGCAAGATTCTGTAATGGGGCAGCGCTTACTCAGGTACCGATAAATGTCTGCATTGAGCTGGCCGCCGTTCCGTCCCTTTAGGTGATCGGTTTAGTGACGCTTTTGCAATAAGAAGATGCCAGAACCGCCTGCATATGCCGGCCATGACCGCCGGCGACAACGATGACGATATGATCCGGCGCAGGAACGATGGGTGCCAACGCATCGTCGTCGTTTTCGTCAATGAAGTCGGCCATCTTACTTTGTCCCCAACCGCCGCGGTCGCGGAGATCGCCGACGCGGCAACGGGCATTTTCAAAGATGAATTCCTTGACCGTTTGCTTGTCCCATCCTCGTTCGTCGAGCCATTGGGCGGATTCCGCGGTCATCACGAGCATTTGCTCCGCATCGAGCCGACCGCGATAGGGGCCGTTGGCGCCGAGATGGCTCATCGCCGAGGCTGCGCTACCCAAATAGAGCTCCGGCGTTTTGCTGACCATATCATTGATATTATGGGGCGATTCTGCGCAGAGCACGGTGACGGCGCTGGAATCCGCCTCAAAGCCTCGGTCTGCGTGCAACCCGGGCCACGGGCTATTTTCCTCGTCCTCGCCGATGCAGTAGGAGTACTTCCCAGGATGGCCGTGGGTGGCCATATCTGTAATCCCAGGGAGGCCGCCGCCCACGTTCATCAGCAGCAATCGGAGCGCGCGTCCAATAGTGGCATTCGCGCGCCAACCCTGACCGAAAACGTTTTGGCGGCAATTGATGTCGAGTTCGGTCCGTGCCGGTCCGTGAACGATAACGAGATGCGCGCCAGGGTGGGTCGTCGTCTGGCGGCCGTAGAGATTGTATTCCGGCTCTACGGTGGCCTGAAGCGCGGCGATTATCACCGGCAAATATTCCGGTTTGCACCCAGCCATGGCGGCGTTGATGGCAACGTGTTGCACGGTTGCGGGTCCGCCTTTGGGGGGCAATTCGACGATCACGTCATCCGGTGCACGATCGGAAAAGCGCAGCATGTCGGCGATGCGCTCTTCGGTCGGTGGAATAACAGGCAGCCCGTCGGTCCAACCCTGATCGACGAAATGCTCGTAAATCGCATAGGGGTCTTCGGCGAGCTCGATGAGCCGAGCGTCGCTCGATTGATCCGCCATTCCTAAATTCCCTTAACCGGCGCTCAACAGCGAACCCACAACTTCCTCGAATGCCTCACGGGCGATGTCACGCACTTCGTCGGCTTGTCGGGCGGCGATGGGGTGGGGAAGCACCACCAGTGGCAGTTTTTCCATACTTTGCATCTTCGTCAGCATTTGGCCGTATTCAGAAAAAGCGTCGGTGACGATGGTGCCGGTGGGAATGTTATCGCGTTCGAAAGTCATGCTGTCATGGACACTCCACGACGTGCAGGATCCTCAATCGCCAAGGCCGGTAACGACAGCGTCGCATTCGGCCTTCATATCCGCCATCATTTCGGGCTTCATGCCGGTAACGCTTTCCTTGCGGTAGAAGCGAAGCTCCGCTTCCGGGAAACGTTCCTGAATGAGCTTGCCGACTTCCTCGAAAATGACGTCGGTGTGGTCCTTGGTATTGTTCAGGAAACCAATCACCTTGCCATCGAGCCCGTTGAAGCGCGTGGCGAGACCATCCTGTTCGTCGGCCGCGTTTGCGGTCGGATCGAAGACGCGAATGGTACGGCCTTTCAGTTGAGCCATGGCGCATTCTCCTTTGTCTGCGCGTTTGCACATATTGTAGTCCCTATCCACCAGCATGAAAATATCTCTGTAATCCCGTGATATGGTGGATTAGGAGGAGGTTATGGGTTCGTACGACATATTGGCGATTGGGGGTGGAATGGCCGGTCTTACCGCGGCATCGGAAATGGCGTCTGCGGGCCGAAAAATAGGCCTGGTGGAGCCTTCGCCGATGTTCGGGGGCCAGATCGCCAATGTAGAAACCGTAGAAGGTCTTGAAGCCCCCACGCCCGGCCTGATGCTCGCGATGGACGCGATGCAGGGTTGCGTAGGAAATGGTGTGGATATCCTCCCGGAGGAGGTGAATGTAGTGATGTCCGAGGGAGATGCCTTTCACATCTCTACATCTCAGCAGACACATTCCGCGAGTGTGCTCATCCTCGCGTCGGGTGGGAGATTGAAAAAGCTCGGTATCCCCGGTGAAGCTGAATTCGATGGTCGTGGCGTTTCACAATGCGCCTCCTGCGATGGCCCTATATTCCAAGGCGAAGATGTGGTGGTGGTCGGCGGAGGTGATGCCGCTGGACAGGAGGCGCTCGTGTTGGCTGGGTTTTGCCGAAACGTCACATTGCTGACGCGCAGCGGGCTGAAAGCGGATGCTCGGTATGGCGAGCGCTTGGCGGCAGCGAACAATATTCATCATGTCGATGGCGTAACCGCCGAAGAGATCGTTGGCGGAGACACAGTGTCAGGGTTGCGAATTCGGCGAGTGGATAACGGAGCGCCAGCAGAGATTTCTTGCAGCGGTGTGTTTCCGTTTATCGGCAGCGAACCCAACAGCGGCTGCGTCGCCGAGCTATTGAAACTCGAAGGCGGTCTGGTTCCAACCGATGAAGCGTTCGCCAGTGCGGTGCCGAATCTCTTCGCCGTCGGTGCTGTTCGCAAGGATTATTCGGGCCAGATTGCGGATGCGATCGAAGAGGGTCGCCGCGCCGCCCAGTCGGCGTTGTCAAAATTTTGAGCGGGGCGCCACGCCGTTGCCGAAACAGGTAGTGGCGCTGTAAAAACGTGTCCATGTTCAGGCCCGTCGATATTTACGAGCATATAACCGTTTTGCCGGTGACACCGGTGATCGGTGCGGAGGTCGCCGACGTTTCATTGGCGCCTATGCCGGATGACGAAGTGCTGAAGGAAATTCACCTCGCCCTGATGCGCCATCAGGTGCTGTTTTTTCGCGATCAGGACATCGCGCCAGCGGATTTTGCGGCTTTCTCCCGTCGTTACGGGCGATTGCGAAAAGCGCGAAAGGCGGCATTCGAGTTGCTCGAGGGGGCGCCGGAAGTGGCGGTGATCGTCAATGACGAGGAACGCCCACCCAACGTCAATCATTTCCACCCCGACGGGATTTTTCGCGATCAGCCTGAATTCGCGTCTATCTTGCACGCCCAGGAAGTGCCGCCCTATGGCGGCGATACGGTCTTCGTCAGTATGACCGCAGCCTACGAGGCGCTCTCGGATGAGATGAAAGCCTATGTGCAGGACAAAACTGCGACGCACGATTTTATGAAGCTCCACGGCAGCCCGCAAAAAGCCCGGAGCTGGAAGGGCGACAATGCCGAGCGCATGGCGGCAATGGCGAAAGACCACCCGCCGATTAGCCACCCCATGGTGCGTCCCCATGCGGTGACCGGGATACCGAGCCTGTACGTATCCGAAAGCTTTACCAGCAAGATCGATGGAGTGCCGAAGGCGGAATCGGATGCAAAACTGCTTGAGCTCTTCCGGCATTACGAACGGCCTGAATTTCAGTGCCGCTTCCAATGGCGCGACCATTCGATCGCTTTTTGGGATAACCGGGCGACGCTTCATTACGCGGTCGCTGATTACTGGCCGCAAAAACGGTTGATGAACCGGCTGACAATCGAAACCGATGCGCTCGGGAGCGATATTTAACGGTTGCGCCATGGCGCGCGGCCACCAGTTGACGTAAAATCGAGGAAACGATTTTAAGGGAGTGCTCAACATGAACATCATGCGGAAGCCCGCCGATGCGGCGGCAGTCGAGGGCGCCACGGCTACTTTGGCGCATTTCGTAACCAATTTGGACTTGGACGATGTGGATGAGTTCACCCGTGGCCGGGCGCGCACTCATTTGTTCGATACGGTAGGCGCTTGCGTCACTGGCGCGGTGCAACAAGTAACCGTCGCCTGTGAATCGGCAATGAGCGAATTGTTGCCGGGCGGCGAAGTGCCGGTGCCGGGTCAAAAGGGTCGCTACGACGTATTGACCGCTGCATTTCTGAGCGGTACGGCGGCACACGGGTTGGAACTGGATGACGGCTTCAGGCCCGCCGGCGCCCATCCTGGCGTCGCTATCGTGCCGACGGTTCTGTCTGCCGGTTATCACTATGGCGTTGACGGCAAAACCCTATTGAAAGCGTTGATCGCCGGCTACGAAGTTATGGGCCGTATGGGGGCGGCGATGCATCCGCGTCAGCGCACCCGGGGGTTCCACAACACCGCCATTTGCGGTGCGTTCGGGGCCGCTGCAGCGGTTGCTGTTTTCAAGGGCCACGATACAGCGACGTTGCAAAATGCATTCGGTCTAGCGAGTGCGATGGCATCTGGTATCAATACCCACCGGACCGGTGGCGATGCCAAGCGTATGCATCCGGGCCTCGCGGCGCGGAGTGGCATTATGGCCGCCAATCTCGCCGAAAAGGGCTATGAGGGTCTCGATACGGCGCTGGAAGACACCTATGGTTTCTTCGCATCCTTCGCCGGCAATGATGACGACGCGCCCGATTGGGCGGAATTGGACATCCTGGAAGCCGGTGGGCATGTCAAATCGGATTATGTGATCGGTGATTGCTATATCAAGCCGCACGCGTGCTGCCGTCATCTGCATCCGATGCTGGATGCGTTGATCGATATCGTCAAATCCGAAGATTTGGCGCCCGGCGATGTGGAAAAGGTGGATGTGGGCATTTACGAGGTCGGTGTTGTTCATGGCGAAATCGGCTGGGATAACTTCACCACTTCGCAGATGAGCATTCCGTTTACCGCCGCGACAGGACTGCACAAGCGTTCTGTTCAGCTCGCCCATTTCACGCCGGATGCACGGTCGGATGAGGCGATCACGTCCGATTGCGCGAAGGTGCATACCTATCTCGACCCCGAGCTGGATGCGATGTATCCGGAAAAACGCCCGACCCGCGTTGCGGTAACGACCAAGGGTGGCGGAAGTTTCGAGCGTCTGGTCGACGAGCCGCTTGGGTCCGCACGCAATCCAGTGCCCGACGACGCGATGATCGAAAAATATATGGGTCTGACCTCGCCGGTGCTCGGCAAGGCGCGTGCCACTGAAGTCCTCGATCAATTGCGCAAGATCGACGAGATCGACGATGTACGCGGCCTCGTNGAGGCGATGGCGCTGTAATCGCGGATTAATATGTGAATTCGTAAAACCCGTCCCGTCTTCACCGACAGGACGGGTTTTTCAATTGAAAATCGGGAGGATGACATGAGCGAGAAAGAAATCGAAACCAGCGAAGTGATGAAAACACTCGCCGCATATATTGCCGATGCGGCAAATAAGAAACTGCCCGAAGACGCTGCCGAACATGGCAAGCACCATCTGATCGATACGGTGGCCTCGGTGATTTCGGGTACCCGCTTGCCGCCGGGAGAGGTGGTAATCAATTATATTCGCACCTTGGGCGGTACCGAGGAGGCGCTGCTGCTCGGCACCGACTATGTGACCACGGCGATTAATGCGTCGCTCGGCAACGGGATGATCGCGCACGCGGATGAAACCGATGACTCCCATAAGGAATCGCGCAGCCACATCGGTTGTGGCGCCGTACCGGCTGCACTCGCCATGGCCGAACGGGAAGGAAGCAGTGGCGAAGCGTTTTTGAATGCGGTCGTACTAGGTTACGACATTGGTGCGCGCGTAAATTTTTCGGTCGGGGTCCATTCCATGTACGACGCCGGCCACAGCACCCATACATTTGCGCCTACATTTGGCTCAGCGGCAGCGGCGATGGCGCTCGCGAACCTAAATGCCGATCAAGTTCGTTGGGGAATTTCCTACACCGCGCAGCAAGTGAGCGGAGTCAATTGTTGGCAGCGTGATCGGGATCATATCGAGAAGGGTTTCGATTTTGGCGGTCAGGGCGCGCGCGATGGCCTAACGGCGGCGACCATGGTGCAGGCGGGCTTTACCGGCGTCGATGACGTGTTCGTCGGTCCGCGCAACTTCTATTCCACGTACTCCACCGAACCTCGTCCCGAACAAATGATCGATGGGCTTGGTGAACGGTTTGAGGTCATTCAGACCAATATCAAGAAATGGACCGTCGGTTCACCGATTCAGGCGCCGCTCGACTGTATCGAAGAGCTTCAAAAACAACACGGCCTTTCGCCGGACAACATTAAACATATCAAGCTCCGGCTGTCGGATATGGAAAGCCCGGTGGTGAATGACCGGCATATGGCGGACATCTGCATCCAACATATGGTGGCGATCATGGTGCTGGATGGTACAGCCACCTTTGCCTCGGCGCATGACGAGGAACGGATGACCGATCCGGCGGTGGTTGAGTTTCGCAAGAAGATCGAACTCGTCGGCGAGCCGGATATCCCCCGCCGCAATGCGATTGTTGAAGTGACCTTGGCTAACGACGAGGTGGTATCTCACAAGCAGATTGCGGTAAGGGGCACGCCCGACAATCCGATGACCCGCCAGGAAGTGGACGATAAGGCATTCGAGCTGATGGCACCCATTCTGGGGCAGGAAAACACGCGCACCCTGATCGATAAGGTGTGGGCATTGGAGACGGTCGAGAATGTGCGTGACCTGAGGCCGTTGATGATCGCGTAAGCCCGATGCGACGGCTCGCGCTTTGTCTAGCGGTTGTCGGCTTGGCGTCGAATTTTCATACGGCGCGGGCGGAGCCGGTCGACCTGGAATTGGTCTTGGCGATCGATGTGTCGGCCAGCATCGATAAGCAAGAGGCGGCGCTACAGCGGGCAGGCACGATCGCTGCGCTGACAGACCCGGAAGTCATCAAAACCATCCAGGCCGGCCTGTTGGGCAAGATCGCGGTCACCTATATGGAATGGGCCGGAAGCGAACGGGTGACGCTGATTGCCGATTGGGCGGTGATATCGGACGCGAAAAGCGCAAAAGCATTCGCCCGCCGCGTGGCCAAGGCGCCGCTCGACGTCAATCTCTTCACCTCGATCAGCTTTGCGCTCGGTTATGCGGCGCGAAAATTCGAAAACAATGGCTTTGAAGGGACCCGTCGGGTTATCGACATCTCAGGCGACGGGCCAAACAATCAGGGCCTACTCGTCGATCAAATGCGCAACCGCATCGTCAGGGCCGGGATCACGATCAACGGGCTTCCTATCGTCAATAACAAGCCTGGGCGCTACGGCTGGCCGCCCTATCCGCAGCTGGCCGAGTATTACGAAGATTGCGTGATTGGAGGGCAGGGGGCAGGGGGCGTTTCTGGTGGTTGCCGATACCCATAAAGATTTCGCCCGTGCGATCAGGCGCAAGATGCTGCTCGAAATCGCCGGGCACAGGCCGTCATCGTCACCACGCGCAAAGATTTGGCGCGCCGCTAAGAAGCGACGCGCCAAAATCCGTTGCGATATCGGAGAGCTCCGTCTGGAGCAATACGACAATTATGACGACCAGTAGGTGACCGGTCTACTGCGGTCCACCCAACCAGAACGGCAGTTCGTAGCCGATTACGTCACCGAACACCCATTGTAGTGCACCCGGTGGATATTCGAGTGTCAGCGCGTAGGACAGTATGCCCAGGAATATGACTGCCGAAAGGCCCATCATGCTATTGCGGAGATGGTTTGGCCCAACCCGCGAATGGATGAAGTGCCATATGAATATCATGGCGCCGATGGGATAACCGACGAGTGCCATGAAGCCCAACATACCGGCAATCCAAGCGAGGTAGTACCACTCGGAATGCTCCGTCTCACTGTTGGTTTCCCGGTCGCAGAGCGCTGTATCCGGCGTTGTTGTCGAGTATTGCTTCCAGATCAGCGGGATCATGAAGGCAAGGCCGATGAAGCCAACCGAGAACGGGAAAATCCGGCCCAGGGTCTCGTAGTTGAAGCCGTCCAGTGCCGCAATAATCACGACGCCAAGCATTACGAACGAGAACACCATCTGCGGCCGCTTGTTGCGGGTCGTGTGATCGGTGGTTTCGTCGTAGGTCTTGCCGGCATTGGGATTGTAGCGAACCGCTGCGATAATCGACAAAACGGTCAACGCCAGCAGAATTTGTACGATCGGACGTTCGAAGAAGCTCCAGCCATAGACCTGGATGGTCTGATAGAGCGAAGTCTCGATCCGGCCCGACAGGAAGAAGCCGATCAGCAAGGCCGGACGCGACCAGCCGAACCGCTTCATGAAAGTGCCGAGTGTGCCGAACACGAACAGCGCGATCAGATCTTCCCAAATTCGGTTCGCCTGGAACGCAGCGAAGAAAATTAACACCAACATAAACGGCGCCAAAAAGCCGTAACGGATAGTGGTTAATCTCGCGATGTATTGCGCGAGCAGCAAGCATGCGCCGGCGCCGAAAACGTTAGCTAGGGCCAACGACCAAATCATGGTGTAGGTAAGATCGAGACGGTCATTGATCATCTCGGTGCCGGGCTCGATGCCGATTAGGATGAAGCCCGACAACATGATCGCATAACTGCCGGATCCTGGAATGCCGAACAGGATGGTCGGGATCATTGCCCCGCCTTCCTTGGCGTTATTGGAGGATTCCGGTGCCAGCACACCACGTATGTCGCCGGTGCCGAATTTCTCGCGATCCTTGGAGGTCTGAATAACGTGACCATAGGCAATCCAGTCGACCACGGAACCGCCGAGACCCGGCAGGGCGCCGACGATGCAGCCGATGCCCGAGCAACGGACCACGATCCACCAGTTTTTGATGGCGTCTTTGAAGCCTTGAATCCAACCGCTGCCGAGAACAACGCCGTCTTCGGAAATGGTCTGATGGCGGCGCACGAGATCGATAATCTCGGGCATGGCGAACATACCGAGACCAATGATCACGATCGGCAAGCCTTCACTGAGATAGACAAGGCCGAACGTCAGGCGGAAGGCGCCATGCGGTTCGGCGCCAATCATGCCGACGATCAAGCCGATCACGCAGGTAGCCAGNCCTTTTTTGGCGTTATTGCCGGTAAGCATGCCGATCATGCTGAGCGCCAGCATGATAAGCATCATCTGTTCGCCAAAGCCCATCGCTAGAATGATGGGGCGGGCGGCAAAGATGGCGCCGGTCAACACACAGGCACCAAACAGGCCGCCGAAAAGGGAAGCGGTGAACGCGGCGCCTAACGCTCGCGCACCCTGGCCTTTCTTCGAAAGAGGAAAGCCGTCCATCACGGTCGCCTGTGACCCTGAAGTGCCTGGTATGCCCATCAATACAGATGGGAACGTATCCGACGTGGTTGTTGGGGCTAGAAGCCCGACCATCATGGCAAGCGCGTCGCCTTGGTCCATATCGAACACGAATGGCAGCAATAGCGACAAGCCGGCCACACCGCCGAGACCCGGCAGCACACCAACCAGCAAGCCTAGAAACGTGCCTAAAAGCAAAAAGAACAAGTGCTGCGGATGAAATAGATTCGTCAGCGCTTGAAAAAAGACATCTTCCATAGCCGTCCCTTATCCCCTCAATCTGAGATTTGTTAGTCGTTTGGCGCTTTCTTAACCCATTTGCAGGAAAGGTAAAAGAGGAACTGACAAAACTGCGATTGGGCTCAATTACAAGGGTACCATCAGAGCCAAAAAACTTATTTATATCAAAGGGTAAGAAGACGCGATGCGAGGTTAATAAAAACTCTCAAATTGCGGTCGGCTGGCCCGGAGGGGCCAATGAACGCGAAATTCGCCGAGTCAGCGGAATTCCGCGGCTACTGGCGACCACCAAGCCAAAATGGCAATTCGAAACCGATCCAGTTCTCGAAAACCCATTGCAATACGCCGGGTGGATATTCGAGCGTCAGAAAGTAGGCCATGATGCCGAGGCAGAGAGGCGCCGATATACCCAACAAGCCGTTTCTAAGGTGGTTAACTTCCACCTTCTTGGTGATGAAATACCAAATGAAGATGGCAGCGCCGATCGGATATCCGACGAGGGCCATGAATCCCAGCATACCGATGATCCAAGCGAGATAATGCCATTCGGAAAGCTGGGTATCGGCGTTTGTTTCGATGTCGCCAAGGGCGGTATCAGGCGTTGTGGCAGTGATTTGCTTATAAATCAGAGGCACGATGAAAATCGTGCCAAGAATACCGACAACGAATGGGAAAACCCGGCCTAACGTTTCGTAGTTGAAGCCGTCGAAGCCGGCGACAGCTACAACGCCAAGCATGAAGAACGAGAAGACGAGTTGTGGACCTTTGTTTTTGGTCGTGTGCTCGGTTTCTTCGCCATAGGTTTTGCCTGCATTTGGGTTGTATCGGAGCGCGGCGATGATCGAGAGTATCGTAAGGACAAGCAGCACCTGTACGATGGGGCGCTCGAAAAAACTCCAGCCATAAACCTGGATCGACTGGTAGAGCGAGGTCTCGATACGGCCCGACAGGAAAAAGCCGATCAGCAGTGCTGGTCGAGACCAGCCAAAGCGCTTCATGAAGGTGCCCAGCGTTCCGAAGATAAAGAGTGCAATCAGGTCGTCCCAGATGCGGTTTGCTTGGAATGCGGCAAAAAAGATCAGTACCAGCATGAAGGGCGCTAAAAAGCCGTAGCGAATTGTGGTCAGCTTGGCGATATGTTGGCTGAGAAGCAGACAGGTACCGGCGCCGAACACGTTTGCAAGCGCCAATGACCAGATCATGGTGTAGGTGAGGTCGAGATGGGTCGTAATCATCTCGGTGCCAGGCTCGATACCAATTAGAATGAAGCCGGACAGCATGATGGCGTAGCTGCCGGAGCCTGGAATCCCGAATAAGATCGTCGGGATCATCGCGCCGCCTTCTTTGGCATTGTTGGCGGATTCAGGCGCCAGAACGCCGCGCACGTCTCCAGTGCCGAATTTCGACCGGTCGCGCGAAGTTTGAATGACGTGGCCGTAGGCGATCCAGTCGACCACGGAACCGCCAAGGCCCGGAAGCGCACCGATAATGCAGCCGATGCCCGAACACCGCATAACGATCCACCAATGCCGGATCGAATCCATTAAGCCTTGGATCCAGCCCTTGCCCAGAACGAGCCCGTCCTCTGAAATCGTTTGGTGCCGGCGGACAAGTTCGATGATTTCCGGCATTGCGAACATGCCAAGCCCGATGATGACGATGGGAATACCGTCGCTGAGATAGATCAACCCATAGGTCATGCGGAAGGCGCCGTGTGGCTCCGCCCCGATCATGCCGACGATGAGGCCGATGACGCAGGTGCCCAGGCCCTTCATGGCGTTATTGCCGGTCAACATGCCAATCATGCTGAGTGCCAGCATGATGAGCATCATTTGCTCGCCGAAACCCATGGCAAGGATGATGGGGCGTGCAGCGAAGATTGCACCGGTCAGCACCAACGCGCCGAACAGGCCACCAAACAAGGAAGCTGAAAAAGCGGCGCCAAGCGCACGTGCGCCTTCACCGCGTTTGGACATCGGAAAGCCATCGACCACCGTTGCCTGAGATGCGGAAGTGCCGGGAATGCCCATTAAGACCGACGGGAAGGTATCGGAGGTTGTCGTTGGCGCCAAAAGCCCGACCATCATCGCGAGTGCATGGGATTTTTCCATGTCAAACACGAAAGGCAGCAGCAGCGAGAGGCCTGCGACGCCGCCCAAGCCCGGCAGCACGCCGACCAGGAGACCCAAGAAGGTACCGATCAACAGAAATAGCAAATGTTCGATCTCGAACAGGCGCGCCAATGCATCAACGATAATTTGCGATTCCATGGATGTTTCCTCGGGGCTCGATCAGGATCGAGACTTTATTTTAGTTATCAGAACGGATTCGTTCAGCGCGGTAATAAAGCCTTGGTGGAAAATTGCAAATCGATTTTGGTGAATGCGACAAAAAACAACGCCCGGCATTTCTGCCGGGCGCTGCCCAATTTACCGAATTTGGTAAATTTAGATGTTCAGATCAAGATCGTAACGGCTTTTCAAGTATTGCTTGATATAAGCCTTTTCGGCCTTGTTAAGCGCGAAGATTTCCTGCATCGCCTTACCGGCCGCCGCACCGACGGTCACCGCGTAGGCACCGATGATACGGTCTTTCTTCTTGATGAATTCAGGGTCGGCCATCGCTTTTTTGAAGGAATCACGCCAAGCTTTTACCGTGCCGCCCGGAGTGCCGGTCTGCAGCAGATAAGCTTTGTTGGCGCCGACGCCAATTTTGGTCAGTTTCTGGGTTGCCTGTGCGGCTGCGCCCTCGAACTTTTTGCCGGTAGCGGCTTCGTAGTACTCGAAGAAAGAAGGCAGTTTCGGCCAGGTGGTGTCCCGGCGCCATTTGCCATTCTTGTCCTTCCAGTTACCGTCTTTGTCCGGCGCGCCCCAGGTGAACATTTCGACCGCAATCCCGGATTTCCGGAAATGCTTACGGTTGTTCATGTAGGAAAGCGAGTTGTCGTACATCAACGTGAATTCGCCGCGTTCGAACGCGAGAGCCATCGGGCCATTACCCTTCATGCCCCAGACGTTTTTGAGCTCGAGACCGAGCAGCGAGAATGCCGCGCGATAGTTGATGTCAGTCGACGTCGGTGTTTTGCCGCCCATGACGCGTGCCGATTTCGGCATCGCCGCAAGTTTTGCGACTTGCTCTTTCGGGCTCAAACCTTTCAGTCCGAGTTCCTTACGCGCGTAAATAACCGCACTACGCGGCAGGAGCGCGATCGGTTCCCATTTCAGAATGTCGAACTTCACCCGCGGATCGCCGAGGACGTAGTTCATCACCGTGGAAATGGAAACTGCCATGACCCAGGTGCCGTCTTTCTTGGCACGGGACTGGAAGTAGTTGCCGCCGACGATGCCACCGGCACCCGGCTTGTTAACAACAAGAATCTTTGGCTTGCCCGGCAGGTGCCGTTCCAGGAACGGTTGCAGGAAGCGTGCGAGGCTATCGGTGCCGCCGCCCTCGTTAAAAGGTACGATCACACGGATACGCTTACCCGTGAAATCTGCAGCTTTCGCCTCATTTGCCGCGGTCAGGCCGAGCGAAAGGGCAAACGCCGAAACAGCAAGTGCCGGACCCACGCGACCGGAGAGCAATTTCTTGAACATAGGTGTCCTCCCAAGTTCGGTTGTCAGGTGCCCAGATGGCGACGTGCCGCCGAACGAAGCATCGGTTTGTACATACGTATGTATCAGCGGGCCGAAATTCAATATGCCGCCGAACGCCGAGGTATAAACATATTTCGATTCAATCGCTAGCCCTGAAATATTCGAAGTCAAATAGAAACGGCGCCCGGCAAGAAGCCGGGCGCCGCAGAAAACTCAGCGTAAATCAGTACGCTTAGATCTTCAGATCAAGATTAAACTTCTTCTTGAAGTAGGACTTGATCCATTTCTTTTCGGCCGGTGCGAGCGTAATAGCCTGCAGCATTGCTTTGCGGGCTGCTTCGCCAACCGTTACAGGGAATTTGCCGAGAATCTTTTCTCTCTTGGCAATGAATTTCGGATCCTTGAAGATGGCCCGGGTCGACTGACGCCAAGCCTTCAACGCGCCCTTATCGGCACCGTTCGGCAGCAAATATGCCTTATTGGCGGCAACGCCGACACGAATCAGACCCAACGTGGCTTTGGCTTGAGGCCCATCAAAGGATTTGCCAGACCATTCCTCGTAGACTTCGTAGTAGGTCGGAATCTTCGGCCAGGTCGGATCGCGCAGCCATTTACCGTTGGCGTCCTTCCACTTACCGTTGGCGTCCGGAGCACCGAACGTGAACAATTCGACGGCGATTCCGCTGTCACGGAAATGCTTACGATTGTTTTTGTAGGACAGCGAGTTGTCGAACATCAGGGTGAATTCACCGCGTTCGAAAGCCAGCGCCATCGGGCCGTTGCCCTTCATGCCGAAGACGATCTTAAGATCGACACCAAGCAGATTGTAAGACATCAGCTTGTTAATTTCGGACGAAGTAGGTGTTTTGCCGCCATGCACCAGCGCTTCTTTCGGGAAGGTGCGAAGCTTCTCAACCATTGCCTTCGGAGCGAGGCCCTTAAGGCCCAACTCGGGGCGGGAATACATGACATTGCCGCGCGGCAGCAAGACAATCGGTTCCCACTTCTTCAGGTCAAATTTTACCCGCGGATCGCCGAGGACGTAATTGAGAACCGTCGAGGTCGAAACCGCCATGACCCACGTGCCGTCTTTCTTGGCGCGGGATTCGAAATAGTTGCCGCCCACGATGCCACCAGCACCTGGCTTGTTGATCACGAGGATCTTCGGCTTGCCAGGAAGGTGCCGTTCGTAGAAAGGCTGGAACAGACGGGCAAGGCTATCGGTGCCGCCGCCTTCGTTAAAGGGCACGATCACGCGGATACGTTTGCCCGAAAAATCGGCCGCTTTCGCTTCGTTCGCAGCCGTGAGGCCGAGCGACAGAGCAAACGCCGAAACAGCGAGTGCACATGCAGTGCGGCCGGAAAGCAAATTCTTGAACATTAGGTGTCCTCCCAAGTTCGGTTACTAAAACGCCCCGGTAGCGAGATGGTGCCGAACGAGGCCATGGTTTGTACAAAACATGTTTTGGTGTTGTTTCTAAACAATTCACCAAATGCGGAGGTATAAACATTTTTTTAGACGACCGCTAGCCCTGAATCGCATAAACGAGATAGAAACGGCGCCCGGCAAAAACCGGACGCCGTACCATAGTAAGCGTGTTCCAGAACGCTTAAATTTTCAGATTAAGATCAAACTGTTTTTTGAAGTAGTCCTTGATCCATTTCCGCTCTCCGGCATTGAGCGAAATCGCTTGATGCAGCGCTTTCTTGGCCGGTTCGCCGACGGCGACAGGGTAACCGCCGAGGACCTTAGCCTTCTTTTTGATGAAGCTTTTGTCCTTAAAAGTCGTCCGTACGGCGTCGCGCCAGGATTTCAACGCACCTGAATCGCTACCGTTCGGCAGATGGAAGGACTTGTTGGCCGCGACACCGACGCGGATCAGCGCCAGTGTGGCCATGGCCTGTGGTCCATCGAATTTTTTACCAGCCCATTCCTCATAGACCTCGTAATAAGTAGGAACTTTCGGCCAGGTCGGATCACGGAACCATTTGCCATTGGCATCTTTCCATTCGCCATTCGCATTCGGTGCGCCGAAGGTCCAGATTTCGTTGGCAATCTTGGTTTCGCGGAAATGTTTCCGGTTGTTCATGTAGGACAGCGAATTGTCGAAGTTTAGCGTGAATTCGCCGCGCTCGAAGGCCAATGCCATCGGTCCGTTGCCCTTCATGCCGAACACCATTTTAACGTCAACACCAAGCAACGAGTAGGACATCAGCTTGTTGATGATCGACGAAGTCGGTGTCTTGCCGCCATGAACCAAGGCTTCTTTCGGGAAAGAGCGGAGTTTTTCGATCTTTTCCTTAGCCGGCAGGCCGCCCAATCCAAGTTCCTTGCGGGCGTAGATCATGGTNCCGCGGGGTAGCAGTACGATCGGACGCCAACCACGGACGTTAAACTTCACCCGCGGATCGCCGAGGATGTAGTTCATGATCGTCGAGGTCGACAGCGCCATAACCCAGGTGCCGTCCTTTTTGGCGCGGGCTTCGAAATAGTTCCCGCCGACGATACCACCGGCGCCCGGCTTGTTGATGACGAGTATCTTAGGCTTGCCGGGCAGATACTTTTCCATATAGGGCTGCAGGAAACGGGTAAGACTGTCCGTACCACCGCCTTCGTTAAAGGGTACGATGACGCGAATACGTTTGCCCGAGAAATCCGCCGCTTTTGCTTCGTTTGCGGCCGTGAGGCCGAGCGACAAAGCAAACGCCGAAACGGCGAGTGCGCATGCGGCGCGGCCAGTCAATTTTTCAATAAACATAAAAATCTTCCTCCTGTTCCAATGTCTAGGTATTGCGCTACAGCAGCCACTGGGCTTCTGAAGCGCCGACACGAAACCGGTTCGCAGATTTTTATATTTTTATTGGCAACGGTAGAGCTTATCCGACTCGCAACCTCGAATTAACGCGGTCACGCTGCCTCTGCGAACAAAGCTCGCTATACCAAGTGCAAAATTGTACCACAGAGTGCGAAAAACACGAAAATCCATTTTGTCTGTTACGGACCCGTCGCCGTAGCGTATTTGCACTTTAGCCAAGACACGCTATAGAAGCCGAAAATTAGCGAGTTAACCCACTTCAACACCACACCAGGAGGGGAGCGACAGATGAGCCACGATACGGTGCGCGACAATCCTTACACGCGCGGGATCGCGAAATTCGTTTCCGGTCTAACCTATGACGATATTCCAGACGAGGTGCGAGATCGCATCAAATTGCTGATTTTGGATTCGTTTGGCTGTGCGCTTTACGCGGTCGATCTCGAGTGGTCCAAAATCTTGATGAAAACGCTTGGCGGTCTCGATAGTTCCGATCAGTGTGGTGTTTGGGGTACCGGTCAGCGCATATCTGCACCCCATGCAGCTTTGATCAACGGCACGTTGACGCAAGGTTTCGAATTGGACGATGTGCATCGGCGCGGCATACTCCATGTGGGTGCGGTCACGCTGCCTGCCTTGATGGCCGTCGTTGAGACCAAGGGTGGCCTGAGTGGAAAAGATTTCCTCACCTCCTCGGTTGCCGGGTACGAGATCGGCCCGCGAGTAGGTGTTTGTATGGGAAATGAGCACATAACCCAGGGCTGGCATTCTGGTGCGACAGTTGGCGTCTTTTCCGCCGCCTCCGGAGCCGCCTCGGGGCTCGGCCTGACGGAAGAACAGACGGTACATGCCCTAGGCGTAGCGGGTACCCAGGCAGCAGGCCTTATGGCCGCCCAGTTCGGCGGCATGGTCAAGCGCATGCATGCGGGCCGCTCGTCCCAGAGCGGCCTTTATGGCGCTTTACTGGCCGACCAAGGTTTCACCGGTATCACCGATGTTCTCGAAAGCGAGTATGGCGGCTTTTGCACCACCTTCTCGCGTTCGCAGGATCGTTTCGACCTGGAAATCCTGAACCACGGGTTTGGCGAAGTATGGGAAACGATGGGTATCGCGCTCAAATTCTATTCTTGTGTTGGTACAAACCATACGACGATGGATGCGCTGAGATTTATCCGCGAGCGCCGGCCCTTCGGGACCGAAGATGTGAAGGAAATCGTCATTTACGGTTCCAAAGTGACCGTCGAGCATGTGGGCTGGGAATACAAACCGGAAGGCGTAACCTCGGCTCAGCTTAATCTACCCTTCTGTGTTGCTACCATGCTGATCGAAGGCGATTGCTTCGTGGATCAGTTCAGCGAAGCGATTGTCGCTGATCCTGATCGGATGGCGTTTGCCCAGAAGGTCAAGACGATCGAGGATCCCGAAATTACCGCCAAAGGCCCGTCATTCCGTCATACGGTCAATGTGGAAGTTCACTTCAACGACGGCACGGTGGAAAAGGAAATGGTCGAAGCCGCACGCGGCAGCGAAAAACATTTTGCCTCGGATGCGGATGTGATCGAGAAATTCGAGAAGCTCGCCTCTAAAACATTGCCTGAGTCACAGGTGGGCGAATTGCGGGATGCGATCCTTAATATCGAAGACCTCAAGGATGCCGGTGACATCGCGAAGCTTCTGAGCAAAAGCTAAGCTAGATCACACCATCTTTTCGGAAATCGGCGATCGACTGGGCGTCGTAGCCGAGCTCGCCTAGTACCGAATCCGTATCCGCGCCGAGCGGGCGGGGCGGGCTGTCTACTTTCGGCCCGCCTTCAGCAAATGTGAATGCGCTAACGGGTACCGTAACCGGACCGTCGACGCCTTCGACTTCTTCATGGCGATGAAGTATGCCGCGTGTGTCCAACTGCGGGTCGCCGAACATCTCATCCATCGGGCGCAGGATGGCCGCAGGCACATGTTTGTCTTGTAGATACGATTCCCACTCGGCAGCGGTTTTCTCTTTCAGCTTGGCCGCTATGGCGGCTGTCTCTTCGGCCCGCTGAGCATCGCGTTGCTCGTAGCTTTGGTGCGCGAACTCATCGAGGCCGAGCGCTTCTACGAACCGCCTGTGTTGGCCGGGATTGGCGGCACCCAGCATGAGATGCCCGTCCTTAGTCTCATAAAGTTCGCTCGAGGCGTATTTATGACTGTTTCCGCTGAGGCCCGGTTTTTTATCGGCGACGAAATACCCTGTTGCATTGGCGGCCTGGAAAATGATCGCGACGTCGAGCATCGCCACATCGATATGCTGACCCTGACCGGTTTGCGAACGTTGGAAAAGCGCACTTGCGAGTGCGAACGCGGCTGTCGTTCCGGTGCCGTAATCCATGAATACGGTGCCGGTTTTCATCGGCCCGCTATCGGGTGTGCCGGTGGACGCCATAATCCCCGCATTGGCCTGAATTTGGTGGTCGTAGACCGTGTGATGGGCGCGTGGGCCCTTCTGCCCATAACCGGTCATCGAACAGTAAATGACGGTCGGGTTTATGGCCTTTATGTCGTCATATCCGAGCCCAAGCGCGGGTAAAGCGCCGGTGCGGTAATTCTCGATCAAGACATCGGTTGCGGCGGCGAGTTTTTTGAAGATCTCTTGCCCCGCCTCGGTTTTAAGGTTGAGCGTCACCGACCGCTTGTTGGAGTTTTGAGTGAGGTAATTCGTCCCCATCAAGCCGTCATTGAGATCTTTGTCCGCACCCATATATCGGGCCTGGTCGACCTCTTCGGGGTGTTCGATCTTGATTACGTCGGCACCCAGCAGCGCCAGCTGATATGCCGCGAACGGCCCCGCCAACACATGGGTTGCATCCAGAACTTTGATTCCTTTGAAGGGCCGTTGCATCGCGTGTCTCCGGGATAGCTCAGCCGATTACCTTGGACTCGCGTAGTCGCTCGATCTCCTCGTCGGAGTATCCGAGCTCTTGCAATACTGCATCATTGTGTTGGCCGAATGTAGGTGGCGGGCTATCTATTTGCGGCCCGTCCTCTTTGTACTTGAAGGCGGCGACGGGAACTGTGTAACCGCCTTCCACCTCGGGCGATCCCTCTTCGTAGCGGTGGAAAATGTTGCGGTGTTCCACTTGGGGGTCCGAAATCGCTTCTTCGACACTCCGCTGCCGGGCGGCGGGTACATGATTTTCCTGCAGGAAATCTTCCCATTCCTGGGCGGTGCGAGTTGCGATCAATTCTTTTAGGGCGGCTCTTTCTTCGTCTCGATGCTTTCGGCGATAGGCATAACTTTTATTGGCCCGTTCCGGCTGGCCAACCAGTTCCCAAAAGCGAGAATGCTGGCGATGATTACTCGCACCTATCAACAGCATTCCGTCCTTCGCCATGTATTCGCTATGGGTCGCTTGCCCCCGGTCCGGCGTCTGATAGCTGAGCTTGCGGCCGGTACGGACCGCGCCGGTAATCTGCGCGCCCATCAAAATAAAGGCGGCATCGGTGAGGCAGCCGTCGATGTGCTGACCCTTGCCGGTCCGTTCGCGGCGAAAAAGTGCGCTGGCGATGGCGAATGCGGCGGTGGTGCCTGTGGCGAAGTCGATCAATTGAGGTCCAGATCGCAGTGGCCCCGATTCCGGATTGCCGGTAATTGCCATCACCCCGGAATAGCCTTGGATGACCTGGTCATAGGCTGTCTGCTGACCGCGCGGCCCATCCTGTCCCCAGGCGGTAAGCGAGCAATAAATAATGCGGGGGTTGATTTTTGCGATGTCTTCATAGCCGAGCCCGAGGGTTGCGAGGGCTCCGGCGCGATAATTTTCGACCAGAACGTCGGCGTCCTTCGCGAGCGCTTTTAGAATTTTCTGGCCGTCGGCACTCTTCAGATTGACCGTGAGAGAACGCTTGTTGGAGCCAGTGGTGAGAAAGCCGGTTCCCATATTCTTATCGTTAAGCTCATGGTCCGAGCCGGTATTGCGTGCCTGGTCGGGATCCTCAGGGTTCTCGACCTTTATTACGTCTGCACCCAGCAACGCCAGTTGGTTAGTTGAAAACGGACCGGCTAACACATGGGTAATGTCGATGACCTTTATGCCTTCGAACGGACGGCTCATTTTGCGCTCTCCTGGGAAAGTTTGTGGATCGGTTGCGTCGACCCTAGCGACGGCAAGGCGTCTTTGGCAATTCCCTTGGAAGGCTCCCTTCACATTGACAGGCCACCCCCCTAGAAAGAAATTGATGCTTTTCAGACCTCACTGGATCGATCGAAGTCATGTCGAAACCCGAACTCGATCATATCGACTCCCTGACCGAGGAGTATGATCCCGAATTACGTTTTCGGCCGATTTCGGGCGGAGTGGGGCTGCTTGTCGGCGTTTTATTAATTGCTCTGTCGCTTTTCCACTACGTCACAGCGGGTATTGGCCCGTTAGAGCATCGATTCCATACCGGCGTGCATCTCGCATTTGTGCTCGGGCTCATTTTTTTGATTTTTCCTGTCCGGCGAAGCATGCAATGCGAGGAGCTCGCGAGCCGCTGGCCATGCTGGGGTGGAGTGCCCCTATATGATTGGACCCTTTTTGCGATCGCCGTCGTGGTCGCTTTGTTCCCCGCTATTGCATTAAGTGGCTTGGCACGTCTGTGGAGTGGAACACCGCATCCGCTCCACGATCCGTCGGTTTTGGATGTGGTTATGGGCAGTTTGATGGTTGCGGTGGTGCTTGAGACGACACGGAGAGCGATGGGTCGGACACTGCCGTTCATATGTTTGCTGTTTATCGCTTACGCATTGTTGGGAGAGCATGCGCCTGCACCTTTGACCCATGACGGCCATGGTTGGCCGTCCTTGGTGAAATACCTTTATTTTTCGACCGACGGCATATACGGGCTCTCAGTGCTGGTGATCGCAAGCTACGTATTTCATTTTGTATTATTCGGTGTCTTTGCCATGCGCATTGGGCTTGGCGAATTGTTTCTTGATCTCGCCTACAGCATTGCCGGGCGGTTCGTAGGTGGGCCAGCCAAAATCAGCGTCTTATCGTCGGCTTTCGTTGGGATGATTTCGGGCTCTTCGATAGCCAATACGGTCAGCACTGGCGCCTACACCATCCCGGCGATGAAGCGGATTGGGTATCGGCCCCATTTCGCCGCTGCGGTTTCTGCCGCTGCGAGTACGGGCGGCCAGATCACACCACCAATTATGGGCGCGGCCGCCTTCCTGATGATCGAGTTCTTGGGATTGCCCTATCGGGAAATAATCATCGCCGCATTGGTGCCCGCTTTCATGCATTTTGCGGGTGTTTTGACGATTGTGCACCTGGAAGCGAAGCGGCTTGGCCTCCACGGACTGGAAATAGATGAGATGCCTGCGCTAGGCAGTGTCTTCGCCAAAGATTGGCCGGCCCTGGTACCGTTGGCGATATTGCTAAGTCTGATTCTTGCGGGCTACAGGCCGGATACGGCGGCTTTTTGGGGTATCACGGCATGTGTGATCGTGGGCCTGGTCAACCCGCGAAATCGGATGCCAGTGGTCGCAATGATCGACACTCTACAATTGGGAGCGAAATATGCTCTTGCCATCGGCGGGGCCGCGGCAACGGTCGGCATTATCGTCGGGATCGTCATTAACACCGCGCTTGGTTACAAAATATCATTCTTAATCAATAATTTATCCAGTGATATTTCCGCGGCGATGCTATTTGTTTTGCCCGTCGACTGGTTGGATGGCGCGAGCATTACTCTGCTGGTCACATCTTTGTTCATCGCCGTCGCCTGTATGATTTTGGGCACCGGTCTTCCGACGACGGCGGCGTATATCGTCCTGGTAGCACTGGCAACCCCGGCCCTTATCGCGCTCGAAGTCGAGCCAATCGTCGCGCATTTCTTCGTGTTGTTCTACGGCGTGCTCGCGGATTTGATCCCGCCTGTTGCACCGGCAGCCTATGCCGGTGCGGGCATTGCCGGTGCCAGTCAGTTCCGCTCGGGGATGACGGCGATCCGGCTCGGAAATGCCAAGGCTCTTGTGCCGGTCGTGTTCATTTTTTCTCCGGCATTGCTAATCGTCACCCAGTCTTTTACCTGGATGGACTTCGCGATAGCGTTCGGCGGCTGTTTATTAGGCGTACTTAGTCTGGCGGCCGCGTTAACGGGTTATGTGCTGGCGCCGATGGTGATATGGCAGCGATGGTTGCTGGCCATAGCGGCATTGTTCTTTGCCGCGCCCGGCCTGACCTCGGGGTTGATCGGTTTACTGTGCGCTGCCCCGGCATTTTTCCAGCAGGGCCATGCTTACCGGCAAAGACGTTCGGTCAACTCGCCTGCTTGATCATATCGCGAGCGATGATCAGCTGTTGGATTTGCGAGGTGCCCTCGTAAAGCCGGAAAAGACGTACGTCACGATAAAATCGCTCGACCTTGTATTCGGCGATGTAGCCGGCGCCGCCATGTATTTGCACCGCACGATCCGCGACGCGGCCGACCATCTCGGTTGCATAGTATTTGGCGCAAGCCGCCACACGGGTAGTGTTTTCGCCCGCATCCCGTCGCTTGCACGCGTCCAGTGTCATGGTCTCTGCGGCATAAAGTTCGGTTTCGCTGTCCGCCAACATTGCTTGGACCAACTGAAAGTTAGCGATCGGTTGGCCGAATTGCTGGCGTTCCATTGCATAGGCGAGCGCATCGTCGATCAGCCGGCGCGCCATGCCGACGCAGGCTGCCGCCAAGTGTAGACGGCCCCGGTCCAACACCTTCATTGCGGTCTTGAAGCCCATGCCTTCTTCCTGGCCGAGCAATTGCGTTGCCGGGACACGGCAGTCCTCGAAAATCAAATCCGAGGTCAATGTGCCCTTCTGGCCCATTTTCTTATCCACCTTGCCCGTCGACACGCCGTTGGTTCCGGCTTCTACCAAGATTGCCGAGACACCGCTGGCGCTCTTATTGTCAGGATCGGTGCGGGCGTAGACGGTGAAAAGGCCGGCCCGGGGTGCGTTGGTTATGTAGCGCTTGGTGCCATTCAGCACATATTCGTTGCCGTCCAAGATCGCGGTTGTCTGGATCGATTTTGCATCCGACCCCGCATTGGGTTCCGTGAGGCAGAACGAGCCGATGATGTCGCCCGCCGCAAGTTTGGGCAGATACTTCTGCTTTTGCTCTTCGGTGCCATCCATGACCAAGCCTTGGCTACCGATGCCGATTGTGGTGCCAAAGACGGAACGAAACGCGGGTGCCGCTTTGCCGACCTCGAACATCAGTCGAGCCTCTTCTTCCATGTTGAGGCCCAGGCCGCCGAATTCCTCTGGGATCGTGAGCCCGAACATACCGAGCTCCTTCATCTCGTCGATGACGTCTTGCGGCACTTCGCCGGTTTCCTCCACCTGATCTTCAAGCGGAATCCAGCGTTCGCGCACCACGCGGGCAACTGTGTCTTCGAGTTGCCTAAAAATTTCCGGATCGAGTGCCATCGAGAGTCCCTTCTGTGACTTATCTAGTCTTTTCGCTTGCAAGAGCGAGTGGAGACACGCAAAACCCTATTCGTTCCGCAAAGTCAAGAGATCGCGTAAGCACGACGCACCGTCATGTTCGAATCGTTTGAAGAAAAAAGAATTCAGGCCAACGGCGTAGAGATATATCTCCGTACCGGAGGCGAAGGCCCGCCACTTCTTTTACTGCATGGTTATCCGCAGAACCACGTCATGTGGCACTTGGTGGCGCCCGAACTCGCGCAAAACTTCACCTTGGTGTGCCCGGACATGCGAGGTTACGGTCGTTCCGAAAAGCCAACCTCGGTGCCCGAGTTCGAAAATTTTTCCAAGCGCGTGATGGCGCAGGATATGGCCGAGGTGATGGCAGCGCTCGGGCATGAACGCTACATGGTCGTCGGGCATGATCGTGGCGGTCGTTGCGCCTATCGGCTGACGCTGGACTTTCCGGAACAAGTAGAAAAGCTGGTCGTGCTCGATATCGTGCCGACCTATGAGCAGTTGGAACGTCTCAATGCGGTTGGCGCCTATGGTGGGTTCCATTGGTATTTCATGGGACAAGCGCCGGGCTTTCCCGAAAAGCTTATCGGTTCGGATCCCGAATTCTATTTTCGCTATTTGTGCGACAAATGGGCTGCTCAGCCAGGTCCATTCACGCCCGAAGCAGAAGCCTACTATATCGAATGTTTCAGCGACCCCGAGACTATTCGCGCGACCTGTGATGAGTACCGCAACAATCCGCGCGCCGATCATGCCCACGATCAGGCGGACAAAGCCGCGGGACGAAAAATCACCTGCCCGACGCTGGTACTATGGGGCGATGCGGGACGGACGCACAAGCGACAAGGTTCGCTCGAAGTATGGCAAGAATGGGCAGATGACGTGCAAGGTCGTGGCCTTGCCTGCGGTCATTTTTTGGCAGAGGAATTGCCGAACGAAACCGCGGCTGAAATAATCGCATTTTTGACGGATTGAACGGACAGATGGCTCGAAAGGGAATCGTGCTCGCCGGTGGCGCCGGTACAAGGCTTTATCCGCTGACTTTGGCGGCAAGCAAGCAATTGATGCCGGTCTATGACAAACCGATGATTTATTATCCGCTGTCGGTGCTGATGCTGGCGCATATTCGCGACGTGATGATCATCTCGACGCCGGAGGATTTGCCGCGCTTCGAACAATTGCTTGGCAGCGGCGAGTCACTTGGGATGAAATTCGAGTATGCGGTTCAGCCGTCGCCTGACGGAATTGCACAGTCCTTTCTCATAGGAGAAGAATTTCTAGCCGGCGAGTCCGTAGCCCTGGTTTTGGGCGACAATATTTTCTATGGCCAAGGATTGAGCGGTCGATTGCAGGCCGCGAGCTCGGTCGACAGCGGTGCCACCGTTTTTGCTTACGCGGTGAAGGATGCGGAACGGTATGGCGTTGTTGAAATGGATGCGGAGGGCCGTGCGGTTTCCATTGAAGAGAAGCCGGCGCAGCCGAGGTCCAATCTAGCGGTGACCGGATTATATTTTTGCGACAATCAGGTCGTCGACATCGCGGCGCAAATGAAGCCATCGGCGCGAGGCGAGCTCGAAATCACCGATGTCCTAAACGAATATATGGCGCGTGGGTCGCTGACCGTCGAACCGTTGGGACGCGGCTTTGCTTGGCTCGACACGGGCACTCAAGATTCGCTTCTTGATGCGTCGACTTATATCGCCGCAATCGAGCGGCGACAGGGTCAGAAGGTTTCGTGTCCGGAGGAAATCGCCTGGCGAAATGGTTGGATTGACGACAATGCGTTGCTTGCTCTCGCGGAGCCGCTCGCTAACTGCGCGTATGGCGACTATCTCAAAGCCTTGATCGAACGGGGCTAGGGAATGGAAGTCACGCCGACAGCCCTGCCCGAAGTTCTGTTAATTGAGCCAAAACTGTTCGGCGACGAGCGCGGGTTTTTTTTTGAAAGCTGGAAGCAGGACCGATATCTCGAGCATGGCCTACCCGCCGAATTCGTCCAGGACAATATTTCCCGATCGGACAAAGGGACGCTCCGGGGACTGCATTTTCAGGAGCCGAATGCTCAAGGAAAGCTGGTGTCGGTACTTCAGGGTCAAGTGTTCGATGTCGCGGTCGACGTGCGCGAGGGGAGTCCAAGATTCGGTAAATGGATCGGTGTCGAACTTGATGGTGAAAAGCATCATCAGCTTTGGATTCCGCCCGGGTTCGCCCATGGGTTTTGTGTCCTGAGTGAAAGCGCAGATTTTTTTTACAAGTGCACCACGCTTTATAGCCCCGAGACCGAACAAGCCATTCGTTACGACGATCCGACCATCGGTATCGATTGGCCCGTAGAAACACCCATCCTTTCGCGAAAAGATGAAGTGGCACCGGTCCTTGCTGAAGCACCTGTTTTGCCCGCTTACGAGCATGCGGAATGAAGGTGCTGCTGACCGGCCGGGAAGGGCAGATAGGAAGCCAACTCGCTCGTTTGCTGCCAGGGTTTTGCGATTGCTGGGCGGTGGATCAGGAAGACTTCGATTTGGCCGATCCTGAGGCGATTGAGGCTGCGTTAGAGCAGTTTCGTCCCGCTTTGATCATCAATACTGCAGCCTATACCAACGTCGATGGGGCTGAAGAAGATTGCGAGCGAGCGTTCGCTTTGAATGCGAAAGCGCCGGCGGCAATCGCCGAATGGGCAGCGGCCAACGCAGCTGCTTTGGTGCACTACTCGACCGATTACGTTTATGACGGCAGCGGAGATACGCCATGGGCCGAAGGGGATGAAGTTGGGCCCATTAATGTCTATGGGGAAAGCAAGCTCGCCGGTGACGAAGCGATCGCAGCTACCGGCGCATCGCATCTGATACTGCGCACGAGCTGGATTTATGCCGCACAGGGGCAAAACTTTTTGAACACCATGTTGAAGCTCGCTGCCGACCGACCAAAAATTTCAGTAGTCGCGGATCAAGTTGGCGCACCCACATCGGCCGCTATGGTCGCGGCCGTCACCGTAGATATTCTATCCCAAACTCGTTCGGGTGGGATCGAGACGTTTAAGCAAAAGGGCGGCATCGTTCATTGTGTGGCCTCGGGAGAGACAAGTTGGTGCGGGTTTGCCGAAGCGATATTCGAGGGGGCCCGTTCACGTGGAGCTGAACTTGAAATCGATATAGTAGAACCGATTGCCACCGCCGATTATCCGACGCCCGCGGCACGACCGGCCAATAGCCGTTTGGCGATGGAGCGGTTGAAACAAAATTTCGGGATCGAGACACCGGATTGGCGCGACGGATTGAACCATGTTCTCGACGAGATATACGGGTGAAGCGGTTCGATGTCTGAACTCAGAAATATAACCAGCGCGGTTTCAGAGTGGGCCAATAGCTTGCCGCGAGGGTTGTGGATCGTCACCGGCCTTTATTTGCTCGTGAATTTGATACTCGCCGTGCTCGCAGTGCCCGGCGCAAGCTTGGCGCAAGGTGGTGATTCGGGGTCCTATTGGAACCCCGCGCTTGCGCTGCTGAAGCATGGCGGCTTCGTCCAGCTCGACAATCCGGCTGAACCGGACTTCTATCGAACGCCGCTCTATCCTCTGATGATTGCAGGTTTGATTTGGCTTTTCGGTGAATCGCCGGGCGCGGTAGTCGTCGTGCAGTTGTGTCTGCTTTTCGGTACCGGCCTCATTTTCCGCGATACGGTTCGGAACTGGCTACCGGGTTGGGAAAATTTCGGCATGGGGCTGATCGTTCTCAATCCCAATCTTCTCGGCACCGCGCATCTCATCCAGAGCGAAACGCTTTATCTGTTTTTCATGGCTATCGGGTTCTGGGCGTTGCTTCGGATCGTGCGCGAAGACTTCCGCTGGCATAACTCGCTTACCATCGGCCTCTCGTTAGCAGCAGCTTGTTTGGCCAAGCCGACCTCGCAATTTCTCGTCGTTGTGATCCCGATCGCATTACCGTTGATCGCTTTGGTGGCAGGGGCTCGGTCCGAATGGGTGCGGTTGTTGGTCCAGGGCGCGACCGCAGCGGTCGTCGCTCTCGCGATAATGGCGCCGTGGGCTTCCAAATTAGCGTCGAACGGTAACGGGTATGCTCTTTCTGCCCATGAAATTCGGTATCGCTATCTATGGGACCAGGTAATGATGCTGGAAGCCAATTTGCACGGCATTAGTTATCACGCTGCTGCCGGCCGAATTATTGCTCCCGGTTCCTATCATGCCAACGTAATTGCCGCGCAAGGTGAGCGATGGGCAACTCTTAGTAAAACAGAGCGCTATGCAGTCCTGGAACAACACGGGTACGGCGCCATCTTTTCATATCCCCCGGAGGTCATTTTTCGGGTTATGGCGCGCTCGGTGGCGCAATTCATGGTTTCCGGCGGGGCTGGCAATCTTCACAATTTACTGGGGACAGATACCGGACGGTTGAACCAGGTATGGTTCAAAACCTCGCAGCAAGACGTAGGGGGTATGCTGAAAAGCTTTTTTGGCGGTGCGCCGCCCGGAGCGCTATTCATTAGCATCGTCTGTTTGGGCTTTGCGTTGGTGGCACGCTTGATCGGTCTTGTCGGTGTAGTGGCGATCTGGCAAAGCCGACAGTTTGCGTTGCTACTGACGTTGCTTGGGCTGATTGGCTATTTCGTCGCAGTGCATCTGTTCCACGGCAATTCGCGTTATAGAATACCGGTCGAGCCAGCGATGATGCTGTTAGTATTATTCGGCTTGCAGGCGATGTGGGATTGGTTCCGCACTAGACGCCCAGGCAAGCCAGCGGAAGATACCAGCGGAAGATAAATGACTGAAATTATCGACTACGAGGCATTGAATGGGCGATTGGCCGCGGACCAAACGGCTTTTCAAAGCGCAGACCCTTTCCCGTATGTCGTAATCGATGAGTTTCTACGCCCAGAAAGCGCAGATGCTCTGTTGGGAGAATTTGGCCAGCCTCCCCGCGATGGCGGCAAATGGAATCAATACACCCATTACAACGAGCGCAAATCCGGATTGACCCGTATGGATGCGATGGGAGCTGCAACTCGCGCCGTGATAGACGAGCTCTCTTCGCAGGAATTTCTCGATTGGCTAAGCGGGCTGTCGGGTATCGAGGATCTTTTAGCGGACCCGGATCTGGATGGCGGCGGCCTGCATGAAATCAAGCCGGGCGGGTTTTTGAATATTCATACGGATTTCCTCTCGCATACCAAGCGGCCCCATTGGCGCCGGCAGCTCAATTTGCTGATTTATCTCAACAAGGAATGGCAGGCGGATTGGCATGGGGAGCTTGAACTCTGGGACGGCGGAATGGAGGCGCAAGCGGCGGCAATCGAGCCGGTCTTCAATCGCTGCGTTATTTTTCATACCACCGAGAAGAGTTTTCACGGCCATCCCGTGCCCTTGGCGTGTCCGGACGATGTGACGCGGAAGTCACTCGCGCTCTATTATTTCAGCGATGCCGGGGCGCCCCTAAAGCTAACGCCGACCCATTATCGGGCGAAACCCGAAGAAAGCGGATTCAAGCATGCATTGGTGGCCGTGGACCGCTGGATGGTGCGGGGCTACTCGTTCTTGAAGCGCTACACCCCGTTAAATGACCGCTTCATGAGCCGCCTGATGCGGAGAAAATCCGACTAGTCGCTATCTTTGTCGTCCGGCTCTGTTTTCTTGCTGGCGCGTTTTTTGGATTGGACCAGCGCGTCTTGCAGCAGAAAAGACAATGAGGGCGCGGGGCGGAATTCGTAATACATCTGGTAGGAAAATGCGCTGCGCCAAAGCCAAATCAAGAATTTGTTAAAGCCGAAAAGAAATTTGCTTGTTGGAGTGTCGCCCAGGACCATGGGGAAGGGCGCTGGAATGCCCTGGCTGTCGATCACTTCGAACCCACCTTGCTCGAACATCCGGCGCAAGGTTGCGAAGGTGAAAAGCCTGGTGTGAGTAAGATCGAGTATACCGCGTTTGCCGTAATTGAATTGTCCGATCAGATGCATCAGTCGCGCGACCATAAATCCGACATTGCCGCTAGAGACCAGTAATCTGACTTTAGGCGACATGGTCGCGGCTTTGCGCAGTTGATCGACAAAATCTTCCGGGGCCAGCAAGTGCTCGATGACGTCCAGCATCAGGACGTAGTCGTATTCTTCCAGCGTGACCGGCAGTTTTTTGGCATTGAGGTTGTGTTTAATAAATTTTTCGAACTTGATTTCACCCTTGGGCTCGAAAGCATCGATGCCGGTGACACGGTTGCCGGCGTCTGCGAGCGCGTTGGCGATATGGCCTCCGGCACAACCGAGATCGAGCACGCGCTTTTCCGTTCCGACACGTTTGATGGCGAGGCTGTGAGGGCTGTCGAAATCGAGTTTGGGCAAGTAGTGCTCGGCGTCCGCTTCCGCATTTCCGCAGTCGAACCGCCGGTCATAGAAAATGCTGAGCTCCTGGGCGCGCGCCTTCAATACCGTCTTTGTCACATCCCAGGCATATTTCAGGCCGTCCACATGGCAGATTTCGTCACCGTAATAGGTCGGAATCTCGAGTTCCTTGATCTTGAGGTCGGCCAGGACGAACTGGACGATAATCTCGCTGTCGAAATGGAACTCGTTGGTGTTGAGTTGGAACGGAATTTTTTTCAACGCGGCGACCGAATATAGCCGATAGCCCGAATGAAACTCGGTGAGGTCGGTTCGTAGCATCTTGTTTTCGAACCAGCTTAGAACCTTGTTGCCGATATATTTGTATTTCGGCATTCCGCCGTCGAGGGCGGCACCCTTTTTCATCATGCGGCTGCCGAACACTGCGTCCGCGTCGCCCGCCTTTAAGGGGGCCGCGAGGTCGGGCAGACATTCGGGGGCATATTGGCCATCGCCGTGTACCAGGGCGACAAAATCGAATTTCTTCTCAATCGCGAAGTGATAGCCGATCTTTTGATTGCCGCCATACCCTTGGTTTACGGGGTTGAAGAGTACGTGGAGCTTGAACGGAAATTTCCCCTTTTCCCGAATTGCCTGTCCACGCTCGAAGGTTTCGTCCTGGCTCGCATCATCGATGATCAACACTTCGACGGTAAATTCCGTCGCCAAAGATTCGGGGATTCGAGTCAGCACGTTCTCGATCGTCTTTTCCGCATTGTAGGCGACGATAAAGATCAGCAATTTCGGCTTCCGCTTGCGGGCCGAACGGGCCGGCGGAGTTGGCGAGGTGTTTTCAGTCGTATCGCTCACGAATACGCTCGTTTCTTTTAGGCATTAGACGGCGGGACAATACCGATTAGCGGCGCCTGCCGCCACCTTGCGTTTGGCTATAAGTGATTGACATCGGCGCGGTGGCTTCACACTCTGCCGCCCAAATCAGGGTGGATCACATACCTATGGCCTTCGACGATCTTTACAAGGAATTAGCCAAGCGCGAAGCCGACGCGCACGCCATGGGCGGTGCGGAGAAGCTTGAGCGGCGCAAGAAGGCCGGTGTTTTGAACGCCCGCGAGCGGTTGGACCATTTGCTTGATGACGACAGCTTCTTGGAGTCCGGCCTGCTCGCGCAATCGGCGGTGCCCGAGCAACGGGCAAAATCCCCGGCCGACGGTAAAATTGCCGGCTACGGCACGGTAAATGGGCGTGATGTGGTGGTGGTTTCGAACGATTTTACGGTCAAAGGAGCGTCGAGCGCCGCGACCAACATGAAAAAAATCGCGCAGATGCAGCGCACCGCGACCGAACGCGGCATCCCTTTGATTTTCTTAGGAGAATCATCTGGCGCGCGCATCCCGGATAATATGGGCGCCCTCGGTATGGGCACCTTGCTTGCGAACAGTCAGACGCAATATCGCAGACTGCGGGAGAGCCCCTGGGCTGCGGCCGTGCTTGGCATGGCCTACGGGTCGTCGAGTTGGTACGGGGTCTTGTCGGATTTCTGCGTGATGCGCAAAGGCGCAGTGATGGCGGTGTCCTCCGAACGGCTCGTTTCGATGGCAATCGGTGAGAAGGTGGATCCGGAAAAACTCGGCGGTTGGCGCCTGCATGCCAACGAGACCGGGCTGGTGGACCGGGTGGTGGATACGGACGAGGAAGCGCTCGACGAAATCAAAAAGTTCCTCAGCTATCTCCCCAGTCACCGCAACGAGTTGCCGCCGTCAGCGCCGGTGCCGAAGGGTTCGGACGACGCGGCCAAATCACTGCCCGATCTGGTGCCGGAAAACCGGACTCAGGTCTACGACATGCGCAAAGTGCTGGCGGCAGTCGCGGATAAGGACAGCTTGTTCGAGATGAAGCCCCGCTTCGGACGGACGGCGGTGACCACGTTTGCCAGGCTCGACGGAGAGACCGTCGGGTTCATTGCCAACAACCCGCTACACAAAGCCGGGGCGATGGATGCCCAGGCTTGCGAGAAAATTACCGACTTCATGGTGCTTTGCGATTCCTACAACGTGCCGATGGTTTTCTTCGTCGACAATCCGGGTTTCGTCATCGGTATGGATGCGGAGCGGCAACGGGCGCCCGGCAAGATTATGAATTTCATGAATGCGCTGCAGCAGGTCACCGTGCCCAAGCTGACCCTGATGATCCGCAAGAATTACGGTCAGGCCTACATCAATATGGGCGGCAATAAGAATGCCGACGACGTGGCCGCATGGATTACCGCCGAGGTCAGCTTTATGGACCCGGCCTTCGCCGTAAATGTGGTCTATGGCAAGGAGGGTGAGCGCCTCGAAGAGAGCGATCCGGACCTGTTTGCTGAAAAACTGAAAGAAATCGAGCTTAATAATTCGGTATGGGATTTGGCCGCTTGCTATGCGGCGCAGCAAATCATAAAACCCGAGGATACTCGCCAATGGCTCAAGCAAATGTTGCGCGTTCATCGCCGTCGACTATCGGGCGGCATCGGCCAACATTTGCTCGCAAATTGGCCGACCAGTTACTGATCGACTAGAGAAGAGCACATGTTCAAAAAAGTCCTGATCGCCAATCGTGGCGCTGTCGCCTCGCGCATTCTACGCGCACTCCACAATATGAACGTTGAAGCCGTGGCGGTGTATTCGGAAGCGGATGCGGCGTCGCCTTATGTTGCTGCCGCCGATCAAGCGATCGATATCGGCCTCGCGCATCCCAAGGAAAGCTACCTCAATATGGACGCGCTTATCGCGGCAGTGAAAGAGTCCGGCGCGGACGGTGTTCATCCGGGGTACGGATTCTTTGCCGAAAATCCCGAGTTCGCCGACGCAGTCGAAGCGGCGGGTGCAAAATTCATCGGGCCTTCGCCGCAATGGCTGAAGGCCATGGGGCATAAGACCGAAGCCCGCGATCTAATGGCCGAGCACGGCATGAATGTTGGTAGCGGCTCCGACCTTTTGACAGACGAATCGGATATGATCGCCGCGGCCAACGAAATCGGATACCCGGTCCTGATCAAACCCGCTGCCGGCGGCGGCGGTATTGGCATGCTGCCGGCCCAGGACGAAGAGCAACTCCTGAAGGCTGCGGGCAGGGCACGCTCCATGGCCGAACGTGGATTCGGAAATGGCGATATTTATATCGAGCGGCTGGTCGAAAAACCGCGTCATGTGGAATTCCAGGTCTTGGGCGATGCCACAGGCGATGTCTGCCACGTTTTCGAACGCGATTGTTCGGTCCAGCGCCGGCATCAAAAGATCATCGAAGAAGCCCCCGCTCCGAATGTGGCGCGCGAGGTAATCCTCGAACGTGCGAACGAAATTACCGCGACGCTAAAATCACTGCCTTACGACAATATCGGCACGGTCGAGATGCTGATGGGCCAGGATGGCGGTTTCAGTTTTCTAGAGATGAATACCCGCCTTCAGGTGGAGCACGGTGTCACCGAAGAGGTGACGGGCGTCGATTTGGTTGCTGCCCAAGTACGCTCGGCGGCGGGCGAAGCGGTTGCGGATATTATTCCGGCTGACGTGGCGGTAACTGGCCATGCTATTCAGGCGCGGGTCTATGCGGAAGATCCGGTAAAGTTCTTTCCCTCTCCGGGTCCGCTCGAAACGTATCGACTTCCGGAAGGAGACGGAATTCGGGTTGAAACAGGGTTTGCGGAAGGGATGGAGGTAACGCCGTTCTACGATCCGCTCGTCGCCAAAGTGCTCTCTCGCGGCAAGGATCGCGACCAGGCGACGGAAATTTTGATTGGCGCATTGGAAAATTTTGCGATTGAGGGCATAAAGTCGAATATTCCAGCCCTGTTGCAGATCCTTCGTTCGGATGGATTTCGCTCGGGCGACGTACATACCGGTCTTACGGCCGAGGTCATTCAGAATTAAGGAGTTGAGGGGACATGGCGACAGAAGACGTCGAATCCGAAGTAACCGGAACGGTTTGGAAGATTGAATGTAAGGTAGGCGATAGCGTCTCCGACGGCGATACGCTGATGATTTTGGAATCCATGAAAATGGAAATCCCGGTAATTTGCCCCGAAGACGGCACGATTACCGAAATCAAGGTTAAGGAAGAAGACCCGGTGGCCGAAGGGGATGTGGTCGTCGTACTCGAGGTCTAATCCTCTCTGACAAATGTCCGCGAAAGACCTTCTCGACGAGCTGAAGCAACGGCGCGAATGGGCCGAGGCGCAGGGCGGCGAGGCTAATGTCGCACGTCAGCATAAGGCGGGACGGCTTACGATCCGTGAGCGAATAGCTGGGCTTGCGGACTCCGACAGCTTCTTCGAGATCGGCAAGCTTACCGGGGCCGAAACATTCGAAGACGGCAAAATCAAGCATGTGACGCCTGCGGCCTATGTGATGGGCCTTTGCGATGTCGACGGGCGCACGGTCGCGGTCGGCGGTGAAGACTTCACCGTACGCGGTGGTACCAGTGCCAGTCTCGATCGGCTGAAAGGCGGTCAAGGTGGTTTCATCGAGGATTTGGCGCACGAATATCGCATTCCGCTGGTGAATTTAATCGACGGGGCCGGCGGCTCCGTCACGTCCGCCAAGCGGCGAGGACATACGGTTTTCCCCGGCATCAATTCATTCGATCGCTCGGTCGATCTCATGGGTGAAGTGCCCGTGGTCGCGGCGGTTATGGGCTCTGCCGCGGGCGGACCTGCCGGTCGCGCGATCCTGTCTCACTTTTCGGTCATGGTGGAAGGGACAAGCCAAATCTTCGCTGCCGGTCCGGCGGTGGTCGAACGATCCCTGGGGCAAAAGATCGATAAGGAAGATCTGGGTGGCCCGGAGGTGGCAGTGCATCAGGGCGGGACAATCGACAATGTCGTGACGAGCGAAGAAGAATGTTTCGCCGAGATCAGGCGATTTCTGAGCTATATGCCGCAAAATGTCTGGGAACAGCCGCCAATAGAGGACAGCGACGACCCGGCGGGCCGCACCGAAGAATCGCTCGACAGCATCGTGCCCGAGAACCGTCGCCAGGCTTATGACATGCGCCGTGTGATCGAACTCGTTTCCGACACAGGATCGGTATTCGAATTACAGCCCCATTACGGCAAGTCGTTGATAACCTGCCTCGCGCGGTTCGGTGGCCATGTGACCGGAATCGTCGCCAATAACCCGGAGGTTTATGGCGGCGCCATGGACGGACCGGCGGCGCGCAAGCAAATTCGCTTCGTCGAAATGTGCGATGCCTTCCATATTCCGCTGGTTTTTTTAGTCGATGTACCGGGTTTCATGGTGGGGCTGCAGGCCGAAGCGTCCGGCGTGTTGCGCGACGGTATGCGTGCCCTCTATGTGGCGAGCCAGGCGACGGTGCCCGTGATGACCGTCGTCATTCGCAAATGTTATGGCATGGCCGGCTTGGCAACTTGTCATCGGCGCAGTCTCGATTTTTCCTTGAGCTGGCCCACCGGCGAATGGGGATCGCTTCCCATCGAAGGTGGAGTCGCGGCGGCCTATCGGCGGGAAATTGAAAATTCGGACGATCCCAAAAAACGAGAAGCGGAGCTAGAGGAAGACCTTCGCGAATACGCCTCTCCGTTTCGCACCGCAGCGGCCTTCGGGGTCGAGGATTTGATCCAGCCGAGTGAAACCCGGGCGTATCTATGTCGGTTCGTAAAATTGGCGCAGGGTCGCTTGAAAACGGAATTAGGCCCCAAAGCGCGGGTCGGCGTTAGACCTTAGTCGAATTCGCAGGATATAGGCGTCAGAAGGCAAAAATTGGCGGCGTTTTGCGATCTTTTTAAGGAAAAAGGGCGTTTCGGGATGGTAAAAGCGGCCCGTGCAGCTTATTTTTTGATTATCGGAATTTGGCCGGAGTAGGTCATGAAGTATGGGTTGGTATATTACATTGGATTTGTAGATAAATACGATACTTATTTGAAAAATAGGAAGTATAGATCTTTTAAATCTATTATATATTTTTTTATTATTATATTTTCTTTATTTTATATTTATAATTCTATTTCCGGCACTCCCCAGTTAATATTTTTAATTATGACTGTACTTGTGTTTATTCTTGGCTTGCCTTTTATCAACAGCTTGCTGAAGGTCACGTTCAGCGATCTTAAAGGTCTTTGGTCCTCATAACCTGAGGCAAGCGCCAGGTCGTTCGAGATCGGCACCATAGCTCAAAAGTTAATTAGGATTCGACCGGCCGAACGCTGGGAATGCATTTGGCGGGTCTCACCTCACCCCGCTAGCGCGTCCATAAAATCATCAACCGCCATCGCCTCTAAAGCCGCCCGGTCTTCGAAAAGTGGCAGAATGAAATCCTGCTGGTGGGATGTCAGTCCGATGGCGACGTTTTCGCGGAATTTCTCGCCGATACGCTCGACGCCGCCATCGTCGCGGCGGTTTTTGTGGCCGAGAGGAAAATCGACCACCATGTCTTCGGTCGAAGTTCCATCCTTGAAATGGACCTGTACCGCGTTGGCATCCGACTTCACCTTGAGATCGTAATAATCGCTGGTGAAACCTTCGTCTGGGGTAACCGTGGTGATATCCCGAAGCGCATCGATGCGCGGATCGNCAGCCCGTTCTTCGCTGTAGTCCTCGTAGGTGAGGCGGCCCTGAAGCAGGCCGATAGCGACGATATATTGAATGCAATGGTCACGGTCGGCTTCGTTGCGCAACGGGCCGGTGCGGTCGACCTGCTTGATCGTGTATTCGTGGCTGCGGATGGCGATCTTTTCGATCTCGTCAATTCGGTCGCACACTTCCGGATGCAACCGGATTGCGGCTTCCAGCGCACTTTGAGTATGGCCCTCGGTCGGCCAGACCTTAATCACGTTGTTCTGGATCACCTTGTCGCTCAACGGTTCGCGGAGCGTAAACGGATCGTTGTCCCAGCGCCGTTCGAGAAAACCGTATTTGGGAGCGCTCAGGACGCTGGGGTAGGAGTCTTCGCCCTGGACCGCGAGCATCGCCAATCGTACGCCTCGGCTTGCCGCATCGCCGGCGGCCCAGCATTTGCGCGTGCCCGTGGTCGGCGGTTGGCGATAAAGCCGGAGTGTGCCGCCATCGGCGAAGGCGTTGGTAATCGCAGCGATGACTTCGTTGCGCCCGCCGCCGAACAAGCGCGTCATATTGCCGGCGCTTGCAACCCGGATCATCAGTTCATGATCGATACCATGGTCGAGGTAAGAATTTTCGTTTGCGAGTCCGCCATGGGTTTCGAGAGTCATCAGGGCTGCCTGAATGAGATCGCGCATGGTAAGCGGATCGTCCCCTTTGGTTCGGCGCACACGGCTGACATAGTCGCAGACCGCGAAGACGGCGCCGATATTGTCCGAGGGATGGCCGCCTTCCTTGCCGAAATAGGATTCGTTGTAGTCGCACCAGCGGTTCATGGTCGAAATGGCGAAAGCGCCCTGTACCGGGTCGAGCACATGCGGGGTCCCGGGAACTCTGCAGCCATTTGGAACGACAGTGCCGGGCACATGCGGGCCGAGGCGTTTTCGACAGTCGGGATCGCCGAGCGCGCCCAAGCCGCAACCGAGCGTATCCATCACCGTCAGGTGTGCGGCATCAAGGGCCGCATCGCCATCGGGCGGTGTCGAGCAAATGTAGTCCGCGATATCTCCGAGTATCGGGTCTAGTGCGATTTCACCGCTGTCTGATTCGCTGGCCATGATGTCCTCCCTAAAATTGGTCGTTTGGTTATAGCGATACCGGGGTTGCGATCAACAAGCCGGCATCAGGCGGCTTTTTCGGAAAAGGCCTTTCACGTGTGTCCCTCCGTGATGGCAGTGGCTCATTGCCGAAAGGTTAGAATGAGATTGCCATCACCATCCACTTCGGCCTGCTGGTTCGGTAGCAGAACGGTAGTGGTGTCCATTTGTTCGCAGATCGCCGGACCATCGAAGCGGCTGCCTTTCGGCAAACGGTCGCGGTCGTAGACCGGACAGTCGACATAGTCCTTGAGCTCCTTGAAATAGGCCTTGCGAATACCGGTTTGTGCGCTCGCCACATCTTCGCCGGCACTGCCGGCGGTCAAGGCCGGCGGGCGCGTGATACTGGCACGGGCGACGATGCGGAACGTCACCATCTGCACCGCACCCCCAGGGGCATAGCCATAGACCCTGTCATGTTCCTCGGTGAAGGTATCGATCACTTGCGGCAGGTTTTCGGCGGTCAGCGTTTCTGTGGGTACCGGAACAGTAAGTTCGTGACTTTGGCCCTGGTAGCGCATATCCGCGGCACGTTCTATAACTCTTTGTTCTGACGGCACCTTTTCGCGTTCGAACCATTGTTCGGCGGTTTCGGTGACCTCGTCAAAGGCAGCGTTGAGCGCATCGAGCGAGGCCTCGTCCACATTGGCGAGTTTGGTATGGCTGAAGTCGGAACGCACATCGGCGACCAAGAGGCCGAGCGCGCAAAGCAGGCCCGGACCCGGTGGCACCATAATGGTGCTCAAATCCAGGTCGCGGGCTAGTGGCGACGNCAGTAGCGGACCGGCGCCGCCGAAGGCGACGAGGCCGAAGTGACGGGGATCGAACCCCTGTTCGACGGTGATGACGCGGATCGCTTGCATCATGCTTTCGTTGAGTAACGTCAGGATCGCCTCGGCCGCATCCTCGAGGGACATGTTCATGGGCTCAGCCACCTTTTCGGTGATGACTTTCCGTGCGAGGTCGACATCGATGGCCATACGCCCGCCGAGCAACGCTTCTTGAGATAACCTTCCAAGCACTACGTTCGCGTCGGTGACCGTCGGTTCTTCGCCCCCGAAACCGTAGCAGGCGGGCCCCGGTCTGGCACCGGCGCTTTGCGGGCCGACGTGAAGAAATCCACCTTCGTCGACCCAAGCAATTGATCCGCCGCCGGCACCAACCGAATGCACATTCATCATCGGAAACCGGATCGGATGACCGTTGAATTCGCGTTCGCGCCGGTCCAGCGGTTCACCCTTTTCGATCAGGCAAACATCGGTGGATGTGCCGCCCACATCGAAGGTGATGACGTTCTTCTGATCGATCTTATTGGCGAGATAAGCAGCACCAGTGACCCCAGCCGCTGGTCCTGACGCCAAGGTGCGGACAGGGTTGTTTGCGACCTCGGAAACGGAAGCGACGCCGCCATTCGATTGCAAGATCTTCGGGGCGACGACACCGAGCGACCGGGCGCTGTCTTCAAGCTGCTCCAGATATACGCTCATGACGGGGCCCAAGGCCGCATTCAGGCTTGTTGTGCTGACCCGCTCATATTCGCGGAATTCGTTCAGTACCTGATGGGACGGACAAACGAAGATATCGGGCATTTTCTCTCGAATATGATCGGCGATAGCGAGTTCGTGTGCCGGATTACGGTAAGAATGGAGAAAACAAATTGCGATGGCCTCAACCCCTTCGGCAGCGAAGTTGGAGAGTATGGGGTCGAGTTCTGTCAGGTTCGGTGCGGTGGGTTCGAGGNCGCGCGCATGGGTCCTTTCCGTCATTTCCCTTCGTAGATGTCTGGGTACCGTCGGGTCTGGTTTAGGCATCAGGATCGCGTAACGATGCGGCTGCCGCTGGCGGCGAATCTCGAGGATGTCGCGAAAACCTTTTGTTGTAATCAGGCCGGTCCGCGCGGTGCGGCCGGTGATCAAAGCATTTGTCGCGACCGTCGTGCCGTGACCGAAATAGAGGATGGAATTTGCCTCCACATTCGTGTCTGCGAGGAGTTCTTCGATGCCGGTGACAATCGCACGTGAGGGATCGTCCGGTGTCGAGGATGTTTTATGGAAGAAAGCCTGCCCGTCGGACAGGCGGACGATGGCGAGATCGGTAAACGTGCCGCCCACATCGACCCCGAGGATGTAGTTTTCAGCTGCCATCGGCCTCGGCTTCCATTTGCGCGCGGCGGGAGGCGGTTTTGTCTTCGTCGATTTCTCCGTTCTCCATCACCACGCCATAATCTCGCTCGGCCGCAGGGGCGCTGATCTTGCCTGACCGGATGTCGTCCAAAACCTTGTCAGGGTCGCGTTCCCATGGCGGCCCGTATCCGGCGCCCGATGGCGTTTGTACACGCGCCATGGTACCGGGCTCGACCGGAAGCTGGGAGAAGGAGCCGGGTAGCTTTTGTTCGTTGTCGGTACCGGGCTCGATCTTGAAATATCCCACGGTGCCGTCCCTGCCGCCGAACATACCCAGTGCAGGCCGGGTTTGGCGCAATCCACGTCCGGCGAGTTCGGGCTGTTCACCNCACATGCGTATGTCACGTACGGTCGCAAGTCCGCCGCGATGACGGCCGGGGCCACCGGAGTCTGCGACCAGTTCGTATCGTTCGACGGTCAGCGGATACTCCTGCTCCACCGATTCCACCGGCAGATTGGAGGCGCCGGACGTGTGCACGCGAACCGCATCCTTGCCATCCATATGCATGAACCCACCCGAAGCGCCGGCATAGGTTTCGTAGTCGACGTAGTAGAGGCCGTTGAGGGGATCGAGCCCGGAAAAGATATAGCCTGCAAGGGGACCGCAGCCGGCCATCGCGCGTTCGGGAAGTACTTTTGCCCAGGCTCCCATCAACACGTCGCCCATTATGTTGGACGACGCTGCGCGGTCCGACGTTGCCGCAGGCGCATCGCAATTGACCACCGTTCCCTTAGGCGCAACCACGTCGATGGCGCGAAAATAGCCTGCATTCGGCGGTAAATAGGGATCGGTCATCGCCTTCACCGAATAGTAGACGCAGGCGAGCGTCGTCACGTACGGCATATTGCGCCCGCCGCTGATTTGCGGATCGCAGCCGGTGAAATCAAAGCTTATGCGGTCGCCCTTGATCGTAATCGCGACCTTGAGTTTGACCTCAATGTCTTTGACGCCGTCATTGTCCAGATAATCGGTGTTTTCGTAGGTACCGTCGGGAATCTTGGCGATTTCCTGACGGGTACGCCGTTCCGCATAGTCGAGCATGCCCTCGATGGCTTCGAACATGGTCTCGGTGCCAAAGGCGGCGAAGGTGTCCTGAATGCGGCGAATACCGGTATTGTTGGTGGCAATTTGGGCTTTGAGATCGCCTTCCCGCTCCAGGGGAGTGCGGGTATTCAACATCACCATGTCGAATATATCCTGCTGCAGTACTCCTGCGGCCATCAGTTTTACCGGCGGGATTCGCAAGCCTTCCTGAAAGATGCTGGTGCAATCCGCGCTTTCGCTCCCCGGCACCTTGCCGCCGATATCGGAGTGATGGCCGAGGCTGACCGCGAAAGCGACAACTTCTCCATCAACAAAGATCGGGCTCATGACCGCGAGATCCATCAGGTGAGCGCCGCCGCCGACATAGGGGTCGTTGGTGAGAAAGGCGTCGCCTTCCTCGAGCGAATCGAGCGCATGACGGCTTAAAATGTTGTCCACCATACCGATTAGGGACGCCAAATGGCCGCCGGTCATGGCGGTGAGGGCTATGAGGTCACCTTTTCGGTCGAACACGCCGACCGAACAATCGCGTCTCTCCTTGATGTTCGGCGAATAGGCGGTCTTGACCAGGGTCGCCAACATTTCGTCGGTGGCGGCTTGCAAGCGGTGGATAACCACTTCGATGGTGATCGGGTCTACGGCCATTGATCTGCTTGGTTCGCTGAAAGGAGCACCATCATATCGCAGCGGTCTTGGCTCTGTGAACGGGGTGGCGGTCGCGTGCCGGTTTGATCGCCCGGTTTTTGCAGTCTAAACTTTAACGCTTACTGCGAAGGGATGGCTGCAAGGGGAGGCAGTAACCCATGACCATGAAGATTTCACCTTTGTCCGATGCGCTTGGCGCCGAAGTCAACGGGATCGACCTCACCCAACCGGTCGATGACGAAACTCGCCAAGAACTCGAGGACGCTTTTATCGAGCACCTGGTTCTTGTGATACGAGATCAGAAGCTGACACCTGGTGAATTCGTTGCTGCGGCACGTCTTTTCGGCGATCCGATGCACCAGTATTTTTCCGACATGATCATGAAAGAACAACCGGAGATCATCGTCATCGATAGTCGCGATGCTCCGTTATTGCCGAATGGGGAGCCAAGACTAGTCGGCTCGGGCGCGTGGCACTCGGATCATACCAATACGCCGCAACCGCCTAAGGCAACCGTTCTGTATGCGGTTGCCTTGCCAAGTAAGGGGGGGACGACTGGTTTTGCCAATATGCACAAAGCCTATGAAGGATTGGGCGAAGAGGAGCGTGCCAAACTGGATGCGATGAAAACGGTGAACACGCTCGGTGAAGCGATAAATCAGGTCAGCGAGGAAGATCTGGAAGAATTCAACAAGCCATGTATTCATCCTTTGGCGCGCACCCATCCGGCTACCGGCAAAAAGGCGATTTATGTCGGGCCCGTTAAGGTCGAATACATCGAAGGCATGGGGCCTGCGGAAAGCCGTCAATATATCGACGATCTACAGAACCGAACTATCCAGCCCGAAATCATCTATCGCCATCATTGGCGGCCCGGCGACTTGTTGATGTGGGACAATCGTTCGGTCGCTCATAAGGCGTTTCGCGATTACGATCACACCGAAGGGCGAATCATGCATCGCGTCATCTTGGAAGGCGACGTGCCTTTTTAATTTTCGGCTTAATTTAGGGAGTTTCGCGCGCTTGTTTTCGCTTGAAAATCCGACGAGTCGACCTTTCCTAGCTATTTCGGGCGGCAAAAGGGGTTGTGGTTCCGTCTGGCTCAGGTAAAAAAGCCCCAGGGGACTGCAAATGAAGCTAAAGATTATCGGGGTTTTTGGTCTACTGGGGTGTCTGACGTCCTGTGCGTCGGTTATGGAGGGTACCGATCAAGTGGTCGGTTTCCAAATTTCTCCAAATACCGCTACCTGTGACGTCTCGCAAAAAGGCGAATTACTGGGCACGCTGCAAAACGGTGGTGGCCAGTTGGACGTGCCAAAGAGCTATACGGACTTGACCGTCGACTGTCGGGCACCGGGACACGAACGTAAAGTAGTCAAACTCGAATCTTGGCCGAGCGGTTGGGGGCTTGCGGGTTGTTTAATCGACCTTTGCATTACCGACTATTCCACCGGAGCCTTGAACAAGTATGACGACGACGTTGCCATAACGCTTCAAGCTATGACTGCAGCTGCGCCGTCTACACCTGTTGCCGCCCGAGCCCCGGTAGCAGGCCGGCCAGTAGCTGCCTATCCGCACGGGCAACAACCGGTGCAACAACAATTTGCGCAACGGCCGCAGCCGGCTTCCCGTATAACCCCGCCCCCGGCGGTACAAACAGGTCCCGCATTAGCTCCGACCCGCATTTCGGCGGCAGTGCCCCAGGTCTGGCAAACCCTTCATTCACGCATCCGTGCGTATTGGGGGCCAAATGCGGCGCGCGACTTCTTCGAGATGCCCGAACATGTGCCGCTGTCGCTGGTGCGCCGTCAGCATCATTGGGGATTGTTCGAATATGTAGCGAATAACGGCCAGCGCGGTCAGGTTTGGATCGCGTTGCATGAGGCGCGCGCGGCACGCTGAACGGGTTGATACGCCGTATTATCCGATACGGAATGGATTGCCGATAACAATCTTGTAGCGACCTTCTTTTTTGTCGCTTCCCAGCAATTTCAAATAACCGAAAATTGGGCGACGCTTGTCGTCGTCGGACCAATAGGCGTGATATTCGCCAGCCTTAACGCTGGGCTTGAGACCTTCCCAGAATGGCACGCCTGCTGGAGCCTGTCGGGTGGCTATGCCGATATGATCTTTCGGCAAACGCGATTTTATGGAGCGTAATACCTGTTCGAAACGCCGCCGCGCTTCATCGCCGCCAGAGGTGCGATCAGGAATTGGCTTGCTCTTTATTTCGAGCGCGACAAGCCGGTTATTTGCGCGCCGATCGAATTGCGCTTCGACGCTTTCCACGTCTTGTAACCACGCGGTGGTTTTCACCGTGCACACCACATAGCGACTGCCCATATCGCGGCAATTCTTGGCCTTGCTGCGAACCTTGTCGAAATCGTCAAACCAGGAGAAGCCCAACATGATGTCGGTATATTTTTGAGCTTCGGCGCGGACCACGAGCAGTTCGTGTAAGCCCTTGTCGCCGCCAATCGCCGCAAATTCAGCCGCCGTTTTACCGCCACGGGCACGGCGGGTCGGATCTGCACCATGGGACAGCATTTGGCTGACGAGGTCTCTGTCGCCCGCATGAGCTGCACGCATCAGTGCGGTTAGGCCCTGATATCGCGAATTCATATCGACGCCATTCTCAATGAGGAAGGAAGCCACTGCTTTCATGCGCTCCTTCTTGCGATTGTCGATGGCGTGGTGAAGTAACCTGACACTCGGAACCATGCCCGCATTCATCAATACCGTCGCGATCGGCTTTTTACGTGCGAGCAAAGCGTAATCGACCGCTGAACGGTAACCGGTGGTGAAATCGTCGCTGACAAACTTGGAAATTGCATCCAACTGAATGAATTCCGGGCGATTGGCGAGCATATGCCGAATTCGTTCGAGATCCCCCGCATCCATCGCAGCGAACAGGTCTTGTTGGAATGCGTCGGGATCTTGTGGCACTGGGCGGTGCGGATCCTGCACCTTGGAGGTGTTCGAAAGGCCCAGCTTGCGGCTTCGTTCACCGGCACGTTGGGACTCCGCGAGCCGTCCGCTAAAGGCGCGCTCAAGCGCAAGACGGATGGCGGGTCGGATATTTTTCTGATCGAGAACGCCGCGCGTGCGACCTGCGGGCGGGTCAAGCGAGGCGTCTCGACCGAGTAGCAATTGCACCGTTCGCAAATGCCCATTTGAGGCCGCAAGCTGCAACGGGGTCGAGCATTTGCCTGTACCATCGGCCAGATTGACGCTGGTGCCGGCGTCGATCATTTGGCGCACCGCCGCGCTTAGACCTTCGGCGGCCGCGTTGTGAAGTACGCTAACCCCACCAGGACCAGAATTGGTCGGCTTGGCTCCTGCACGAAGTAGCGATTTGACCGCGTCTAGCGCGTGATGACGTGCCGCCAGCAGCAATAGTGGCGTACCGCCATCGTCGCGAGCGTTGGGGTTCGCGCCGCCTCGCAGCAGGTTGTTGAGTGTCTTGGTATCGTCGGCCTTTACCGCCTCGAAGATCGAGATTTTCGGTGGCGCCTGTTCGACGACAAATGTGCTTTTCACGCTGGCGAAAAGTTTTTGGGCAAACTTTGGATCCTGGGTCGAAATAACCACGCCCGCCACAATCGCCGAGGCCAACACCAGGGTTAGCCAAATGCCGCCGAATTTCCGGCGGGGCGGATTGCGTTCGAACCCGGGCAAATTTGCCTGCCGGTAGCGATCGTGATCGTTGTGGGTTATCCGCAGCGCATCTTCAAAACTGGTCGCACGGTGAGAATTGCCATTGCCGACAGGCACCTGCTTGTCGCCATACCGCATCGCAGCCAATTGATCGGTTGCCGGTGATGCCGTATGGCCCGATCTGTGGTCAGGTGGCTGGGCAGGCGTTTCAGTTGCTGCCGGAGCGGGCGTGCGAAGGCTTGGTTCTCGCTGTGCGGCGATGCGCGTGTTAACCGGCGTTGGTGCGTCAGGGGCACCAAACGGATGGGTCGGTTTCGTTGCTTCGGCTTGCTTCGGTTGTGGTGGTTGGGGCTCTACGCCAGGTGCTGACGTTGGTGCCGAATTCGATGGTGTTGGTGGTTCCGGTGCGGATCGTACGGCGGGTACCTGTGCCGAACTCTCGACCTTGAGCGGCGCATTGAGACGCGGTTCCCGACGCGCTTGGTCGATAACGCTTGTCGCTTGCGCAGGGGCGCTGCCACCTCGCTCATCAGCGCGATCGACCAGTTTGCCGTCCCGCATCAGTGCAATTTCGGTATAAATCGGCTCGCCGCCATCTTTCGAGGGAGCCGCTTCGCTCAAACGCAGTTCCTCAAATTTGTCGCGGGCGACAAATTCACCTAGCAGAACGACTGCATCTTCCTGACTGTCGCAGTGACGCAGGTTTTGCCATTGCCCGTCGCGCAGGCCTTGAATCCAATAAACTCGTTTGGCGGCTGACGCCATCCAAACCCTCCTAATCGCGTGTAACGACGCGCGGCGCCGTCATCCCCTCAACAATTCACGCCGGCAAAACGCTTTTCCCCTCGTTCGCCGCCGAATTTTTAGTCCAATTGCAACGCAATATATACCAAATACTTGATTGGTGAACACAATATATTGATAAAATACTTGGAATCAAGCGACTCTCATAAGCGCCCTTAAAGATGCGCTGATCACTCGAGCCGAGCGGATATAGCGATGTGGGAGTTATAGTTGTCGGAGAAGATTACGAAGAGGACAGCTGTTCCAAACGCTGTTCCATGCGTGCGATCAGCCCTTGAATACCGTCTTTTTTGATTATTGCCGCGAACTCGGATCGCTGGGTCACCGCCATACTGATGCCTTCGACGTAAATATCGATGATCTTGAATTGGCCTTTGAATTTACGCAGCCGCCAATTGCATTTGATCGGTGCGGTGCCATTGGTTTGAATAATGCGCGAATGGACAATTATGTCGCCTCGTCCGACGCTGGACGTTCTGGTTACCTTGAAAGTTTGGCCAGAATAGCCGCCGAGGCGAGAGGAATAGGTCTTTAACACCCATTCGGAAAATAATTTTTGGTAGCTTTTGCGCTGTTGGCGGCCCATTCGACGCCAATGGACGCCGATGACAAAACGCGCGAGATTCCTCATCGCAAATTCGTTGCGCAGAATATTGCGGAACTTGTTTTCCCGTTCAGCCAGCGTGCCGTCTTTATCGCTCAAGGTTGCGATGGCCTTAGATGCCAGCGTCTGGATAAATTGTTTCGGGTCGTCTTCGGTTGTGTGTGCCTGGGCGGAACCAGCGAAACTTACACCAGTACTGACCGTTACAATTGCCAATGTGGCCACAGCCAAAAAAGCCAATCGGGAAATCTTCATTCTTAACATCCCAAAATCACCAAAAAATCTGCCGGAAAATTGCCGCTCGGCGATTTCCCAATACGGTCAGGACAAGCATGTAGGCGGCCATCGTCACCCCAACTTGAGCCCACCCTCAAGTGTTGGCCGGACACATAGAAAGTTGTGCCAACCATTTCAAGCGTNGAAATGTCACAATTTTGAGAAATCCAGCTAAGCTGCGGGTCTTTCAATAGAAGATTTTGTGTGTTCATGGTTCTAATCCCTCTAAATATGGGCGTAGACGGCAATATTTTGTTGAAAAAATGTGGCCGAGTCGGGTCATTTAAGGGGCGATTTGGCGATGATTTGTAATCGATCGGATAGAACATGCGGCTGAACGAGCATTTTCGATGGGGTCAGCGGAGTTATCTCATGGGGATTCTCAACGTCACGCCGGATTCCTTTTCCGGTGACGGCGTTATGGAAACGGAGAATACGTTGGCCACAGCGCTCGATCAGGCGAGCGCATTTCAAGCCGCAGGAGCCGATATTATCGATGTCGGAGGCGAAAGTACCCGACCTGGTGCGGAACCGGTTCCGGCAACGGAAGAAATCTCGCGCGTTGTGCCGATAATCGAAGCTGTTTCGTCGGCTTTGCCCGATGTCCCGATATCGGTGGATACCAGCAAGTCTGAAGTTGCCGCCGCTGCCATTAAAGCAGGTGCCCATATGATCAACGACGTATGGGGCTTGCAGCGGGATCCCGAAATCGCGGCTGTGGCGGCGGAGGCGGAGTGCCCGGTGATCTTGATGCACAATGAAAGCCGCGCCCAAGCAATCGACCAACACGGATCGGGTGGCGCCCACTATCGGGCCGGCGATTACGACCACCTTCTCGACGAGGTTTGCGCCACTTTGTCCAGGATCGCCGATGATGCGGAACAGGCCGGCATTGCGGAGGATCAAATCATTCTCGATCCCGGGATCGGGTTCGGCAAATCGGTGACGCAAAACCTTGCGTTGCTCAATCATTTGGACCGGATCAAGGCAATGGGATATCCGGTGCTGGTGGGTCCCAGCCGCAAATCGTTCATCGGCACGGTACTCGACTTGGAGGTAGAAGCACGCGAGGAGGGCACAGCAGCGGCGATCGCTGTCTCGATCGTTCGTGGCGCTGATATACTTCGAGTTCATGACGTCGCCGCGATGGGACGGGTCGCAAAGATGTGTGATGCAATCATTCGCGCGCCCGCTGACGGACGGAGCGAGCCTGCCAAGGGTGCGGCCTGATATGGAAGATGTTTTTATAGGTCTCGGTAGCAATTTGGGCGACCGGTTGGCCAATTTGCGGAGTGCGGAACGTGGGTTGGAGACGATGCTGGAGATCACCGGTCGGTCCAAAATCTATGAGACCGAGCCGCAATATGTCGTCCAGCAGCCGAGGTTCCTGAATGCGGTCGTCAGGGGAACGCCGAAGCTCGAACCGCGGCCTCTACTGGATGGGTTGAAGGAACTTGAGATCGAACTCGGGCGGCAGGAAGCGCCGCGCAATGGCCCAAGATTGATCGATCTCGACCTGCTCTACTTCGGCGAACGTCGTCTCGAAAGTACCGAACTCACATTGCCGCATCCCCGAATTCACGAACGCTATTTCGTACTTCGGCCACTGGTCGATATCGACCCGAACATGTGCCACCCCGTTAGCGGCAAGACCATGCAGCAATTGATGTCGGAACTTCCAATGGGAGCGGACGAGGGGACCGTCGAGGTGACCCAGGTCTGATCACCCGATACCGTAATACCTAAAAGGCCTCATCGGCGAGTGCCATTACCGTTTCATGGCCTTTTTCGATGGCGTGGCGAAGGCCCGAAATCTGGGGCAGGACGTGGTCTGCATAGAACGCGGCAGTGGTTCTTTTGGCGGCGTAAAATCCATCCGGACCATCTTCCGCGTCGGTAGCGATGGCGGTCGCTCGGGCCAGCATCACCGCCCCCGCGACCGTGCCGAAAAGACGCAAATAGGCGTTGGCGCCGGCGAATGCCGGTGTCGGATCTGCGGTGGCATTTTCGATCAGCCACGTCGTCGTCGCTTCCAATTGGTCGAGCGCATCGTAGGCCGCGTCGGTGATCGAAGCGTTCCTTGTCGCGCCGTTTCCGGCGATTTCGGCCAACTGCGAGCGGGCTTCTCCGATATAAGCGTTCATCGCCGCACCTTTATCGCGCAGAACTTTGCGTCCGATCAGGTCGAGCGCTTGAATGCCGTTGGTCCCTTCGTAGATCGGTGCGATACGCGCGTCGCGATAATGCTGGGCGATACCGGTTTCTTCGATAAATCCGGTGCCGCCATGAACCTGAAGCGCCAGCGAGGAAATCTCGACCCCGAGGTCCGTGCACCAGGCCTTTATCATCGGAATCAATAGATCGATTCTTGCCTGCGCGTCTGCGCGAGCGCTTTTGTCTTCGATACGTTTGGCCGCATCGAGCGCAAGGGCCGCGTCATAAGTCACCGCGCGCATTGCTTCGATCTGGGATTTCATCGTCATCAGCATCCGCCGAATATCCGGATGACGGATGATCGGGCCGAATTGCTGACGTTCCTTGGCATAGGCAAGAGCCTGCTGATAAGCGCGTTCGGCGATGGCAAGGCCCGAAATGCCGATATTGAGACGCGCGTTGTTCATCATGGTGAACATCGCAGCGAGGCCCTCGTTCTCTTTGCCGACGAGATAGCCGACCGACCCGCCGTCGTCGCCGAAGGACATAACGCAGGTTGGACTGCCATGGATGCCGAGCTTTTCCTCAAGTGAGAGACAGCGAAGATCGTTGCGTTCGCCGAGAGTACCGTCCTCGTTGACTAGAAATTTCGGGACAATGAAAAGCGAGATGCCTTTGGGCCCGTCCGGGGCATCGGGAGTACGGGCGAGAACGAAATGGATAATGTTCTCCGCCATGTCGTGTTCGCCATAGGTGATGAATATTTTTTGGCCCGAGATCAAATAGTGATCGTCTTTCGGTTCCGCCTTACTACGCAAGGCGCCCAGATCGGAGCCGGCCTGCGGTTCGGTCAGGTTCATCGTGCCGGGCCAGGTTCCGGAAATCAGCTTTTCAAGATAGGTCGCCTTTTGCGTGTCGGTGCCGAATTCATCGAGTAGTTCGACAGCGCCGGTGGTAAGCAATTGGCAGAGCGACCAGGCGGTATTNGCACTTAGCCACATTTCCTGCGCCGCCGCGGCGAGTAGCCAGGGCAATCCTTGGCCCCCATGCTCGGGACTAAACGGCAGCGATGCCCAACCACCCTCGACGAAACTCTTATAAGCCTCCGCGAAGCCTGTAGGTGCCCGGACAACGCCGTTTTCGAGTCGGGCACCTTCTGTGTCGCCAACGCGATTCAACGGTGCCAGAACTTCGGCGGCAAACTTTCCACTTTCCTCGAGGATCGCGTCCGCAAGCTCGGCCCCGATTTCTTCGAACCCGGGTAACGCACGCGCTCTATCCGTGAGCCCCATTTCGTGAAGGCAAAACCGCATGTCGCGGAGCGGCGGCGAATACTCGGTCATAGCAAGATACCGCTAAAATAATTTTCCGGGATTCATAATTCCCAGCGGATCGATCGTGGCCTTCAATTGGCGCATGAGTTGGAGATCAAGGTCAGGCGTGTAGTGGAGGAATGAATCCCGCTTCAGCTGACCGATCCCGTGCTCGGCGCTGATCGAGCCCCCATAGGCGGTGACGATGTCGAGTACGATTTGGTTGATCGCGTCCTTGTGGGGAAAGAAATCGTCGTCCGCCATGTCGTCCGGCTTGGCGAAATTGAAATGCAGATTGCCGTCGCCCACGTGACCGAAATAAATCGGGCGGATTTCGGCCATATAGTTCTGCACCGCCGGCACCGCCTCGCNAACGAAGTCGGGAATGCTGCTCACCGGGACAGAAATGTCGTGTTTTACGCTGGCTCCTTCGGCTTTCTCCGCTTCCGGCAAATATTCGCGTAGTTTCCAGAGCGATTGCCGTTGACCTTCCGATTGCGCAATCACCGCATCGCTGATGAACCCGTCCTCGAAACCTTTCTCCAGGAACCGTTCGAGCGCGTCGTCCTCGTCCCCATCGCTCGAGGTGAACTCGATCAACGCATAGATGTCCGATACGTCCGAAAGAGGGTCGGTCAAATCGGGGCCATGCTTGAAGGTGAGATCGAGGGGCGGGCGGGTGATCAACTCGAAGCTGGAAACACGGTCGCCGCTAATACGTCGGGCGCTGGCCAATAATTCGATCACCGCATCGAGCCCGGTGATCGAGGCGAAACAGGTTTGATAATTCTCCGGTTTCGGGAACAGTTTCAGGGTAGCCGCCGTAATGATACCGAGCGTGCCTTCGGAGCCGACAAAAAGGTGCTTTAGGTCATAGCCGGTGTTGTCCTTGCGCAGCGCTTTGAGCCCGTCCCAAATCTCGCCCGACGGTAGCACCACTTCGAGGCCGAGCACCAAGTCGCGCATATTCCCGTAACGGAGCACGCTGACCCCGCCGGCATTGGTGGCGAGATTGCCCCCGATCTGACAAGAACCTTCGGCGCCCAGGCTAAGCGGGAAGAGACGGCCCGCATCGGCGGCTGTTTCCTGGATGGTTTGCAATACGCAGCCTGCTTCCACCGTTGCGGTGTAGTTGAGCGGGTCGAGATCGCGTACCCGGTTCATTCGGCCCAGGCAAAGGAGTATCGAATTTCCGTCGACCGACGGCGTCGCCGCGCCATTCATGCCGGTATTGCCGCCCTGGGGTACGATGATGATGCGATGTTCCGCGCAGATGCGGACGATTTCCGCAACCTGTTCAGTCGTCTCCGGGCGCAGCACGAGCGCGCAGGTTCCACGATATTGTCCGCGCCAATCGGTGAGATAGGGCTCGGCGTCGTTTGCGTCGTCGATATAGCCTTTCGGGCCGACAGCGGCTTTCAGGCGATCGAGCGCATCGTTAGAAATCGTGGATGACGGGCCGTCGGGGGACATAGCTGTCCTCTGCGTTAATTCCGGTTCGACGGTCAGACTAAACGGGAATGTCCCACGAACCAAGGGACGTTAATTGGCCCGGTCGTCACCGTTATCCTCCTCGTATGGGAAGCCGTAATCGAAGGGAAAGTCCTTGTGGCCGTAGCCGTCGCTGCCCTGAGCTAGTTTCAGGGTCTTCGCGTCTACGCTTGCATTGCCGTTTTGGGGTAACTCGGACGCGTTTTTCTCGATGCCCGTGATATCGATGGCATCGAGAAAGGCCGTCGCTTGGTTCGCGGTGAGTGGCCTGTCCTGTTTCTGGCAAAAATAACCGAATGCGATCTTGCTGGGGTGGCCCTTGTCGTCGGCAGGTGGATGATCCCATTCGTAGAGGAACCCGATGCACGCATGTCCGCTGCTAAGGCGATAGGCTTGGGTCGAAATTTCGTCGAAGCCATCGAGGGTGTGGCCGCTTTCACCCCAGCTGATGGTTTTGCCGCGATTGAAGTTCCAGCCCTCAATCATGCTCTTGACCGTCTTTTCGTGCTGGATCGAAATTTCGTCTCCCCCATCGATGGCAGTATCGTAAACGAGCTCGGCGATACGGGTGGAATCCTGGAAGCGCGCATATTCACCGTGCTCGTAGGCCATGGCGAAGCCTGCTCGTACCGCGGCTCCCTTCTCGAAGCTAGCAAGATTAAAGACGCCTTGTTTTGCGGGGGCGGCGGTTACCACCGGCCACTGTGCACCCGGCAAAGAACCGGTGCTGTTGCACGCGGCAAGCCCGAGGAGGAGAGCGGCTGTCAGTCCGGTCGACAGGCGGGAGCGGCTTCGGTGCATATTTTGAATCCCCATCTTGCTTGGCGGTTTCGAAGATTAAGCTAGGGAAACTTTACCCTATTTCCAGGTTCGCGGAGTGGGATAGGGCCTGGTTTCACGAAGTTTTGAGCCGTCGTTAACTTAAGTCGCGGCTCGTTTTAGCCGGTCGTTTATTGCCCGCCCGAGCCCCTCGTCGGGAACCGCCATTACTGCAATCGCCCGCGTCGTCGGCGTGTCCAGCCGGTGGAGAAATGCGAAAAGATTGGCCGCCGCTTCGACCAGATCGCCGCTAGGGCTGAGATTGAGGTCGGCTTCAATGGCATCGGGCCCGAAGCCGAGCAGGGCTTCGCCCACGTCGGCCTTGGCGGCGTCGATCCTTAGGGGACAGCTTGGCGCATAGTGACTGGCGAGCATGCCGGGCGATTTTGGAGCTTCCGACGTCTCGCCGGATTGCGCCACCGGCACGCCAAGTACGCGCTCGATATCCTCCGCCGTGATGCCGCCCGGGCGCAAAATGGTGGGGGCCTTGCCGCAAGCATCCACGACGGTGGATTCGAGGCCGACCGCACACGGTCCCCCGTCGAGGATCAGCGCTACTTGATCGCCTAATTGGTCGGCCACATGGCTTGCTTCGGTCGGGCTTAGCCGGCCCGACCGATTGGCGCTCGGCGCGGCGATGGGGCAGCCGGCGACCTCGATCAGCTGTCGAGCATCGGTATCTCCCGGGATCCGAATGGCGACCGTATCGAGCCCGGCGCTGGCAAGTGCCGATATCGTGCAGTCGTTGGAGCGGGGCAGGATCAATGTCAGCGGTCCCGGCCAAAAGGCGTCGGCGAGACTGTCCGCAAGCAAATTGAAGTCCACATAAGCGGTTGCCGATTGGCGGTCGGGTACATGCACGATCAGCGGATTGAAGTCGGGGCGGTTTTTGGCCGCGAAGATTTCCGCCACTGCGCGGTCGTCGGTGGCGTCGGCGCCGAGGCCGTAGACCGTTTCGGTCGGAAAGGCGACGAGCCGGCCTGCGTGCAGATGACCTGCCGCCGTGTCAATACTTTTCGCTGAAACCGGTTCGATGTTCGCCATCGCTATGGCTTACACGGGGCGAATCCCACTTGCAATCTTGGCGCTGCTTTGGGACAAGGCAGGCGAAAAAGGAATTAGGGAGGCCGCGATGGCGGATCAACAAAACACCGTCACCTACAAGATCGCAAATGTGCCTGGCGACGGTATCGGCAAGGAAGTCCTGCCCGAAGGGCTTCGGGTGCTGGACAAGGTGTCGAGTAAGTTCGGTGTCGATTTCGAATTTTCCGATTTCGACTGGAGCTGCGAAACCTACGCCAAGACCGGCCGCATGATGCCCGAAGACGGCATCGATCAGCTGCGCCCCCACGATGCGATTTTCCTGGGCGCCGTCGGCTTTCCCGGTGTGCCGGACCATATCTCGCTCTGGGGATTGTTGATTCCGATCCGGCGATATTTCGACCAGTACGTCAATCTTCGTCCGGTTCGGCTGCTGCCCGGCATCGAGGCGCCGGTGCACGGCTACGAGCCCGGCGATATCGACATGTATGTGGTGCGCGAAAACGTGGAAGGCGAGTATTCCGAAATGGGCGGGCGTATCTTCGAAGGTACCGACCGGGAGACCGTGGTCCAGGAGACGGTGTTCACGCGTCAGGGCGTCGACCGCATCCAGCGTTTCGCCTTCGATCTCGCCATGAAGCGCCGCAAGAAACTGACGTCCGCCACCAAATCCAACGGCATCATCTACACCATGCCCTATTGGGACGAGCGCTTCGCCGAGAACGCCAAGGACTATCCCGAGGTCGAGATCGACCAGTATCACATCGATATCCTGACCGTGCATTTCGTCGCCCGGCCGGACACGTTCGACGTGGTGGTCGGCAGCAATCTATTCGGGGATATCCTTTCGGATCTCGGCCCCGGCGTCACCGGTACCATCGGCGTGGCCCCGTCGGCCAACATCAACCCGGAGGGTACGCATCCCTCGATGTTCGANCCGGTGCATGGGTCCGCGCCCGATATCGCCGGCCAGGGCATCGCCAATCCCATCGGTCAAATCTGGTCATCGGCGATGATGCTGGATCACCTCGGCCAGCCGGAGGCGGGGGCGGCGATCTTGGAAGCGATCCAAAACGTGCTCACCGATCCGAAAGCGCCGAAGACGCCGGACATGGGCGGCAACGCGAAAACCGAGGATATCGGCAAGGCGATCGCGGAAGCGATTTAGAAGCCCGGTCGCGGAATGCGCGTCCAAATCGGCATGTGATCGCTTACCGAGTGGCCGCAATGCTTCAGGATGTAATCCTTTTCAGTCGCCGACAATCCGCTGAAGACGCGGTTCTTCAATGCCTTCGAAAATAGATCGACAAAGTTGAACACGCCGTAATCGAATCCGTCGGCCTCGTCGGTGGCCTGCCAGTCGGGATTGGGCAGGCGCTTCTCCGATTTGCCGAGGAAGAACCCGATCTGGTCATAGGTTTCCGTATAGCGCGCCGTGGTCCTAAAATATTTTCCCGACACGTGATGCTTGTCGATAAACGGAAAATAAATCCGATTGGCCGTGGCTCGGCCGAAGATGTCCTTATTCAGGGTCTTGATTTGCTTGTCGATCCGCGGCCGGTCGGTGCTCGGCTTGTTGAAATCCAGGTTCAAATCGCCCAGCAACAGAATATTTGGCGCGACCATATTTTTTTCGTTTTTGACCCTGTTCGCGAGCCAGCTCATTAGGGTGTCGAACTCCTGCAGGCGCTCGGTCATCTTGCCGTAAATCAGATGCGCGTTGACCGCGGTAAAGGTGATCGGGGGAGCGTCGTTGGCGGCCGGGATTTCGAAGGCGACCGTGTGTGGCGTACGGATGAAATTGACGAAATTCGGCGGCCGAAAGGTCGGTTTCGTACTGCGCTCATTGTTCAAAAAGTCATCCATATCAGACCTGTAGTCTTCATAGGCCGCCGTAAAGGCTTCGCTGTCCCTGAACAAGCTTTCATAGACGGCGGAGCGGTCGATGGTGATATCGGAGGCCATGTCCATGCGCCGAATCCGGTGTTTGCGATAGATAAAGGCGAGCCGTTCGGCCATGCCCGATTTGCCGGGCACTTTCCCGGTCGTATCCGATACCACCAGGCCGAATTCGTCGCGGCCGGCGACACGGGCATTCATCCGGTCGATCAAGAGATGCAGCCCTTCGAGGTTGTCCTGAATTTCCTGAATGGCCAGGAGATCGCAACGGGCGCAGAACCGGGCCATGAAGGCGATCTCGGTCTGGCGGCTGCGCGTGCTGCTCAGTTTGCGGATATTGAACGAGCCGAGGACGAGGGATTCCTCGCGGCCGCCTTCGGGCATGCCGAAGGCCTGGGGGTTTTCATCGAGAAGCGCGTTGATCCGCTTCCACTGTGCTGCACTAAATCGCTTCGCCATTGTGTTCCCTCCCGCTTTCACAGCAATACTCTTAATGATAGCAAAAATACTAGCTGGTGACACGCTGCTCAGGGTGGCTGGGCGGCGTTCCAGCCTCTTCCGCACATCGATCTTGTGGAATTAGGGGCAGGAGCTTTACTTTTAATTTGGCGAGTAGGTGGGCGCGCGGTCACGCCGCCGAGCCGATGGAGCAAAACGCACTATGGAGCTTATGAAACGGCCGATTGTTTTTGCCCTTATGGCCCTCTGTGTTTGGATGACTATTTCGATGACGGGCGGTATGTCGGCCGCCGCGGAACCCACCCGGCAAATCTATGTCACCAATCACGGCTTCCACACGGGCATCGTGCTGCCGCTAAGGGATTTCGACCCTCAGCGCACCCTCGGCACCGCCTATTTCAACAACCGCAACTGGATCGAGATCGGCTGGGGCGACGCCGCCTTCTACCAGGCCAGCGGCGAGGATTATTGGCTCGGGGCAAAGGCGCTGTTCACGCCCACCGAGGCGATCATGCATGTGCACGCCTTTCTCGCCCCGCCGCCGGACCGCTTCAGCGCGAGCGAGATCGTCGGGGTCAAGCTCACCGAGGTCGGATATCGCCGCATGATCGCCCGCATCAGGGCGACTTTTACCCGCGGCAAAGACGGCCGCGCCGTCCCGGTAAACCGCGGGCTCTACGGCGTCAGCTATTTCTACAAAGCCGAAGGCACCTATTCGATCTTCTACACCTGCAACAGCTGGACCGCCGACGTTCTCGCAGACGCCGGCGTCGATATCGACCCGGGCGCATCGAAGCGCGCGTCGAGCGTGATGGAGCAATTGCGGGAGGTGGGAGAGTGAGTGCGGTCTAGGCGGGTTGGCGCCTACTTTAGTCGTCTAATGTTAGAGTTCTTCCAGCTCGCCGATAAACCTCTTCAATGACGGCGCCCGCGTAATAATACTCCAGAGCTCCTTTTTCGTTTTCGTCCTCGGAATCGTACAGATCGCGGAGTGCGGAATGAAAAGTACAAAATGTGCGGCGTGGGTTATCGCCCTTAAGCTGATTGGTCAGCTCTTCGTGCTCGGAAATTATTCGGTCACACAAATTTTGGTCGGCAAGAACGCGCTCCATCAGGGCTGATAGTTTGCCGCGTGTTAGATGGTAGGTGCGTATTTCCAACTCTCGGCCCCCTTCTTTGACGACCTCGACCGTGTAGGATGCCAAAATCTCGTCTGGGTCGCCGCTAAGATCGAAGCCCATCACCCGACCTCCTTCACGACCCGTTGGCCCGATACATCCGCCTGGTGGTATTCGAAGCTTTTGACTTCGAGGGCCACTACAGCCGCGGTCGCGTCATATTTGTTTTCAATTTTGTCGTATAAAATTGCGCCTTGATACCCTGTTACGGAATCCGTCTTTATATCTTTTAATTCGTATCGATCTTTAAAATCTGAAACTTGCTGATCACTCGCTCCCAACTGGCTTTTCATTTCCTTGCCAACAGAATCGAAAAATGCTGCACTTTTGTCCGGCGCATTTTCAACCGTAGTGGTGGCTGAATAAGCGGCGGAAGCTTCTAGAAACTTTTCCATCCATGTATTGGCATTCGGACTTGCTGTGCTCATTTTTTTCACACCCAACTAGGCTTCAAGTTGGTGGTGCGAGTATTTTCGGTATAAGAAATAAGGACAATTCCCGTTCCGATTTCTTGTAAGGACCAAAAACTATATCAGTTGTTTGAGGACATGAGGTCACAGGGTTCGGAGACATTTTTGAAACGAACACCCAATAAAACCAGTTAACATAGAATTTAAATCTTTTATTTGACGCGATAATAGTATTTGTCTTGGTGTCTGTGACTATCCAGCCTTTGACCTTAATCCACTGCGAGATATCGCGAATACCGTCGGCTTCATTTGACCGGCTGACCATGTAAGTGCTGATTTCGGCATTTGAAACCTGTTGCCGCCCAATACATTGGTCTTTGCCAAGTCCCACCTGTTTTCGGAAGGACCGAACCATTACACTTAACCTTTTATGTTTTCTGAACTTTTCGTATAGGTCCTCGCAAAGTGGCGAGCGAGAATCTTCGATGGTGTAGCGGTAAGTGGTGACATCTCTATTGTTTGACGCAGGTGCATCTATATATCTGTATCCGATACCGGCCTGCTGCATTTTATGCAGCAAATAACCACACGAGAAAAAACAATCTACGCCAACGCCATCATTATAAATAAAACCATTAACATTACTTACGGTTTTATTAATTATAAAGCCAGACTCTTTACAAGATGTAATGTATTTAACAATGTTTATTGGAATATTTATCAAAAATAATGTCGGACATATTAACATTATTAATGTTTTTTTTGTTAAATTTATAGGCTTTACTTTATCTTCTCTAGAGTAATACTTATAAAGTGCTAAAACTACTAATCCTGGTAAAAACAGTAGTGCCGCACCGCTAAGCCAAAGCAAAAACACCAACATCACCCGACCTCCTTCACGACCCGTTGGCCCGATACATCCGCCTGGTGGTATTCGAAGCTTTTGACTTCGAGGGCCGACTGTGAGGGTAGCCGGAGAATTTCACCGAAGTCGTCGGTGACAGTCGGTGTGGCGTAACCCTTGCCTGTGCTCACTGAACTGGGTGTGGACTTTTCCATCTTCCGGATGAGGACTCTTGACTACGGTTTGTTTACAGGTGCTCGGCACGTGCTGGTGAGATTTGAAGGATAGTCATAAAATCTAGCTTACGGTTGCAGTCGGTGCGCCGCAAGCAATCCCATTACTTCGGCTCATAGAGAGAAATCATAGGCGATTCGCTTCTTGATCCTGATTCGCGAAAAGGATCATGCTCACCTTCTATTGCCGTGTGCTGGTACATATATTTCGGGCCGGGCGCCATCGGCACCCGGCCCTAAAAACTTGTTGCCGCCGTTACGGCTCGCGCGGCTATTCGGCCGCGTCGAGCTTTGCGACTTCTTCGTCTACCTTGTCTTTGGGCTGGTAGAGTTCGGAGCCTTCCTCTTTGAATTTGTCGGACATGTCATCCATGCCCTTGGCGGCGTATTCGCGGATTTCCTGAGTGATCTGCATGGAGCAGAATTTCGGACCGCACATGGAGCAGAAATGCGCCACCTTGGCGCCTTCCGCCGGTAGTGTCTGGTCGTGATAGTCCTCCGCCGTTTCCGGGTCCATGGCGAGCTTGAACTGATNGCGCCAGCGGAAATCGAAGCGCGCGCGGCTCAAGGCATCGTCCCATAGCCGGGCGGCCGGATGGCCCTTGGCGAGGTCCGCGGCATGGGCCGCCAGCTTGTAGGTGATCACCCCGTCCTTCACGTCCTTGCGGTTGGGCAGGCCGAGATGCTCCTTCGGCGTCACGTAGCAGAGCATGGCGGTGCCGTACCAGCCGATCATCGCCGCGCCGATGGCCGACGTAATGTGGTCGTAGCCCGGTGCGGTGTCGGTGGTGAGCGGGCCAAGCGTGTAGAACGGCGCCTCGTGGCAAATGTCCAACTGCTTGTCCATGTTCTCCTTGATTTTGTGCATCGGCACGTGGCCGGGGCCTTCGATCATCACCTGAACGTCGTATTTCCAGGCGACTTCCGTAAGCTCGCCCAGAGTTTCCAGTTCGGCGAACTGTGATTCGTCGTTGGCATCGGCGATGGAGCCCGGCCGCAGGCCATCCCCCAACGAGAAGGACACATCGTATTCCTTCATCAATTCGCAGATGTCTTCGAAGTGCGTGTAGAGGAAGCTTTCCTGATGATGGGCGAGGCACCATTTCGCCATGATCGAACCGCCACGGCTGACGATGCCGGTAAGGCGGTCGGCGGTCATCGGGATATAAGGCAGCCGCACGCCCGCGTGGATGGTGAAATAGTCCACGCCCTGTTCGCACTGTTCGATCAGGGTGTCGCGATAGATCTCCCAGGTCAGTTCCTCGGCGACGCCGTTCACTTTCTCCAGCGCCTGATAAATCGGCACCGTGCCGATCGGAACCGGCGAGTTGCGGATGATCCATTCGCGAGTGTTGTGAATGTCCTTACCGGTGGAAAGATCCATCACCGTGTCGCCGCCCCAGCGGGTCGACCAGACCATTTTCTCAACCTCTTCGGCGACCGAGGNCGAAACCGCGGAATTGCCGATATTGGAGTTGATTTTGACCAGGAAATTTCGGCCGATGATCATCGGCTCGGTTTCCGGATGGTTGATATTGGCGGGGATGATCGCACGGCCACGGGCGACCTCGTCGCGAACGAATTCCGGCGTTACATATTCCGGAATTTCGGCACCGAAGGGCTCGCCGTCGCCGTAGAATTGCGAGCGGCCGAGGTTCTCACGGATGGCGACATATTCCATTTCCGGTGTGATGATGCCCTGCCGCGCATAGTGCATCTGGCTGACATTCTTGCCGGGCTTGGCGCGGAGCGGTTTCCGTTTCGACGGGAATTCCGGCGCCGCGTTGGGGTCGCCTGCCTTGCGGTGATTGTCTTCGGGACGAATTTCACGGCCGACATACTCGACCGTATCGCCACGCGCATCGATCCACTCGCGGCGCAGCGCCGGCAACCCCTTGTCCACGTTCAATTCGACGTCGGTATCCGTATAGGGACCGGACGTATCGTAGAGCCTCACAGGCTGCTCGTTTGCGCTTTCCTCCAGCACCACTTCGCGGAACGGCACTCGAATTCCGTTCGGGCCGTTCTCGTAAACCTTATGCGAGCCCGGAATCGGGCCGGTGGTAATGGTGATAGGGTCGTTGTCTCTTGGCATGCCTCGTCCTCCAACCAGAGTTCAGTGCGATCCGGGATGTTGCGTCGGGTGGGATGGACTTGCGCTGGGATTTCGCGCTCTGCGCTGGCTCCTTCCCTCCGCCGGCATGACCCGGATCAGGTTCTTGGGGTCACCGCGCTAGCGGTATCTCAGCCTTTCGCAAGGCCCCCCCAGGAAGGAGTCTATAGTGAGGCCTTCGCCGCGTTTCGTCAATCGATTGCGCCGTGGCGGCGCGATTTTTATTCGGCTTGGCCGGGGGCGGGCTGATTTTCCGGCTTCACCCCGCGTAGCTTCGGCAGTTCGTAGGATTTTGCGGTGGTATCCTGCTGCAACCGTTCGATATTGGATAGCAGTCGGCGGGTAATGATCTGCAGCAGGAAAAGTCCGAATTGCGGGTTTTGGAAGTAGAGCTGCATGACCGTATCGTAGGTTACGGACTGCATGTCGCAATCTGTTTGGCAAACTGCGGTCGCTGTCCTTTCGCCGCCCGGCGAAAACAGCCCGATTTCGCCAAGCACGTCGCCAGGTCCGGCTTCCTTGTCGAACTCGACCAAGCTCACAGAGCCTTCGAGAATGACAAACATCCGTTTCGCCTCGTCGCCTTTCACGAATACGGTATCGCCGGCCGAGTAGGTTTCGTGTTTCATGAACGGCGCCAACGCATCGAGGCTGAAATCCGCACTTTTGGCTTCGTGAATACCGCGGGTCAATTGGATCATTTCGTACAGGCGGATCGAATTCAGTGGCAGCAGGCAGGCGTGTAGCAGCAGTGTCGGCCCGAGCGCCTCGAGTCCGCTGTAAATGACGAAGCCAACATTACTGGCGATCGCCAAAATACGCAGAGGAATCAGGGTTTGGCGCGAGAACGCCGCCAATGACAGCAGCGCCGACGCGTAACCCAGTACCAGCGTCCAGTTCTCTGCGAAAAAATCTATCAAATCCAGCCCCGGCTAGTTGTTTGCCAACCTATACCCGATACGGACCTTTTCGGTCGCGGTCTCGACAATAACATGTGTTTGGCGATGAAACATGCCTGAATTGTTCGAAATTAACAAAATTTTACGTGGCGAGTTCACAGGAAATGCAACGAATTCCGAGGGTTAAAGAGGCCAAATCAGCAAGATCAAAGGGATTGCTGCGGTCACGATAATGGCCTCGAGGGGCAATCCGAGGCGCCAGAAATCCCCGAAATGATAGCCGCCCGGACCCATCACTAGGAGGTTGGATTGATGTCCGATCGGGGTCAGAAAGGCGCAGGAACTGCCCAGAGCCACGGCCATCAGGAACGGATCGGGACTGACACCGAGTTTGAGGGCCAGTCCTCCGGCAAGATTTCCCATTAACACGGCGGTTGCCGCGTTGTTCATCACGTCGGAGAGGAACATCGCCGCCAATAGAACGATAGCGACCAGGCCCCAGTCCGGCAAAACCGCGCGACTTTCCGCTATCCAGCCTGCGATTAGTCCACTCGCGCCGCTGGTTTCCATCGCCGTGCCTACGGGTACCATGCAGGCGAGGAGTACGATCACCGGCCAGTCGATTGCGTCATAGGTGTCACGAAGTGTTATCTGCCGGCTGAGAATCAGGGCAGCGACCCCTGCCAGGAAGGCGACGGGAACGGACACTAAACCGGCGACCGAGGCGGCAACCGCGGCTGCGAATATGGCCACGGGTAAAAATCCCGTTTGCGCGCCGATTGCCAGCCCGCGATGGGGCAGCGGCAGGCAGCCGAGTTCGGAAAGGACGTTGGGCATCGCTTCCAAGTCACCTTGAAGGAGCAATACGTCCCCGGCCTGGAAGCGCGCGATCTTCATTCGGTTTCGTACCGGTTTGCCTTGGCGCGAGATGGCCAGCAGATTGATGTGATATCGCCGGCCCAGACGAATCTGCATCGGCGTACGGCGCACCATCGGAGAATTCTGGGTAACGACCGCTTCGGTGACGCCGATGGTGCCGGTGCGCAGTAGGTCCGCATCGAGCGCGCGGCTGCCGACGAGGGCCAAGTCGGTATTCTTTAAAACTTCTTCGATCTCCGAAGCATCGCCTTCGAGCAGGATATGGTCTCCGCTGCGCAGCACTTCGGTCCGGATGGGTGCAAGCCGATGCTGGCCACGGCGCATGATATCGAGCAGCACAACATCACTACCCAATCCGAGTTCGCGGGCATCGGCGATGGAAACGCCGATCAGTTTCGATTTCGGCGGGATCTTAACTTCCGTGATGTAGTCTTCGATGTCGAACAGAGAGTTGGCATCGACGCCATCGGTACGAACGGGAATCAAACGCCAGCCGCCAAGCGATATGAAAAGAATACCGATCAGGGCGATGACGATGCCGACCGGCGTGAAGTCGAACATGGAAAAAGGTTCGCCGGCATATTCGGCACGAATACTGGCGATGATGATGTTCGGCGGCGTTCCGATCAGTGTGGTCAATCCACCCAATAGCGAACCGAACGAAAGCGGCATTAAAAGTTCACCCGGGTGGCGGTCGGACTTTTTGGCGATTTGGAGCACCACCGGCATCAGTAACGCCAACGCGCCGACATTGTTCATGAAACCCGAAAGCGCTGCGACGATGGCGGCAATCGCGCCTACCTGCAACGACGGCCCGAGTTCGACTTCACTCAGGAATCGCGCAATTGCTGTAATAAGGCCGGAATTCTGGAGCGCTTTGCTGATGACGAGTATGGCAGCGACGGTAATGACGGCAGTGTGGCCAAAACCGATGAATGCTTGCGATGCTGGTACGAGGTCGGCGAGGACGGTTGCCAATAGGATCAGGACCGCTACCAGATCATACCGCCAGCGCCCGGTGACGAAGAGTACAAGGGCGGCGATTAAAATAAGAAATATCGTAATTTGGTCCAGCGTCATCTGAATCGGCTTTCGGTTTCGATCCTCCCAACGATATAGCTGCCAGCTTGGGATTTCTATCGGCTTTGGAACCGGTTAGGTGTTGATCGGTCTCACCCTGCGGCAATGAGGCGCAGTCGGACAGTAATTTGTGCATTGCAGCGCTCGCGTGGTTGACGCCATAACCGGGTCTTCCTAAGTTCGCCGCGACCGGCTGACAATTCCAGGAGACATAGATGCCGAAGCCGCAAACCAGGCCGAACAATGCGAACTTTTCTTCGGGGCCTTGCGCCAAGCCCCCGGGTTGGTCGCTGGATGTTTTGAAGGATGCCGCGTTGGGCCGCTCCCATAGGGCTGCTGTCGGTTTGGAGAAACTGCGCGCGGTTATCGATGGTAGCCGTGAATTGCTTGGAATTCCGGATGATTACCGGCTTGGCATCATGCCAGGGTCCGATACCGGTGCGATCGAAATGGCGATGTGGTCGTTGCTGGGGTCGCGTGGCGTCGATGTCCTGGCCTGGGAAAATTTTGGCCAGATGTGGGTCACCGACGTGGTCGCACAGCTCGATATCGAAGACCGACGCGTGATGGAAGCGCCCTATGGCGAAATTCCCGACCTCTCTGCCGTCGATTGCGACCGCGATGTGATCTTTACGTGGAACGGCACCACAAGCGGCGTGCGCGTCCCGAACGGCGATTGGATTGATGCTGGCCGTGACGGTCTGACTTTTTGTGACGCAACGTCTGCGGTCTTTGCGATGGATTTGCCTTGGGACAAGCTCGACGTGGTCACCTGGTCCTGGCAAAAAGTTCTTGGCGGCGAGGCGGCACATGGCATGCTTGCACTCAGTCCGCGCGCGGTCGAGCGGCTCGAAAACTATTCGCCGCCTTGGCCGATGCCGAAGGTGTTTCGCATGGCTGCCAAGGGCAAGATTGATGAGGCGTTGTTCCGAGGCGCGACCATCAACACGCCGTCGATGCTCTGCGTGGAAGATGCGATTTACACTCTCGACTGGGCCCGTTCGGTTGGTGGTCTGAGCGGACTGATGGGGCGCTCCGAAGCTAACTTGGCCGCAATCGCGAAATGGGTCGATGAAACCAAATGGGCGGAATTCTTACCCAAAGACCCGGCGACGCGATCTTGCACCTCGATCTGCATAGAAATTTCGAAAACCAGCGGTCTTGATGAAGAAACATTGCAAGGCGCGCCGAAGGCGATCGCCACCATGTTGGAAGGCGAAGGCGTTGCCTTTGATTTCAACAACCATCGCGCCGCGCCGCCCAGCTTGCGCATATGGGGCGGAGCGACTATCGAGACAGCGGATATAGAGGCTTTGTTGCCGTGGCTCGATTGGGCGTTCGAGGCATATGTCGACCAGGCTGGGTGATGCCGAATAGAGGGAATAGGATATAGCCATGCCAAAGGTTCTGATTTCGGACAAGTTGAGTCAGGATGCGGTCAAGGTTTTCGAAGACCGCGGTGTCGAGGTGGATTTCAAACCCGGCCTCGACAAAGACGAACTACTCAAGATTATTGGCGACTATGAAGGATTGGCGGTGCGGTCCGCCACCAAGGTTACGACGGAAGTGCTCGATGCGGCGGAGAACCTAAAGGTCGTCGGTCGCGCCGGTATCGGTGTCGACAATATCGATATCGATGCTGCGTCTCAGAAGGGCGTTGTGGTTATGAACACGCCGTTCGGAAACACGACCACGACCGCAGAACACGCAGTTGCGATGATGATGGCCTTGGCGCGCCAGATTCCAGCAGCGAATGAATCGACCCAGGCCGGTAAGTGGGAGAAGAACCGCTTCATGGGTGTCGAGATTACCGCCAAAACGCTCGGTGTTGTTGGTTGCGGCAATATCGGCACCATCGTCGTCGACCGGGCTAAAGGCCTTAAAATGCGCGTCGTGGTTTATGACCCCTACCTGACCGAAGAACGGGCCCAAGAACTCGGGGCGGAAAAAGTAGAACTCGACGATCTGTTTGCCAGGGCGGATTTCATTACCGTTCACACACCTCTCGTCGATGCCACCCGAAACCTGATCAACAAGGAGTCGATCGCCAAGATGAAAGATGGTGTGCGCATCATCAATTGTGCGCGTGGCGGAATTGTCGATGAAGACGACCTGCGCGATGCTCTAGATTCGGGCAAAGTCGCAGGTGCCGCGTTCGACGTTTTCGTAGAAGAACCCGCTGAGGACAACAAGCTGTTCGGCCATGATGAGTTCGTAGCGACCCCGCATTTGGGTGCCGCGACGACCGAAGCGCAGGAGATCGTAGCGGTTCAGGTTGCCGAACAGATGGCAGACTATCTGCTGACCGGTGCCGTGCAGAACGCGATCAATGCGCCTTCGGTATCGGCGGAGGACGCGCCGCGCTTGCAACCCTATATGACGCTCGCCGAGCGGCTCGGCAGTTTTGCTGGTCAGCTGACCGAGACCGGTCTCTCAGCGGTGACAATCGAATTCCACGGTACGGCGGCCCAACTAAATACCAGGCCATTGGTGAGCTGTGCGTTGCACGGGTTGCTGCAGCCATTGCTCGACAACGTCAACATGGTCAGCGCGCCGATTATCGCCAAGGAGCGGGGCATCGATATCAGCGTTGTCAGTCACGAGAATCCCGACGATTACGAGAATTTGATCCGTATTGTCGTTAAGACCGAGCGGCGCGAGCGCTGCGTTTCTGGGACATTGTTCGGCGGCGATCGGGCGCGGGTTGTCGAGGTCAACGGGACCCCGATTGAGGCGGAGCTGGGACCGCATATGCTCTACATTGCCAACGACGATAAACCAGGTGTTATCGGTGCTATCGGCGGAGCGCTTGGCGCAGCGGGTGTTAATATCGCTACCTTCCATCTTGGCCGGGTCGGGGCGGGAGCGGAGGCGATTGCCTTGGTACAAATTGACGATGCCGCGAGCAACGAGACGCTTGAAGCTATTCGCTCTTTGCCGAACGTAACCCAGACAAAAGCCTTAACTTTCTGACGGTTCGTTGCCGTTATTAGCCGACCGAGACGGAGAAAAGAAATGAGCAATGTGGTCGTAATCGGTGCTCAATGGGGCGACGAGGGCAAAGGCAAGATTGTCGATTGGCTGAGCGAGCGCGCCGACGTCATTGTGCGCTTTCAGGGTGGGCACAATGCGGGGCACACGCTCGTCATCAGCGGTACTGAATACAAGCTGAGCCTGTTGCCATCCGGCGTGGTGCGGCCCGGCAAGCTCTCGATTATCGGGAACGGTGTCGTCATCGACCCGCGTGCCTTGCTGGATGAGATTGGACGCATTCGCGAGGCCGGCGTTGAAATATCTCCCAGTCAGTTAAAAATTGCAGAGAACGCGGCCTTGATTCTGCCCTTGCATCAGGAACTCGATGTGGCGCGTGAGGCAGCGCGTGGAAAGGCAGCGATTGGCACCACCGGTCGTGGGATTGGGCCCGCGTACGAAGATAAAGTTGCCCGGCGGGGCATTAGGGTTTGCGATTTGGCCGAACCGGAAACGCTAGAGGCGAAGACCGAGCAATTGTTGCGCCATCACAATGCACTTCGCCGAGGTCTCGGTGTCGACGATTTGGAACCGTCGGCGGTGTTGGACCCGTTGGCGGAGATCGCCGACGAATTGTTGTCCTATTCGGCCCCGGTTTGGCGCGAACTGGATGGCGCCCGTCGCGCGGGCAAACGCATTCTGTTCGAAGGCGCGCAAGGCACTATGCTCGATGTTGATCACGGCACCTATCCGTTCGTAACGTCATCAAACACCTTGGCCGGCCAAGCGGCGACCGGATCGGGTATCGGAATTGGCGCACTCGATTTCGTGCTCGGAATCACCAAGGCTTACACCACTCGGGTCGGCAGCGGACCATTTCCGACAGAACTCGACGACGAGATAGGACAACGGATCGGGGAACGCGGGCGCGAGTTCGGCACGGTCACCGGTCGTCAAAGGCGTTGCGGATGGTTCGACGCGGTAATGGTACGCCAAGCGATTAAGACCGCGGGGATCGACGGCATTGCATTGACCAAACTAGACGTGCTCGATGGCTTCGACAGTTTGAATATTTGTACCGCTTACGAACTCGATGGTGAAACATTGGATCATTTCCCCGCTTCGATGCGCGGCCAGGCGGCGGTGCGGCCGATTTATGAAACTATGGAAGGTTGGCAGGAGAGCACCCAGGGTGCACGGTCCTGGGCCGATCTGCCCGCCACAGCGGTAAAATATATTCGTCGCGTCGAGGAGCTGATTGAAGCACCGGTTTCGTTGCTGTCCACCAGTCCGGAGCGCGAGGACACAATTACCGTTCGCGATCCTTTCGAGGTTTAGAGGCCATTCGGTTCGAGAATTCGGTGGTTGCCGAATCGAGCTGAAAATACGGCGAAAAATCGAATTTTCCGCCGTATAGGGTCTGAAACGGGTCCGCTAGGGCCTAGAGTTGCACTATTATTGCCCCTAATTTGAATTTGCACTTGCCGCAAAGAGCGGGAATGCTTATCCGAAGCCAAGGTGATTGAACCTCATCGGAGCCCTTATGGCTGACCAAAACGGACAAGCGGGAGAGTCCGGCGCCACCGGAGCGAGTGGCAACGATCGCTACGACGTCCATCCCGAACAGCCTCTGAAACAGTACGATTCTTCTCCGGCGCTAGCATATGCCGCGTCTGAAAAGCGAAATCCAAGCCGACAACTTTTTGCATTGGTTTGCGATCCGAAGCAGCCGCCGCGCCATGATATGATTTCGTCGACACGTCGAATCAATCAAAAAGGCTTACTCCGAATTGTCGATTGGTGCGTTGTTAATTGGTCTTTGGAAGGACGACGCTGCCCGGTATTGATTTACGATCGACCACGCGGCAACAGGGTAATCGCGAACATTGGAGACCCCATTGAAACGGTATCCGAAGAGGCAGTGTCGCGAAACTTCATCCAGCCCGTAACAGCGGCTTTGCGTGAATTGTACAATCAGGGGATTACCCACCGGGCCATTCGTCCGACAAATCTTTTTTACGACAGCGTTTCGGCGACGCAGGCGAATGTGATGCTCGGCGAGTGCCTAGCATCGCCAACTGGGATCAATCAACCCGCAGTGTACGAAACCATCGAATCCGCGATGGCGCCGCCGAACGGCCGCGGTCCGGGTTCGATAGCCGATGATTTGTATTCATTCGGTGTGACCATCTTGGCAATGCTGACAGGCCGGAGCCCGTGCTCGGAGATGACCGATGACGAAGTCATCGATGCCAAGCTCGCTCAAGGAAGCTATGGGGCGCTGATAGCGGGTCATCGTTTGTCGTTGACCATGATGGAGGTGGTACGCGGTCTTTTGATGGATGACGTTGAAGAACGTTGGACGCTAGAAGATCTCGATTTCTGGATTGCGGGCCGGCGTTTGAGCCCAAAGCAACAGGCGATGCCAGCGAAGGCTTCTCGGGCATTTTCGTTTGAAGACCGGGAACTTTTGACCGGCCGCGACGTGGCCCGGGCCTTCGAAAAACGTTGGGATGCCGCGATAGAGCCGGTTCGTGGCGGGGCGCTGGACACTTGGCTTCGGCGCAGCCTCGGCGACGAAGAAGCGATCGAGGCGGTCAACTCCGCCAAAGCAGCGGTTTCGGTCACCGGTACGGAGACCGATGATCGATTGCTGGCACGCATCATCATTGCGCTCGACCCGGAAGGCCCCGTTCGGTTCAAGTCTTTTTCGGCAAGTATCGATGGCATCGGTGGTCAAATTGCAGCGGGTTATACCGATGAAAATATTCGAAAGGACTTTGCCGAAGCGCTTCGAGCTAACCTGATCGCATTTTCTTGCGAGATGTTGGGCGGGTCCGCCTCTGACAAGATGCGCTACATCCCGCAGTACGACAAAATGAAACCCTTTTTGGAAAGCACAGATATAGGTCAGGGTATCGAGAGGGTAGTTTACGAACTAAACCCCAATTTACCCTGTCAATCGCCGCTTCTGGAGACTGAATATGTCTACGACATGAGCGAAATGCTGCATGCCTATGAACGTATGGCGCAGAGCAATCCGGACGGCATGGGTGCCTTGGTTGATCGCCATGTGGCCGCCTTCGTCGCCACTCGCATGAAAGGCGGCCTGACGGCGGAATTGCGCGATCTGGAGAATCGTTTCGACCCGGCGGCCGTAGCCATCGCGAATGTGCGTATATTGGGGCACGTACAAGAACAGGCCGGCGCGGTAAAAGTACCCAATCTTTGTGCGGTCGCGGTGAAGATGCTCGAGCCGGCGGTGGAGAGGTTCCATAGCCGTCAGCAGCGCGATACGGTGAAGCATCGATTGCAGCAAATTTCCAAGGATGGCCGTTTGGCCGATATTTTGCGTCTTGTGGATAATTCGCAATATTTGGAGAACGACCGCACGTCATATCGGAACGCGGTCAGGGAATTTCTTCGTTCGATCCTTGAAATGCAGCAAATGGCTTTCGAAAAGTCCCATAGAACTCAGCTTTCGCGGGCTATCGGAGCGGAAATTGGCGCCTTTATATCGCTCATCCTGTCGTTGATCGCGGTAGTTATCATGGGCGTTTTCTGGATGGTGAGCTAATCGGCTATGGCGGCGAATAATCCAAAGTCCAGTGTCCCAAAAGCCGGCTCTTTAAAGGCTTGGCTTTACACCGTCGTGGTGGCGGGCCTGATTTTTTTCGTCTTCCTCGAAGTCTTTATTTTGTTCGTCATTGGTATGGCGCCGACCTTTGGCGCGTTCGTGATCGATCGCACGCATCGGCGCTATTTCACGATGACCGTTGCCTTCCCTAATGGAGTGGGCGTTCTGCCGAGTGCTATCAAGCTGTTTTCCGGCGGTAGCGGCGGCGTGGACGTGGCCTTAGAGCTCGTCAGCGATCCGCTTGTGCTGTTCACCATGTATGCTGCCGGCGCTGTCGGCTGGTTTATTCACTTTATTGTGCCGCCTTTCGTCGCAATCTGGCTGTCGATGTCGAACGAGATGAAATCGATGGCAATCAAAAAGCGCCAGAAGGAATTAATCGAAAATTGGGGCAAGGAAATTCGTGCCGAGGCAGCCAAGCAGCTGCCCGACGAAGTGCGTCTCGCTGACGGTATCGGCGAGGAAGATGACGAGGATAATCTCGAGGGCGGGCCTGCTAGACCCTAACCAACTAAACGCTCATGCCCGCATCTGTAGCTTGCGCTTGAATCGCCTTTTGCAGTTTTTCGAAGGCACGTACTTCGATTTGGCGAACACGTTCTCGGCTGATGCCGTATTCCTGGCTCAGTTCTTCCAACGTCATCGTGTCTTCCTCGAGCCGCCGCATTTGTATGATGCGCCGTTCGCGGTCGTTGAGGAGTGACATCGCGCTGGACAGCATGCCGCGCCGTTTTTCCAACTCTTCGGCTTCGGCAATTTGAATTTCCTGACTCTCGGTGTCGTCTTCGAGCCAGTCCTGCCATTCGCCTTCGCCATCGATTTTAAGCGGCGCGTTGAGCGAATGATCATGGGCCGCCAGCCGCTGGTTCATGGAAATGACATCTTGTTCCGGTACGTTGAGCTCGGTCGAAATTTGCTCCACATGCTCCGGCCTGAGGTCACCGTCCTCGAACGCCTGGAGCTTGTTTTTCATTTTTCGCAGATTGAAAAACAGCTTCTTTTGCGCCGCCGTCGTGCCCATTTTCACCAGCGACCAGGAGTGCAACACATATTCTTGGATCGACGCGCGAATCCACCACATGGCATAGGTCGCAAGGCGGAATCCGCGGTCCGGCTCGAAGCGTTTGACCGCTTGCATGAGGCCGACATTGCCCTCGGAAATCAGGTCTCCGACCGGCAGGCCATAGCCGCGATAGCCCATGGCAATTTTGGCGACAAGTCGCAGATGACTGGTCACCAGCTGATGAGCCGCTTCGGTGTCCTCATGCTCGCGCCAGCGTTTGGCGAGCATGTATTCTTCTTCCTTTTCCAGCATCGGAAACTGGCGGATTTGCTGCAAATAACGCTGCAAATTGCCTTCCGGGCTGATGGTCAGACTGGGCAGATTGTTACCGGCCATAAAGTTAGCTCCTTAGGTTCGCATCCTTAGCACTCGCGATCCCTGAGCGCTAAATAGGGGCTAAGTCCTCCCGTTTCAATATGCCGTCGGGAATCTTTCATATTTTTGAAACCTTTCCCTTGGCATCCACCCGTTCCAGAATTTCCGAAAGCGACGTAAGTTCAGACGGAAATTTGGATTGAAACTCCAGTTTTTCACCGCTCACCGGATGATCGAAACCCAGCGAAACCGCGTGCAGCGCCTGACGCGCGCAGTCTTTGATTACATTTGCATCTTCCGCGCTAAATCCGGCGAGGCGCGCCTGGGTCGTCCGGCTATAAACGGGGTCACCAATAAGCGGATGGCCTTTGTGGGCCATATGTACGCGGATTTGATGCGTCCTGCCCGTCGCAAGGCGGCATTCCACGCGTGCCGCACGGCTCCCGAAGCGTGCGAGGGTGCGGTAACGGGTAAGCGCCACTTTTCCGCGGTCTTCGGCCACGACGGCCATTTTTTTGCGATCGCGCGGATGGCGACCGATAGCACCTTCGATCTCGCCTGCCGGTGGCTGCGGAGTGCCCCATACCAGGGCGTGATAGGCGCGCTCGACGCTACGCGCTTCGAATTGTGCGCTTAACCCCTTGTGGGTCCGGTCATTTTTGGCGACGACGATCAAGCCACTGGTATCCTTGTCCAATCGGTGTACGATCCCTGGCCGTTTTACCCCTCCGATCCCCGATAAGGAGCTTCCGCAATGGGCCAACAATCCGTTGACCATCGTACCGTTCGGGGTCCCGGGTCCGGGGTGGACAACCAGGCCGGCGGGTTTGTCGATTACGATCAAATCCGCATCCTCATATTGGATATCGAGTTCCATCGCTTCCGGCTCGACCGCCGTATCTTCAACGTACGGAACAATCGTGGCGAAAGTTTGACCCTGTTTGACGCGGTAGGCGGGGTCGGCTATCGTCTCCCCGTCTTGGCTCACGTTCCCCTGTAGAATCAATGATTTAAGGCGTGACCGAGACAGCTCCGGATGGGCCTTTGCCAAGCTTACGTCGAGCCTGGCACCGGCTTCCTCGGGGGCGATTGTGCAGATTTTCGGGCTGTCGCTCATCGCTATTACAAACGGTAACCGTTCGACATGAAACTGCAAGCGCTTAAATTTCTAGTCGTTTTCATGGGCTTGATGATTTTTGTCGGGCTTGGCTTTCTAGCCTACGGTATCGCGGCGAAATTTACCGGCGGCTCTACAGGGCTCGCCACCACGGCGAACCCGGTTTCGTTTTCCTTGCCCAAAGGGGCGACCATTCGCGAGACGACCCTCGACGGGGAGCGGGTGTTGCTGCGCCTGGTCTTTCCCGATGGCAGTAGGCGACTGATGATCTTCAATATCGTGACCGGTCAGCAGATCAGCAGCATCGAGCTCAAAAACGCCCCGTGAGGCCGCAAGCTAGTTTAGCTTTTGCGACATCTCCTTGAGGATCGCAGAAGCATCTTCGTTGCTGATGTCCTGCAGCGTTTCGTTTTCATCGTCATAGAGTCGATTGATCAGGTCCTTGAGCTCGTCGATATCAACGGCGGGTTCGGGCGCGGCTTCGGCCTTGTCGTCTTTTAGCGCCTGAATGTCGTCGTTGAGCGCGTCGATCTCTTCTTGCAAATCGTCGATCTTAGCTTCGGCGATGACCGCGCGTTCCTGCCAGTCGATTGCATCGGATTTGGAAGAGCCGCTTGATTTGGCGCGCGCTGCCTTGGGTTTCCCTTTGCCCCCGCCGGCGAGGCCGAGGCGGTCCGCAAGCGCCTTCACATAGGCCACATCGTCTTTGTGCAACTCGCCGTTCTCGATGTCTTTCAGAAAGTCGTTCAGATCCTCCGTCGTCTCGTCGCCCAGCTGTTTGCTGGCGAGAAGGGACTGGATCAGTTCTTCGGTCGCGGCGTCGCTCATGGTGGCTCCCATCGGTTCTTGTTGCTCGTGCCTCGCGGGCAAGCGGCGCGGACCATATCGCGAAACCGCGCTCCGGGGTAGGGGCAATATGATTGACAGGCGAGACCCCAATGGTGAAAAATTCTCAGCATCATCTAATAGAGGTTGCAAAGAGGGCGCGATGAAGACCTTACTTTTTCGTTTGCTGGTTTTGACTTTTCTTTGCACAGCGGCGATCGAAATCGGTTCGGCGGTTGCGCAATCCTCGCCTAGCGCATTCGACGGGAAATGGCACGGTGAGCGGATCGATGTCAGCAATGATTTCATCTGCAACGTGACAGATATTTCAGGCACCGTCAGCGGTGGGCAGATCAGTTTTCGGCTGCATTACAACGACACCCAGCTGACCGGCCAAATAGGCCCGGACGGCAGCTTCGACTTGGAGGGCGATCATGATCGCTGGGAGTACGAATTCTCCGGTAAAGCCGTGGGCGACAAGATCGCCGGGACCTGGAGCGTCGGCAACGCGCCCTGCCGCGGGACCTGGTGGGTCAAGCGCGTTAAGTAGCGGGCGTGGCCCGAGAACGGGCCTAAGAGCGGAGTCTGAGGTCGGGCTCGAACGCCGATATTGAACGCGCTGCCCCCATGCTATAAGAGAAGCCACCCGGCCCGCGACGTCCCCTTCGTCTAGTGGCCTAGGACGCCGGCCTCTCACGCCGGAAACAGGGGTTCGACTCCCCTAGGGGACGCCAATCTTCCCGACAATTTGCTCGTATTAGTGCTGACCCTGGATTGACCGGTTGCGTCGGACTGATAGGCTGGGAAGATCGCATTTCCGATGGGGAGAATGGGATGGGTGAAGCATATGAATTGACCGTTACCGAAGGCCTTCGGGCGATGGCTGACGGCAAGCTGAACGCCGAGAGCTGGGTTGCGAGTTGTCTCGAGCGGATCGGGGAGCGTGATGAAACCGTGCTGGCCTGGGAGCATCTCGACCGGGACGGCGCATTGGCTGCGGCGCGCGCAATCGATAAATCCGGGGCCAACGGCCTCGCCGTCGGTGTCCCATTCGGCGTCAAAGACATCATCGATACTGCCGATATGCCGACCGGCTACGGGACGCCGATCCATGACGGGCACCGGCCGGGGCGCGATGCGGGCTGTGTCGCCATAACGCGAGCGGCAGGCGCGGTTTTGCTGGGCAAGACCGTGAGCACCGAATTCGGACATCGCCATCCGGGCAAGACCCGAAATCCGTTTAATCCCGATCATACGCCGGGAGGTTCGTCCTCCGGTTCAGCGGCGGCGGTGGGCGATAAAATGATCCCGTTTGCTTACGGCACCCAAACCACCGGCTCGGTAATTCGGCCCGCGTCTTACTGCGGCACCGTCGGCTACAAGCCGACCTATGGCGATATCAACAATAACGGCGTCATGCCGAACACGCCGAGTATCGACACCTTGGGCGCGATGGTGCGCTCGGTCGAGGATTTGGGGCTGGTCCGGTCGATATTACTCGAAGAGCCGTTGCAGCCATTGGACCCGCCCACGATCGGTACGCTGAAGGTGGGTTTCTACCGTTCTCCCTTTTGGGATCAGGCGGACGAGGCGACGCAAAACTTCGTTTCCGGCGCCGCGGAAAGTCTTGCCTCCCTTGGCGCCAAGGTGAGCGATGTGGAGCTTCCCGGGATCGATGCGGATTTCGAGCAGTTGCATGTGGTTTTGAGTGGTTTCGAATTTTCCAGGACCGTCTCTTGGGAGCGTTTCAATCGCCTCGCGCAGTTGAGTACGGCGCTTCGCGAGGGTCGCATGAAGGACGGTATGGAAACCTCCTATGAGGACTATCGCAAGTGTTCCCGCCGCCTGGAGCGATTGCGGCTCGAGACCGATGATTTTTTAGACGGATTTGACGTGCTTATCACGCCGGTGGCGACCGGCGAGCCGCCGGAAGGCCTGACGACAACCGGCAACGCGATTTTCAACTCGACCTGGACCGCGCTCGGCACGCCAGCGGTGACACTGCCCTTGTACGAAGGTCCGACCGGACTTCCGATCGGCTTGCAGCTGATCGCGGGCCGGTTTAAGGACAGGCGTCTGTTCGATATCGCAGAATCCTTGATGTCGGCCCTCGGCGAAATTTAGCAAACGGAGGAAAAACCATGGCCAACGGTGAACTATGCGATCTCACCATCGCGGAACTTGGCGAGAAGATTGCCGCGAAAGATGTTTCGCCGGTGGAAGTTACCGACGCTCATTTGGACCGTATCGACGCGCTCAACCCAGTTTTGAATGCTTTCGTCACCGTCGCTCACGACAGGGCGCGGGAGGAGGCCCGGCAAGCCGAAGACGAAATCACCGGCGGCAAATACCGGGGCCCGCTGCATGGCGTTCCGATCGGCGTGAAAGACATCATCGATACGGCGGGCGTTCGGACGACCCAAGGCTCCAGTTTCTTTTCCAATAATGTGCCGGAGGAAGATGCGGATTGTGTTCGGCGGTTCCGTGAGGCCGGGGCGATCATGATCGGTAAGTGCAACACCGCCGAATTTGCCGCGGAATCCGCGACCAAGAACCCGCACTACGGCCCGACCCGCAATCCTTGGGATACGAACCGCGTGCCCGCGGGCTCGAGCGGCGGCTCCGGCGCTGCTGTCGCGGCCTATATGGTGCCGGGCGCGCTCGGAACCGATACCGGTGGATCGGTACGGGGGCCGGCGGCGATTTGCGGGACGGTGGGGCTTAAGCCGACCTATGGTCGGATCAGCGTGCGTGGAGTGTACCCGAATGCCACCAGCCTCGATCATGTGGGGCCGTTGACGCGGACGGTCCGCGATTGCGCCCTCTTGATGCAGGGCCTCGCTGGTTTCGATCCGGAAGACGCGTTCTCGGCTGACCTGCCGGATACCGACTTTTCGGCCGATTTGGAAGCCGGCGTTGCCGGGTCCAAGCTTGCCGTGTGTCCCGATTTGCTGGATGTGGACATCGACAAGCCGATCCTCGAGGCATTCGAGGCTGCGCTCGAGGTGTTTCGGGGCCTAGGCGCGACGATCGAGGAGGTAGCGTGCCCGTTCGCGGATGAGGTCAATCCGCTGCGCCGCGCGATCGCCGATGCGGAGTTTTTCCGGGTACATGGCGAACGCCACGCGGGCAACCCCGACGGCTATGGCGACCGGCTTCAGGAGCGCATCGTCAATGCGGAGAAGACGACCCTGCCGATGTATATCGATGCACTTAATCGGCGCAAGATACTGAAGCGGGAAATGGCGGCAATTCTCGAGGGTTTCGATGCGATGCTATCGCCGGGCTATCCGTGCGTTGCCGCGCCGGTGGAAACGACCATGGCAAACGTCAACGGCAAAGAGATGGATTTTATCGGGCTCGGGCGGAATCTCGTCGGCCTACAAAATTTTCTCGGTTTTCCGGGACTCAACATGCCGACCGGCTTCGATCCCGAATTGGGTTTGCCGATGTCGCTGCAGATTACCACCTTACCCGGCGATGAAGCGGGGGGCATGCGAATTGGCCACGCTTACGAACAGGCGACGCCGGACCTGCGCGATCGGAAGCCCGACCTGGGGTAGGTTAGGTTCATTTGTTGAAATGGTATTTTGACTCTCGCACCGAAACGCGATCTACTAACCAATACGGGCATCAAAAAATACAATAATCCCGTATAATTAGTCTAAAAAGGGCGGTCGTTTTATCCGTTGCGAACCGCATTTGGGATAGCGTGGTTCGGTCTGGCCGCACAGAGGAGGAAGTTATGACTTTTAGAAAAATAAATTGGTTGGCGGCGTCCGCATTCGCGACGGCTGCTTTTTTTGCGTCTCATGGCGCAATGGCGAAAAAGTCCAATCTCATTTTTTATTCTTCATTGACTACTGCTGCGCAAGGCACGCTGGTGAAGGCGATCGAAAAGAAATTCCCCAACATAAAGGTGGAATCGATTACCGCCGGTGGCGTTAGCCTGTACCAGCGGTTTGTCGCCGAACGTACTGCCGGCAAGGGTAAAATCGACCTGCTCCATTTCAGCTATACGCCGGGCTGGTATCACCTCGCCAAAGAAGGCTGGGTCGACAAGGTGACCCAGTTCCCCGAAGCACAAAAATTCCCGGCATGGGGCCGTGATGAGAAGGCCCAATGGGTCGGTCTGCGGGCACCCACGCTGCAGGTGATTTATAACACCGACAACGTGAAGCCGGGCGAAGAGCCGAAGAGCTTTGCGGAACTGACCAAGCCGAAATGGAAAGACCGTCTGGTTTTGGTCGATCCGTTCCAATCCGCCGGTCTGTGGGACTTCTTCTATGGCGCCAGCGGCTTCGGTGAGAAGTATATCAAAGGTTTGCTCTACAACGGTGCGTTGGTGCAGTCGCGCATGGGCGCGTCGACCGAACGCGTTGCCACCGGTGAGCGCGATGTGACTATGGTGTTCGAATATATCGCCATTCGTCGCATCAATAAGGGCGCCAAGATCAAAATCGCCAAGATGAAAGAAGGTACGCCGGTCGTGCCGGCCTCGTTTGGCATCGTAAAGGGCGCGCCGAATCGCGCAAATGCGGAAAAGGTCTATCGATGGATTCTGTCGAAAGAAGGCCAGACCGTGATCACACAGGATGTGAAGATCAATTCCGCCCGCAGCGACGTTCCGCACGTCAAAGGCATTCCCTATCCCTTCAAGCCGCTTTATGCGAATTGGGAAAAGGTTGCCAACGAGCAGAAGAAGTACCGCTCCTTCATGACCAAGCACATTCGCGAGGCCAAGAAGAAAAAGTAAGCGGTTGTCGACCTAAAATTTAAGAAGCATCCCCGTTCGTCGATATGTTCAGGGTTCCAAGCACCGTTCGTATGCTCGAATGGGGATGCCTTCTTGTTGTCGGCTTTATCGTTCTATATCCGCTGTTTTGGCTATTGCTGGGCAGCGTCAAACCCAACCCTGCCAGTCCTGAATTTACGCTCGATGCCTTCGTCGCGATTTACGAGGCAGAGTATATGGGCGAGGTGTTGCGTAACACTGCGGTCATGTCGATCGGCGTTACGATATTGTCGGTGTTGATCGGAGTGCCGTTGGCCTGGATCGTCGGGCGCACCGACACCCCTTTCAAAGATTACATCAGCATGATCGCCATCCTGCCCTTTATCATGCCGCCGGTGGTCGTCGCGGTGGCGTGGGCGTATCTGGGCACACCCAGGGTCGGTTTCGTGAACCTTTTTTGGAAATGGCTCGCCGATACCAAAGACCCCTTGTTCGATATTTTCACCATGGGCGGGCTGATTTTCGTGATGGCCCTGTCGTTGGCGCCATATGTCTTTATTTTCACGGTCACGGCGTTCAAAAATATGGACCCCACGCTGGAGAACGCAGCCCATATCAGCGGCGCAAGCCAGTGGCAGACGACGTTTCGCATCACATTCCCCCTAGCCGCGCCGGCGATCCTATCGGGGGCGCTTTTGGTGTTTATTCAGTCGTTGGAAATTTTCGCCATTCCGGCGACGATCGGTGTTTCCGGCGGCATTTATGTATTCGCGACGCAAATGTGGCGAATGATGATCGGCATACCGCCGAATTTCTCGCACGCGGCGGCGATGTCCATCCCGATTTTGCTGATTTGTGGCCTCGCCTTATGGGGGCAGACCAAGGCACTTGGCCGGAGCGCAAAATACACCACCGTCGGCGGAAAGAGTTTTCGGCCCCGTTTGGTTGCACTGGGCAAATGGAAGTATGTCGCCCTCGGGTTTGCGGGCACTTATTTGCTGGTCTCGGCCATCATGCCGCTGCTGACGTTGATTTACGGCACCTTCATCTCCAATCGCGGTCGGCCGCCGATACCGGAGTTTCTTACCTTCGACCATATTCGTGAAATCATCACCGGCGATGGTGGTGCGGTCATTCTGCGGTCGATCGAAAACAGTCTGATACTGAGTTTTATGGGAGCGACGATCGGTATCGCGCTCAGCGCTGTGGTTGCGTATTTCGTGGTGCGCAGCACGTGGCGGTTCCGGGGAACGCTCGATTTTCTGGCTTTGATCCCGGTTGCGATTCCCGGTGCGGTGATCGCAATTGCCATGCTGTGGGCCTATATCCGCGAGCCCTTCAACCTCTATCACACCCTTTGGATAATCCTGCTCGCCTATATCACGCGCTTCCTGCCATTCGGTGTGAAGGCGGTCTCCAATTCGATTACGCAAATTCATGAGGAACTGGAGCGTGCCGCTGCGGTAAGCGGTGCAAATTGGGGCGTGGTGTTCTGGAAAATACTCGTTCCGCTCGCAATGCCCGGCATCGTCGCGGGATGGATCATTCTTTTCGTTTCCATGATGCGAGAGCTCTCCGCGTCGATCATGCTGTTCAGCTCGAACAAGGAAGTCATCGGTACAATCCTGATCCAGCTTTACGACGAAGGGCTGTTCTCGCATGTATGTATTCTGTCATTGATCATCGTGATCCTGTCTCTGGGATCGGTCGCGTTGGTGCGGTGGCTGACCAAACAGACCGATGTAGAGGGGATTACCTGATGCAAGATGTGCGGGTCGAAAAACTGGTCAAACGGTTTGGTGAGGTTACAGCCGTTGACGGCGTATCTTTCGAAGTTCCGAAAGGAAAACTGTTGACGCTTCTAGGGCCGAGCGGCTGCGGCAAGACCACGACATTGAATATGATCGCGGGATTTGAAGACCCGAACGATGGCGATGTTTACGTCGGCGATCGGCTGATCTCCAGCGCCGCGCAAGGCGTTCTCGTGCCAGCGCATCAGCGCAATCTGGGCATGGTTTTCCAGTCCTACGGTCTTTGGCCGCATCTGAAGGTCCGCGAAAACGTTGCCTTCGGTCTGCGGATGCGGAAGGTCCAAAAGGGAAATATAGACAGCGCGGTTTCCCGCGCGCTTGAACTGGTTCGGCTTGGTGGTATGGAGGATCGGTATCCGTCTCAACTTTCCGGAGGTCAGCAGCAACGGGTCGCCTTCGCGAGGGCCCTGGTCTACGAGCCCGACGTACTGCTGCTTGATGAGCCGCTCTCCAACCTGGATGCGGCACTGCGTGAGGAAATGCGCCTCGAATTAAAAGAACTGCAGACCGAAACGGGAATTACTACCATTTTCGTCACCCACGATCAGGTCGAGGCAATGGTGATGAGCGACATTATCGTGGTGATGAACGAGGGCCGGATCGAACAGATGGGCGGGCCACGCGAGATCTATCAGGATCCGTCGAACCGCTTCGTCACCGGATTTGTGGGCATCTCGAATTTCCTCGATGCGACAGTCAGCGACAACTCTGGCGCGCTCACTGCCGTCAAGGTCGGTGAGGAAACGCTGCTATGCAAAGGCGGCGGTTTGGCCCCGGGTACCGAATTGCTGCTGTCGATACGTCCCGAAGATTGGGTCGCAAGCCTGGAGCCACCGTCGAAGGATGCGGCGAATACCCTTACCTGTACCGTCGACAAGGCGGTTTATATGGGTGGCGTATTGGAGCTTTGGTTGGAAACCTCGGGTCAGCAGCTTCGCGTCCACGGCCATCGATTGCCGATGCTGGAAAATGGAGCGACTGTTTACGTTTCCGTCGAGCCCGATCTTATCAAGACCATCGTTTAGCGGAGATCGGCGCAATGGCGAAACCGGTCGTTTATGTGATCGCCACCGGCGGGACGATAGCCTCGAATTATTTGGCCTCCGACGGCAAGCTGGTGGCACCTGCTAGCGCGGACGACCTGGTCGCCACCGTTCCCGAGCTGACGGAAATAGCCGGCAATAAGGTCCGTCCAGCATTCGAATATCACGAGCGATCTTCTGGATGCGGCGACGGTGGTGGAACTCGGTAGGTTGGTCCGCAAACTTCTAGCCGAAGAGGACGTCGTCGGTGCGGTTATAACCCATGGCACCGCGACGTTAGAGGAAACCGCCTATTTCCTAGATTTGACGCTGGATCAGGAAAAGCCGGTGGTTCTGACCGGCGCGATGCGAAACTTGTCCGAGCCCGATGCGGACGGCCCGCGCAATATTCTCTATAGCGTCATGACAGCCGCCCACCCGGAATCCCGAAATCGAGGTGTCATGGTGTGTTTCAACGGCGAAATCCACTCGGCCCGAGATGCGATCAAGATCAACTCCATGCAGGTAAATGCGTATGCCTCCCGCGATGGCGGCGCGCTCGGGGCGGTAACGAAGGACGGTTTGATTTATTTCGCCCGTCCCGAACGGCGAATCCATATCGACGTCGACGATATGAAGGAAAACGTTCAGTTGATAACGCTGGTCCAAGGCGCGAACGACCTGTTGGTGCGCGCCTGCATTGCCGACGAGGTCGATGGAATGGTGATCGAGGGCATCGGTGCCGGCAATGTGAACATTCCTTATTTCAAGGCCATTTGCGACGCGCTGGATGAGGGCATTCCGGTTGTTGTCGGGCATCGAATGTTCGGCGGCATGCCGTTTTTCAACAAGGGGCACGAAGGATCGTTCAGAAGCATGATCGAGCGGGGCGCCATCTCAGCCGGTTATCTCAGCGGTATCAAAGCGCGTGTCCTGTTGATGGTTGCGCTCGCTCATACCCAGGATCAAACACGTCTCAGGGAAATTTTCGCCAAAGTTGCCGCGCCGACGCGGCCGGGTACTAATTAGCCCCGCGCAATCGGACTCGATACGGAAAACCCATGACCGCCAATCGCGACTTCTCCTTCGTTACCGTCGGTCAATCGCTGATCAAGCGCGACCTCAGGAGTTATGAGAATCCCGCGTTTTGGGAATGCGTCGAAATTCTGCGCGCGGGCGATGTGTCGTTCACTAATCTCGAAGCGACCATCAAGGGCGCCCACGGGGGCTGGCCGACCAAGGCCACCTATGTGGGCACCGCCGAGGCGCTGGTGCTGGATAATTTGAAAGAGTTCGGCTTCGACATGCTGTCGCTGGCCAACAATCACGCCTTCGATCTCGGCCCGCCCGGCGTACTCTCGACGATGGAAGAAACGGCGGCACGGGGCTTCTGCTTTGCCGGCCTCGGGCGCGATCTCTCCCATGCGGCCGAACCGGGGTTCGGCGAGCTGGAAATGGGTAAGGTGGCGCTGGTCGCCATCGATGCGGGCCCGTGCCCGCCCTATTGCCATGCCAAGGATGCGGACGAAAAAGTGGCGGCCCGGCCCGGGCTCAACTTTCTCCGTGTCGCCAGCGAGATCACCCTGTTGCCGGAGCAATATGCGGCGATGCGCGGCATTCACGACGAACTTGGCCACCAGCGCCTATGGACGAACCGGCGCACGGGCGGGCCCTCGCGCCATGGGGGGCTCTATGACGATTACGTGGACTTTTACGGCGTCCGGTTGGCCGAAGGCGACGGACACCATCTGCGGGGCGTGATCGACGAGGATGATTTGGCGCGGATCGAGGCCAGCATCGAAAAGGCGCGCGCGGCGGCGGATTTCGTCGTCGTTTATCTCCACCACCATCACTGGGAAGCGGAATGGGAAGACGTGCCCGATTGGCACCGGCGCTTCGCCCATGCGTGCATCGATGCGGGCGCGCACGCCTATGTCAGCCATGGGGTGCCGATCCTGCTCGGCCTCGAAATCTATAAAAAAGCGCCGATTTTCTACAGTCTCGGAAATTTTATCTTCCATTCCTTCGCGCCCACCGGCTGGTTCCACGACGATGTCTGGTGCAGCGTCATCGCGAGCTGCGATTTTGCCGCCGACGGCGTGCTGAAGGGGGTGCGGATCGATCCCATCGCCATCGGCGGCTCGGAGGCCTTGGCGGCGGGGGATTTCGAGCATCGCGAGGCGCCGCATCTCGCCCGCGACGATAAGGGGACCGAAACCCTCGAGCGCTATAAGAGAGTTTCAGCGGAATTCGGCACCGATATTGTAATTGCCGACTATGCGGGAACGGTCACTGTCGCCTGAGCCCGTATTGACGGTTTATCCCATCTGTCGGATAGAAGATGCGTCTTAATCAATCGGATGACGCGACATGGCGGGGCCGCTCGACGGCATAAAAGTCTTGGATTTGAGCTCGGTGGTGCTGGGGCCGCTGGCGACCCAGATTCTGGGTGATCTCGGTGCCGACGTGATCAAGGTCGAGGGGCCGGCAGGCGATCCGATCCGCTATACGGGCCCGGCCCGGTCGAAGGATATGGCGGCGCTTTTCCTCGCCATCAACCGCAACAAGCGCTCGGTCGTGCTCGACCTCAAAACCGAAGCGGCGCGGGACGCGGTTTGGAAGCTCGTGGATCAATCCGATGTCTTTATCCATTCGATCCGCCCCCAAGCGATCGAGCGGCTCGGCTTCGGCTATGAGGCGGTGCTCGAACGCAACCCGAAGATCGTCTATGCAGGCATTCACGGCTACCGCTCCGGCGGGCCCTACGAGGGCCAACCGGCCTATGACGACGTGATCCAGGGCCAGAGCGGCGCGTCGGACCTGATGCATCGGCTGACCGGCGAAATGCGCTACTTCCCGACCATCATGGCGGACAAGACCTGCGCCCAGATCGCCGCCTACGCGGTGCTCGCCGCCCTGGTGTCTCGCGAACGCACCGGCAAGGGCCAGTTCGTCGAAATTCCCATGTTCGAAAGCATGGTCGCCTTCAACATGATCGAGCATCTTTATGGGCATAGCTTCACCCCGCCGGTGGACGATATCGGCTATCCCCGGGTGCTTGCTCCGTGGCGCCGGCCCTACAAGACCAAAGACGGTCATATCGCCATGCTCGCCTACACCGATCCCCATTGGCGCGCTTTTTGGGATGCGGTAGGCCGGCCCGAACTCAAGGACGATCCGCGCTTCGAAAGCCTGGCCACCCGGAGCGACAATGTGGCCGAGCTCTACAAGCTCGCCGGCGACAGCCTGATGGACAAGACCACCGACGAATGGATCGAGGTGTTCAGCGAGTTGGAAGTGCCGGCGGCGAAAATTGCCGGTCTTGCCGATCTGCTCGACGATCCGCAATTGGCCTCCAGCGATTTCTTCGTCCGCGCTGAGCATCCGAGCGAGGGCGAAATCATGATGCCCGATTTGCCGGTCCGCTTTAGCGAGACCGAAACCGAGATTAGGCGGTTGCAACCGAAACTCGGCGAGCATTCGCGAGAGATTTTAGAAGAGGTCGGGCTCGACGCCGCGGCCATAGACGAATTGATAGAAAAGTAGGGGAGACCCATGAGCGACAACAGCGAACCTAAAACGGTCGGAATCGGCTTCTATTGGGACGATCTCAAGGAAGGCGACACCTTCAAGACCTTGAATCGCACGATCACCGAGACCGATATCGTCAACTTCATCAGCGTGACCGGCATGCTGGAGACGATCTTTACCGATCTGTCTTTCTCCGAGCATCACGGCGCCATTCAGGGCCGGGTCGTCCCCGCCGCGCTGAGCTACACCATTATCGAAGGACTGCTTTGCCAATCGACCATGCAGACCACCGGCCTGGCCTTGCTCGAAGTGACCAAGAAGGTGAAAGCGCCGGTGTTCGCGGGCGATACGGTCCATGGCGTGGTGAATGTGGAAAGCTCCCGGGAAACCTCGAAGGGCGGGCGCGGCATCGTCATCACCAACAACGATATCGTCAATCAAAAGGGCGAGACGGTGATCACCTATCGCGCGGTGCGCATGATGGCGGGCCGGCCCAAAGACGGAGAATAGCGATATGCGGGGACTGACAGACAAGGTGGCGATCGTTACCGGCGCCGCGTCGGGCATCGGCAAGGCAATTGCCGGGCGCCTCGGCGAAGAAGGCTGCAAGACGGTGATCCTCGACCTCAACAAGGAGGGCGCCGAAGCCACCGCAGCGGACATTCAAGCCGCCGGCGGCACCGCCTTTGCCTATGAGACCGACATCACCGACCGCGACAGCGTCTCCGCCTCGGTCGATCAGGCGGAGAAAGACGCAGGACCCATCGGTATCCTCGTCAACAATGCGGGCTGGGATATTCCCATGGGCTTTTTGGAGACCGACCGCGAATTCTGGGACAAGGTGATCGGCATCAATCTTTACGGGCCGCTCAACATGCATCACGTGGTGTTGCCGAAGATGATCGAAAACGGCGGCGGGCGCGTGGTCAACATCTCTTCCGATGCGGGGCGCGTGGGTTCCTCTGGCGAGGCGGTCTACTCCGCCTGCAAGGGCGGCATCATTGCCTTTACCCGCACGCTGGCCCGGGAACATTCGCGCCATAACATCCAGCTGAACACGGTTTGCCCGGGCCCCACCGACACGCCGCTGTTCGACGATTTCAAGGCGCACTCGCCGAACGGGGCCAAGATCGCCGAAGGGCTCGCCCGCGCGATCCCGGCCCGGCGTTTGGGCGAGCCGGCGGATTATCCGGGTATCGTCTCCTTCCTTGCGAGCGAAGACGCGGCATATATCACAGGACAAGTCATTTCCGTCTCCGGCGGACTGACCATGAGCGGATAGGACATAAAAATGAGCGACTACGAAGATCTGATTTACGAAGAAAAGAACGGGGTGGCCAAGATCACCATCAACCGCCCGGACAAGATGAACGCCTTCCGGGCTGAGACCTGCGAGGAGCTGCTCCACGCGTTGAACCGCGCCGGCTGGAACAAGGAAATCGGCGTCGTCGTCTTAGGCGGGGCCGGCGACCGGGCTTTCTGCACCGGCGGCGATCAGTCCGCCCACGGCGAAGGCGAGGATGCGGGCTATGGCGGCCGCGGCACCATCGGTTTGCCGGTCGAGGATGTGCAAAGCATCATCCGCGATATTCCGAAGCCGGTGATCTGCCGCGTTCAAGGTTATGCCATCGGCGGCGGCAACGTGCTGGCGACGCTCTGCGACTTCACCATCGCGTCCGACAAGGCGATCTTCGGCCAGGTCGGCCCCAAGGTGGGTAGCGTTGACCCCGGCTGGGGCACGGCCTATCTCGCCCGCATCGTCGGCGAAAAGAAGGCCCGCGAAATCTGGTATCTCTGCCGGCGCTATTCGGCGGATGAGGCCGAGCGCATGGGCCTCGTCAATTGCGTCGTCCCGCACGATCAGCTCGACGAGGAAATCGACAAATGGTGCGAAGAGATCATGGCCAAAAGCCCGACCGCACTCGCCATCGCCAAGCGCTCGTTCAATGCCGACAGCGAAAACATCCGCGCCATCGGCAGCTTCGGCTTCGAAGCGCTGAAGCTTTATTACGACACGGACGAGGCGAAAGAGGGCGTCAACGCGTTCCTAGAGAAACGCCCGCCCGATTTTCGGAAGTATCAGAAGTAGGGGGCTAAACCCCATAAACCCCGACCGCGGTGTCGTGAAACAGCGCGGTTTTCTCCGATTCCGAATAGTCCGCGGCGATGCGCTTGAAGCTGTTCCACAGCACGCCGTAGCTGCAGCTCATCTTGTCGACGGGGAAGTTTGACTCGAACATGCACCGCTCGGTGCCGAAGACCTCGATGGCGTGGTCGTGCCAGCGGCGGGTGGCGGCGGTGAGTTCTTCGCTGGTGGGCGGTTTTTCGCGCTCGTGCCAGCCATAGCCGTTAACCTCCATCTGGATGCCGCCGAGCTTGGCGTAGACGTTCTCGCATTTGGCAAGCTCGGCCATGTCGCCGCGCCAGACCTCGAAGATTTCGTCCTGCTTGCCCGTATAGGCGCCGATGCCGATCGGCCCGCCATGGTGGTTGAGGACCATCTTCGTGTCCGGGAAGGCGCGGGCGAGGTCGGCGACCTCGAGAATATGGGTGTGGTAGCACCAGGCCTCGAAGACCAGGTTACGCGCCGCCAGTTCGGCGAAGCCCTCGCGAAAATCCGCTTCGCCGAATTGATGTTCGGTCGGCCCGCAGGGTGCGGTGCGGATGTCGTCATAGGCGCTCCAGGTAGCCGAGAAGCGAATGCCCTTGAAGCGCCCGTCGCCGCCTTTGGACCCGCCGCCGGCGGCGATTTGCGCGTCCAGCACGTCGCCGGCCGCCTTGCCGAGCCGCAAATCCGCATAGCCCATGATGCCGGCGCATATTTTGGTCGGCCCGTAAAAGCCGCTTGCCGCCATCGCCGCCTGGCCGTTGGCGAACTCCACCTCGCCGACGGGCTTCATCGCCTCAGGCCCATCCGCCCGGTACATGGCGTTACATTCGATATAGACCGAAGAGACGATGTTGTGGCCGCTGGCCTTAATGTCGGCGGCGAATTTGGGCACGTAATATTCCGCCTCCGTATTGGGCCGGCGGATGAAGAGATGGTGGTGCGGGTCGCAGATGGGGCGCTCGGGCTCGAGCGCGTCTTCCGGCACCTGGTTTAGCCAGTCGTTATTGTCAGCGGGCATCGGTCCCTCCTGTTAGTCCAATGCGGCGGCGACTTTTTCCGCCGTCTCCATGGCGCCGTCTTCCAGCGGCACACGCATCCCATCGTTAAACTTGTTGAATACACCCATGGCGCAGGTGACGAGCGCGATCTCGACCCGCTCTTGCGGGGAGAATTCGGCGCAGAAGCGCTCGCACAGATCGTCGGGGATATTGGCGGAATCCCGGGTCAGCGCGGCGGCAAAGCTAAGGGCGGTGCGTTCGCGGTCATTGAAGGCGGGGTGAGTTTCGAAGGCATGGGCGTTATCGATCTTTTCCCGTTCGAGGCCCAGCTTTTCGAGGGCTTTGACCTGATGGGTCGAGCAATAGATGCAGGCGTTGAGATTGGGCACCACGAGGCGGATCAGCAAGGCAAACTCCTTGCCGAGGGAGCCGCCGGCGGTGGCGATGGCGAAGAAATCCCGCGTCGACGCGGCCATATCGCCGCCATGGGCCATGGCCTTGGTGCTGTTGGAGAGGCGCCCCGTCCGCGCCACCGCTTCCTCGGCAATCTCCCGATAGGCCGGTGAAAAATCTTCCATTTCCACCATCGGCAACAGGCACTCGCGGGTGGCGAAATTTTCGAACCGTGACATGGCGTGTCCTTCCCCTGAAATTTTGGCAAGAGATTAGCGGAAATTTCAGATTAGGCCCATTGAGGTGGGGCAGGAGGCGTACGGTGGGGGAGGGGACTACTCGATCCCGACGGTCACCATCTGAGTGTTGCCGAAAGTGGGGATACAGGCCGAATGGCGGCCGGCGCCGCCGGCGACGATGATGACCACCTGATCCGGGCTCGAGAACAGTTTGACGCCGTCCTTGCCGCCCGGCCCTTGAATACGGCTCGCTTGGCGTTCCTCGTAAAGATGCATCCAGCCATCGGATATCAGCTCACGGGGGATAACGCACTTCTCAAACAGGAATTCCTTCACGTCCTGCTTGGAAAACCCGGCCTCGGCGATAACGCCCGCATGTTCGGCGCCGAGGGCGACGAGATATTCGTAATCGTATTTCGAGTTGTTGCAGGACGTGGTCGACATCACGCTGGCGATACTGGTCAGGATCGCCTCGCCGGTCTCGCCGTAATGGTCATTGACGTTGTGCGGGCCTTCGCAGCCGAACAGGGTCACCGCGCTTTCATCGGGCCCGTGGCCTTGGTCCACATGGAGCGGCTGCCAGGGGTTGGCCTCTTCGTTCTCGGGAAAACAGAACCCGTATTTTGCCGGCGAGCCCATTTGCGACCGGTCGAGTACGCCCGGTACGCCGCCGCCAACATTGGTCATGATCAGGCGCAGCGCGCGACCGAGCGTGGCATTGGCCTTGTTGCCCTGACCCATGGCGTTGGTCCCTGCGTTCATGCCGAGATTAAGGGCGGCCGGGCCGTTGATCACCATGGCGACGGTGCAGGGATGAGTAGTCGACTGCAGCGCCTTCAAATTAAGTTTCTCGTCGGTGAGCCCTTTGACCGCGGCGATCAGCGTCGGCATGGCCATGGCATCGCAGCCGGCCATCACCGCATTGGCCGCGATATTGCCGATTGTCGCCATGCCGAGGCCGGGATCGACCAGGCCCAGCTGTTCGTCCGGGTCGCGCCCGTTCAGCATCTTTTTCCAAAGCTCCGGCGTCGGCGGCACGATGGGGAGGCCGTCGGTCCAGCTCTTGTAATAGAAGTCGCGGTTGATCTCGGCGAAATCGTCGGGCCCGTCGAAGGTCTCCGGTGCGCCCGGTGCGTTGAAATCGCACTCGAACAGCGAATCATATTGAACGTTGGATTTCGGCGCGACCTGACGGGCTTTCGCTTCGTCGGCCAGGGCTACCGCGTCATCCTGCAGATAGCGGGAAATCTCGTCCGCCGCATCGGCGGCAATCTTCTTTACCCGGGGCGGGTCCAACTCGGCGACCGGGTGGGGCACTAAGGCGATGGGAAGGCCCGGCATGCCGAGACATTCCGCCTCGCCTTTGCCTAGACCGAAGAACTCGTCGGTGCAGACCGTAGCGCACGGAATGCCCAGTTTCTCCATCTTGACGGTGTCATGGACACACCACGACGTGCAGGAGCCTCAATCCCCGAAGGCGGCGACGACCGCATGCACCCGGTCGAGCCATTTCTGGTCGAAATCGGCGGGCGCGCTGGCATACTTGGAAAAACGGGTGAACTCCAGATGCGGATGGCGCTGCTTCAGCTCATCGGCAACATCGTCGAGAAACCGGGTCGCGTTGTTCTTCAAGTTGGAGAACAGGCCCACGACCTTGATATCGTCGAGCGATTTGCGTTCGGCGAGCGCTAGATCGTCGCGCTGAAAGATTCCGCATGGGTTCACGAGTTCCATGAACAAAGGCTAACGCGCGGATTTGCTGGGTGCAAGGGAGCACCGACCGATGGCGCCCACCGGCCCGCTGCGCTATAAATATGGAAAGCGAAAAAAGGGCTTTAGCCAGGGAGAAACCATCATGAGCGATTATGAATGCGTGTTGGCAGAGGTCGAAGACGGCGTCGGGATCGTGACGCTGAACCGGCCGAAGAAACTAAACGCCATGAACCGAACGCTTAATCTCGAATTGCAGGATGCGGTTAAGAATTTCGATGAGGATGAAAACATCGGCTGCATCATAATTACCGGTTCCGGTGAGAAGGCCTTTACTGCCGGTGGCGATATCCACGAGCAGGTCGATGACGAATCGCGCGATCCGGAGGAAGTGCTTGCGGAAAAAACAAAAATTCGCCGCGGCGGGTTCGAAATTTCAGCCTGCCTGACTCCGACCATCGGCATGATGAACGGTCTCGCCTATGGCGGCGGCGCGGTGTTGGCGTCCTCGCTCGACATGCGGGTCGGTTGCGAACGCACCAAGTTCCGGTTTTTGGCCGCCGCCTACCGGCGGATCAATTCCACCTGGACGCTGCCCAATCAGGTCGGCTGGCCGAAGGCGAAGGAGCTCCTGTTCACCGCGCGCATTGTCGAAGCGGAAGAAGCTTTCCAAATCGGGCTGTTGAACCATCTCGTGCCTTCCTCGGAACTTCGCGCCAAGACGATGGAAGTGGCGCAACAGATTGCCGGTAATTCACGCGAAGCAGTGCGTGGCATCAAATCGATTTTGCTGGAGGACATGGGCAAAACTCTCGACGAGCAGTGGAAGAACGAGAAGGACTTCGCCCGCGACGTGATGCCGAATGCGCTCGCGACGGAGGCGTTCCCGGAATTCCTCGCCCGAAAAGGCAAGGAAGCCGCCGAGTAAACGTGTCACGGCAGAGGTTGCTTTGGCGACGGAGACCAAGATAAAAGCTGCGCTCTCGGGCGCGGCAGGAAGTATGGGCCGACGTGTCGGTGCTGCACTTGCCGGTTTGGACGGCGTGGATTTTGTCGCCGGGCTGGTGAAACCGGAGCAGATTGCCGAAAAAGACATTGCAGCGCGTCTGTTCGACGATGTGTCGGAGACGATCGAGTCCTGCGATGTGTTGCTTGATTTCACCGCCCGCGAGCGGACGATGGAACTGGCGGCATTTTGCGCCGCCAAGGGGCGCGCATACTTTGTCGGCACGACAGGCCTCACCGCCGACGACCTCAAGGCGCTCGAAAACTTCGCAGCCACCGTCCCAATCCTCTATGCGCCTAATCTCACCCGAGGGGCCGCGACGCTTTTCGGCATTACCGAGCTATTGGCCGGACGCCTGGGCACCGGATACGACGCGAAAATTCTCGGCCTCCACCACAATCGTAAAAAAGAAACGCCGAGCGGTACGTCAGCGGAATTCGCGAGGCGTATCCAGGATGGCCGGAGGGAGGAAACTCCGCCGGAGATCGCGACGTTGCTTGCCGGGTCCACCTACGGCACCCATGAGATACTTTTTGCCGGTACGAATGACGAAATCCGTATCAGCCATACGGTGACGCGGCCCGAAATTGACACGGATGTGTTGGACACCGCGTTGAATTGGCTCGTCGAAAAGGACAATGGCTTTTTCGGCTTACCGGAAATTTTGGCCTGATCTTTCGTAATGTTGGTTATCGACGAAGCCGGAACCCGAGCGGCGTTGCCGTGGGCTCCGCTGATCGGTGCGATCCGAGAGTGCTTTTGCGAGGGATGCGAAGCGCCGGCCAAGCATGAACATTTCATAGAAGTGCCGGGCGAAACGGATGCGAAACTATTGCTGATGCCCGCTTGGCAGACGGGCGATTACGTGGCGGTCAAAATTGCCACGCTCTTTCCCGGCAACAGCGCGCGCGAAATGGCGGCGGTAAACGCGAATATGCTGCTTTTAAGTGCCAAAACCGGAGAAATCCTGGCATCGATCGATGGCGGCGAACTGACGGCGCGGCGAACGGCGGCGGCATCCGCCTTGGCGGCGGATTATCTTGCGCGGCCCGATGCGCATCATCTTCTCGTCATTGGCACGGGCCGCATCGCCGCCAATCTGCCGGAAGCTTACAGTGCCGTTCGACCTATCGAACATGTGTCCGTTTGGGGCCGCGATCCGGCGAAAGCGGAACGCCTGGCCGAGACATTCGCGAATGGTGTCCCAGTTACCGACCTGGCAGCGGCCGTCAGCGCAGCGGACATCGTTTCCACCGCGACCTTAGCCCAAATGCCTGTCCTCGAAGGCGAATGGCTCTCCCCCGGAACCCATGTGGATCTGATCGGCAATTATTCGCCCGAAAGCCGCGAGGCGGACGATGAGGTGATGCGCCGCGGAAATGTTTTCATCGACGATGCGGCAACTCTGAAAAGTCCGGGGATTTGATCTTGGCGATAGAGTCCGGCGCGTTGGCGGAAGATGGCATTCAAGCGGATTTGGCAGCACTTTGTGCCGGCGCTCACGCAGGACGGAGCTCGGAGTCCGAAATTACCGTCTTTAAATCCGCCGGCGTTGCGCTCGAAGATTATGCAGCGGCAAAACTCGTCTACGAGCGAAACGCTACGCAATCCACTCGCTGACGGGCGCGTTCGCTTCGTTTAGCGGCTGACTTATGACGTCGACCAATGTGGGTCCGTCATGTTCGAAGGCCTGTTTCAGCACTTTGCCCAATTCCGCCGGGTCTTCGACCTTCCAGCTTTTGACGCCGAAAGCGGCGGCAACCGCGGCGTGATCGGTGCGGCTGAAATCCACCGAATAATATCGTTCTTCGAAACTCGAACGCTGGCCTGCTTTGATCCAGCCATAGACCGCATTCGAAACGACGATGAAAGTGATCGGCATTTTCTTTCGGATGACCGTTTCCAGTTCCCCGCAGGTAAAGCCGAACGAGCCGTCTCCCATGAGCGATACGACTTTGAGATCCGGTCGGCCCACATGGGCCCCCATCGCAGCGGATAGGGAATAGCCGAGTGCACCGTGGGCTCGGTTGGAGAGAATTCGCCGGCCTGGCGTGTCCTGCTCGAGATACGCGGAAACGTAGGGGCACGGCGTGCCCGGGTCCGCGATCACGACCGCATCCGGTGGCAGTGTCTTTTGCATTTCGGCGATCAATCGTTCCGGTTTGATCGGTGTGTCATCGCTTGTGGCCAGCGCTTCGAAAACCGACTGTTTCTCGGCCTTCAGGCGGCTCACTGTCTGGGCACCGCCGACCTCGGAAGGCAAGTCCCCATGAGTGTCGAGTACTGCGTTGATCGCTTGCAAAACCAGCTTGGCGTCCCCGACCAATGCTACCTCGGTTTCATAGGACGCGCCGATTACATCCGGATCGCAATCGATATGGAGTATGCGAGTCCCTTTGGCCGGGTAACGCCAGCGCTCGGTGGTTACCGATCCGGCGCGGCAGCCGATGAAGACCACCAGGTCTGCCGCTTCCACCGCCGCTCGTGTCTGTACAACTCCCCCGTTGGAGCCAACCACGCCGAGGCAATTCGGGTGGGTGTCCGCCAAGCTACCTTGGCCGGAAACGGTCGTTGCCACGACCAAATCAAGGCGGGTGGCGAGCTGATCCAAGTCTGGTTCGGCGCCGGCGATCACCACGCCGCCACCGCAAATCACTACGGGATTTTTTGCAGACAGCAAGGCGGCCACCGCACGTTCCACATCGGTCCAGTCGGGAGCGTTCGGTTTTGCCGGGAAGCGTTTGTGCGCGTCGTCGGCCCAAACTCCGTCCGCCGCGACCGAACCACGCTGCACATCGATGGGGAATCCCAAATGGGCAGCGCCCGGCCGGCCGGTCGTCATGCTGCGAAAGGCTTGCCGCACCAAGTCCGGTACCATTTCCGAGCGCGGAATGACTGCGTTCCACTTGGTGAGCGGTTTGAAGAGCGTCGTCTGATCGAGCTCGGTCAGCGGGTAGTGGCCGATCGAGGTAGTCGCGACATCGGACGTAATGGCCAAAACCGCCGATGAAGATTCATTCGCTTCTACGACACCGGGGACGATATAGGTCGCGCCACCGCCCGACGGGCCTTCGCAAACGCCGACCTTGTTGGTGAGCCGCGCATATCCGTCGGCCATATAGGCGGCCGACCGTTCGTCGCGGGTAAGAATATGCTCAATGTCGTGATCGAGCCGATAGAGCGCATCATAGAAAGGGAGCGTCGTGTCGCCACAAAGACCGAAAATAGTTTTGACGCCGTGGGCTTCCAGCATGCGGACCATGGCTTCAGCGCCGGTCATTTGGTTGGTTTTAGCCTGATCCGCCATCATAGGTGTCCCTTACAAACAAAAAGCCCGGCACCAAGCCCCGAGTTGGCCGTGCGCCGGGCTTCGGTAATTCGAGAAGTCCAGTTTAGTTCATCTTTTGACCGGGGAGTGCTTCCTTTTCCACATACGCCTTGGGGTCGCGCTTTGCCATTTCGGCCGGGTTGGAGCCGGGCCGTTCGGACGGTCGCGCAAATTGCATCACCAGTACGTTTGCACCGTCTTTGCCCGAGCGCAAGGTTGGCGCATCTTCGCCGGCTTCCACGTGCATTAGCGAATTCGCCTCGAAAATTTTGCCGTCGCGCTCGATGGTGCCGGAGCAGACGAGGATATATTGCCCGCCGCCCGTAGAAGCTTCGGTCTGGCATTCTGCATTCGGACCGAAACGGAAGCCCACCGCATCGACTCCATCTTCCTGCGGGTCCATCAGCGCTTCGCGTTGCGTCTTTCCTTCGTCCGTCAGCAAAACTTCATGATCGAAAAGGCCGGCGATATTACGCCCGGCCGGTCCCGGCATCTTGTCGCGATTACCGGGCATCACCCAGTGTCCGCCACTCGCGATGGGACGGAGGGTGAAGAAGGATATGCCGTCGTCGTTGCCGACAATCGGGCCATACGGGGTATAGGCGTCCGCATATTGGAAGGTGATGGGGGCGACCTTTTGTTTACCCATTCGACCGTCGCCTGCGACCACGACTTGGAATTGATCTACATCGTGAAAATGGGGGTCGATCACCGGGTTTGGATACATACGTTCTACCAAAAATCCTTGTGGTCCCGGAGCGATGCTCCCGGAAACGCCAACATAGTTTCGGCGATATCCCATGCCACCTGGGCGCGGTACTTCCGTACGTTCAGTTTCAGAAATCGGAACAGCTTGCATGCGTACTCTCCCTCAAAAGCAGTACATGTATGTGGTGTGACCTAACTTTAGTTCATGTCGGATGATTTGTCTCTATCGCGAAGGCTTAGATCTTACCCATGTCGGCTAAAGTCTCTTTTGCGATACGCATCGCCGAGTTGGCCGCCGGAACACCGCCATATATCGCCACATGGAGCAACACTTCGCGAATATCCTCCGGTGTAGCCCCGGTATTGGCGGTTGTGCGGATGTGAAGCTCGAATTCCTCCCAGCGGCCGAGAGCGGCTAGAATACCGAGCACGATCATGCTCCGTTCTCGGAGGCTGATATCTTCGCGTGCCCAAACATGCCCCCAGGCCGCCTCGGTTATAAGCTGTTGATAGGGTGCGTCGAAGTCGTTTTTGTTCGATTCGGCACGATCTACGTAGTCATCGCCCAAGGTTTCGCGGCGGCGCGCAAGGCCTGTTGCGAACCGGTCAAATTCGGTCTGTTCGGACATAATTTGTCTCCTTTCGATATATGTTTGCGTGAGCGTAGTGGTAGCTGACTGTCACTGGGCAAAACCAGGCGCGCACGGAAGGAGACTATTTTTTGCTGCGTCTTTTGGCGGGACGGAGCGCGCGATCGATTCCCTTCAACACTTGCGCGTGGGTAATTTGGCCTTTGTTCTTGCGCTTTTGGTCGCAGAGCGCCTCAAGCACCATCGAGGCCTGATCAAAAACCGAATCCCACTGTTCGGGCTCAGATTGGCGAATGAAGCGCATCGATTTGTACCACGGCGTGGTCGGCTTTTCGGGCATGTAGAGCCAGTAGGGGCGATAGTTCAGTAGATTCAGAACCGGCGTGCCGATGGTGCCCGCAAGGTGTGCGACGGAACTGTCGGTCATGACAATCAGGTCGAGCCGTTTCAGGAGTGCGGCGGTCATCGAGAAATCGGTCAGCATGCCCGACAGGTCGGTGATGAGCGTATCGGCCATCGCTTCATGCAGGTCTACCGCGCGAGGGCCTACCTGCAAGCTCACGAATTCTGCGTTGGGCTGGCGAACGGCAAGATCGATAAATCGTGACACATCGACCGCACGTTCGTGATTGTTTTTGAAGGTCACGCTTCCGGACCAGATGACGCCAACTTTTAGGCGACCGCTGGCGAGCGGTTCCATCGGCGCAAATCTTTCCAGCGCGTCCTCGGGAATGTTGAATTCGAGCGGTTTCGGAATTGAGTTGCGAGTGGTCGCGAAATGGCCGGGCAGGCTCATCATCGGACAGTAAAAATCGTAGTTCAGCGGATACCCCTTGTCGGGGTCGACAAATTCGTCCGCCGGCAGAGTCTCGAAAAGCCGCCGTAAAGGTTCGCGGGTTTCTACCGCCACGTGGGCACCAAGCTTCTTGACCATTGGGAGGTAGCGCACCATCAACATGGTGTCGCCGAACCCTTGCTCTCGGGTCAGTACCAGCCGCTTGCCCTCAAGGTTTTCCCCCTTCCAACGTTGTGCTTTGGCCGCGACCGTTGGCACAGGCAGCATTTTCGCATCCCAGCGCCATTCGAAGGCATCCCAGGCATCTTGGCTCAATCCGGTATAGAGCTGTGTGAAAGCACGGTTCCATTGCAGGCGGGCGTCGTCGGGTGCATCGGCGACAAGAGCATCGAATTCCTTCATCGAGTCCGGGAACCGCTTCATATCGCGCAAAAGAAGCGCGTGGTTGAGCTGGATGCTTTTATCATCGGGGGCGCCCTTGGTCGCAATTTTTGAATGTTGCAGGGCCTCTTTGTGTTGACCGAGGTCGTTCAGCAGGTTGGAAAAGTTTGAGTGAAATCCGGGAGTCCATTCGCCGCCGGTCAGCATCATCACCTTGCGGTAGCAAGCGAGCGCCCCCGAGTGTTTTCTCAATGCTCGGAGAGCGATGCCAAGGTTCGACCAGGATTCGACATGGTTCCGATCGATGAGCAGAATTCGCTTGTAGATCGCCACGGCATCCTGGTGCTTATCGGATCGCATCAGGTCGACCGCCTGTTTGGTGAGTGCTTGAACGTCGTTATTCATGTCGGTGAGGTTTAGTTGAAGCCGATGGATATTGCGCGCCTAAAGTAAAGGTTTTCAACAATCAGAGGGAAAAATCGTCTAGGTCAGCTAAGTCCTTTCTATATATTGAAGAATTATTCAACTAACCACCATATATTGTTGCCTGGACAGGGCGAATCGGTCTAGATATTTCGCAGACGCCAAGTTTGGCGCAAGTCTAGCAGTCGTTGGGGAACAATGCTGGATAATTGGTGGCGGGACGGGCTCCTCCCTGCGACAGGAGGATCCCTCCCATTTGGTGGATTTCTGAGGTGCAAATTCTGCACGATGGCGCTTGGTGCCATCGTGTTTTTGCCGATATTGCCGGTTTCGGCGAGCAATATCGAAAAAGCCGTACAGGCGGCGGTGGCGAACCATCCGGAGATCAGCCGTGACCAGGCTAACGCCAGCGCGGCGACCCAAGCCATTGATGAGGCGTCTTCGACTTATTTGCCGCGGCTCGATATCGAGGGGGCCGGTGGTTTCGAGTTGACCGACAGTCCTTCTACGAGGGCGACAGACGAAAACACCCGAGATTTGGTGCGGAGCGAGGGTAGTTTCACCCTGACCCAGCGCTTGTTTGACGGTTTCGATACATCCAGCCGGGTCGCGTCCGCCCGCGCAAGGAAGGGGGCTGCGGAGAGCTTCGTAGGTGAAACGATACACCGAATTTCACTGTTGGCGGTGACCCTCTATTTGGATGTACTGCGCAATCGAACCTTCCTGAAGGCGGCGGAATGGAATACCGCGATACATGCAGAATTGGCCGGTCAGGTGCGCGAGTTGAAGCGTTCCGGCCGTGGTGTCGGCACTGATGTAGACCAGGCTGATACTCGCCTTGCGTTGGCTGAAAGCGAACGGGAACGCTTTCGTGGTGAACTCCGTGCAGTGAAGGCGCGTTATTTCGAGGTGGTCGGTGAGGGGGCTATCGATTTGACCCGGCCTGATCTACCCGACTTTGACCGTCCCGCGACTGCCGACGATGCTGTTGCTGCAGCGGAAGCAAGCCATCCTCGCATCCAGACCGCGCTCAACGTTCAACATGCCCTGCAAGCGGATGTGAACACTCAGCGCGCGGCCTATTTTCCTCAAGTGAACCTTGAAGCGATCGGCTCCACCGCAGGGAACCGTGACGGCGTTCCTGGCCAAGACTCCGATTTCAACGGGCGCGTTCGCGGCACTTACAATATTTTTAATGGCCTCGGTGATTTGGCGCGGGTACGCGGAAGCCGGAACCGGGCACAAGCAGCAACGGCGGACGTCTTGGAAGCCAAGCGCATTACCCGGGAAAATGTTCGCGTCGCCTACGAACAATTGATTACGGCCGAGCGACGCCTGAAGCCGCTGAGAGCCCAAATCGGGGCAGCGAAACGGGTCGTTTACGGGTATCGCAATCAGTTCAAAATCGGACAACGCACATTGCTCGACCTGTTGGACGCTCAAAATGAACTGTTTCAGGCTCGTTTGTCGAAAGTTGACGGAGAGTTTCGCGTGTTGTTGGGGATTTATGAATTGATGGCTGCAATCGGCAAATTGCCTAATCATTTCAACATAGAAGAAAAACCGGTCGCGCAACAAAGCGGTCGATAAAACCATGTTTGGCCACGGGAGAGCATCGGAGGATCGGGTTAGGTAGGCGTTCGGCTGGTTTGATGAAATATCTGTTGCGCACGCTGTGGATAGCGCCTGTGATGTTGTTGGCAGGACTTTCGTCGGTCAATGCTGAGACCCTTGGCGAAACAATACGGTTTACCCTGAATTCCCACCCTGAGATTACCCGAGAGCGTGCGGGTCGACAGGCAGCGATTCAAGATATCAGTGCTGCACAAAGCGAGTTTTTCCCCAAGTTTGATCTAGAAGGAAATATAGGTGTAGAGCTGACGGATAGTCCCTCGACACGCGGGCGAGGTAACGGCACGGTACAGATGATCCGAAGCGAGGCCCGAGGCAGTCTGACACAGATGATATTCGACGGCTTTGCGACACCCGCCCGTGTAGAAGGTACCCGCGCACAGGCCCGGGCGGCGGATTTTAGACTTCGTGCAGCAGCAGAGCGTTTGGCCTTTCGTGTTGCCGATATTTATCTCCAAGTGTCTCGTTTTCGGCAATTGGTCGAAATTGCTCACGTCAATGTGGAGCGGCACAAAAAAGTATTTATCGATCTCCGCGATCTCAAGGCTTCTGGCATCAAGACCGCAGTCGACGTCGACCGTGTCGCATCCAGGTTGGCACGGGCCGAGCGTGAATTTGAAGATGTGGATGGCAGGAGGCGTGAGGTCGAAGCTCGATTTCTCGAAATTACCGGTATGCGTCCAAATGTTCTCGCTGCCCCGCAGCGGCCATCTTATGAAGAACCGACAACGGTGAAGGAGGCAATTGCTCGCGCTTTGGAAAACAATCCCCGGATACGGGTCGCGAACGAAAGCTTGAATGCCAGTCGTGCAGAACACGAACTTAGTTATGCGGGATTTTTCCCAAGCTTAAATTTGGAACTAGCCGGTTCTACCGTGGACAATCAGGACGGCGTATCGGGTCAGGCAACCGATTTCACCGCGATGGTCCGAATGCGGTTCAATCTATTCGATGGGTTGGCAACGATCGCCGGTAGTCGCCGTACGTTCGAAACCGCGCGCGCTGCCGCTGCCGATGAAGGCGAAGCGCGCCGTCAGCTGCGTGAAGATGTGCGCACCGCGCTGGAGACACTTAAAACGGCGCGCGCCCGGATCGTGCCGCTAAAGGCGGGTTTTGCGAATTCGAAAAATGTCGCTGTTTCCTATGTCGAGCAATTCGCCGTTGGAAAGCGCTCGCTGATCGACTTATTGGACTCGGCAAACGAGGTTTTCACCTTTGGCTCTAACGTGATTGAAGCGGAATACGATGTGCTTCGCGGGAGCTACCTATTGGCGTTTCAGCTTGGTCAGATGTTGAACATATTCGATACCGAGGTCGCAGGAGTTCAGCCCGTTGCGGCCCCGCACCATTCTTTCCGGAAATTTACCTGGTCGCCCGTATCGGTGGCGGTCCGTCCCACTTCGCCGTAAAATGTACGGACGAAGCTGTAGTGGCATAAAATAACGTTGACTCAAGGTCTTGTAATGGACGGATCGGTGCAAAAAGATGAACCGGGGGAGCCTTTGGACGCGTCCCGCGATAAGCCGTCGGACGTGCTCGACAAGGCAACCGATGGGCTCACATGGAGCCTCGCCTTTCTGACCAAATATTTTGGTCGTGCCTACGAGCCCGGGCAGCTGCAAGCCGGACTGCCACTCGATAAACAGGGTCACCTAACGCCCGATGGCGTAATTGCTTCTGCCGAACGTATCGGTATGGCCGCCGAGCGCGAGAGAGTGCAGCTTTCGGAAATACCAGGACTGGCACTGCCGGCGATATTGTTGCTGAAGGGGGGAGATGCTTGCGTCCTGCTTGCGATCGACGGGGAAACCGTCGAGATCGCAGATCGTTCGGTGTCCGACGGCCTACGAAAATTGCCCTTGGCAGAGCTGGAAAACACCTATGGTGGCGAAGCGATCTACGCCCGACCGCGGTTTTACTTCGACCAGCGGGCCTACACGCTCGATTTACCCCAACCCAAAAATTGGTTCTGGGGTGCAATGCGGGAAAATTGGTGGATTTACGGTCATGCGATTTTAGCGACATTGATCGTCAATCTGATGGCGGTGGCGATACCGGTTTTCATCATGACGGTTTACGACCGAGTGGTGCCCAACAATTCACTCGAAACGCTTTGGGTCCTGGTCGTCGGCATGGTCTGCATCGGCGTGTTCGATTTCGTATTGCGTGGACTGCGCAGCTATCTCATTGATGTTGCCGGTCGTCGCCTCGATGTGTTGCTCGGCAACCGTATTTTCGAGCATGTGCTGCATTCGCGCATAGACAAGCGGTCGAGTTCCGCCGGTGCGTTGGCGAGTACGTTACGTGAGTTCGATCAGTTACGCGACTTTTTGGGGTCGGCGACCATGACCGCCTTCGGCGATCTGCCATTCATCTTACTGTTCGTATTGGTGATCTATCTGATTGGCGGGCCGATTGCTTGGGTGCTGATCGTCGCGGTCCCGATCGTGTTGGTGGTCGGTATTTTGATTCAAATTCCGCTGAACAAAGTCACCAAACGCTCGATGCGCGAGGCGACCCAGCGTAACAGCTTGCTGTTTGAAGTCCTGAACGGCATGGAAACGCTGAAGGCAATCCGGGCCGAAGCTTGGGCGCAGCGACAGTGGGAACATTTCGTGGCACTGACTGCCGTATCCTCGATGAAAATGAAAATGCTGACCGTCGCTATGACCCATCTCGCCATGGTGGCGACTATCCTGACGACCGTCGGTATCGTCGCGGTGGGCGTGCATGAAATTCAGACAGGCGCACTGACCTTAGGCGGCATGATCGCCTGCGTGCTGTTGAATAATCGTGTCATGCAGCCGATGGCACAGGCAGCGGGGCTCCTCGTGCGGTTGGACCAAATGAAGCTCGCTTTCAATGCACTGCATCAATTGATGCAGGTGCCGTTGGAACGGTCGCCATCCGAAAAACTGGTCCATAAACCGTCGCTGCAGGGGGCGATCGAGTTCGACCGAGTGAGTTTCACCTACCCCGGCGAAGCGGCACCTGCGATCGGCAATATCAGTTACAGCATCGAGCCCGGAGAGCGCGTGGCTTTGTTGGGGCGGATAGGATCGGGCAAGAGCACGATTTTGAAATTGATGCAGATGCTCTACCGACCCAACGAGGGCTATATCCGTGTCGACGGGCTGGATTATACCCAGATCGAGCCAGACGACATTCGTCGCCAGATGGGCTATGTGCCGCAAGATTCTGTACTTTTCCATGGCACGATCCGAGACAATTTGGTCCAAGGAACCCCGTATGCGTCCGATGAGGATGTGGTGCGAGCGGTTGAGAAATCGGGTCTTGCGGATTTGGTTCGCCGTCTGCCCCGCGGGCTCGACCATGAAGTAGGCGAACAGGGAGCAAATATGAGCGGTGGGCAGCGCCAGATGGTGACCCTAACACGCGCATTGCTACCCGAACCCCGGATTATGCTGATGGATGAGCCGACAAGCGATATGGATAACTTCGCCGAACGCCACTTCATGACCAACATGAAGGAGTGGCTCGAAGGTCGAACTTTGCTGTTGGTAACGCATAAGCGTTCCCTACTGGATTTGGTGGAGCGGATCATCGTCGTGGAAGGTGGAGAGATCGTTGCCGATGGGCCGAAGCAAAAGGTGATCGAGGAGTTGGCCGCCAAACAAAAGAGAATGCAGGAGCGCAGCGATGCGGGTTGAGGAAACCACCTCGTCGCCGGTGCAGCTACGGAGTGGCGTGATGGCCGGTCCCCGCCAGGCAGCAATCGTTACGTTACTGGCGATTTGTGCGTTCCTCGCCGTCGGTGTGGCGTGGGCTGCTTGGGCGGAGCTGGACGAGGTGACGACCGGCCGCGGTCAGGTTATTCCGTCCTCCGAAATTCAGGTCGTACAAAACCTGGAGGGCGGGATCGTCGCCAGTCTGCTGACGCGAGAAGGGGCAACCGTAAAAAAGAATCAGGTACTGTTGCGGATCGACGATACCTCGGCCGCGGCTAAGTTTCGCCAGACCGAAGAGACCTATTACGGTTTGCTTGCACGCGCGGCGCGGTTTCAAGCAGAGGCAGAAGGGCGCGCGCCGGAGTTTCCGAGTGAAATTGCGGAAAAGCGCAGCAATCTCGCCAACAACGAACGGGAACTTTACGAGACACGGCAAGCGGAGTTGGCTGCATCGATGCGTGAGCTCAATCAACAACGCGAGCAGCGGCAAAAAGTGCTCGAAAGCATGCAAAGCCGTCTCGAATCCACAACAAAAGCGTTGGCTCTGGCGCAGCGCGAGGTGAACCTCACCGCTCCTATGGTCAAAAAAGGATTGGTCTCGCAGGTGGCGTTGCTGCGGCTTCAGCGCGAGGTGAACAATCTCGATTCGAAAATCAAGGAAACCGAAATTGCGGTCCCCAAGGCGCGGGCGGCGATCGCCGAGACCGAAGAGAAGGTGTCCAAGTACCGGAATAATTTTCGTGCCAACGCGCAACGCGCCTTTAACGAGCTGCAGGTTCGCCTCAATTCATTGAAAGAGGAAATCAGGGCGAAAAAGGATCGCGTGGTGCGGGCCGACGTGCGGTCGCCGGTCAACGGCATCGTTAAGCAATTGCTGGTCAATACCGTAGGCGGGGTCGTTCAACCGGGGGCGGAACTGGTCCGCATCGTGCCGATCGACGATACGCTGCTCGTCAAAGCCCGAATTTCGCCCAAGGACGTTGCCTTCGTACATCCGGGTCAGCGCGCCAACGTCAAGCTGACGGCCTATGATTTTTCGATTTACGGCGGACTTGAAGCATCCTTGGAACAGATCGCATCCGATACGCTGACCGACGAACGCGGTCAGAGCTATTACGAAATCCGCGTTCGCACCAAGCAAAATCATCTTCTTGATCCACAAGGGAAAAAGCTCCGAATAATCCCGGGGATGGTCGCCGATGTGGATATTCTCACCGGCAAGAGGACGGTCCTGAACTATATACTGAAGCCATTCAACAAAGCCCGTCACCGGGCGATGCGGGAACGGTAAAAGCGATAAATCCAGGTCGGCTGTATCTATGGTTTGATGAGCCCGAAGCCCGGCAGTCGAAGTGCTAAATCTCCAGGGTCGATGCCAAAAGAAAGACCGAGCAAGTTGAATTCGATCCCTTCCTCGAGCGCCAACAGCGCGCCGAAAACCCCGTAAAGCGAGAATTGCACGCCCTTCCGGCTGGGCGCGCGCGCAACCAAATTGGCGCCGCCGAGAAAATCTTTGCCGATAGCGGTCGGCGGTAAATCTATCTGCAGTTCCGGCACTCGACGCAGAATGTAGGCAACGAAACTGTTGCTATTGGGACCGGGCCAGCTTCGATAGGTGCCTTTGTAGGGATAGCTTTCGACCGCTTGTTGAATGCGTTTTATGGCACTTTTGGCCTCAGGTCCGCGGATTTCGCCCAATAGCTGCGGCTTGGCGCCATACCAATGGCGATCCGGTGCACCGGTATGGGTTTGGATCGCACCGGCACCGTCGTCGATATACCAACCGACGACTTCATAGGTGATGTATTCGGGGGCGTTTTCCGGTTTGACCGCGATCCAGCTATGAACCGCGAACGCACCTTTCCAGCGGAACGCGCGGGCAGCAAAGACTTGCACAATGGCCTCGGGAGTTCGGGCCGCATCGGGAGCGATGCCGGCAGAATGGCGGCTCGCTTTCGACCAATCGCCAACGAGAGTTGCCCGACCACTCAGTAGGTTGAAGGTCGGTCCCAGCAACAGCACCGTCAGAACAAGCAGCAAAAGTACTGTAAAAATACCCAGTCTCCTCATCACTCGCATTGCGTCATCCTATCCAAAAGGGACCACGACCTGTAGATTTATCCCCTTTTTGCCGATTACAACCCCATGACGGACATTTCGCCGAAAAGAATTTTGATCGCCGTATGCGCGGCCCAGCTTTTCGCGCAAATGGGGGCCTATACGCTTCCGGCGCTATTGCCGACCTTTATCAACGAATGGTCGCTCAGCAATACGGAAGCGGGTTGGCTGGCTGGAATTTTCTACGGCGCCTACATGGTGGTGGTACCGTTTTTGGTCAGTCTGACCGACCGTATTGATCCCAAAAAGGTCTATGTGGGCTCGGTTTTGGTGACGTTGCTCGCGCATTTAGGCTTCGTATTCCTGGCCGACGGATTTGTCAGCGCGCTGTGTTTTCGCATTTTGGCTGGCATAGGCTGGGCCGGTACCTATATGCCCGGTCTCAAAGTCCTCGCGGATCATCTCGAAGGTAAATTGCAGACGCGCGCGGTCTCGTTCCATGCCGCGAGTGTCGGCGTCGCCGGTTCGTCTTCGTTCTTTATCGCCGCCACCATCGAATCCTTCAGCAACTGGCAATGGGCCTTTGTTTCAGCAGCCGGATTTGCCGCCGCTGCGTTAATCTTGGCGCTCATCTATATGCCGGCGCGGGGGAAGCCTCCTGCACTACCTGCTGGCGCCTTTCTCGATTTTCGGCCGGTGTTCAGGAATTTCTCCTCGCTGGCCTATTCACTCGGCTATATGGCTCACACTTGGGAAATGTTCGTGCAACGAAGCTGGGTCGTGGTGCTTTTGGTCTATGTCGCCGCTGAAGCGGGAACTGACGCGGTGCTAATCCCGCCTGCCTATATTCCCTTTATCGTCGGAATTTTGGGTACTTGGGCGAGCGTCACGGGCAATGAAATGGCCATACGCACCGGTCGCCAACGGTGGGTGTTGGGAACGTTTTTCGCGTCGATGATCGCGCTGATCGCAGTTGCAGCTTCGTCGAGTTCGGGTCTTTATCTGTTGGTTGCGGGTCTCTGCATGGTGCACGGCATCCTGATCTATGCGGATTCTTCCGCCCTAACAGCTGGAGCGTCGGGCAATGCCGAGCCCGAGCGGCGCGGCGCTCAGTTGGCGCTACATTCGATGTTGGGGTATGGCGGTGGTTTTGCGGGATCGGTGGTGTTTGGTGTCGTGCTTGATTTTGCAGGTGGACAAAGCACAACCGGTTGGATCGCGGCCTTTGCCAGTGTGTTGTTGATTTTGTGTATCGGTCCGTTGGCAATTTGGCGGTTGCAGCCGAAAGATATGCCCGGCGATAAACCGTGGCGCTCGTCGGTTGCAAAGTAATGCTACGACCACTTCACTTGATGAAATCGAGAGAAACGGAGGCATTCGAATGAAGGCCATGGTGTTAACCGCGCCGGGAGTACCATTTGAACTGATGGACGTGCCCGACCCGACGCCCGGCCCTGGCGAAGCAGTGGCACGGGTCGTTACCTGCGGCGCAGGGCTCACAATCCAACATATTCGTGCCGGCCGCTCCAAAGTCGAATATCCCCGCATTATCGGTCATGAAATTACCGCTGAGATCACCGAACTTGGAAAAGATGTTGAAGACCTAAATGTGGGCGATTGGGTCACCGCCTATTACTACCTAACCTGTGGAAAATGCCATTGGTGTCGTAAGGGACGTGAGACGCTTTGCACGGACATTCCCGGCACCGTCGGGCGCGCCTGTGACGGCGGTTATGCGGAGTTTATCAAGTTGCCCGCATCAAGCTTTATCAAGTTTCCCGACGGGATCGATTATAAGGCCCATCCCGCAGAGGCCGGCGTAATAACCGACGCTATCGCGACGCCGGTGAAGGTCATTCGCAAAGGTCGCATTGATCCCGACGAATGGGTTGCTGTCGTTGGTGCGGGCGGCGGACTTGGGCTGCAAATGGTGCAGGTCGCGAAATGGGCGAAGGCAAGGGTGATTGCGGTGGATACGCGAGCGGAGAAATTCGACGCCTGCCTTGCGGCCGGTGCCGAAGCCACGGTGGATGCGACCGAAGGCGATGTTGCTGGGGCACTTCGTGATCTCACCGATGGGCTTGGCGTTGATGCAGCAATCGATTTTGTGGCTTCTAAAGCTAGTTTGGAAACCGGTTTCGGTGGATTGAACAAGGGGGGACGCTTGATCGTCCTGGGCGGTGCACCGCAGAGCTTCACCCTTGATACGGATGCGTTGAAGCTTGAGCGCGAAGTTATTGGCAGCAAATACGCGACCCGGGACGAAGTGCGTGAAGCTTTGGATTTGGTCGCCACGGGTGAAATTTGGCCGATTGTAAACGACGTAGTGCCTTTGGAAGAAGCCGAGGCGTTGCATAGCAGGCTAGAGCAGGGCCTGGTCACCGGCCGGGCTGCTGTGCGCGTTGCCTCTTCTTAAAACTCGAATTTCCGGTCAGTCTATCAACCATCTGATGGAAGCTGAATTCACGTGATATATTTTCCATCAAACTTATCAGGGGAATCGGCATGTGCGACATAAATGGATGCGGAAACCGCGATAGTGGGCCGTTGCCCGAGGTTACCGACGAGCAGCGCCGAAACTTTCTCAAAGGTGCGGCGGTTTTGCCGCTGGCAACTGTGCTTGCCTATCCGGAATTCGTCGCGGCGGCGGCTCGAACCGTGCGGCCGTTTGCGATCCCCTTGGATGATGTTGAGGCGACAGGTTATGTCGCCATGCCGGACAAATTCCCGGCGCCGACCTTATTGCTGGTTCACGAATGGTGGGGCCTAAACGACAATATCAAGGCAGTCGCCGCCGACTTTGCGGCGCAAGGTTATATCGCCGCTGCGATCGATCTCTATGACGGTAAGGTCGCCAAAACTCGCCCGGAAGCAAAAAAACTTAAAAATACCGTCGATAAGAAGAGAGCGGAAAAACAAGTGCGCGGTGTGCTCGACTGGCTCAGTCGGCACCGCAAGGGTAATCGTAAAGTGGGTACGGTTGGTTGGTGTTTTGGTGGCGGTTGGTCGCTAAATGCATCGCTCCTGGCACCGGTGGATGCAACAGTGATCTATTACGGAAACGTCAAGAAGAAAGCCAAGGAGTTGGAGCTGCTAACCGGTCCGGTGATGGGCCATTTTGGCACCAAGGATAAGCGTATCAACGCGCAAATGGTCGGTGCGTTTGAAAAGGAAATGCAGCGGGCCGGTAAAAACGACCTTTCGGTCCATTGGTATGTTGCCGATCATGCATTCGCTAATCCGACCGGCGCTCGCTACGATGCGGAGGATGCGGCGCTCGCCTGGACACGAACGCTCGCCTTTTTCGAGAAGCATCTTCGCTAACCGTGCGCGGTCAGCAATAAGGCAACAATTGCCGCCACGACCCAAAACATCAGTGTGAGCACCGGAACCGAGCGGGTGCCATACCGCTTAGTAAGGATAAGCAAGGTGCCGACTGTTCCAATGGTGGTGGCGAGGGAAACATTCTGAGCACTCAAGCCGAAATGACGCATCGCGTAGACAGCGGCTGCGAGCAGTAGGACGAGCCCCGTCGTCGCGAGAATTTGCAGCGGTTTAGATGCTTGGGGCGATTGTGGGTCCTCGCTCATGCCTTGCCGGTGGTGTCGAGAGTGGCGATATCGTCGATTGTCTCGATCTCACAAAGCTGTTCAAACAATCTTTCCGCTTCTTTGTCACCAAGGCGATAGCAGAGTTTGGAGAACTTCTCCCACAAACTTTCGCGGTCCAGCGGGTCGATGGGAAGGCCTTTGAAGCTCGGGGAATCATGGGTGATTTCTCGACCGTCTTTGAGGGTAACCGTAAGCCGGCTGCCGAGCGCATATTCGTATTGGGCATCTTCGGGCAGTTCGCGGATTTCCACGTTGCGGCAGACCTCACGAATTTTGGGATCGTCGATACTCTCCTGACTGAAATTGCGCGGATCCATGGGGTCTTTGAACAATGCCAACGCGGCACAGAAGGCGTTGGAATACTGACCGAGCATCACATCGGTGGGTTCCAGAATGTAATGATGGGTGCCACATTTCTTGGTGCCTTCAATCAAAATCTTGGCCACATCATCGCCGCTGAAGCCATGTTCCGCTTTCATATCGAGAATGCCCTGGACCGGCGTATGGCTGGTGATATGGCAAGAGAAACGCTTGAAAACGATATGCGGCGCGTCCCACACCTCGCCAAGCCCGGCGGTGAGTTTTGCCTGGTCGGCGCCGCGGCAAAATACATTGGTCCAGCCGAACTTGCCCTCGAGGATCGTGTTAGGCCCGGTGAATCCGTCGCGCGCCAGAGTGGAAGCGAGGATGCCGCTTTCGGACGCGCGTCCCAGATGCAGCCGCTTGACCATTCCCCCGGTGCCCGACATGGCGAATTCCAGTAGACCGGAACTGAGCGAGCCGGCGATTCCAAGCGCGTTGGTCATCCGGTCGGCATCGAGGCCCATAATGCTGCCGGCGGCCATCGCGCCGCCGAAGCCGCCGTTAATGCCGGGATTGTGGAAACCGATATCTTCGCTGGAATGGTTGGAGGATTGGCCGATTCTGCTCAATACCTCTATTCCGGCAGTGAAGGCGGTGATGATGTCTTTGCCGCTGGCGCCCAGTTCCTGTCCCATGCCGAAAGCACAGGGCACCAGACTGGCGCCTGGATGCATGCCTACAGATGGCATCCGAAGATTATCCAGTTCGAAGGAGTGGGAGAGAGTACCGTTTGCCAATGCTGCCATCGCAGGCTGAACCTTGTGGCCCTCGGGACCGAAAATGCTGACCTTGCCCGATCCGCTTGTGGCGAGCGCGTGATCGATCATCATTTTGCTCCAAGGGAGCTCGGACCCGAACGTGCAAGCCGCGATGGTATCTATGATGCAATCTTTGGTGCGTTCGACGACTTCCGGCGGAATGTCTTCGAATTTCAGTTCGGATGCGAATTTTGCAAGGGTTTCGGTCTGAGTGGCCATGGTTCTCTCTCCCCTAAGCGGCGCCTGCTGCCCGCTTCGTTATTTCTTGGCGCAACTATAGGGCCCGGTGATGCCTCTGCAAAGAGCACGGACTTGACCGTCACTGTGCATCGTCTAAACATATTGGGGTGAGGAATTTTGGAGACGGATCATGGCTGAATTGGCACACAACCGAGATTATCCATTCGAGATCAATCGCTTGTCCGAACCGGCAGGCGCGGAAATTGTCGGTCTCGACCTATCCAATCCAATCGACGACGATATGCGCGATGCGCTTATGGATGCGCTTCTTGAAAATCATGTTTTAGCGATCCGCGAGCAGGATTTGACATCGGATCAACAGATGGCACTGACGGCCCGTTTCGGTACGCCGGAAAGCCATGTTTTTCACGATGCTGCAGGTGAGAAAGGACCGCAGGTTCATGTGGTCAACAATCTAGATGCAGACGGAAAGCCAAGCAGCCGGCCGGCGACATTCGGCAGCTTTTTCTGGCATACGGATAAGTCCTATCATGAGATTCCTTCACTCGCGACGTTTCTCCATGCGCGGGAACTGCCGCCAGGCGGCGGTGGCGATACGGAATTCGCCAATATGTACCGCGCCTACGATACCTTGGATGACGAAACCAGAAACAAAATCGAAGGTTTGCGTGCATTCCATAGTTGGGAAGCCAACCGGCGCAATACGGGGAACCGGCCCGCAACCGAAGAAGAGAAGAAGCTTCGGCCGCCGGTAAGTCATCCCTTGGTGCGCACCCATCCGGACACGAAAAAGAAGACGGTCTATGTGGGAATTCACACGGACCATGTCGAAGGCATGGATCGCGAAGAAGGTATTGAACTTCTGAAACAGCTTTATCGCCATGCCACACAGCGCGACAACGTTTATGCCCATAAATGGTGTCCCGGCGACCTGGTGATTTGGGATAATCGTTGCCTGCTGCACCGTGTCATCGGGAACTACGACATGGACCAGCACCGTCGCATACTTCATCGGTCGGTAGTGATCGGCACCAAGCCTGTCTAATCGTTTATTTCGGCAGGTCGAAGGTTACTTCGGTCCCTCTGCCGGGTGTGGACGCGATCCGCAGCGTGCCCTTGTGCCGTTCGGCGATTTGGCTGGCGAGCGCGAGCCCCAAACCTGAATGGCCCTCCCGTTTATCAATGCGTAATAACGGTTCCGTCACCCGTTGCAGCAATGCTTCTTCGATCCCATGACCGTTGTCGCTAATGGTCACTGAATGATTATTGCCTTCTTCCGTGGCTGTGACCCGGACCTCGGGTGGCGTTGCATCGTTGAATACGACTGCATTTTCGAAAATCTCGGCGAAAAAGGTGGTCAGTAATTCGGGCGACCCTACGATAGTGGGGAGTGGTTCGACCTCGATCTTTGCGCTGCGTTCGGAGATCATCGTGCCGAGCGATTTTTGGGCGGCATCGGCTAGGCTATTGAGGTCGACAGATTCGAACGGCGTATCGTCGGTTAAGGTGCGGACATAGTGAGACAGGTCGTCGATAAACAGACTCATGCGATCGACGGAACGCGAAATAATCCCGAGATACTCCAGTGATTGTGCATCTAACTGATCGCCATTTTTTCGTACGACCAACTCCGCAAATCCATTGATCCGATTTAACGGTCCTTTCAGATCATGAGCTGCAGCGCGAATAAAGTGTTCGAGAGGTGGCTCATTTGCCATCGTAAAATCCAGATTCCCGGTCACATTTGATGGGAGAGTGATGGCATATTTGCGCCCGCAAGTCATTGCAAAGGACCGCCAGGCAGGCACAAGCCCTGTGATCGGGTAGTATAGCGCAATGGATGACGTAGCCGAGCAACTAGATAGAGCGATCGCTTTGGTCGACCAAGGCGATCTCGCCGCTGCCGACTCGCTGTGTGAGGAAATTTGTAGCGCGGAGCCCGAGCAACCGGGGGCATATTATTTGCGCGGCTTGATAGCCTATCAGTCGGGCGGCATCGACGCGGCGGTGGACTTGCTGAAAAAAGCGGAAGAATTGGGGGCAGAAGAGTCCGGTCTAAAGCGTGCCCTCGCGGCAATTTTGCTCGCCAGCAAAGAGTATGATGCGGCGGCGGCGCGGTACCGGGACCTTTTATCTGCGGGTGCTTTGAATGAAGGCGATGCGTCATCGCTGGCAGAGCTCGGTGAGGGTTATCGTCAAAGCGGACTGTTGGGATCCGCAGTCGAATGGTTTTCCCGCTCGCGTGCGCTTAATCCGAACGCCAATCCGGCAGTGGCGGGATTGTTCCTGTGTGGTCAACTGGCCTGCGATTGGCGCGAACGAACAGAACTGGAAGCAGGCGTCGAGGCACTGACTAAAGCTGCCTTGGATGCTCATCAGGTGCCGGTGGAGGACCCGTTTGTCCATATCACTCGCTCGATGGAAAGCGTGGCCAACCATGCGGTTGCACGTGCGTGGTGTAGGCCGTTGTTGGTCGATACCGTTGCGTATGCCGACCGGGAGCCCGGCAAGGAGCTAATTCGCCTCGGCTATCTGTCGAGCGATTTTCATGAGCATGCCACGGCCTATTTGATGCATCGCTTGTTCGCGCTCCATGACCGAGACCAATTCGAAGTCTACGCCTATTCGTGCGAGCCTGGAGATGGCAGTGAAATCCGCAAACGGCTGGAGACGGAATGCGACAGCTTCGTCGACGTTGCCGGATGGCCGGCGGAGCGTGCAGCGAGTTCAATCGCTGATGACAAAATCGACATTTTGATCGACCTCAAAGGCCATACCCGCAAGAACCGCCTGGATATAGCCGCCCGTCGTCCTGCTCCTCTACAGATCACCTACCTCGGATTTCCTGGGACCAGCGGGGCAGATTTTTTCGATTACGTGGTCGCGGACTCAATTGTGCTGCCTGAAAACGATTGGCAGCACTACTCGGAGACACCGTTGCTGATGCCGCACTGCTACCAAATCAATAGTCACACGAGATTGGGCGATCCGATGTCTCGAGGTGAAGTGGGGTTGCCGGAATCCGGAACTGTTTTCTGTTCCTTTACCAACACCTACAAGATCGAACCGATTATGTTCGCTTCTTGGATGAAAATCCTGGAAAGCGTGAGCGATTCCGTACTCTGGCTATGTGTCAATAATGCGCTCGCCGAAGAAAATTTGAAGCGGGAAGCCGAGGCGCATGGGGTCGATGCGGAGCGGTTGATCTTTGCTCCCTTCGTTGATCAGGAGACACATCTTCGCCGCTTGAGTCTGGCCGATTTGGCGTTGGATACCCGCATTTATAACGGTCACACCACAACCAGTGACGCGCTTTGGGCCGGGGTCCCGGTTTTGACCGTCAGAGGGCGCCATTTTGCGTCCCGAGTTTCAGAGAGCATTCTGGCTGCGATTGGACTTGAGGAATTGGTATCGGAAGATCTGGATGCATTCGAACGTAGGGCAGTGGACATCGCATCGGACGATGCTCAATCCCCTGCATTGAAGGCAAAAATTGCCGCGGCTCGCGCGGCTGCACCGCTCTTTGATACCCCACGCTTTGTCGCGAATTTCGAGCGTGGATTGGCCGAAATTTGGCGGAAATATGCGGCTCGCGAGGACCCAGCACCCATCATTCTGACCGACACCTAAAACGGCGCGACGATTGCAAGGTTGGGGCTATGCGACGATATACGCGAAAATTATGGATTTTCGGGTTTTTAGCGGTAGTCATATTCGCCGGCTGGACGCCCGAGGCAGTTGCCAAAAAAGGGACGGTCGTGAAGTGGGGCGTCCAATGTTTCCTTGAGCAAAAAGTAGGCGAATGCAAAGCGGGCAAGCCAATAAGATTTGAGGTCAATGCGACGAGTCCCGAACTTGCGCGCAAGATTGCCAATACCGCTGGCGCACGGAAGAAGAAATGGAAAAGATGCTTCCGGGTCTCGCGTCGCGTGCATCAATTGGCAACATGCGACCCCAAAACCGGACGTATCACCAAATAACGCGTTTTTAATCCAGTCGCGTTTCCAACCCGGCTTTTACCGCCGGCCATTCACTGTCCAGAATCGAAAACTGAATCGTATCGCGCCAGAAATCGTCTCGGGTGCGTTTGTGACGGCGGAGAATGCCTTCCTCGGTCGCGCCCAATTTCAGGATTGCCGCTCGCGAGCGGCGGTTACGGGCGTCACAACGGTATTCCACCCGATAACACCCCAATTTCTCGAATGCATGGGTCATCAACAGCAATTTGCATTCCGGATTTACCTTCCCGCCCCAAACCGAGGAATTGTACCAAGTCGAGCCAATTTCAAGGCGGCGGTCCGTGGCAGCGATATTCATGTAGCGGGTACTTCCGACCAATTGGCCATCGGCTACTAGGCGAACGGCGAAGATGAGAGACTCTGCCGCATGTTGTTGGCGCATCGCCTCGTCGAACCATTCTCCGTATTCGTCTTCGCCGGATCCACCGGCGGTAAAGGGCCAGATATCCTCATCCTGGGCCGCAGCGAACAATCCCTCCGAATGTTCTCCGGTCATCGGTTCGAGGCTAACGGTCGTGCCGGTCAGCGTTACGGGCTTAACCTCCAGGGCAGGAGCGGCCATAACTAGCCTTCCAGGAGGCTTTTTAGCTTCAGAACAGCGGTCTCGGGTGCATCCAGCACCGGCAGGCCTGTTCGCGCTTCGACCAGCGGTTTGGTCGGGCCCATGGAAAATTGGCCCAGCAGCATAGCGTCGCACCGGCCTGCACCGGCTGCGGCATCGACGACCAGATCGTCATGTCCTGCTTGATCGCCGGCCGATAGAAGCTTCATTGCCTCGTCGACGAATATGGTTTCCGTTTCGAGGCTTTGGCCATGTGCGTCCGCATGCCGCTGCAGATCCTGGCCAAGCATCTTATTAGTGCCTGGGTCGGTCGCGACGAGCGCAAAACGATTGCCGGTTTCGAAAGCGGTTTCTATTAACGCCTCGAACGAGGTGAGAACAGGCATGTCGAGGTTTTCGCGCGCGGCTTCAATCGCCGGCCCAAATAATGAGCCGGTACAGAGAATTGCGTCGGCGCCGGCCTTGACACAGTGGCCGACCAGATCACCAACCCGTTCCACTACCGCCGGCGGCATCGAGCGGTCCGGATTCAGATCGAGATAGAGCGATTGATCGTAGAGGCTCGCGCGTTCCGCATCTGGCCAATGTTTTTCGAACATTGCCTCGACCGCGCCGATAGCCGGCAACACTGAATGTACTAATCCAATTCTGACAGCCATTTGATTACGCTCCCTTGTCGAAACTGATCACATGATCCGCGAAAAACAACGAGAGGAGGCCTGAAGGTATTTCTCGAGGTTTTGGGACTTTATTTTCGAATAGTTTTATAAGTGCGCGCAGCCGCGAAGGCCAGTTTAGCGATGGCTTACGGTTCCCATAAATTGGCAGTTTTGAAGCTAATTTGCCCGAACGTTTCTGCGCCGGGATATTGTGCTCAATAAAAAGAAACAGAAGGCGGCTACCACCACCGATGGTCCCGAAGGCGTGTCGAATTGGACCGAACCCAGCAAACCGGTCAACACGGATAATGCACCGATAATCGACGCAATTACCGCCATTTGCTCCGGCGTGCGGGCAAATCTTCGGGCAGCGGCGGCAGGGATTATCAACAATGATGTGATTAACAAAATGCCAATTATTTTCATGCCAATTGCGATTGTCACCGCAAGTAGCAGTGTAAAGATTAGGCGAACGCGAAAGACTGGCACACCTTCGGCACGGGCCAACTCTTCGTGCATCGTGAGGGCAATCAATGAGCGCCAAATCCATAGAAGCGTGGTTAATACAAGGATTGCTCCTCCATAGATTAGGATCAGATCGTTGTCGCGAACCGCCAATACATCGCCGAACAGATAGGCGAGCAAATCGATTTGCACGGTTTGCAAGAAGGCTATCACGACTAAGCCTAAAGAGAGCGCTGTATGGGACAGAATGCCGAGTAGTGTATCGGATGCTAATTTGTTTTGCTCTTGAAGGAACACGATGGCTACCGCGAAAACTACGCAAGTGAGCGCAATGCCAAGCGTGAGGTCTATCCCCAACAAAAACCCGAGAGCAATTCCGAATAGAGCCGAATGGGCGAGCGAATCGCCGAAATACGCCAATCGCCGCCAGACAACGAAACAACCGAGCGGACCGCCGACTATCGCGACGCCGATCCCAGCAAGCAATCCATTCAAAATAAAAGAGTCAATCATTGGAGGAGTGGTGGGAGTGATCCGTATGGTCGGGTTTTATTTCGCCAGATAGGCCATGTTGATGGTCATGATGATGGCTGTAGACCGCTAACCCTTCGGCTACCTTCGGTCCGAAGAGGGCTTGATATTCGGGATGGCGGCTGACAGCCTCCGGTTGGCCTTCGCAGCAGACATGCTGGTTGAGACAGAGCACATGGTCAGTTTTTGACATGACCAAATGTAGGTCGTGCGAGATTATCAAAATACCGCACCCCCGTCGGTCGCGAATTTCGGTAATCAGTGCGTAAAGTTCCGCCTGTCCCGTAAAATCGACGTTTTGGGTCGGCTCGTCGAGTACGAGCAGATCCGGCGACCGCAACAGCGCTCGCGCGAGATGTATACGTTGTAATTCGCCACCGGAAAGTTCATCCAATGATGCGTCTGCTAATTGGTTCGCGCCCACCTCGGTTAAGATTTCTTCCATTACATGATCGTCCGCTGGGACCGCCATTTTCAGAAAACGATTCACTGTCATGGGAACAGATGGGTCAGCGGCAAGTTTCTGCGGTACGTAGCCGACGCGTAGGTTCGGTTTACGTTGAATCTCGCCGCTATCGGGCTGCAACAATCCGAGTAGAATTCGAGCTAGGGTCGATTTACCGGCGCCGTTGGGGCCGATCAGGGTGACAATCTCACCAGTGCGTATCGTTACCGAGACATTCTCGACGCCAGCTCGTTGGTTGAAATTGAGGCTGACGTCCTTGGCCTCTACAAGAATGTTGCTTTCGGTGTTCATGCTTTTTCGTGGCAATCGTTACAAAGCCCCGCTACCTCCAGCAATTGGTGACGTACCTCGAAGCCACTTCGTTGAGCAGCAGAGGCGATGGCGGATTCGATTTCTCTATCTTCCATTTCTGCCGCGCGGCCGCAATCTCCGCAAATTAGAAAGTATGTGTTGTGTTGAGTGTCTGGGTGATCGCAACCGAAATAGGCATTGAGACTTGCCAGTCGGTGCACTAGGCCATTTTCGATAAGGAAATCGAGTGCGCGATAAACGGTCATTGGTGCTGCGCGGCCGTCGCCATCTTCGTTCATCCGGTCGAGTATGTCATAGGCGCCAATCGGTAGATGGCTGGACCATACTATCTCCAGAATTCGCCGTCGCTGGGGTGTCAATCGCACCCCTCGCGATTGGCATAGACTTTCTGCATTGGCGAGTGCTTCGGCGATGCAGGCGTCGTGGTCATGTTCCGGAGCGGGAAAAACGGCATCGTCGTTCATTGTTCCATTCCTTTAGGGGTAATCATTTACCGGACCCTTGCTTGACGGGCGGGATGTTACATTATATCACATTGTTATGTTATCACATCTATACGAAAGATTTTTCTCAGGGAGGCATCGTGCAACTGTTTAAAAAATGTGCCGTATCCGTATTTTTCGTTGTCTTTACAATGACTTCAGCTTCTGCGGCACCAAAAGTAGTCGCTACCATTTTGCCGATTCATTCTTTGGTCGCGTCGGTGATGGCGGGCGTTGGCGAACCAACATTGTTGGTTCCGCCTCAAGTATCGCCGCATCGTGTTGTGCTGCGCCCATCGCAGGTGAAAGCTCTGACTTCGGCCGATGTCGCCTTTTGGGTAGGCAAAGGCCTGGAACCGAAAATCGGAAAAATCTTGTCCAATAGTCGGGATCGATCTGTTCCGCTAATGCACGCACCTGGCGTCACGAAATTGAAAGGCCGGAGCGGAGGCATCTGGGAAGGCGAAGGAGAAGACGCGCACGGGGGTCATGGGCACGGTCATGGCCATGGTCACGATCATGGAGCGGAAACCGATCCGCATGTTTGGCTTGATCCGGCAAATGCCCGCGCAATGGCGAAGGTTATCGCCCGGAAACTAAGCAAGGCAGATCCGGCAAATCGCGAGCGCTATAAGGCCAATGGGGCCAAACTCGTGCAGCAGTTGACCGCGCTCGAAGCCCAAGTGTCGCAATCCTTGAAGCCGCTTAGGAAACGACCTTTCATCGTGTTCCACGACGCATATCAGTATTTTGAGCGGCGCTTTAAACTATCCGCTGCAGGGTCCCTGTTGGTCCATACGGGCCATGCCCCCAGTGCCAAACGAATGTTCAAGATTCGCAAGAAGATCCTCGGCTCAAATGTGGTTTGCGTTTTCCGCGAGCCGCAATTCGACGGGAAATTGGCGGAATCCGTAGTTCGCGGTACGCCGGCTCGCGTCGCCACACTCGATCCATTGGGTTCGGGGCTTAAACCCGGAACCGCGGCTTATGGGAAACTGATTCGCAACCTCGCGTCTGCGATCAGCAATTGCCTTAAAGGGAAGTAAAACGCTGGAACCGACGGCAAATAAAACGAAATTCTGCACAAAAATGTGACGTTATAACGTTACTAATTGGGAGAGACCGATGAAACGTATTTTATTCGCACTAACCGCCATTTCGCTTATTGCGTTCTCGGCGGGCACAACAGTAGCTGCGCCTACCTTGGAGCAGCGAATGAAGCTACTCGAGCAGACACTGCAGGATCTGTTGTCGCGAGACGCAGCGAAAGATCGAGAAATTCAAAGACTACGCCGTGCGTTGAAGGCAAATGGTGGCGGCCACAGGGTGACCACCACTAAAGGCAGCGGTGGTCATGGGCATGGTCACAAGGGTCATGGCGGTCATAAAGGTCATGACGATCACAAAGACCATGCCGGCCATACAGATGAGAAAGAGGATAAAGCGGTCTACTCGACGACAATTCAAGGGCGTAGAGCGGCGCTTGATTGGATCGGTGTCGCTTTCAACGCGGCCGCTGGATACAGTTCCGAACCCAGTGCCGTGTCGCAAAACCTTCAGGCTGGCGGGCATGACCCCAAGGCAACCGGTTTTCGTTTGCAGAGCGCCGATTTTTCGATGATCGGTAGTGTGGAACGCGCTTTTGATGCCGAATTGCATATCGCGTTCGTAATCAACCAACTGACCGGTGGGACGGGTGTCGAACTCGAAGAAGCCTTCATGCGCACCAACAGTCTTCCCTATGGTTTCGATATCGAAGCAGGACAGATGTTTACGGAGTTCGGCGTTCTGAATCCACAACATCTCCATGATTGGGCCTGGATCGATCAGCCGGTGGTGAATTCTCGTATGTTCGGCGGTGACGGCGCCCGTCAGACCGGTGTTCGCATCGGTTGGAAAACGCCGATGGTGGGGCCATGGTATGCACACCTTCATGTGGGCGCGCAAAACCCAACCGGCGAAACGATGAAAAGCTTTCTCGGCAGCGACGAAGCTCTCAGCGAGCGGGCTCGCCGCAAAGGGAACGTCAACGGTATCGACGATCTCGTCTATTTGACCCGTTTCGACAACCGGTTGGAACTCGGCAAAGCCAAAGTGCGCGCGGGTTTCTCGGGTCTGTTCGGGCCGAATGCCACGGGCCCCTCGGGCAATACGCAAATTTACGGCGCCGATCTCACCGTAAATTACCCGATCGCGAAAATGTGGGACCTGCGGTGGACGAATGAGTTCATGTATCGCCGATATCGGGCGCAGCGCGACGTGGCGGGTGGAACCGGCACCGATACCTTGATCGATCATGGCTTGTATTCGCAGATCGCGCTGGAATACGGGAACAAATATTGGCTCGGATTTCGTTATGAAAGGGCTACTGGTAGCGGAGACGAACCCGCCCGTGACGGCAGTGCCGATCTCGATCAGCGGCAGCGGTTTTCACCGATTTTGGGCTGGCGGTTTGCGCCCCGTGCGCATCTGCGGTTTCAATACAACTATGATAAAGCGGATCATCTGAATGCCATCGACACTAAGGAAGATACAACCGCTCACGCCTTTTGGGTCGGGTTAGGTTGGACGTTCGGTGCCGGTGAACAACATCACGATCACGGGCATTGAGCCGGTCCACGTCTTTCTAAAATTTTGAAGATTTTCGGGGTCGAAGTCTGGAATAGGGCTTCGACCTCTGGATTCTAGGCCTCAGGGTCCTAGGCGAAGCCGACCTGTTGGTCCACCGCGACCTGGGCGCCGTTGGTGTTCTGATATACCGAGTAGCTTTCGCCGTCGATTGTGGTGGAACCGGTGTTGGTCCAGCCACCGCCCGCATCCACACTGTCATCCGCGCCACCATCGATTACCAGCATATCGGTTTCGCCCGTCAGGCCGTTCGTGCCATGGGTAATCGAGAGGAGCAGATCGGCGTTCAAGGTGAGCGTGCCGCCGGTGAGGCCCGAAATATCGATCATTTCGATATCCTGGATCTGATCGCCGCGGAGGCCAGTCAGATTGAAGCTCTGATTTGAGCCGGTGAGGGCCAGCGTATCGATACCCGCACCGCCATCGATGCGTGAGAAGTCGAGATTATCCATCACGAAAAGGTCGTTGCCTTCATCGCCGAACATTACGTCGTTGCCGCCATTGCCGGTTAGCGTATCGTCTCCGGCGCCACCGGTCATGGCATCGTCGCCGGAGGTTCCGTTGAGGACGTCGTCATTGCTCGTGCCCTGATGCGTCACCGCTTTACCGATAGCGGTAATCTGCGTCGAGGTCTGTTGCAGATCGATCAAGACGCCATGGCCCACATTGAGGCCGGTGATGTAATCGAAGCTGCTGGAAATCGATCCGGCTTCGAACAGGGTGAAGCTGTCACCGGCCGAGACAGTAAAGCCGCCATATTCGACCACATCCAACGTACCGCCCAGCTGCAAGGAATCGGTGACGTTGAGTTTGTCATGCTCGGTGCCCGCTTCGGTACCGCCGATTTCCATCAATGTCAGGCCTTCTTCGCCGAGGACGACATCGCCCATGATGGTCAATTCGCCCGGCGAATTACCGGCGGTGATCGTGCCGTTGTTGACCAGCGTTACGTCGCCGTCGCTGGTATCGAGCGTGCCGGTGCCGCCGATCGAGCCGCCGACTGCATTTGTGAAGGTCGCGGCACTGGCGCTTTCCACGACAAGCGTCTTGCTGGCCGCGATCGTCATATTTCCGCTATTGGTGAATTCGCCGCCATTGAGATCGAAAGTGGCGTTTTCGTTCACCGAAATGGACCCGGCATTGTTGCTGGTGGTGCCGTTGAAGTCGAAAGTCACGTCGTCGTTGATAGAAACCGAACTGGTCGCATCGGTTAGCAGAACGCCATCGAAGGTGGAGCTGCCGGCGCCTGCGCTGAAGTCGACCGACCCGCCATTTTCGACGCTCAGAATTCCGCTGCCGTCGAACACGCCGCCGGCAAGTACCTTCAGGTTGGATGCATCGACGGTAAAGGTGGTGGACGTGTCTGCGGACAAGGTGCCTGTCGTGCCGAGCGTGAACTCGAGACCACCGGCGATCTTGTCGTTCGAAACCGTGATCGAGTTGTTGGCGGTGACATTACCGGTGCCGGTCAGTGTCGAGGACGTGCCCAAATTAAGCGCGAAGGCGGACAAGGTCCCCGACGAAGTGCCCATATTCAGATTGCCGTTGATGGTAAGGTTGCTGGCGTTGGCAACGGAAGCGGCACCGCCGGCATTACCCGAGATATTGCCTGTAATCACGTCGTTCGACAGGTCGATCGAACCGTTATTGGATATGTTCATCGTGCCGGCGCCGCTGATCGTGCGGGTCGCAAAGCCCGTATCGTCGAATTCGATCGTCGGGGACTGCAAGCCAAGGAAGAAACTGGCGCCGGCTTCGAATTCCAGGTCCACATCGCCGATTGCCCATGTGCCTGAGCCTTGGAATGCGTCGATACCACCGATGATCACTTTGCCGGTGCCGGTGCCGGTGCTGTCGATGTCCAAGTGCGTGCTGGCGGCGGTCTTTGGGAGGTGACCAAGGGCGGCTACGGAAAATTTTTCGGCGGCTATATCTCGGAAGCTTGGGAACCCATCCTCTGGCAAGGTGTAATGATGGGGGCGACCATCTATATCGTCGCTGGAGGGGTGCAGAAGGGTCTCGAACGTTGGAATAGAGTGCTTATTCCGGCCTTGGCATTGCTGGTGATCGTATTGGCCGGCTACAGCATGAGCCTGGACGGTGCCGCGAAGGGCTTGGCGTTTCTATTTTCGCCGGACTGGAGCAAGCTATTCGAGCCCGAGGTCTATCTGACCGCATTGGGGCAGGCGTTTTTCTCGCTTTCCATCGGCATGGCGGTCTTCATCACCTACGGCAGCTATCTTTCGGCGGAAACCAGATTGCCCGTGAGCGCCGGTGCGACCGCCACGGGCGATACCATATTTGCCATCATTGCCGGCATGGCGATTTTCCCCGCGGTATTCGCCTTCGGACTCAGTCCGGCGGCTGGCGCGGGTTTGAGCTTCATCGTACTACCCGGTCTATTCCAGATTATGCCGGGTGGAGAATTGGTCGGCGTGCTGTTCTTCCTGCTGTTGGTGTTCGCTGCGCTAACGTCGATGGCGTCGTTGCTGGAAGTACCGGTGGCCTTTTTCATGCGCGTATTGAAAGAGGCACGCGCCAAGACGGCGATCATCGTCGGCCTGGTGATATTCGTGATTGGCATCCCCTCGTCGCTCGGGTTTGGCGTGCTCGGGCACGTGAAATGGGGTGACAAGACGATCCTCGACATACTCGATTTCCTGATGCTCAATCTGGCGCTGCCCATCGGTGGCATGATTACAGCACTCTTTGTCGGCTGGGCCTGGCGAAGGGATACAGTGCTCGGCGAAACCGGGTTTGCCGAGGATTGGCTCGGTCTCGCGTGGTTGTGGCTGTTGCGGGTGGTGGCACCGGTAATGGTGCTTTTCGTATTCCTGCGCAAAGTTGGATTGATCTGAGGCGACGCTCCCGCCATATCCGGTTATACTGGCCCGCAACCGGATGAAAGGGAGATATCATGGCCGAAGCCATTTTTGCCGCAGGCTGTTTTTGGGGTATCGAACATACGTTTCGTAACACCGAAGGCGTAACCGACACGGCGGTCGGATATATCGGCGGCACGACCGAGAATCCGACCTACGAAGAGGTTTGCACTGGGCGTACCGGACACGCGGAGGCGGTTCGCGTGGAGTTCGATCCGGCCAAGGTAACCTATGAGGTGCTGTTGGCGGTGTTTTGGCAATCTCACGATCCGACGCAGGTTAACCGGCAAGGCCCGGACGTCGGCACCCAATACCGCACGGGCATTTTCTATCTCGATGAAGCGCAAAAGACGGCGGCGGAAAAATCCAAAGCCGCGTTAAACGACTCCGGTCAAATCAGGAGCGAGATTGCAACTGAGATTACCGCGGCCACCACCTTTTATATGGCCGAGGATTATCATCAACAATATTTCGAGAAACGCCGAGGAATCGGCGGTTTTTTCGGGCATTGAGACCCAGATGGGGAGCCGAATAGGGAGGATATGATGGCAACATATGTGGACACCGAGGTTGGCGGCAACGCATCTCAAATAGTAACTGCAATGCCGGAGGGCGACGGGCCGTTCCCGGCGGTGTTGATCACCATTCATGGTGGGGGGCTCGACGCTTTCGAAGAAGAGCTCGTAGACAAACTCGCGGCCGAGGGGTACATCGCTGCGGCCCCGGATATTTTTCATCGTCAGGAGCCGTGCGACGATTCCACGGTGCGCCGCTCGCGATTGCGCGACGCGCAAATCCTCGACGATATCGCGGCCGGCAAACGTTGGATCGCGGAAACCGGCAAAGCGGATATGAGCCGGCTCGGTGTGCTGGGACACTGCATGGGTGGGCGCGCATGCTATCTCGCCGCAAGCACCGATGCGGATTACAAATCGGTGGTGTCCTATTACGGCGGCAACATGTTTTTGGCCTGGACCGATGACGGGGAGGGCGAGACTCCGTTTGACCGGCTCGACAACCTTAAGGCACCCGTCCTCGCCTTCTATGGCAACGAGGACGAAAATCCATCGCCAGATGATGCCGATAAAATATTGGCGCGGCTTGAGGAGCTGGGCGTGGACGTGACCGCGCACCGTTATGACGGCGCCGGCCACGCGTTCCAGAACTTCCTTGCACCGAGTTTTCGCGAAGAAGCAACCCAGGATTCATGGGCCAAGACGCTCGCATTTCTCGACAAGCATTTGAAGTAGCATAGGTAAAATAGTAAGGACGGCTATTCTTGAGCGGCGGATTGGTTTAAAAGCCAAGACGGCGGAAATTGCGGAGTGGCGCAATGCGGGTCGATTTGATCGATACCACGAGCGATTATATTCCCTTGGCGTTGTATTACTTAAAGAGCTACGCCGAGACGGATACGCTTTTGCAAGAAAAAACAAATATAAATATTGTAGTTCCAAATAATATTTATGAAATAGAGAATACCGCTGATGAAATATTAAATAACAATCCAGATATAGTGGGTTTTTCTTGTTATATTTGGAATATGGAAAACACGGCAGATATTTGTTCTGCGATAAAATCTAAAAATCCGGAAGTAAAAATTATTGTCGGTGGCCCCGATGTTTCTTCGGTGCCGACGAAAGCGTTGAATAGATACCAGTCATTGGATGTAATTGTTTGCGGTGAGGGTGAAGAAACCTTTCGGGAACTAATCCGTTACTGGGAAGAACGAGGAAGTCATAAAGTAACAGCAGGATTAGAATCAATTGAAGGGATTGCTTTTCGTAAAAATGATGAAGTTATTATTACGGACAAGCGTCCGTTTATTGATGAGCTGGATGTTATTCCCTCTCCATATTTAAATGGATGTATTGATTTAAATAATGAAAAGAGAACAATATTATTTGAGACGTATAGAGGATGTCCATTTAAGTGTAGTTTTTGCTATTACCCAAAAGATTACGGTCAATTACTACATAGTTTTTCGATGGAGCGCGTCGAAACAAACATAAAAGAAATATTATCAAGTAATGTTGATGAAATATTTCTTATGGATCCGACATTTAATATTCCAAAAAATCGTGCGAAGGAAATACTTGAACTAATAAAGAAATACAGAGTAAATGATGAATTATCTGTTACCGTTGAGTTGAGAGTTGATTTATTAGATCAGGAAATAATGGATCTTTTAAAAGACGCCAATATTACAGTTATAGAAGTAGGTCTCCAAAGTTCTAATATGGAAGTAATGAAGGCCGTAGATCGTAAGCAAAGCACTAAGTTAATTGCGGAAAATGTAAAGTATATGCAAGGTCTCGGTATTGAGACTGTTATTCAATTAATTTATGGATTACCAGAAGAGACTACTGATACTTACCTAGAATCCATTGATTACGGTATTTCACTAGATGTTAGCAAAGTAGAGCCATATCAATTACAGCTATTGCCCGGAACACCTATGTATAATACTGCTGAAATACTTGGTCTTAATTTTGTTGATGAAGGTGAGCGGCGTATCATTTCAACTCCGACCATGAGCGAGGCCGAGGTTGCCGAGGCGGGTGATGTCGCGGAGTTGGTCCAAGTGTTTTTCAATAATAAATTAGCGCGGAACCCTCTACTTTGGTATTCGGCCTATAGTGGAAAAACATTTTCTCGAATTATCCAAGAATATAAGCGTTGGAGACTAAGTGAAATAGATATAGATACATTAGATTGGGGAACAGAAGGTAACTATTTTATTTATGATTATTTTAAATATATTCTTAAAGATGAATTCGAACATTTATGGCCATCTCTATATGACTTGAATCGTTTTGACTATTACACGAGCCATTTGAATTTTATCGGCGAAGAGGTTTATGCCGCCTTTCACTTCGACCCAGTTGCGTTGAAAGAATCCCCGGGCGTGCCACTTTCGCCGTCGCCCGTTTGGTATCGATTCCGCACCGATCAGCAGATCAACAGTAATTTCTTTAATGGCCAATTCCTGCGCAAGGCTCATGACCCGACCGATGCCGACACTGCAGCACTTTATAGCCGCGGTCATTTACCTGACGGTCATGAAAGCCTGGCCGGTGTGCTAGACGCAGCTCAAACCGCGCTTGAAGCCGGCGAGGGACTTGCAGCGGAAGGCCTCCTTCGGGCGGCCTTGCCGGTAGCCCCCGAGGATGGCGAGCTATTGCACTTATTAGGATTGACGGTTGCAAGCGGCGGATTGGTTGACGATGCGATTCCATTATTGCGACGGGCAGTCATGGCGGACAGGGCGCAGCCACTCTATCGAGTCACCCTAGGCGCAGTTGCCGCTGAAGCGGGTCGTCCGAAAGAGGCCGAAAGAGAATATCGCATCGCACTTTCGGTTGATCCCCGGCTGGTCGAGGCGCATTTCAATCTAGCTGATTTGTTGTCCGAAACCGATCGGCCGGAAGCTGCCGTGGCGGTTTACCAAGACGTATTGGCAATACAGCCCGATCTAGTCGAAGCCCACTATAATTTGGGCGCCGTGTTGAGTGATTTAGGTCGTCACGACGAGGCCGCAGCGGCGCAACAACGCGCTTACGACCTCGCGCCCGAGCTTTTCGAGGACGACAGCGGCACGCAGCATTAATATTTTTGGAGTTAAGTTATGCTGACTCGTCGCCGTCGCGCTCTAGCCGGTGGGCGGCATGAGACTGCTCGGCGTTATCTTTTTCCTGGGCGAGACGGATACGGTCCTGCTTCTTCTGTCCGGAAAGGGCACGTTTGCTGGCCGCTTCCTCACGCTTTTTGTCTCTTTTGCGGCGCTTGCGAAATTCTCGCAAGTTCACGACTTCGCCCATGACAATGCCTTTCCGGTCTGCTTCCGTCGGTGCATATCGTATCAAGGCGCGTTATGAGAGTCCCCGGAAAGTTTTCGCAAAGCCGTTCTAGGGTTCGCGTAAAAGCGAGGAAAGCGGGGAAAACTAACGCTTTTGCTGTCGTGTAATTATTTTAATTTTAGTCTGTTGCACGGGCTCGCTAGCGATGCGATTTAGGAAGAAGAGGGCGAATCGAGTTCGCCGGTCACGAAAGGAACCAGATCTTGGTCGAAACGGGAAACTCGGCATCGAGCCGCGACATCGCTTGTTTGGTGCACCCCTATACCAATCTCGAAACACATAAGAGTGCGGGCCCTCAGATCATTACCGAAGGCCACGGAATCTATGTGCGGGATGAGGAAGGCAAAGAGTATATCGAGGGGATGGCGGGTCTTTGGTGCGCCGCTTTGGGCTTCGGTGAAGAACGCCTAGTTGCCGCTGCCGAGCGTCAGATGCGTACACTGCCCTTTTATCACGTGTTTGCTTCCAAGAGCCATTTGCCCGCCATTGATCTTGCCGAAAGGCTGATCGAGATGGCGCCGGTTCCGATGTCAAAAGTCTTCTTCGCCAATTCCGGTTCGGAAGCCACGGACAGCGTGGTGAAGCTGGTCTGGTATTACAACAACGCACTGGGGCGGCCCGAAAAGAAAAAGATAATCAGCCGCCAGCGCGCCTATCACGGTGTAACGGTGGCAGCGGCCAGTATGACCGGACTGCCGTTCAATCATCGTGATTTCGATCTGCCCATCGACCGGATTATCCACACCGATTGCCCACATCATTACCGCAATGCGGAAGACGGTGAGAGCGAAGAGGAGTTTTCGGCGCGGCTTGCCGGCAACCTCCAAAGCTTGATCGAAGCTGAAGGGCCCGAGACAATCGCCGCATTTATCGCCGAGCCGGTTATGGGGGCCGGTGGCGTTATTGTTCCGCCGAAAGGCTATTTCGAAGCGATCCAAACTATCCTGAAAAAGCACGATATCCTTTTTATCGCCGACGAAGTGATCTGCGGTTTCGGTCGAACGGGCAACATGTTCGCGACCGAAACTTTTGATCTCGAGCCGGACATGATCACCATGGCCAAGGCGCTCTCGTCATCCTATCTGCCGATCTCGGCGGTGATGATCAACGAGCGGGTCGCCGATGTGGTCTACGAGAATAGCGGCCGCATCGGCTCCTTCGGCCACGGGTATACTTATTCGGCCCACCCGGTGAGTGCCGCGGTAGCGCTGGAAACATTGGCGATTTACCAGGAGCGCGACATTGTCGGGCATGTGCGTTCTGTCATGGGCCATTTCCAGGCCCGGTTGGGCGCTCTGAGCGATCACCCGCTGGTCGGTGAAGCACGGGGTATTGGTCTAGTTGGGGCGATCGAATTGGTTGCGGATAAGGCGTCGAAAGAAAGTTTTGCACCGAGCGCATCTATCGGATTTCATGCGGCGAAGCAATGCGCGGAACGTGGGCTGATCCTTCGCGCGATTCCCGGCGATGTGATGACACTTTGTCCACCGCTTGTGATTACCGAGGCGGAAATCGACGAATTGTTTGGGCGCCTTGAGGCCGCGCTTGCGGATACGCTTGAGTTTTTGGGTGCCTAGCGCGGCGTATCGTCTCATCCAATGACGCAACCGGATGAAGCATGATAGAATTATTCCAAATTAGAGTTCCGAGGCGGCGATCATTGAAATTATCGTCCGTTCGAGGGGCGAAAAGTCCAGCGGGTATAATCGAATCCGGGAAATGGATTGATGGATTACGAGGGATTTTTTAGGCAGCGGCTCGAGGGCCTAAAGGACGAAGGCAATTATCGCGTCTTTGCCGATCTTGAGCGCCAGGCGGGCGAGTTTCCCTACGCCGTACGGCATGACTCTGAAAAAGTGAGCGACGTCACCGTCTGGTGCTCGAACGACTACCTTTGCATGGGCCAACATCCGAAGGTGATCTCTGCGATGACCGAGGCGCTCGAACATTGCGGCGCCGGCGCCGGTGGAACGCGGAATATCTCTGGCACCAATCATTACCATGTGATGCTGGAACAAGCCTTGGCGGATCTTCACGGTACCGAGGCGGCGCTGCTGTTTACGTCCGGCTATGTCGCCAACATGACGGTATTGTCGACACTTGCCTCGTCGCTACCCGGCTGCATTATTTATTCGGATGCCTACAACCATAATTCGATGATCGAGGGCATGCGCCTGAGCCGAGTTTCGAAACAGATTTTCGCCCATAACGATCCTGAAGATCTCGCGCGCAAACTCGCGGACAGCGACCCGGACGTTCCCAAGTTAGTGGCATTCGAGTCGGTCTATTCAATGGATGGCGATATCGCACCAGTCTCCGAACTCTGCGACGTCGCCGAACAGTACGGCGCGATGACCTATCTCGACGAAGTTCATGCGGTGGGGCTTTACGGTGCCCGTGGTGGCGGAATTGCCGAGCGCGACGGAGTTTCTCGCCGTATCACCGTCATCCAGGGAACCTTGGCGAAGGGATTCGGTGTTATCGGCGGGTATATCGCCGGTTCGGCCGCATTGATCGATTTCGTGCGGTCCTTCGGAGCCGGTTTTATTTTTACGACCGCATTACCTCCCGCCATCGCCGCCGGCGTTTTGGCGAGTATTAAAGTATTGCGCGGCCAAGAGGGTGGGGCCATGCGGGCACGCCATCAGCAAAATGCCCGTGACCTAATCGCGAAGCTGCATGCCGCGAATTTGCCGGTGATGCCGTCGGAAAGTCATATCGTGCCCGTGCTGGTTGGTGATCCGGTACTGTGCAAGCAGGCGAGCGATATGTTGCTCGACGATTATGGAATTTATGTCCAGCCGATTAATTATCCGACCGTTCCACGGGGCACCGAGCGGCTCCGTATCACCCCTTCGCCCGAACATACCGAAGAGATGATGGATGATTTGGTCCGTGCCCTGGAGGAGATTTGGGACAAACTCGGATTAGGCCGTGGTATGGACGTTGCGCACGTGGCTGCGGAATAGGGCAGGCGGAATAATAGGTTCATGTATCGCGACAACACGCTAATCCCGACCGAAGCAATCCGCCTGGCGGCCCTTGGCCGGTTGATGGAAGGCCCAACCCCCTATGGGGAGCTCGCCCGTGAAGTTCGACAGTTCGTGAGCTTGCTGGTGGGGCCGTCGCTCGACATGCTGGCACCGTCGTTAGAGCTTTTGTGTTTCGAAGGGCTAGCGGAAAGCGCAGGTGACGCAAATGCCGATCCTGATGCTGAAATAGCGATCACCGAAGAAGGGCGTATCGCGTTCCGGGGACTGATGACCTCCAATGTGCGTGCGCCGGTAAACGATGTTTCCCGGCTCGTGATGGCACTCAAGTTGAGGTTCCTGCATTTGCTGGAAGGCGAAGACCGTGCCGATCAGATCGAGATGCTTTCGGAAATGTGCGAAACCGAACTCGCCCGTCTTGAGCAGCTTAAATCCTTGCAGAATTCGGGAGGTTTCGCCAACTGGCTCGGGTTCGAAATCGACCAGTTGCAGGCCCGGCTCGATTGGTTCAAACGGCTTTAAGCTTATAGGTGCTGACCGCCGGTGACGAAGAGTTCGGTCCCGGTCACGTAAGAAAAATCACCGTTACAAAGCTGGAATACGCACGCGGCGACTTCCTCTGCGCTACCCATCCGGTGCATGGGGATTCGGTTGATCAGCGGTTCATATTCTTCGCCGATCATTTCAGTCTCGATTTCGCCAGGGGCAATCGCGTTGACGCGAACTCCTATCCCTGCGAACTCAACTGCAAGTTCTCGCGTCAGGGCCGACAGCGCTGCCTTTGAGGTCGAATAGGCCGAGCCCGCGAAGGGGTGAATTTCGTGACCGGCAATCGAGGTAATATTCACGACTGCGGCACCGTCGCCTTTCGCACCGCGCCCAAGCGCTGTGGCGAACCCGCGGCTGAGCACCAAGGGGGCAAAAAAATTCAGCTCGAATACGTTGCGCCACGTATCTAGATCGCCGTTTAGGCAGCCGAGCCGTTCCTTAAATTCGGTCTTCGGTGAAACGGCGGCATTGTTTACGAGCGCATTTATGGGATCGCCGTCGAGGAGTGTATTCGCTTCGTCGATAAAGCGAGCGACATCGGCAGGGGCGGCCAATTCAACTGCTATATGGGCATGCCAGTTTGGGTCCCGCTGGCATGCATCGGGCACTTCGTCACGGCTACAAGTGATGATGCGCCAATTTTCGTCCGAGAAGCGCTTCACGGTCGCATGTCCGATGCCGCGGCTGGCACCGGTTAGGATGAGTGTTTTAAGCGTTCCGGTCATGGCATCAGTTTACGGATAAAGCAGTTCCTTTTGCCAGACCTGTCCGTCGCTTTCGCGTCGGTAATGTTCGCGCAAATGCAAACGAAAGCGGCGTTCGCTCCAGAATTCCATTTCGAGCGGGGCAACCCGATATCCGCTCCAAAAAGGGGGACGGTCGATCTTTTTTGCACCGAACTTGGCAGTATAGCGCGCGACCGCCTTTTCCAGGTCCATGCCGCCGTCCATCGCTTTCGATTGGTCGGATGCCCAGGCACCGATTTGGGCCCCACGCGGACGCGTCGCAAAATAAGCATCTGCCTCATCTGGCGATACTTCGTTTACAGGCCCGGCGATACGTACTTGGCGGTTCAGTGATTTCCAGTGGAAGAGCAAGGCCGCCTTCGGATTTTCTTTTATTTCCAGCCCCTTACGGCTATTGAAATTTGTGTAAAAGACGAATCCTTCATCATCGAAGGATTTCAACAATACCATTCGGCTTGAAGGCTGGCCGTTGGGTCCGACGGTTGCGACCGACATCGACTCCGGCAAGCTCGGTTCGCTTTCTTTCGCGTCTTCAAACCAACTGGCAAATTTCTCCAATGGGTTATCGTCAGTCATGTGCGCCGTGTCACAGAGTTTGCATAAGGAATCAGATAGGTTAGCCGTGAGGCAATTAAAGCCTGTTTAAATTCAACCGAAAACACCTATGTCCTAGAAAATATGGATTTGATAGACTTTGGATCGACACATTGCCGCCTCAATTGGCATGTATAGAAGACTGAGACACTTTGGGCCAGCGGTGTCATTTGTGAAGTGAGAGGTATGTTATGACAATGAGGAAATTCGCACCGTTAGTTGCGGTCCTGTTTTTACTTGGCGCTTGCCAAGGTGCAGGGCAGAAACAGCAAGCTGGAACCGTCATAGGTGCTGGCTTAGGCGCATTGGCGGGCTCGCAAATCGGTGGCGGTGGCGCTGGTACGCTGGCTGCTGTTGCAATTGGTGGTTTGCTTGGCGCTTGGGCCGGCGGTTCGCTGGGTCAATCTCTGGATGAAGCCGACCAGGTGCGACACAATCAAGCCTATCAGCAGGCTCAGACCGCACCGCTCAATCAGCCGGTCTCCTGGAACAATCCGAATACCGGTGCGTCTGGAACCGTGACGGCGACACGAGACGGTAACAATCAATCGACCGGCGCCTATTGCCGTGAATTTGAACAGACCATCACGGTCGACGGTCGCACCGAGACCCGTAAGGGGCAGGCTTGTCAGCAACCGGACGGTAGCTGGAAAGTTCTTTAGCGCTATTACTATTGTGGCGGAATGTTCCGTTGCGGCATCGCTGCTGCAGCGGGGCTTCTTGCATGGCTGATGGGTAGGTCGGCATGGCAATGAAAGATCCTTATAGCGTGATCGGCGTCGGCAAGTCCGCGTCGCCGGATGATATTAAAAAGGCCTATCGCAGGCTGGCCAAAGAACTGCACCCGGACTTGAATCCTGACGACAAGGTGGTCGAGCAGCGATTCAAGGAAGTCTCGGCGGCGTATAATCTCCTGTCCGATCCGGAACAGCGCGCGAAATTCGATCGCGGCGAAATCAATGCCGATGGCTCTGCCGCTTACGAGAATGCCTTCCATCGCGCCTATAGCCAGGGCGGGGGACAAACACACGAGTTTAACTTCGGTCAGGGCGGGGCCAATTTCGACGATATTTTTTCCGACCTGTTCGGACAGGGCAGAGCCCGTCAGCAGCGGACGCGGCAGCGTTCGGTCAAAGGCCGCAACGTCTCCTATACGGTGAGGGTCTCTTTTGAAGAGGCTGCGCAGGGCGCAAAACGGCGGATAAAACTGTTCGACGAGAAGATGCTCGACGTCAAAGTGCCTGCCGGAACGACCGACGGTCAGGTGCTACGGCTCAAAAGTCAGGGGATGCGCGGAATAGGTGGCGGTTCGGCTGGCGATGCGTTGGTAACCATCCAGGTCGACAAGCACCCTCTTTTCACGCTCGATGGCCATGACATTCACTTGACGGTACCGATCACCCTGGACGAGGCGGTGTTGGGAGCGAAAATTACCGTGCCTACGGTCGGTGGGAGGGTGTCCTTGAATGTACCGGAAGGCACCAGTTCAGGGGCGAAACTGCGCCTGCGCGGAAAGGGTCTTGCGTCGAAAGGCACGAAGGCGGGCGATCAGATCGTGACGCTGAATATCGTTTTGCCCGAAGAGGCGGATGAAGAACTCAAGAAATTTGCCAAGAAATGGTCGCGCGGAGATGGCGCCGGTGTGCGCAAAAAGGCAGGGCTCGACGACTAAGACGAGCTGATCCAGGCAAGGCCCAGAATCGATAGCCAGCGCGATTTGCGATCGACAACTTCCGGTTCTTCGTTCATTTCAGGGAAATCGATGATTTCCGCGCTATCGCCTGGGTCGAGCAATTCCTTCAAGGAGAGCGATAAGGGTTCCTCGCTGCCGGCTTTCAATTGATCGACCCGCTCGGCGAGGCGCTGTCCCCAGTCGCGCTTTTTCATATTCGGAAAATCGGCTTCCTCCAGGGTGAGCCCGAAGGTGGTGTAAATCTCCTGCAACGGCACGGTGTCCAAGTCACGGCTCAATAACCAGCCGCCATCCTCACCTTTGGCGATATATTTCCCGTCCCGGAGAATGTCGGTGGCTTGTGCGATGGCATCCGGCGCGAGTCCGGCGATGCGCATGAGGTCGCGGGGATGAATGCCGCCGCCCTGTTTGCTGACCACAAAAAGCGCGCGCAAAATTGCCAATGCCGCGATCAGTTTGCGCGCGGGGCGGATTTGCCCGTGCCGTGTCTGGCGCAATCCGGACCGCCATTCCGGCAGGGCGGCGGTGAGTTCGGCGCCGAACAGGACCACTCCCCATGCGACATAGACCCAGATCAGGAAGATCGGCACCATCGCGAGCGCGCCGTAGATGGTCTGGTAAGTAGGGAAATGAGAAATATAGAGGCCAAAGCCTTTCTTCAGCAGTTCGAAGAGGATCGCCGCGGTGATACCGCCCATCAGCGCGTCCCGCCAACGAACAGGGAAATAGGGGATCACCATGTAGAGGATGGTGAACCCCGCGACCTGCATGAATAACGGCAAGAATCCTGCGAGATTGGTTATCCCCATCCCGGTGGTAACGCCGGTACTTTCGGCGATCGCGAACAAATAGCTCGATAACGACAGGCTGGCACCGAATAGCAGCGGCGTCAGCGTGAGGACCGCCCAATAGGCGAGCAACCGGGACACGATGGCGCGGGTTTCTTTAACCCGCCAGATATCGTTGAACGTATTGTTGATCGACGACAGCAGCATAATCGATGTTACGGCGAGAAATATCACGCCGACTCCGGTCAATTGCCCTGTTTTACTGGTGAATTTTTCTACATGGGTAAAAATCGTCGAACCGATTTCCGGCACGAAATTCTTGAAAGCGAATTCCTGGACTTCGTATTTCATATTGTCGAAGGCGGGGAAGGCGGAAAAGATCGCAAAACTGACCGCGAGCAACGGCACCATGGCGAGCAGCGAGGTGTAGGTCAGGGCGCCTGCGCGTTCCATGCACTTGTCGCCCCCGAAGCGCCGCGCGACAAATCCCAAAAAATGAAATCCGCTTTTTATACCCGGATCGCGCCGAGCTGGCTGCGGTTTCGGCTTTTTCGTTTCTTCGACCATAACGTCAATTTTAATATGGATTAGACCTCTATGAACAGCTTTGCGGATGTAGCTGGCTTTATTTGACCGGGCGCGCGAGATGGTTAAGATGACCCGCAACGTGACGGCGGTACCTTTCCTTGGGGGGCGGTTTGAGCAATTCGACGAATTTGATGGCGGGCAAGCGCGGCTTGATCATGGGGGTCGCTAACGACCGGTCCATCGCTTGGGGAATCGCGAAGACGCTTGCCGAGCATGGCGCCGAGCTCGCCTTTTCCTATCAAATCGACCAGTTGGAGCGCCGGGTGCGCCCGCTGGCTGAATCGGTCGGATCGGACATGTTGATCAAATGCGACGCGTCCGACGACGAAGCGCTCGATGGGCTGTTCGCCGAGATCGAGGAGAAGTGGGGCAAGCTCGACTTCATCGTCCATGCCATCGCCTTTTCCGACCGCAACGAGCTGACCGGCAAATACGTCAATACCAGCCGCGACAATTTCCAGCTGACCATGGATGTTTCCTGCTATTCGCTGACCGCGCTTTGTCAGCGGGCGCAGAATTTGATGTCCGATGGCGGTAGCATCATTACGCTCACCTATTACGGTTCCGAGCGCGTCATGCCTCATTACAATGTCATGGGGGTCGCCAAAGCCGCGTTGGAGGCAAGTGTGCGCTACCTTGCGGTAGATCTCGGGGCGCAAGGCATCCGCGTCAATGCGATCTCGGCGGGCCCGATCAAGACCCTGGCGGCGTCGGGCATTGGCGATTTCCGCTACATCCTGAAATGGAACGAGCTTAATTCGGCCCTGAAGCGCAATGTGACGCTTGAGCAGGTCGGCCATTCGGCGCTTTATCTTCTGTCCGATCTCAGCGCCGGCGTCACCGGCGAAGTGCATCACGTCGATTCCGGTTACCACATGGTCGGCATGGTCGCGGTGGATGCGGCCGAAGAGGTCGGTGAATTGCTGAACGGGTTGAAGCCCAAGGGCTGAGCCGGATACGAGGGCTGAGCCATGTCCCAAAACAGTTTCGGACGTCTATTTCGCTTCACCACCTGGGGTGAAAGCCACGGGCCTGCCATCGGGTGCACGGTCGACGGGGTGCCGCCGCGCATTCCGCTCGAAGAAGCGGACATGCAGCAGTGGCTCGACAAGCGCCGGCCCGGCCAATCGCGCCACACCACCCAACGCCAGGAACCGGATCAGGTGAAAATCCTCTCCGGCGTGTTCGAGGGCGTCACCACCGGCACGCCGATCAGCCTCTTGATCGAAAACGTGGATCAGCGCTCCCGGGATTATGGCGACATCAAAGAGAAGTACCGTCCGGCGCACGCGGATATCACCTACGACCGTAAATACGGCATTCGCGATTATCGTGGCGGTGGCCGTGCTTCGGCGCGGGAAACGGCGATGCGGGTCGCTGCCGGTGGCATCGCCCGAAAAATTTTGGGTGACGCGATTGAGATCAAGGGTGCCCTGGTCCAAATCGGCGATGTGGAAGTGAACCGCGAGCGCTGGGATTGGAACGAGGTCGCCAACAATCCTTTCTTCTGTCCCGATGCCGAGACGGCGAAGGAATGGGAGAAGCTGATGGATTCGATCCGCAAGGACGGCTCCTCCCTCGGCGCTGTTATCGAAGTGGTGGCGAGCGGGGTGCCTGCCGGTTGGGGCGAGCCCGTCTACGGCAAGCTCGATGCGGAACTTGCGGCTGCGATGATGAGCATCAATGCGGTGAAAGGCGTCGAAATCGGCGCCGGCATGGGGGCCGCGAAATTGCGCGGCGAAGAAAATGCAGACGAAATGCGCATGGGCAATGACGGTGAGGTCGTGTTTCTCTCCAATCAGGCGGGCGGTGTCCTAGGCGGAATTTCGTCCGGCCAGGACGTGGTCGTGCGCTTCGCGGTCAAACCCACCAGTTCGATCCGTATCCCGCGTCAAACGGTGACGTCTACCGGAGAAGAGGTCGAAGTCACCACCAAAGGCCGCCATGATCCGTGTGTCGGTATCCGCGGAGTGCCCGTCGGCGAGGCGATGATGGCCTGCGTGCTGGCGGACCATATGCTGCGCCACAAGGCGCAGTGTGAATAGCTAGTACGTCCGACCCTTCCAGGCACTGCCCTTGCTGAACCAGTGACGGCGGGCGGAATCGAGCGTCATCAGCAAAAAGACCAAGCCGGCGATCGGCAGTAGCAATCCGTAAACCGATGCCAGGCCATAAAGCCGAAAGGTGGGCGCGGCGAGTGCGGCCATCAGGCTCCAGGTAAACCCGGCGATCAGTACCGGCAGAGTCGCATCCCATAACAGAGCCAATTGCATCACCAGCGGTGGAGCTAGATAGACGAGCGCCATCCCGATAACCGTTCCGATCAGCGCAAAGACCGAGTAATTGAGCTGGGCGTAGGCAGACCGCGCGACCATGCGCCAGATTTCGCCCAAGCGATTGTAGGCGCGGAGGCTTTCGGTGCTCTCGGTGAGGCCGAGCCAGATCGGGCCATTCACCTTCAGCGCCCGCGCCAGAGCGCAATCGTCGATGACGGCCGATTTGATTGCAGAAACGCCTTCGATTTTTTCCATCGCGATACGTCGCACCAGCATGCAGCCGCCGGCGGCGGCGGCGGTTTTGGAGTCCGGATCGTTGACCGCAGGGAACGGAAACAGCTTTTGGAAAAAGAACACGAAGGCGGGGACCAATAGCCAGTCCCAGATGCTCCGGCAATTGAGACGGACCATCAGCGAAACCAGATCGAGCCCGTCGTTTTCCGCCTTGGCGACCAATTGGCCGAGGTTGGCCGGGTCGTGTCGGATATCCGCATCGGTCAACAGGTAGTAATCGGTTTCTGTCTCCGTCGCCGCTTCGAGGCCCTGGTGGACCGCCCACATTTTCCCGGTCCAACCATCTTCCAACGGTTTCCCCGATATCACTTGCAGGCGATGGGGCATGCCCAATTCAGCGGCGATCTGTTCCGCGGTCTCTGCGGTTCCGTCCGAGCTGTTATCATCGACCAGGATTACGGAAAATCGGCCCCGATAATCTTGTGCCAGCAAAGAGCCGACGCTTTCGGCGATTACATCCGCTTCGTCACGGGCCGGGACGATGGCGGCAATGGTGGGGAGATCGGTGTCGGACCCGTTGGCGACATCGGATGGGTCATCGAGCCGCTGATCCGCACGCCAAAAGCCAGCCCGACAGCACCAAAGATAAATCCAGGCGCCAAGCGAGAGGATGCTCGTTATCCAAAGAAAAAGTTCACCGCTGATCATGATTCAGCGATCGCCCCGATGCCAATGTTATAAACCCGAGATCATCATAGACCGAGCGGAACTGACAGCCAACTATATGCAATCGTTGAGTCTTTCACATTTACGTTAGGGGAGTTTGCTATTCCTTCCCGAGCATGGTCATAATCGGCAAAGCCTAGGGAGGGCGACCCAAAGTGATGTATCCAGACCAAGAAATCTCCAAAATTCCTGAAAAATCAGCGACCGCGACGGCAGCAGCTTTGTTGCCGTTGAGTGGTGCAGTCGTGCTCGATGTGGGTTGTGGAATGGGGGCGCTGACTTGTTTTCTCGCCGAATGCGGCGCCGAGGCGTCGGGTATCGACCCTAACGAGGCGCGCATTGCAACCGCCCGCGAACAGGCGCGGGACGAGGAATTGGAAGTGACTTTTTATGAAGGTGTCGGCGAGGCGTTGCCGTTCGAAGATGGCGAATTCGACATCGTTATTTTTTCCAACTCGCTTCATCACGTGCCCACCGATCAAATTCCGACGGCACTTGCCGAGGCACACCGTGTGCTGTGCGAAGAGGGTTTGCTTTATGTCATGGAGCCCGTACCGGGGGGCAGCTACTTCGATGTGGGCAGGCCGATCAACGACGAGACGGATATACGTACCAATGCGTACGAGCAGGTGAAGGCGCTCGGTGGCAACGGGTTCATCGAACTGAAGGAAGTATTCTCGTCCACTCCCAGGCGCTATCGAGACTTTTCCGACTTTCGCCAGAAATACCTCGCCCGTAATTCCCATCGCGCCGACCTGTTTGCCGGGCAGGCGGGCGAAATGGAAAAACTTTTCGACCAGCTTGCTACGCCGGCGACGGGTGGCTTCGTTCTCGACGGGGCCATCCGGGTCAATCTCCTGCAGAAGGATATTTAATGACAACCTCCAGCGATTGCCGAGGCGTGCCGTTAAGCGCGGAGAGTGACGATGCGCTTGCGGCATTCGACGAGACCGTTGCCCATTTTATGGGGCTGCGGGCCGACACGGGCGATGTGCTGAAAAGCGTTTTCGAGGCCGACCCGGAAATGCCGATGGCGCACTGCCTGAAAGGCTATTTCATGAAGCTGATGTGCGGTACGGCCTATGAGGCCAAGGCCAAGGAGGCCTCGACCGCGGCCAACGCATTCAGCGCCAAGTATCAGGTGAGCGACCGTGAGCAGGCACATATCGACGCGCTCGCGGCGTGGGCCCAAGGTGACCTCACCAGTGCGCGCGACCGTTGGGAATCCATACTTATTAATTTCCCGCTCGATGTGCTGGCGCTGCGGCTCAGTCACTTCATTCACTTCTATCTCGGCGATGCGCCGGGCCTTAGGGATTCCGTCGCGCGAGTCTATCCGTGTTGGGACGAAACGGTGCCGGGCTACGGCTATGTCACAGGTTACTACGCCTTTGGCCATGAGGAATGCGGCGCTTATGTCGAAGCGGAACGGCTTGGCCGTCAGGCGGTTGATATCAACCCCGCTGACATCTGGTCGACCCATGCGGTGGCGCATGTGATGGAGATGAACGGGCGCATCGACGAAGGTATCGACTGGCTCGAAGGGCTCTCGGAGAATTGGGAAGGGTGCAACAACTTCGCCTATCACGCCTGGTGGCATCTGGCCTTGTTCTATCTGGCCAAGGGCGACACGGATCGGGTGTTGGAGCTTTATGACACCCGCATCCGGGCCGAAGAGACCGATGATTATCTCGACCTCACTAATGCTATTTCGCTGTTGTGGCGGTTGGAGGAGATGGAGACCGATGTGGGCGACCGTTGGGGCGAGCTTGCTGAAAAGTCTTCGCAGAAAACCGGCGATCGTATTTTCGCTTTTCACGACGCCCATTACCTGATGGCGCTTTGTCATGACGGCAAAGCCAAAGAAGCGGATACGATGATCCAGGCGGTGGGCGAGGATATGGTGCCGGGCATAGAAGGGGCTGTTTATGAGGCGCTGGGCGCGCCGCTTTGCCGCGCCATTAAAGCCTACGCGGTGGGTGATTTTGGTGTCGCGGTAGATCTGCTCTATCCGGTCCGCCGCGAGCTTTACCGTATCGGCGGTAGTCACGCACAACGGGATTTGTTCGCTCGATTGCTGATATCAGCCGGCCTCAAGGCGGGCCGCTTCCGGCTGGTGCGCGCCTTGCTGGCCGAACGGCTTGGGCACAATCCGTCTTCCGCCTGGAATTGGCGGCGAATGCGCGACGCGTTCGTCGGGCTGGAAGATCGTGCCGGTGCCGAGCGGGCCGAGGACGAATACCGAAAACTCAACGCGAATTAGAGACAGATGAGGAAATTCGGCAGATTTCTTTTATGGAGTTTCGCGGGCCTGGGCGCGCTGGTCGTGGTTCTCGTGGTCGGCCTGATTGTTATTGGCAGTAAAGCAGATGATCAACCCGAGCTGCCCGACAATTTCGCGTTGATGCTCGATCTCAATCGGGGCGTGGTCGAAAAACGCAATGCGGTTCCGTTGGAGGTGCTGGAAGATGACCGGGGCGCTTATCTCCTGCGCGACGTCGTCGAGGGGCTTGAACGGGCGGGAGGCGATCCTCGTGTCAAAGGACTGGTGCTTCGTCTCGGCAATAGTGGTGTTTCGATCGCTCAGGCGCAGGAATTGCGCGACGCGATCTTCGCTTTTCGCAGTAAGGGTAAATTTGCCATCGCTTTTGCGGAGAGCTTCGGCATCGTCAGCAATGCCACCGTCGAATATTACCTGGCGAGCGCGGTGGAGGAGAGTTGGCTCCAGCCGTCCGGCGAGCTTGCGTTGACCGGCCTCACTCTGGAAATTCCTTTCTTTAAAGATGCGCTCGGCAATCTCGATATCGAACCACTTATAGGGCAACGCCATGAATATAAGGGTGCGGCGGAAAGCCTGACCCGCGCTGGGATGAGTGCGCCTGTACGCCGGTCGATGGAATCGCTGGTCGATGATTGGTATCGCCAGATTGTCGAAGGTATTTCTGCCGCCCGCAAAATCCCTGTGGGCAAGGTACGGGCGCTTGTCGACGGCGGACCCTACTCAGCAAATGCGGCGAAACGGGTCGGGTTGGTCGATCGGTTTGCCTATTGGAATCAGGTCGAATTGGAAGTGGCGCGTCGCCTTGTTTCCGGTGACAAAACGGATGCGAAAACAGACCCGCTCGTCTCGCTAAAAGAGTATCGCGATGATTCCGATGCTCCTGAGGGGAATGGTCCGAAGGCTGCCTTGATCACCGCGGAGGGGACGATTTTGATGGGCCGTGCGGGGCGGTTCGAGAGCGATATTATCGCCAGCGATGACCTGGCGTCGCTGATCTTTGAGGCTGCGGAAATGGACGATCTCAAGGGTATCTTGATTAGGATCGCCAGTCCGGGCGGCATCTATACGGGAGCGGATACGGTTTGGCAGGCAATCCAGCTCGCCAAGAAAAACGGAAAGAAAGTCGTCGTCAGTATGGGCGGCGCGGCGGCAAGCGGCGGCTACTTCATCGCCATGGCAGCGGACCGGATTGTCGCTCAGCCCGGTACGGTCACCGGTTCGATCGGCGTTTACGGCGGGAAGCTGAATTTGCAGGGTTTCTGGGAGAAGCTCGGCGTGCGATGGGATGAAGTCCATGTGGGTAAGCATGCGACCATGTGGAGCATGAACCGAGGCTATCCCGAGGGGGCGAAGGCAAGGGTTGATCGGCTCCTTGATCAAATTTATGAGGATTTCACCGCCAAGGCGGCGAAGGCGAGGAGGGTCTCGACCGACGCGATGGATAAACTCGCGCGCGGTCGGATCTGGACCGGCAAACAGGCTTTAGCCGGCAAACTGGTGGACCGGTTGGGCGGGTTGAAAGTGGCGACGGCGGAACTTGCAAAACTGTTGGGCGTTCCGGACACAGAAAAGTTACGTTTGGTGCCGATGCCGGCAGAAAAATCGCGCTTTGAGTTGATTGCCGAATTTTTGTCTGGGGATATCGATGCGGGTTTGTTACTGGCGGCTTGGCGGGTTGGGCCGATAGCCAACTGGCGCCGAGCTGCGGGACCCATATTGCGTGATCTGAATACTCTGGCGCCCCCAGTTGGCCGACTGCAACTACCGGCCTTTCGGCTGAAACGCTAAATGAAACTAAGGACGTTGCTTGGCGGCAATTAGGAATTCCCTATTACCTTTGGGGCCGGTGATCGGACTTTCCTCAATCCCGAGCACTTGCCAGCCAACGGTTCCTCCGAGCCATTCCTCGATTTCTTGGCAAACCCGTTTATGGACGGACACCTCCCGAACCACGCCACCTTTTCCGACCTCGGCCCTGCCGGCCTGGAATTGCGGTTTGATGAGGGCGACTAGGGTGCACTCTGCGGCTGCGCATGCGAGTGCTGCGGGAATCACTTTTTCCAATCCGATAAAACTGACATCGCAGGTGATGAAACCGACCGGGTCGGACACATGTGTGGTCTCGAGATAGCGAGCGTTCACCCCTTCGCACACTTCGACTCTCGGGTCTTCTCGAAGCGACCAATCCAGCTGTCCCTTTCCCACATCGACCGCATAGACCTTTTCCGCCCCGTTTTGCAGGAGAACGTCGACGAAACCGCCCGTAGACGAGCCGAGATCGAGGCAGGTACAGCCGTCCGGCGACAGCCCGAAGTGGGCTAGTCCATGGGCCAGCTTGATGCCACCCCGTGAAACATAGGGGTGGTCCTTGCCTTTGACGCGAAGGGGGGTGTCCTCGGCGAGCAATGCGCCTGCTTTGTCGATGCGCGTTTCACCGGAAAAAACGGTGCCAGCCATGATGAGCGCTTGGGCCTTGCTGCGGCTGTCGGCGAGACCGCGCGCGGCCAAAAGCTTGTCTGCGCGCTCTTTCTTCGCCATGGCTGCTTAACGGTCAGGGAGAGTCAGTTGCGCCGGACGACGACAAATTCCGCTGTCGCGCGGAGTAGGTCGGCTTTTGCGTCAAAACAGTCGAGATGGGAAACGGCGCGCTCGGCGATTCGTTTCGCTTCGTCCCGTGCGCCGTCGACGCCAAGGATCGAAACGAATGTTTCCTTACCCGCATCTTCGTCCTTGCCGACCGCTTTGCCGGTTTCTTCGACGCTGCCTTCCACATCGAGCAGATCATCCGCAATCTGAAACGCAAGACCGAGATCGCTGGCGTAATCAATCAGCGCTGTTCGTTGACCCTTGTCCGCGCGGCCCAAGATCGCGCCTGCCTCGCAGCCGAAGCCGATCAAGGCGCCGGTTTTGAGTTGTTGCAATTGGGTGATTTCCGCGAGGTCGAGTTCCTTTTTCTCGGCTTCCAGGTCGATCATTTGCCCGCCGACCATTCCGCGCACACCTGATGCGCGCGCCAGCATATCGATCAATTCGACACGAATCTCTGCATCTGTATGGGTTTCCGGTTGAGCCACGACCTCGAAAGCCAGCGTCAGCAGGGCATCGCCTACCAGCACGGCGGTGGCTTCATCGTAGGCCTTGTGGACCGTCGGCTTGCCGCGTCGGAGGTCGTCATCGTCCATAGCCGGGAGGTCATCATGAACCAGCGAATAGCAGTGAATTAGTTCGAGTGCCGCGCCGGTGCGCAGCGCGTTCATTTCCTCGACGTCAAAAAGGACTGAGCTTTGCGCGACTAAAAAAGGGCGCAGACGTTTGCCGCCTCCGAGGGAGGTGTAGCGCATGGCATCGTAGATGCGTGTTTCCGGTGCGCCTGCCGGTGAGAGTACGTCGTCGAGAACGGCTTCGACCTTGTCGGCGGTCTCTGCCAATGCGGCTTTAAGATCGGTCATGGCGGCTATTCGATTTCAGCGGGTTCGGTTTCGGGCGTGCCATCAGGGCCGAGCGAGATTTTGTCTATCGGCGTTTGCACCGCGCGCAATTTTTCTTCGCAATGTTTTTTCAATGCCGCGCCTCTTTCGTAGGCGTCGATTGCATCGTCCAGCTTGCGACTACCCGATTCGAGGTCGCGTACTATCGTTTCGAGCTCTTCCAAGGCATCCTCGAAACTCATCTTGGCGATATCGGCTGATTTCTTGCTCATGCGTGCTTCCTCCCCCAGAGTCTTGCATGGCCGAAGCGGCGCGAGTTTAGTCGCAGTGTCGGGCCGGTGCAATCCGCGGCTTTCCTTAGGCCTCCATTAACGCTTCCAAATGCGCCGCGGTGCTACGAGCGAGCGCTTCCAAATTATAACCGCCCTCGAGCGTCGAGACGACGCGTCCACCGCAAAATTCGTCGGCGACCTTGCAAAGCTCGGTTGTGGCCCACCGGAAATCGTCCTCAGTTAGGTTTAGCATCGCCAAGGGATCATCCGCGTGAGCGTCGAACCCAGCTGAAATAAATAGGATCTCGGGTGCGAAAGCTCTGAGCGCCGGCAATATGGTGGTCTCCATTGCGGTGTGGAATTCTTCGGAGCCGGCATAGGGCGGCAGAGGTGCGTTGACGATATTTCCATCTACACCGATGTCGGACTCCTTGCCGGTCCCGGGATATAGCGGGAACTGATGGGTTGATCCGTAGAACAAATCCGCCTCGTTCCAGAACATCGCTTGCGTTCCGTTACCGTGATGAACGTCGAAGTCAATCGCAGCAGCGCGTTTCAACCCGTGTTCGACGCGGGCTTGCTCTGCTCCGACAGCAACATTGTTGAAAAGGCAGAATCCCATGGCGATAGCCGGCTCCGCGTGGTGGCCCGGTGGACGCACAGCGCAGAAAGCGTTCTTGGCGTCTCCTTCGATTACCGCATCGACCGCTGCACACACTGCACCGGCTGCCCGTAAAGCCGCTTCACCGGACCCGGGGCTGACATGGGTGTCTCCATCGAGCGCTGCGTGACCTTTTTCCTCGATCGTCGCCAGGGTTCGCTCCACATGTGACTTCTTATGCACGCGCGCAATTTGCTCGACGGTTGCTTTTGGAGGCTCGCGGCGCTCGAGATTCGCAAATTTCGGAGCCTCGAGTGCTTTCAGGATCGCTGTTAGCCGTGCAGGACATTCCGGGTGATGGGCGCCGGGGTCATGGCCAATACAGGCTTCGTGGGTGAAGAGCAGGGTGGTCACGGGAAAAATTTAGTCTATTTCGCTGAAAGGATCCTAACGATAGAATTTTCTTGAGTTTTTGGCAAAAAACCTTGCCTAATTTCGCCATACTTGGTGGTGAAGGGCAATTTGGCCGGAGGAAAAGGAAAGCCATGCCGCAAATGAAACGGTTGTGCGCGGTGTTTATGGCACTGGCGATCGCGTTGGCGAGCGTCGGAATGGCCGAGGCTGCTGACAAAAAGAAGAAAAAGAAGAAAAAACGTGCCCGTATTTTTGTCGAAGAAGTAGTTAAGACAAAGGTCACCGAGACCATGCCGATCATCGGCCGTTTCGTCGCCCTTCAGCATGGCGTCGTCGCCGCGCGGGTACGTGGTGCTGTAACCGAGATCAAGGCAGATGTCGGAACTCGGGTCAAAAAAGGCGATGTTCTGGCCAAACTCGACATCAGTAGGCACGAGGTGACTAAATCGCTGAACGTGGCACGCTTAAAAGAGGCGATTGGCGCGCTTCACGCGGCGCGCGCGCAACTTACGTTGATCGGTGAGGAATTGCGGCGTCAGACGCGTCTCAAAGGGTCTGCCGCATTTTCCAAGGCACGGCTCACCGACAAGCGTAACGAATACGCGAAGTTCGAAAGCGAGGTGGCGGAAAAGGAAGCGGCGGTCGCCAGCGCCGAAGCGAATTTGCGGATGGCCGAGATCGATCTCGGTTATGCGACTGTTCGGGCGCCTTATGACGGTGTCGTTGCCGAACGGCATGTGTCACTCGGCAATTTCGTCAGGATAGGCGATTCGATCGTTACGATGGTCAACGACTCTGCGCTTGAGGTTGAGGCGGATGTGCCCCAGTCGCGGTTGGCCGGTATCCTGCCGGGCCGGAAGATAAAGTTTCGGTTTGGCAGCGGATTGGTGCAAGAGGCGTCGGTGCGGGCGGTAGTGCCTGCCGAGGACGGACGTACCCGGACCCGCGCGGTGCGTTTCATCCCGCATTTAAACGGCGTCGTCGATAAACGGGCGTTGGCGGCGAACCAGACCGTTACCCTCGATATACCGATTTCAGCAGCCAAGGAAATGATTACCGTGCACAAGGATGCGGTAATTGTCAGTGGCGACTCGTATTTTGTGTTTGTAATCGAAGATCGTCGGGCCTGGCGACGCGATATAAAGCTCGGGCCGGCCGCTGGAGATCGGTTCGTTGTTCGGTCAGGACTGAAACCCGGTGAGATCGTCGCCACCCATGGCAACGAAAAGCTCAAGCCCGGCAAGAAAGTCAAAATCAGAAATCGAGACGGCTAAGAGGCCGGTCGATGGATCTTATCCAACTCGCCATTAAGCGCCCGATGGCCGTTATTGCGGCGGTCATTGTTATCATTCTGTTCGGGATCGCCGCGCTTTATAGCATTCCGATTCAGCTGTCGCCCGATGTTGCCAAGCCGGTCATTACCATCCGTACCCACTGGCCCGGTGCTGCGCCTGCGGAAGTGGAACGCGAAATCGTTAACGAGCAGGAAGAAGAACTTGCGGGCCTGCCTGGGCTCAGCCGTATCACCAGCCGGGCCGAAACTGCCCGCGGACGGATCGAACTCGAGTTCGAAATCGGTACCAATATGGATAAGGCGATGTTGCTGGTCTCGAACAGGCTCGACCGGGTGCGCGGCTATCCTGACGAAGCTTTGGAGCCTCGTATTCGACGCTCGGGCGAGGACGACGACCGCATAGCTTGGTTTCACATCACCAAGGCAGCCGGGAACGATACGCCAATTCACCATTACGGCGACTTTGCCGAAAACGTCCTACGCGACCGCCTGGAACGGGTGCCCGGTGTCGGTACGGTCGGGGTCAGGGGCGGCGGCACCCGTGAGATGCGGGTCATTATCCATGCCGAGAAGATGGCGCAATACGGCCTCACGGTGCCTGAAATTCTGCAAAAGATGCGCCGCGCCAACGTATCGATCACTGCCGGTGATGTGGAAGAGGGCAAGCGGCGCTATGTGGTGCGTACCGAAGGCGAGTTTCGCGGTATCCAGCGGGTACGGTCGGTGGTTCTGCGTGCCGAGCGGGATAACCGTACCGGCCGCACGGCGCGGGTCCTCGTATCCGATATTGCGGATGTGAAATACGGTTACTCGACGCCAGTGCATAGAATACGCACCAATGGGCAGCCGGCGATGGCCATGTTCGCGACACGCGAAGCAGGCTCTAACATCGTCGAAACCATGAAGGGCGTGCGCAAAGCGGTTAAGGAATTGGCCGAAGGGGCGGCGAAACAGGAAGGCCTGGTTTTCCGCCAGCTTTACGACGAGACGGTCTATATCGATTCCGCGATCAGTTTGGTGGTGCAGAATATCTGGATCGGCGGCGCATTCGCCGTCGGGATATTGCTGCTGTTCCTGCGCTCGGGCCGCGCGACCTTGGTCATAGGGATCGCTATTCCGGTATCGGTAGTGTCCGCTTTCGTTGCCATGGCTTTGCTGGGGCGTTCGATCAACGTGGTTTCGCTCGCCGGGATCGCATTTGCGGTTGGCATGGTGGTCGATGCGGCGATCGTGGTGTTGGAAAATATCTATCGATTGCGACAGCGGGGCGAATCCGCTTCCGTGTCGGCGCTGCTGGGCGCCCGGCAAGTTTGGGGTGCGATCATGGTGTCGGTGTTGACGACGGTTGCGGTGTTCATTCCGCTTTTGCTGATGGAACGGACCGCGGGGCAGATTTTTCGTGACATCGCGGTGGCGATTTCGGTTGCGGTAACCCTGTCGCTAATTGTTTCTGTGACGGTTATCCCGGCGCTTGCCAACCGATTGCTGGTTCGAGGCGTTGCGGATTCCAAATCGGGCTACAGGCTGCCGGTGGTCGATGCGTTCGGCCGTTGGTTCGTTGCTGCGGTGGTACGGCTGACAAAATTTATTGTCAGCGATCGCCGGCGTGCATTCGGATTGGTTGCGGGGATCACGGGGCTTTGCGGAATTCTCACATGGGCCCTTTTGCCGTCGCTGGAGTATCTGCCGGAAGGTAATCAGAACCTAGTAATCGGCTATGTCTATTCACCGGCGGGATACAATCTCAAAAGTATCACCGATATGGCGACCCGGATGGAGAATAAAATCCGTCCGCAGTGGGCTTCTGAAACCGGTCCCCACGCCGAGCCCGACGAACCTCCGAAGCTCAAGTATTTTTTCTTTCTTGCTTTCCGGCAGCGAACGATTATCGGCGCGCGCGGCATCGATCCCGAGCGAGCTAGGGACATGGTGCCACTGTTGCGGGACGCGGTTAAAAACGAACCCGCGACAAAGGGCACATTCCGGCAATCCTCGATCTTTGGGCGCCGAGTTGGCGGCACGCGCAGTATCAATATCGATGTCAAAGGGCCCGTGTTGGAGGATATCTCGCAGGTGGCTCAGCGAATCTCGGAAGTGGCCGAAGACTATTTGCCTAACGTGCAGGTGCGCGCCCGACCGAGGATTGAGGTTGGTGAGCCCGAAATCCGTGTGCTGCCCGACCCAATTCGCCTTGCCGATAACGGGCTGACGACGCAGGATTTGGCGCTTTCGGTCGATGCATTTAATGACGGGGTGCGAGTGGCGGAAATCAATGTCGGCGGCGAGATCGTCGATTTGATGTTAATGGGACCGGAAGCAGATATCGGTGCGACCCAGGCCATTCAAAACTTGCCGGTGGTGACCAGCTCCGGAAAAATTTTGCCGGTTTCCTCGTTGGCCGACGTCAAGGTCACTACCGGGCCAACCGCGATCTGGCATCGTGAGCGGCAACGAGCCATCACGCTCCGAATTCGACCCGATAACACGGTGGCGCTCGGTGATGCGATCGATATCGTGCGAGATAAGATTTTGCCCCAGGTCGTTTCCGAGGGGTTGCCACCGGGCATTCGGTTCCAACTTACCGGCACTGCAAAGGAATTGGATGCGACCGCGGCCGAGCTGAAATGGGATTTGATCCTGGCGCTCGCCATCGTGTTTTTGGTGATGGCGGTATTGTTCGAAAGTTTCATCTATCCGCTGATCATCGTCTTTTCTGTTCCGCTCGCGACGGCCGGCGGTGTGATCGGCCTTACCATCTTGCGCCTATTCGATTCCGAGCAACGGCTCGACATGCTGACTATTTTAGGGTTCGTGATTCTGATCGGTATCGTCGTCAATAACGCGATTCTCATCGTTCACCAGGCGCTCCATCATTTCCGAGAGGAAGGAATGGGCCACCAGGAAGCAGTGATGGAGGCGACCCGCAATCGCATTCGTCCGATCTTCATGTCGACGCTGACCAGCGTGTTTGGGATGGTGCCGTTGGTGCTTTTCCCCGGCGCCGGCTCGGAAATTTACCGCGGTCTAGGTTCGGTCGTGGTGGGCGGGTTATCGCTATCGGCGATTCTGACACTTGCTATCGTCCCACCTCTTTTGAGTATCGTCATAAGTACTGTCGAAACGTCCCGTGATGCCAGGCTTGCGCGAAAACAGATACCGCAGCAGCAAGGCGGATTAGCCGAATAGAGGCATCAAAAAAGGGCCCGTCGGGCCCTTTTCCATTCAGTGATTTAGCGTCGAAATTACGCGAAGACGTCAACTACTTGACCCAAAGCGCGGTTGGCTTCGGTCTGGCTTTCATTGTCGTTGCCAGCAAGTTGCGATTGGGCGGTCTCTACCTGATTGGTATTACGCGCATCCGCTTCAACGCGTTGGCTATCGATACCGGGTACATTGCCCGGTTCAGGTTGCCCGCCGACATCCGCGAGTCCAGGTGCGGTGCTGTCGCCGGTAGTACCGATATTGGTATCGAAGGCTGCGCTTCCACCAGGCGTCGAGGTATCGTTAATGCTGGCATTTAGATCGGCGGAGTCGTCAGCCGCATCTTGTCCGGCATTGCCGAAATTATCCGCATCGACACTGACCTGATCGTCAATCCGTTGTACAGCCAAGTCTTCTTGAGCTTGCTGCGTGTTCGCTTCGTCGATGTTCGGGTCTGTTTGACCGCCGCCTACACGTGCCGCGTCAAATGCGCCGTTTCCGCCAACTCCAGCTATATCAGCCATGGTGCTATTCCGATCCGTTTGTAATGCCTTTTTATTTTCAAGGCCTTAGTGTTATTTTCGTTCGTTTCACCCCAACGAAAGTCCACTCTAGGGTCCGTCAGAGTATGTGTCGAACAATAGATCACTAAATCCAGATTGCCAGTGATGCGGATCACAACACGGAAAGCTTAATAATTTCTTAAAGTTGTAGTGGTTTTCAGTCCAACGCGCGGGGGTCGAGTGCATCCTGCAGGCCGTCACCGAGGAAATTAAACGCAATCACGGTGATGAAGATCATCAGGCCCGGCCAGACCGCGAGTTGCGGTGCCGACCAGATTAATTCTTGGGCGTTACTCAACATGTTACCCCAGCTGGCGACGGGAGGCTGTATGCCTAGCCCGAGGAAGCTCAAGATCGATTCGAAAAGAATTATGGTTCCCACCGAAAGTGTGGTGGCGACGATGATCGGCGAGATCGCGTTAGGCAGGATATGCCGGACCATGATGCGCCGGGGCGAGGCGCCGAGCGCGACCGCAGCGCGGACGAATTCGCGTTCGCGAAGCGCCAAGGTCTCCGCACGGACCAATCTTGCAACCGTGTTCCAGCCGACGAGCGCGATAATGACGACAATTCGGTAGAGACTGATATCGTCCGATTGCGCGACAGCTTTTGGAACGCCGATCTTCTCCAAATCGACCGCGGCGAGAACGATTAGGAGCGGTAGCAAGGGCAACGCGATGAAGCCATCGTTGATCCGCATCAACAAGCGATCGACAAGTCCACCATAATATCCGGCAACCAGCCCTATCAGCGTGCCGAAAACAGCGGCGATCAGCGCGGCGATCATGGCGACGGTGAGAGAAACTCGGCCGCCATATAAAAGGCGCACGAAAAGATCGCGCCCCAATTCGTCGGTGCCGAGCGGATGGGCGAACGACGGCCCTTCGAAGCGTTTGTAGAGGTCGACATGGGTATGATCGATGCCCAGCACCGCTTCGACCAACGGGGCGGCAAAAGAGAGAAACGCAAAAATGATAAGCACGATCGCGGAGGCAAGCGCCATCTTGTGTTCGAGAAAGCGCCGCGTCATCCGGCGAAGTGGCGTATCGTGCAGGTTGGGCGCGGAAGCCAGACTCATCGGTCATCCTCCAACGAGGCGAAGCTGACGCGCGGATCGATCCAAACCTGACAGACATCGGCCAGGAAATTGCCTAGCAACGTCATACCGGTCGCGAAGAGGAGCCCCACAAGTGCCAAATTGAAATCGTTCCCGAGGATCGCATCGTAAATCGTCTTTCCCATGCCGAGCCACGAGAACATGGTCTCGGTAATCAGCGCGCCGGAAAAGAGGGCGCCGAATCCGAGCCCCACCATGGTAACCACGGGCATGACCGAATTGCGAAGTGCATGGCCCAACACCACCCGCATTTCTCCGACGCCTTTGGCGCGGGCCGTGCGAATGAAATCCTGCCGCAGGATCTGCAGCATGCTGGCACGCATATAGCGGGTAAAGCCTCCCGCGGAATGGAGCGTCAGTACCAGTACCGGCAGCGCCAGATACCATGCGCGATCCCAAAAACCGCCTTGGCCGATTGTTTCCATGCCCCCTGCGGGGAACCAAGCCAGGGTCACCGCGAACAAGATGATCACCAACAGGGCGAGCCAGAAGGACGGGATCGAAATTCCGGCGAAGCAGAGAAGATTGATCGCGTAGTCGAGCTTGGTGTAGGGGCGAAGCGCCGCATAAATGCCGACGGGGATGGCAATCAGCAGGGCCAGCGCCAGACTGATCAACATCAGGAGAGCGGTGTTACCCATGCGCGGCAGCAAGATGTCGAGTGCGGGTTGGGTGTAGGTACGCGAATATCCGAAATCGCCGGCGAGCGCAGAGCTGAGCCAATTCCAATAACGTTCGTGAATAGGCTTATCGAGCCCGTAGAGCGCCTTCAGGCGAGTTGCGTCTTTTGGGGTCAGGTCCGGGTTTGCGGCGATCATCAAATCGATAGGGTCGCCGGGCATCAGTCCGATCAGGCAATAGACCACGAACGACATCACCAGCAGCACCGCAGCGCTTTCGATAAGTCGGTTTCCGACGAAACGCAGCATGCCCTAGCGCCTCACGCCCCAATGTTCGACCCAGTTGGCGGTCGGATATTGATGTCCCGTCGGTTTGATGCCGGTCAGCCATTTCGGCAGGATGTAGCCGTTGGCTCGGAAATAGAGCGGTAGCACCGGCAACTCCTCCGCATAGAGATTTTGCAGATTGTTCCACAGCCGCTGGCGTTCGGGCTCTTGGCATTTCACTTCCACGTCGTCGAGCACCTTATCCATTTTCGGATTGTTGTATCCGGGGTAGTTCTGCCCGGACCAGCCATTGTCCTTCGACGGGATCATGCTCGAATGCAATTGCGAGCGCGGGATACTTTCCGGCGCCGATAGCCACGCATACATCGCAAGCGCCTTGAACTTTCGATAAGTGACTGTGTTTCCGAAATAGACTCTCGGCGGTTCGTTGCGAATACGAATGCCTATGCCCACTTGGCGCCATTGGCTTTGCAGCACCTGCTGGATGAGTTCGCGCGTCTTGTTGCCCGCCGTCGTCATCAGCTCCAGATAGAGGGCTTCGCCCTTTGCGTTATGGCGGACGCCGTTCTTGATTGTCGACCAGCCGGCGGCATCGAGCAGTGCTTTGGCTTTTTTCGGATCGAATGCGTAGGTCGGCACCTTTGGGTTAAAGACCCTATCGAGCGGATTGACGTTGGCGTGCGCGACCGGCTGGTGGCCGGCGAAAAGCTGGCTGGATATGGCCTTCCGGTCGATGGCGTGGATCAGCGCCCTCCGGACCCGACGGTCCTGGAGGACCGGATTGTCGAGATTGAGGTCGATATGCTCGTAGATCAATCCCGGCTTATAGAGAAAGACGAATTTGTCGCCGTGGCGTTTTTGGAAGGCGAGTGCCTGGTCCACGGTGAGGCCGAGTTCACCGGCAATCATGTCGATGCCGCCGGCCAGCAGATTGGCGGTCACCGAGGCGGTATTCTCGATCGCCATTACGGTAATGCGCTTGAAATGAGGCTTCTTACCCCACCAATGGGGGTTGCGCTCGTAGATCACATGACTGCCGGGCACCACTTTGGAGATGACGTAGGGGCCGAACCAAAGGCCGGGATTGGTGGTGTCGGTTTCGTAGGCGCTACGGTTTCGGTATTCCGCCGGCTCGGCAAAGTTTTTCGCATCGATATGCGCCGGCAGAAGCTGGAAATTATCGATGCCCGCGTAATCGCAAGTACGTTTGTTGACATGGAACGTAAAGCGATGATCGTCATGGACATCGATTTTTTCGATGCGCCGGAAGAGCTCGAAATCGGCGACACCCGTAAGCTTGTGCCGGCCCACTTTCCAGGTAAACAGGACATCTTTGGTGGTGATCGGCGTGCCGTCGCCCCAAACCGCGCGTTTGTCGAGCGTGTAGGTGACGGCGATGCCGTCTTTACCGTCTTTCGTTTGAATGAATTTCGCGCTGCCCTTGGCGAGGCTCGGCAAGCTGTCGCAGAGCATGCAGATCAGTTTCCAATTTGAATCGTAAATAGTGATGCGCCGCCGCGCGAAGGCCAGCATGTAGGATTTCGCCAACATACTGTCTATAAGCGGGTTGAAGTTGTTCGGGAATTGGCTAATCCCGATGACCAGTGTGTCTTTGGGGGCGGCCGTAGCGGGTAACGGCGCGGCGGCAAGTGCGATCAGAATCGCACACAGGCCGGTCCATCGCCGGAACCTAATTCGCGCGCGATCTCGCCACATAGGTACCGTTCTCGAAACGCTCAAAGAATTGGCCGAGCGCCGGGTGTTTGATCGGTTCGGCCGTGCCGTCCGCCTCCAGATTGCGTTCGGCGACATAGGTCATGTGATCGGCGTTATCCACCAGCACGTGGTACCAGGGTTTATCCCGTGGCGGCTGCGAGCGCGCCATCGTCTGGTACCATTCTTCGGTGCCTTGAAAATCCGGGTCCACGTCCACGATAACGCCGCGATAATCGAACCGCTTATGATGGATTAACTGACCGGGGAAAAATTTCGCTTGGGCGGAAGTCATGGCCTGGAGTCTAGCGCGTCCCTTGCGACCTGTCAGCAAGTCCTGGGGTCGATTGCGGGTGGTTTCGTTCCGAACGTGGCTCGATTATGATCGAGCCGCAATCGAAAGTGAGCGAATGAGAATAAAGAATGTTTCCGAGGCGCTCGGGGCCGAGATTTCGGATATAGACCTTGCCAAGCCGCTTAGCGAGGACGACGAAGCCCTAATTCACCAGACGTTCCTCGAGCGATCGGTATTGGTTTTTCGCGATCAAAATTTAAGCCCGCCCGAGCAGGTAAAAGTGGCTCGAATGTTCGGCGAAGTGGTGCCCTATCCTTTTCTGGCGGGCATCCCCGACTGTCCCGAGGTGATCGAAGTTCTTACCCAGCCCACGGACAGCGTTAATTTCGGCGGCGGCTGGCATACGGATACGCCCTATCTGGAGACCCCGTCGCTGGGCTCGGTACTCTATGCGAAAGAGTTGCCGCCGAAGGGTGGCGACACCCTGTTTTCCAATATGTATTTGGCTTACGAGACGCTCGATGACGAAACAAAGGCGTTGCTGGACGGCAGGCGCGCGCTCAATTCGGGGTCCAAACGCTATGCCAAACCGGGAGACCGTTCGAAAATTTACGGGACGAAGAAAGGCGAAAAGGAAAAGCGCGAGGTGAAGTCCGACAACTATCACCCGGTCTTCAGGACTCACCCGGAAACAGGCCGAAAAGCCTTATATATCAGCTTCTTGCACACGGTCGGTATCGAAGGCATCGACGATAACGAGGCCGGCGACTTGTTGGATAGGCTCTACGAGCACCAGACGCGAGACGAGTTCCAATGCCGCGTCGTGTGGAAGCCGGGCTCACTGGTTCTCTGGGACAATCGCTGCGTGCTCCACAACGCACTGTTCGACTATGCCGGCCATACCCGCCGCATGCACCGGGTCACGATCGAGGGTGAAAAGCCGGTTTGATCCTGGCTACAGAGTCCGGATCGCTCCGCCATCGATGGCGAGGCATTGGCCGGTGATGTAGGAAGAGCGCGGTGTCGCCAGGAAGAACATCGCTTGGGCCATTTCATCCGATGTGCCCATGCGCTTAAACGGCACGCCGACGCAGCGCCATTCCTCGAACTCTTCCATGGTCATGTCCGGCGCCCAGCGTTCGCGGGACTTTTCCGTTTGCGAGGTTTTGGCTCGGTCGACGCCGAGGACGTTGACGCGAATATTGTCCGGCGCCAGTTCGTACGAGAGCCCCTTGGAGAAATTCATCGCTGCGGCCCAGGCGATCCCCGAGGTAACCACTCGCACCGGCGATTGGAGCCCCTTGGTCGAAACGATGTTGACCACCGCCGCCCCGCCATCGGCACCGCCTTTGCGGAGAAGCGGGAGGGCTGCGCGCGAGACCCTAATCATCCCGAGCGCCTTCTGCTCGAATGCTTTTAGGAATTCACTATCCTTCATTTCCGAAAACCGGCCCGGTGGCAGTTCCGGATCGTCCGGTTGATGGGTCATCTGAATTTGCATGGTCGCGCCGGCCGCCGCGCGCTGGGAGGATTCGCCCGCATTGTTGACCAGCATATGGATCGCGCCGCAATTCTCTTCGACCTCCGCCATAAAGGCGTCAACCGAGTCCCCGTCGCGAATGTCGGTCTGGATCCCGTAAGCGGTCACGCCGAATTCGTCTTTCAGCTCCGAAACCGCCTTGTCCAAATCTTCCTGGGTTCGTCCGCACGTCACCACGGTGGCGCCAGCGGCGGCAAATAGATTGAGGGCCGAGCGACCCATGCCCCGGCTGCCGCCGGTTACGACTGCAACTTTTCCGTCCAGCTCTCCCATGCGAGCCTCCTCTATTTCTCGTAGTCCTTCGCCCATTCCGCTTCCTTGTCGCGGATCTTCTGGGCGGCCTCGATGATCGGGGCTTTCAGTTCCGGGGGGACGACGATGATCCCCGTCTCGTCCCCAAAGACGATATCGCCCGGGCGGATTTGCACGCCATCCAAATTGATCGGTTGATTGTGCGACAGGGTTTCTAGGTCCCATTGGCTTTTGACCGGCGAAAAGCCCTTGCAGAAGACGGGGAAATCCAGCGATTTGATCTCATGGGCATCGCGGGTAGCGCCGTTGATGACCGCACCGGAAACGCCGCGCGGTCGCGCGCGCATGCAATGGTTCTCGCCCCAGGTTCCCGTATCGGTGCGTCCGCCCGCGTCGATCAGCACCACTTCGCCCTCGCTCGCCAGCTCCCGCGACACGTCCGCATGGCTCACCAGCGCATCGCCATGGGCGGCGGTGACGTGCTTCGGAATTTGCTGCACCGTAAAGGCGGTCCCCACCATGCGCGCGCCCGGCGTGCCGAGATAGGTGTAACCGTGGAGCACCGTGCGCGGCAGCTCCATCCCCTCCATGGCATCGCTGATATGGCCCGATTGCAGGTCCAGAAGATTGTCGCGGTCGGTATCTGATAAGGACATTTTGGGCTCCCGTTTATTTTCGCACGCAATCTATCACCTCGGCACCGGGCCATGTAAGGGACGGCAATACGGAGATGTGCGATCTGAACGATCGCAAGCCGGTGGATTTGCTGGTCGGATGGTCCGGGAAGCGATTAGCGCAACCGCGCCTGCACCGCCTTTTCGAAATCCCGATACGCTTCTTCCAGGCGCCATTGAAGCTTTGCCTTGGCGTTCTTGTCGAGGAAGGCCCGGCAGGCTCTCGAGGCGGGATCGCTTTCGCATTCGGTCCGGATTTTGCCCTTCGCCGCATCCCGCCACAGGCTTTCGCCTTTGAGGAAGGCGTAGGTGAGGCTGTTGCGCGAGAGGGTTTTTATTTGCGCGTAGGTGAGGTCGTAACTTTGCACCGCGCGGCGGTATTCGTAGGTAAGGTTGATGCGCGCGACTCCCTCATCGTCGGTCGAAATGGCCAGCGGTACGCCATGTTTGAGATAGGTCGGGAACGGATGGTCGCTCCCTTTGATTCCGAGGATGATGTCGTTGCTGGTGAGGTTGATCTCGACCAGCACCTTGCGCTTGGCCATGGTTTTCAGCAGCTGATACGGTCGGTCCTCATGCATGATGTCGATGCCGTGGCCAATGCGGCTGGCCTTGGCGATCTCGACCGCATCGCGGATATGCGAGCGCAGATGCCGGGGCGGGACCATGCCGATGGTGAGCTCGCCCGCATGCAGGCTGACCGGCACCTCGGGCATGAGCTTTTTTAGGGCGCCGATCAGTTCCATCTGCGTCTTATAGGTGGCGAGCGTGATCGGCGCGTCTTCGGGGCCGACCAGATTGATGCCGACGATGCGGGGATCGGTCTTCACCAGCTCGAATGCATGCACCAGCTCGGCGAACAGCGGCTTCTTGGGTACGATCCGTTTCAGCGAGGCGATATAGCGCACCGTCACTCCACACAGTGGAGCCGCTGAGGGTTTTTGGGCGGCGGGGCAGCCGAGATGCTTCTCCGCATCCGCTTCCATCTTGTCGTAAACCTTGCGGGTCTTTTTTGCGAGTTCGGCGACGCCTGCCTTAAGCAGGGTCTGGCGCAGCTTGGCCGGGTCGTCGTTCCAGGGCGTTGCCTTGCCGATCTTGCGGGCGGCCCGCATGCCTTCGGAGAACATCAGTTCCAGATAGAGAATGTTCTGATCCGCGGCCCGGCGGACGGCGCTGGCGAGATTGTAGGCGGGTCCGGCGTCAATTTCCGTCACCGCATCGAAGCCGTCGAAGGAGGTGAAGAACTTCTTCCGTCCCGTCTCGTGGCCAAGCCGGTAGTTGCGGGTCGAGAGCGAATCGACCAGCTCGCCATAGAACCAGAGATTGCGCGTGGCCTCGCCGAGGGGCGGCTTGCCGGCGGCCTTGTCGCAGGGCGGATCGACGATGCGGAGCCGCTTGGTGTCCGCACACATGTTTTCGCGAATTCCCCAGGCGATATATTCCTCCGCATAGGCACTGCCGACCAAATGCGAATGCAGATCGCCTCCCTTCGGCATCGCCCGCAAGAACGCCGTCAGTTCCGGCGTCCGCTGGGCGATCTCGGCGAAGTGCTTTTCGATGGTCGGGGCCGGGGCCTGGTCGGCCTGCACGCCACTTGCCGCCAAAATGGCAAGGGCGGTGCCGGCAAGGAGGGATCGAATCGACTGCATGGATATCTCCATCGATGAATTGCCCGCAGCTTAGCAAGACTCGGCGTGCTTTACATGCGGGGACTGATCAAGTCGCCTCACCTTTGTGCGAGAGACGCAGTGGGCGACCCTTTGCTCGTGTTGTGGGAAAGGGCATATCCGATCGAGTACGGATGTTCTCTTGACAATGTTCTTCTTTTGTTCTATTTCGAATGGCCCTAAGGAGAGGAACATGAAAGCATTCAAAAAAGAGGAATTACGGGCACTTGAGGCGCGGATTCATCGGATCGAGCGGCCGAAGGCGCGGTGGGCCGGGGCGGTGACGCTCGGATTAGCGATGATCGATTCGGGCTTGCCGAATGGCGGATTGCCCAAGGCCGCCGTGCATGAGGTGACCGGCAGCGCCGGCGGCGGGTTTGCCGCCTTGGTTGCGGGCCGGATCTGCGGTGAGGGCAAATCGGTGTTGTGGTGTGTCGAGGAAGGGTCGACGGTCGGTCTATACGGACCCGGGCTGGCGGCATTCGGGGTTGCGACGGAACGGCTGGTGGTCGTGCGCTGCCCGACGGCGGATGAAATGTTATGGGCGATGGAGGAGGGCCTCAGGGAGGAGGCACTTGGTTTGGTGATCGGCGAGCCGGCAAAGCCGGTTTCGCTGACCGCCAGCCGGCGATTGCAGCTTGCCGCCGAAGCCGGCGGTACGATGGGGCTTATTCTTTGCCGCGGAAGGGGTCGTGGCGGGAGTCGTGGCGGAGTTCGTGGTGACGGCTACGGTGCGTGCGAAGAGGCCTTGAGCCCGAGCGCGGTGACGACCCGTTGGCAGGCGGATAGCCGGCCGGCTCTCGGATCGCGAGATACCGGTACCCCTAAAACCCGCTGGCAGCTCGCGCTTCGCCGCTGCCGGGGCGCGGAACAAGAAATTTCCTGGGATGTGGAGTGGGACGATGCGACGCATACTCTCGCTTTGGCTGCCGATGCTGGCCGTGGAACGCTGGTATCACCAGACCAAACAAGTCAAACAAGCCTCGCCGGATAAACGAACTCCGCTCGTGCTGACGGCGGATGCCAACGGCGCGCGTTTCGTTGCCGCCGCCGATTACGCGGCGTTGGATTGCGGTATCGCGCCCGGTATGGCGCTTGCGGATGCGCGGGCGTTGGAGCCGGGGTTTAAAACGGCGCCTACAGACCCGATGGCGGATGCGGAAATGCTGGAACGGCTCGCCGATTGGTGCGGCCGCTACACGCCTTGGGTCGCGGTTTGCGGCCGGGACGGGCTTTGGCTCGATATCAGCGGGTGTGCGCACCTGTTCGGTGGCGAAGCGGGGTTGATGGCGGATCTGACCGAGCGGCTCGCGGGCTTTGGCCTCACCGCCCAGCTGGCCTTGGCCGACACGCCGGGCGCGGCCTGGGCGCTCGCTCACCATGGCAACCGGGAAGAGGAAAGACTTATTGCACCCGGCGACCAGCGGGCGGCCGTCGCGGCCTTGCCGGTCGCGGCACTCCGGCTCGAAGGATCCCAGGCGGCCGAGCTCACCTGGCTCGGACTTGCCACCATTGGCGACCTTTATCCCTTGCCGCGCGCCTCGCTCGCCGCCCGTTTCGGCCGTGGGCTCGGCGAGCGTTTGGATCAGGCGCTGGGCCGGATGCCAGAGCCGATTTCGCCCCGCCGGCCGCCACCTCGCTATCGTGCGCACCGTGCCTTTGCCGAGCCGATCGGCCGGCAGGAAGATATCGAGGCGGGCTTGCTGCTGTTGCTGGACGAGATTTGCGCTGCGCTCGACCGGGAAAGCCAAGGGGCGCGGCAATTGATTTTCGATCTCTTTCTGATCGACGGACGCGCTGAGACGGTTCGCGTTGGCACCGCGCGCCCCGCCAAGGAGAGCGAACATCTGGCAAGGCTGTTTGCCGAGCCCCTCGGTCAAATCGATGCCGGTTTCGGGATCGAGGCGATCGCGCTCTCCGTTCCCGTCGCCGAACCCTTGGCTGCTTCCCAGCTGGGTGCCCTTGCCGCCGAGAACGATAACGATGCTCTGGCACCGTCGCTCGCCCCATTGATGGACAGGCTCGGCAATCGGCTCGGCTTCGAGCGGGTGACGACGCTTGCACCTCAGGCCAGTCATTTGCCGGACCGGGCGGTGGACGCCGTGGCGGCAACGGAGGTGGAGGCGAAGATAGATTGGCCCGAAACGCCGCTGCGTCCGCTTAGGCTGCTCGAACGACCCGAGGCGGTCGAAGTCATCGCCGGTGTCGCGCCGCATCAGCCGCCCTCGCTGTTCCGCTGGCGCAAGGTCAAGCATTACGTTCGCGCCGCGGAGGGTCCCGAACGGATCGCGCCCGAATGGTGGCGGCGTGACAAGGCCTGGATCGGCGGGCTCAGGGATTATTGGCGTATCGAAGACCGCGACGGGCGGCGCTTCTGGCTCTATTGCGAGGGCGCCGGCTCCAACTACGGGAACAGCCGCGGCAGTGGGCCGCTGCGCTGGTATCTGCACGGACTGTTCGCTTGATATGTCCGCCGGTAGGTCTGCTGAGAACATCGAATATGCCGAACTTCAAATTACGAGTAATTTCAGTTTCCTACGCGGGGCTTCGCACCCGGATGAGTTTGCCCTCCAGGCTGCCGCGCTTGGCCACAGGGCAATCGGGATTGCCGACCGCAACAGCCTTGCGGGCGTGGTCCGGGCCCATCTCGGCGCCAAGCAGGCGGATATTCCGCTCCTGGTCGGAGCCCGGCTCGATCTCGAGGACGGCGTCAGTCTGCTTGCCTATCCCGAGGATCGTGTCGCCTATGGCAGGCTGTCGCGTCTGATCACGCTCGGCCGCCGCCGGGCGCCGAAAGGGGAGTGCGAGCTTAGCCGCGAGGACGTGTTCGACCATGGCCGCGGCATGGTTCTGATCGTTTTGCCACCGTCGCTAAATTACCAAGACGCATTCGAGCGTGAATTGGCGGCGCTGCGTGAGGCTTTCTCCGGCTACGTCTATCTCGCCGCCAGTCATTCGCTCCATGGCGACGATGACGAGCGGCTCGACATTTTGCACGCTATCGCCACTCGAGCCGACGTGCCGATGGTGGCGACCAACGATGTTCATATGCACAGCGCCGCTCGTCGTCCACTGTTGGACGTGCTCACCTGTATTCGCGAGAAATGCACCGTCGATACCGCCGGTATCCGGATCGCGCGGAACGGGGAAAGGCGGCTGAAGACACCGGCCGAGATGGCGCGGTTGTTCGAACGTTACCCGGATGCGCTCGCGCGGACGGTGGAAATTGCCGAACGATGCCGATTTTCGCTCGACGAGCTGACGTACGAATATCCCGACGAGATCACCTCGGACGGCCGCACACCCCAGGAGGAGTTGGAGCGGCTCACCGAGATTGAGGCCAAACAGCGCTTTCCCGGCGGCGTGCCCGAGAAAGTCGCGCGTCAGATCGACCATGAATTGGCGCTGATCGGCGAGCTCGGTTATGCGCCTTATTTCCTCACCGTCCACGATCTCGTCCGTTTCGCGCGCTCCCGAGACATTCTCTGTCAGGGGCGCGGCTCGGCGGCGAACTCGGCGGTCTGCTTCTGCCTCGGCATCACCTCGGTCGATCCGTCTCAGACCGATCTTCTGTTCGAACGTTTCGTCTCGTCCGAACGCAACGAACCACCCGATATCGACGTTGATTTCGAGCATGAGCGGCGCGAGGAGGTGATCCAATATATCTACGATAAATACGGTCGCGAGCGGGCAGGGATGACCGCTGTCGTGACCACCTATCGGGCGCGCAGCGCGGTTCGCGAAGTGGGCAAGGCTTTGGGACTGTCCCAGGATACGGTCGGTGCCCTGGCCGGGCAGGTTTGGGGCTGGTCGTCGGAGGGAATCGATGAGGGCCGGGTCCGCGAAGTGGGGCTCGACCCCGAAGACCGCAGGCTCCGTCTCGCGCTTCATCTGACCGGCGAGTTGATCGGTTTTCCCCGTCACCTGTCGCAGCATGTGGGCGGCTTCGTAATCAGCCGCGGGCCGCTTTCGGAAACGGTACCGATAGAAAATGCGGCGATGGAAGGACGCACCGTGATCGAATGGAACAAGGACGATCTCGATGCGCTCGGTATGTTGAAGATCGACGTGTTGTCGCTCGGCATGTTGACCTGTGTCCGAAAGGCGTTCGATCTGTTGAAGCGTCATTATGCGCTCGATCTCGATTTGGCGACGGTTCCGGCCGACGACCCGGCGGTCTACGATATGCTCTGCGAAGCGGACTCGATCGGCGTGTTTCAGGTCGAGAGCCGGGCACAGATGGCGTTTCTGCCGCGCATGAAGCCGCGTTCGTTCTACGATCTGGTGATCGAGGTGGCGATCGTGCGGCCGGGACCGATCCAGGGCGATATGGTTCATCCCTACCTACGCCGGCGGAACGGCGAAGAGGATGTAGCATTTCCGTCCGAGGCGTTACGGGACGTACTCGGCAAGACGCTTGGCGTGCCGCTGTTCCAGGAACAGGCGATGAAGATCGCCATCGTCGGTGCCGGTTTCAGTCCGGCCGAGGCGGATGCGCTTCGCCGTGCCATGGCGACCTTTCGTCATACGGGCACCATCCATACTTTCCGCGACAAGTTCATCGCCGGCATGATCGCCAATGGCTATGAGGAGGATTTTGCCGAACGGTGTTTCCACCAGATCGAAGGTTTCGGCGATTACGGCTTTCCCGAGAGCCACGCGGCGAGTTTTGCGCTTCTGGTTTATGTCTCCGCCTGGCTCAAATGCCATTATCCGGCGGTGTTTGCGGCGGCCCTTCTCAACAGCCAGCCGATGGGTTTCTACGCGCCGGCGCAGATCGTGCGTGATGCCCGCGAACACGGCATCACCGTACTACCGGCGGACGTCAATCATTCCGACTGGGACAATACGCTGGAACCGCACGAGACGGGGTTGGCGCTCCGGTTGGGCTTTCGTCAAATCAAGGGTCTTCGCGAAGAAGATGCGGAATGGTTGGTTGCCGCGCGCGGCAATGGTTATCGGGATGTGGCGTCGATCTGGCTTCGGGCCGGCCTGGCGCCGTCGGTGCTGAAACGTCTGGCGCGGGCGGATGCGTTCGGCTCGATCGATCTCAAGCGCCGGGATGCGCTGTGGTCGGTCGGCGGGCTTGGCGAAAAGCCGTTGCCCTTGTTCGAAGGTGGAGAAGAGCAGGGCGAAGAACCGACGGTAATATTGCCCGAAATGACGATTGGCGCCGAGGTGGTGGAGGATTACGCCATGCTGCGCCTTACCCTAAAACGCCACCCGCTGGATCTGTTGCGGCCGCGGCTTGATGGTCTGACGCGGGCGGAAGATTTGCTGACCGTCGAGGACGGTGCGCGGGTGTCGGTCGCCGGTCTGGTGCTCTGCCGTCAGCGGCCGGGCAGTGCCAAGGGCGTGATCTTCGTTACTCTGGAAGACGAGACCGGTACTGCGAACATAATCGTCTGGCCGAAGAGCTACGAGCGGTTTCGCCGTCAGGTGCTGAGCGCACGGTTGATGAAGGTGACCGGTAAACTCCAGCGCGAGGGCATCGTGCTTCATGTCATCGCCGATAAGGTGGAGAATCTATCCCATATGCTGGACGATTTGGCGGTTGAAGAAGAGGATACTTTCGACAATGCGCTTGCCCGCGCCGATGAAGTGACGAAACCGAATCTACGCGGCCCCGACGGTAATCTGGTTCCGAGCCGGCTTTCCGCCCCGCCAACACCGCGTCGACATCCCCGCGAACAGGCAAAAGTGCTGTTTCCGTCGCGCGATTTCCATTAGACCACTATCGTTATGCCAACCGCGTTCAACAGATATCTGAACCGTCTGCGCAATTACGCCCTCTACCGGCGCGTAAGGCCTTACACGATGATCGCCACCTATGGCCGTTTCGAAGACAATCTATTGATTGCCGAACGCCATGTGCGAAAGCAAAAGCTTTCCGGCGATTATGTGGAATGCGGGGTCTGGCGGGGCGGCATGTCGTTCGCAATGATGCAGCTCTTGCCGCGTTACGGCGTTACCGGCTTTCATTTCTTCGATAGTTTCGAAGGCCTGCCCGAAGCCACGGCAAAGGACGGTGAAAACGCGCTCAGCCAGCAGAGGAACGGCGAATTATGGTTCGATGACAACTCCGCCGATCACGATCAATTTCTGGCAGATCTAAAAAGCTTCGAACCCTCGGGCGTGACGACATCGGTCCATAAAGGCTGGTTCGAAGATACGCTTGGCGCTTTTCCCGCCGACGGGCGCATCGCGGTTCTACGTCTTGACGGAGATTGGTTCGATTCGACGATGCAGTGCTTCGAGACCCTTTGGGATCGAATCGTGCCGGGCGGGCTCGTGCTGATCGACGACTATTACGATTGGTCCGGTTGCACCAATGCGGTGCACCGCTTTCTCGCGGACCGCTTTGTGGAGGACAATGATTTCTATTGCCCGGTGCGGGCGACCAAATACGGCCTCGCCTATCTGGTGAAGCCGTTATAAAGCCGAGCTTGCTTAGCCCTTCTTCTCCAAATCGGGATAGAGCCCGACATAGCCCTTTTCGACCCGCTCTTCGGCGCGCTGTTTGGCGACCTCGGGCGTCATCGGCGTGAATCCGAAACCGCCGATCAGGCGGATCATGAAATTCATCCTTGCGGTAACCGCAATGACGTGATGCAGGGCATCTTCGTCCCAGCCCGCTTCATACACCGCATCCGCATCCGCCTGGGTAACGTCATTGGGGGTGACGGTCAGTTTTTTAATCATCGCCAAAATCGGATGCCATTTTGCATCGATCGCATCGGAGGTCGGGTCGGCGGCGAGTTTGTCCAACAGACCTTCTTCGATGCCCCATGCGTAGGCGGCGGCCGAATGGGCGACCATGGCGTATTCGGTGCCGGCGCAATAGACCGTGTAGGCGGCAATCAACTCGCGCTCGCCCGGCGAGAAAATCGACGGGCCGTTCATCATCTCCTGGCCCATTTTTGCCCAGTGGCCATAGATATCGTGATATTTGGCGAACACTTGGCCGGGACCGGCATTGTCCGGCAGCGACTTGAAATGGGGCATAACGCAACCTCCCTCGAAGCGGATTTGAATTTGGCGTTGATGTAGCAGCTTCGGCTCGGTCCTCAAAGAGGGCTTACGATCCGAACATGCCGAGCGAGCGCCACCAGAGGAAATTAATGGGTGCGATCACAAAAAGGTAAATCATCGAATAAGTGACGCACATGCGCAGGCCGAACCGCATGGCGACCCCGCCGATCATCATTCCGGTAAGGATGGGGGCGACCTGAAAGGGGATAAACACCATAAAGAAGCTATTGATCTGGCTCATTAGAACCGTTTCCAGAGGCCAGCCCGTTGCCTGCATGATGTCGGTTGCGAGCGGTGTAAGTACTGCCGGCACGCCCGCAACGTTAAGCCCGAGCATGATCAGCCCCCCGAGCAGCATCAACGCACCGAAGCTGAAAGCATCGGCGCCGGGCGCGAAGCCAACCACCTCGATCAACAGACCACCGAGCACCTTGCCGAGCCCGGTCTCCGCGACAACAGCGCCAAGGCCGATAATACCGGCGACAAAAAACCATGGCCCATAGTTGGCCTTATCGACCAGCGCTTTCGCTGGAACCATGCGCATGATCGGCAGCAAGCAGGCAATTGCCGCGCCAAGGCCGACCCAAGCCGGTGCGACGCCGTGAATTTTGTCGGTAACCCAGAAGCCCAAGGTGATCGCGAGGATGAAGGCAAGACGTTTCTGCTCTCCGGTTAGTGCCATTGGGCCGGTTTCATCGACTGGCTTGGCGCCGTCGGGGAGGGGTTCCCGAAACAATAGCCAGGACAAAAGCAACAACACGACCAGGCTGAGGGAACCGGCAACGGTCAGATGCAGGGCCATAAAATCCGTATATCGGACGGTGATGCCATGAATACTCTCCACCGCGCCGGCGAACACCACATTTGGCACCGTCGCTGGCAGCAATCCCATCGCTGGCACGACGGTGCAAAAACAAAATGCGAGAATTAGTCCCGCGCGGCCTTTACTCTCCGATCCGTAGCCCAGTCGGTCCGCAATCGCGGCGATGATCGGTGTCATGATGACGATGCGGCCCATGGCCGACGGCATGAAAAAGGCAGTGGCAAATCCGGTAAGGCCGATTCCGACGACCAACCCACCATACGAACGGCCGAAGCGGGTGATTATTGCCTCGGCAATTTGAGTGCCGAGCCCTGTTTGCTGCATCGCAATGCCGATTACGACGCCGGCGAAAACCAACCAAACCGCACCGGAATGAAAACCGGAAAAAACCACGGGCGCTGGCGCGATCGCCAGGACCAATGCAAGAAAGAAAAATATAAAGCTGGTGAGATGCACCGGGATCGTTTCCGTTGCCCAAAATCCCACCGCAATGGCGACGAGACCCAGCGCTGGCAATGCGCGCGGTGGCCAAGAATCCGGTGTCGGCAGCAGAAAAAGGAGCACTCCGATGGCTATACCGAGCCCGGCAATTGCGCGCTGCCAGTTCTTGATATTCTTTTTATCCGCGCTCATTTTTATCGCTTTCGGGCTATTTCAGGATTTCGGTGTAAAGATCCAATGTTGCGGAGATCACCGCTTCGACACCGAATTCACGTTCTGCCACCCGTCGTGCTTCGGCGCCTAGTTTTTGGCGCAAGCTGCCATCGGTTGCAAGGCGCTCCAGCGCATCGGATAAGGGCTCGACACTATTCACCGGCACCAGCAATCCGGTTTTGCCGTTGCGGCAAACTTCGCGGCAGCCGGGCACGTCGCTGGCTACCATGGCACGTCCGCTGGCAGCCGCTTCGAGCAAGGATTTGGGTAAGCCCTCGCGATAGGAGGGCAGCACGGCGATGTGGGCGTTGCGGTATTCGGCGGCGATATCGGTTTTTGGGCCGGCGACTTCAACAATGCCTTGCTTGTGCCAGGACTCGAGCGTTTCCGGTGGAATTGATGCGGGATTGGCGTCGGTCGGTCCGACCAGTCGTACTTTAACTGGTGCACCCCGTTCTTTCAGAATCCGAGCTGCATACACCAACTCGCCGATGCCTTTATCCCAAAGCATGCGGGAAACACAGACAGCGGTTGGTTTCCCGTCTTTTTCGGGCGCTACCTTAAAAGTGGCGAGATCGACGCCGGAACCTTTGATTAACGCGAGTTGGCTTTCGACGACACCAATCCGGTCGCGGTAAAGCGCGATATCGTCGGGATTCTGTAGGATTGTGCGACTGTTTTTGCGATTCATCAGGAATTTGAAGGCGAGCGCAGTCGTTTTACGGACCGCGCGCGCGAACAGGCTTTCCGAAATAAAGACGAATCCCATACCGCCCAGGGCGTTGACGACCGCGGGTACTCTTGTGAGCCACGCGGCGAAAGCACCATAGAGAGTGGGCTTCAATGCCACATGGTGAACCAAGTCCGGTCGCTCGCGAATATAGATTGAGATCAGACGGAAAATACTGGCTATGTCGCGAAAAGGGTTTCGGCCGCTGCGTGCCAGGTTGAACGGGATGACGCGAATGCCGGCGCGGATGATGGTGTCGCGATCTTTGTCGAGACGGGTTGCAACAGCGACTTTGGCACCGGCCGCCACCAGAGCTGCTCCCAACTCCAGTCGATGGGAGCAAAAATACCAATCTTCGCTGACGACGAAGAGAATTTTTTTGTCTCGAAGAGGCATCGTTTGGTCGCTCACGCCCAACGGCCCAACCAAGCCTGCGCCATAAGGACGCCCCAAAGTGTCTCTTGGTTGTTGCCAGCGCCCTTCAAGTGCCGGCGCCAGAGACGGCGCACGCGTTTCGGCTCAAACCAACCCTCGTCGGCAAGACGGCGTTCATCTAGCAGGTCTTCCGCCCAGTCGCGAAGGGGCCCCCTAAGCCATTGATCGAGAGGGACGGCGAAGCCCATTTTCGGTCGTTCGAAAAGTGTTTCCGGAACGTATTGGCGAAGTACCTGGCGTAACAGGTATTTCGGTGTTCCGTCTTTCAGTTTGAGCTCGGTGGGCAGCCTTGCCATTAGCTCTACGATTCGGTGATCGAGTAGGGGTACACGCACTTCGAGGCCAACCGCCATACTCGACCGGTCGACTTTGGCAAGAATATCGTCCGGCAAATAGGTGCAGGTGTCTTGAAGGGCCATTTTTGCGGCAAAATCGTTAGGTAGGCCATCGGGCCATGACGAGATTTCATCCTGCCGGCCGTTTTTTATTAGGCTCCGGCCGGACCAATGGCTAACCAGACTGCGATAGGCATCCTTTTCCGTCGCTTGGCCCAGGATATCGCCGACTTTATGCATCTTAACCCCAGGGGTGCGAGGGCGGCGAGCTTCGGGAATCATGTGCGCTAAACGATCCCAAAGAGTGGGATTGATGGTTTTTATCGCGCATCCCCCTATGCAACGTAGAAATTGGGGCAGCCAGCTTGTTCGACGCCAAATCGCTGGCGCGGCGGTATAGCGGTTGTAGCCATAAAAAATTTCATCGCCCCCATCGCCGGAAAGCGCCACGGTGACGTGTTGGCGCGCCAGTTGGGAAACCAGATAGGTCGGTAAAGCTGAAGAATCCGCGAAAGGCTCGTCATATGTTTCGGGCATATTCGCGATCAGGTCGAGGGCGGCTTTAGGCGCCAACGTCATTTCGGTGTGATCGGTGCCGATATGATTTGCTATCTGTTTTGCGGTTCCCGCTTCGTCATACCCCTTGTCGCCAAATCCAATGGTAAAGGTGCGCACGCTGCTTTGGGTTGACCGGTTCATCAATGCAACCACTGTCGATGAATCGATTCCTCCGGAAAGCAATGCACCTAACGGTACGTCGGAGACCAAACGCTGCGCCACCGCATCGGACAATAGCTTGTCGATTTGCCACACAGCTTCACGTTCGCCGATGTCCAGCAGAGGCTGTTGGAATTGGCTGCGAATGTTCCAGTAACGAGAAATTTTCGGGGTACCGCCCGCCTTATATTCGAGCATGCAGCCGGGTTCGAGTTTGCTTATTCCCTTATATATCGTCTGCGGAGCGGGAACGTAGTTGAATTGGGTAAAAAGGCTAAACGCGTCACGATCGATTTCGGGTGACCAGTCGTCGAGCGTTCTTAACGCTTTCAACTCCGATGCAAATACGAAACGGTCTCCTGCTCGACCGAAATATACCGGCTTGATGCCCAAACGGTCGCGAACCACCCATAGTTTGCGTTCCTGATTGTCCCAAAGCGCGAATGCAAACATGCCGACCATGTCACCGACAGCGCGTTCGACACCCCAGTGAATGCAAGCTTTGAGCAGTACCTCGGTATCCGATTGGCTACGAAATCGTACGCCGTGGCTAGAAAGGACACTGCGAATTGCGGCAAAGTTATAAATCTCGCCGTTAAATGTGATCGCGTAACGGCCGTCATCCGAGCGCATCGGTTGGTCTCCGGCGACGCTCAGATCGATAATCGATAGACGGCGAAAACCGAGTGCCGCGCCGGTGGTGCCATCGGCCCAAACGCCGGCGCTATCGGGCCCGCGATGGTGCAACGCATTCGCCATCGCCTCGGCTTGGAACTCGAGCCTTTCCTGATTGCCTTGGCCGGCGTCTTCGATCAATCCAGCAATTCCGCACATGGCGCGACTTTAGTCGTGACCGCGCCGGCAGCAACAGTTTTGTTAGCTGCAAGCAAAAAGTAACACAGCATTAAACGAGAATAATATAATTGGATAATACTTAATAAGTGATCATAAATATATTAGTTATTAATATATATATCAATAAAAAATAAATATAATTTTTATAAATTAAGTAATCATAATAATATTAAATAAGAAAGAACCCTATGAGGCTTACTATCGTGATGTTTTCTCGCATCGAATGTTAGGGTGCCATGCTTGTTGTCGGCGATTCCGACCAAGAAATTTTTTTAACCGGTCCGTCGGGTCCCAGCAAAATTGCATCATGGTTCGAAACAAACGACGGTGTCGAAGTGGCACGACTCGAGAAGTTGATGTCGTCCGTTGGCTGTTAAAATTTCTCCCGCTCGCTATCCACCTACACCACCGGCTGTATTAATTGCTCGCGATACGACGCATCGTTCCGGAAATAGCGGCGTATTTTGGGGTTTTCCACGACTTTTTGTCAGACAGCTAAGATTCTTCATTCGCGTCCCATTTGCAGACTGTATAATACCGGCTAGGCGCAGCCGTGATTCTCCGGCGCATTAGAGCTGGGCGCGGCATGTTGGGGAGCAGAGGGTGCCGAAAGCCTACGATCAGTTACGCATTCTGCATCTCGCGGACAATCCGCACGCGGGCCGGATTTTGCGAAATGTGCTGGATGCTTTCGATATCAAGTCGATCCAAGAGTGTGTCTCGCCCAAAGAAGCGTACGAAATGGCCCAGTGCCATCCTTATGATCTAGGAATAGTGGAGTGGGTCGATCATCCGGCTGAGGCCATCGATTTGGTTACAAAAATTCGCCGCGACCCCGAAAGCAATAACCCGTTCTTGCCGTTGATAATGACCGTGGAAAATGCGGACCCCAATGTTGTTACTCAGGCACGGGATGCAGGTGTTAACGAAATGGTGGCACGGCCTATGAGCCTCAAAGCCCTGTCATCTCGAATGGACTATATATTCGACAAGCCACGGCCTTTCGTTCGCTCCGAGCGTTATTTTGGGCCATGCAGGCGGCGTAAAAATATTCCATACAATGGCAAGGAACGCCGATCCGCTGTCTGGGAAATTTGAATCGTCGCCTTACCGTCGCCGCACGGCTAGATGATTGTGACGCCGCCATCGATGACGAGTGTCTCTCCGGTAATAAAACTGCCCGCGTCCGATGCGAGGAAAACCACGGCACCGGCAACTTCATCGGGTTCGCCGATGCGGCGGAGGGGGGTCGTGGCCGTACGTTCTTTTAGAATATCGGGATTTTCCCAAAGCGCGCGAGCAAAGTCCGTGCGGATGAGCCCGGGAGCGATGCAATTGACGCGAATATTCTGTGGCCCATATTCGACCGCGAGATTGCGGGCGATCTGCATATCTGCCGCTTTCGATATCCCATAAATGCCCAACAATGGCCGGCCGCGAATGCCGCCGATCGAAGATATCAACGTAATCGAGCCTCCTTCGCGTTCGATCATTTGCGGCAGGACCATGTTGCAGAGCCAAAAATTACTTCGCACGTTTGATTCCATAGTGCGGTCGAAGGCGTCATCCGGCGTGTCTTTCGACGGGCCGAAATACGGATTTACCGCTGCATTGCAGACCAAAATATCGATTGCGCCGAAGGTTTCCAGTGTCCCGTCAACGAGGGTTTGCAATTGATCCTTATGCTGAATATTGCAGGGAATTGCTGCCGCGCGGGCCTCACCGGTTGCCCAGGTCTCGTTAACCTCAGCGGCGACTTCGTCACAAACCTCTGCTTTTCTGGATGAAACCACGACATTGGCACCGTGTTCGGCCAATCGATTCACGATCGCACGGCCGATGCCCTTTGTTGACCCGGTGACGAGTGCGGTTTTTCCGGCAAGGTCGAAAAGTTTCATTTTGGCAAATTCCTATCGAATTGGCGGCGGTTGTAGGCCCGGAAGTGGCGGTAGCGGTTGTAGGCCGAGCCCAAGCGACTTTACAACCCTTTCGGCCAAAGCCGGCGTGAACACTTCACCTGGCGCATTGCAATAGTATCCGGAAAGGCTGGTGATTGGTGCGGATAAGCGTTGGCGACCAACTACCGACCATCGCTGTAAAAAGACGACGCAGGCACGGGTGCCGATGCTGGCTCTCCGCCACAGGACCGGACCTAGAATATTGGCCGATTGTTCGAGCCCTCCATAAGCGGGTTTTTGTTTTTGAAAAGCAGCCCAGCTTGCTGCGACCTCGTTTGGATCTTGAGGGTCTGTCAACGGTGGGCCTTCGTTGGATTCACTTAATACCAAACCAGCAATAATATTTCGTCCTTCGAGGCCGTACCATTCGGCAACTTCTTCGACTAGTCGACCGGTCTTTTCGCGGTAGCGTCGAATTCGCAATTGGGCGCGAGCCAATTCGGGCATATTAAGAATTAGCCGAGAATCTTTCGGATCGACCCAAACAGCTTGGCCCGGCGGCAGATCCGATTCGTCGGTTTGGCACCCCGCTGCGAGTAGCAGAATGCACACACCGAAAAGCCAAAATTGTCGGAATTTGTCGGACATAAACACGACGTGATTCTCAACTCACCTTTTCCGCATCATTGTTGTTATATCCAAATTGTCGGGTAGGTCGCAGTCCAATCCGAATCTGTCTTGGGCGCTGGCGTTCAACTTTTTCGAATGAGCCCGGCGAATACTGCCTTTTTGGTAGGAATCGGTATAAATGTGCTATCTGGTCCCGCCGCGTCGCCATTTGGAGGAGCGGCGTTTCATCTTCGGGTAATTTGGATACGCGCCGTATGACTGAAGAACAGTCACCCGTTCAGATAATCGTCGTTGGTAACGTCAAAGGCGGAACCGGCAAGTCCACCACGAGTATGCACCTCATCGCGGGCTTATTGCATGCAGGCTATCTCGTCGGTTCGATCGATCTCGATGCGCCGCAGGCGACCCTGACCCACTACATTAATAATCGGCGCGACAATATGGAATCTCAGGGCATCGGGTTGCCCTTGCCCGAGCATCGGGTGTTGCAGTCCAGTACCGCTTCGACCCGAGAATTGGCATTGCAGGAAGACGAAGCAGCGGTCGACGAGTGCTTGCGGTTTCTTGGCGAGAAAAACGATTTCATCGTTATCGATACACCGGGCGGTGACAATAACCTGTCGCGCCGGGCTCATAGTTATGCGGATACGCTTATTACGCCGATGAATGACAGTTTTATCGATCTCGACGTTTTGGCGAAGGTCGAGCCAGATACGTTAAGAATATTGAGACCCAGCCGCTATGCGGAGATGGTTTGGGAAAATCGCAAAAATCGCATTCAGCGCGATGGCGGAAGCATCGACTGGATCGTCGCGCGCAATCGCTTGAGTACGCTTGATTCCCGAAACAGGCGGGCGGTGGATGAGGCACTGAACGCGCTGTCGAAGCGCATCGGCTTTCGAATCGCGCCTGGTTTCAGCGAGCGAATGATTTTTCGCGAACTGTTTCTCAAAGGGCTGACCTTGTTGGATTTGCGCGACCCCGAGGCCGGTGTTCGCCTTAATATGTCCCATCTGGCCGCGCGCCAAGAAGTGCGCATGATGTTGGAAGCAATTGGATTGCCGGAGACAGTCGAAAGAAATGAGGACGAAGGAGGGCGTGCCGCATGACATGGGTTTTGGCAGGGGTTCTTCTGCTCGGCTTATTTTTGCTTCTCGCGCGTTGGTACGTGACCGCGGAACCGAGGGACGTCCTCAAAGTATTGCGAGTATTGGGTATCATATTCGCGCTGGTAGTGATCGGTCTTGCGATTGCATCGGGAAGACTCGGTATGTTGTGGCTTGTCCTGCTCGGATTGTTGCCATGGATGGGGCGGCTGCGTGCGCTTAACCGACAGGCGGCCGATCTAAGGGGGCCGGCTAAAGGGCAACATATCGACCGTCGAACCGATTTTGTCGTCGTTTATCTGAACCGCGACACCGGTGATATGGATGGTCGGGTATTGCAGGGCCCCCAAGCAGGCAAACTTTTGTCCGAACTCTCCATCGACGCACTGATCACACTGTATGAAGCGGCAAGTCTTGAGGATCCGGAAAGCGCTGCGATCTTGGAAGCCTATCTCGACCGCATGCACGGGGTTCAATGGCGGGAAAAATCGAAAATCGCGGACGCAGCAGAATTACCGCATGACGGACCTGCACTGCTCGAACAATCCATGAGCCGGGCGGATGCCTATGCGGCGTTAGGGTTGCAACCGGGCGCGCCGAAAAGTGAGATTGAGCGAGCAGTGCAGGAAATGGTCGAAACTGGCCATCCTGACCCTGCTAAGGCGGAGGAAATTATCGCCAAAGCTCGGCGCGCCAAAGCTATTCTGATTGAAGAGTAAAAATATACCTTTTAAGCGGTTGCCGTCTGCGGGCGCGCCGTCTAAACAATCACCCAAACTTCTGAAGACGAAACGATCTCCATGGCAAAAAAAGTTCGTAAAGCGGTGTTCCCGGTCGGTGGTTTGGGCACGCGATTTCTCCCTGCCACAAAAGCGCTGCCGAAAGAGATGTTACCGGTCGTCGATAAGCCTTTGATTCAATATGCAGTCGAAGAGGCTGCGGCGGCAGGAATTGAGGAATTCATTTTTGTCACCGGACGCGGCAAGCACGCGATTGAAGACCATTTCGATGTTTCCTACGAGCTTGATCAGACATTGAGCGCCCGCGGCAAGACCGACCTGGTCGATTCCATTCGCGGTTGGATGCCCGACCCTGGTCAAATTGCCTATACCCGTCAAATGGAACCATTAGGTCTGGGCCATGCGGTTTGGTGTGCGCGTAACTATGTCGGTGACGAACCCTTCGCGGTTTTGCTGGCGGATGATTTAGTAATGGCCGAAACGCCTTGCCTGAAGCAGTTGATCGACGCCCATGATCATACCCAAGGAAATGTGGTCGCTGTTATGGACGTGCCGCCGGATCACACAGACCGGTACGGAATTTTGGATATCGAAACCGACGAAGGTGATTTGGTGGAAGTAAAGGGTTTGGTGGAAAAACCCAAGCCGTCGGAAGCGCCGTCCACACTCTCTATTATTGGCCGTTATGTTTTGATGCCAGAAGTTTTCGATCATCTAGCAGAAAAACAGGCCGGTGCCGGCGGCGAGATTCAATTGACCGATGCGCTCGCGAAAATGGTCGGTAATTCACCTTTTTCCGGCTTTCGGTTTGCCGGTAAAAGATTCGATTGTGGCGATAAGGTCGGATTTCTTGAGGCTAACCTCGCATTTGCACTTAATCGCGGGGACATGTCAGACGCGGTTAGGCAAGTGATAGCCGATTACAAGTAGGGACTCCTTGTTCGCACGGTCGAATTTTTATGGTTCGGCTCTAGGGTGGCGGAAGTTGTCGGAAAGAGTGATTAGATGCGAATTGCGATGATCGGTACCGGATATGTCGGCCTGGTTTCCGGGGCGTGCTTTTCCGAGTTCGGTATCGATGTTACTTGCGTCGATTTGGATGCGGAAAAAATTGCCAAGCTCGAAAATGGCGAAATTCCCATCTATGAGCCAGGTCTCGAGGAGCTTGTGGCCAAAAACGCGGAAGCTGGCCGGCTGCATTTCACAATCAACCTCGATCAAGCAGTCAAGCAGGCCGAAGCCGTTTTTATCGCCGTTGGTACGCCAAGCCGACGGGGTGATGGCCACGCGGATTTGAGCTACGTGTTTGCGGCGGCGGAAGATATTGCTCGCGCGATGGAAGATTATACGGTCGTTGTGACTAAATCGACGGTACCAGTCGGCACTGGCCGTGAGGTTGCACGGGTGATCCAGTCGGTTCGGCCCGATGCGCAATTTGACGTTGTTTCAAATCCGGAATTTCTGCGCGAAGGGTCCGCCATTGAAGATTTCATGCGTCCGGACCGGGTCGTCATCGGCGTAGAAAGCGAATCGGCCCGTGAGGTTATGGGGTCGCTTTACCGTCCGCTTCATTTGATTCAGACACCAATCCTTTTCACCAAATTGGAAACCGCGGAGTTGGTGAAATATGCCACCAACGCTTTCCTCGCGACCAAGATCACATTCATCAACGAAGTTTCGGATCTGTGCGAAGAGGTCGGTGCCAACGTGCATGATGTCGCTCGTGGCATGGGGCTGGACGGCCGTATCGGCAATAAATTTCTCCATGCTGGCCCGGGCTATGGCGGTTCTTGTTTTCCAAAAGATACGTTGGCACTGGTTCGGACGGCCCAGACCGTGGGTGTGGACATGCGCATTGTGGAATCCGTAGTCGACGTAAATGCTGGCCGCAAAAAAGCCATGGCGGCGCGCGTGATTGCCGCTTGCGGCGGCAGCGTAGAGGGTAAGACGATTGCCTTGTTGGGTGTGACTTTTAAGCCGAATACAGACGATATGCGCGAGAGCCCCAGCCTCGATATTGTGCCGGCATTGCAAGAGGCGGGGGCGGTTATCAAGGCCTATGATCCGGCTGGGATGGAGGAAGCCAAACCCATCCTGCCGGACGTCGCTTGGTGCGAAGATACTTACGATGCGCTGGACGGTGCCGATGCGCTCGTCATCGTCACCGAATGGAACGAGTTCCGTTCCCTTAATTTGGACCGGATGAAATCTGCATTGAAAGCACCGGTGGTGGTCGATCTTCGCAATATTTACGATCCCGACACGATGCGAGAAGCCGGGTTTGAATATAGCTCCATCGGTCGGCCGGCCCGCGAGCACGAGCCCGCGGACGGGAGGAAAGCCGGTTGACTACCCATAGTTTCGACGACACGGTTTTGCGCGAATACGATATCAGGGGAATCTTTGGAGATACCCTGCATGAAGCAGATGCCTATGCGGTTGGACGGTGCTTCGGCTCGGTCATTATCGAAGAAGGGGATCGCACGTTATGCGTGGGCTATGACGGTCGCGATTCCTCCCCCTCCCTAGCAAGCGAGGTGGTTCGCGGCGCCCGTGATGCCGGCGTTGATGTCGTCGAGATCGGCCTCAACGCAACACCGACGCTGTATTACGCGGCAACGGTACTAGAGGCGGGCGGTGGAATAATGGTAACCGGTTCGCATAATCCCCCCGAATACAATGGATTCAAACTGATGCTGGGTGGCAAACCTTTCTGGGGTGATGACATTGTGGCACTGGGGCAACGCGCAGCCGCCGGCAAGGTTACCGATGGAGCTGGTGCGGTTAGTACAAAGGCGATACGCGAATCCTATGTCGCCCGTTTGATGGGAGATTATCGAGCTGCAAGCGGTCTGAAGGTCGCATGGGATGCGGGCAATGGTGCGCTCGGTCCTGCGATGGCGCAACTCGCCTCTTGCCTGCCGGGCACACATATTTTGCTAAACGAAAATATCGATGGAAGTTTCCCAGCGCATCACCCGGATCCGACCATTCCGGAGAATCTGGTCCAATTGCAGGAAACGGTTATTGCCGAGAGCTGCGATTTGGGCATTGCCTTCGATGGAGATGGGGATCGTATCGGAATTGTAGACGGTCTTGGGCGTATCCTGTGGGGCGATCAAATTCTTGCCATTCTTGCCCGTGACATGCTGGAAGAACTTCCCGGCGCCACGGTGATCGCTGACGTGAAGGCCAGTCAGGCTTTATTCGACGAAGTGTTGCGTTTCGGTGGCAAGCCGATCATGAGCGCGACCGGTCATTCCGTCATTAAGTCCAAGATGGCCGAGCTAAAGGCGCCACTGGCGGGAGAGATGAGCGGACATATTTTTTTCGCCGACCGCTACTACGGCTATGACGACGCGCTTTATGCAGCGCTTAGGATGGTCGACATTGTCGCCCGTTCGGATCGTAGTTTGGCGGAGATGCGCGACGGTCTTCCGCAAATGATCAATACTCCGGAGATTCGATTTGACGTGCCCGAAGAACGCAAATTCGCGATTGCCGAAGAGGTGCGCGAGCGTTTATCGCAAGCGGGTGCTCGGGTCAGTACGGTCGACGGCGTCCGTGTAGATACTCCGGAAGGATGGTGGCTTTTGCGGGCGTCGAATACCCAAAACGCCTTAGTCGTCAGATGTGAGTCAAAAACCGAAGACGGTCTTGCACAGTTGAAAGAGGCAGTGGCGGAACAATTGCGTTTGAGCGGAATAGAGCCGCCGGCCTTTTGATTTCTCGTTTGGCAACCTAGTTTCCGCGTGCCCGGCCCGGTGACATCGGAATGCAATCGAATTTGTGGCGTTTTAGTTGGCGGCAGGCATCGAGTGCGTCTTGCCGACTGAGACCCGCGAGACGGGCTCGGTAGACGGTGCGGTTCTTCCGTTCGCCGGTCATCACTGCAACGTCGAACCTTTTGCCGACTTTCGATAGCTTCTCTGCGGCCTTGCTAGCGCGTCGAGCTGCAGGTGCCTTTTTGTAGTAGGCGCCGATCTGGATCATCCACGTGCCCNTCTTGACCTGGGATTTATCCGTAGAGTTCGTCTCCTCGGCTGCAAGTGTTTCGGGTTCGGCTTTTGCGGGAGCAGAATTCTTAAATGGCGGTAGTGCCGCTTCGGCAGCTATTTGCCGTGCCAATTCCCGTGCTTCCTCGGCAGCAACGGATTGTGCGGGATGCGGATCGGGAAAGGGCTCGGGCGAAATTTGGNGTGGGATTTTGGTTGCCGGGGCTTTGGGTTTGTCGACAGGAGATTCTTCTGAGCTTTGCGCATCACCCAGTTTTGCAAATCCTTTATCGAGAAGCTTTTTAACGTGCCTGTCGCGAAACTTGGCGGTCTTTCCGCCGAAGACAACTGCGATTAAACGGTGTCCGTCCCGTTCCGCAGAAGCAGCCAGATTGTAGCCGGCCGCATGGGTGTAGCCGGTTTTGATACCATCGGCACCGCTGTAACGGCCGAGCAGTTTATTGTGATTGGTGAACTTGCGGCCCCGGAATTTGAATCGTTTGGTGGCAAAATAATCGTAGTAATGCGGGAACCTCTCGATCAACAGCCGGGACAAAACCGCCATATCGCGGGCGGTCGATAAGTGGCCGCGATTGGGTAGCCCATGAGGATTTCGGAAGGTGGTTCGTTCCATACCCAATTCCCGCGCGCGCCGGGTCATTGCTTTTGCAAAGGCTCGCACGGAGCCCGCCAATTCCTCGGCAACCACGATGGCGATATCGTTTGCGGATTTGGCAATCAGCGCCGCGATTGCGTCTTTGACCTTGATACGTTCGCCCCGACCGAGGCCTAGTTTCGACGGACGTGCCCGTGTCGCCTTCCGCGAGACGATCATTTCCTGGTGCATTACCACCGTACCTTGATCGAGCGCCTCGAATAGCATGTAGAGGGTCATCATTTTGGTAAGCGATGCGGGGTAATTTCTTGTATCTGCGTTGATCGAATGCAGAACAGTGCCGTCATTAGCGTCAACCACAATTGCTGCATACCGCGCTTCGGCTGGCTGCCGAACAGCGAAACACGCCACGACAAGCAATATCAAAGAAAACCTGATGAATATTTGGTTTATATTCATAGTCCCCAGCCGATGCTCAACAGTATTATTCTAAATTTTCTAAGCGAATAGTATATAAATCTTTCTTATTTGCATAGTACATTATTTTATTTTGTCTGTCGATCTTTCATTGATCTTTTTCTTTCTGAATATTGTTCGGTGTTCTGTCTATCCATGGTTGCCGGTACCACCATGGGATTGTGCGCCGCGGCTAAATTTATTGTGCAATGCACAAAAAATATCTTGACGGCGCCGGATTTCTGCATATATTTGCCCTATATTGCAATGCAACATAAAGATAGATCGCGCATTCCCGATTCTTAACCGGGCAGAATCTTTAAAGAATTGCAGGTAGAGACACATCATCCTCTGAATGGAGACAGACATGACTACGAAGAAAACTTCCAATGGGTCCAAACCGGCCGAAGCGAGCGTAAACGAGACGGTCGAGGCGGCGGTCGCCATGGGCAAAGAAAAGGTTGAAGAGATGCAAGACACCTACGCCAAAGCCTATGAAGACATGACCGAATACAGCCAAGAAACAATGCAGGTGTTCGTGAAAGCGGGCGGCATTTTTGCCAAAGGCGCCGAGGACATCAGCAAGGCCTATTTTGATCTAGCTAAAGTTACGGCGGAATCAGGTGTCGAAGCGACCAAGGCCGTCTTGGCGGCAAAGACGTTGAATGACGTTGTCGATGTGCAAAATGATTATGCCAAAGAGACATTCGAAGCCTTCGTGGCAGAGAGCACCAAAATCAGCGAATTGTCGCTCAAGGTCGCTAATGAAACTTTTGCTCCGATCAAAGAGCAGGTTCAGGCGACTGTCGAAAAGGCCGTAAAAGCTGCCTAACACATCCGGTTTTATCGGTATGGAAACGGCCTCGCCAAAATGCGGGGCCGTTTTTGTTTCTCACGTCGATGGTTTGCGGCAGTCGTGGAGTATACACTTGTTGAGTCGGAAGTGCCGGCGGCGATGCGCAGATAAGGCTGCACTGTTTGCCTCGGTGACTTCAAACCCGGCGGCACGAAACCGGTCTCCGTAGTCGGCGCCGCAAGTGCGCACATGATATGGATGGCCGAAGCGTCGAGCGCGCTCCGCAGGTTTTTGTACCGTGCTGTCTTCATCGGTCACAGCGCGGTTCATATCCTGCGGCACCATGATCAGCGCATGGCCGTGGGGTTTCAGCACCCTGAATATTTCACCGATGGCATCACGATCAGCCTCGACATGTTCGAGCACGTGCGAGCAGATGATCCCATCGAACCGCGCGCTCGGAAAGTCCAATTGCGTAATATCCATATTGATCGTTACGCCGGATGCAAACAGATCGACATCGCAATATTGAATCTGGGGCAGGGGTGCCAAGCGGTTACGGATGCAGGGCTCAGGGGCGATGTGAAGCAGCTTGAGACNTCGCCGGGTCCAACGCAGATGGTTGCTTAGATAGAGGAATAGAANCCGATGGCGTTCCAGCGAGCCGCAATTTGGGCAACGCGCGTTGCGCCGTCCCGCGAGCCCAAAGGGCAAGAAGCTGTGATGGCGCATCTCACAAATTGGGCAAAGTAGCCCACCGCCTTTTCGCCGTTTCGAAAGTGGGCCGTCGGCTAGACAGGGTGCGCTATAGATTTCGCGTTCGCTGCGAGCACCTTCAAGAATTTTCGGCAATTGATTTTTGAGTGCGTCGAGCACGTCTTTAGGCCTTTAAACGGCCCCCCCGAATCTCATATATTTGGGGAAAGTTGTAGCAATTGACGCGGCAATGAGCGACCAAGATAACGTTATAGGGCCTGACGGCGATACCGGTGTTATCACCAAGACCAAACCAAAGACGAAAAAGCCGTCTATGTATAAGGTTTTGTTGTTAAACGATGATTACACACCAATGGAATTCGTTGTTCACGTATTGGAACGCTTTTTCGGTATGGGCCGGGAACGCGCAACGCAAATAATGCTCCATGTGCATCGTCGCGGAGTCGGCGTATGCGGCGTTTTCCCCTATGATATCGCTGAAACCAAGGTCAATCAGGTAATGGATTTTNCCCGCCAGCATCAACACCCGCTCCATTGCACGATGGAAAAGGATTAAACACCGATGTTATCGCGTAATCTCGAACAAACTCTTCATCGAGCACTTGGATTTGCCAGTGACAGGGGACACGAATACGCCACCTTGGAGCATTTGCTCCTGGCGCTTACCGAGGACCAGGATGCATTAGCCGTATTTAATGCCTGCGGCGTCAATGTCGAAGTATTGCGCGATTCCGTGTCCGAGTTTCTAGACAACGACCTGGAGATGTTGACCAACGAGACACTCGAAGACCCGAAACCGACTGCGGGCTTTCAGCGGGTGCTGCAACGCGCGGCCATTCATGTTCAGTCGTCGGGGCGCGAAGAAGTCACCGGGGCGAATGTGGTTGTGGCACTGTTCTCCGAACGCGAAAGTCATGCGGTCTATTTTCTGCAGCAACAGGATATGACCCGTTTCGACGCCGTAAATTATATCAGCCACGGCATCGCCAAGACGGCTGAGTTTGACGAAACCCGGACGATCGACGGGGCCGACGATGATGCTGCGGGCGAGGACATTAATAAAAAGGGCACCGAGGCACTTGAAGCTTATTGTGTAAATCTCAATAAAAAAGCCACGGATGGCAAAATCGATCCGCTGATCGGCCGTGCTGAAGAAGTCGAGCGCACCATCCAGATTCTATGCCGCCGGACAAAGAATAATCCGCTCTATGTGGGTGATCCCGGCGTGGGTAAGACGGCGATTGCCGAAGGACTGGCGCGTCAAATCGTCGAAGGCGATGTGCCGGAGGTATTGCGGGATGCCGAGATATTTGCGCTCGATATGGGTGCGCTGCTTGCCGGCACTCGCTATCGCGGCGATTTCGAGGAACGGCTGAAGGCAGTCCTCAAAGAATTGGAGGAGATGCCGGACTCCGTTCTGTTTATCGACGAAATTCACACGGTTATCGGCGCCGGGGCGACCAGCGGCGGTGCGATGGATGCATCAAATCTTTTGAAGCCCGCTTTGCAGAGCGGTTCGCTGCGCTGCGTTGGCTCCACGACATATAAGGAATATCGCAACCATTTCGAAAAGGACCGCGCTCTGGTACGGCGCTTCCAGAAGATCGATGTGGCAGAGCCTTCGATCGAAGACGCGGTGAAAATCCTACGCGGCCTCAAGCCTTATTATGAGGAACATCACAAGGTCAAATATACGGCGCCCGCGATCCGCACCGCTGTCGATCTGTCGGCGCGTTACATCAACGACCGTAAGCTGCCGGACAAGGCAATAGACGTTATCGACGAGGTCGGTGCATCGCAAATGCTACTGCCGCCATCGCGGCGCAAGAAACAGGTCGGCGTGAAAGATGTGGAACGCGTGGTCTCTAAAATGGCGCGCATTCCGCCGAAGCAGGTTTCCAGTGACGATCGTGCTGCGCTCATGACGTTGGAGCGGGATCTCAAGATGGTCGTTTTCGGCCAGGATAAAGCAATCGAGGCTCTGGCAAGCTCGATTAAACTCTCCAGAGCAGGCTTACGTGAGCCCGAAAAGCCGATTGGCTCCTATCTATATTCTCCGGCCCCACCGGCGTTGGCAAGACCGAAGTCGCGCGTCAGCTAGCATTGACGCTCGGGATTGAACTCGTTCGGTTCGACATGTCGGAATATATGGAGCGTCACAGTGTATCGCGGTTGATCGGCGCGCCTCCCGGTTATGTTGGTTTCGACCAGGGCGGTCTGTTGACCGATGCGGTAGACCAAACGCCGCACACGGTGGTTCTGCTCGACGAAATCGAAAAGGCGCATCCGGATGTGTTCAATTTGCTTCTGCAGATTATGGATCATGGCAAGCTCACCGATCACAACGGCAAGTCGGTAGATTTCCGCAATGTCATTTTGATCATGACCACCAATGCGGGCGCGGCGGATCTCGCCAAGGCGGCGGTCGGATTTGCGCGCGAAAGTCGGGTTGGCGAGGATACTGACGCGATCAACCGGATGTTCACCCCGGAATTCCGAAATCGGCTCGACGCGATCATCGGTTTCGCGCCGCTGGCGCCTGAAGTGGTCAGCCGAGTGGTCGATAAGTTCGTTATCCAGCTCGAAGAGCAGTTAGCCGACCGCAAGGTGGTGATCGACCTTTCCGACGAATCACGCGATTGGCTGGCCAAGCGTGGTTATGATCCGAGCTTCGGCGCCCGACCTCTTGCGCGCCTGATTCAGGACAAGATCAAAAAGCCCCTCGCCGAGGAGTTGCTGTTCGGCAAACTTGCCGACGGCGGTACGGTGCGGATTGAAGTCGAGGACGATGTGCTCGCGTTTACCTATCCGCCCGTGGCGGCTACCAAGAGCGATAAAAACTCGAAAAAGCCCAAGAATAAGAAGAAGCCAGGCGGTAAAAAGAAAAAGGCGCCGGAATACGTCAAATAGCTTCGGTGGCCGGCATCGCCCGGCGGCTCAGACCATCAGAGATGCGGCCGTAACAGCGCCCAATAGCATCAGTGAAACGCCGACGAAGGCACTATACAGAAGCAACGGGTTCTTGAATTCGGGACGGGGTTTACCCTGTCGGTAGGCCGGTTGCCGTTCGCGGCATTTGTTTTGTTCAGTGCTCGCATTCATTTTTCTTCTCCACCTTACGGTGCGCTTAATCGGCCTCGGAGTATGCGCGTAACCCGATCTTTATAGTTATTGTATTGCAATATGATGGAGCGAGCGTTGCGACGCTGTGACGAGAATCACATCAGTCGCACATTTGCGGTTTAGGACTTTCTAAATGGCGCGTAATCCTTCAAGGCCTCTGCTTCACGGGCCTCGAGTTCGCGTTCCTCTTCAAGGAAGCGCGCGACCGCAGACCGGAAACTATCATTTTCGATCCAATGAGCGCTGAAGGTTCGGTGCGGTACATAACCGCGCTGCAATTTGTGTGGCCCCCGCGTGCCCGCTTCAACCCGTTTCAAACCGCGTTGGATCGCGAAATCGATGGCTGCGTAATAGCAGGTCTCGAAATGTAGGAATTTGTGGTCTTCGATGCAGCCCCAATTCCGGCCGTAAAGTGCATTGTCGTCGCAGAAGTTAATGGCGCCGGCGATGGGCCGTCCCTCGCGAAACGCTAAGATCAACACTGTCCGGTCCGCCATCGAAGCGCTAAGTCGGTCGAAAAATTCACGAGTAAGATAGGGATAGCCCCATTTTCGGTCGTAAGTATCGACATAGAAGCGATAGAAAGCGTCCCAATGGGCGGGTTCGATTGCGTCACCGGTTAGTGCTTCGGTGGAGATTCCCTGATCGGCGATGGCGCGGCGTTCTTTGCGAATATTCTTGCGTTTGCGGCTATTGAGTGCGCCCAAGAAATCGTCGAAATCTTCGTAGCCGTGATTTTCCCAATGGAATTGGTGATCGTGGCGGATTAAAAACCCGCTCTCCTCCAACAAGGCCGCATCTTCCTCGGTGCAGAACGTTACGTGCAGCGAAGAAAGGTTCATTTGTCGGGTGATCTCGATCAGGCCAGCCGAGAGGCTTTGAAGGCGCCCCTTACGATCAGAAATATTGGCCGGAGCCAGCAACCGGGGGCCGGTCACCGGTGAGAAAGGCACCGCGCATTGTAGCTTCGGATAGTAATGTCCTCCGGCATTCTCGTAGGCATGTGCCCAGTTGTGATCGAAGACATACTCGCCTTGGCTGTGATTTTTGACGTAAAGCGGTGCTGCGGCGAGCAGGTTGCCCGCATCGTCCTGCATCGTCAGATGGCGCGGCAGCCAGCCGGTGTCGCCGGTTGCCGACTTTGATAGTTCGAGCGCGTTGAGAAAGGCATATGACAGAAACGGAGAGCCAGGCGGTGTGTCCGCACCATAGACGCACTGATCCCATTGGCCCGGGTCAAGCGCCGAGATGTCCTCGACCAGTTTTAATTCAATCGGTTCCGTTCCGTCCGGCATGGTGCCAGTTTAAACGGATCGGATCACGAGCGCACGGCGATTACGGCATCGATCTCGGTGGTGGAATCGATCGGTAGCCCGGCGGCACCGACAGCAAACCGTGCATGTTTGCCCGCTTCACCGAAAATTTCCACAATCAAATCCGAAGCTCCGTTGATAATTTTTGGGTGGTCGGTGAAGTCCNGCAATGCATTGACGAAACCNCCAAGCTTGATCACCCGCTCTACTCGATCGAGATCGCCGAGCGCAGCTTTGGCTTGAGCGATAATGTTGAGGCCGCACAATCTGGCGGACGCGATAGCGTCGTCGACGCTAGCGCTTTCACCAACCTTGCCCCGATACTTTACCTTGCCATCCCAAAAGGGTACTTGGCCGGCGATCCAAAGTTGATTGCCGCTCAGGACATAGGGCACGTAGCTTCCAGCAGGTGCTGCGGCGGCCGGCAATTCGATACCGAGTTCTTCGATGCGTTGGTCGATTTGTCCCATGATGCTGTTCCTTGATTAAGCGTTGAGCACTTCGATCATATCGTTGCGTGCGGCCGAATAGACTCGCTCGGCTTCCGGATGTACGCCAACATGTTTCATAAAACCGTGAATAAGCCCTTCCGCTCGATATTCGCTGACCGTAACACCCTGTGATTTCAGCCGCGTCGTGTAGGCTTCGGCTTCTGATCTGAGTACATCGAATTCGGCGGTGACGATCGCCGCCGGCGGCAGGTCCACCAAAGATTCTGCCAGCAACGGTGCCGCATAGATCTCGTCGGTGGTTTCGTCTCCTGCCAGATAGTGACGCCAATAGGCTTGCATCACGCGAGCCGGCAATAGCGGCCCGTCGGCAAAATTCTGATAACTCGGCGTGGTATAGTTGCAATCGGTGACAGGGTAAAAAAGCAACTGGAACGCCGCCTGGGGTCCGTTTCGATCCCGAGCCATTAATGCCGCAACGGTGGCCAAATTGCCCCCGGCACTTTCNCCGACTAGCGCGATCCGATCTCTATCGATTCCGAGCGTTTCCGCATTTTGCGCAGCCCAACAAAAAACCGCATAACAATCTTCTGGTGCGGCGGGGAACGGGTTTTCGGGGGCGCGACGATAGTCGACACTGATCACGGGCCATGTGGTGTCCACGCATAGCCTGATGCAGCTCGATTGATGGGTATCGAGATTGCCGATCACGAAGCCACCCCCGTGAAAATAGAGAATTAGCGGCGTATCGCTGCCGGTTTGCGAACGATGCCGATAAATGCGCACTGGAATACCGCCAAATTTTGAGTCAATGGTGGTATTTTCAATTGCGACATCGTCCGGCGGTGGTGGTATTGTGCGTTGAGCGTTGCGAAAGTTTCGCAGTGTTTCGGGATCCATCTCGTGCAAGTTTTCAGGCGTTTCCGCAATTGCCTGTTCAACAAGTGCAAGATAGTCGGGGTCGATTCGGTTGGTAATGCGCATAATTGCTGCTTATACCTGAGCCAGTTAACGCGCAACAGTGTGATGATCATCACAGGTCGGGGTTGAACCCGTCCGGCATAATGGAGTCTAATGCCGCTTGGCATTAGGTTTTTTGGGGCAAGTATATGAAAATCCGCAAGCTTTCAGTGGCTGACGGTGTCGAATGGGTCGAAATCGAAGAGGCCGACCTGAGGATTTTGTGCGGCTGTCCCGCTGACGTGGTCAAACACCTGATGCGGCGGGGCCTGATCACTCAGACGATGATCAATGGCGTAGAGTGCGAGACCGGCCCCAATGCCATACTCCTAGCGGATGTAATGCTCCAGAATGGGGCCTTCACCAATTTGGCTGAATTCCCTGCGCTGCAGATGCTCTATCGCCAGGGCATGATTCTGCCGAATCATCCAAACAATACCGGCGAGAAGCCGCTGTTGATCGGAATGCCCGATCAGGTCGACCACCAACTAAGTTATATCCATCGCGGTAATTACGGCCTGTTGTCCGAGGAAGAATTGCGCCAGGCGGGGGCAAGCGAGGAAGAAACTCGTGAATGGATGCGCATCAAATTACATTTTGCATTCGGTAAGTTGCGGCCGGTTTCCGAATTGTTGGACAGTTTGAAACTCGGCGACCGCAAAACCGAAATCCGAAACGGCGTAACTAGCCAGCGAACGGGCCTCAGCAAATATCGTATCGAATATGATGGCGAATCCGTCGACGTTGATATGGAACTGCCGCCGGAACAGGCCTATGCGTCGGCCTATCCTTTAACGATACGCCGGTCCTACCGAGAATATTTTTCGGTTATCCATTCCGGACAGGGTGATGGTTGGGATATCGATCGCCCATGTATGAGCAGCATCGTGTGCGTGCAGGGGCGGTTTTATTTGATCGACTGCGGGCCAAACCTAGATGCGATTTTGAATTCGCTCAGTATCAGCGTGAATGAGCTCGCCGGTATCTTCCATACCCACGCCCATGATGATCATTTTTGCGGATTGCCCGCGCTTCTCACCACGGATCGTCGTTTGACTCATTACGCGGTGCCTGTGGTACGCGCATCGATTGCACGCAAATTCGGCTCCTTGGTAGGTGAGGGAGAGGACTTTTTCGAACGTTTCTTCGATTGCGTAGATTTGGTCCAGGGCGAATGGAATTCGCTTGATGGATTTGAAGTTCAGCCGATTGCCTCGCCCCATCCGGTAGAAACGACAATCATGAACTTCCGTGTCTTGGATACGGATGGCTACAAAACCTATTCGCATTTGGCGGATATCGCTTCGTTCGAAGTCCTCGATACCATGGTGAATGAGGACGAAAACGAGCCGGGGCTAAGTGCCAAACGTTGCGCCGAAGTGAAAGAACAATATCTGGCGCCGGCCGATATCAAGAAAGTCGATGTTGGCGGCGGATTGATTCACGGTAATTCGGGCGATTTCAAAGGTGATCAGTCGACCAAATTAATTCTCGCCCATATTGCCCGAAAGCTGACCATCGAGGAGATGCAGTTCGGGTCGGGCGCGGATATGGGGACAGAAGATATTCTGATCAAGAATCTCGGTGCGGATTATCATTATCAAATGGCCGCCAAAAATCTGGGCATCCATTTCGACAGCCTGAGCTCCTCGCAAATCCAGCCGCTCCTAAACAACAAAATTAAGACTTTCAATCCGCAGGAAATATTGATGCCTGAGGGCCAGCGATGCGATCACGTCATTCAAGTGGTTTCGGGGAACGTAGAAAGATTCAAGCAAGGTGAGGTCGGGATCGCGACGATGACTGCCGGCGCTACTCTTGGAGAGCTTTGGGCAATTGCTGAAATACCGGCATACGTGACCTATAGAGCGGGAAGCTATGTCAGGGCGCTGATGATGCCCGCGCGCCAATATCAAGCTTTTGTTGAGGAATTTGGGCTTCGCGAGCATATCGAGGAACTGGCGTTGAAACGCCGTTGGCTGCNGCGTACGAAAATCTTCGGGGATGGTATCGCCTATGAACGGCTCAATTTCATCGCCGATCACATGCGCGCAGTAGAACTCGAAAACGGTCGCGTCGAGCAATATGGCTCCGATCGTGAACATCTCTATCTCATTGAGGAAGGTACCCTTAAGCGAATGGTGGGGGATACCGTATTGGAGACGATGGGCCCCGGAGATTTGTTTAACGAAGGGTGTTCGATCTTCGATTGGGAGTCCCAATCCAGTGTCGTTTCGGTAGGGCCGTCCAAAGTTTGGTGTATTCCGGTTGAAGCCNTCGAGAGCGTGCCCAAAATCGTTTGGATGCTGTTCGAACTTTTCCGTCGACGGATCAGCGCTGTTCCCGAAAGCCGTTTGGCGGCGGAATAAGCGCCCAGGAAATTTCAGCGGTTAAAAAAAAGGGGAATGGTGAAAAATCACCATCCCCCAGTCACAGGGAGCACCGTGCCAGGGTAGGGGCTATGCTACGAACACCCGCTGGTAGCGCCACAAGTGTCGCATTTCAGACAAGTGCCGTTGCGCACGAGCGTGAAGTTCCCGCAATCAGAGCAGGAATCACCCTCGTAGCCCTTGGCTCTGGCTTCACGAATCCGCTCGAGTGTGGTTTCGGGCGGACCATCGTCCAGAGCCTCCGTGGCGACAGCTGACGCCGTGGCCACGGACGCGACGGCCACCTGGCTCTCCGAAGAGCTGGCCGTCACATTCGTTGAGGCGGTATCCGATGCACTTGCTGCATTGGCATCGACACCGCCGGAAATGACGCGGAGTTTCGAGGACCGCACATAACCGTTACTCGCGACTTTACGGATCGCGGCGATGGTTTCGGCGGCCTCCTGAGGCAAATGGCCTTCCGTAGCGCCCGTGCCTAGGGCATCAGGCAGAACGTCGGAAGGCTCCGCATGGGCCAGGTCGTCTCGGCCCAAATAGCTGATCGCGACCTCGCGGAAAATATAGTCGAGCACCGATGTCGCCATCTTGATGGCATCGTTGCCCTGAACCATGCCGCTCGGCTCGAAACGGGTGAAGGTGAAAGCTTCGACATATTCCTCGAGCGGCACGCCATATTGCAGGCCGATCGAGATTGCGATGGCAAAGTTGTTCATCAGACTGCGGAAGGCAGCGCCTTCTTTATGCATATCGATGAAAATTTCACCGAGTGCGCCGTCTTCGTATTCGCCGGTTCGCAGATAGACCTTGTGGCCACCCACATTAGCTTTTTGGGTATAGCCCTTGCGCCGGTGCGGCAAACGCATCCGTTCGCGCGTCGCCTCTTTCTCGACGATACGCTCGACAATTCGTTCGGCAACGATTGGCGCCTGTTGGCCTTTCGGGAGATCGGCAATCTCTTCTTCGAGTTCGTCCTCCTCGTCGACCAGGGCCGATTGCAAAGGTTGGCTGAGTTTAGAGCCATCTCGATACAGCGCATTCGATTTCAGTCCGAGACGCCACGACATCATGTAAGCATCCATGCAGTCCTGAACGGTAGCGTCGTTCGGCATGTTGATCGTCTTCGAAATAGCGCCTGTGATAAATGGCTGCGCGGCTGCCATCATCAAAATATGGCTTTGCCAAGAGAGATAACGCTTGCCGATACGTCCGCAGGGATTGGCACAGTCGAATACGGCAAGATGATGCTCTTCCATATGCGGCGCGCCCTCGACGGTCATGGCGCCGCAGCAATAGGTATTGGCGTCCTCGATCTCTTCGCGCGCGAAGCCGAGTTCGGCTAGCATCTCGAACGAGGGGTCGTCCAATTGTGCGTCTGAAAAACCGAGCACATTTCGGCAGAATTCATCGCCGAGCGTCCATTTATTGAAGGCAAATTTGATATCGAATGCACTCGCAAGGCCCTCTTCGAGAGCGTCGAGCTGCTCTTTGCCGAAGCCATGCTTTTTCAAAGCCATGTGGTTGACGAACGGCGCGTCTTTCAGCGTGCCGCGGCCTACCGCATAGGAAATTATGGCTTCGATTTGCTCGTCTTTGTATCCGAGCCGCCGCAGCGCTTCTGGCACCATGCGATTGATGATCTTGAAGTAGCCGCCGCCAGCGAGTTTCTTGAATTTGACCAGCGCGAAGTCCGGTTCGACACCGGTGGTATCGCAGTCCATGACCAAGGCGATCGTGCCGGTGGGCGCGATAACCGAAACCTGGGCATTACGATAGCCATGTTGTTCGCCGAGTTCATAGGCTTTGGCCCACGCTTCTTCCGCGGCCTTGGCAAGAACCGGCGAAGGACAATTATCGTGATCCAATGGCACCGGCGGCATGGACAACTCTTCATAGCCGCTGTCGTTACCCTTTGCTGCATTGAGGTGATTGCGCATCACCCGCAGCATCGAAGAGCGGTTTTTCTTGTAGCCGGGGAAAGCGCCGAGTTCTGCCGCCATTTCCGCCGAAGTGGCATAGGAAATGCCGGTCAAAAGTGCAGTTATTGCACCACAGAAAGCGCGACCTTCATCGCTGTCGTAAGGAATGCCGGAGGCCATCAACAGCCCACCGATATTGGCATAACCGAGACCGAGAGTCCGGTATTCGTAGGACAGCTTGGCGATTTCCTTGGATGGGAATTGCGCCATTAGCACCGCAATTTCGAGTGCGATCGTCCACAGGCGCACCGAGTGAGTAAAGTCCGCGACATCGAACGTGCCGTGCTCGTTCTGAAAATTCATCAGATTGAGCGACGCGAGATTGCACGCCGTATCGTTCAGGAACATATATTCCGAACACGGATTGGAGCCGTAGATGCGATCTGAATTGGCGCAGGTGTGCCAATCGTTGATCGTCGTGTCGAACTGCAAGCCGGGATCGGCGCATTGCCAGGCGGCACTACCGATTTGATCCCAGAGATCCCGAGCGCGGAGAGTCTTGGCGATCACACCGTCTGTGCGCCGGGTCAAATTCCACTCTGCGTCGTCTTCGACCGCTTTTAGGAAATCGTTGGTCAAACGCACCGAATTATTGGAGTTCTGACCTGCGACGGTGAGGTAGGCCTCGGAATCCCAGTCGGTATCGTAGGTATCGAATTCGATCTCGGTGAAACCTTGGGCCGCAAACTGAAGCACGCGCTGAATGTAACTCTCCGGCACCATTCTTTTTCGGGCCTTCAATACGGCGCGCCTCAGTTCGCGGTTCTTTTTGGGGTTGCATCGGTCTTCCTCTGCAACCGTGTCGTTCTTGCAGGCGGCCAAAATCAGGTTTAGCTGCTCGCTGCAAATTCTGGATCCGGTTACGAGCGCTGCAACCTTTTGTTCCTCGACACATTTCCAATTAATGAATTCTTCGATATCCGGATGGTCGATATCCAAGACCACCATCTTTGCCGCCCGGCGGGTCGTGCCGCCAGACTTGATGGCGCCCGCGGCGCGGTCGCCGATCTTTAGAAAACTCATCAGCCCGGAGGATTTGCCGCCACCTGAAAGCGGTTCGTTTTCACCGCGGATGCAGGAAAAGTTACTTCCGGTACCGGACCCGTATTTGAACAGCCGTGCTTCGCGCGTCCAAAGATCCATAATGCCGTTTTCGCTTACCAGATCGTCGTCGACCGATTGGATGAAGCAGGCATGAGGCTGAGGATGTTCGTATGCGGACTTCGATTTAGTCCAGCGACCGGTTTTATAATCGACATAGGAATGACCTTGAGCCGGGCCATCGATACCGTAGGCCCAATGCAAGCCGGTGTTGAACCATTGAGGTGAGTTCGGCGCGCCTTTTTGGTTGGCGAGTATGTAGGTCATCTCGTCGTAATAAGCGCGAGCATCCTCATCGGCATCGAAATAGCCACCTTTCCAGCCCCAATAGGTCCAGGTGCCGGCGAGACGATGAAATACCTGTTTTGCGCTGGTTTCACCGCCAAATCGTTCGTCTTCGGGCAACTCCGCCATTGCCGCTTCGTCCGGCTCATGGCGCCAAAGCCATTCCGGAACATCTTCTTCCTCGACCGCTTTCGAGATCGTCGGCACGCCCGCCTTGCGGAAATATTTTTGCGCCAGCACATCGGCGGCGACCTGACTCCAATGGCCCGGTACTTCTATATCTTCATGCTTGAAAACGACCGAGCCGTCAGGATTACGAATCTCGCTCGTTGCGTAGCGAAACTCCATGCCCGAATAGGGCGATTCTTGCCATTTCGTATAGCGCCTTTCGATGCGCATGTTCTAACCCCCAAATCCCCAAACGCGCCCGTTGTCCGAACGTCAGATGCCCGCGAACTGAATCGAAACATCTTGAAAACCAAGGGGTTAAGGAGTTCCTCTGCTCCTCCGAGCCCCCCGACAAAAATGCCCTCCCGAGCCTTCGCGACCTTTTTGGTCCCTTTCAATCGCGAACACAAGATTTGGAGTGCGAAGGGGATGTTATCTACTAGATGTGGGTGGTGCAAGTAAATATTGGGGGTTTGACTGAAATAATTACAAGATATTGGGGGGTGCTGGTCGGACCAAGCGGGTTTTATTTGTGTCTAACAGTGAAAATTCGGCGGAAATCCGGGATTTGGAGTAGAAAACGGCGCGATTGTCCGCCCATCTGCTTGTTTGTGGATTTTCGATCTCCGGTGATCGTGCTTCCGGCGCTGGACGGACGCGACGGGCGATGTCATAGTCGCGCGGGATTCGCGAGGATGGAGAGGCACCTTCATGCCTACCATGATCACACGCATGATGACGTTGTTCAGCGGCTCGCTTGTAGGCGAGGACGAAGAAGGCAACCGCTACTATCAGGAACGCCGAATTCCGAAAACCGGCCGGCGGCGGCGCTGGGTGGTTTATTCCGGCGACGAAGAAGCGAGCCGTGTACCGGCGGCTTGGCATGGCTGGCTCCACTACACTGTCGACGAACCGCCCTCGGAAGAAGATGCGGAACATCCCTGGCAGAAGGACCATCTGCCAAATATGACCGGGACGGCGGATGCTTATCGTCCGCCTGGTCACACATTGGCCGGCGGTAAGCGCGATCGTGCCACTGGCGATTACGAGCCCTGGACGCCGAACTGATGGGCGAAGACGCGAAACACGAAATAAAACACATTCTGCTTGGTATCCTGGTGGTTGCCCTGACAGCCGTGTTTTTCTTTCTCTCTTATCAGAGTGGGCCCAAAGGACAGGCCAGCGGCTACCTTTTAAGTGCGCGCTTCAACGCGACCGACGGTATCGCGGTTGGTAGCGACGTGGTGTTGACCGGAATCAAAGTGGGGCAGGTCACCACCCGCGAATATGATTCGAAGAAACAGAGTGTCCGCGTTGAGATGGCGTTTCGCGAGGACATAAATATTCCACAGGAAAGTACGGTCTCGATCGTATCGGATGGCTTGTTGGGAGCGAAGTATCTTAAGATCGAACCAGGCGGATCGGAAGACAATATGAAATCCGGCGACGAATTCGAGTTCGTTCAGGACTCGATACCGCTGGTCGAGTTACTCGAGAAAATTGTAATCGAAGCGGAAGAGAAGCGTGCCCAATCGGCAGCACCGCCGCCGGCAAAGAAAAAGGACAACCCATTTAGTGTCCTGAACCCGTAAAGGAGCCGATCTAGCCGATGAGACGAAACGTTTTAGAAACCGCCCTTGCCGCAATGGTGCTGCTGGTTGCAGGAGTTTTCCTGGCTTTTGCTCATAACATTGGCAATGTGGCCCCGGTCGACGGTTGGCAGGTGCAAGCCAAGTTTAATTCGATCGACGGCCTTTCTATTGGCAACGATGTACGGATCGGCGGCGTCAAGGTGGGTACCGTCGTTAAACTCGATATCGATCAGAAGGACTACCGAGCACTAGTTACGATGATGGTGCTGCCGGAGTTGAAATTACCAGAGGACACGGTTGCTTCCGTGGTCACGGCAGGGGTGCTTGGTGGAAAATACATTGCACTTGCGCCCGGCACCGGCAAGCGTTCGAGCCAGCACGGGCTGGTTTTAAAAAACACCAAGGATGTGGAACCGGTTGAAACCACAGTGGGTAAGGAAATCTTCGGGCTAGGCGGGGGGGCCGGTCTCTAATGTGGTTCACGATCGGCGGCAAGGAAGTCGAAATCAGCGCGGCAAAGCTGTTTTCCCGTAAGTCCGTAGAAACCATTTTGGGTGCTACCGTGCTGTCGATTATCGGTATTTCCGTCTATTTCGCGTTCAGCGCCACCGATTTAAAGCCGGATGAAGGCTATAAGGTTACGGCGCAATTCAATGCGGTTGATGGATTAGTCGTGGGCGGTGATGTGCGTATCGGCGGGGTCAAGATCGGCACCGTTGTCGATCAAAAAGTAGATCCCGAAAGCTTCAAAGCGGTCGTCACGATGACAATCCGCCCAGACGTCCGTTTGACCAAGGATACTCAGGTTCGAATCGGTAATGACGGTTTGTTGGGTGGCAACTACATCAAGCTCGAACCCGGCGGCGGCAAGAAACTGATCGGTGACGGTGCTGAGCTTAAGAAGACCAAGGATGTTATTTCGCTTGGTGAATTACTCGAGCGGGTTTTGGTACTAGTGCGTGAGGGCCCGGCAGCAAAAACACCGGAATTTTAGGCTGGCGCTTGATGGGGCGATACGCCGTTCCCAAATAAAATTGTGATGATGATGTTGCGTTCTTCGATCGCTGGTCTTTTTAGTCTGCTCTTCGTGGCGGATCCCGCGTGGTCGTTCGAGGGCGATACCGTATTGTTGCAGGGGATGGACAAGGTCACCGCCCGTGTCTGGTCATTTGAAGCGCCAGTCGGGCGCACGGTTACATTCGGCACGCTACAGATTGTGGTGCAAAAATGCGAACGCACCCCACCCGAGGAACCACCGGAATCGACCGCGTTTCTCGATATATACGAAGCGAAAAAAGGCGAAGCGCGGAGCGATCTGTTCCATGGCTGGATGTTTGCGTCCAGCCCGAGTCTCAATGGACTGGAACATCCGGTCTATGACGTGTGGGTGTTGGACTGCAAACTTAAAGCGAAGCCGAAACCAGAAGCCGAAAAAAAGTCCTAAGACAATCCCGCCTCGCGGATTAACGCCTTGGCCGTGTCACCGGCAAGGAATTCCACAAAGGCTGTCGCGGTTGCATTGTTTTCGGCGCCGGCGACGACCCCGGCAAAAAATATCGTCATATTGGCGATGGCGTCGGGCAAAGGACCGACAAGATCTACCTTCACCCCAGTTCCTTTGACCCGAAGAATCTCGGTCATCTGGCCAAACCCGATTTCGTTTGCAGCGGTGCCGGCACCGATACGATCCATCACCGCTGCACCGGTGGGAGTGCGTTCGGTCCGTTCGGCGATATCCTTGGCAAGTCCGAGATCGTCCAAAAGTTTCTCGATATAGATGCCGCTGGAGGCGACATTGTAGATCACCGCGGAGGCATTGCGGATGGACTCGCAAAATGTTTCAACCGTGGAAATATCCGGGTGTGGCGTGCCATCGCGCACCACTACCGATGATGCTATCGCGCCCAAGCGCTCGAATGGATCTGGTTGCAAGCTGCCCGCATCGAGGAAACTGTTGACCACAGCTTCAGCGCCGACCAACGCTTGAAAACCGTGATCGCTCGCGGCGATGGTTTCGCGCATGGCAGGTGCGGTAACGAAAGTGATGTCGATCGGGATGTCATGCTCAGCGGTAAAGGCTTCGGTCGTCTTTAGAACTGCATTTCGGCAAGCGCCGGCGGACAGAAGTTTCAATTCATTTGTCATTGTGGGCCCCCATTATTGATTAGACGGCTTTCTGGTCTAGTGTCGCATTTAGGATATCGTCGCCGATCGATTCTTTAAAACAAGCTTCCACCTGGAGTGCGTCGTCGAGCATCGAACGATATTCGGTGCGGGGTATTTCGATTGCGCCGAACTGGGTCAAATGCTTGGTGATGAATTGGGTGTCGACGAAGGCAAAACCACCTGCGTGCATGCGTGCGACTAGGTGCACCAATGCAACCTTGCTGGCATCGCGTTCCCGGGTGAACATGCTTTCGCCAAAAAAGATTCCGCCCAGAACGACCCCGTAAAGCCCTCCCACCAATTCACCATCTCGCCAGCATTCGATCGAATGCGCATGGCCCATATGGTGCAGGCTTGTATAGAGCTCAATAATTCGGTTGTTGATCCAGGTTCGTGGCCGATCGTCCGCGGCTTCGGCGCAGCTTTCGATTACCGCTTCGAAATCCCGGTCCGCAGTGACCTCGAAGCGATCGGAACGCACGGTTCGTTTTAGGCGGCGCGGCACGTGAAACCTGTCCAAAGGAAGTATCCCTCGCATGCGGGGGTCGACCCAGAAGATATCGGGGTCATCGTGGTCTTCGGCCATGGGAAATACGCCGACTGCGTATGCTTTCAGCAACAGGTCAGGCGTGATGTCGGGCATCTCCATTGAACCTAGATCCCTAGTCGCCGTTGGCTTCTTGCTCAAGCCAATGTTCGAGCCAATGAATGTCGTAATCACCTTCGATAAAGGATGGGACGTCCATCAATCGCTGGTGAAGAGCGATGGTGCTGTCGATTCCACCGACCACGATCTCATCCAGCGTGCGTCGCAGACGCATCAAACACTGATCGCGATCGCGCCCATGGACGATGAGTTTGGCGATCATGCTGTCATAGTGGGGCGGTACGTCATAGCCGGCATAGATCGCGGAATCGACCCGAACACCGAGCCCGCCTGGGGCATGAAAATCGGTAACCTTTCCGGGCGAAGGTGCGAAAGTGAGTGGATGCTCCGCATTAATGCGGCACTCGATCGCATGCCCGTTAAGCGGAATATCTTCTTGGGTATAGCCAAGCGGTTCGCCAGCGGCGATTCTCAATTGTCCGCGCACGAGGTCATAACCTGTGATCATTTCTGTAATCGGATGTTCGACCTGAAGGCGCGTATTCATTTCGATAAAATAGAACTCGTCATTTTCGTAGAGAAATTCGACAGTACCGGCACTTCGATAATTTATCTTCGTCAGCGCGTCTGTAACGGTATGACCGATGCGAGCGCGGGTTTCCGCATCGATCGCCGGTGACGGTGCCTCTTCGAGTACCTTTTGATGGCGACGCTGTAAGGAGCAGTCGCGCTCGCCCATATGAACCACGAGGCCATTTCCGTCGCCGATGACTTGAATTTCGATATGTCGAGGTTGGCGTAATAGTTTTTCGATGTAGACCGTATCGTCGCCGAACGCAGCGCCAGCCTCTTGCCGGCACAGTTCGAGCGCTTCAGGCAGTTCATCAGCGCTATCGGCAATTTTCATGCCCCGTCCGCCGCCGCCGGATGCGGCTTTAATGATAACCGGATAGCCCGCGTCTTCGGCAAACGCCGCCGCCTCTTCCGGTGTTTCTACCGGACCGTCGGACCCCGGCACTACCGGGAGGCCGATTTCGATTGCTTTCTGTTTAGCAGTGATCTTGTCGCCCATCAGGCTGATATGTTCGGCGGTGGGTCCGACAAAGGCTAGGCCGTGTTCTTCAACCATCTCGGCAAATTTCGCGTTTTCCGACAGAAAGCCTATGCCGGGATGGATCGCGTCGGCAGCGGTAATGTGGGCTGCCGATAAAATGGCCGGGATATTGAGGTAGCTATCGGCGGATGCCGGTGGGCCGATGCAGACTGCTTCGTCGGCTAACCGAACATGCATAGCGTCCGCATCCGCTGTCGAATGGATGGCGACGGTGCTAATTCCGAGCTCCTTACAAGCGCGATGAATGCGGAGCGCAATTTCGCCGCGGTTTGCGATGAGGACTTTGTCGAACAAGGGCTTTACTCGATGGTCAGCAGCGGTTCTCCGAACTCGACCGGTTGTGCATCGGTGACGAGTATTCGGGTCACCGTGCCGGCGCGAGGCGCGGGGATCGGGTTCATGACTTTCATCGCTTCGACAATCATCAACGTCTGGCCTTCGCTAACCTGATCGCCTTCGGAAACGAATGCCGGGTCTCCTGGCTTTGGCGATAGGTATACGGTACCAACCATCGGCGACGGTATGTCATTTGCGGAATCGACTGGTAGCACTTCTGCGCTTTCGGCAGACTCTGATGTATCGGTGGCCGGCGCCGGGGCGGCCGGCACCGATTGAGCCACAGTCGCGACGGCACTTTGCCGAGATACACGGACCGATTGCCGTCCCTCGCTGATCTCGATCTCGCTCAAACCTGTTTCCTCTAGGAGTTCGTTCAGCTCCCGGATCAGTTCCTTATCGAGATTAAGTTTCGCCATGTATCGTTAATCCTGTTTGCTTAGTAATTGCGCTGCAGCTTCTAGCGCCAATTCGTAGCCGGCGGCACCGAAACCGCAAATAACCCCGGTTGCACATTTTGAGATGTAAGAATGATGCCGAAATTCCTCGCGCGCAAAAATATTCGACAGATGCAATTCAATGACCGGAGTTTCAACCAACTGCAACGCATCCAAAATAGCGATCGAGGTGTGAGTAAATGCGCCGGCGTTGATTATGATTATGTCCTGATTCTCGCGTGCGTCCTGGATCCATCCGACTAATTCACCTTCGAGGTTGGACTGTCGGAAAGTCAGTTCAAGCTTCAAGCGTTTGGCGGCGGATTTGGATGCGGCTTCGATGTCTTCCAACGTTTCCGAGCCATAAACGTCGGGCTCGCGCACACCCAACATATTGAGATTTGGCCCGTTTAGGACGAGCACCCGTTTCGTGTCGGTCAAGACAGGTATCCTGCAATGATAGCTTCGAAAGGCACTATATCAATTCGTTGCGGTGGGGGAAGAAAAGATAAAGTGTGTCTTCGGACAAAAGGGAATACGGGCCGGTGTACTTTTTAAGAAAGATTCAGGTTTAAAATCAATTAGATGGGGGTTCCTCTTTGGTGGAGACGATCCTCTCCATGCTGAAGAGCGGTGCATTCCCTTACTACAGATAGGCGTTTAGAGTGGCCACGCCTCGAATCGCATGAACAAATTTGGAAAAGCATGCCGGAATTGAAAACGAGTCCCTATGGAAGTTGGGCATCGCCGATTACCGCCGATTGGATTGTTGCCGGCACGGTCGGGCTTGGACAAATCTGTATCGATGGCGAAAACGTTTATTGGAATGAGGTACGGCCAAGCGAGAAAGGCCGAAGCGTGGTTTGCCGCCGTGGGACGGATGGTTCGATAGAGGACGTTTCGCCGTCCGATGCGAATGTGCGAACGCGGGCACATGAGTACGGCGGCGGCGCATTTACGCTCGATCAGGGAACCTTATGGTATAGCAACGATAGTGACCGCAGGGTTTGGAGCCTGCCAACCGCAGGTACTGCCGCACCGCTTACTCCTAAACGAGATTGGCGATTTGCTGATCTCACACGTGATGCTCTGCGCGGACGTTTGATCGCGGTGTGCGAAGATCATGGGACGGAGGATGCCGAGCCCGTCAATCGGTTGGTCGCGATTGGTGATGACGGCAATGTGAGGACTTTGGTGGAGGGCGCGGATTTTTACGCCGCACCGAGAATTTCACCGGACGGCAAGTCTCTCGCCTGGCTTTCTTGGGATCACCCCAATATGCCCTGGGACGGGTGTTCGCTCTGGTGTGCGCAGTTAGCCGAGGACGGCGAACTGGGTGGTGCAGAATTGATTGCCGGTGGGATGGAAGAGGCAATCTTTCAGCCGCAGTTCTCGCCGGATGGTGAGCTCTTTTTCGTTTCTGATCGTTCGGGCTGGTGGAACATCTATCGGGCCCAACAAGATGAGGGCGGTACAAGAATCGCCCCGGTATTGCCATTGGAAGCGGAGTGTGGACTGCCGCAATGGATCTTTGGCATGTCGACCTACGGCTTCGCTTCGGAAAGCCAACTTGTTTTTAGCTATATCGTCGATGGCCTCTCCAAACTTGCGATTTTCGATTTGGCCAACTGCGAGCTCACGCCTGTTCTCTCTCCCTTCGTCGATATTAGCGGCCTAAAAGTGGGTGACGGTAAAGCAGTATTTGTGGGCTGTTCCCTATGTGATTTACCGATGGTCGCGACCCTTGAGGTGGCAACCTGTACGCTCGGCATTCATTATCGGTCGGCACAATCATCGTTGGCTACCGGTGATGTCTCCAAGCCGGTGCCTGTTACCATTCCGGTGGGCGATGGCGAGGTTGCATACGGGTTTTTCTATCCGCCGCAGAGCGCCACTCATGTTGGCCCTGAAGAGGCTCGCCCGCCGTTGATCGTCAAAAGCCACGGGGGGCCGACCGGCCAAACGACAGCTGCATTCAGTGCCAAAATCCAGTTTTGGACCAGCCGCGGGTTCGCCGTTTTAGACGTGAATTATCGTGGGTCGACAGGATATGGACGCGCCTACCGGCGGCGATTGAACGGCGATTGGGGCGTGCTCGATGTCGAGGATTGCGCCGCTGGCGCGCGCTGGCTTGCCGAAAAGGGTTGGGTCGATGGCGAACGTATGGCGATTTCTGGCGGTAGCGCGGGCGGCTATACGACGCTGTGTGCGCTCACGTTTGAAGATTGCTTCGCCGCCGGTGCCAGCCACTATGGCATCGGCGACCTGAGCGCGTTGGCCGAAGACACCCACAAGTTTGAATCGCGATATCTCGATAGCTTGATCGGACCTTGGCCCGATGCGGAAGAAACCTATCGCGCACGCTCGCCGATCCATCATACGGAGGAACTTAGCTGCCCGGTAATCTTTCTGCAGGGTTTGGAAGATAAAGTCGTGCCGCCGGCCCAAGCGCAGGCAATGGTCGCTGCATTGAAAAGCAAAGGAATACCGGTTGCCTATATTCCATTTGCTGAAGAGGCACATGGCTTTCGCCAGGCGGCGAACGTAAAACGCGCGCTGGAGGGCGAATTGTATTTTTACGGCCGTATTTTCGATTTCACTCCGGCGGATCAGATTGAGCCGGTGGAAATCGAAAATTTTTGACGGTCGAAATCGGGAGGAGATTTTTTTATGAAGCTCTATACTTATTGGCGTTCATCCGCGGCTTATCGTGGCCGCCTTGCGGTTGCGATTAAGGGGCTGGAGGTAGAGCATCACGCTGTCAATCTTGCCAGAGGCGATCAGTGGGAAGACGAGTATATCGCAGTCAATCGCCAATCCATCGTGCCGAGCCTCGAAGATAACGGCCTGGTAATTCGGCAGTCGGTGGCAATTTTCGAGTATCTCGAAGAAACCTATCCCGAGCCGCCGTTGTTGCCGGCCGATCCGGCCGGCAGGGCGCGAGTGCGCGCCATAGCTCAGGCGGTTGCTTGCGAACTGCATCCGCGTTTGTCCAACCGCGTGCGGACCTACGTCGGTGAGAATTTTTCCGGCCAAGCGCGCTGGGATTGGTATGGCTATTGGGCCAATCAAGGATTTTCTGTATTGGAGGGGTGGCTCAAAGACGATCCCGACACGGGAAAATTCTGTCACGGAGATACGCCGACGATGGCCGATTGTTTCCTCATACCGCAACTCTACGCCGCCAAGCGTTATGATTTTCTTAAGTTGGAGCAGTATCCGACTTTGATGGCGATTGATGCGGAATGTGCGCAACACCCCGCATTCATCGAAGCCGAACCCGACCGACAGCCCGATGTCGCGCCGGACCATCGCGTCTGAGATCGTTGTTGGTTTAGCTCTTGGGTTTACGCGCCTCGGAAATGAAATTCTTGAGCTGGTCAAGGCTAACGGCGCCCGGCACGATACGTTCGCCTATAATAAATCCGGGTGTCCCCCGAATACCGAGCGATTGGGCAAGTTGGATCGTCTCGTCGAGATAGGCTGCGATTTTCGGATCGCCCATATCCTTTTGTAGTTTGGCAATATCGATGCCGACGCTACGTGCGATCCGCATGATAATTTCAAGACTCAATTGGCCGCGATTCTGCATCAGAGCGACATGAAATTCATAATATTTGCCCTGCTTCTTCGATGCCATTGCGGCGATCGCGGCGACGCGAGACATCTCACCCAAAATTGGCAGCTCCTTCCAAACGACACGTAGGTTTTTGTCGTTTTCCACGAGATCCACCATTGATCCGATGACTCGCTTACAATAGCCACATTGGTAATCAAAGAATTCGACCAGCGTGACATTACCCTTGTCATTGCCTGAGACCGGCGACATCGGATGGTCGAAGATCGTATCTTTATTTTCGCTTAGGGTGCGCTTGGCGATCTTTTCCTGCTCAACGCGTTCGCGTTCGCGAAGTTTCTCCATGGACTCCAAGATCACTTGAGGATTTGCGAGTAAATAGTCGCGAATGACCTTCTCAAAGGCCTTTTTCTGTTCCGAGGAAAGTGGTTCGGCCGCTATCGGGAATGCCGCCATACTCAAAAGGGCAATAAGCGCGACGAGGCGTGTGAGAACTGGGGACTGTCGAATCATGCTGTAAAGGTTTCCTTGCGTAAGATTTACTTAGCCATCTTCCTTCGCTTTGGCTTGGGCAACTTGTTTTTCGATATCCTGCGCGCGGATATGTTCCGGAGAACCTACCGGTAGCGATTTAATCGCGCGTTTGGCATTTAGCGTGGCCCGGCTGATGTCGCCCCGCAGCATTGCCTCTTCTGCCAGCGCTAGCGAGGCTTTGCCGGTTTGCCCACGGCGGCCATAGATAGTTGCCAATTGTCGCCACGCGATCGGCAGTTCGCGTTCATAGCGCAGGGCCTCGCGAATATTCATGACAACTTCATCGTCGAGCTTCGGATCATTTAGCTCCAATTGCATGCGCGCAAGATTTATGCGGATCAGTGCGGCCCAGGGGATAATTTTGACTGCCGCACGGTACGAAACGATCGCTCGGCGGACTTCGCCGGCATCTTTAAGTATGTCGCCTTTGAGCTCATGGAAGAAAGGATCTTTTGGCGAATCCGTGATGAGCTGATCGACGATGGCGAGCGCCTCTCTCACTTTGTGAAGTTTCATAAAGGCGTAGGCACGGGCATAGCGTGCCTCGATGCCCTTGTCCTCAGCATGGTATGTTTCGAGTGTGCGTGCCGGGTCATCAACATAGCCGTTGATTTTGCCGCGCATGCGCGCATGCATGATGGTCAGTTGTCGCGATACCGGTACATTCGAGAACCGCGACTTGGCGACATGATTTTCGAGAAATCTAACCCGGTCCAAAGTCAGAGGATGGGTAGAGGCGTAGGGGTCACGGGAATCCGTATAAAGTGCCGATTGCTTGTGCAGAATTTTTAAGAATTCCAGCAGACCCTTTGAAGATTGGCCGGTGCGTTCGAGAAAATCGACGCCGGCCTGATCCGCCGACTGTTCCATCCCTTGGGTGTATTTGAAGAGTGTGCGTTGGCCGAGTGCCTGACCGCCGATTATGGCGCCGGCCAAACCTTCGGGCTGTCCGGCGGCGATTGCAGCTGCGGCACCTAGTACGGTGGCGATGATCGATTGGGTCGATGCGTTTCGCAGTCCTTCTTGGATTCTCGAAAGATGGCCACCCGATATATGGCCAATTTCATGGGCAAGAACTCCGATCACCTGGCTTGGGTTGCCGGCACGGGTGAGCAATCCCGTATTGATAAATATTCTTTGCCCGCCGGCGACGAATGCATTTAGGGCCTGCGACAAGACCAGGCGAATTCGAACCGAGCCCATATCAAGTCCTGCTGCCTCGAAAAGTGGCGCGCTATAGACTCGAATGGTATTTTCAATTTCCGTATCGCGAACTACCTGAGGGCCTTGCGCATAGGCGCGTAGGTCTGTAAATGCCACACAAAATGCGATTCCAAATACCAAGACGGCGGCCAAGGATTTGGTGCGAAAGAGAGATTTTTTGACGCGATTGGGGCGCATAAACATCAGCCGGCAGTTTCGTCGTTTGACTTTACTTGGGCCGGGCGTACGGAGCAATCAAGGCGCGAATCTCTTTTTCGCGATTTTGATGTTATCGGTGGTAACCGCTTGTTCGGCAGTGGAAAAGGCAAGCGACGTAATATTGCCGAAGACACCACCGTCGGTATTGTTTTCCGCTATTGTTGCCGACGAACCCACGGCAGTTCTCGCGGCTCGCGATGTGCTGGCACGGGGTGGTACTGCGGCCGATGCCGCAGTAGGCCTTTATTTTACGCTAGCCATCACCTATCCGTCGCAAGCGGGGCTCGGTGGTGCGGGTATTTGCATGGTCTATGAGCCTCAATCGGGCCGTGCAGATGTCCTCGATTTTAGTCCTGCCAGAGCTGGTAGTGGTCGCGACGCTGTAGCTATACCGACCATCGTGCGGGGCATGGCATGGCTGCACGCGCGGTTCGGGCGATTGAGTTGGAGTTCCTTGTTGGGTCAATCCGCGAGTTCCGCCCGGGAAGGCGTTACCACTTCGCGTGCGTTGATCACCGACCTTAAGAGTGCGGCTCCAGATTTGGCGAACGACGCCACTGCGCTTTCCCTGTTTTTTGATCGCCTCGGCGAGCCAATCGGAGAGGGCATTATTTTTCAACAGATCGAATTAGGTGCCGTGTTAGGTCATATCGGGGCTCGTGGTGGCGGTGTTTTTTACCGAGGCGCGCTCGCTAAGCGCATCGTCTCGGCGGCAGCGGCGCAAGGGCAGCCTATCGATGCACGATTGCTCAGTAAGAAAAAACCAAAATGGTTGCGAGCGCAGGCATTTAAATTGAAGGACCGCACAATTTACTTTCCACCGACCGGAGGTGGCAAAGCGGCAGCAAATTTGTGGATGCAATTGAGCAAGGATGCGAGCTTCAAGAAACTGGATGGACCTGCGCGTACCTCTCGCTTGGCGACGGCGGCTAAATCGTCCCAAAGTAATTTTACCAGCACGTCGGCGAAGGTTGGCAGTGGCTTCACTGTGGTTGACGGTACGGGGCTTGCGGTAGTCTGTTCGGTTACGGCAAGTCGAAAATTCGGCACCGGAAAGTTTCTTCCAGGCTTGGGTTTTGCCCTCGCGCCGGCCCCGGGTGAGGGGGAATTCGATCGGCAGCCGATGACGCCAATATTGGCGGTCGATCGAAACGAGAAAAAAATTATTTTTGCGGCGTCGGGAAACGGTGGTCCAGGCGCAGCCTCAGCGACGGTTGGGATTGCTGCAAGAACATTGTTGGCTGGCGAGCGGTTGGCGGAGGCGAGTGATCGGCCGCGAATTCTATTTACCGGGGACAATACACCTTACCTGGCGGAAAAAGCCGTTTCCAAGAAAGAGCTCGGAGCTTTGGTTAAAGAAAATGCCAAGGTCGAGCGCGTGCCGTCGATCGGGCGCATCAACGCAATTTATTGTCCCGCAGGGCTGCCACCCGACTCCCGCAGTGATCCACCTTGTCAGGTAAAGGCCGACAAACGTGGCAATGGTGTCGGTGCGCGGTTCAAAAAAGATTTACGTGAGCGCAGGTGATTCAGTGAAGTTGGTGCCGTGGTTGTAAAAGTTTCCGCGCGCGGACGCATGTCGCCTTTCATGGTGATGGACGTTCTCAATGCCGCTAACCAGCGCGAGCTATCTGGTGAGGCCGTCTATCATCTTGAAATTGGGCAACCGGGGACCGGAGCGCCAAAGGGGGTGGTTGACGCTGTGCGTGAACCGCTGCAAACCCAAAAACTGGGTTATACGGATGCGTTCGGCATCGATCCATTACGCGAAGCGATTTCCGCTCACTACAGTAGATTTTACGGGGCCGATGTGCCGGCGGAGCGTATTGCAGTTACCAGTGGGTCTTCGGCGGGATTCGTATTGAGTTTTCTTGCCGCATTCGATGCCGGTGATCGGGTGGCGTTGGCGGCCCCGGACTATCCTTGTTACAGGCATATCCTGAATGCATTCGGTATCGAACCGATAATTGTCGAAACCGACATAGAGGACCGATTCCAGCCGACGCCTAAACGGCTCGCGCCGCTCCTGCCGTTGGATGGACTTATTGTAGCGTCGCCGTCCAATCCGACTGGAACGATGTTGTCGTCTGACGATTTGTTAGCACTATCTGTGTTTTGCCAGTCAGAGGGCATTCGCTTGATCTCAGATGAAATCTACCATGGCATCACTTATGACGTTCCGGCGGCCACGGCGGCGGCGATCAATCCTGACGCCGTTGTGATCAACAGTTTTTCCAAATATTTCTCGATGACAGGTTGGCGTGTAGGTTGGATGGTTGTTCCCGAGGAGTTACTGCGTCCTGTTGAATGCCTTCAGCAAAATCTTTTCATTTGTGCGCCAGCGTTGTCGCAATTGGCCGCGTGCGCGGCTTTCGATTGTCGCGACGAGCTGGAAGGCCTGGTCACTCGCTATCGCGAGAACCGCTCTTTGTTGCTGAAACGGTTACCAGAGGCCGGGTTCGCCAAACTCGCGCCGGCCGACGGCGCATTCTACATTTATGCGGACGTTTCTGATCGGACCGATGACAGCGAGCGTTTATGTCGCGAAATTCTCGATCAGAGCGGTGTCGCTCTTACGCCCGGGCTTGATTTTGATTCCGCCCGGGGCCACCGATATGTCCGAATCTCTTACGCTGAGGCACCGGAAACCATTTCAGCGGCGATGGAGCACCTGATCAACTGGGCATCGTGATGCGACTATCCGATAACTTTATTCCACCAACCGGTGCGCTTTTCGCCTTTGTCGTCCACGGAACTGTCAGCCGCGATCGGTACTTCTACGGGAATCGGATCGGGGTCCGCCGATGGGGACTCCGTTTTCTCTGACTCGGCCGTATCGACGGCAGCTTCCTTTGTTGTCGATTTATCGTCGTCCGTTTTGCCTTCTTTGGTGGCCGCCTTCTTTCTAGATCCGCCACGCCGTCTGCCGCGACGGGATCGGGTCTTTTTTTCTGATTTTTCGGCCTTTTTCTTAGGCTCAGAATTATCCTCATCAGAGGAGGCGTCGTTGTCGTCTGCTGAAGTCGCATCAGTGTTTTCGGTGATTTCCGAACCGTCTTTGGCGTTCTTTTCCTCGGAAGTTTCCGCATTTTCTGGAGCTGCCTTGCGTCCGCGCCGACGTCCGCCGCGCCGTCCCCGCCGCCGACGTTTACGCTGTCCGTCGCGATCTTCGTCGGAACTTTCCTTGGTGTCTTTGTCCTCATCTTCGGAGGCGGTTTCCCGGTCAGCGTTGCCCGCATCACTGTCGTTGCGGGAGTCATCGCCACGTCCGCGCCGGCGTCGGCGGGGGCGGCGACGTTTCTTGCCGTCGCCTTCGCTTTGTGCGGCTTTCCGTGCTGCCGGTGGTCGCCGTTCGCCGTCCTCGGATTCAAACATGCAGGTTTCGCCGCCGAGGTCACCGTCGGCAGTAATGGTAATTGTTACGCCGTAGCGTTCCTCGATACTGGCCAACGCGTCGCGTTTGTGATTGAGGATATAGAGCGCTGAATCCGGGTGAACGCAGACATTGAGCTTTTCGGGTTTGCTTTTGATTGCCTCTTCCTCGACCGCGCGCAACGTATAAAGGGCTGCCCATTCGGTCGATTTAACCAAACCGGTTCCACCACAAATAGTGCAAAGCTCGCTGGAGATTTCCGTCAGACTGGGCCGTAGCCTTTGGCGCGACATCTCGAGCAAACCAAAATGGCTGATCCGGCCAACTTGAATCCGTGCTCGGTCGGCGCGCAATGCGTCTTTGAGGCGACGTTCGACCGCATGATTGTTGCGGTTCTCATCCATGTCGATGAAATCGATCACGATCAAACCGGCGAGGTCGCGAAGGCGTAGTTGCCGTGCAATTTCGTCCGCTGCTTCCAGGTTGGTTCGAAGCGCAGTTTCCTCGATATGCCGTTCGCGCGTGGCGCGACCGGAATTGACGTCGATCGCAACTAAAGCTTCGGTTTGGTGCAGTACTACATAACCGCCGGACCGAAGCTGCACTTCCGGACTATTGATGCTGTCCAGTTGACCCTCAACTTGATGGGTGTGGAACAACGGTGTGCCGCCATTTTTGTAAGGTTGTACCTTTTTTGCGTGGCTCGGCATCAGCGTCTTCATCATGTCCTTGGCGACCCGGTAGCCCGAGTCACCGTCGACAAATACTTCGTCGATTTCCTTACTGTAGAGGTCGCGAATGGCGCGCTTGATCAGGTTGGCTTCTTCATAGATCAGCGCCGGTGCGATCGATTGAAGCGTCTCTTCGCGAATGGTGTCCCATAGCCGAACGAGATAATTGTAATCCCGCTTAATCTCGGCTTTGGTACGCTCCGACCCGGCGGTACGCACGATAACGGTCATGCCGCCCGGGATACCAAACTCGTCGAGAATTTTTTTGAGCCGCTTGCGGTCCTTTTGATTGGTGATCTTGCGGCTAATACCGCCACCACGCGCGGTGTTTGGCATCAAGACGCAATACCGGCCCGGTAACGACAGATAGGTGGTCAAAGCCGCCCCTTTGTTGCCGCGTTCTTCTTTAACGACCTGTACCAGAATAATCTGGTTGCGCTTGATGACCTCTTGAATTTTGTAGCGACGGCGCAGCTTGCGGCGGCGCTTTTCCTCATCCTCGAGGTCGTCGCCGCCGACGGTCTCTACGCTTTCGCCTTCCTCCGGCTCGTCGCTAGCGTCTTCGGCAACAGTTTCTTCCGCGATTAGCTTCTCGCGATCGGCGATCGGGATTTTGTAGTAGTCCGGATGAATTTCATTGAATGCCAAAAATCCATGGCGGTTTCCGCCATAGTCTACAAAGGCTGCTTGGAGCGACGGCTCCACGCGCGTTACCTTAGCTAGATAAATATTTCCTTTGAGCTGCTTTTTGGCTTCGAAGTCGTAATCGAAGTCTTCGATTCGACTGTCCTGCATGACGACGACACGAGTCTCCTCGGGCTGTGACGCGTCGATGAGCATTTTCCTTGTCATTTTGATTTTTCTCCGTCAACCAAATCCGGGTCGCTAACTGAGCGGTCGCCGGTTTGATTGGGCTCGGTAGGTTGGTCGGCCGGAAGAATCGGGAATGGTCTCGGCGAAGATCGCCGATATGCCTTGCGATTGCCTCACTGGAAGCATTTGACCCGAATTCAACGCGCCGATGAATTGGCGGTGATTGGGTAATTGTTCCGACCGATAGGTTGAATTGGGACTTGATATTCGATTCGATAGTGGCCATTTCGAGCGATACATTCCCTGGGCCGCAAATTGTCGGCACCGAAAGGCCCGCTTCCTCATGGTGGGGCGCTAAATTTTCAAGGGGATAAGACACGCTTGGTCCTGTCGCTAATAATGATAGCCAAACTACGCTACTAAAATACGCCGATGCGATGCATTTCGACAATCTGAATTTGGCTTCACCAACAAAAACACCGGAAACCTGCGCACAGAGCGCACTTCAACATCGATTACGCAAAAACCAGGAAAAGGAATTTAAGTAAATATTATTAAATATTGTATTCGATATATCATAATAATATAAATAAATTAGCATTTTATAAAATTATAGTAATAAATATACTTTTCATTTATTTTGATTAATAAAATATGGACAAGAAAATATTTTTACAATAAATATACGAATGATTCGTTCTTGTTTAAGGAGCGGCGGGTCCGATTGGTGATCAGGGTTTTCGAGAAACTTCTTCAACGGTCTATCGGCGTGGCAGTCTTATGTGCGCTTTCTTCGCCTCTTTTGGCGGGCGCTCCTACGGTCAGTGATGCCCGGCTCGGTACGCATCCCGGCCATACTCGACTAGTTTTGGATCTCGATAGGGTCTTGCCCTACAAAATTTTTACACTGTCAGAACCCTTTCGCGTGGTGGTCGATTTTCCGGCCTTACAATGGCAGGTCAAACGAGCTGATCGACGGCTGACACTTGGCGTCGTCAGTAGTTATCGTTACGGCCTTTTCCAAGCAGGCACCAGCCGGCTCGTAATCGACGTCAAAAAACCGGTGCAAATCGCCCGACACCAAATTCTTCGGCCCGAAGGAAAGGGTAAATTCCGATTTCTGGTCGATTTGAAACCTGTCAGTGTCGCGGCGTTTTCCGCCGGTAAGAAATCCTTTCAGACGACAGATTGGAAAAAACCCGCGACTCCGGTTGTGGTCAAGCGGCCGCCCCCACCACCGCCCAAGCGGGGTAGGACGGTAAAACGGAAACGTGTAATCATGCTCGACCCCGGTCATGGCGGTCCAGACCCCGGAGCCATCGGAGTTCGGGGGTTGCGTGAAAAAGTGGTCACCATGCGCGCTGCCAGAGCGGTTCGTCGCATGCTCGAATCCACCGGGCGCTACCGGGTATATTTGACCAGAAATAAGGATACCTACGTGCCTCTCAGGCGCCGTTATCAAATGGCCGAGAAGGTAAAGGCGGAATTATTTATCTCCATCCATGCGGACAGCCACAAAAATCGGCGGATCCGCGGTGCGTCGGTCTATACGCTATCGGAAAAATCTTCCGATAAGGAAGCTGCCGCCTTGGCAGCACGCGAGAACCGTTCCGACATTATTGCCGGTGTAGATTTGTCGCGGCAGTCCGATACGGTGGCTTCGATCTTGATCGGTCTTCGTCAGCGGCAGACGATGAACGAATCAGCAATTTTCGGAGAGGTTCTGATTGCCGAATTGGCACGCGATATCCGAGTGCTGCGTAACACGCATCGGTTTGCCGGATTCGCAGTGCTGAAATCTCCGGACACCCCGTCGGTTCTGATGGAAATCGGGTACCTTTCCAGCCCGAGTGATGAAAAGGTGTTACGCACCAAGAGCTTCTACAGAAAGCTCTCGAAATCGATTTATCGATCCGTCGAACGTTATTTCCAGCGAAAGACCGCATTGAATCGGTCATAAGAATGCCACATTGATGGGTATGTAATTAGCGCGCTTGGCCTTGGGCGCCGAGCGGTCCATATTGTGGTTAACGAGCGCGCGCTTTCGGGAGCACCAATGCGCAGGTTTTGGCAGTTTTTGACGTTTATGTGCTCGGTCGGGTTGTTTTTTGCGATCCTGGCCGCGGCAGGTGGTGCCTACGTGCTTTGGTCCTTCGGACAGGGGCTTCCCGACTATAAGCAACTGGCGGATTACAACCCGCCGACGGTAACGCGCGTGCATGCGGGTGATGGACGGTTGATCAAGGAGTATGCGACCGAACGGCGGGTTTTCGTCCCGGTCCGCGTGATGCCCAAACATTTGATCAATGCGTTCCTCGCCGCCGAGGATCAAGATTTTTATACGCATCCCGGCGTCGACTTTAAGGCGCTAGTACGCGCAAGCGTGCAAAACGTTCGGCATTACTTTCAGAAGCGTCGGCCGGTCGGTGCCTCGACGATTACCCAACAGGTTGCGAAGAATTTTCTTCTGACAAACGAAGTTTCGATCGAGCGTAAGATCAAGGAAGCAATCCTCGCCTTTCGGATCGAAAAAACCTACGGCAAGGAACGCATTCTCGAGCTTTACCTGAACGAAATCTATCTCGGTTACGGTTCCTATGGTGTCGCCGCGGCGGCGTTAAACTATTTCAACAAATCGCTCGACGAACTCTCGATAGCGGAGGCGGCCTATCTCGCAGCATTGCCGAAAGCGCCTAACAATTACCATCCAGTTCGCCGATTGAAAGCAGCGGTCGAACGCCGTAATTGGGTCATCGGGCGCATGCTGGAAGAAGGGTTTATCGATTCAGAAACAGCGCGGGTGGCTCGGGAATCACTCCTGAAAGCGATCCCTCGCGAGGCTGTGCAAATCGTCAAAGCTGAGTTTTTTCTGGAAGAGGTGCGCCGTGAATTAACACGACGGTTCGGTGACGACGGTCTCTACAAAGGCGGTTTATCAGTTCGCACGACGCTCGATCCTAAAATGCAAAAGCTTGCTGAAGACGCTCTTCGTGTCGGCTTGATCAAATATGATCGGCGCCACGGCTATCGCGGTCCCGTAACTCAAATTCCCGTGCCGCAGAACTGGCGCGATATGCTGAATCCCGTCGAGGTACCGGAAGGCGGCGGCGAGTGGCCGCTCGCGTTGGTGTTGAGGCTCGATGCCGCCGCCGCGGTGATCGGCCTGAAGAACGGTGTCGTCGGACGTATTCCATTAAGCGAACTCAAATGGGCCCGCGAATGGCAACCTGAGCTTAAGCGGGGACCGGCGATAAGAAAACCATCGGATGTATTACAGGTTGGCGACGTGGTGCTGGTCGAAGCGGTCACCGTAAATACGACGGCTAAAAAAGGTGAATCCAATACCTATCCGCCCAATACCTATGGGCTGCGGCAAGTTCCGGCCGTCAATGGTGCGATCGTTGCCCTCAACCCCCATACCGGCCGCGTCTATGCCATGTCCGGTGGCTATGACTATGAGATGAGTGAGTTCAATCGCGCGACCCAGGCACAGCGCCAGCCCGGTTCGGCCTTCAAGCCGTTCGTATATCTGGCGGCACTCGAAAATGGGTTTACACCGTCGACCTATCTCATGGATGCGCCATTCGTCATCGATCAGGGGCCGGGGCAGGGCAAATGGAAACCTCACAACTATTCCAACAAATTTTTCGGGCCGAGTCCGATGCGGCTCGGAATCGAGAAATCCCGGAATTTGATGACCGTTAGGCTGGCACAGAGAATAACGATGGATCCGGTGGTCAAAATGGCCAAACGTTTTGGCATCACCGATAGCTTGCCGCCGCATTTGGCAATGTCTCTGGGTGCCTATGAAACAACGCTTCTAAAAATTACCACAGGCTATGCAATGCTGGTCAATGGCGGCAAACGGATCGTGCCCACGTTGATTGACCGGGTGCAGGATCGCCATGGCAAGACGGTCTATCGTCACGACACAAGGTCGTGCGATGGCTGCAGTACCGAAGGTTGGGCAGACCAAACGGTACCCGTGATTCCCGATACGCGCGAACAGGTGGTGGATGCATCGAGTGCCTATCAAGTGGTATCTATGCTCGAGGGGGTCGTCCAACGCGGCACTGGACGTCGCATTGCCACGATCGGCAAACCGCTCGCCGGTAAGACTGGCACCAGCAACAATAGCCGCGAGACCTGGTTCATCGGTTTCTCGCCGGATTTGGTTGCCGGGGTTTATGTGGGATTCGATGATCGCGAGAAGCTCGGCAAGCGCGAAACCGGCGGATCTGTTGCCGCACCGATTTTTAAGCAGTTCATGGAAGCTTATTTGAAAACGCAGCCTGCCGTACCGTTCCGGATACCCCCCAACATTCGCCTCGTGCGAGTCAATCCGCGTACCGGCAAGCTTGCCAAATCCTATGAGAGCGGTTTCATTCTTGAAGCCTACAAGGACGGTACGGTGCCGGACGAGAATACGCAGTATACGGTTATCGACGGCTCACATGTGGCGCCGGGTAAAAGCGCCTTGCCGGCGACCTCGGCTGTACAAAGCCCGAGCGGGCTCTATTAACTGGTCAACGTACTGCCATTTCCAGATAGTCGGTCCAGAAAATTCGATTGCCGAACGGGTTTCTTTTTCCGTCCGATCCTTTAATCTCCCGGCATGACGAAGATAACCAAAACCCGTGTTAGTACCGGTATCTACTGGATCGAGGTGCCCGAGGCGGACCTCTATATCCTGTGCGGCTCGCCCTCCGATTCCGTCAAACATATGATGCGAGGCGGCCTAATCCGCAACATCGAAAGCGATGGGATTCTTTACGAAAGCGGTCCCAATTGCATTTTGCTGTCGGATACAACGATTCAGGGAGAAGATTTCGCTAACCTATCGGAATTTCCGATCCTGCAAATGCTCTACCGTCAGGGCATGATCCTGCCGAACCATCCCGGCAATACCGGTGTGAAGCCGATGCTAATCGGTAATGCGGAACAAGTAGCCTCACAGCTTCAATATATTTATCGAGGCAATTACGGGCTGGTATCGAAAGAAGAGCTGTTGGAAGCCGGCATGGCGCCGGATTTGGTGGACGACTATATGGAGGTCAAATTGGCTTTTGCCTTCGGGGCCATCAAGGAACCGGAAAATTTGATCGACAGTTGTGTCGTCGGCCCGACGCAGGTGGAAATCAGGAACGGGGTACACGTTCGCCGCCTTAGTCTCAACGTCTATGAAATCACATACGACGGAGAAAGTGAGACCATCGACCTCAACTTGGCAGACGGGGAGCATTACGAACCTCCTTATCCGCTCGGTTTCCAAAATATCGAGCGCGGCTTTTTCACCGTTATCCATTCCGGCGAGGCCGACGGTTGGGATATCCATAGACCTTGCATGTCGAGCGTGCTGATTTTTCATGGCCGCATTTATCTGATCGATGCGGGTCCCAATCTCCAGGCGATTTTGAATGCGCTTGGCATTGGGATTGCCGAGATCGAAGGAATTTTCCACTCGCACGCTCATGACGACCATTTCTCCGGTCTGACGACGCTGATGCGGTCCGACCGCAAGATTAAATATTTTGCGACACGTCTGGTGCGAGCTTCGGTGACAAAAAAGCTATCCGCACTGTTGTCGATATCCGAAGAAGAGTTCGAGAATTATTTTGAAATTTGCGATCTAGAGTTCGACGAATGGAACAACGTCCAAGGAATGGACGTCAAACCGGTTCTGACATTGCATCCGGTCGAAGACAGTATCTTTTTCTTCCGTGCTGCTGGGGCCGACCGTGAATACACCTATGCTCATCTCGCGGACACAGCGTCATTCGATATTATGGACAAGATGGCAGCGGGAGAACTTGCGGGGCGGAAGGTCTCCAAAGAACTAATCGCGAAAACGAAAGAAGCTTATCTGACGCCGGTGGATTTAAAGAAGATCGACATCGGAGGTGGGATTATCCACGGCGAGGCGCGCGACTATGCGGATGACAAATCCAAGAAACTTTTATTTTGCCATGTTGCTAGGCCACTCGACTCATGGGAGCGGGGGCACGGCGAAGGCGCCCCCTTTGGTACCACCGAAGCGCTGATCCCTACCTATCAAAACTACGAACGCCGAGGGGCCTTCGATTATATGAAGGCACATTTTGCCGACATCCCAGCCGATGACCTGGCGACCCTTCTGAACAATCCGACCGTTATGTTCAATCCGCAGTCCATTTTGCTACGCGCTGGCGAGGTGCCGGAATACATCTATCTCGTTTTGACTGGTACCGTTGAGTATGTGGATCCGGAAGGCGATTTCGTTGGTCAACAGATGGCAGGTTCTTTTGTTGGCGAGTTTGCCACCTTGAGCGATGCGCCGGCGGCACGCACCTATCGCGCCAATTGTTTCGTGAAGGTACTGCAGATACATGTAAATATGTATCGGCAATTGTTCGAAAAGTTCTCGCTAACGTCCAATTTCTATGAAATCTCCAAAATTAGGCGGTTCTTGCAGCGCACGTGGTTATTTGGCGAAGGTGTTTCGAATCCGGTACTGAATAACATTTGTCGGGGCGTTTCCGTCGAGATGTTGGACGATGGTGACGAGATAGCCGAAGCTTCATTCGACAAAGTATATGTGGTTGGTGAAGGCGCTTTGGATCGGAACCTTGCGGGATCGCCGTCCAACCGGATCGAAGTGACTGAAACCTTTGGTGAGACGGTGGCGATGTTCGGTGAACCAAGTCAGGTTATCTACCGAGCAATAGGTCCGACAAAGCTATATGGCATTGAGCCCGGTCTGCTTCGCGACGTACCTGTCGTTCAATGGAAACTCCTGGAGCTGTTCCGTCAGGATACCTGGGTCGACGAAGCGGCCGAATAAATTTCAATAATTATGATCGAATACCGTGCGCGCGGATTTACAAAATATCGTTGAAGAATTCGAGCAGTCGTTGGAACTGCTGAGGAGGCATCTTTGACCTCGAACAGGCTGAAAAAGATCTCGCGCGGCTAAACGAGCGCTCGGAAGATCCCAATTTGTGGGACGATCCGGCGGTAGCGCAAAAAGTCATGCGCGAGCGGACTCGCCTTGACGAGGCGATTAACGGTTACCGAAAATTGGAGCAGGGCCTTCGGGACAATCTCGAACTGATCGAATTGGCCGAGGCGGAAGGCGATGACGAAGTCGCCACCGAGGCGGAAGCGGCATTGGCCGAGCTCAAAATCGAAGCCGCACGTCGGCAACTCGAAAGTCTGTTGTCGGGCGAGGCGGACGGTAACGATTGCTATCTTGAAGTTCATGCCGGCGCCGGTGGGACCGAGTCCCAGGATTGGGCAGAAATGTTGTCACGCATGTATGCGCGTTGGAGCGATCAGCACGCCTATAAAATCGAGCAGCTTGAAGAAAGTCCCGGCGAAGAGGCCGGCATAAAATCAGTGACCTTCAAAATTTCCGGCGTCAACGCTTATGGCTGGCTCAAAACCGAAAGCGGCGTGCATCGGCTGGTGCGAATTTCGCCCTATGATTCCGCGTCCAGGCGCCATACCAGCTTCGCGTCGGTGGGCGTTTATCCGGTGATTGACGATTCGATCGAGATCGAAATCGTCGATAGCGAATTGCGTGTCGACACCTACCGGGCTTCCGGTGCCGGTGGCCAGCATGTCAACCGAACCGACAGTGCGGTTCGTATCACCCATGAACCGACCGGTATCGTCGTCCAGTGTCAGAATGACCGTTCGCAGCATCGCAATCGCGCGACTGCAATGACGATGCTTAAGGCCAGGCTTTACGAACTGGAACTGAAAAAGCGTGAGGACAAAGCTGCAGCAGACCACGCAGCCAAAACCGACATTGGTTGGGGACACCAAATTCGTTCTTATGTTTTGCACCCTTATAAGATGGTCAAGGATCTCCGTACCTCGGTAGAAAAAAGCAATGCGGAAGCGGTACTTGATGGAGATCTCGACGATTTTCTCGAGGCGGCGCTTGCGGAACGGGTCGCGGGCGCTGGCGGTAGCAGTGCTGAAACCACCGAAGAACCCAAAAAGTCTTAAGTGATCACTACGTCACTTGCAGGTCGCCGCGGGCTGGGATTTGCTTCATAGAAAGCCCTGCCGATGCGGAAGGCGAAAGCGCCGTGCCATTTCTCATCACCGATCAGCTCCGCAATTAGACGTCTGTTGCGCGGGTCTTGGCGTCGTTGCAACTCGCGGTCGACCATTTTGAATGGTTGATTGAGTGGTTGCACTGCCATGTGCTCAATAGTGCAGATGAGGTGAATTTTTTGCCAAATTCGGCCAAGCCGAATGCATTGCGCCTTGTTGTAAGGATCTCGCATGCTGAATAGGCCGATTGCGGATGACGTGCCCAAGTGAATATTGCGCGTGGTCTCGAACCAGTTTTCGTCCATCTCGTCAGGGTCAGGGTCGGGTAGCATTTTTGCGACGGCAAGCGAAAATTTATGCAGCCCTAAAGTGTCGATAGTGGGGCCGTCGCGGAACTTCTCAATTTCGTCTTGGTTTAGTCTGAGCCAAGCACGTTGTTCGGCCATCATTTCCGTGTCCAGCACCATGTCGCGGGTGGCGCTTAGTATCAGATTATCGATTTGTTGGCGCTGGCCCCCGGATTCGTAAAACTTCATCTGAATATCGGGATCCGCATTTCCGATGACGGTGAGTTTTTCCAGAAAGGATTTCCGAACGCGGCGTTCCTTATACGGGCCGCGATTAGTGCGCCGGCTCGGAATTACCGCATAACGTTTCAAATACCGTTTGCGCGATTTTGTGACATTTAGCTTTGCAGCGAGCGAGAGACCGTTCTCGCCCGGGCGGGCGGGCAAACGGCCTTGGGCATATTGCAAGGTCGGCGTGAAGCCTTGGGCACGGGCGGTAATGTCCATATTCTCAATCACGCAGCCGAGGCTGATCCAGAGTTCTCGCATGAACGGATCGTACTTGGAGAGTGCGCGGGTGGTATCCGCATACAAAAGTATGCTGCGCCGGCGAACCGCAAATCGCCATGGCTGGGTATTATGATTGTTCGACGCCAAAATTCCCGCGCGGACCATCGGCATTAGCGTTTTCGAGCGGTCGGTATTCCAGTCGAGCCAGGGTTTGTATGCGGGGCCGGTGCCGGTTTCCCAAACGCCAGTGCGGAACGCCTGAACCGTAATCAAGCCGCCCGCGATCAGTGTAAATCCGCCGCCATAGTGGAGGATGTTACGCCGCGTCAGCACTTTTTTGGCCATCGGCATAAAGACGTTACGCGCCGCCGCGCCGATAAAGCGAAATTCGTTCATGAGTCCGATCTTAACACGGCTTTACGGTGTCTCGGCCAAAGGTTCGTAAAATGAAACAGGCAGTCCCGCTCGGTCACGGCTCTTTCGGTTGAATGGGCGCTTAAGCGTGCCGTTGTAATAGCGTCGAACTAAATTTTGAAAATGCTCTGCGGGTTCATGGTTATTCCGTTGACAGATGTGGTCGAACCATTTGTGGCCGATCGCCACGTGGGTAATTTCGTCGCGATGGATGATGTCGAGGATGGCCGCGCTTTCGTGGTCCTCTGCCTTAGTTAGTTTGTCGATCATTGCCGGTGTGACGTCGAGGCCACGCGCTTCCAGTACCATGGGAACTATCGCAAGCCGAGCTGACACATCTGCTGCGGTGGACTCCGCAGCTTCCCACAAGCCATCGTGGGCCGGTAGCTCCCCGTAAAAAGAGCCGAGTGATTGCAAGCGGTCGTTCAGCAAGGTGAAGTGTTTTGCCTCCTCGTCGGCAACCTTTACCCAATCGTCTGCAAATTCGCGCGGCAGATTTTCCTGCCCAATAAATCGTACGAGAATGTCCCAGGAGAGATCGACCGCATTGAGCTCGATATGTGCAAGCGCATGCAGAAGCGCGATACGGCCAGCGGGATTTTGCGATATACGCCGCCGCGGCACCTCGCGCGGCGGTGCCAAACGGGGCTGTTGGGGCCGGCCTGGTCGTGATGGTATTTCTCCATCACCGGCCACGCCAATCTCATCGATGGTTCCGTCGCGCCAAGCTTTAGCAAGCTGTCGGCTTTTGACAGCCTTTTCCGTTGCGTTGCTGGTCCGAAGTACACCAATGGCTCTTGCAAGTAGGGTCGGGGCGGTCATGCGCCATTGCCCGTATTGCGGCCCGGTTTTTCGATCAGTGTTTCGAAGTGGCTGTAAATGGTGTCGGCTGTCGTCTGCATTTTCTCTGTGAGTGCCCCGAAACTCGGGACTCCGCCGGCTTGAGCAAGGATTTCGCGCGGTCCCGAATTACGGCTTTCGTCTTCAAGGCCTTCTTCGGTGGTGATGCGAAGGACCGACTGTAGATCATACCAAAACCAGAGGCCTTCAATTAGTTCGTCGGCGGTCACTTCATCTAGGAGGCCGTTTTCCTCGAGATTTTGAAGTGCGATTGCGGCGGTTGGCGATAGGATGCCGGGATTTTGTGACCCGTGGCGTAACTGCAGATATTGGGCGATGAACTCTGCATCGACGAGGCCGCCCCGCAAATGCTTGATGTCCCAAGATCCGGTTCCCGGAAACTGTTTGGCCATGCGGTTGCGCATTTTCGCGACATCGACGGTCAGCTCTTCAGCGTCACGGGGACGAGTGAGCTCAGATTTTTGCATGGCTTCCAATTTGTCGACTAAAGAGCGAGGGCCCGCGACGACTCGCGCTCGGCTCAATGCCATATATTCCCACGTCCACGCTGAGTCCCGGTAGTAGCGTTCGAAGGAAGCGTAACTCGCGGCGATCGGACCCTTTTCGCCATTTGGCCGCAATCTGGTATCGACGTCGTAGAGCCTGCCTTCACCGGTCAATGCGGTGAGGGCAGTAATCATCCGTTGAGCAAGACGCATGAAGTAGACATTGGCGCTGAGTGGTTTGGCGCCGTTCGATTGGTTCTCTTCTGGCGCGTGATCGTAGATGAACACTAGGTCCAAATCCGAACCCCGCATTAATTCCCGGCCACCAAGCTTGCCATAGGCCATCAGCCCTAAACCGCCGGTTTCGAAAACGCCGTGGGTGTCGGCAAATTCCGTGGAAACGCATTTCAGCATTGCCTTCAGTATAGTTTCGGCAATATCTGAGAGGAGCGGGCCGCTATCTCGGCCTTTAACGCTTCCGAGCAGCAGCTGGGTGCCGATTTGAAACTTCTTGTCATTTGCCCACCGCCGCGCGACGTCCAATTTGTCCTGGAAATCGCGGCCGCGTTGGATATTCGAAGAGAGTTCTGCACTCAGTGTTTCGACATCTCCGAGCGGCTCGTTGAAGCCCTCAGACAGCACATGATCGAGTAATCCTGGATTGCGGCTTAACCAGTCGGCTAATGCCGGAGCATCGCCCATGATGTCTGCGACAAGGTCGAGCACCGGTTGCGAGCTTGCAAAAAGCGACAGCAATTGCACGCCGCTTGGGAGAGCACGTAGAAACGCGTCGAAGCGCATCAATGCCCGGTCTGGGTGTGTGCGCGCGCCGAATGTGGTCAGCAGGCTCGGCATGAGTTCGGTCAGAATTTGTCGAGCTCGCTCGGTCCGGGTGGCACGATAGCGACCGCGATGCCAATTGCGCACCACTTCGGAAATGGATTCAGGGTCGGAGAATCCCACCCTCCGCAAGCTTTCCAGCGTATCGGGATCGTCCTCGACGCCCGTGAATACGAGGTTACCTCCGGCCCCTAGATTTTCAGATTCTTCGAATAACACTGCGTAATTCGCTTCGACAGTCTCCAGGGTCTGAAGCAGTTTCTTTCGAAAGTCTTCCAGCGTTTTGAAACCGGCAAATTTACCGATCGCTTCCACCTCTTCGTCGCCTTTGGGTAACTCGTGAGTTTGGCGGTCGTCGACCATTTGCAAGCGATGCTCCACGAGGCGGAGGAACTGGTAGGCCTCTTCCAAATCCGATGCCACGTCGGGCTCAATGCGGTTTTCGTTTGCGAGGACGGTGAGGGTTTCCGCCAAACCTCGAGTGCGTAAAGTGGGTATTCGTCCACCCCAGATAAGCTGTTGAGTTTGAGCGAAAAACTCAATTTCCCGTATTCCGCCTCGACCGACCTTGATGTTGTGGCCGTTGATCGCGATTTTGCCGCCGCCACGATAGGCGGCGATTTGACGTTTGACCGAATGAATATCTTGAATTGCGGCAAAATCGAGATTTTTGCGCCAGATGAATGGTTGAATTCGCTCAAGGAATTGTTCGCCGACTTCGATATCGCCTGCAATCGGTCGGGCGCGGATCATAGCCAGCCGTTCCCAGTTTTGACCGGTGCTTTCGTAGTAGGCGACTGCACTATCTATCGGTATCGCAAGAGGGGTGGAGCCGGGATCGGGGCGAATTCTGAAATCCGTTCTAAAGACGTAACCGTCTTCAGTTCGCTCTTCGAGAATCTTGATGATTAGCCGCGTAAGACGAACCATTTCGCGACCGAGATTTTCCGATTCTTCGATATTCCGACGGCTGGGATCGAAGAGCGCGATCAGATCTATATCGCTCGAATAGTTGAGTTCGTTCGCGCCGAGTTTGCCGACACCAATTATGGCATAGCCTGCTCGTCGTTCCGGCGCGTGGTCCGGCTCACCGTTACTTGCAAACGAAATCGCGCCATCGGCGGCGAAGTGGCGTAAACCGAAGCGGATCGCAATGTTGGTCGCGGTATCCGCGAACCGGCTGAGTGTTTCCGTCACTTGTTCTAGCGACCAGTGACCGGCGATATCTGCGAGTGCGACTACAATCGCGATTTTTCGTTTGGCACGGCGCAACCCCGACATCAACGCTGTCAGATTTTGCTCCTGACCCAGTTCGTTTTCCAGTTCTCCCAACAGAGCTTTGGTGGATTCCTCGACGCCTACGGTTACGATTCGGCGAACGAAATCAGGTTCACGTAGCATGGACTGGGTCAAAAACGGGCTATTGCCGAAGATTGCTTTTAGCAGTCGTCCTTCATCGCACTCGGCGAGTTGCCTGTAGAAGGAGTCGCCCTCTTTGTCGGCCAACGCGAGCCAGCGCTCCATACCCACCTCTGCCAGTGCTGGCCGTGCAGGTTGGGGCAGCTGCTTTGCACCATTGAAAAATTTTGCGAATTCATGAACCACGCGATGGTTTTCCTATGCAACCGATTGGCGCGATGCTATTGCTGCAACGGCAACATTTTGGCGAGATACTGTGTCGCGACGACGCATAATTATAGTCTTTCAAATCCTTTCTGGCCTATTGGTGGGCGCCGCAATTCTGTTTGCCATTCTCGCGTGGCGTCTATCTTCATCACCGGTCTCGCTCAACTTTGTTACCCCCTTTATCGAACGGAATTTCAGCGCCGTCGACAAGTCCTATGTGGTGCGGGTCGAGGATACCGTATTGATCTGGGACGGTTGGCGTCATCCCGCTGACGTTCGTGCGAGGAATATCAAGATATTCAGCCGTGACGGCAAGCTGTTGGTAAGTTTGCCTCAGGTCTCGATAGGGCTTTCGATGCGAGCATTGGTTCAGGGTCGTCTTGCGGTTGCATCGCTCGGCATTCGTCGATTACGGGCTTCCGTGGCTCGATTTAAGGACGGCAGTTTTACTGTCGGATTGCAGGCGACCGAAGGGGCTGAGCAAAATATCGGCGGGCTACTGCAAGGAGTGGCACATGAATTGTCGCGGCCATTCGGTGAGGCCGAAGGCCCACTCGGCTATCTTAAACGTGTCGAAGTCACCGAGTCACAATTGACATTCGACGACCGGCAGGCCGGCATTGTCTGGCACTCACCACGTGCCGATATTGTAATGTCTCGAGAATCTGCGGGCCTCAAGACCGACGCAGCAATCGTTATCGAAGCCCAAAAACGCCGCTCTAATTTGTTCGCACAGTTGGACTACCGTCGGCAAAGCGGCAAGTTTTTGTTACGCACTAGGTTTGAAAATTTAAATCCGTCGCTTTTGGCAAGATCCATTTCGGGGTTGGATGACCTTGTCAATTTCAGTATGCCCGTGACGGGCGAAGTTGCTCTCAGTGTTGCCAAGGACGGCACCCTTCAGAAAATTGGCGGGGGGATAGTCACGCCGATTGGACGGGTCGAGGGAGAATTTGAATTCGCGGGCGGTGGTGATGACGTTGTCGGCCTCGCACGATTTGAGGCACTGAATGTTGCGGAAATCGCTAAGCGTGTTCCCAGCTTGACGAAGCTTTCCGGGCTTCAGGTGAATTTCAACGGCAGTATTGGCGGTAAGGGACGGCGTGATGGCCGCATTACCGAACTCGAATTCAATCTTGCGTCCGGCGCGGGCGCCGTAGACGTACCTACACTTTGGCATTCTCCTCGCCAGGTTAAACAAATTCGTTTTAAAGGCGCCATTCTGAATGATTTTGAGGAAATCGAGCTTGCCGAGGCGATCCTCGATTTTGGTGGGCCGAAAATCGAGGCCGAAGCCCGGGTCGAACGTATTGGAGGCGAAGCCCGCCTCAAAATGAATGCAAACTTGTTCGAGATGCCGTTTAAATCGCTCGACACATATTGGCCGAAACAATTAGCGAAAACCGCGCGCCGTTGGGTCACAACGAATATTCGTTTGGGCTATGCCCGCGAAACCAACTTGCGTTTGATAGGTTGGATGCCGGCTGGCGATTTCGGGGGATTCAAGGCCTCAAGCGTAAACGGAACCATGCGCTATGACGGGCTTGAAGTGGACTATTGGTCACCCTTGCCAAAAATCAAAGCTGCCGGCGGTACTGCGACGTTCTCTGCCGAGCGGTTCGATATGGTGATTTCCAGTGGCGATTTGCAGGATATCAAAATCGATCAAGCGCAGGTCAATATGTTCGCGCTCGATACGGATAACGAACAGATTTCGGTTGATGTCTTGATGCGGGGGCCCTTGAGGACAGCGCTTCAAGTGCTGGATCACAAGCCGCTCCGCTATATACGAAAACTCGGACTGTCGTCCGATGATGTAACAGGCCGTTCGACAATCCGCCTCAGGATGGATTTTCCGCTGGATACCAATGTCGATCGCGATCAACTCCGTGTGCGGTCGAGTGCGACACTAAAGGAGGTTGCATTCGCGCCAGGCCCTTTTGGCCTCGATGTGAAAGACGGTCGTTTCGAATTTAAGATGGTAGACGATGAGATGTCGGTCCGGGGACCTGTGCGCCTTAATGATGTTGCAACGGATCTTACTTGGACCGAACACTTTTCCGACAAGCGTAAGATTCGTACAGAGTACAAGCTTCGCGCCGAGTTAACCAATAAAGATCGAAAAGCGCTCAAACTCGCCGGTACCGAAATCATTGACGGGCCGATGAGTGCCGACATGAACTATGCGGTTTTACGCAACGGGCAGCGCCAATTGGTCGCCAATGTTGATTTGACCCGGGCTTCGTTCGAGCAGCCCGACTTCGGTGTTGAGAAAGAGGCGGGCAGGAAAGCAGTCGCAAACCTGCAAGCGACCCTTGATCAAAAGGGTGCGTTGAAAAAAGTATCGGTGCGACTGGCTGGCGACGAGATCGGGGGAAGTGGTGTGTTGGCTATCAAGCCAACGTCGGATGAACAGTGGCGTGTGCATCTCAAAAAGGTTTCGATCAAGGATAGGGTTTTTGACGGCACTGTCGCTCGACGAGACGATGGTGTTTTTACCGGCGACCTGCAGCTTAGCCAGTTCGATATCGCGTCCTTGATGGAAAAGCGTTCGAATGCAAACCCGGACAAAGAGCCCGTTGCACTTAATGTTAATGCCAAAATCGATCGACTGAGTTGGGGGGCAAAGCGCAGCCTGCAACAGGTCGACCTTGCCTTGCGTTATGACGGCAATCACGTCCAGAGCTTGCGCGTCAATGGCGGGGTAGGAAACGACCAGACATTATCAATAGACTTTCAGCCATCTCCGACGGGTTATGCGCTATCCGTTGAGGCCAGCAATTTCGGCGAGACGCTTAAGGCACTCGATATCGCCGGAAATGTCACCGGTGGTACGTTCAAGATTGAAGCTAAACGGCCGTCTCTGAAAGCGCCGATGGAAGGAAATTTCTCTGTCGGAAAATATCGTCTGCGCAAGGTGCCGGTATTTGCGCGGATCTTTCAGGTCGCCTCGTTGACAGGAATTGTCGACGCGTTTGATCAAGAGGGGCTTGAATTTGAAACGCTCGAAGGTCGGTTCGCGTACAACATAGGGCTTCTGCGTTTGGAAGAAACACGCACCTACGGCTCTTCTATCGGCATCACTACTGAAGGCACGCTCAATCTTAATAAGGATACCGCGGATCTAGGTGGAGCGGTGATCCCGGCCTACACGGTCAATCGCATCCTTGGTCAAATACCGTTGCTTGGCCAAATCCTCACCGGTGGCGACAATGAAGGTATGTTCGCCGCGACCTATTCTGTAAAAGGGCCACTGGATGATCCGGACGTCTCGGTGAATCCACTCTCTGCGTTTGCGCCAGGATTGTTGCGGAAATTCTTTGGAGTTTTCGACAGTCAGACTGGCGATCCCGATGCACCCGAACTGTCGAAACCCGATAAATCGCCGGCACCCGAAGCGGCACCGGAGTCTGTTGAAGAGCCCGGCGGTCCCTAAGCTAACAAGAATGTAACTTTATTGTGGCCGCACGAGTGCGTGACGCTTCTTGCCTGCGGAAAGTTTGATCAGGCCTTGTTCATTGATGTCGGCACTGGAGATCGCCTGAGTTTCGTCGGCGATCTTCTCATCGTTTAACCGTGCCCCGCCCCCTTTGATAAGCCGCCTGGCTTCACTATTGGAATTGGCGAGGCCGGCGCGTGCCAACAGCATGAAAGCCGGTATTCCATCCTCTAAATCGGTCTTCGGAATGTCGATTTGAGGCAAGTCTTCACCGAAACCACCCTCGGCGAAAGTTTTATGCGCCGTCTTGGCGGCTGCTTGGGCGGCGTCATTGCCGTGACAAAGCGCTGTCGCTTCGTTGGCGAGTGCGATCTTGGCGTCATTAATTTCCGCGCCCTCTAGGGCTTCGTAACGTTCGATTTCGGTTTCCGAAAGCTCGGTAAAAAGCCGCATAAATCGACCGACATCCGCATCTTCGGTGTTTCGCCAGAATTGCCAATAATCATAAGGAGCAAGGCGTTCTTCGTTCAGCCACACCGCGCCAGCAGCAGTCTTGCCCATCTTCGCGCCACTGGCGGTAGTGATGAGATGCGTGGTGAGCCCGAATAGCTCTTTGCTTTCGATACGTCTTCCGAGCTCTATACCGCTCACGATATTCCCCCACTGATCGGATCCGCCCATTTGCAGTCGACAGTCAAACCGTTTCGCAAGTTCGAGAAAGTCGTAAGCCTGTAAAATCATGTAGTTGAATTCGAGGAAGCTAAGCGGTTGTTCGCGTTCGAGGCGCATTTTTACCGATTCAAAACCAAGCATCCGGTTTATCGAGAAGTGTCGGCCCACGTCGCGTAGGAAAGGGATATAGGCGAGTTCGTCTAGCCACTCCGCGTTATTGACTAGGATGGCATCCGTAGGTCCGTCTCCAAAGGTAAGGAAACGCTCAAAGACTCCTTTGATGCTGGCGATATTGGCGGCGATGTCCGCTTCGCTCAGCAATTGACGGGATTCATCCTTGCCTGACGGATCGCCTACTTTCGTCGTGCCCCCTCCCATCAGGACAATCGGCTTGTGACCGGTCTGTTGCAACAGGCGGAGAAGCATGATCGGTACCAGGCTGCCCACATGCAGCGAGTCCGCGGTCGCGTCGAACCCGATATAGGCGCTGATCGGTCCGTCCGAGGCGAGTTCGTCCAGCCCTTCGCGATCGGTGCAGTCGCTGATGTAACCGCGTGCTTCGGCGCGTTGCAGAAATTCAGACGTGTAATCGGTCATGCGGGCCCTTTAGCATAATCGCCGAAAACCGACAACGAAGCGGTTGCGGGATGGTATGGTCGCGCCATGTTGACGATTGGATTGATGAGCGGCACGTCGCTCGATGGTATCGATGCGGCGATGATCGAAAGCGACGGCGAGCGAATTGACCGATGCATAGGTGGGATAACAATCCCGTACAACGCTGAGTTTCGTGCTCGTCTTGGCGATTGCCTGGGTCAGTCGGAGTTGAGCTCCGAAATTTCTGAGGTCGAGAGGGAGCTGACCGATTTCCATGTCGCTGCGGTTGCCCAGCTTTTGGATTCAATTGGCGTGAGCTCCAGCGATGTCGGACTGATCGGATTTCACGGTCACACGCTAAGTCATAACCCGGAACGCCGCTTTACCTGGCAATTGGGCGATGGGGCAAGGCTGGCCAAAGCGTGCGGAATCGATGTGATTGCCGATTTCAGAAGTGCGGATGTTGCTGCTGGGGGCCAGGGCGCTCCGTTGGCGCCGGCCTATCACCGCGCTTTGGCAGCCGAACTGGAGGCACCAATCGTCATTCTCAACCTCGGCGGCGTGGCAAATGTGACATGGATCGGTGTCGACGGCGAAATGATGGCCTTCGATACCGGGCCGGCCAATGCGTTATTGGACGATTGGATGAGCGCGCGAAACGGTGTTTCTTTCGACAAAGATGGTGCGTGTGCAGCATCGGGTACTGTAGATCGCGCAATCCTCGATAGGTGGCTCGACAATTCGTTTTTCAAACGCAAGCCGCCAAAATCTCTCGACCGAAACAATTTTGACGTAAAAGCGATCGAAACTCTGGCGACGGAAGATGGTGCGGCGACCTTGACCAGTTTCACCGTGGAAAGCATCGGTCTCGCAATCGAGCATTTTCCGACACCGCCCGAACGTTGGCTGGTGACCGGCGGTGGCCGTCACAACGCAAACCTCATGGAAGCGTTGGGGGGGCGCATCGGGATGTTGGCAGAGCCGGTTGAGAATGTCGGTTGGAATGGAGATTTATTGGAGGCGGAAGCATTCGCTTATCTCGCCGTGAGATCGGCGAAAGGATTACCGATTAGTTGGCCGGGGACAACCGGGGTGGATCGTCCGTTGTCCGGCGGCAAACTATTTACGCAATTGGATTGACCGGCGGTCAGCTTATTTTTTTCCCGCTTCTTCTTTTTCTTCTTCCGGGTCGCCGCGGAGGCGTTCGTCCACATAGGACGATACTTCTTTTTCCAATTGTTCGAGCTTATTGGCAAAGAAGTGGTTTGCACCTGGAATGACCGAGTGGTCTATCCGTATACCGCGCTGTTGGCGTAGCTTTTCGACGAGTTTTTCGACCGAATCCGACGGCACGATATCGTCTTTGGTACCCGTCACCATTATGCCGGATGAAGGGCAGGGGGCGAGGAAGCTGAAATCATACATGTTGGCTGGCGGGGCGACCGAAATGAATCCGGCAATCTCCGGACGGCGCATCAGGAGTTGCATCCCGATCCAGGCGCCAAACGAGAATCCCGCTATCCAACACTGATTTGCGTTCTCGTTATAGGCCTGCAGCCAATCCAGCGCGGCGGCGGCATCGGAAAGCTCGCCTTCGCCGCGAGAGAAGGTTCCTTGCGAACGTCCAACACCACGAAAGTTGAATCTGAGACAGGAAAAGCCCCGCCGCACAAACATATAATAGAGGGTGTAAATCACCTTGTTGTTCATAGTTCCGCCATGCTGCGGATGCGGGTGCAGAAACAAGGCGATTGGCGCGGTGGCGTTATTGTTATGGTGATAGCGGCCTTCAATACGGCCAGCGGGTCCGTTGATAATGACTTCTGGCATGATTTTTTTCTACATCTCCCTGTGTTGACGAGAATAATTCATTTTCATCAACATGTTACCGTATTTATCGGCCCCGCCAGCCAACTCGGCTAATCTTGACCCGCAGAGTCGGGCATTCTATATCCAACTGGTATGGTGGGTATCAACCGGTGCTAATTCTTCATTTTGAAGACGTTCATTAGCATGTTTGATCGCCGAAGTGAAAAATAACTCGATCGCACCGAACTGATAGGGCTGGCGCCAATGTTCAAGATTATTAGCGACGAAATTGACTCAATGATGCAGCGTGACCCTGCGGCACGTTCGCGTGTTGAGGTATTCTTCTGCTATGCGGGCTTTCATGCCATCGTCCTGCACCGGTTAGCGCACGGTTGTTGGCGGCGCGGATTTCGTCTTGTGGCACGCATGGTCTCCCAATTTGGCCGGATTGCGACGGGTATCGAAATTCATCCAGGTGTGAAAATTGGAAAACGCCTGTTTATCGATCACGGTATGGGTGTGGTGATCGGCGAGACCGCCGAACTCGGTGACGACGTAACGCTGTATCATGATGTCACTTTGGGGGGTGTAGCGCCGTCTGTGGATTCAGATAGCCAACGCAATCAAAAAAGACACCCGACCCTAGGTGACGGGGTAATTGTGGGTTCGGGAGCGCAAATTCTCGGGCCGATTTCGGTTGGCGCCGCCGCTCGGGTTGGTGCCAACGCGGTGGTGACCAAAGACGTGCCGGAAGCAGTCACCGTGGTCGGTATTCCTGCCCAGGTGGTTGAACGCAAAGGTTCTGCGTTGGCAGAGGAATTTTGCCCCTATGGCACTCCGCTTGGAGACCTTCCCGATCCGGTGGCGCGTTCGCTTGAAGGCCTTATTGATCATGTGACGAATTTGCAGGCTCGTATCGATCAGCTCGAAACGCAGTTGAGCGAAGCCGAAAAAGATGGTGTCGACGGAGATTTCGCCGAAGACGATCAAGTTCGGCCGTCGCGCGAAGTCTGAGCAGCTGGTTGCGGCGCGATGCGGTTAGGTACAAAAGGCCGATATGGCGTCATGGCGATGGTCGATCTGGCGCGCCACGCTGATAGTCGTCCTGTCTGCATCGCCGAAATCGCGGAGCGCCAGAACATTTCGTCCTCTTATCTGGAGCAGTTATTCGCGAAACTACGACGGAGCGGCTTGGTCGAAAGTGCGCGTGGCCCGGGCGGCGGCTACAAACTCGCACGGGCTTCGGAAGATATCCTCATCGCGGATATATTTGCCGCTGTTGGTGAGGTGGTCGAGGCCAATCGTTACGGGCAAGACGCAACAATCGCACATGGAGAGGTCAAAGCACGATGTTTGACCCACGATTTGTGGGATGAACTGGGCAACCAAATCTATCTGTTTTTGAATTCGATCAGTCTGAAGGACGTTGTGGAGCGGCGGGTACTGGGGATAAGTGGCCGACTGCATCATCGCGAAAACTCCCAATTGGTTGCCGAATAGGCGATGCCGGGATGATCTATCTCGATTACAACGCTTCCGCGCCAATTACCAGTGATGCCAAGGACGCGGTTACGGCCGCCCTCGATGTCACCGGCAACCCATCGTCGGTGCATGCTGAAGGTCGAAAGGCCCGTTCTATCGTAGAAGATGCGAGACATAAGCTGGCGCGACTGATCGGTGCTTCGGCGGAAAATATCGTCTTTACCAGCGGGGCAACGGAAGCGAACAATTTGGCTCTGAGGGGCAGCGGGTGCCGGCGTATTTTAGTTTCATCGGTGGAACACCCCTCGGTATTGCAATCGTCGAAAGTGGTCGAGACGATCGACGTGGATTGTGCGGGCTGTGTGGTCCCTGAAACTTTGGAGCGTCTTCTTGCGGAGAATGATGGGCCGGCCCTGGTTTCGGTGATGCTTGCAAACAATGAAACTGGCGTGATTCAGCCGGTTAGGGAACTTGCGTCGATAGCGCATGCGCATGGCAGCCTTGTTCATTGTGATGCGGTACAGGCGCCTGGGCGTATTCCGGTCGACATGAGGGAACTCGGCGTGGATATGATGACACTGTCTGCGCACAAAATTGGTGGACCGAAAGGCGTCGGGGCGCTTGTTTTGGCTCCGGGTATCGATGTCGAAGGTATCATTACAGGTGGCGGCCAGGAGCGGGGCAGGCGAGGTGGCACGGAAAATATCTCTGCCATAGCCGGCTTTGGTGCCGCTGCGGTATGTGCGGATACGGCGCTCGGCAACATCGAAAAAGTCCGTGCTCGACGGGATAAAATGGAGCGCGAGTTGGTGTCCCGGGTTCCCGAGGCGATAATTCACGGCGCGAAGGCCAGTCGCCTTGCCAACACGAGTTCCGTCGGCGTTGAGGGGGCGTTGGCGGAGACACAGGTGATCGCACTCGACCTTGCGGGATTTGCGATCAGCGCGGGCTCGGCCTGTTCCTCGGGCAAAGTTACGCCAAGTCACGTATTGACCGCGATGGGATTGTCCCAAGAGGCAGCTGCTTCAGCAATCCGGGTGAGTATCGGCACCGAGACGACCGAGGACGAAATAGCGCTTTTCATCGATGCCTGGAGTGCTCATATACGGAGTAGGAAGCAACAGGCGAGCGCGGCCTGAGCAGAAGGCAAAAATGATGGATCAACCCATATATCTCGACTATCAGGCGTCGACCCCACTCGACCCGAAAGTACGTGAGGTCATGTTGCCCTGGATGGGGGATCTGTTTGGCAATCCCCATTCCAGCGACCACGCTCATGGCTGGGCCGCGGAAGAAGCAGTAGAGACAGCGCGCGCCCAGGTGGCGGCGTTGATCGGTGCGAAGCCACGGGAGATTATTTTTACTTCCGGTGCAACCGAAGCCAACAATCTGGCCATTAAGGGGGTGGCGCGGGCGCTCAAAACAGACCGCAATCATCTGATTACCTGTGTGACCGAGCACAAATGCGTGCTCGAAAGTTGCGCCCGGCTCGAAGGTGAAGGATTCCGAGTAACCTATCTTCCGGTTGAGGCGAATGGATTGCTGAATCTCGACCGGCTCGAGGCCGCACTTGACGAGAAAACCGCGCTGGTTTCGATCATGGCGGTGAATAACGAAATCGGGGTTATCCAACCGCTCGGAGAAATTGCGGCGCTTTGTAAAAAAGTCGGTGCACGCCTCCACACCGATGCGGCGCAGGGGGTGGCAAAGATTCCCATTGATGTGCAGGCCATGGGAATAGATCTATTGAGCATCAGCGGGCACAAAATTTATGCGCCGATGGGGATTGGCGCTCTCTATATTCGCCGGAAACCAGCGGTACCGATAGAACCCTTAATCGATGGGGGTGGGCAAGAAAGAGGCCTGAGATCGGGCACAGTACCGGCGCCTCTTACGATTGGATTCGGTGAAAGCTGCCGGATCGCTGTCGCGGAGATGGCCGAGGAAGCAACGCGTTTGGCCGCGCTCCGCGACAGGTTCATGGCACGGATTAACACTGCGCTCGATGATGTTCATCTAAACGGCGATGCGGTCGAACGTATTCCCGGCAATCTCAATCTGTCCTTTGCCGATATCGATGCTCAAGACCTGATGATGCGCTTGCCCCGTGTGTCTGTCTCGACCGGATCTGCCTGCACCACGGCGACTGTGCAAGCGTCGCACGTGTTGCAGGCGCTTGGGGTCGAAGAAAGACTGCTTCACAACGCCATTCGGATTGGGATCGGACGTTTTACGACCGATGAGGAAGTTGATATCGCCGCGGATGAAATTGCGCGTGCGGTCAACACGCTTCGACAATCGGCGCAAGTGTACGAAGGCGTCGGCGGACGGTAAAAATAGTCTTCGATTTGACCCACAGATTCCGACTCGGTTGCCAACTCACCATGAAAGATGCGCATGTCGGGCTGACTGGTAACTCGTCTAATTGGACGTTGAAATTTCAATCGGATGATTGAGGCCTTCAAGATTTTTGCCAGATTTCCCAATAAATACAGATATTTAGATTTTCAAAATCGATTTGATTCTCTGTCGCAGTCGAATCTTTTGCGAAGTTTAGGCTCGCGCCAACAACCGACGGTTTGACCGACTTTCCCACGCGCGCTTATATTTTGTGGTGAGAGGAATGGGAACTACAAAATATAGTGGGTTAGGTGGATTAGCCTGCTGACTTGTGTTTGCATAAAGGTTGGGAAGTGATGGCGCGCTTCGTACGCAGTGCAATTTTTTGGTTGGTCGGTGGAATTGCCCTTGTGGCTTTGCCGGTTTTGGCAGCGGTCACCACGAATTTTTCCAGCAATCAAGGCGTAAGCGTCGCCCGGGTCCGCAGTGGCGAACATCCGGGTTTTTCGCGGATTGTCCTAGATGCAACAAATCAAGTAAACTTTAAGTATGAGACAAGTCCAGATGGAAGAAATATTGCAGTAGAACTACCAAATATTAGATGGAATACAAAAGAAAGTCATATTTACAAGAAGAGTAAAAATATAGATAGAGTAGAATTTGTGCCAGGGCAAAAAGGCGGCGGCACGGTGTTGATTGAGGGCAAAAATCCCATTGGCCTGCGTTGGGTTCGGGGGTTACAGCCACACGGGAAACGAGGCCATCGCTTGGTTGTGGATGTGGCGCCCAAAGGGGCTACGACATTGCCAACAAAAGGAACTTTCGCAAAGAACGTCATTCGAGACGGCCAAGGACAGGTGGCGAGTGCACCGCCTTCGGCGTTGCCAAAATCGCGCAAGATGGCTGCAGCGCCGAAATCTGAACGCCAACCTCTGGGGGCGGACACGATGCCCGAAAAACCTTCCATGGGCGATAAGATGGAAGGAACACGCGCCAAGCCCTATATGGCATTAAGGACTGGCCTCTATCTCGCTAGCGATGGTTCGCTCGAGTTGGACGACCCTGCGGGGTCTCACGACGTGACCACCGATACCCCGTTTTCGAACGGCCTCTTTAGCGGCGCGATTGGGGTCGATTGGGCTCCGACTGGCATTCCCCTGCGGAATGAATTCGAAATCAATCTTCGGTTGGAGTCCGAAGGAGATATCAGTTCGACAAATCGAGGAACCGGCGTTGTCCAATCGGGGACGGCCGAACTCAGCAGCCTCAACTTTATGATCAATACTTATTATGATTTCTCGCTCGGTTCGGGTTTTTCCCCCTATCTTGGGCTAGGCCTCGGCTTTTCACGAAACCGGCTCGAGGTCTCTACGAATTTGAACACCTTTAATACCGACGCAACCACCACTTTTGCGTGGGCTATCATGGCGGGCGCCGGTTATCGAATGGCGCCGAATTGGTTGATTGATTTTGGCTATCGCTTTTTGGATGCCGGCGAGTTACGCAGCAATCTGGGCACCGGTGCAAATGCCGGCAGGCAATTTAACGACGGTAATTACCGCAGCCATGATTTCTTGATCGGCATCCGATATGACATTTAATTTTCGGGTTTCGACCCGGGCGTAATGAACGGCACCAATCGATTCTTCGATCGTCTCAAACAGGCTTGTCCCGACGCTTGGGAAGGGTATATCCGGCATCCTTTCGTTTGTGGTCTTGGCAGTGGTGAACTGCCCGAGGCTGCGTTTCGGCATTATCTCTGCCAGGACTACGTATTTCTGATCCATTTTTCACGAGCCTATGCACTCGCTGCCTATAAAGCGGATACGCTCGATGAGATCCGTCAGGCTGCCGAGACCGTCAGCGCGCTTGCGGGGCACGAGATGCAACTCCATATCGGTTACTGTAAGAAATGGGGCATCGACGAGGCGGCCCTTGCAGCAACCCCCGAAGCGCCGGCAAATCTGGCTTACACACGTTTCGTGCTCGAGCGCGGCCAAGCGGGGGATTTGTTGGATTTACAGGTGGCGTTAGCGCCCTGCGTAATCGGCTATGCTGAAATCGGGAAGTGGTTGGCCAGCGACGCCGCAACCCAACAAAGCGGTAACCCCTATGGCGACTGGATCGAAATGTATGCGGGCACCGAGTATCAAGAGGTCGCAGCGGAGTCCATTTCGGCGCTCGATCGTTTGGCGGCTGCACGTGGCGGCGACGCCCGGTTCGAAGCGTTAGCGGATACCTTTCGGATCGCGACCGAACTTGAAATCGGGTTTTGGCAAATGGGACTGGATGCCGCCTAGGCGAGCACATCGACGATCGACCCACGTTCTGCCACCTGACTTCCGACCAACCGGCCGGTCGGATCAAAAGCGACAAAACGAGGAGATGTCGATGTAGTTCCTTCTGAGAGGGCTGCCGAATTTCGCCCGGCATTATCCGATGCAAAATTGAGCGCATTCGCCTCCGCGGAGACAAATTCGCCCCCGCCCGCAGCCCGCGCAACCGGGGCCACAGAGAAGAAATTCGTGTTGAGAATACTGCCTGTCGAAATTTCTACCATCGACAGTACCTCTCCTAACTAACTCCCACATTGAGCTTCGCCGAAAGCACCAAGTTGGTCAAGAATGGAGAATCCCGGCCGACATAGTACTTTGAAATTTCTGGTAATTGCCTTTGCGGCTGGAGCGCCTATATTGCGGCCATGAACCGGCTTATTGCAGATAAGAAACCTGCGGAGTCCAAGATCGTGGTGGCCATGTCCGGCGGCGTGGATTCTTCGGTTACGGCCGCCTTGCTAGCCGAAGCGGGCTACGAAGTCGTGGGCATCACGTTACAGCTATACGATCACGGGGCGGCAGTAGCGAAAAAGGGTGCGTGCTGCGCCGGCCAGGATATCCACGATGCGCGCAATGTTTCGGACCGACTGGGTATCCCACACTACGTCCTTGATTACGAAAGTAAGTTCCGGGAGTCGGTTATTGACGATTTCGCCGAATCCTATCTTGCGGGCGAAACACCGATTCCGTGCGTGAGATGCAATCAGACCGTCAAATTTCGTGATTTATTGACCACCGCCCGCGAATTGGGAGCGGACGCCCTTGCGACCGGTCACTATATCCGGCGTGTCGAAGGGACGGCCGGCACGGAACTTCACCGCGCCCACGATCATGGGCGCGATCAAAGTTATTTTCTGTTTGCGACGACGCAGGATCAACTCGAATATCTGCGCTTCCCGCTCGGTGATTTGCCGAAATCCGAGACGCGCGCTCACGCCCAGCGGTTTGGATTGCCGGTGGCGGAGAAGCCCGACAGCCAGGACATTTGCTTCGTTCCCAGTGGCTCCTATGCGCGCGTGGTCGAGAAGTTGCGGCCGGGCGCGGGCGAACCTGGCGAAATCGTTAATCTCGAAGGCCAGGTGCTCGGTCGGCACGACGGCATAATTGGCTTCACGATCGGCCAGCGTCGCGGGTTGGGGATCGGTGGACGTGAAGAAAATTCGGAGCCGCTCTACGTGGTGCGTCTCGAACCCGAAACCAATCGCGTGGTTGTAGGCGCCCGGTCTGCGCTGGCGGTCTCAAAAATAAATCTCGGCGAGGTCAATTGGCTGACCGAGGCCATGGCAACAGGCGGTTTGGATGACGTTACGGTTAAGTACCGTTCGATGATGGACCCTGTCCCGGCGCAGGTGACCGCGCTACCCGGGCAATGCGCGGAAGTAACCTTTTCCGAACCACAGTTCGGTATATCTTCCGGACAAGCTTGTGTATTTTATCGCGGCAATCGCGTTCTGGGGGGCGGCTGGATTGCGCGGTCGCAGATGCGCGCGGCAGCCTAGCTCGGGCAAATTAACCAATAAGCAAATCAAAACGAAACGGCAAAAGGGGAAAACGACATGGAATTTATTATCGGCATTGTCTTACTGGTCATCGCGATTTGGGCCTTGATCAATTTGTGGCAGAGCGGCGCCAGCACCGGACAGAAAATTCTTTAGACGTTGATCATTCTGTTCCTGTCCATTATCGGCGTAATCCTTTGGTGGTTCCTCGGACCTAAAAAGTGACGCTATCCGGCCTTAGGTTTTGACCGGGGCCGGCCTCACGAGTTTGCTTGACAGGTATCGGGCCTAGCAGTATTTGCTACGGCCCTGATTGGGTATGGCGGATTAGCTCAGCTGGTTAGAGCAGTGGAATCATAATCCATGTGTCCGGGGTTCGAGTCCCTGATCCGCCACCAATATCACCATCTCTTAACTTGATCGCCCTCACGACCCGAGAAATTTTGTAGTTTGTGCACAGGTGTCGTGTTGCTGAGTCGCCGTTCTGTCAAAATTGACCGTTGGCGAGCGTTTACCGGTGCGCAAAGACGCGCAAATTTGCGATTTTTTTCGTGTTTCTAAAGTGTTTTGTGTCGTGCGGCCTTTACGCCAACTGGCTCCTCGGCAGAGCTGATGATCGACGCATTTTCAATAGTTTAAGAATGTTTCGATGTTGGTCTACTAACGCCGAGCAACTCTAGTTTTTTGAGATCGCCGTACTAATGGTCGCAGATCAGGCCCGAATCTGCGGAATCCATTGGACCGGACACCCTTTTTAGAATTACTATAAAGACGGATTGATTGGTGGGTTCTGCCTCGGTAGATCGCCTACCACGTAAGTCGGGGATTGTGAGGCACCCTGGTTGAGATCGGCGGCGGCCCAGTCAGTCGTTGTTGGGATTTATGCGCCAACTACGCCTACCTGGTCCGCCGCCTTCTCAGATCCGACCACCGAGTGAGGCGAATGGTGGTCGGGAGGGAGAGGGTTGATCGAAACTCAATCGTTTTTCATTAATGGCGAGATCGGTCAGCTTCATAGGGTGACCCGGCTGCAAGTTTGCCGGTTTGTCGATACTCCCTGATCCGCTATTTACGCCACTCCTGATTTCCCTTCCTGTTGAGTTTCGTCGTCATTCGGTTAGTGAACATTGACCGGATAGAGTTCGTTTGTCGGGCTTACTTCGTCGGATCCTGCCGACAACAGAACCTCCGGGATAACTCGAATATTTAGATTTGCCGCGGCGAAATCATTTGCGATGGCGCCGATAAATGGCCGTGCGCACCGACATGCCGCTTCGGGCAAAACCGGCTTTAACAAGTCGCTTGCTTCGCACAGGGGAACGTCTTGCTGCCCAACGCCCACTGCGGTCAAAAGCAATTGCTCGTCTTCGCTTAGTGCGCTGCATTTGATGTAGCGAATCTCGACGGACGTCGTCGCCGCGGTAGCAATGATGGACATCAGGCTATCCAGTGCCATATAGGCACTTCCGGCGCCGGCCAGCCGATAGGCTTCGCTGAGTTGCTTGGTGATGCTGTAATTTTGATTCAACGCATCGACCCAGAGACGGGCACTCCATATCAATAATTTTTCCGCAAACGGGAGCGCCTGGAAATACGTGCCAGACTGCGGCTGCGTGTTCGTAAACATAGGCTTCTCCCAAACCCCCTCTGCGAAAACCCTCGCAGAAACCTGAGCATTGCAACATTGAGCCAAGGGTTTTTGATCAAGCTTCATGGGCGCTTTGGCCCCATGCCCTCGCTAAATGCTGCGAATGATTCGCATTCACAAGTTATTAGTAATTGCCCTCTTACATTTTTGCAAATGATAATTATTCGCAAAATTGTCGCAGGCCAAATTATATCAGGGGAGGTTCTGAACTGGTTGTTCAGAGTGGCACAGAAACGCGATTTAGGGATCGGCGCTGGCGGTCATTAAGGAGCGCTTGATGTCGATTCCAATTTTTGAAGTTTGCAAATGATTCTCACTTGCATTCAGCGCTGTATGGCTATAGCTTTTTGCGATTCGTTCTCAAATAGAGGCGGTAATGCTCATTTTACGAAATATTGATCCGACTTTGATGGGCCGCATGATGGTGGTCGACGCGCAATCGCACGAAAAACAAAGCGGAACGATTATTTATCTCGAAGATGTGCGACGAAAGAGCGACGTCGGCACGGCCTCTGCTCTGGGCGAAAAGGAGAAACCGATTTTTCGCAATGCGGTTGGGCGACACTCTCGCATTGACAGGAGGCAGTAATGGTTAAATCGAGGATGGTTTCCCGAGGGTCGCATGTGCGCGTTAGCGACCTAACGTCTCCCGAACAACTGGTCTTATGGGCGTTTCGGCTTTGGGTTCATGGCGGCGAAGGTGCGCCGGCGATTCACGAGATGTTACGAAACGCTTTTCGATGTGCCGGTGCGCCAGAAGCCTACCTGTCGTTTAACGCGGTCATGAGCTATTCCGAGGTTTTGGTTGAAGCCAACGTTGAAGTTCGTCCGCCTTGTTGCAAACAGCTTAGTTGCAACGAGATGCGCATTCTAACCGCTATCTCCGCATTGCAGTGGGATGATACGGATTGCTTTATTTCCGTCATTGGTCCGTGGGTCCGACAGAACGCCATTCCGGATTTGCTTCCGGTGTACACCGAGTTCGCAATACTTCTGAAAGCAAGTGGATTGACCCTGCGCCAATGGCTCATGCCGGATGGCTGGTCAGCGGGAGACCCAGGAGACAAAGCCGAACCTCGCCCGATCATTCTCGAATAGAGTCTGCGTTCGTTACCGTCTCAAATTGCCATTCCAGAGACGGCAACGTTCTGTCCGTGAAATTATTCCCGGCTGAGACCGAAAGCAGTTTCACTCCAAAAAATTTCGATTCGAAGCAAAACCGCCGAAATGCCGTCCGGACGGTCCTAGGTGTACTGACGAAAAGTTTGAACGCGAAGCTACGCGAGTGGGCCGTTCAAGCAGGGCCGATAGTCTGAGATGGTTTGGTTTGTGAATTTAAGGAAGCGTTACCCGGACAAAGCTTTGCTGCCGACTGCTCAGACGAACATTTCGATCCTTTCGAACCGGCTTCATCGGTCGATCCAAGCGCATCTGAAATTTCGCATTCGCACATACCGCAGCATGGCTCACAATTGTAATAGGCGTGCACCTCTTCCCAGTGCGAAGCGCCTGAAGCGATAGCCTTAGCGACTTCGTCTTCTGTGATGCCGTTGCAATTACAAATGTACATTTCGTTTGCTCGTTCGCCGTCCAAGCTGCCCTTTAAGGCGCTGCCAATTTCTGGCCCAAAGTTCAAAATCGAAGGCCAAAATTTCGCCTCTAGTTGCTAGTGCAAGTGAGTTGCATTCCTAAACATAATTCCGATTTATTGTCAATTTTCAATTACTTCTGGGCGATTCTGGTTTATGATCTTTGGCATGTGAATTCGTCAATTTCTTTAGCATGCATAGGAGAATGAGATGCGAGGCGATGCTGGAGTCCTTAAACAACTGAACGTAATTTTGAAAAACGAGCTGACGGCAATCAATCAGTATTTCCTGCATGCTCGGATGTTGCGGAACTGGGGGTATGAGCGCCTGGGCGACAAGGTCTATGAAGAATCAATCGGTGAGATGAAGCATGCGGAAGCGCTGATCGAACGCATTTTGATGTTGGACGGCCTTCCGAATCTCCAGGAACTCGGCAAGTTGCGGCTAGGCGAAGACGTCCCGGAAATTTTCAAATGCGACCTTGCGTCCGAAACCGACAATCAGACGTGTTTGAAAGATGCGGTTGCGGCGTGCGAAGACGTGCGGGATTTTGTGTCGCGCGAAATTCTGGAAAGTATCCTGGAAGACACCGAAGAGCATATCGATTGGATCGAGACGCAGGAGACGCGGATCGACCAAGCGGGACTACCGAACTACCTGCAAGAGCATATGTACGACCAGCAGGGTGCGTAGGCACTCTTCTAGTTTTTGTGGACTAGTTTGTAGGGGGCGGCCCTTGGAGTAAGCAGGGGCCGCTGCTTTTTTCGAGCTGGCTTACTCGTCCCGGTCGTTAAGCGGGACGCCATATAGTTCCAACCGATGGTCCACCAGCCGAAGCCCGTGCTCGCGGGCGATGCGCTCTTGCAGTGCTTCGATCTCCTGGTTGGTAAATTCGATTATCGAGCCGTCTTCGAGATTGACGAGGTGATCGTGATGGACGTCGGTGGCTTCCTCGTATCGGGATCGGCCGTCTTTGAAATCATGCCTATCCAGGATCCCGGTCTCTTCGAGTAGCTTAACGGTCCTATAAACGGTTGCGATCGAAATTCCCGGATCCATCACAACAACTCGCCGGTGAACCTCTTCAACATTGGGGTGATCTTCCGCGTCAGACAACACCTGCGCGATAAGGCGACGCTGGTTTGTCATGCGTATGCCTTTTATCTCGCACAGCTTTTCAATTTTGCTTTCCGGCATGCGTCGCTACCCTAATTCAAAAATCCACTATTTTATTTGCACTCCAGACAACGGTGTAACGTGCTGAAATGCACTTTATAATTATTCCTAAGTGCACCATAGCAAAGACGCCGTGCGAGTGTCTCTAAAAACAATAAAGTATTTTCGGAAGCGCGGCAGGAACGCAAGCTAATAGAAACTCTACTGGTGCGACATTTTTGCAATTGATAATGATTCGCAAAAGTGGCTTGCATATATTTCATCTGTCGCTATTTTTGCGAATGATAATGCGAACTAGTAACAATACTCTGGGATGAGGAGTTTCCTAATGCGTAAGACATATTCAATTGTAGGCGCCGCCGCCGGGTTATCCCTTGCGCTGGTGTCGACCGCTGCGCTCGCCGATGGCGACGTTTACGGTCCTTTTCCGATCACGGTGAAAGGCTATAGCGGCAAAAAAACTAATTCGGTTGCTTATACCGGTCAGGTCGCGCGGCACGTGCTGCACGATTCCTTGAAGAAGCTCACCTATAAGGGCAACGGCAAGCCGAATCCCGAACTCAAGGCGAAGATGATGTCCTACTTCAAGTCGAAGGGTAAGGGCCGCAAGATCATCGCGCCGAAGACCAAGGGTCCGTTCGTCGTCAAGCAGACGGCCGTCGACGATATTTCGAAAAAGAAGAATATCTCCGGTAAGACGTACAAGGGTGCGGTTGCCGGTATGCCGAACAACATGACCGGCCCCGAATTGCTGGCTTTCTGGATCGACAAGGCCTCTTCGGCCAAAAAGGGCGTCGATTGGGATAACGGCTTTGATTATGGCCAGTTGATTTCCAAGTTCATCATGGGCGCCATGAAGTACAACCAGGCCGTCGACAACTATCTCGACGAGAAGCTCGCTGCCGACAACAAGCCCAATGACAAGCCGTACAAGAAGGGCGCGTACTACACCGGTAAAGAGCATTCCTGGGATGAGGGCTTCGGCTATTTCGGTGCGCCGGCCCATGCGTTGAAGCTAACCCCGCGTCAGGTTTACGAAATTACTAAGCAAGGCTCGAAATCGAAGCCGAAGAGCAACGCCTTCAAATATGCCGACTACAATAAAGACGGCAAAGTCGATCTGAAGACCGAAATGACCTTCTCGCCGGCATACTATGCGTCCGGTTTTGATGCGTCGGTCTATGACAAGAGCAATGGCACCAAGTATCTGCACACGATCGTCCGCGCTTTCATCGACGGCCGTAAGCTGATCACGTCCGCCAAAGGCGAGAAGCTCTCCGACGCCCAGCGCGCCAAGCTTCGCGAGTATGCTGCGGTCATCGGCTCGAACTGGCAGAAGGTGCTCGCCGAAGCGACCTACAAGTATGCTGGCTCGGTTTACAAATCCATGGGCAAGCTCAAGACCATTATCGAAGCCAAGGGCAACACCAAGAAAGAGCTCCGCAAATACATCAAGTATTGGGGAGAGCTGAAGGGTTTTGCGCTCGCGCTGCAGACCGGTCGGGACAATCTCGGCGAAACGGCGACCCGCCTCAATCGTATGATTGGTTACGGTCCGCTGATGCCGAACCTGAGCCAGGTCAAGGATATCGACAGCAAGGGCAACTATGTACGCGGCCAGGGTTCCTCCTGGGGCGAGTACATGCTCCACATGGCGAAAATCCAAAAGCTGCTCGTCGACAAATTCGGCGTGCAAGCCCGCAACAACGCCATCTCCGGCGACTTGGCTGACCTTGCCAAGAAGCTCGGCGGCGGCAAAGCGGTCGAAAACGACTAAATCAAGTCTCGCGGTGGTCCGGACGATACGCGCCGGACCACCGCATATCTTGCCGGGGTTGTTATGGACTGGCTCGTTGACGAGTACCTAAAAGAACTGACCGGTCCTTTACTGAATCCGCAAAAACGTATCTTCATCGGATTTCTGCTGAGTGCGGTTGCTGTGGCGCTTGGCGTTCAGCTTTTTGTGCATCGGCTGCGCCTCAAGCAGGCACTGGCCGAGCTTTTTTCCCTTAAAATCTGGTTTTCCCGCTCAGCCCGCGCCGACTACAAGCTGATGGTCATCAATCAGGCTTTGATGATGGGTATCGCGCCGAGACTTATTTCCAAGTTGGCCTTGGCGACGTTGCTGTTTGAAGGTCTGCATGTGTGGTTCAACGGGCGGCCCGTCATTTTGCCCGAGGCGCCCGGTTGGACGATAGCCGCTCTGTTTACCGTGAGCGTGTTCCTGTTGGACGACGCGACGAAGTATTTCGTGCATCGGGCACTACACCGTTGGCCTTTCTTGTGGGCGTTTCATCAAGTTCATCATTCGGCGGAAACGCTAACCCCGTTCACCGTGTTCCGTGCCCATCCGATGGAAGCGGTCATCTTTACGCTTCGTACGGTTATCGTTCAGGCGGTGACTATTTCTGGTTTTCTGTTTTTCTTCGGTACGCGCGCGGATTTGATGACTGTGCTCGGTGCGAATGTGTTCCTGTTCGTCTTCAACGCGGCGGGATCCAATTTGCGCCATTCCCACATTTGGATAACTTATGGACCCTTCCTCGAACGGTTCTTGATCTCTCCCGCTCAGCATCAGATTCATCATTCGGTCGATGTGCAACATCATGATCGTAATTTCGGTGTCGTCCTCGCGATATGGGATTGGATGTTCGGGACATTGGCGTTGGCCGGCAAGAAACAGAAACTACGCTTCGGCATAACAGACGCTACCAAACACGATCTTGTAGCCCTCTACATTTCGCCGTTTGCGGCATCGGCTCGCTCGCTCGGGCAATCATTTCGAAAGGAATTAAAGAAAATGGCTCAATTTTACAGCGTTCGTATGCGGCGCCTGACCATTGCTGGCGCTCTCCTTCTGGCCGCGCTTGTCGCGGGCTTGCCCTTTATGACCGGTGCGGCATCCGGTGCCGAAGTGAATATCTATTCCCACCGCCAGCCTTTCCTGATCAATCCATTCCTGGAGGCCTATAAAAAAGAGACGGGCACCAAAATCAATGTCGTCTACGCCTCCAAAGGCCTTGCTCAGCGGCTTCAGGCAGAGGGCGCCCGTAGTCCCGCAGACGTGATCCTCACCGTGGATATCGCGCGCCTCCATGTATATGCAGACAAGAAGCTCCTGCAAAAAGTCGACTCAGCTGTATTGAAAGCCAATATCCCGCCGCATATGCGTGATCCTGGCAATCGCTGGTTCGCTTTTTCCAAGCGCGCACGCATTATCGCGGTGTCCAAGCGGGCCAAAGATGCTCTCAAGATAAAACGCTACGAAGAGCTGGCTGACCCGAAATGGCGTGGCCGAATTTGCAGTCGCCCGGGAAGTCACGTCTATAACCGCGCGCTGATCGCCTCGATCATTCACTCGTCCGGCATGAAAGCCGCGGAAGCCTGGGCCAAGGGCGTCGTCGCCAATTTGGCACGCCGTCCGCAAGGCAATGATCGCGCGCAAGTAAAGGCGATCTATGAAGGTGTTTGCGATATTGCCATCATCAACAACTACTATTTTGGCAAGCTCAAGCATGCGGAGAATCCCGACCAACGTAAATGGGCCGCCGCTGTAAAACTCATTTTCCCGAATCAGGGCGATCGCGGATCGCATGTGAATATTTCCGGCGGCGGTGTTGCCAAATATTCGAAGAACAAGGCCGAGGCCGTGAAGTTTCTCGAGTTCCTGACCTCCAAGAAGGCCCAGCAATTGTACGGGGCGATAAATTTCGAATACCCTGTGAACAAAGCTGTTTCACCGCCTAAGGAATTAAGGTCCTGGGGAACCTTCAGCGAACACAAAATGCCGATCGTGAAAATCGCGGAACTGGCACCGGAAGCCCAGAAAATCATCGACCGGGTGGGATGGTAGCACGACGTGCCGCGTTGGTCGGCGGGTTCAAATTTTCTTGGCCGAGCCCGTGGACCATCGCGACACTGATCATCGCAGGTATCTTTTGCGGCCCTATCGTGGCCGTGTTGGCTACCGCGACCGGCGATAGCGAGGGGCTTTGGCAGCACCTGTTCAGCACGGTGCTGCCCCGATATGTCGCGAACACAATCGTTCTTATGTTGGGGGTGGGGGCGTTCAGCCTGCTTTTCGGCGTGACCAGCGCCTGGGTCGTCGTCCGGTATGCATTTTTCGGCAGGCGGATCTATCAGTGGATATTGCTGTTGCCGGCGGCAATACCCGGCTATCTGATTGCCTACACCTATACCGACTTTCTCGAATATGCCGGGCCCGTGCAGGGGGTGTTACGCGACTTTTTCGGTTGGCAATCCGCGCGTGACTATTGGTTCCCCGAAATACGGTCGATGGGGGGCGCAATGCTCGTCATGGGAGCGGTCCTGTACCCTTATGTTTATGTGATGGCCCGAACGGCGTTTTTATTGACGCCAGCGTCATATTTCGAGGTAGGGCGCGTTTCCGCCCGGAGCCTTTTTTGGTCGATTGCTCTGCCTTTGGCGCGACCTGCAATCGTCGCAGGATTGGCGCTGGTATTGATGGAGACTATCTCGGACTTCGGCACGGTCGAATACTTCGCAATCGAGACGCTCACGCTCGGCATTTTCAATGTATGGCTGGGGATGAACAATTTGACCGCCGCGGCGCAAATCGCGACCTGTGCATTTCTGTTTATTATCGTCTTACTCGCGGTCGAGATTCTCGCCCGCGCGCGTCGACGTTTTGTGGATACGACGCGCAGGTCCGTCTCACTGAGTCCAGAGCCCGTTTCCGGCTGGCGGGCAATAATTTGTTCGGTCGTGTGTTTAGTGCCGGTGGTAGTCGGATTTGTTGTGCCGGTCGGAGTTCTGCTCTCGTTTGTTTTGCAAGGATACTCCGTCAGCCTCACCGATGCGGTTTTGCGGGCCGCGGGAAATTCGATTTTTATCGGTAGCGCGGCGGCGGTCCTCGTGGTGACAACAGCGTTATTCATGGGGTTGGTCGTGGCTTTCAATAACAACAAGTTTGTTCAGCGCATAACAGCGGTTGCATCGTTCGGTTACGCGTTTCCAGGAACCGTCCTTGCGGTTGGTGTGGTCACTGCGGGAGGCGCGCTCGATGCTCAAATCGCGAGTGTCCTCAAGGAATATTTTGGGTTGGATTATTCTGGCTGGTTTACGAGTGGCGTTGCCTTAATTGTCTTCGCCTGCGTTGTCCGCTTCCAGGCAGTGGGCTATGGGGCGGTGAAGTCCGGTCTCGGCCGGATTTCGACGAGCATGATCGAAGCCAGTCGCGTTCTCGGGCAGGGTTTTGGACAAACTATGGGGCGGGTCGTGCTGCCGCTTATTCGTTTGTCGTGCATCGCGGGGGCGTTGCTGGTGTTCGTCGATGTGATGAAAGAGTTGCCGATGTCCCTTTTGTTAAGGCCGTTCAATTTTGAAACGCTCGCAACCTATGTCTATCAATTTGCCAAGGACGAACTGCTCGAAGAGGCCGCACTTCCTGCGTTGGTGATTGTCATCACCGGCATCATCCCTGTGATCCTCATGAACGCCGCCCTCAACCGCGTCCGGAAAGCCTAGCGCAACCGTTTCGGCTTAAGGATTGGGGATCGTTCATCCCCGCTGTGTGTAGGGCGATTGGGGGGATACGACTCAACCGCTGGTGCAAATCAATCCGCAAAAGCTTTTTCGATAACATACTCGGCCGGGGCGGCATTGGAGCCCTCTACAAAGCCCAGGGCTTCGACAATGGCTGACGTGTCCTTGAGCATGTCCATCGATCCGCAAATCATCACACGGTCATTTTTCGGCTCTAGCGGCGCCTTGTCGATGGCTCGGAACAGTTCACCATTTTCGATGCGCGTCGTGATGCGTCCAATGCGATGGTATTTCTCTTGGGTTACACTGGTATCGTGAATCAATCGACCGTTTACGAATTCACCGATCAATGGATCATCTTCGAGTGACGACACGGTGTGATAACCGTATTGCAGTTCCGCGACGGTACGACAGGTGTGGGTGAGCACCACATTCTCGAACTTCTCATAGGTTTCCGGATCACGGATCAAACTCACAAATGGTGCGATCCCGGTTCCCGTCGAGAACATGTAAAGATTCTTGGCTGGCGTGAGCGTATCGAGAATGAGCGTCCCAGTCGGTTTTTTACCAAGCAGGATCTTGTCGCCGGGTTTGAGATGCTGAAGACGGGAGGTCAACGGACCATCTTGTACCTTAATTGAAAAGAACTCCAATTCGTCGTCCCACGCCGGGCTTGCGACGGAATACGCCCGAAGCAGCGGCTTATCGTCCTTGAAAATTCCTAGCATAATGAATTCGCCGGACCGGAACCGGAAAGAAGCCGGCCGCGAAACGCGGAATGAGAACATGCGGTCGGTCCAGTGCTTGACGGATAGGACGGTCTCTTGCGTCAGCGCGTTAGGAACCGGGTGATCCTGAGACTCGAGGGCCATCCCTTCCTGTGAAGTGGCGTCCTCAAGCGGTTCTGTGATTTCGAGAGACATTGGATCGGACCTTCATTCTTTGTCGCCAAAGAACCCTACGGTTTCGGTCACCAACGCGGTATAGCAATTATCACATATATCCTGGGGTTTAAAAATGTAACCACATGAAAAAAATGTAATTAGTGCTTGTCGCATAAATTGGCGCCCGGTTTTGCAACTAGGGCAGCACAAAGCTGCCGGCTAAACCTTTTGCTGGCGCCTCAACCAACGAAAGATTGTAATGATTGCAAATGAGAATCATTCGCAGACCTTTTTATGGCTTTGAAATGCTTATTTGACAAGCGAAAAATGGGTCGCCGGAAGTGTTGGAAATCTCTGGCCGACAGTCAGTGCTGGGCCTGCGCGCGACGGTGAAGCCGCGCAAGGCTGCGTCGACCAATACGCGGTCGCGGTCAACTGGCGACGTGACAAAGGATTTCCTGGGAATTTTGCTGGATGAGGCCATGCGTGGCCAGCGGCAGCGCACGCAACAAAAGGCCCCGAAAACCCGCGAACCGGACGCCTATTCCGAAGCATTGGCTCCCATGCGGATTTCCAATTCCTTTTTGATCGCCATGGCATTCTCATCGCGTGAGGTGCCGGTGGACGGATTTCTGGGCGTCGGCCCTTATCAGGGCCAAAATGCCGGAGCAGGCTATCGTCTGCTTTACACCCCAAAGCCCCGGCGCGGTGAATATCGCTTCGAACTGATAAAGCGTTCGGCTCGCGGCGCGATTACCACCATTGCCTTTGCAAGCGTTAACAAGTTGGCCGCGCTCGAAGACGGAAAGACCCACGCTTTACGCTGGCAGCGCGACAAGAAGGGGCGCATGCGTATCTCGGTAGACGACCATACGCTTTTCGACGTGGTCGACCGAAGCTTCGGCGACCCGTTTGACGGCTTTGCCTTCGTCAATACAGGCGGCGATTACGCGATCCGAGATCTGGTGATCAAGGTGCCGTAAAGTGGCGTTGGTTTAAAACCCAATAACCTTTTCCTCATTTGCGATCGGTTGAATCCGCTGGATTATTGGGAACTTATCGCGACTCTCGTACCAGCTTGATTGTCCGGTCCACCATCTCCGGTGCGGTGCCGAGGTAGTTCGCCGGGTCGAGCAGGACGGCGATATCGTCTTTGCCGAGTTTTTCCGATATGAGCGGATGCTCGGCCAGCACGTCGGCAAGTTGCCTGTCATTGTCTATGCATTCGCCGCAGGCTTCCTGCAGCAGGTGGTGTGCCTCGTCCCGTCCGATTACCGGGGCGATGCCCATCATCACCGCTTCCGACATAACGAGCCCGTTGGTGAGGTCTAGGTTCTGGCGCATGCGCTCGGCATCGACGACGAGCCCGTTAAGCATTTCGATTGTTTTTTCCAGTGCGCCGCCTGTGAGCACGAAGGCCTCGGGCAGCAGGGTCCATTCAAGATGACCGCCGCCGATATCGCGTTCGTGTTGGGCGACCATGCAATCGAGTGCGAGGCCCACTTTTTCGCGCACCAGCCGCCCGGTAGCGACGACGGTAGGGCAAGTCACCGGATTGCGTTTTTGCGGCAACGTGGAGCTACCGCCGCGTCCAGGCTCGTAGGCCTCGCTGACTTCCGCAATTTCGGTTCGCATCAATAGTCCGATTTCCGCACCAATTTTGGCACAGGTACCGGCGACAAGGCCCAACAGAAAAGCCGCTTCCGCCCAGCGATCCCGCGAAACGTGCCAGCTGATCGATGCTTCACCGAGGCCAAGCTCGGTCATTGTTTCGCTGAGGACTTCGAGGCCTTGGTCGCCGAGCGTTGCATTGGTGCCGACAGCTCCGGCGATCTGGCCAACCTCTATCCGGGGTCGGGCCTCCGCAAGGCGCTGGCGATGGCGGTGAAACTCCCCGAGCCAGATCGCCGTCTTATGACCGAAGGTTATAGGGATCGCCTGGTTGCCCATGGTTCGCGCCACCATCACCGTGTCGCGGTGTTTCTCCGACAGTGCGATCAGGGTGTCTTCGATCGTCTCCAGCATCTGGTCCAGATGCGCAAGGCCATTCTTGATCATCAATGCCTGGCCAGTGTCGGTGATGTCTTGGGTTGTGCTACCCCAGTGAGCATAGCGCCGGGTGTCCTCATCGAGCGCGTTGTTTAGCTGTTTTACGATGGGAAGAATCGGAAATCCGTTGGCCTTGAAATGTTCGGTCATCGCGGCGACGTCGATATTCTCGACTTTGGCCGCAGCGGTGATTTTTTGCGCGGCCTCCTCGGGTATAAGACCGAGTCTCGCTTGGGCCCGCGCTAGCGCCGCCTCAACGTCGAGCCACGCCTGAAACCGCGCTTCGTCGGAGAAAATTTCCCGCATTCGCGGGCTCGTAAACATGCCGGTGAAGTATTCGGAATCGATTTGACTGGTGGCCATGGATCAGCTTCCCCGGCGTTTGCGCGATTGGGCGAGTTCGTCCAGCACTGCGTCGATCATCTCCGACGTGCTACCGAGGTAATTAGCGGGGTCGATCAGCGTATCGATTGCCGCTTCGTTGAGTTTGCGGGCAATTTTCGGATCTTCCATCACCGCCTGTTTCAGGGTTAGACCCTCTTCGTTGGCTCGGGCACAGGCGTCGAAGACGACGTGGTGCGCTTCGTTCCGCCCGATATGAGGAGCAAGCCCCATCATCACCGCTTCCGACATGATCATGCCGCCGGCCATGTCGAGATTTTCCCGCATTTTCCGTTCGTCGACCTGCAATCCGCCGAGGAGTTCGAGCGCGTTTTCGAGCGCGCCACCGCAAATCACGAAGGCTTCCGGGAGCAAGGTATACTCGATCTGTGCGGCGCCCACGGGGCGTTCGTGCTCGGCCACCATGGCATCGAGATTGAGCGCTGCCTTTTCGCGGAGCATGCGCCCGGCCGCAACCAATGGCTGGCAAAGAATGGGGTTGCGTTTTTGGGGCAGGGTCGAGCTGCCGCCGCGCCCGGTTTCATAGGATTCCGCAAGCTCCATGATTTCCGTATGGGCGAGGTAGGCGACCTCTTGGCCGATCTTGGCCAGGGTCGCTCCGATCATTGCCAACAGGCTGGTCATCTCGGCCCAGCGATCACGTGAACAGTGCCAACCTATAGCGGGCGCTTTGAGCCCGAGTTCGTCAGCAACCGCCTCGCGCATGGCAATTCCCTGATCTCCGACGGTGGCGAGATTCCCGACCGCACCAGTTATCTGGCAGGTGAGAAAGCGCGGCCGAATTTCGTCGAGCCGGTCATGGTGACGGTTGATCTCCGACAGCCAGACCGCGACCTTCGCGCCGAAGCTTATCGGCGAAGCCTGCTGCATTGCCGTCCGCCCCGCCATCAATGTCGTGCGATGGGTTTTACTGAGTTCCGCAAGCACGTCTTCGGTCCCGGTTAAGAGCTCTTCGAGGACGTCGAGTGCTTTTCGATATTGCAGCACGAGACCGGTATCGATCACGTCTTGGGTCGTACTCGACCAATGCACATAGCGCCCGGTTTCGGTGCCGACGGCGCCGACCAGCGCATGCACCATTGGGATAATGCGTGCGCCCTTTTTCTTGTAGGCGGCAATGATCGCATCGCCATCGATCGTATCCAGATTTGCCGCCTCGGATATTTCATCGGCGGCTTCTTGCGGGATCATGCCAATCCGAGCTTGTCCCCGGGCAAGGCCCGCTTCCATCTCGAGCCAACCCGCAAAGCGCCCTTCGTCGGAAAATATCTCCGACATACGCGCGCACGCGAACATATGTCCGAAATAGACGCTGTCGATGGAGGTGACGGGCATGGCGCGCGACCTGCTCTAAACGAATACGAACTCGGCGTTACTCTCGCGGCAAACCTCTTCGATAGCATTGCGGAGACCGGCGGGGACGGGGATACCCGTCGTCTTGCGTTCCGCGCGCATGATTTCTTCCGGCTCGCCGGCAACCATCACCGGTTGGTCCGGATCGACCGGTGTCGAGGCGTGGAGGTCGTCGATGATCTGATCGACCGTGTCTTCGAATGAGCGTTCCGGATTGAAGATTTTCGGATCGATGGCGAGGAAGAAATGGCCCACATCCATCGTGCCCGGCGTTTTGGTCGAGGCGTCGGGGTCGCCGGTTTGCAGGCGCGCGCCGGAAAAGGCGATGGACAGGATTTCCACCATGGCCGCGAGCCCGTAGCCTTTGTGGCTCCCAAGCTCCCGGGTGCCGCCGAGCGGGGTCTGGGTACCCCCCTGTTCCTCGATGATGACGGACGCATCCGTGGTCGGGTTGCCGTCCGCATCATTGGCCCAGCCGATAGGCAGCGGCAGGTTTTCGTTATATTTGTTGCGTACCTTGCCGCCGGCCACCGTCGTCGTCGCCATGTCGAGGCTGAACGGCTTGTTGCGCTTGGTCGGCGCGGCAAAGGCGATGGGATTGGTCGAGAAAACCGGGTCTTTGCCGAAAGTAGGCGCGACTTTGCGCATTACTGCAGACGTCGTGGCCATACCGACCAAGCCTTCGGCGGCCATCATGCGTGTATAGAACCCGGTGGCGCCGAAATGAGCCGAATTGCGTACCACGACCGTTGCCATGCCCGCCGTTTTCGCTTTCTCAATGGCGATTTCGGTCGAGCGAACGCTCGGCACGTATCCCAAGCCGCCGCCACCATCGACGAGGGCGGAGACCGGCGTTTCGTTGACGACTGTGACCGGGCCATCAAGCGTGATCAGTCTGTCTCGTTGACGGCGGAAATAAGGTGGCAGCATCGAGATGCCGTGGGTGTCGATCCCGCAGGCATCCGCATCGGCCATGACCCGCGCGGTGGTCGCAATATAGTCGTCGGGCATACCCCACGCTTTCATCAATACCGAAATTTGTTCGCGCAGTTTTTCTTCGGTGAAATATTTGACTTCGCCTTCGCCACCCAATTCGGCCATCACAAATCTCCTTTAGTCCAGATAGAACTCGGCGCCGGTGTCGGCGGCGAGAGTCTTGAGTTTCTCGCGCAGGCCCGGCGGGATCGGGATACCGGTCTTGGCGCGTTCCTCTTCGATCATATCTTCAGGCTCGCCGGCAACCATCACCGGCTGATCGGAATCAATCCGTTCGGTACCGTGCAATTCGTCGATGAGCCGATCGGTGGTTTCTTCGAACTTACCTGCATCGCGAAATGCGGTCGGATCGATAGCAATGAAGAAGTGCCCGATTTCCATCGAGCCCGGTGTCCGTTTGCCATGATTGGGAGACATGACGAGGCTGGAGCCGGTCAGGCAGGCGCCGAGTATCTCCACCATGGCGCCGAGGCCGTAGCCTTTGTGGCTGCCGAGTTCGCGGGTGCCGCCGAGCGAGGTCATGTTGGCGCCTTCGAAGTATTGTCCCGCGTCGGTCATCGGTTGGCCCTCGTCATCGACGGCCCAGCCGACCGGAAGCGGCAGTCCTTCGACTGCCTTGTTGCGGATTTTGCCGCTCGCCACCGTCGACGTCGCCATGTCGAGATTGAAAGGCTTGTTGCGATTGGCCGGTGCGGTAAAAGCGATGGGGTTGGTGCCAAGTCGGCCTTCGGCAGCCAATGCCGGCACCACGCGAGGGGCGGACGTACTGGTAAAGGCAAAGCCTACCAGTCCTTCCGCCGCCGCCATGCGGGAGTAATAGCCAGCAGCGCCGAAATGGGCCGAATTGCGAACCGCTACCGAAGCCAGTCCCATCTTCTTTGCCTTTTCGATGGCAAGGCTCATGGCTTGGTGGGCCACCGGATAACCGAGCCCGCCGCCCGCATCCAACAGCGCGGTGGTGGGGTTATCGCGGAGCACGGTAATCTCCCCGTCGAGCGTGATCCAATTGTTCTCGGCGCGGGTATGATAGTTGGGGATACAGGCGATCCCGTGGGTGTCGATCCCGCGCTTGTCCGCATCGGTCATGATGGAGGCCGTAGTGGTGACATAATCGTCCGGCATACCGAACGCGCTTAAAAAAGCGGCGGTCTGTTTTTCGATTGTCTCTGCCGGGTAGTGGCGAATGTCTTCGGTCATTGTCTCTGCCTCCTACTCGAACACATATTCGGCGTTGCATTGCCGAGCGATGTCTTTGATTTGGCCGCGCAGACCCGGCGGCAACGGAATGCCGGAGGTTTCGCGGTCGGCGCGTACTTTGTTCTCAGGCTCGCCTGCGACCATCACAGGATGGTCCGGATCTGCGGGCTTCGTTGCGTGCAGATAATCGATCAATTCGTCCACCGCATCTTCGAATTCGCCTTCTTCGAGGAACTGGGTGGGGTCGATCGCCATGAAGAAATGGCCGATCTCCATCGAGCCCGGTTTATTGTTTCCGTGATTGGGCGAGGTATCGAGACTGGCACCGCAGAACGATGCGGAGAGAATCTCGACCATTGCTGCGAGCCCGTAGCCTTTATGACTGCCGCCCTCGGGCGTGCCGCCGAGAGGCGTTTGCGTGCCGCCGCGGCTGACATAGACCTCCGGGTCGTCTGAAGGATTACCGTCCGCATCGCAGGCCCAGCCGAACGGGAGCCGTTGACCTTCGTTCCATTTGTTGCGGATTTTCCCGGCGGCGACGGTGGTGGTCGCCATATCCAGGCTGAAATTCTCGTTCTTCTTGGTCGGCACGGCAAAAGCAATGGGGTTGGTGGATAGCATGCCCTGCTTGCCGAAAGTGGGCGCGGTACGCGGGCCCGAGCCGTTGGTGGTGGCGATCCCGATCAGGCCTGCTTTCGCCATCATCCGCGTATAGAACCCGGTAGCGCCGAAATGGGCGGATTCCTTAACCGTTACCGCCGCCATGCCGCATTCTTTTGCCTTTTTTATGCAGATGTCCGTGGCCAATACGGAAGGTACGTAGCCAAGCCCGCCGCCTGCATCGATCAGCGCCGTGGTCGGCGTTTCCTTCACCACTTTGACCTCCGCATCCAGCGTAATCACATTGCGACGCCGGCGGTCGTCATAGGGGGGGATCATGGAAATGCCGTGGGTGTCGATGCCGCAGCTATCTGCGTCGACCATTACCGAAGCGGTAGTTTCCACATGTTCCGGTTTCATGCCCCAGGCGGCAAGAATATTGGCGATCTGTTGGCGAAGGACGTCCTTCGGAATCCACATCACATCGTTTTCGTCGAGGCGATAGGCCACGCTTTCCTCCCTCGGTGATTTCTTGTCGTTCAACTGTCCTTGATGTATCCCGAGCGCGGGTGTTTGACAATCGTGCTGGACGCCATGTTGCTAATTCGGGATTACGAAAATGGCGAAATTTGTTCCGACGGCGCTGCCGGAGGAAGTTTACGAAGAAGACGCGACTGGTGGGGTCGCGGCAATCTACGACGACATCAAAGCGACGTTTCAAACCCCGTTGGTCAATATGATTTTTCGTCGTTTGGCCATCGACGAACGGGCACTTGCTTGGTGTTGGGAGAACGCGAAACCGCTGGTCCAGTCGGGAGCGATCGGTAGTGCCGGAGAGCGCCTTGTCGACGGGCTTTTTGTCGAAGGCGTGCCCTGCGTGGCAGAAAATGTGCTGAAGCAGGCGGATATCGCGGCCGAACAATGGAAGGTGGTGCGCGCGACCATCGACAGCTACAATCGAGCCAACCCCCGAAATGTTACAACGCTCGGCGTGTTGAACGCGCTGAAATCGCGTGCGCCGGTGAACCCGCTGTCGAACCCGCCGGAGCCAATCACAACTGAAGCGGCTGCAGTCGCGTTGCCGTCCATGGTGCCGCTCGATGCGATGGAGCCCGGTGTCAGTGCAAATGTACAAACACTGATGCGTCACCGCGAACCTGACACGACCTTTTCGGTGCCGAGTATGTACCGCCACTTAGCGAACTGGCCTGGCGTTCTGGAAATCTCAGTGCAGCTGTTGGAACCGATGTTGGCGGACGGCCGTATTCCGCGTGCTGCGGCTGCGCTGACAGCGTCGGCGATGACTATAGGTGAGGAGATCGCATCAGCGGGTCCATTGTCGCCGGCTCCCGCACCTTACAGCGATGCGGGAATACTAATAGATCAAGTGATCGCCAGTTTTTCTACGAATATCCCCGAATTGATCGTGGTCGGACACGTGTTGCGGCAGGTGTTCGCGGAAACCGCTACATAATAATTCGGTCGAGCACATCGGCGCCGAGGCCGACGCTGTCGTAGTGCGCTCTGACCTTTTCGATGCGCGTGAACACATCTTCGTAGCCGGTCTGATTGCCGTCCTCATCGACCATGATGAGCGGGCCGAAATTGTGGAATAGGGTTAGCATATGGCCCTCGGTCGGGGTCACGATCAGCGTGTGGGTCTCGCCGGCAGGCTCATAGATGAACGTGCCTTTCCGCGCTTCCCATTCGTGTTCCAGATAGCCCCAGCTGCCGTCGAGCGTATAGCCGGTAACCGGCGCCGGATGGCGGTGCCGCCCGATCACGCCCTCTTTGGTCGCGCGGGTAAGATTGACCCAGGACCCTTGCGTGACGTTGTACATCAGTGGGCGGAACCATATCCCTTCGCCGCGCGGCACCCATAGCCGCTCATCCTCGCCCTCGGTGTGAATGACAAGTTCCTTTTTCGCCTCCGGCGGTAGGGGAACCTCGATCGCTTTCATATCGATGGCGGTGGCGGACATGGTTGGTGCCTCACGTTAATTGTGCTTCCGGCACTTTAAGCATGTTGACGGATATCTGGCCAGCAAACTGAATCGAGTGCCATTTGTCGCCGAAAGCTGTTGAAAGAAATGAATAAATCCGTGGCCCGATACTCTACTCAAACGTCGCGTTTGCCAGCGTACTCACCGTTCCTTCGGGCGTGATCGACCAGAGTTCTGCGCCTTGATCTGTCGGCTTGCCGGCGATCTTGAACGGTGCGGTATCGAACAACGGGGCGCGAGCCTGAAAACGGAAGCTTTTTAGCGTTTTGCCCGGATTTTCTTCCAGCGCCAACTCGGCTAGCAGGCTTGCGGCCAGTGGGCCGTGCACGACCAAACCGGGATAGCCTTCGACCTCTGTTACGTATTTGCGGTCGTAGTGAATCCGGTGCGTGTTCCAGGTGCTCGACGAATAGCGATAGAGCATCACCGGATCAGGGGTGATCTCGCGGATATAGGCGTGATCGTCCGGGGCCGATTTGCCTTGGCCGCTGCCGCCTTTGCCATCGTTGGCATCTTTGGGCGGGTCGTCGCGATAGACGATATTTTGCGTTTCGCTCACGGCTAAGTCGCCATCTTCGCCGAAGAAATCCTGGCGTACCTTGCAAAAGATCAGCGTGCCGGTGCTGCCTTCCTTCATGGTGACGTCTTCGATGGTTGCGGTCTTCGTGTGGGTCTCGCCGATGACCAATGGCTTTTCGTAGACGATCTCGGCGCCCGCGAACATGCGGCGGGGCAGTGGAACCGGTGGCATGAAGTCGCCGCGCGCCGGATGGCCGTCGGGCCCGATGCCGGACTGGTTCACTTTCGACTTGAAAAAGAAATAGTGACACATAGGCCCCATCGGATCGCCTTCGGCCGGGCGGTCGTCCCGGTCCAGCAGGCCGTAATATTGATGGATGGGCTGTACGCAAGAGCGTTCTTCTTCGGTGTCGCTCTTGCCGACCCATGTCTTCAAATGATCGATATCGACTTCGGTCATCATGTCCCCCTTGGTTACGCTATCCCTTAGTCCAAGGGCGGGTGATTTGCAATTGGGAGATGCTCGACTATCATGCGGCAAATTTTCCGATGGGGAGGAAACAATGAAAATCACCGATGTGCGGGCCTATGCGCTCGAGGTGCCGATGACCGAGAAGATCAGTGCGCCGATCGGCTTTCCACGTGCCGAAGAAGTGGAGGGCGTTGTGTTCGCCGCCTACCGGTCGACCTTGGTTTTCGTGGATACGGACGAAGGGATCACCGGTGTCGGCGAGTGCATGACCCGGTTGTCGGGCACCGCGCTGCGCGATATTTGCCTGACCTTGAAACCTCTCCTCATCGGCCGCGATCCGCGCGATGTGGAACTGATTTGGGACATCATGTGGTGCACCATGCTGAACCGTGGGCACGTGATGGGCTTCTATCAGGAAGCCATGGCCGGGATCGACTGCGCGCTTTGGGATATCTGGGGCAAGCATGCGGGTGAGCCAGTCTGGCGCCTGTTAGGCGGCGATACCAATCCCAAACTCTGGTGTTATGCGTCGTCGCTCCGGCTTCGCAGCATGGACATCCTTCGTGACGAAATCGACCAGCACAAGGAAAACGGTTTCGATTCCATGAAGATCAAGATCGGCAAGGATCCGATGGATTGGCGCTCGGAAATGAAGACGGTCGAAGCGATCCGCAAACATGCGGGCGACGACATCATGCTGATGGCCGACGTGAACTGTAACTACGGGCACGATCTCAAGACAGCGCTCGAGGTGGGCCGCGCCTTACAGGATCAGGGCCTCTATTGGTACGAAGAGCCGCTCTATCCGGACGATGTGGACGGCTACGCCTATCTCCGCGATCATCTCGACATCCGCATCGCTGCCGGCGAGGCAGATTTCAACAAGAACAGCTTTGCCCGTTTCTTACGGAGGGATGCGCTCGATATTATCCAGCCCGATGCGGCCCGGACCGCGGGTATCACCGAGACCCGCAAAATCGCCGATATGGCCAACGCTTTTCGGGTGCAATACGCACCGCATACCGGGTCGTCGTCGAACATCATCATGACGATTTCGATGCATCTCGCGCGATATGCAACCAACTTCCTGATTTACGAATATATGCAAAGCAACTGGAACAAGACCCAGGAGAATCCGCTTCGCGACGCGCTTTGCACCTTGCCGATCAAGGAATTCAAGGACAGCCACCTCGTCATGGAAGACGTGACCGGGCTTGGCATCGAAATCAACATGGAAGTGGTCGAGAAATACGCGCTGCCGTAAGGATCAAAACATGGCTAAAGAACGAACGGTCCTCGATTTCGAGGAAGGGGATTTTTACGAACCGGTGGAATTCACCGTCACACCGGAATTCAACCAGCAATACTGCTTTGGCGAAGAGGATTACCATCCGCGCTATGTCACGGGTGTCGACGGCAATCCGCCGTTGGTCCATCCCGGCCTGCTGTTGAACATGACCAACTATTCCAAGCCGGCGGATTATCGTCTGCCCGAAGATCACACTTCATTGCAGGCGGGCGACGAAACACGGTTCAAGGGGCACGCCTTTGTGGGCGATAGTTTCCGGGTGACCTATCAGCGGACCAAGAATTTCGAGAAGCGTGGCCGCAATTATTTCGAACATCGCATGATCCTGACGAATTCGAAGGGCGAAGAATTGATGGAGCGGATCACGCTCTCCACCTTGTTCAGCCGGAAATGGGCCGAAGAGAAGAAGGCGCGCGACGCGTCGAAGGAGGCGTCGTGAGCAGAATCGGCAAAGATGCCGCGGTCGGCGATGTGTTCGACGGCGCGGCAAGAAAGGTTTCGCTCGAACGGATGCAAATGTTTTCCGGCGGGCCGTTGTCCAATGTGCCCGATTGGCCATCGATCAACGTGCATACGGATCTCGAGTTTGCGAAAGCGACCGGAGTGCCGCGGCCATGTGCATCGGGTACCCAGTATCAGGGCTATATGGTCTCGTTCATGCTCGATCTATTCGGCGAGGACTGGATGCTAGACGGCACCATGCAGTTCAAGCTGATCAAACTGGTGCTGGAAGACGATGTCATCACGACCAAAGTCAAAGTCGCATCCAAAGAAGAGGGCGACGACGGGTCGGTGACCTATGGCCTCGAGATTTGGTCCGACAATCAGGACGATGAAGCTGTGGTGACGGGAACGGCGTCTGCGACAGTACGCTGACTTGGCAAAGGTGCCGGGTTCCGTTTAAACAAAGCCAATAAATTCGAAAAGCGGGCCAGCCTGTCGCTGAAGCCCGGTATACAGGGAGTGATGCGATGTCCGGTTACGACGAACCGCTGAAAGAGCTTAAGAAACGGCGCGAGTTCGCGCTTGCCATGGGCAAGCCGGAAATGCTCGAACGCATGAAGAATGAAGGGCTGCTGAATGCGCGCGAGCGGCTCGACTATATCCTGGATAAAGACACTTTCGTCGAGGTCGGTCAGCTGGCATTGGGTGCCCGCGAAGAGCATCGTCATCGCACGCCGGCGGACGGTAAGGTTGGGGGTTTCGGCAAGATCGACGGGCGTATGGTCGGTATCGTATCGAACGATTTTGCGACCATGGGCGCATCCAGCGCGCTGAATAATCTCAAGAAGATGAAATATGTGAAGGATCAGGGCAGCAAACGGGGCTTCCCGCTGTTGTTCGTTGGCTCTTCGTCGGGTTCGCGAATGCCTGACCGCATGGGCGCTCCCGGCCGCCTGATCATTGCTCAGGACCAGGCGGAATATCGCCGCTTGCGTCAGAGTCCTTGGGGCGTCGCTCAACTTGGCAGCTGTTATGGCTCGTCCACCTGGTATGCCTGCATGGCCGACTATGTGGTGATGCGTAAAGGGGCGACGATGGCGGTGGCTTCTAGCCGGGTGACGTCGCTTGCGATCAACCAGCCGGTGACCGATGAAGATCTCGGCGGTTGGCGCATGCATACGCGCACCAGTGGTCTAGTAGATGAAGCGTTCGATACCGATGAAGAGTGTCTCGACGCGCTCAAGCAATTCCTCTCCTACATGCCCAGTCATTCCAACGAAACGCCGCCGATCACGAAAGTACCGAAAGGCTCGGACGACCCGGTCGAGGGGATCATGGATATTGTCCCCGGCGATCGCAAAAAGGTCTACAACATGAAGCATGTGATCGAAGTGCTGGCGGACAAGGGCTCGGTCTTCGAAACGAAACCCTCCTGGGGCAAGTCGGTAATAACTGCGCTTGGCCGGTTGAACGGGCAAGTGGTGGGCTTCTTGGGATCGAACCCACTTCATAAGGGCGGAGCGGCGGACCCGGACGGGTGCGCCAAGGCGACCGGGTTCCTTGTCTTGTGCGACAGCTTCAATATTCCGATCGTGATGCTGGTCGACGTACCCGGCTTCCTGATTGGCGTAGAAGGCGAGCGCAAGGCCGCGCCCGGCAAGATCATCAACTGGATGAACGCGATTTCGCTCACCACAGTGCCCAAGCTTACGGTTGTTCTGCGCAAGAGTTATGGGCAGGCCTATATCAATATGGGTGGTAACAAAAACTCCGACGTATTCGCCATGTGGCCGACAGCGGATGTGGGCTTTATGGACCCGGAAACCGGAGTCAATGTGGTGTTCGGTATCCGAAAAGAGGACGATCCGGAAGAATTCGAACGTTGCGTTGCGCAACTCGCCGAGGACGCGGCCCCTTGGGAGGTGGCGGTGATGTTCGAAGCGCAGGACATCATCGATCCGCGCGAAACACGCAAATTCCTGATCAACATGCTGGAAGTGCAGCAACTCCGGATGACTAACGGGGTTGGTGAGCATTTGATGTCCACCTGGCCCACGAGCATCGTTTAATGGCGAAGTCGGACCCCATCGGGGCGCTATTCGAGACCGCACGGCAGGGCAGCCGGACTGCGCTCGATGAAAAAGACGGTAAGACTTGTTTGGCCCATTTTGGGCTCTCGGTACCGAACTCGGCAGTCGTCAAAGCGGCATCGGAAGCGGCAGCGGCCTGCAAAGATTTAAAGGCACCTTTCGTGGCTAAAGGCATGTCGCCCGACGTGCTGCACAAGTCGGATGCGGGTGGGGTGCGACTGAAATTGGCGGATGCATCGGAAGTGGCCGAAGCGATCGAGGAAATCGGTACAGCTCTTGGTGCTCATACCGACAGAATTGATGGTTATTTGATCGAGGAAATGGCGCCGGCAGGGCACGAGTTGGTTGTCGGTGGCGTGCAGGATCCCCAATTTGGGCCCTTGGTTATGGTTGGTCTCGGTGGCGTGTTCGTCGAAGTGTTCGAAGACGTAGCCTTCGGGATTTGTCCGATCACCGCGCGCGATGCGGAGGCGATGCTGGACGAATTGAAATCCGCATCGGTGCTGGCGGGCGCACGCGGTGGCTTGGTCGCCGACCGCGCGGCCATTGTCGACGTGTTGCTCGCGGTTGGCGGTGAGGACGGCTTGCTGATGACCCATGGCGCGGATATTGCCGAACTCGACGTCAATCCGCTGATCGTCTCGGACGACGGTGCGGTCGCAGTTGATGCGCGGGTGGTACTGTCCGATGGCGCCTCGGACGTCAGTATCTCGACACCCTTGGAAAGCGCGGAAGAAGTGGCGGCCCGATTTAGACCGTTGTTCTCACCGAAAACGTTGGGAGTAGTCGGCGCGTCGTCGACCGGTGCCAACCGGCTGAATAACTACATGCGGTGGGTGAAAGAGTTTGGGTTCAAGGGTGACATTTACCCAATCCACCCGAGCGCTGACGAAATCGACGGGATGAAAGCCTATCCCAGTCTCGCGGACACGCCGGAACCGGTCGACTATGCCATGGTCGGCGTGCCGTCGGAAAAGGTGCCGCCGATTATCGCAGCTGCGGACGGACGGTGCAGATTTGCCCACATCATCGCTGCGGGTTTTGGCGAGAAGGGCACGCCGGAAGGCGACAAATTGCAAGACGAGCTTGTGGCGGCCGCCAAAACCGCAGGGGTCCGTTTGTTGGGCCCCAATTGTAACGGCGGATTTTCGCCAAGAAGCCCCTATACCTACGTTAATGGCATGAAGCCGGAATTGGGCACGATCGGCTGCATTTCGCAAAGTGGCGGGCTCGGCATCGACGTGTTGCGACGGGGCGAAACCCGGGGGCTGCGCTTCAGTGGCCTGATGACCATCGGCAACGCGGCCGATTTGGGCCCGACTGAGATGCTCGAATTCTATCTCGCCGATCCCGAGACCAAGATTGTCGGCATGTATGTGGAAGGCGTGCGTCACGGCAGGAAGTTTTTCGAGCTGTTGAAACGGAACAACGGCGACAAGCCGGTGGTGCTGTTGAAAGGCGGTCGCACCGAGCTTGGCCTCCAGGCCGCAGAATCTCATACCGGCTCACTCGCCGGAGACAATCAGGTCTGGCAAGCGCTGGCGCGTCAGACCGGGGCCGTTATCGTACATACCCTGGAGGAATATCTCGATGTGCTGGTCGCCTTCCAGAATATCGAGGTGCGGCCCGAGCGTCCCACTACCAGCGCGGCTATTTTCGGCAATGGAGGGGGCACCAGTGTATTGGCTGTGGATGGATTTTCGGAGCGCGGCATTCGCGTCGACCGCTTCGGTCCGGTAACGCAAGAAAAGCTTGACGATCTCGGACTGCCGCCCGGTTGCGCGCTCAACAATCCGATCGATACGCCAGGCGGCAGCATCCGCGTTGATAACGGTGCGATGGGCGAGCGCATTATGGAAATCGTCTACGCGAATGAAGACGTCCAAGCCTTTGTCCTGCACCTCAATATCCCGGTATTGATGCGCCAGGTCATGCCGGGCCAGGACTTGTTGGTCAATTTAATGGATGGGGCCGATCGGGTGGAAGGTCGTTACCCCGGCAAAACCCATTTCCTTCTCGTGTTGCGTTCGGACGGGCGTGCGGAAATGGATGACAAGAAACGCGAGGCGCGCGAGTGGGCATTGGCCCGGGGTTATCCGGTTTTCGACGAGCTAACCAATGCGGTAAATGCTCTCGCGGCAATCAGCAAGTACGAACTCTTCCTGGCCGGCCGCGACTAGGAATTGGCGAATCGACGCTATCGCGAACTGCTAAGTTGTGCTTAGTATTAACCACAATTTAATTGATATTCGCTAACCATTGGCGATTTCCAACTTTATTGGTTTGTAGATGGTTCTTGATGACTATATGAGCGAGTCCAATTTATTGGACGAGATCGCACCTCCTTCATTGGAGGAATACTATAGCGATGCCCAAAGCGAACCCGATCTGGACATGGATTCGCTGCACGCGTTGCCGCTGTCGATCGTGCCGTTCAAGACATCGGGACTAAAACGTTCCCGTATGATTAAAAATATCCAGCTTGAAAGTGTTGTCGAAATGTTCAAGGATGATTCGGCTGGTAGTGGTCAAATAAAAATAAATCAATTACATTCTATGTTTGATTGGTCTGATGAAGAAGATAATAATGATCAGGCGATTATTCAAAAACTATCAGAAATGAACAGTTATGATGTGTATACATTACGTATGAGTTTAAGGCAATTAGGAATTCCAGTTAATGACAATGAAGAGCTTAAGTTATCAGACAGTAAAAATAAAGAATTAGGTAAATATATGGGTGATTTTACCCGACCTTTATTAAATCAAGTATATGGTGGTACTGACGTTCAGATCGATAATATTGATCAGTTAATTGATATGTTTAAATCGCCCGATCAAAAACGGGCGCTGGAAAATTTGCGCAAGCTCGCCCGTAGCCTGAAAATGGAATTACACGAGATTCCAAATTTTCTTGAGGATTACGGTGATATTTTCCTCTCGCTTGCGTATTTTAAAGAATGCGTTGATCGAATAGTTCCAAATGTAGAAATATTTATAGAAGATATTAATACTTTTAAAGATAATTTCCAATTAAAATCAGATAGAAATCTTATTAATACATGTGAATACATGGAAGATACTTTAACTCGTGTCAGCATGAGTTTGTCGGGCCGTTTCGAGAGCTTCGATAAGCACTCGCAAGACATGTGGAACGACATAAACCCCAACTCCTTTCACAAGGTGAAAGATATGATCGCTAGTCATCATGCCACGCTGGGCGGCGTTCTCTGCGGCTTAGCGGTGAAAATGGCCCGATGGCAGGAAAAATTCGGCGATGATCGAGGCGGGCCGGTTCAACGGTCGGAATTTTTGATGTCGGAAATGCGACAAGGCATCGAGAAAATCGAGAAAATCGAAAAGTCGGCACCGGATTTCTCACAAGTTTAATTCGCCCTTTGTTTGATGTTTTTTGGCCCGGAGTCGATTTGTCGGGGTGCAATTTTGTCTTTCGTCGCTTACATAGTGGAGACAAGGGGCGGGACGGATAGCCGTTTAGCGCCTCTATTTCGATAGATCGACTGCGGATTTGACTTCGGATGGTTCCAAAAGGACATAGTCTGCCTAAACTAGGCGTTGCGACAATGATGGCTTTTGCAGCTGCTTGCCAAGCGACGCCGGAAACTGCGCCTCCGCCGCCCCAAGCAACGGTGATCTCTAAACCGGCAATTCAGGCCCCGCCGGAACCGGCGCCGGAACCGGAAACCGGGGGTGCCCCGATTGCACTGACGCCCGCAAGCGAAGGGCGCGAGCAATTGGCCGCATATGCGCCGCCGCCGGAAGCACCGGTGTGGAGGCGTGGAGATGCGGCGCCCGACGACCTTGCAGCGGCAGCCGATCCTTGCGGCGATCATGGAGGTGTCAATATCGGATCGACTGCGCAAGCAGGATCTGTGCAGACTAGCCCCGATCCCTTTAGCTCCGTCGGTAGTTTGTCGAGTCCGAGTATCGGAGCCTTGCGCGCCGAATTGCCATCCTCCCTCTATTCACCGACGTTGAGGCGATTGATCAAGCAACATTTGGCAGGTGGCGCGCAGTCTTCGGCGAAGTCTCCAACGCCGAAGGTCGTCGAAGATCATCAATTGGCCGATGCGGAAAAATCCACCGCCGTGGGTGCCATGCCTGTTTCGCAATTGCGCCAAGCGTATCAGCAATTTCCATTCGAACCCGAAGAACTGGAAGCGCCACTGACCGATGCGCTTGAACAGAATTCTCCCCGGCGCCGTGCGTTGCTTTTTCGCGCGGCATCGGCGCAACAAGTGCCCACTGCTATCGCAGAGGTTATGAAAGTCGCGCTTGAATTGGCTCGGCCCGCCAATCTCTATGAAATGACCCTCCGCCTCTATGGGCACTATATCCGACAGTTCGAAGCATCGTTTGCGCTTCGTTGGATAGGCTTCGAGGTAGGGCCGGCGCAGTTCTATTTGGGAGAACGTTGTAAGGCCAAAAATTGGCGTCGATATTTGGAAAGTATTGCACCGAACGACCCGGATGCACGGCGCGTGGTTAAACGGTTTTGGCTGTGGGAGGCGCTGTCTGGTGTGGTCCCGCTTGGGCAAATCGATCCCGAAGAGGTCAAGAACTGGGTCAGGAATACGCGTGGACAGGCGTTCGGGCAGCGCAAGATACAACTCGCCTACGCGATGGTGGAAGCATTCGGCGGCCAATTGCCGGTATCCAATTGGGATCGGGTTTTGAACGCGGTGCGTAGGCAACCCGCCGGTGCGCGATCAGGCGAACTCGAACAAGCAGCTCAGCAATCACAGACGGATGAAGTGGTAGCGCTTTCGGCAATTATTGCTGGCGCTCGGCGTCTCGATCAAATCCCTCCCCATCATGTGGTGAAGATCATCGGTGCGTTGAGCCAAGTCGGTCTTGCGGATGATGCTCGCCGTTTCGCCGTAGAAGTGGCGATCGCCGCTGGGCTTTAACGCTCCGAGACAGTACGCGTTACCACCCTTTCCCCGATTACCGATCCTCAAGCCCCACTATCGCGTTATTACGGCGTCATACTAGACTGCCGAAAAATCGCTTCGCGGACCAAAGGAGAAAATCATGCAGACAGGCTTGGAAGGGCGCACCGTCATCATTACCGGTGCCAGTCGAAATATCGGAGCGCGGGGCGCGGAATTGTTCGCCGAAGAGGGCTGCAACCTAGCGATTTGCACGAGTTCCAAGATGGACGGGCTGATGACGACCGCGGAAGCATGCGAAAAAGCCGGTGCCAAGGTGCTGGCGATGCAGGTGGACGTTTCCCAGGAAGATCAGGTCAACGATTTCATCGCCAAGACCGCGGAAGAGTTTGGCCGTATCGACGTACTCGTGAACAATGCGGTGTTTCGTTCCGAAGGCGAATTGCTGACCATGGAAGTGGAAAATTGGAAGCGCAATATAGAGGTCAATATCGACGGGCCGTTTTATACCTGCCGCGCAGCGGTACCTCATATGATCGAACGCAAATGGGGGCGGATCATAAACTTCTCGGGTCACGCGCCTTTCATGGGGCATTTCCCGGGTAAGAGTATGGCCAAGATTGCAATTGTCGGGTTTACGCGAGGCATCGCGACCGAGCTTGGCAAGCACAACATCACGGCGAATTCCATCGCACCCGGCTATATCGAGGTCGAACGTGATGCGTTGCAAGTAGCCGGCAAGACGGTTCAGGACGGCCAGGCCGTCCAGACGCCGGGATCATCCGATACGATCGGTAATTTGATGATCCTGCTCGCGGCCGAAAGCTCTTATTACATTACCGGCCAGTGCTACGCCGCAAATGGCGGCTCGCACTATCTTTAGGGCTTGAGTCCTCCGATATAGTCCGCCGCGATGGCGGCGCAATCCTCGAGTGTGGTGCCCCGCTGTCGGTTTTCGACGGTCTCCTCGCCGAGCGGCGAGTCCGCAATAAGTTGGAACATCTCAGCGCCGCCGGTGCAGGTGGCGCCGGGCAATCCAACCGTCTCGAACGTTTTGCCGATTTCCTCGACTTCCGCGACCCAGCGATAGGCTTTAGGCGGCGTTGAGATCACCCGTTTGGCGGCCCAATTGAAACCGTCGGTCTGATTTCCGGAAAGTTCATGCACGACCTCGTCATAGACGCCGAGCGCCTTCGCCGCGACTACCGTCTCCGCCATCATTGCGATCATGGTTTTGGTGACCGAGGCGAAGCACATTTTGATGGCCGACGCGCGACCGATCTCGTCGCCGCACTCGATGACGTTGAGTCCTTGATTGCGAAGCCGTCCGAATTCCGCGGCATCGGGACCGGAAGCGTAATAGCGGGTGCCGTTTTTCTCCGGCGTTGGCGGGTTGCCGAAGATACCCACATCTACAAAGCGAGCGCCTGCGGGCTCCACGATTGCCTGCACTTCTTGAGCTGTTGCTGGCGCTATCGCATTACAGTCCGCGTAGATCAAATTTTTGCCCGAAGATTTGATATGGGGCGCCATTTGCTGGCCAAGGGCGACCGCCTGACCCGGCGGTAGGATCGAGAGAAATATGTCGGCTTCCCGGATTAAGGCATTATCCTCGCCGACGTCTTCCAAGCCCGCTTGCTTTGCCAGCATATGCGACCTTTCGCTACGGCCGGAGAGATTGGTGACGACACGAAGGCCATTCCGCACCAGTTGTGCGCCGGTACCGGCTCCCATGTCTCCCTGGGCAATTATGGCAACGGTTTCGAAGGTCATGACAGGCTCCTTATTAGTTTTCGAATGACATGTAACACGCTGGGCACTGGACGGCATGCAGGGATGATGATTTTATCGCCGCCAAATCCGTCCGCCACCGGCGGCAAATTTTTTGCGAAAAAGGACTGACGAGAATGTACGAGAAACTGGAACTCTATATCGATGGCGAATGGCGCCAAGGCAGCGAAGGCAAAAGCGAGCCTGTCATCAACCCGGCGACGGAAGAAGTGCTGGCGGAATGCCCTCACGCCTCCATCGAAGATATGGATCAGGCGCTGGATGCGGCTGATGCGGCTTTTCCGGAATGGCGTGCCAGATCGCCGTGGGAGCGGTCGGATATCCTGAAGGAAGCGGCCCGGCTGATGATGGAACGCAAAACCGAAATCGCGGAGACCATGACCTTCGAGCAGGGCAAGACACTTGGCGATTCCATTGGCGAGGTGGAGCGTTGTGCCGAAGCGACCGAATGGATGGCGGAAGAGGGCAAGCGCGCCTATGGCCGGTTGATTCCGGCACGTATCCCGGGACAGCGGGGCATGGTGATGCCGGAGCCGATCGGTCTGTCGCTGGCATTGACCCCATGGAACTTCCCCGCGCTGATGCCGGTCCGAAAAATTGCCGCCGGATTGGCAGCGGGGTGTCCGGTAATCGTCAAGCCTTGCGAGGAAACACCCGGAACCGGCGTCGCGATTGTGCGTTGCTTTGTCGACGCGGGCGTACCCAAAGGCATATTGAATCTGGTCTTCGGTGTTCCCGATGAAGTTTCGCGGCATATGATCGGCTCGGGGCGCGTTCGTAAACTCAGCTTCACCGGCTCCATTCCCGTTGGCAAACATCTCGCCAAATTGGCTGCCGATCACATGATACGCTGCACACTGGAGCTTGGCGGGCATTCTCCGGTACTTGTATTCGACGATGCGGATCTCGATACGGTGATCAAGCAAATGGTTCCGTTCAAATACCGCAATGCGGGGCAGGTCTGCATCTCGCCGACCCGTTTCTATGTTCATGACAGTCTGCACGACGAATTCGTCGATCGTTTCACCGAGGCTGCCAAGAAAGTCAAAGTCGGTGACGGTTTCGATAAGGAGACCCGGATGGGACCGCTTGCCAACGACCGACGCGTCGCGGCTATGGAGGAATTCGTCCAGGACGCTCGCGACAATAACGTGGAGATCACCACCGGCGGCAATCGCACCGGCAATCAGGGCTATTTCTTCGAGCCGACGGTGATGGCGAACGTACCGGAGGACGCGATGATCATGAACAAGGAGCCCTTTGGGCCGTTGGCGCCGATCTCGAAGTTTAGCGAATTCGACGATGTCATCGCACGGGCGAACCGGCTGCCCTATGGCCTAGCTTCCTATTGCTACACGAAGGATCAGAAGCGCGCGGACCTACTGGCGGAATCGTTGGAGACCGGCATGGTCGGCGTGAATAATTTCGTCGTTTCTCAGGCCGAAACGCCTTTCGGTGGCGTCAAGGAAAGTGGCTACGGCCAGGAGGGCGGTATCGAAGGGCTCGATGCCTATATGAACAACAAATACGTCTCCCAGATGGGCCTGTAGGCGCAGCATGGATTTCGGGCTTACCCAGGAACAGGAGGCGATCAAGGAGAGCGTCTCCAAGCTATGCACCAATTTCGGCGACGATTATTGGCTGTCTCACGATAACAGCGGCGATTTCCCGATGGAGTTCTATCGGGCAATGGCCGATGCCGGCTGGCTTGGCATCGCTATGCCGGAAGAATTCGGCGGTGCCGGTCTCGGTGTTACCGAGGCGGCGCTTATGATGAACGAAGTCGCCTACGCAGGCGCAATGAGTGCGGCTTCGGCTATCCATATCAACATTTTTGGCCCCCACGCCATGGTGGTACACGGTACCGATGAGCAGAAAGCTCGTTGGCTGCCGGGGCTGATCAAGGGCGAGTGGATTTCCTGCTTCGGTGTCACCGAGCCCGATGTGGGCCTCGATACGACACGCATCGTCACGCGGGCGGAGCCCGACGGTAACGGCTACGTCATCCATGGCCGCAAGATCTGGACGTCGACCGCGCAGGACGCGTCCAAAATCCTGTTGATCGCGCGGACCACGCCGATCGAAAAATGCGATCGTCCGATTGACGGGGTCAGTCTGTTCTACACCGATCTTGATCGGGATTTTTGCGAAGTGCGTGAAATTCCGAAAATGGGCCGCAAGGCAGTCGACTCCAACACCGTCTTTATTGACGGCCTTAAGGTGCCCGCAGAGGACAGGATCGGTGAGGAGGGCAAAGGCTTCCGATATCTCCTGGACAGCCTCAATCCGGAACGCGTGCTGATCGCCTCCGAGGGCATTGGCATCGGTCGTTCGGCGATTGATCGGGCGGCGCGCTATGCAGGCGAGCGGATCGTTTTTGGCCGGCCCATCGGCCAGAACCAGGCGATCCAGCACCCGCTCGCAGAAAGTTGGTGCGAGCTGGAAGCGGCCTGGCTGACCACGCTTCAAGCCGCTTGGCGGTATGACTCGAAACTGGACTGCGGCGCGCAAGCCAACTCGGCCAAGTATCTTGCTGGGGAAGCGGGCTTTAGGGCCTGCGAACGGGCGGTGATGAGCCATGGGGGTATGGGGTATGCGAAGGAGTATCATGTGGAGCGCCTGCTGCGCGAAATCCTGATCTGCCGCATCGCGCCGGTAACGCCGCATTTGATACTGAGCCACATTGCGGAACGTGTGTTGGGACTGCCGAAGAGCTATTAAGGCGTTTCGACAGTTTTTAGGTAGAGAGTATCTGGAAATCTATCTCTAGCGGTGCCGGATTTTCCGGAAAGTTTGCGCGACCTATAGCTCCCGATACCTCTCCTCGACCGCTTTCTCCCATTTTCCTTCTTGCTTTTCACCGAAAACGATTTCCGGCGTTATCGGGGAGGTGTACCAGTCGTCGCGGCTCATTTCCGTGTCGAGTTGTCCCGGCGCCCACCCGGAGTAGCCGATGACATGAAGCAGCTTCTTTGGGCCACGGCCCGATGCAATAGCGTGAAGAATTTCCACATTGGCTGTCATCCAAACACCAGCCGCGACCTTGACCGTCCCTTCGTTCTCGTAGTCGGTGCTGTGGACGATGAAGGTCTTGTCTCGCTCCACCGGTCCCCCGTTGAAGACCAGTGTTTTCTTGGATGGCAGCATTCCGCCAGCGGAGTCCTTGGATTGCACCTCGAATTCCGCGAAGCCGATCGGTTTATTGATGATCAGTCCGAATGCGCCTTCTTTGTTGTGTTCGACCATCAGAATGATGGTGTTGTAAAACCGAGAATCGGGCATTTTCGGGACGGCAACCAGGAATTTGCCGGTCACGAATTTCGATTCAGTCGGCACCTCGGTTGGTTTAGCACCTTGCAGTACCAGCGCCGAAACCACGAGACACAGAGCAAGAAGAGTTTTTGTCGCAAATGTACGCACACGGAACCTCGTATACTGTGCCTGCATCATATCATGGCTCGATGCGTGGTGTTCAGTGCCTTGACATTCGGAGGCGGGCAAATCATTCCTCATTTTCCTGAAATTCGTACGTCGGCAAAGAACCCTCCGCCATGTCCACCGCTATCGAAAAACTAATCCAGCCGCGCTCAATCGCGATAATCGGGGCGTCCGCCGATTTTCATAAGCTGAACGGCCGAGTGATGAAATTCCTGATCGATCACGGGTTTCGCGGCGACGTCTATCCGGTAAACCCGAAATACGACGCGATCGGTGATCTGAAATGCTATCCGAGCGTGGATGAGTTGCCCAAAGCCGCCGACCTTGCGGTAATCACCGTTCCGGCGGCGTTGGTCTCGGAAGCAGTTGCGGCTTGCGGCCGGAAAGGTATCGAAGCGGCGGTGCTGTTCAGTTCAGGCTTTAAGGAAGTTGGTGGCGATGGCGTTCGGCTTGAACAGGAGCTAATCGCGACTGCAGAGGAGGCCGGCGTTCGTATTTGCGGGCCTAACACAATCGGTCTCATCAATTGCTTCGACAACGCTTTTGCGAGCTTCACCCAATATGGCTATGGCGCGAATGTCACTGGCCCTGTCTCGTTCATCAGTCAATCAGGCGCGTTCGGCACTGCGATCGCTGCCTTGGCAAGGGATCGCGGTATCGGGCTTGGCTATTTTATCTCGACCGGTAATGAGTGCGATTTGTCGGTGCCGGAAATCACCCACGCGACATTAGAGGATGACCGCATCAATGTTGCGACTTGCTACGTGGAAGGCATCAAACACGGCGATAATTGGATTGCGCTCGCGGAACGGTCGCTCGAACTCTCCAAACCGGTAGTCATTACCAAGGTTGGACGTACCGATGCAGGCAAACGCGCCGCGGCATCGCATACGGGCTCGCTCGCGGGTGCCGAAGAAGTATTTGATGGTATCGCTCGACAATACGGCCTGATCCGTGCGCGCAACGAAGAGCATATGATGGACCTAGCGGATGCCTTCATGCTTTGCGACCTACCCGAAGGTCCCGGCGTTGCTGTGATTACCCAATCGGGTGGCGCGGGCGTGATGATGACCGATCGTGCGGTCGAACTTGGTCTGAACGTGCCACAACCGAGCGAAGACGTACGAGAAGCGGTGAAGGAGGTTATTCCGGCCTTTGGCAGTGCCAACAATCCGATTGATGTCACCGCGCAGTTCCTGATGAATCCCGCCGTTCTGCGCGACAGTGTGGTGCGTGTTTTCGACGATCCGGACATTCATATCGCCGTAATCTGGCTGCAATTGATGCATGACCATGTGGATCTGCTCGTAGATATTTTCAAACAGGCCAAGGCATTGGCGAAGAAGCCATTTATGGTTGCCTGGGTTGGCGCGTCGGAAGAGGCGCGTGAGAAAATGCGTGAGATCGGGATTTGCTGTTTGCGCGGCGGCGAACCGGCCATCGATGCGGTTGCCGGATTGGTACAGTTCGCGGAGACGAAGCGCCGCTACGGGACAGTGCTTACGGAGCGGGCGGAGTCCGAGGCGGCCGTATCCTTACTCGGTGATCATAGTGGGGTGGTGGGTAGTATTGCGGCCGGCGCTATGCTGGCCGAGGCCGGGGTGAACCTGCCTCAACATTCACTTTGTCAAAATGCCGCTGAAGCGGTCGCGGCGGCGAAGACTTTTGGTGGCAAGGTGGCACTCAAGGTCGAGTCACCGGATATTTTGCACAAAACCGATGCCGGTGGCGTTCGATTGGGACTTGAGGGCAAAACGGCGGTGGACGCGGCCTATGGGGCTATCGTGAGTGCAGCCAAAACGTACGACCCGAATGCCAAGATAGAAGGTGTGCTCGTCGAGGCCATGGCGGAGCCTGCAGTGGAGATGGTCATCGGCCTTAAGCGCGATCCTGCCTTCGGCAACGTAATCATGGTGGGTCTCGGCGGCGTATTCGTCGAGGTGATGAAGGATGTCGCCATTCGGTTATGCCCGGTAACGCTTGCGGAAGCGCTCCATATGCTGGAGACTTTACGAAGTTCGAGCATTCTTGATGGCGTTCGCGGAGGTCCGGTGGCGGATCGTACGAAATTAGCTCAAATGATCGTCGATGTGTCCCGCTTCGGAGCGGCAGCGGGTGATAATCTCGTCGAACTCGACCTCAATCCCGTGTTTGCGGGGCCTGATGGCGCGGTGGCGGTAGATTGGCTCATGGTGACCAAAGAGTGAGTTGGCGGCGACGCGATGTGGTCGTCGGCGGGGCCGCGATGCTGGCCTATCTCGGCGGTGCGCGCATCGAAGCGGCACCGAAATTCTCGGACAATCCTTTCAAGCTTGGCGTTGCCTCCGGTGAGCCAACACCGGATGGTGCCGTACTTTGGACCAGGCTTGCGCCCGAGCCGTTCGATGAAATGAGCGGCATGACGCCGGCGCCGGTTGAGGTCGAATGGCAAGTCGCCTCGGACGAAGCCATGAGCAAGGTTGTCGCCAAAGGCAAGTCGATTGCCGATCCGGCGATGGGACATTCGGTCCATGTTGAAGTGGCGGGGCTGAAACCGCACCGGCACTATTGGTATCGCTTCCGTGCCGGTGGAGCGTTAAGTCCGGTCGGGCGAACGCGTACCTTGCCTGCCGTAGGCGCGTCCGCGGATGCAGCGCGTTTCGGGGTGGTTTCATGTCAAAAATACGAAGCCGGTTTTTATACCGGATTTCGTCATTTGGCCGACGAGGATATCGATCTTGTCATTCACCTCGGCGATTACATTTACGAAAAAAAGGGCAAGTTTAACGGCGTACGCACGCACCATGGGGGAACCTGTTATACAGTGGAGCAATACCGAAAACGGTATGCCCAATACAAAATGGATGAAGATTTACAGGCGGCCCACGCGGCCCATCCTTGGGCTGTCGCCTTCGATGACCACGAATTGGCGAACGACTACGCGGGTGGCGATGAGGGTAATGGCGATCCCACCGACCCGATGACCGACCGGCGCATGGCCGCCTATCAGGCTTACTATGAGAACATGCCGCTCCGGCGCGCTTCGGTCCCCAATGGCGTGCATATGCAGTTATATCGGCGGCTCAAATTCGGAAACTTGCTAAGCGTTAATATGCTCGATACGCGCCAGAATCGTACCGAGCAACCGTGTTACGGAGGCAAGAAAGCCGAGCGTTGCGATGAAGTATTCGATCCCAAAGCAACAATACTGGGTGAGAAACAGGAGCGGTGGCTCTACGGCAGTTTGAGTGGTGCGCGGACACGGTGGAACGCGATGGCGCAACAGGTAATCGTAGCGCCCCGTCAATTGGTCGAGAACGGCTATAGCATGGACAAATGGGATGGCTACGATCACTCGCGGCGACGTCTGATAGAAGCGTTAGTCGAACGAAAGGTAACCAATCCGGTTATCCTGTCAGGCGACAACCATCGTCACTACGCGGCGGACCTTCATGCGAAGCCGGAGGACCAGGATTCGCCAACGGTTGCGACCGAATTTATCGGCGGCTCCATCGCGTCGCGCGGCGACGGGTTTGCAATGACCAACTATGGGCGACGGGTTCTCGAGCTTAACCCGCATTTCAAGTATTTCTGTGATCAGCGGGGATATCTTCGGTGTACCGTAACACCAAGCGAATGGCGTACCGACTACCGAATTATGGACTATGTGGAACGGCGCGGCGCGCCGATCGAAACACGAGTCAGCTTTTTAGCCGAGCATGGTCAGGCCGGTGCGATAAAAGTCTGAATCGCCTGGTAGCTGATAGTTTGATGCAGTCGGCCTTCTGTAAGCCTGGTTGGTCTGGCTAGAAAGCGAACCGTCGCAAGCCGCCATCCACATGAATTACCTCACCATTGATATAACGCGCCAAGGGTGAGGCCAGGAACGTGATCAGATAGCCCATATCTTCCGGCTCACCGAAATAGCCGGCGGGGATATGCTCGTCGGCGAATGCGGCGCGCTCCTGAGGATCGGGGTGGACGCGCTCTACGATTTGCTCGCTCATGATCCGACCCGGCGGAAGGCTGTTGAAAGTAATCCCTTCGCGACCCAAGGCACGTGACATGCCCTTTGCCCAGGCATGAACCGCAGCCTTGGCAGAATTCGCAACATTGACGCCTTTCGGTTCGCTCGAGCCGGTGATGTTTATGACACGGCCGTATTTCTGTTCCCGCATCGAAGGCATGAAGGCCATGGTCAATCGCCGGAGTGCTTCGAAGTTGAGTGTCATGCCTTCGTCCCAGGCTTCGTCCCCCGTATCCCAAGGGATCGAACGCGAACCGCCGGCAGAATTGATCAGAATGTCGCAATGTCCGAATGCCTCGAAAACCTGTGACGTGATTTTCTCCGGCGCATCCAGCGGCAATACGTCCTCGTTCACGATCAGTGGCCTGTCGTAGCCGTCCGCTTCTATTTCGTCGGCGAGTTCCTCTAGCAATTCCATGCGCCGCGCACAAATGGCGACTTTGCAGCCTTCGGCGGCGAGAATTTTAGCCGTCCCGCGGCCGATGCCGCGGCTGGCGCCGGTAACCAATGCGGGGCGTCCCGTCAATTGAAGATCCATCGATCTCTCCCTTGTATGATTATTAGCGGGAAGGTTTAAATAGCGACGAATTCATTGACAAGAGAGCGACCGGAGTAAGCTAGATGCCGAGCCCCGCCAATTTGATCTTTTTTCTATCCGACAACCATTCGCGCACGATGCTCCGCAGCTTCGGTCATCCATATGTCGAAACGCCGACTATGGACAAAATCGCCGAACGTGGCGTGAAATTTACCAACGCTTATTGCGCGAGCCCGCTCTGTTGTCCGTCACGGGCGGCGCTGGCGACTGGGCGGTATCCGCATCAAAGTGGTTACTGGGACAATGCCCTCGCCTACGATGGCAAGTTTCCGACCTGGCATGGTCGGGTTCGAGACCAGGATTGCACCTCTATTTCGATCGGCAAGCTCCATTATGTTTCCGGCGAAAACGACAATGGTTTCAGCGAAGAAATCCTGCCGATGCATATCATCGAAGGGAAGGGCGCGTTGATTAGCCTTCTGCGCGCAACACCCGACGGAGTGCCTCCGCGCAAAGGCCCCCGCGACATGTATGCCAATTCCGGGATCGGCGAAGCGGACTACCAGCGCTACGACCGTGACGTTACAAAGGCCACCATCGACTGGCTTGGGGCGCATGCGAAAGGTCGTGACAAACCATTTGTTCTTTTCGTGTCCTATGCCAGTCCGCATCCGCCATTTGCGGTGCCGGATAGGTTGTTCGACAAATACCCGCCGGACAAAATGCCTTTGCCGGTGCAATGGAGCCACAATGAACGGCCCGATCATCCGGCGATCGCGCACATCCGTTCGCAAGATAATTTTGAAGACCCTATTACCGAAGAGTATGTGCGTCAGGTTGCGGCTGGTTACTGCGGCCTGGTGACTCATCTCGACGAACAGATGGGCGAGGTGATGAAAGTGGTCGAAGAGCTGGGGCTGCTCGAAGATACGCGTATTCTTTACACGAGTGACCATGGCGAGGCGGCGGGTAATCATTGTCTTTTCGGCAAGTCTAATCTCTACGAACATTCGCTTGGTGTGCCGATTGTCATGTCGGGCCCCGATATCACGCCCGGCAGCACCGTCACGCAAATCGCCTCCCATGTGGATCTTTTCCCAACCATCGTTGAAGCGCTGGGATGCGAGTTGTCGGAGGCGGATGCAGATTTGCCCGGGCAATCGCTTTGGCCGGCGATTGCGGGAGAGGATTCAAACGCGCTCGGCTTCGGCGAAGTGCACGTGCAATCGACCCGCAACGCCGCTTTTATGTTACGCGCTGGAGACGACAAACTGATTTATCATGTCGATGCGCCAAACCAGTTTTTCGATCTTGCCTCGGATCCTCAAGAGACACGTGATCTGATTGATACCCCGCACGGGGAAGCCCGGGCTGCGGCGCTTGAGGAAACACTGCGGACGATGCTTGATCCCGAGGAAACCGATCGTCGTTGCAAGACGGATCAACTGGCGCACGCGGAACGGATGGGTGGTGAGGATCAAATCCGCAACCGCGGCACCTTCAATTACACACCGGTGCCCGGCGATCCTTTGAATATGGAGACCGTTTCTTAGGTGGTTGCCAACACCTGGTCGTCGTCGTTGACGGAAACCGGTGGCACTTGTTCGGCAGGTAGTGTGATGATGAACTCCGCCCCGGCATCCGGTGCGGTTTCGAGTTTTATTTCGCCACCGATCAACTGAGTGAAATGCTGGGCGATAGTTAGGCCGAGGCCGGTTCCTCGATGTTCCCGGTTTGCCTCCGTGTCCGCTTGAACGAATGCATCGAACACACGGTCTGCTTCTTCCGGTGACATGCCGATACCCGTGTCGCTGACAGCGAGTTCCACTTCGCTTCCCTGCTCATCGGGTATGCGTCGCGCAGCAAGGCGGATTAATCCTTCTTCGGTAAACTTGGCCGCATTACCAAGCAAATTCAGCAAAACCTGGCGAAGTTTGACCCTGTCAGTTCTGAGCGTTCCGATCTCAGTGGTAATTTCGATTTCGAGATGATTGTCGTTAACTTCCATCAATTGCGTGGCGATACCGCGAATCTCTTCGACCAGCTGCTCGAAATCGAATTCCTCGATTTCGAGTTCCATTTTGCCGGCCTCGATTTTTGCAATGTCGAGCATCGAATTGACTATTTCTAACTGTTGGGTGGCGGCGTCGTGGATAAAACCGAGTTGCTCCTGTGCTTCCTTGGGATCGTTGTCGAGGCCCTTTTTCATCAAAACGTCGCTGAACCCCAGAATAAGATTGAGCGGTGTCTTGAGTTCGTGGCTGACTGTCGCAATAAGCGCGGTGTTAACGTTATCACCGGCGGCATTTTTCCGTTCATCTGTTGCGTCAGGCATCTCGAGTTGTGGTTCGGCATCATCGTCTTCGTACCGGCCGGCCGCGCGGTAGGCGCGTTTGAGGGACAAAGCCGCAACCGCCGAGATTAAGACAACTAAACCTGCTGCAACCAGAAAGACCGTATTCAGCAAAGGCTGTGACGGACTTTCGACAGCATAATATAGGCGTGCGATGGTTTGTCCGCTCGGCGCAGTCAAGGTGATCGAAGGTTGTTTTAAATCGTTCGCTCGCGGCGTAAATCCGAGATAGGCCAAATCGTATGATTTTCTAAGTCTCTCGAGTGCGGTCTTGGTTAAATCGCGCCAAAGCAACAGCGTCGGCCGGCTTCGACGAACGAGCTGTTCCGCAGTTGGTTTTCGGGGGGTAATTGCACTTGCAGCGACGACCCGCACCTTGCTGTTTATTTTGACGAAACCTAATGCAGCGGTAGGTTCGCGCATCGACGCGTCGCGTGCTTGTTGAACCAAAACACGAATATCGTTCGGCATGTTTTGCAGCGGCTGGGGTAGGATGCGACGACCGAATCGAAAGCCTACGACGGAGGCGCCGCTAGCGCCGTAAACGGCGCTAAAATTGATCTTGTCGGTTTTATGGATGTTGTAGCCGATATTGTCCTTGGCCCAGCGAGGATTGAAATTTCGCTCGATATTTTCGACCGTCGGATCGGACCAACTTAGTTCATATGCAAGTCGTGAGACTTGGCGGGTAACGCTAGCTAGAGCTGCATCTGCTAGGTTCTTGGCGTGATCTTTGCCGACAACGATCTTGTTCTCAGCGTCGCGATAGGCAAAGAAGGCGAGGGTACCGAGTCCAATTACCACCAAAACTACCAACAGCCAGACGCTGCGCCGCCGTGCTTTAGTAGCGGCGCGGTTTGGCGATTGGTCATCAAAATTGTTTTCGTCGTCCAGCATAATTCTCGCAATTTGCAGGGATTGTTCAGTTGTTTTTGTTGGTCATATCGCTAATCGAAGCAATAATCCACGAATTTATCTAAAATTGTTTACAACTAATTATGACAATATGCTGGTTAAGATAAGATTAACAATGGAAATTTTTTGCGAGTGATTTGCGGTCCGACTTGAGAAGTATGGAAAATGGTAGCGAATTTTAAGTACCGATTGGTCGCACTCCGGTAAGCACCTGAGTTTAATACAGGAATCCTGCGAGTTTTTTTTAAGGTACCTAATTGGGAGACCGTGAATTAGCGGAACCCTGTTTCGCCGTGAATGTCGCGGGTGACCGCAATTTGTGCGACATCTCACCTCTTGCGTGAGCGAGGCGGTTCGGTCAATATCGCCGCCAATCGGGCGGGGCAACCGCCAGCTCATTTTTAAAGCAATCCGGTGCGCGTGGCGCGCCGGTGGCATTTCGGGGAGGATTTCTCTGTGGCAGTAGATGCGAGCAAAGAAGATTTGCTAATCGGCGTTTGTGGCGCTGGAGCAATGGGACGTGGAATCGTGCAGGTGGCGGCTGCCGGTGGCGTCAACGTTCGGGTTTTCGATATCGATCAAGATCAGCTTCAGGACGCGGTCAATTTCATCGACAACATGCTGGGGCGTGCGGTCGAAAAAGGCCGAATGGAAGAGGATGCGCATAAAGCTGCGATGGGCCGGATCGAAATGGTCGACAGTATGGCGGGCTTCGGCGATTGCGAGATCGTTATCGAAGCTGCGACGGAAAATCTCGAAATCAAAAAGAAAATCTTTGCCGAGATCGAAAGCAATGTTGCTGACGGTGCGATCATCGCGACCAATACATCATCGCTTTCGGTGACCACCATCGCCTCTGCCTGCGAAAAGCCGGAGCGGATCGCCGGGTTTCATTTCTTCAACCCGGTACCGTTAATGCGGTTGGTCGAGGTGATCGATGGCGTGTTAACCGAGCCTTGGGTCGGCGATCAGCTGATGACTTTGGGCGCGCGTATGACCCGCGAACCCGTGCGTCTCAAGGATGCGCCGGGCTTTCTCGTCAATCAGGTTGGGCGCGGTTACAACGTTGAAACTCAACATTTGCAGGCGGAATGCGTCGGTGAATTCGCCGATCTCGACAGAATTCTCCGCGAAGGTGCCGGTTTCCGTATGGGGCCGTTCGAGTTGATGGATTTGACCGGTCTTGACGTGACTCACCCAGCGTCTGAGTTGATTTACCGGCAATTCTTCGATGAACCCCGCTATCGACCGTCATCGGTTATGCAATCGCGTATGGAGGCGGGAATTCTCGGCCGTAAAACCGGGCGTGGGTATTATCGCTATGAAGAAGGCAAGAAAGTCGAGCCCGAGGCTAAGCCAGTTCCTGATTATGACGGTCGTGCGGTCTGGGTCAGCAAAGCCGAACCCGATGGCCATGCAGCGTTGAGCGAAGTTGTCGCCAATTGCGGCGCTCAGATCGACAATGGCGATGCGCCCGGCGCAGATTCGTTAATTTTGGTTACGCCGGTAGGGCAGGAAGTGACCCAGGCGGCGGTTGAGCAAGGATTGGACGCGACCCGTACGCTCGGTGTCGACTACCTCGTAGGTCTCGGATCGCATCGCACCATAGCCACAAACCCGGCCACGAAAGCCGAATATCGCGATTCCGCCCTTGGTTTGTTGAATGCCGATGATGTCGGGGCCACGGTCGTGCGCGATTGTCCGGCTTTTGTTTGCCAGCGGGTGCTCTCGACCATCTGTAATATCGGTTGCCAGATCGCCCAACTCGGTACCGCGGAGCCCGAAGATATCGACAAGGCGGTCGTATTGGGGTTGAATTATCCGAGTGGCCCGCTGACTTTCGGCGAAACGCTCGGGCCGAAGAATGTTTTGCGGATTCTAGAGGGGCTTTATGCGTCCTACGGTGATCCGCGTTATCGGCCAAGCCCGTGGCTCCGCCGTCGTGCGATGCTAGGCTTGTCGCTGTTCGATACTGAAATTTGACCAGGTTGGAACTTTTACGAATAGAGGAACGAAACAATGTTGGATGCATATATTTATGACGGTAAACGCACCCCCTTCGGGCGGTTCGGCGGCTCGCTTTCGTCGGTGCGGCCGGACGACCTATTGGGATCGGTAATCAAGTCTATTGTCGACGACAATCCGGTTGATGCGGATGAGATTGACGACGTTTATATCGGTTGCGGAAACCAGGGCGGTGAGGATTCTCGCTGTGTCGCTCGGCATGCGGCGTTATCCGCAGGATTGCCGATCACGACACCAGGTGTTGTGTTCCAACGTAATTGCGCCAGCGGTCTTACCGCCGTTTCGACGGCGGCCCAATCGGTCACCGTCGGCGAAGGCGATTTCTTTATCGCCGGTGGTGTGGAAAGCATGAGCCGTGCACCGTTCGTTTTCGGCAAGGCGGATACTGCCTTTAGTCGTCAAATGAACGTCTTCGACAGCACCATCGGGTCGCGCTTCCCGAACAAGAAGATTGTCGATCAGTATGGTGACGACCCGATGCCCCAGACTGCGGATAATCTGGCCGAGGAATTTCAGATCACCCGTGAGGAAGCGGATACGTTCGCGCTAACGTCGCAGAACAATTATGAAGCGGCCGAGAAAGACGGATTTTTTAAAGATGAGATCGATCCGGTCGTCTACGACGGCGGCCGCAAGGTGGGCGAAGTTACCGTAAGCGACGACGAACATCCGCGCCGTGGCTCCACCATGGAAGGTCTTGCAAAACTGCGCGTTCTTAACGATGGCGGCGTTACCACCGCGGGCAATGCTTCAGGCGTGAATGATGGGGCGGTTGCGATGATCGTAGGGTCCCGCAAACTCGGTGAGAAAACCGGCATGAAGCCGATCGCACGTATCATCTCCAGTGCCTCTGCGGGTGTCGAGCCACGCATCATGGGCTTCGGTCCGGTACCTGCGTCGCAAAAAGCGCTCGATCGCGCCGGTCTCGAATTGAAAGACATGGATGTGATCGAAATTAACGAAGCATTCGCCGCCCAAGTGTTGGCGTGCCTTCGTGGCTTCAACGTACCGCTGGATGACGCCCGGGTGAATCCGAATGGTGGCGCCATCGCAGTTGGGCATCCGCTTGGCGCTTCTGGTCCCCGTATCGCCTTGACCGCCGCGCGCGAATTGCAGCGCCAGGGTGGCAAGTATGCATTGGTCAGCCTTTGCGTCGGCGTCGGCCAAGGTGCCGCGATGATCATGGAGCGTTGCGAAGACTAGCAATTTTCGAAGGTTCTTCGGACCTTCGAATTAAAAATTTAGGCGGCCTCGATCCCGGCATGCGCTAGGATGAGGCCGTCTTTCATTCGAGGAACCTATCACCATGGCCAACAAATTTGCCTGGGACGACGCACTTCTGCTGGAAGAGCAGTTGAGCGAGGAAGAGCGCCAAATTCGCGATTCCGTTCGAGATTTTGCGGAAACGGAATTGATGCCGAGGATATTGGATTGGAACAGACACGAGAATTTCGATCCCGATATCATGAAGGAATTCGGTTCACTGGGTATTCTGGGCGCAACGATCCCCGACTATGGATGTGCGGGTATCGGGCGCGTTGCGTACGGATTGGTGTGCCGCGAATTGGAGCGCATCGACACGGCATTTCGCTCGGCCGTCGGTGTGCAGACCGGGCTCGCCATGTCGGCAATATATGATTTCGGTTCAGACGAACAAAAAGAACGTTTTTTGCCCGGCATGCGCGATGGCGAATTGATCGGTTGTTTTGGCCTGACCGAGCCCGACCATGGATCGGATGCCGGCGCAATGAAATCCCGAGCGGTTTCTTGCGATGGTGGCTACAAGCTCAAAGGTACGAAAATGTGGATCACCCATTCTCCGGTGGCCCATGTCTTTGTGGTTTGGGCAAAAGACGATGAGGGTAGGATCGGCGGGTTCATACTGGAACGCGGGATGGACGGACTAGAGGCGCCGAAGATCGAAGGCAAATTCGGTGTTCGCGCGTCGCCAACCGGCTTTATCATGATGGACGACGTTTTCGTCCCATCGGAAAACCGCATGCCCGAAGCACAAGGACTCGGTGCACCCCTGGCCTGTCTCAACAATGCGCGTTTCGGGATTTGCTGGGGGGCGCTGGGAGCGGCGGAGTTTTGTTGGCACGCAACTAGGCAGTACGTGCTCGACCGTGAACAGTTTGGTCGGCCGCTTGCCGCCAATCAGCTAATTCAGAAGAAGCTTGCGGACATGCAGACCGAAATTACCATCGGCCTTCAGGCTGCTCTTCGTGTCAGTCGACTCGCTGATGAAGGAAAGGCGACGCCGGAAATGATCAGCCTCGTGAAACGTAATTCCACTGGCAAGGCGTTGGATATTGTTCGCCTTTGTCGCGACATGCACGGCGGCAACGGAATCACCGACGAGTATCACATCATCCGTCACCTGGGAAATATGGAAGTGATTAACACTTTGGAGGGCACTGCCGATATCCATGCACTTATTCTTGGGCGCGCCCAGACGGGGATCCAGGCGTTTACGGGGTAGGGTCGTGGGGCGACTCCTTATATGGGTAATTTGCCTGACTCTTTTGTGGGGGCCGGTCGCGGCAAAAGAGGATGTCGTGCTGATGGGTGTGCCGGCCACCTCGTTTTCCAAATCCAGCGACAGGGCGTTACTCGTTTACAGCTCGACAACCCGACATCCGCCGACTCACGTTAAAGCGGTCTCGTGGCTTCGTTATTTGCCGGATAAACAGGATTTTGATCTCAAAAAAGGCTTCGTCACCAAATGGATTGGCGCGGATGAAAAGGAGGCAAAAGCACTGGAGGACGGTGAAAGGTTTCGCGCCTTATCGGTCGTCCCCGGCTCGTACGCGCTGCAATCGATAATCACTTTGAAAGACGGCAAGATGCGGCGTATTCACGCCAAGCAATCAACACAGGTGATCAATCTGGAAGCCGGCAGGGCATACTTTTTGAACGATATCGTGTTCAAATGGCAGATGAAAAATGTCGGAGACAGGCCGGATCACAAAGTAATAAGGCGTGATCTTACGAAATGGCTGCAGATAAAAACCGAGTATAAGATAGAAAAATTATTACAATCGCGCCCAACTATTAATATAATAAATAGATAGATATATTTATTACTTATAATTTATTGTAAAATAATTTAGAAATTGTCTTTTCTTAATCGTACTTCTGTAAATACACTCAGATCGTCTTTGTCTTCGAATCCAATTACTTCTCGAATTTCTTCGCTGTTTACGCGAAGGAATGGGTTGGTGGCGAGCTCGTCGCCGAGCTGGGAGGGCACGGTATATCGGTCTTGCTCTCGCAGTTTTTTGACCTCTTCCACACGGTCGACCAGCGCCTGATTGCCTGGCTCGACGCTGAGTGCAAATTCGCCATTAGCCTTGGTGTACTCATGACCGCAATAAATCCAAGTTTCTTTCGGCAATTTCATCAACCGCGACAGCGAGTCCCAAAGTTGTTCCGCGGTGCCCTCCAATATCCGGCCGCAGCCCATGGCAAACATGGTGTCGCCGCAAAACAGCGCGTCCGACTCTTCGAACCAGAAGGCAATATGGCCAACCGTGTGGCCCGGTGTTTCGTAGACCAGTGAGTCAGCCCCGCCGAAGGAATAAGTATCTCCTTCGCCCACTTCGATATCTATGCCGGGTATACGGTGCGCGTCGATGCCGGCGCCGACGACCGTGCAACCGGTTGCTTCCTTTAGCGCCAGATTACCACCGGTATGATCGCCGTGGTGGTGGGTGTTGATAATATGGGTGAGTTTCCAGCCTTTGTCGGCAAGCGCGGCTTGCACGGGTTCGTGCTCTGCGGGATCGATAACCGCCGTCAGGCCCGCTTCCGCCTCGTGTATGAGGTATACGTAGTTGTCACTGAGTGCGGGGATTTGGTGTATTTCGAGCTTCGCCATCTTTGCCTCACCTTGGGCTATCCCGTTCTGAACTATTAGAGGTCGGGTATATCATGGTGGTTAAAATAGTTCATCTTACCATTCGTTAGTCGGTAGATCTGCGGGATCAGGTTTTTCTACGCCTAGTGCCCCGAACCCGATGGCGCCGGCAAACCATCGATCTCAACATTGATGCAAGCCGGTTTACCGCTGGCCAAAGCGTCCGCAAAGGCACCTGCCAAGTCAGCAGAGGCGGAAACATGATCGCCGTGGCAGCCCAGACCAATTGCCGCTTCGTTGTATTGGGTCGGGTTCAGTTCGCAGCCATAAAGGCGTTGGTCGCCATAGTCGCGGAGCTGAATCTGATATTCCGCGTTCCAGCGGGCATCGTTGCCGATTACTGCGATGAAATTGGTTCCGTAGCGTTGGGCGGTCTCGAATTCGGCAAAATGGAACCCGGCGGTGCCGTCGCCCATCAGAACGATGACTGTTGCCTCGGGTCGCGCGATTTTAGCCGCGAATGCATAGCAAAGTCCGCCGCCAATGGCTCCGCCGGGCCCATTGATCACCCGCGTCGGAGCTGAAATTGTCGCTTGCGCCCATTGTCCAAATTCGCCGCCGTCGACGATCAGGATTGGATCGTCCGCTTGATCGATTACCTCTTGGACCGCCGCGCCGAGTTTGGCCGGGTGAATCGGTGTGGAGGCGTCTTCGGGCGTATTTCCTCGGGCGGAGATTGCGGCTGACACATCAGCGCGCCAAGCACGGCGGTCGGTTGCGGATTGAAGATCGCACAAGGCCTGGCCCAGCAGTTCGGGATCGGCCACATAGGCGGCGTGTAGTCTCGCGCCGAGCGCCCGGCGAGCACGGCTCAATTCCGATACGTCGGGGTCCGCAATGATGAAACGACAGTTTTCATCTATTGCCGGTGATTGAGCAAAACCGGTGGTGAAGTCCAGACGCTTGCCGAGTGAAAGAACCAAATCGGCTTGTTTGAACATTTCCGAAAAATCGCCGAGTGCCGGATCGTTTAATCCACGCGGGCTTTCCATCGGAATTACAGGCACATCGATCGCGTCGGCTAATGAATCGATCGAAATTTCAGCTCTGGTTCGGTTGAGGCGCGGGCCGGTGATCAGCAACGGTTTTTCGGCAACCTTGAGAGTTTCAGCGATGGCGTCGAGCATTGCCGGGCTCGGCGCTTTTCGTAAAGGCTGATAACTGTCGTCCGAGGGCAGGGCGACATCGCCGACATCCGTATTCAAAAGATCGAACGGTAGCGCCAAATGAACCGGGCCCGGTCTCCCAGAACAGGCGATATGGATAGCGTCGGCTATGTCTTGGCCTAGGCCCTCTGCAGTTTCCGACCTGAAGGAATGCTTAGTAAATGGCGTCGAGGCGGTGACCTGATCCATTTCCTGGAAGGAACCTTTGCCATCTGCGGCACGGGGAGAATCACCGCTCAGCAGAAGAACAGGGCTTTCGGCCATGCCGGCGGAATAAAGCGGGGACAAGGCGTTTGCGAAGCCGGGTGCGGCTGTAACCAATGCCACCCCGACCTTTCCAGTAAGCTGGGCCCAGCAATCGGCCATGTAGGTAGCTGCTGCTTCGTGGCGCACATGGTAGAGCGCGATCTCTGCGTCGATACACGCATCGAAGATGGGCATTATCTGGTTTCCCGATAGCGCAAAGACATCCTTCACGTCGGCACGCTCGAGCGCTCTAGCAATAAGATCGGCCCCTCGCATTCTCTTCTCCTGTTACCAATACCGCATTGAGTTGCGGAACATATCTTCCAGTTCCGATCGGTCGAAATCTTTTGGTCCGTTCTCCATCAGGCGGCGCTGCGGGAAGGACTTTTCGACCAATGCCGGCAAATCCTCTTCGCTGTAGCCGACACCCATCAAACCGTTCGGCATATCACATGCGCGCATCAACTCGACGACGCGTGCAGCCAGAATCTCTCCCCCGTCCTCTGTCGCCGCTCCGGATATGTCGGCACCGAATGCCTCCGCCGCTTTTAGGTGACGGTCAGGGCATGCGTCGCTCATGAAGCGAAATACGGCGGGTGCGTTCACGATGACCGAAATACCGTGGGGAACCATCGGATGGTTGCTTTGCCAGCCGGCGGCTCGATAGTCGCGAACCAGGCCGGCAACCGCATAGGACATGCCATGGGGCACGTGGCAACCGGCATTTCCGAAACCGATCCCCGCCAGCATGCCGGCAAACATCAGCTGTTCCATGGCATCGATTTCCGAAGGATTTTTAACGCCCGCGATGATGTTCTCACCGGTAACTCTGATCGCTTCCGTGCAGGCGATATCGCTATAGGGATTGGCGCCTTGGCTTAAGGGACGAGCGGATGGGTTTGCGGGTGCAGGCCGTTGGGTGTAGGGGCGGGCGGTCAGTGATTCGACCGCATGGCTGAAGACATCGAAAGCGTTCGCGGCGACGATGTCGGCAGGCAGCGTCACAAGTGAATTCGGGTCGAGCACGCCAAGCGACGGGCGAAGCGCAGCGTGAGCTATGCCGGTTTTCGCTTCCATTTCCAACAGATCGAATATCGCGATACCCGTACATTCGCTGGCGGTGCCGAACGTGGTCGGGCAGGCTATATGAGGTTTTAACGCTCCCGGTACCGGCCTTCCTTCACCGATCGGTGCATTAACGTAAGCTAGGAAGTCGGCGGGATGAGTGGTGTAAAGGTTAGAGGCCTTCGCGGTGTCGATGGTCGAGCCGCCGCCGAGCGATACGAAGCCGTCGAAATCGCCCTTTCGGGCAAAATCTGTACCTGCCTTGAAAGACCGGTCCGTGGGTTCGACCTCGATCTCGTCGAAAATTGCGAAGTCGACGCCAGCTTTCTTGAGGGTTTCTACGGCAATGGCCGCCGGTTTTAACTTTGCCACACGCGGATCGACGTAAAGCGCGACCCGGCGCATCCCGAGCGCAAGAGCGTCGTCACCTATTTCAGCGAGGCATCCGCGTCCCAGCTTGATTTTCGGCGCCTCGACGGAGAACGCGGTATCGCCGGTCGGGCTCTGTTGAAAATAATCCGAAAATGTCATGCTTTCTGGCGGTCCCCGGATGGTGATTTTTTTGCCATTGGCGGATTTTATTACGGTCGAACGGTTGAACCTCGCCCGCCGCAGGCGCAATATAATAGGATAAAAGGCGTTAAAAGATTCTTTTTTGAAGCCGCAACAGGTTGGCGCATGTCAGAACAAGAAAAACCGGACGTTCCCCCCGAATTTTTTCCGAAACCTGAGGATTATTCCTTCGATTTGGAGGAAAAGCTCACCGGCGTATTGGCAGTACGGTCGCAAATGGGGGTGGATGCGGTTACCGCCAGTCATCTTGGCACCGAGCGGGAAGGGCATGGGGTTCTGATTAGTGAATCCGGCCTTGTATTGACTATCGGGTATCTGATTACCGAGGCGGAGACGATCTGGCTGATCGATGCATCAGGCGGAGCGACGCCGGCTCATACGGTCGGTTATGACCAAGAAACCGGCTTCGGATTGGTGCAGGCACTTGGTCGTTTGAATGTGCCACATTTGGAGATCGGCGATTCAAATGCATTGATGGTAGGCGATCCGATTGTGATCGGCGCCAGCGGCGGGATTGAAAAATCGGTTGCGGCCAGTGTTGTTTCGAAACGCGAATTCGCCGGTTATTGGGAATATGTGCTCGACGAAGGAATTTTTACCGCGCCCGCGCATCCGTTCTGGGGCGGGTCCGGTGCCATTGACCGGGATGGCAATCTCGTTGGCATTACCTCGTTGTTCGTACAGCAGGCATTGCCCGAAGACACACCCTTCCATGGCAACCTCATCGTGCCAATCGATCTTTTTAAGCCGATTATGGACGATCTCTTGCAATTTGGTCGGGTACAAAAACCGCCGCGTCCGTGGCTCGGAATCATTATGAGTGAAATCCAGAATGCGCTCGTGGTCGCCAATATCAACGACCGTGGCCCGGCAAAGACCGCCGGTTTGCAAATCGGCGATATCATACTGGGCGTCAATGGCGATCAAGTCGATGATTTGCCGTCCCTTTTCCGTAGCATTTGGCGCGTCGGCGAGGCCGGCGTCGAAGTGCCACTGGTGATTGTTCGCGATGGCGAAGTGATGGAGATCGGTATCCCTTCGGTCGATCGCCGCTCGGTACTGAAATCGCCGCAGCTTCACTAGACATGCCGTCGACATATCAAATCGATGACGCCAGCGTCTGGCGCGGTGTCGATTTTCCCGAAGCCCGAAGCTGGGTCGAACGGTTTTCTGATCAAATGTTATCCGAAATGGATGCGGCCCTTTGTACCTATCAGGCGACCGGCAAGGCAGCCTGGCAGGCGACGCCGGAAGCATTCCCAATACCGTCTTGCGGTCCGCTGCTGAATCGCGCTTTCGAAGCATTGGATAGCGGGACAGGATTCGCGGTGTTATCGGGCCTGCCGGTCGATGATTACTCCTATGATGAAAATCTTATCCTTTATTGCGGCTTACTTAGTCACCTCGGTCGCATCGTGGTTCAGAACTATGAAGGTCAGAGCATTGTTGATGTGGTCGATAAGGGAGTTGAATACAGCCATCGGGCGCGCGGTTATTCCTCTAACAAATTGTTGCCCTTTCATACGGACGGCGCGGACTTCGCCGGACTTCTCTGTCTCGGCAAAGCGGCCGATGGCGGTGCGAGTCTCATTGCCAGTGCGCCACAAATTTTTAACGAGATTGCCGCAGAAAGGCCTGATGTTCTCGAGACCTTAATGCGGGGTTATTACCATCACCGGCGCGGCCAACATGAACCTGATGAAGATCCGCTCTCTCCGGAGCGGGTTCCGGTCTTTGCCTTTCATAACGAGCTGCTGCATTGCTGTTACAACCGCAATCCGATGGAATGGGTCGAGAAAGAGGGCATGACGCTGTCGGACGCGGAGGTGGAGGCATTGAACCTACTCGATGCGATCACCGCGCGAGAGGATATCCAGCTATCGTTGCAGCCGGAGAAGGGCGATATCCAGCTGATCAATAATTATTTGATCCTGCATTCGCGGACCGGGTATCGGGACGGGCCTGATGAAAAACGCCACATGGTGCGGGTCTGGCTAGATAATGCCAAGGGGCGCCGTAACGGCTATAGCCTGCTCGATCTCTACGTCCCGAAAGAAAGTCGCTATCAAGCGGCGGAATAGTTTTAAGCTCCGCCTTTGACTTTTTCTGCGACACCGGCACCAAAGGCATCGGTGCCGAGCGATCCGCCGAGATCAGGTGTGCGGCCATCTTTGTCACTCAACTGGTCGTCTATCGCCTCGTCGATGCGTTTCGATGCCTCGAGCAGTTCCGGCCGGTCATGACGGATGCCGAGCGTATCCAACAACATGGCAACGGACAGTATCATCGCGGTCGGATTGGCGATGTTCTGACCGGCTATGTCGGGGGCGGCCCCATGAGCTGCCTGGGCCATGGCATTTTCATCGCCCGCATTAACCGAGGGACCGAGACCCAGCCCACCTGATAGTTCCGCCGCCAGATCGGAAATGATGTCGCCAAACAGATTGGTGGTGACGATAACGTCGAAGTAATCCGGTTTGCGCACCAACAGCGCGGTCATCGCATCTACGAAATACTCGTCCACCTCGACTTTGTAGTCGGACGCGACTTCCTTGCAGATGTCCACGAAGAAGCCATCTGACATGGTGAGCACATTCGATTTGTGGACGATGGACAGGAGGCCTCGCCGTTGAACTGCTAGTTCGCAGGCTTGTCGGGCGATGCGTTCGCTGCATTTGCGCGTAATGCGCCGTACCGATATTGCCATGTCTTCGGTCGGCATGAACTCGCCGCCGCCATCATGCATGTTGCGAACCGCATAAAAGCCTTCGGTATTTTCCCGAAAGATCACCAGATCCATCGCCTTCACGTGGGCCGGTACACCGGGACGAATTTTGGATGGCCGTATATTGGCGTAAAGATCGAGGTCACCGCGGAGTTTTCCAGACGGATTGATGCCGCCAGTCTCGGGTGCCGGATAGATCGCGGTGTCGGCAGGGCCGAGAATGACTCCATCAGCGGCGACCACTTTCTCCCACGTATCGTCGGGTATGGTCGTGCCGTTCTTTTCCAAGCTCGTGAGGCAGCTTTCGGCGGTTTCGAGTTCAAGACCTAGATTGAAACGATGGTCGGCGGCTTTCACCACCTCGACCGCTGCGTCGACGATTTCGGGTCCTATTCCATCGCCTTCGAGAATGACAATTTTCATGGATTGTTTTTCTTCGCTGTGTTTCGGGTTGCGGTTTGAGCAGCGGCTTGCTGCAGTCGTCTGGAGACGTGATCGTCCCAGGTGATGTACCAGCCTTCGCCCCGGTCGCACAGCATCAAATCCTCGCGTGCGAACATGGCGCTATAGTCGATTTGAATATTGATTACCGGATTGGGGGATTTGGCTGGGCGTTGGTCACTACGGATCCAGCGGCATTTCCCGTCGAAAAAGTCCACGACGGGGCTCATGGCGGTAAGAGTGCCCGCATTTCCCGTGTGCGGATTTTTCCAATTCATTGGTTTGCCCGTCGGCCCCGCCAGTACTCGTTCGAAAACAGGGTCCATGATGCGGCTGTCGCGTTTGGCTAGGTAGCCCGACGTCAGTAATCCGACTCCCAACCCCGCAACACCGAGCCCTGCGGCACCGGCGGCTCCGCCCAGCGTATACCCACTGGCAGCACCGACGACGCCAAGTACGGCGGGCGCCCCCACTCGGTCGGGGTTCTTTTGCACATAATCCGTGGCCGATTGACAGCCTACGAGGGACAATGTGGTTGCGAAACAAATCGAAATAGCGTGCGGTTTCATGGATTGACCATACGGTGTCTAGGTATCCGGCCTCAAGCGAAGGCTTCGGCGAGCAATTCGTAGGAATGCAGCCGGGCCTCGAATTCGTGACATGCGGTCAAGACGACAAATTCGTTGCACTGATACATATCGCTCAATTCGAGTATTTTCGCTTTGACCGTTTCCGGCGTGCCATAGATCGTTCGCGCACGGCTTTGAGCCACATGCTCGCGTTCCGCATCTGTGTACGGGTACGCCTTGGCCTCTTCCACGCTTGGGACCGGGGCCAACTCGCCCTTGTCAGCACGCAGTCGGAACAGATCACGTGTCGTCATCAAGTCGTTTGCTTCCTCTTCGGTATCGGCGCAAATCACGAAAATTCCCACATTGGTTTTCGGCGCTTCCAATGTGCCGGCGGGTTGGAACTGATCCTGATAGGCCCGCACCACCGCATCTCCTCCAAAGGCTGTGATGAAGTGGGCGAACGAAAAAGCGAGGCCAAAATGAGCGGCGTATGCGGCGCTGTAGTTGCTCGATCCCAACAGCCAGATCGGTGGCGTGGATTCGGTGAAGGGCCGCGCCTTGACCCGTTGGAAGGGATGCTCGTCCGGCAAACTGTCGGTCAGGAACCCCGAAAGATCGGAAATCATCGTTGGAAAATGTTCGACCCCGATGCCTCCACCGTAAGCAAGTGCTTGGGCGGTTGGATGATCGCTGCCGGGCGCACGACCGATGCCGAGATCGATGCGGCCCGGAAACATGGCTTCGAGCATGCGGAAATTTTCCGCGACCTTGTAGGGGCTGTAGTGACTGAGCATCACGCCACCGGATCCCACACGGATCGATTTTGTTTCGGCGGCAATTCGCGTGACCAGTATTTCCGGTGAGGCAGACGCCAATCCGTCGCTGCCATGATGTTCGGCAATCCAATAACGCTGATAGCCAAGTTTTTCCGTCGCTTGCGCAAGTTTGACCGATTCCTGCAATGCATCGGCGCCTGTGGCGCCTGTTCGGATCGGCGATTGGTCAAGCACTCCTAATCGTATTTTTTTCGCTTCGCTCATAGGCTCGGTCTAGCACAGATTGAGAGAATTGGAATGGCAGGCAAAAAAATTGCCCGGTCTAGCCGGGCGGAAGTTTGGGGAGAAGGAAACTGGATAATTACGGTTTCGGAGTCACCGGGTCCAATCCCGCCAATTGTCGATTAATCTCTCGCTGCAGTTCGGAAATTGCCAATGTGCGGCGGAATACTGCGCCGGCAAGCTCGGCCAACTCACGGGCCTTCGATCCTTTGGTGGCTCTTGCTTGATCGATTAGGCTGGTGGCCCAGCGATTCTGTTCGTCGAGATAGGTGCTATAGTCCATCTGAATCATCGTGTTCGTCCGGCTAAAGGTGTCGTTCATTGAAGTAGAGTTTAGCGTCGAGATCAGAGATTTTCAGTGACCGGGGTCACAGGATTTTAAAAAATGTATAAAATTCGGAACTTTTTAAGCCTATGTAAATAAATTAAAATCCGGATTCGAGTTTGCCGTGGCTCAAAAAAAATCGAACCAGATAAGCGATTTGGAATTAGCTCGAAATGCGCTCGGCAAAGGCCATCTCGAGGAGGCCGAAAAGTTCATTCAATCTGCTCTTGAGCAGAATGGTGAAAATCCGTTGGTGCACGCCTATCGCGCGGAAATCTATACCGCTCAAGGGGCGGCCAAACCGGCAGCCGAGGCTTATGAAGCGGCGGTCGCGCTCCGGCCCGATCAAGGCGTTTTCTGGAACGGGCTTGGTTTGGCGAGGTTTCACGCCGGTGAGCTGGAGGCAGCGGTTTCGGCGCTTACACGCGCGGTTGAATTGTTGCCCGATCAGGCCGAGGTACATAACAATCTTGGTAACCTTCATCGTGAAATGGCTGCATTTGACGCAGCGCATGAGAGCTACAGGCGAGCTATCGAGTTGAAACCCGATTACGGCGAGGCTCACGGCAATTTGGGTGTGTTATTGCTCGGCCTTGGCGATTTGGAGGAGGCGCGCAAGGCGCTCGAAATTGCGGTGGGACTGCGCCCCCATGACCCGACGGTGCTGACCGGTCTCGGCTGCGCGTTGGCTGCGGTTGGCGCGATTACAGAAGCGGTTTGTTGGCACCGCCGCGCGTTAGACGAAAGCCCCGAGTCCCTCGGAGCGTTAAATAATTTGGCAATCGCATTGAAGGACCAGGGTCAGATTGATGAAGCAACCGAAACATACGATCGATTGATCAAGCTCGCTCCGGACGATATGTCGGTGCACTCGAACCGGCTGATGTGCATGCACTATCGCGAAGATCGGGACGGAAAGAAAATTCTTTCGGCACACCGGCAATGGTCAAATCGATTTAAGCCAAAAGCCGTGAGCAAAACCCCGTTAGACCGTAATCCGGACCGGAAATTGAAAGTAGGATACGTTTCCCCGGATTTCTGGACGCACTCAGTGGCGAACTTTGTTGTCGCGCCGCTTCGACATCATGATCGAAACCAATTTCACGTTACCTGCTATAGCGATACTCAATCGACTGACACGACAACCGGTCAATTGCGTGCTTTGAGCGATCAATGGCACGACGTGCGGTTTATGGATGACGAAGCGTTGTTGGCGCAGGTCCAAGCCGATGAAATAGATATTCTTGTCGACCTTGCGGGTCACACCGCCGACAACCGACTTACCCTCTTCGCGTGTCGGGCTGCGCCCGTCCAAATGACCTGGATCGGATACCCAGCGACGACAGGGCTTGAGCAGATGGATATGCGATTGACCGATGAAATCGCGGATCCCTCAGGGGCGACCGAACCGTTCCACAGCGAAACGTTGTTTCGCCCGGCTCCCTGTTTCCTTTGCTATACGCCGCCGGAGGAGACGCCAGCGGTTGGCGGCTGTGCAGATGAAATTACTTTCGCCTCGTTTAACAATTTTTCAAAAGTAACCGACGAGATGGTGCGAGTGTGGGGCCGCCTGTTGGGCCAGGTGCCGGATGCTCAGATTCTGCTCAAATCCCGACAGTTAGCCGACCCGGTGATTGGCGAGAGGCTGAAGCAATTGTTTGAGGGAGAAGGGGTGTCTCCGGAACGGGTAAAATTGATGCCTCGAGTCACCGGGAGGGAGAATCATCTCGCGATTTATAATGAAGTCGATATTGCCCTCGACACATTTCCCTATAACGGGACAACGACGACCTGTGAGGCGTTGTTGATGGGCGTGCCGGTGGTGACGTTATCGGGTGCGCTGCACGCGGGCCGGGTCGGGGCCAGTTTATTGAGTGCGATCGGGCGGGAAGATTGGATCGCAGATTCTGAAGAGGCTTATCTCAAGATAGCGATGGGCTTGGCGGAAAGCCGGCCATCGAAAGAGGATCTGCGTCGGGCGGTGTTGGAGTCACCGCTTACGGATGGCAGGAACTTTACCCGGCAACTTGAGACGGGCTATCGCTCAGTGTGGCGGGAAAGGGGNGAAAAAGCTGTCGATTGACCGACTATGGGCGCGTGATAAAGTCCTCGCCGAGGGAGAACGGTAATGACCCAGTCGTCGGAAATTCTCGTCGTCGGGGGCGGCATGTTTGGCGCGGCGATCGCCTACGGGCTGGTTCGTTTAGGCCACGACGTGATTATGCTCGACGAAGGAGACCATTCGCTGCGTACGGCGCGCGCCAATTTCGGGCTCGTCTGGACGCAGGCGAAGGGAAAGGGCCTACATCGTTATCACGATTGGAGTGTCGAATCCGGTGTGCTGTGGCGCGATTTTGCGCCGCAATTGCTGGAAGATACGGGAATCGACGTTAAACACCGCACAGGTGGCGGGCTCGACATCCTGATTGGCGACGAACAGCGTGCCAACAAGCAGCAATATATCGACGAGATGAAGGCGCAGGCCGAGGCCGCCGGCAGTTCATTCGAGGTGAAAATTCTGGACCGCCGCGAGGCGCAAGAACTTTTGCCCAATATTCGCCTTGGCCAAGAAGTATCCGGCGCGTCTTATTCCGCCCACGACGGCGATTGTAATCCGCTTCGCCTGTTGCGCGCGATGCATGCCGGTTTTCAGAAGCGGGGCGGTCGATACATCATCGAGACCAAAGCAGATCGTGTCAGCCATGACGGTCGCTTCTTCGTAACGGAAACGTCGCGGGGAAAATTTCAGTCGGACAAGATTGTCATTGCCTGCGGGCACGGGATTGGAGCGCTTGCACCGATGGTGGGGTTAGATGCACCAAATCGACCGCAACGGGGCCAGGTGTTGATAACCGAACGTGTCGAGGCATCGCTCGACTATTGCGTTACGCCGTTTCGGCAAACCAACGAAGGTGGATTTCAGCTCGGCAATTCCGAAGAGGATGTCGGATTCGATGATTGGACGACCCTCGATATAACCCAGAGAATTGCCGAGCGCGCGGTCAGGGCGTTTCCCCAGCTGGCCGGCGTTCGCTTGGTGCGTACTTGGGCTGGTACCCGCGTGCTGACGCCCGACAAATGCGCAATTTACGATGAATCCGAATCCCACCCGGGGGCATTCGTGGCCACTTCCCATAGCGGCGTGACGTTGGCGGCGATAAACGCCCATCACATTGCCAAGTGGGTTTCGAATGGGGAGACCGAGCCGGGATTCGAGCAATTCAGCGCCAAGAGATTCGATGTTTCAAAGGCTTCATAGCGCAGACGACACCGTCTCGATCTCTATCGATGGCGAACAGGTGAGCGTTCCGGCGGGGATTACGGTAGCGGCGGCCATGCTGTTGGCGGGTCCCGAGCCTTATCGTCAGACGGCGGTAAAGCAAACGCCGCGCGCCCCATATTGCATGATGGGTGTTTGCTTCGATTGCCTCATCGAGATCGACGGCGTTCCGAACCAACAGGGATGCATGGTTACGGTTTCCGAAGGGATGAACCTGCGTCGAGCGGCCGGTAGGCGGGCAATGGAGGTAAGCCGATGACCGACCTCATCATCATCGGGGCGGGCCCGGCCGGAATGGCGGCGGCGGTCGAAGCGGTTGAATTGGGGTTGGCGGTTACGGTCCTCGACGAAAACGCAGAGCCGGGTGGGCAGATCTACCGAAACGTAGAACGTGTGGCTGCAGCGAAAAGCACGGTATGGGATCTACTTGGCGATTCTTATCACCACGGATTGAGCCTTGCTCAGGCGTTTCGTGCGAGCGCGATCGATTATAAGTCGGGTGCCATGGTTTGGCAGGTGGACCGCGACGGCACCGTTACTTACAGCCGCGATGGTGAGGTGAACAGTATCGGGGCAAAACGAATTCTCATCGCGACCGGTGCGATGGAACGGGCGGTGCCGATTCCGGGTTGGACGCTACCGGGTGTGATGGGTGCCGGCGCGGCGCAGACTTTGCTGAAGTCCGGTGCCATGACACCGTCCGGCCCTGTGGCGTTGGCCGGTAGCGGTCCGTTGCTGTTGTTAGTCGCGGCGCAAATGTTGGAAGCAGGGGCAGATGTGTCGGTGGTTCTGGAGACCACCCGATTTTCGGATTATCTCGCCGCAGCGGCGTACCTTCCCGGCGCACTTAGAGCTGCTCCCGAGTTACGCCGTGGCTTGGCACTTCGACGTGCCATTCGTTCCCGTGGCGTGCCAATCATCGGCGGTGTCAGACACCTGCGCGCCGAAGGAGGCAAATCAGTTTCGAAAGTAATTTATGGTACGGGTAGCCAAGAAGAGTCGTTCGAAATTTCAACTTTGTTACTGCACGAGGGCGTAGTGCCGAATGTACAGATTTCGCGGCACCTTCGATGCGATCATGAATGGTTTGAACCGCAACGGTATTGGCGTCCGGTGATTGATGAATGGGGGGCGACTTCGCTGGAAAATCTTGCGGTTGCAGGAGACGGTGGGGGAATTAATGGGGCTAAATCCGCCGAGGCCGCAGGGCGTCTAGCGGCATTGGACGCAGCCCTTCGATTGGATGTGATAAATGCTCACCAACGCAATCGTAAAGCGTCCTCATGGCGGTCGATGAAGCGGAAAAACGATGCGTTGCGGCCCTTGCTTGACCGACTATTTGCTCCTCACAAATGGGTCTTGCGGCCGCCTGAGCCGGAGACCGTGGTTTGCCGTTGTGAGGAGGTAACCGCTGGCGAAATTCGCGATTGTGTCGCGCTTGGCGCAATGGGGCCGAACCAAATGAAGGCATTTTTACGCTGTGGCATGGGGCCGTGTCAGGGCCGGATTTGCGGTTTGAACGTGGTCGAAACCATTGCCCACGCCCGTGCAATGACCCCGCCCGAAATCGGGTATTACCGCATTCGCCCACCAATCAAGCCGGTTACTCTTGGAGAATTGGCCGCAATGGACCCGTGATCGGGATTATTCGTGCTGCGCTTCGCAGGTAAATGCCGCGGTTTTTTAGGCATTAACCAAATCGTTAACAAATACAGATAAATCAAATGGACCCTTCTTCGATCCCTGTGTAATATTCGGTTATAATAATTGCAGAAATAGCAATAAGAACTGGGGGCAGGGAACGACGTTACGAGCACGTCGTTTACGAATAAGGCATGTCTATCGGCACGTTTGTTGGCTTTTTGACCGGCATCGCCCTTTTTGTATTGGCGATTATCCTGAGCCTGACGGATTCGTCGCAGGCTTGGATTTTCCTCAATGGTCCGAGTTTCGTGCTTGTCGTCGGCGGAACCGTCGCGGCGACATTTGCAGGCCATGAAAGCCGGTACGTATGGTTGGCGCTGAAGGGTATCGTCAGCACATTATTGGTGCAGCGGATCGGCCGTAATTTACTGAACCGTGAGGTTGGCCGCGTGATTCGTTGGGGTTATCTGGTCCAACAGCAGGGCATCCCTGCTTTGGAGGAAGATGCCAAGAACGTGCGTGGCGATGAATTCTTGAATTTCGGCATCGAAATGGTGGTGAGTTCGTATTCGGGTCAGGACGTGCGTGAAATCCTCCTCAATACCGCAGCCACTACGTATGAACGAAATTTGGTGCAGGCCAATATTCTCCGCTTCATGGCGAGCGCGTCTCCTGCTTTCGGAATGATCGGCACGTTGGTCGGTTTGATCATCATGCTTGATGGTCTTGATCCTGGTAAAGGCGACCTTTCTCAATTGGGCCAAGGTCTGGCGGTTGCACTCAACACCACGCTGTACGGAATTTTGCTGTCTCGGCTGGTTTTGCTGCCGGCGGCTGCCAAATTGCAGCAGCGCCAGGAAATCATTCGGTTTCGCAATGAATTGATGGCCGAAGGATTGGCGCTTCTATCCGACCGGACCGGCCCCCGTTTGATCCAGGATAGAATGAATAGCTTCCTCGACCCGGCAATTCGGTTCGATATCGATCGGCAAATGAAGCGGGGTTAAGCGAGGATGCGCATCCGACCGAAAGCGAAAATCGAGGAACCGCTCGATGATTGGCTTATTACCTATGCGGATGCGATCACCCTGTTATTGGCGTTTTTCGTCATTTTGATTTCATTTTCCAAAATCGATGTGCAGACCTTCGAGAAAGTCACCGCAGAAATAAAAAAAGAGATTCGTAAGGAAGAAAAGGTCGAACGGCCGATCTTTTCGCTTTTCAACAATCTACAATCGATCCTTGATGGTTCGCCCAGCATAATCCAGGAAAACAGCGAAGTGACCTTTGACGATGAGGGTGTGGTGCTGGAGTTTAACGGCAAGGCATTCTTCAAAAGCGGGTCGGCGGACCTGTTACCCGAAGCTCAGAAAATTATGGCAACCATCGCCGAAGAAATGGGCAATCCGACCTACGCGAAATACTTTCTGGACGTCGAAGGCCATACTGACGATATCCCTATCCGAACAAGGCGGTTTCCGAGCAACTGGGAACTATCCGCCTCTCGAGCTGCGAGTGTGGTCCGGTATTTCATATCCTTAGAACTAAACCCTGCCCGGCTGAAAGCAGCAGGTTATGCCGATACGCGTCCGAAATTGCCTAACCGGGATTTGACCGGTAATGCACTGCCGGAAAATCAGGCTGCCAACCGCCGGGTCGTCATTCGATTGCACCCGTGAACATGCCGGCTGGGTTTATTGACGCTTTGTAATCTGAGCTTGATACTGCTGTGCAAAACTGGTGTTTTAACGTGTGACTGTGGTCACAGGTAATGACGAGCCTGCAATGCTACGGAAAAGATGGCATTTTCAAAGGCACTAGAGGCAATCGAAGATGGCGTTTGCGGTTAAATTTTGGGGCGTACGCGGAAGTATCGCTACACAGTCGCCACGTCATGTGGGGTTCGGCGGCAACACAAGCTGTGTTGAAGTTATCGCAGGCGACGAGGTCTACATTCTGGATTGCGGCACCGGCGTGCGCAATCTCGGAATGGAACTCATGAAGCGCGACATAAAGTTTGCCAACATATTGATGTCTCATACCCATTGGGATCACATCAATGGCTTCCCGTTCTTTTTGCCGGCCTATAATGAAAATTGCCGCTTCAATATGTGGGCGGGTCATTTGATGGACGACGGCGGTGTCCAGAAGATCATGTCTGGCCAAATGACCCAGCCGATGTTTCCGGTACCCTTGGCAGCGATGCGGAGCAAAATCGAATTCCACGATTTCCGTGCTGGCGACGAGCTCAAGATCAGCAACAACGTAAATATCAATACCATGATGCTGAACCACCCGAACGGCGCGACGGCCTATCGGATAGAGCATGGCGGCAAGGCGATGGTTTACGTCACCGATACGGAACATGTCATCGGGACCCCGGATCAGAGCGTTTTGAAAATAATCGAAGGCGCCGACCTTGTGATTTACGACAGCACCTACACCGACGACGAGTTCGAGCCGAAGATCGGCTGGGGACACTCGACCTGGCAGGAAGGGGTGCGGCTTTGTCAGGCGGCTAACGTCAAGTCGCTGGCGATTTTCCATCACGATCCCGATCATGAAGACGACTTCATGGAGAAACTCGAAATGGAAGCACGGGCTGCCTGGGACGGCGCCTTTGTCGCCCGCGAAAATATGGTGATCAAGCTGCTTTAGATGCCGAGCAATCGTGGCTGGCGGCATTTAGGAAAATGATGGCGGAAATTGCGACCAAATTGGATGACGAGGGTCCCAACCTCGAGAAGTTGTCCAAACGGATGATCGAAATCGGTATCGCGTTAAGTGCCGAACGCAATACCGACCGCTTGATGGAACTGATCCTTCTAGAGGCCAAGGATATCGCCAATGCTGACGGCGGCACGCTCTACCTCATGGACGAAGAGGAGGACGCGCTTCGGTTTGCGATCATGCGCAATGATTCGCTCGATATTGCGATGGGTGGGACAACGGGGGTCGAAATTCCCTTTCCACCGTTGAAGCTGAACGATCCGGAGACCGGCGAGCCCAACTATACAAATAACGCGACTGCGGTCGCGTTACGCAAAGAATCGATCAATATCCCAGATGCCTACGATGCCGAAGAATTCGATTTCAGCGGCACCAAGGCATTCGATAGCCGCACCGGCTACCGATCGATGAGCTTCTTCACCGTGCCGCTGATTAACAATGCCGGTTCGATTATCGGTGTTTTGCAGCTCATCAATTCTCGCAGCAAATCGGGCCGTGTGGTTTCTTTCTCGGAGGAACTCCAGCCTTTCATCGAAGCGCTTGCCAGTCAGGCGGCCGTAGCGCTTGAGAACTCCAATCTAGTCCGCCAGCAGCGAGAATTGCTGGAAAGTTTTATCGAGCTGATCGCGAGCGCGATCGACGCCAAATCGCCTTATACCGGCGGTCATTGCTCGCGGGTGCCGATTATTACCAAGATGTTGGCCGAAGCCGCCTGTGAAAGCGATGCGGGCCCTTATGCCGAATTCGATTTGGATGACGAGGAATGGTACGAGCTACATCTTGCAGCCTGGTTGCATGATTGCGGCAAGGTAACGACGCCGGAATATGTCGTCGACAAGGCGACAAAGCTCGAGACGATTTACGACCGGATCCACGAAATCCGCATGCGTTTCGAAGTCCTGCGCCGGGATGCGGAGATCGAATATTTGCGCAAAAGCAAAGAAGAGGGTGCCGACGAAGCCGCATTAAAATCGGCGTTCGACCAAACTTGCGCGCGGCTGGCCGACGAATTCACATTCATCGCCACGCATAATATCGGCGGCGAATTCATGCCCGATGAAGAAATAGAACGCATGCACGAGATTGGCGATCAGACCTGGATGCGCCATTACGATAACACGCTCGGCGTTTCGTGGGAGGAAACCACCCGGATCGGCGACACAAAACCGCTGCCGGCGATGGAAAAACTACTCGATGATCGCCCCGAACACATGGTCGCGGAATATAATCGTGGCGAACGGTATAACCTGGCGGTTAAACGCGGCACGCTGACGGCTGAAGAACGCCAAAAGATCAACGATCACATCTCAATTACGATAGAAATGCTCGAGCAGTTGCCGTTTCCCAAGCATTTGCGCAACGTTCCGGAATACGCTGGCGGACATCACGAAAAAATGGACGGTACCGGTTATCCGCGTGGTCTCAAGGGCGAGGATATGTCGATTCCGGCTCGTATGATGGCGGTCGCCGATATATTTGAAGCGCTGACCGCCACTGACAGGCCGTATAAGAAATCCAAAAAATTGTCCGAAGCGCTGCACATCATGAAAATGATGACCGAAGAACATCATATCGATCCTCAGCTGTTCGAACTGTTCCTGAAACGGGGTGTGTATCAGCGTTACGCTGACGAATACCTCGATACGGCACAAATCGATGAGATAGATATCTCGAACTATCTTCCCGACAGCTGATCTTCGTCTGTTTCCCTGGGGAGGGGTCCATGAAAATCGCCGCCGTAAATCTCTACCGCGTCCGCGTGCCTTTAACGGTGCCCTACAACGTCTCGTATTTCAGTTTCGAATATTTCGAGCCGATTTTCGTTGAATTGATTGGTGATGACGGATCGATCGCTTGGGGGGAGGGGCACGTACAACCGGGCTCGACAACCGAAACCCGCGATGGAGGCTGGGCCTTTTGTCGTGCTTACGCTGAGAAAATACTCGGTAGCGACACTGCGAGCGCAAAGGAAGTGGTTGCGGCGGTTCGGCTCGAAAGCAAGGTTGCCGCAACCGGAATTCTAACTGCGATCGAGATGCTCGACGGTCATCCGTTATTGAGTGTCGACGGGGATGCAGATGTGGAGATTCTGAGTGGTCTCAATAGTCTCGATCATGACGCTATTCCCGGCGAGCTTGAGGAACGCTTGGCGCTTGGTTTCCGGACATTCAAGGTCAAGGTTGGGAAGGATGTGGATGAGGATTTGGCCCGCGTTCGGGTGATCCAGGATGCTCTCGACGGCCGGGCGCAAATTCGACTAGATGCCAATCGTGGCTTCAATGAATCGGATGGATGTCGGTTTGCATCATCACTCGACCCCGCAGGGATCATGCTTTTCGAGCAGCCCTGTGAACGCGAGGAGTGGGATGCAAATGCTGCAGTGGCGGCGGCGTCGACGGTGCCAATAATGCTGGACGAGCCGATTACCACCACTGACGATGTCGAGCGCGCGGCGACGATCGACAATGTTGGCTTCTGCAAGATCAAGCTCAAGCGAGCGGGTACCATCGTTGCGCTCGAACAGGTGCTTAGCCGCATTCATGATTGCGGCATGGAAGCGGTGCTCGGTGATGGTACCTCATGCGAGGTGCAATGCTGGATGGAGGCGGCAGTTGCGCGAACGACCATTCGCAATGCCGGAGAATTCAACGGATTTCTGCGCCCGTCGGTGCGGCTGTTCGCCAATCCGCTCGACTTTTCGGATGGTGCCATTCATTTCAAGACGGGCTATTGGCCTGAAATGGACCGCGATGCGTTGGCCGCGCACACGATCGATAGTGATCGGTTCGAAACCTAATCCTATTTTTGCGGCAGCGTTTGGGCATAGGCCAGCAAGTCTTCGAGTACGGTAATCGGCATCGAGATTAGCGAGACCATAGGCTGTCCCGGCTGCCCCACGCGGAGCTTATGCATGAAAGCCCACGGGTCCTTGTTAGCGATGGTGCCGATGTACTTTGGATTTGACGCGGTTCCGAGATTTCGCACCCGACCGTCGAAGCCATGACAGAGCGCACAGAGATTTTGATAGTGAGGCCGGCCGTTGGTTTTGTTGCCCTTTAACAGTCTGCCGGAATTGGTGTCGATTATGAATTCCGCATTGTACTGGCCTTGGCTTACGAACAGAGCAATTCGTTCGGCGACCACATCCGGTAGCAGTTTCTTGGGAAAGACGTGAACGCCGCTCCTGATTTCAGAGAACACATCATCCGGGTCCTTACCGCGCATCGCCCGCAGCCCCTTGATACCGGTGTAATTTGGACCTCTACCATAGGCGCCGTCCTTGCCGCGATAGTCCCAACCGTGACAGCTATGGCATAGCCAGGTCTTGGGTCCCCGCAACTTTCCAGACTTCGGGTAGGATGGATGCGTTCGTTTGGGGAGCTTCGTACGAGACAGTTTTGCCCAGTCGTCATAGCCGCGCCCGCCGACGCTTACCATCCAAATCAGTGATGGATCGGTTGGAACCTGAATGACCACTCGGGGTTTTTGAGCCTTGGATTTGGCTTTCTGCGCGATGGCGGGCGGGATCGAAAGGAGCGGAAGAAGCAGTAAGAGGAAAAGCAGACGGAAACGAGGCATGCGAACCCACAACAATGAACCGCGTTGAAATCTAATGGAGCTTGGCCGATCTTGCATTAGAAATTCGACCAAAGGCCGGAAAGCGGACAAAAAAGGAAAAGGTATTGACGGACTTCAATGCGGATACCGACGTGCGGAGCCTGTTGAGGCAGATGTTCGATGTCGCCGTGGCGACAGCCGATCCGATTCAGTGCATCCCGGCGCATTTGCCGCCTCCGCCCGAGGGGCGGACAATCGTGGTCGGCGCAGGCAAGGCTGGCGTGCGCATGGCCGGTGCTGTCGAAGCGAATTGGCCGAGCCCCCTGGAGGGGCTGATGATTGTCCCCTACGGCTATAAGTCTAACGATGGCCGAATCGAAATCGTCGAAGCATCACATCCGGTGCCAGACGAAGCGGGAAATCGCGCTGCGAAGCGTATTCTCGATCTCGTTAGCTCCGCAGGCCCGGAAGATATTGTGTTGTGTCTGATTTCGGGTGGTGGCTCGGCTTTAATGAGCCTACCGGCAGAAGGCCTGACAGCGGATGAGAAAGCGTCGCTTAATTCCGCATTGCTCAGATGCGGGGCCAATATTTCCGAAATGAACCGCGTACGCAAACACCTGTCCGCGATCAAAGGAGGTCGCCTTGCGGCCGCTGCTGCTCCGGCGCCTATGGTGAGCTTGTTAATTTCCGACGTGCCCGGTGACGATCCGGCCGTTATCGCTTCGGGCCCAACGGTCGCTGATCCGACCACTTGTGAGGATGCGGCGCGGATTTTAGAAAAATATGCCATTGGAGAACCGGTTGCGGCGATCGATTTGTTGAAGAGTGGGCAGACGGAAACTCTAAAACCTGGCGCCGAATGTTTCGACGCTCACTCGGTGAAGATTGTCGCCACACCAAAAATGGCACTGGAGGCTGCCGCGGATTTGGCCAGGACAGGGGGGATCGAGCCGGTAATTTTGGGTGATGCGATAGAAGGTGAGGCGCGCGATGTGGCTAAGAACATGGCGGAGATTGCGACCGAATTACGCCGAACTGGTAAACCGGTCAGAGCGCCCGCCGTCCTGTTGTCGGGCGGCGAGACGACCGTGACGGTCACCGGAAATGGTCGGGGTGGGCGTAATTGCGAATTCCTGTTGGCGTTGGCGTTGGCACTCAATGGCGCTCAAGGCATCTATGCTTTGGCGGCGGATACGGATGGGATCGATGGTATTGAGACAAACGCCGGCGCATTCATTACGCCCGACAGTTTGGTGCGGGCGTCGAATAACGGGATGGATGCCAATGCCTTTCTCGCTGATAACGATTCTTTTAGCTTTTTCGATCAGTTGGAGGATTTGGTTGTTACCGGTCCTACCCACACCAATGTAAATGATTTCCGCGCAATCCTAGTTGTTTAGCGTTAAATAAAAGACTGAAATAAAACAAAAAAAGACCGCCGGTGAGCGTTTCCGCATCGGTCCGACGGTCCAATTCCAGGGAGGAAGGCGGCGTTATATATAAAATTTTATATAAATACAAGCCTTCTCTGCCATTATTCTGCTTCGCTATTCGGCAGCTCTCAACGCGGAAATCGTTGTCAAAGCACTGATAGTTTCCAGACTTGTGTTCACGTCGACGATTACAGGTCCGTCATGGGCGAATGCCTGTTCGACCACGCCCGGTGCATCCTCCGGGGCTTCGATCTTCAAACCCAGCGCGCCGAAAGAGGCACCGTAAGCAGCGAAATCCGGATTGGTGAGATCGTTGATGCCGGTGGTCCGGGACGGGTGATGCATTTCCTGGTGCAGCCGGATAGTCCCGTAATTTCCATTATTGGAAACGAAAACCCGAATCTTGGCATTCTCCTTGATCGCGGTTGCTATTTCGGAGCCGGACATGAGAGCGCCGCCGTCGCCGACGAAACAAACCACTTGGCGGTCCGGATAACGAATGCCGGCGGCGACTGCTGCCGGAATGCCCATGCTCATGGCGCCAGCCTCGGACCCCAACAGCCGCATGGTGTTTTTGTATGGGAATCGCTGGTTGACCCAGGTGCCGAAGCTACCCGCATCTATGGTGACAACACCGTCGTCGGGAATTTGCTCGCCGACCGCTTTGACCACATGGCCGAAATCTATGCCGTCTTCTTGATCGCGGGGAGTGAAGGCAGCGAATTCCATATAGGCGTCGTGGGAGCGTTTGAGCCATGCCTTGCGATCATCATCAGCTGCCGGTGCGTTTCGCTCAGCCAGTGATTTCAAAAATAGCCCTGCATCCGCGACTACGCCGTGTTCTGTCGGGAATAATTTTCCGATTATGTCAGCGTCGGGATACACATGAATTAGGCGTTGCCCTTCGGCAGGTACGCTGAAGCCAAGCGATGCCTTGTCGTGCATTCGGGTGCCGACGGCGAGGATGAGATCCGCGGTTTGTGCCGTTTCGCGTATCGGCCCCGGTGGACGAATGCCGAGTTCGCCCGCGTAGTTCGGGTGGTCGTGAGAGAAGCAATCCTGATGCTCGTAGGACGGCATTACCGGAATTGCAAACCGTTCGGCTGCTTCTTGCAGCGGAGCACGGGCATGTTCCCAAGCACATTCACCGCCGACAATCATCATGGGTCGTTTGGCTTCCGCCAGCGCATCGGCAACGAGTGAAACATCTGCCTCGTTCGGTGCCGCGCGCCATTTGGAGTTGGGACCACGTGGCGCAGCTTCGATATCCGCCATCAGCACGTCGGTTGGGAGTGCCACAACAACGGGACCCGGGGTACCGCTTTGGGCAAGATAAAAGGCGCGAGCGACGATTTCGGGGAGACGTTCGGCCTGGTTCACTTGCTCGACGGATTTGCAAAAGCTGCCGAATACGCCTTTGTAATCGATCTCCTGTCCTGCGCCTTTTTCGATCAAGTGGCGGTCGACCTGACCGAACATGGCGACCAAGGGCATAGCGCCTCGGGCAGCTGAGAAAAGGGCGACCGAGGCATGCGTCGCACCGGGGCCGCGGCTTGCGAAGACCACGCCGGGCCGGCCTGTTAGCTTGCTGTCGGCGAGTGCCATCCAAGCCGCACCGCCTTCGTGTCGGCAGGTCACTCCGTGGATTTTCGGATCGTCGTAAAGCGCATCCATAAATCCGAGATAGCTTTCACCGGGAACGCAGAAAAATCGGTCAACGTCGTGAAGCGCCAGCGTTTCCACCAAAACATGCGATGCGCGCTTAGCCATAAGAAATCCTCCCAAATTGGATGTTTGTTTATGTTTCGGATCGCAGTGTGACTCCAATGGAAGGCAGGCGCAATCGGGTGCCCCGATGCATCACACTTGTGCGGTTAACGAATTGGAAAGTTAGGGCTCAGGAGTCAGAGCCCTTTTCGATCAGATAGGTAAAAGTACCGGTGTCTTCTTCGGCGCTTAGCAACGTATGGCCGCTGGTTTCACAAAAGTGCCGCACATCGATATAGCTCACCGGATCGGTCGCTATCAGCGTCACCTGAGTACCGGAGTCCAGGGTGCGGAGCGCCTTCTGCGCCTTCAATACCGGCATCGGACAGCGCAGGCCCGAGGCGTCGATAAGGACGGGCTCGTCGCTCACCCCACTTCCAGCATGATTTTGCCGATATGGGTCGCGCTTTCCATCAAGGCGTGCGCTTCGGCCGCCTGTTCGAGGGGCATGGTCTGATGAACCATGGTCTTGATCGTACCGTCTTCGATCTTGGGCCAGACTTTCTCGCCGATTTGGCGTGCGATTTCAGTCTTGAAGGCTTCCGGTCGGCTCCGAAGCGTCGAGCCGGTATAGACCAGACGCTTCAACATCACCGGCATCAAGTTGATTTCCATCTTTGAACCCATGTTGAAAGCGAGTTGGACAATACGCGCTTCGTGCTTAGTCGCCTTGATATTGCGTTCGACATAGGGGCCGCCGATGGTGTCGAGAATGACATTGGCACCGCCGGCTTCGCGCACGATTTCGACAAAGTCCTCTTCATTGTAATCGATCACCCGGTCCGCTCCGAGGTCCTGGACGAAGGCGCAACGTTCGGCGGGACTATCGGTCGTGAATACGGTTGCACCAAATGCCTTGCCGAGTTGAACCGCCGTTGCGCCGATGCCGCCGGAACCGCCATGGACAAGGAACAGTTCACCGGGCTGCAGATTGGCGACGCCCATGAAAATATTGCTCCAGACCGTATAGAAAGTTTCGGGTAAGCTCGCCGCTTCAACCAGCGACAGTCCTTTGGGGATCGGCAAACAATGTGTGGCGTCGGCGGGAACATATTCCGCATAGCCGCCACCATTGGTGAGCCCACAAACCTGATCGCCCACCTGCCATGAGTCGACATCCTTGCCGGTTGCAACCACTTCGCCGGAAACCTCAAGTCCTAGTAGGTCGGTTGCGCCCTTCGGCGGTGGGTAATGGCCACGGCGCTGAACAAGGTCCGGTCCGTTAACACCCACGGCGGCAACTTTGATCAAAATTTCATGATTAGCCGGTTCCGGCACATCGCGTGTAGCCGGTTTCAAAACGTCGGCTTTGCCGGGTTTGGTAATCTCGACTACTGTCATGCTTGCGGGAATATCAGCGGGCATGAGTTCCTCCCCTAAATGTTTTGTCTATTGATGCACCGACTGGCGGCAATTTGGAATAGCCAAAGGTCGTTACCGGACTATGTTGGTTTTAGCCAAAGACCACCGGATAGCCGGCTTCGTGCCAAGCCTGAATGCCACCTTGTAGTCGATAAATCGTATCCTGATGGCCGGCTGATATCATTTGTTCTGCGGCCATGCCGCAACGCACGCCGCTTGCACAATGAAAAATAAGTTTTTTGCCGTCATGGTCTGGTATCTGTTCGGGGTCGAACGCCGAAAGCGAGATAAGAGTAGCACCTTCGATCCTTGCCATCGTGTGTTCTTGCGCTTCGCGCACATCGACGAGGACCGCTTCTTCGGACTCGAGCCAGTCTTTTGCTGTTTCCGGACTAATGAATTCGCTTGCCATCTTACCTCCCCGAATTACCGCTACCGCTCGGTATCCCGGGGGCTTGGCGTCGCCCCCGCGGATGTGCTTAGAGTACGCCAAACAGACCTAGCATATTTGGGAGATCCATAAATGGGTGAATATTCCACCGTAGAAAAAGACGGTCATATCCTGATCGTCACCGTCAATCGGCCCGAGCGCATGAATGCATTGCATTCGATGGCGCATTTCGAGATGGCCGAAATCTTCGATGAGTTTGAGGCGGATGACGATCTATGGATCGCGATTTTGACCGGTGCCGGCGAACGCGCTTTCAGTGCGGGCAATGATCTCAAATTTCAGGCCGAAGGCGGTACCCGGGATAAGCCACCCTCGGGTTTTGGTGGTATCGTTAAACGCTTTGAACGCAATAAGCCGATTATTGCCGCCGTTAACGGTGTCGCCATGGGCGGTGGATTCGAGCTTGCACTCGCTTGCGATATCATTCTCGCCTCCGAAAATGCGAAATTCGCGCTGCCTGAACCTCGCGTGGGTTTGGCCGCGATGTCGGGCGGTCTGCACCGTTTACCTCGGGTGATACCGCGGCATCAGGCATTGGGCATGATCCTCACTGGCCGCCATGTGTCGGCGGAAGAAGGATATCGCCTCGGCTTCGTTACCGAAGTGGTACCTGAAGGTAAGGCGTTGGATGCGGCGAAAGATTGGGCTGGCGAGATTCTGAAATGTTCGCCGGTTTCGATCCGTACTTCGATGGAGGTTATGCGCCAAGGGCTTGAAATGGCATCGGTGGGTGAAGCCATCGATACCGTCTACGCTGCCGAGAAGGTTCTGCGTAGTAGCGAAGATTATGTCGAAGGTCCAAAGGCGTTTGCGGAAAAGCGGGCTCCGGATTGGAAAGGTCGCTAGGCGCTAATCAAGCCTCGGCGATTTCCGGTTTATCGGGAATGCGGACCGTGAAACAAGCGCCCTGACTGACGGCGCTTGCGGCACTGACGCTGCCACCCAACAATTCGCAATAGCGTTTGACGATGGCGAGGCCGAGGCCTGAACCATACTGATCCCGATTGTAGGAAGCGTTTACCTGTACGAAAGGCTCGAAAATTATTTCGAGTTTGGTTGGGTCGATCCCCATGCCGTTATCCTCAACCTCGAAGACGACGGCATCCAATTGACGAAATGCCCGGAGCTCGATCTTACCGTTGTCGGTAAACTTGGCTGCGTTGTCGATCAGGTTAGCGAGTATGTGTTTGAGCTTAACTTCGTCCGTGATGATCTTATCCACGTCGTCGGCACAGCTGGTGACGAATTCGTTGCCGGTTTTACGCATCAGATAGCGTAGTTGGTCACTAAGATCCGACAAAACGCCACTGACCCGAATAGTCGATGGGGTCATATCGATTTGACCCGCTTCGAAGCGCGCTAGATCGAGGACATCGTTGACGATTCCGTTTAGTTGATGGCCGCTGGTGTTGATGATGTTCAACGCCTCTATGACTTTCTCTTCCTCCATCTGGTTCATATTGGCGGCCAAGGTTTCGCTAAAACCGATGATCGGGTGAAGCGGCGTCCGCAATTCATGGCTGACCGTCATGAGGAATTGAGATTTCAGGCGGCTGGCACTTTCCGCTGCATCTTTCGCGGCTAACAGCTGACCTTCTGCTTCCTTGCGGTGTTCGGCAGCATCCCGGAGTGCATTTGCTAAATCGCCAAGTTCGTCTTTGCGTTTGGGTAGGCTCGAGGTGTCGTACTGGCCTTCACCGATGGCACGGGTTACCTCTGCAAGTTTACGGATCGGCTGTGTCGTCGTGCGCGAAACGAGAATAGTCAAAATTACGCTGATCAGCGCAAGCGCCGCTGTCATCGCCAATAGGCCACTAAAAAAGAGATATTTGGAGTTGTCGGAAATCCATCCCATATAGGTACGCGAGACGGCGATTTTGGCTTTGATCTCCTTCAGCGTGATTCCGGTAACTACGACACCCAATAGCTTCTTATTCAGTTTAATCGGCGACACCACATGAAGTGTATCCGCATCCATCCAAGACTTGGTGGGGCCGCCACTGAGCGATTTCAAAATGCGCTCATCCTTCATCGGTTTTCCCAATTTGGCGACTGAGCGCGCACCATCCGCAACAATTCTTCCGGATTTATCGAGTAGATAGACATAGCGTGTGGTTGGTGTGGATTGCTCGGTCTCGAGCAGGTTCCGTACCTGGTCCAGTCGCCAGAAATAGACATGATTGATTAAATTCTTTGCCAGCGAACGCGAACGGGAAATTGCAATCTGTTCGGCTTGATTAATCAGGAAAAGCCGTGCCGCTTCCGCATTGGCTGCGCGGAGGTCGGTAAGCGCGGTGTTGTAGGAGACAACCGCTAATGCCATCGACGCGGCGATGAAGACCAACACCAGCGTAATCACAATCAATGTGAGACGGGTCGAAAATCCCATCTTACGATATCCCCTTATCGCGGCTTACTGTTTAAAGTTGGTCATTTTGCGGCGAAATTCGGCTATCCAGTGCCAACTCTTTTGTGTCGCGTCTTCGAAGAGCGAATATTGCTCGACTTTATTATACTTCTTCAGCACTTTTCGACCTTCGCTCGTTTGATCGATATCGATCAACAGTTCGACAATTTTGTCGCGCAGGTCCGGGTTCAAATTTTGTCGAGCAAGCATCACGGAGCGCAATATCGGAGGGCTCGTGCCGAGAATTCTAAACAAGCCGGATATTTCGTCGTTTTGGGCGATAAACTCTTCCCAATTTGAATTGCTGAAAGCGGCGGCATCGACGTTTTTATTGAGAACGAGACTGACCTGATTGAGTTCGCCCTCGGTAAACACATAATTTGCCTTGTCGCTTTGCAGAGGGCTGCGGATGCTTTTCATTCGTGCGCTCGATAGTCCAGCTTGATGAAGCATTATCAACGGGACAAAAAAGGCACTTGTCGATCCAGGGTCTTCGTATGCAATGACCTTCCCCTTGAGGTCTGCGAGGGTCGAAATCGCAGAGTCTTTGCGTACAAAAATTATACTTTTGTAAAACTCGTTACCGTGCTTCCACTCTAGCAGGAGCGGCCTGGCGCCGACGGTGTTCGCCAGTTCGACCGCGCCATAGGCGGTTTCTGAAATGAGATCGACCTCGCCATTCTTAAAATGCCTGATCATAGTTGGAAGATCTTCGGCGATCAGGCTTTGGGTGTTACGAATTCCAAATTCCTGCAGTTGCTCGCCCAAATAATCGGCGAGGATTTGAACTCTTTTAGCGTGACGTCGTGCGCTTCGCGAAATTCGACCGATCACCAGGGTTTTTTTGCGGTCCGCTTCGGCCAGCAGCAATGGTTTCATGCCCGGAGATTGTGCCGACCCGGTGCAGGGCAGGACAATTAGCGCGACAGACAATACGCATGTGACAATAACAGCCACGTTCCAAGGCAAAACATTTCGCGCCATTGTTGAGCGCACCTTTACTCGACCCGATATTGCTTGAGAAACTCGTAGTCGGGATCTACGCCTATTCCAGGTACGGTGGGTGGGCTAACCGTGCCATCGTCATTGATAGTCAAGGTTTCCTTGTAAATCTTGCCCCACATTGGGTCGAATCGTTGCGGATAGAATTCAAGGATCAACCCATTTTCGATCGCCGCGACAAGGTGCACGTGAATATCCTGTGAGCCATGTGGTGCGATGTCTATATGGTGCGCCTGCGCCAACGCCGCCACTTTCATAAATTCGGTCACGCCGCCCAAATGTTTGGCATCTGCATTTAGGACAGCGACCGCTTCCTCCTTGATCAAATCGCGGAAGCCGAACTTCGTATATTCGTTTTCACCTCCGGCGAGCGGGATCGAAGTTTGCTGTGCGAGCTTGCGATAGCCTTCGTAATCGTCGGGCGGGACCGGCTCTTCGAACCAAAAAATGTCAAATTCCTCGACCCGTTTAGCGAATTGGACTGCCTCGTAATAGCGATAGGCGCAGTTGGCATCGAGTAGCAATTTGACATCGGGACCAACCGCTTCACGGGCCGCTTTCACGCGGGCCACGTCTTCATTTATCGGCACTGCGCCGACTTTCATTTTGACCGCCTTAGCACCCATCTCGACATATTCCACCATTTCGTCCGCAAGACCTGAGAGGTCCTTGCCAGGCACGTAGTAGCCACCGGCCACATATGTCGGTACTCGATCGCGGTAGCCGCCCAACATTTTGAACAGGGGCATGCCCGCTGCCTTGGCGCGGATATCCCATAGACCGATGTCGATAGCGCTGATGGCGCGGGTGGTGTAGCCGCGACGACCGATCGTTTTCGGTATCCATATTTTGTGCCAGATTCGTTCGACATCTATCGGATCTTCGCCAATCAGTTTTGGCGTCAGATGCTCAACCGTTGCGGTCTCTACTTCGCCGGTGCCACCGCCTGCGGCGAAACTGCTCATCAGGCCGGTACCGGAGATGCCCTCATCGGTCTCGATATTGACCAGGCCAAGGCTGGCGTGGGTGTAGGTATGCAGACCATTGGTGATTGGCTTTTCCCGAGGCCAGATGAACTTCTCGACACTGACGTTAGTAATTTTCATTTCGATTATTCCGCGTTATCGCCGACTTCCTGTACCGACATTACGATCATCGCACTTCCTTCAGCACCGGTGGATTTATGGACTTTTTTGGCTCGGTACATGGCACGGTCAGCGAGTTTGATGAGCTGGTCCACATCGAGGCAAAACTCGGGAAAGAACACCACGCCGAAACTTCCGGAAATTCTGACTTCCGCGTCATCGATTTCAATCGGTTGCTCGATTGCGCCCATCAATTTTTCGATGACCATTGCGGCGTTACCGCGCTCTTGGAAATCCTCGAGCACAACAATGAACTCGTCGCCGCCCCAGCGGGCAGCGATATCGGTACGCCGAATGGCATTTGCAATACGTTGCGCAGTAATCGAAAGCACCGTATCGCCGGCTTCGTGACCATGATTGTCATTGACCGGCTTGAAGTCGTTAAGGTCGATAAGGACGATACTTACTTCTGATTCCCGACGCTGAGAACGGGCCAGGGCATTGTACATGCGTTCGATGAGAAAATGTCGGTTGGGAAGATCGGTTAATTCGTCATAAAAGGCAGCGCGCTGAACTTTGAGTTCAAGTTGATGGCGGGTAAGAGTGTAGCGCATGCATCGGTCGAATGATTCCGCAGTGAGATTGGCCTTTTCGAGATAATCGTAGGCCCCTTGCTGCATTGCCTGCAGATCGCTTTCGAGGCTGGAGGCAGCGGTTAGGATTATGACCGGCGTATCGATGCCGAGTTCATCCAAACGGTCCATAACGTTGATCGCATTCATGCCGTCGAGATAGAAGTCGCAGATCACGATATCGAAAACATCACCGTCAAGGCGACGCTCTGCTTCTTCCAAAGTACCGCACCAATCCAACTCGTAGCGGTGATGATCGACCTCGCGCACAGTTTCCGCGAGCAACGTGAAATCATCCTTCTCGTCGTCTATCACTAGAATACGCACGCGCGTAATCCCATCGCTGTTCGCATCGTTCCCTGATTGCGACGCGTTCATGATATCTTCCCAAACCGGTGTCTGGTCAGCACCGCTATCCTCATTCCAACTTCAATATTAGGCGGATTTCGAGCTTAAAACAGCCCCATTCCGGCGATGCCTGTTTCCAGGTCCATGCGATCCACCAACTCGCGCCCGACATAGTTACGGAGCGTTTCTGTGGTACCCCCGCCGAGTGAACCATAGCGCACGCCGCGATAATTGCGTGAGACGGCGAAGTCGTCGATGAAACCGTAACCGCCATGAACCTGCACACCTTCGCTGCAAACCTTGATTGACATCTCATTGACATAGATTTTTGCCATTGCTGCCAAAGTCGGGTTGGGGAAGGGGTCCGCAGTTGCAGCCGCACGGTAGAGTATGGAACGTCCGGCTTCGATTTCCGTCAGCATACTGGCGACTTTCCAGCGCATGCCCTGAAAATCGCCGATTGGATGCCCGAAGGCATTGCGGTCGCGCAAATACCGTACCGAATCCTCTAGTGAAGCTTCTGCCATGCCGAGGCAAATCGACGGATTGAGGCAGCGTTGTGTATTGAATGCTCCGAGCAGCTTACTGAGCGACCCTTCGCCGAGCGCGAGATGCTCCACCGGCATTTCGACATCCTCGAAACGCACGTCGGCAAGATACTCACCGCCCATGGTGTGATAACAGGCATCGGCGCTCAGGCCTTTCGCGCCTTTTTCCAACAAGACACAGCCAATGCCCTTGGTTCCCGGGACGTCGTTGACGCGCGTGAAGATGACGAACAGATCGGCCTCTTCCGCGCGGCTGATTAGGGTCTTGGCGCCATTGAGAATTACCCGGTCATTCTTGACCGTGGCGTTGGTTTTCATATTACCCAGGTCGGTGCCGCAATCGGGCTCGGTCATGCAAATTGCAAGAATGCAACTACCGTCTACGATCTTCGGTAAGTATTTTTCCTTAATTTCGTCTGAGCCATAGTGGGAGACAATCCTACATTGTGTCCCTACTTCGCCGAGCACCGCCATTGCGGTTACGTAGCAACCTTTGGCAATTTCTTCGAGGACTAGGACCGTATCCAACACACTCGCACCGATGCCGCCATACTCTTCCGGCACCGCCATCCCGAGAATGCCGATTTCGGCGAGCGCTTCCATATTTTCGTATGGAAAAGCGCCATCGAGCCATTTTTTAGCGTTGGGCTCAATCACGTCTTTGCGCACGCGCGTAACGGTGTCCAGCATCATCCGCTGGTCTTCGGTAAGGTCGAATTGAAGCACAGTAGTCCCCCTGGTCACGACAAATTTAGTGGCGCAAGCTAGACCATGAAATTCGCCTTAATGCAACTTGTCGCTCACAGCGCAGGTTCGGAAGCCGGCCAACACGTCGCGGCGATCGGGGGTGAAAAAATTCCGGTACCTTCCGGTCACCATTCTGCTGCGGGTGGCCCATGCACCACCGCGGAGAATTTTGGTTTCGTAGAAGACCGGTTTCGAATAATCCTTGTACGCATCGGGCGAAAACCCTTCGAACGGGCCGAAAACATCCGCCGTCCATTCCCAAACATTTCCCAACATTTGTCGGCAACCGAATGCGCTGTCGCTTTCGGGCAGCGCGGCAACGTCGACAACGCCCAGGGCTCGTCCATCCAGATTACAGTTAGTGGTGGCTCTTGGTGCATCGCCCCAAGGGTTGGTGCGCTTGACGTCGGCGAGTGCGCTGCCATCGGCAGTTGGCTCTCCGAGAGCGGCTACTTCCCATTCGACCTCGCTCGGCAGGCGCCTGTTCGCCCAGCGGCAGTAGGCGTTGGCTTCGTACCAATTCACATGAATCACCGGTTGGTCTGGCGCGAGGTCCTGGACAGCGTCGAATCGGCGTACCGCCCAGTCACCTTCACCGGTTCGCTGCCAATAAACCGGATGGTCCGCATCGTGCTCTTGACGCCAATCCCATCCATCTTTGCACCAGAGTTCCCGAATGCCATAGCCGCCTGCATCGACGAAGGCGCGATAGTCTGCATTCGTCACCGGTGCCCTCGCGATATCGAACGGTTCGACCGCGACGGGATGCGCCCATTTTTCGTTGTCGAAAATGATCGGTTCATCTTTGCGCGAGCCCAATTGGAAGGTGCCTCCGGGAACCGATACATCTCCAGGTAGGGCGCCCGCTGCGCCGGGGTGTATCGCGTTGGCGAAGACGGGTTCCGGATAAGCCAATGTTTGGCGCGAATAGGTATATGCCTCCGTGTGCATATCTTCGTGGAATGTCGCGAACTGATACATGTAGCTGTCCGCTTCGCTGGCCATCCCCGTGCCAAGGCGCGACAGGCAACGGTCGAGCACGTTCTCCATAAATGCAAGTGTGTCTTCCATTGTCAGAAGCGGCAAATCCCAGCGGACTTCGTGGGGAATTTCGATCGAATCGTAAATCTCGTCGCCCGGTGGGTAGTGGGGAGCCTGTTCGTAAATGTCGCGCAGAATGAACTTTTCATGGAACCAGGAGACGTGACCGATTTCCCAGCGCAGCGGATTGACGATCTTAAGCCTCGGCCCCATCAGCTGTTCCGCGTCCAAGCCGGCGACCAACTCCAAGGTACGCGCACGGGCATCCTGAAGGATGTCGGCGAGATAGGAAGTGGCAACCGGTTGTGTCATGGAACGGGCACTCATTAATATGCGACGATGAATATCATCCTTATCACACCGGCCGCACGTCTGGCCAAGAACGGAAACCGGACTACGGCTGTGCGCTGGGCGCGTATTCTACGCGATCTCGGCCATCGGGTCCGTGTCGACGTGGATTGGGACGGTAAGCCCGCAGACCTGATGGTGGCGATCCATGCCTGGCGCAGTGCCGAAGCCGCGCTCCGCTTTCGGGAGCGTTATCCGGATCGGCCGCTGATCGTATTGCTGTCGGGAACCGACATATACCGGTTCCAGGAGTCGCACCCCGAGGTGACGAGGCAGTCGATGGAAATCGCCGACGCACTCGCGTGCTTGCACGGTCAGGTACATCGTTCGATCCCAAAAGAATTCGCCAGCAAGGTCCATGTGGTTCACCAATCCGCGCCGCCCTTGCCTCAGCCCCGTCGACCGTCGCAGCGGCATCTCGATATTTGCGTGATCGGTCATTTGCGTGAGGAAAAAGACCCGCTTCGGACCGCCTATGCTGTTCGTGACTTGCCCGCGGACTCGAACATTCGCGTGATCCATTTGGGAAAGGCTCATACACCGGATTGGGCCGAGAAGGCCGAGGCCGAAATGGCGCGGAACGACCGTTACCACTGGCTGGGTGAGGTGCCTGGTTGGCGGGTGCGGCGCGAATTCGTCAAGACTCATGCCATGGTATTGAGTTCGGTAATGGAAGGGGGCGCGAACGTAATTTCCGAAGCGGTCGCGGCGGGTGTGCCGGTGCTTGCTTCCGATATCGAAGGCTCCGTAGGGCTCCTTGGTGAAGATTACGGCGGCTACTATCCGGTCAAGAATACCGGCGCATTGCAGCGTCTCTTACTCCGCGCGGAAAACGAACCGGGATTTTTGGTGGGCCTTGGGAAACAAGGCGCTGCGAAACGTCACTTGTTTACGCCCGAGCGTGAAACCGCCGAATGGAAGAGCCTGCTCGAGGTCGTAGGGGCCTAAGCGGCGAGGGTAATCGGCTCCAGTTCGCCACTGTCTTCCTTAACTGTCCCTATAACGGCAGTGCGGGTGTAACCGGCGGCGACCAACTTTTCGACACAAACCTCCACCTGTGCAGACGGGACCGTAGCCAACAGACCACCGGATGTTTGCGGGTCGAAAATCAATGGATAGCGAGGATTTTTTGACGCTGATTCCACGTTGCGGATGGCTCGGCGCAGGCGCACGTTCTGTGGCTGTAGCGAACTGAAGATACCGTCCTGAACGAGCTCGAGCGCACCGTCCAAAAGCGGAATCGCTTCGATATCAAGATGGACGTCGACACCGGAAGGCTTCGTCATTTCGACCAAATGGCCGAGCAGACCGAAACCGGTGACGTCGGTGCAGGCGTTGGCTCCGTGGGCGTAAAGAATGTCCGCGCCTTGTTTGTTGGATTGGAGCATGCCGGCCAGGGCCGCGTCGATCCAGGGCCCATGTGCTTTGTGGCGCATGTCGGCGGCGAACAGTGTGCCGGTGCCGATCGGTTTGGTGAGAATGATCTTGTCGCCGGGCTTCATGCCGCCCTTGCGAAGAATGCGTTCCTTGTCGACAAGCCCGTTGATCGCGAAGCCGAGCGACATTTCCGAGCCTTCGCTGGTATGCCCGCCGACCAGCGCGGTGCCGGTCTCATTCAACACTTTCATCGCGCCCGCCATCAACTGGGAAAGATCGTCTTCCACTTTGCTTTCGAGCCCGAACGGCAGCGTCACGATGGAAAGCGCTGTTTGGGGTTCGCCACCCATGGCGAAAATATCGCCCATAGCGTGGTTGGCAGCGATTTGGCCGAAAACATAAGGGTCGTCGATAAAGGCGCGGAATGCATCCACCGTATGCACCATTACCTTGCCGTCGGGCACTTGAACGACAGCGGCGTCGTCCGGTTCGTGAAGCCCGATCAATACATCTCCACGATCAACCGGCTCCAGTTGTTGCAAGGCGCGTTCGAGTACCGTTGCACCGACCTTGGCGCCACAACCGCCGCAGCGCATTGCAATGGCCGAGATCTCCTTGATCACGTCTTGGTTGGCGAGGCCCTTGGCGATTTCAGGCTCTTCGTCGTCATCCATATCGGGGAGGTCGCTGAACTTCCGCATGAAGCGCCGATCGATCCAGTCCTTCCAATGCCAAATCAGCTTTCCTTCGGCCGCCCAGTTGGATCGCGAGGCGACGGCGTATTTGTCCCCGGTGGAAATCAGGCTCAGGAATTGCTGTTGCGGTTCGAAGGGTTTCAGCGTGCGGCCAGTGAGGGCGCGACGGAGATTTCGTTCCAGGGGCGGTCCCTGGCGAACCGCGAATACGCCAGATTTCGGGCGTGGATGGTTGATCATATCGGCCACATCGCCCGCCGCAAAAATCCCGGGATGAGACACCGACTCCAACGTATCGTTGACCTTGACGAAGCCGCTTTCGGCGACTTCCAAACCGCTTTCCTTCAACCAGTTCTGCGCGCTCGCCATCGTCACCCAAAGAATCTCGTCGAGTTCGAATGTCTCCCCATTGGCGCAATCGAGACGGCCCGGCCCGACCTGATTGACTTCGTGATGGAGATGGATGGTGACGTTCCGTTCCGCCAGTACCCGGCGGTATTTTTCGCGCACCTTTCGATTGTGAGTGAGCAGGATGTCGTTGTCGGTAAAAAGATGAAATTCCGGTTCGCTTGTGTCGGCGCCGGTTTCGGCGAGCAATTGTTTCAGCCGGAATTGAATTGCGAGGGTGATTTCCACACCGCCGGCTCCGCCGCCCACGATGCCGATTTTCGCCTTGCCCTTCGCGGTGAGAATGCGTTCGCGCATTTGATCCCAATGAGCGACGAAACCGTCGATCGGCTTTACCGGCACCACATTGCCGGCAGCGCCTTTGACAATGCTTGTGTTCGGGGCCGAGCCGATATTGATCGACAAGAGGTCGTATTTTACTGGCGGACGGCCCTTACAGATGACGAGCTTTTCGTCCGGATCGATGCGGGTCACTTCATTGAGATAGAAACGTGCGTTGGCAAAACGCGCCAGCGGCCCGAGATCGATATGCGCTTCGTCGAAGGTGTAATGCCCGGCGATAAAGCCCGGCAACATTCCGGAATAAGGCGCTTGTAGGTCGCGGCAAATCAAGGTCAGCCGCACACCGGGCAACGGTTTCATGCCGAATTTTTTCAGTACGGTGACGTGAGAATGTCCACCGCCGACAAGAACGAGATCTTTCAAAATGGGCGTGTCGGAACTTTCCATACCTATTGCGCATCCAATGAGGTTTGCAGCCGCAATTTTTTGCGAATGTGGCGTGATATCGCATCGAGGCCGATATTCAACAGCGCGGTAATAACTATCAAAACCATGGCGCGGTCAAACCGTATGTCTGCGAAGGCCGAGTCCACATAGAATCCAAGCGTCTGGACTCCGAGGATACCGAGAATAGCGGTTTCGCGAAAAATCACTTCCCAACGATAAAATAGGAAGGCCAGGAACTGGCGATAGACCCGCGGTAGGGCTTCGAAAAGGTAAAGGTTGAACCCTTTCGAGCTGTCTGGCCGAAGCTGCAGCTGTTCGCTAAATCGACCAATCAGATGGCCAATGATACCCGCATTGTGGAAAGAGAGCGCGACGATGGCCGGGAACATGGAGGGGCCCCAGAGCTGAAGCAAAATAAAGGCGAGAACATATTCCGGTGTCGAACGTACGACGACGAGAAATACATGGCCGACGGTGCGGCCGAACGGGCGGAAGAAAAGCGGCGAGATCAGTGGGAAAAACATCAGCGTCAGGATGCCCGTCGCGGCGAGCGCGATCATGGTCAACACCACCGTGTTGAAGATGCCGGGCAGGGCTTGGTTCACGAAAAGCGTTTGGAACCAGTGCCAGGTCTCGACCAGGACCGGGAGCGATACGGCGTCGGCAATGCGGATCGGTGTCGGCATAATATCGTGCACGAAAAAGCGCCATGCGTTCGACCAGCTCATAGGGCCGCTTTCCGGCAACACCAAAAAGGCCGCGATCAAAAAGATCGGTATAATTTCGCGGCGCATCCATTTTCGCACCGTTGAAATGACGATGAAGAAGACAATCAGCAGTGCGGATAGATCCGAATAGAGCCCTTCCTTGTAAGCGGTCTCGAGATAAAAGCCCAAGGTCGGCAATCCGATAAAGCCGAGCACGGCGCTCGAGCGGAGTCCGCATTCAAGCCGATAGAGCGAATAGGTTTTGAAGTGGGCCCAAACGCCGGGCAATTTGGCGTAGAAAAACATCGAGATGACCGAGGTGCCGCCGGGCACCGATTGCATTGGCGCCGGATCGGCTTCCTCAAGAATTTCCGCGTAGACCTTGGCGCAGATACCTGTGTAGGGGATGGCGATGGCGAGCACGCCGGTGAGCGCGGTCAAGCCGAACACCTGCAGGAAAATCAGCGCCCAAAAGAGTTCGTGTACGGCACGGATAAACGCGCAGCCGACACGAACGATGCGATAGTGAAAAACGACCGCCAGCAAGAAGCCGGCAAGGTTGGCGAGAGCGACGCCGAGAACGGCGAACGCGATGGTCATTAAGAGGGCCTCGCCGATTTGTTGCCACTTGGTGAAGTCGGGGGTGATCAAGCCCAGTCCCAAACGCTTCATCTCGGGCCAGGGATCCTGCGTCGTGATCTCGATATCGGCAAAGACCAGACAGCCGAGCGCGATCAGCAAAAACCATAGGCTCGCGCGAACCAGTGGTGATTCAGGAACCCATGACGGGCGCGTATCAACCGTTGTAGAGCTCATCGAGATCCGAAGGGTTCATGCCGTCCGAGCTACAATCTAGGACGATCCCTCCGCCGGAGATGCCGACGATCCGGCTACAAAACTGCAGGGCCAGTTGAACGTCATGCATTGCGAGGATGACGGTCTTATGGCTTTCGGTAATGGCTTTCATCACCCTGCGTGCTTGATGCTCATCGACGGCCGAGACAGGCTCGTCGCCAAGGAAAGTGTCGCATCCTTGGTACAGCGCGCGGGCGATTCCGGTGCGTTGCTGTTGGCCGCCGGACAGTTCGCCGACCGGCGTTGAAAATTTTTCCTGAAGTCCGACTTTTTCGAGGGTCGCCGTGACGGCCGTCCGTTCTTTCGAGAACGGGCGTACCAGATTGGCGAGATTGTACCAGGTCGGGTTATTGTGGAGCCGACCCATGAAGACATTGTGAAAGACCGACAGGGTGTGCACCAAACCCAAATCCTGAGGCACCAGTGCACATTCACTGTCTTTGCGGTCGTAGAGCAGTTTCAGCAAAGTGGATTTGCCGGCACCGCTGCGACCGACGAGAGCTATTTTTTCACCGGCTTCGACGCTGAGCGAAACGCCGTCTAGAACCCGCTCACCATTATAGGAAGCGTGCGCTTCGCTCAGGTCGAAAAGTGCCATCGGTCGATCAGTCGATAAGGCCGATCTTCCTACCGGTATCGAGGATCGGTTTGTAATCCTTGTTGGTGGCCTTAATGAAGCTCTTGCGCGGGAAGGATTTGAGCAGATCCGGATCCTTCATATCGAGTAAGGCCTTCTGGACTTTGTCCTTGAAGCCCTTACCGAAATTCTTTTCCACATCGCCTCGGATCGACCAGTTGTAGTCGGGATAACCCGGCGTCTTCCAGATGATCGTCACTTTTTTCGGGTCAAGCTTGCCGGCCTTGAGTTCCTTTTTATAGACCTTGAAATTAACCGCACCGACCTCGTAAGCGCCGCTATTCACCAATGCGACGGTTCGCGAATGGCTGCCGCTGAAACCCACGCGCTTGAAGACCTTGTCAGGCGTTTTGCCGAAAGCTTTGCGGATATGATATTCCGGCATCAGCCGGCCCGACGTGGACCCTTTGGAGCCGAAAGTGAACGTCTTGCCGGCGATACCCTTTGGGAAATCCTTGCTCGGCTTCAGACCGCTCGACTTATGAGCGATGAAATAGGTTTCGAAGAACGGGTCTTCGTAACCCTGAGCGATTGCCGTGGAGCCTTTTACTAGCTGCCGCGCGCGGACGCCGGAAAGCCCACCGAACCAAGCCAGCTGGACCTGATTGTTACGAAAGGCAGTCACCGCTGCCGCGTAGGACTTAACCGGGATGTACTTTGTTTTGACACCAAGCTGCTTACCCAAATAAACGGCAATCTTATTGAACCGTTCTTTGAGCGCGCTTTCGTCTTGATCCGGAATGGCGGTGAAGACGAACTCGGCGGCTTGCGCCGGAGCAGAAACGCCGACTGCCACTATCGCGGCGATAAGAAGCTTTTTCATGAGATCCTCGCTGAACTTCAGTTTGATTATCCGCGCATGAGTAAGCGCGGTTGATAGCGATACTAGCGCGCGAGTTGGGACACTTCCAGTACCCGCAACGAGAATAGGTCCGATGGTTTCGAACCTCCGTTTCGTTGCGCAGCACCTGACGATAAACGGTCTTTAGACGCAAAGTGAGCCGAAACCGAAGCTGAAATCCTAGAAATGGAAAGTGGTGCCGCCGCGAGGATTTGAACCCCGGACCTGCTGATTACAAATCAGCTGCTCTACCAACTGAGCTACGACGGCAATCTGGGTCTTCAATGCGCTCTTATATAGTCGCTTCCGTGCCGCTTCGCCACGCGCGAATTATTTCTCGTTCCGAAAAGCTACAAGGTGCCGAAATCGATCTTGCCGTGTCGGTCTAGCGTGCGTTCCATCGGCGGCAATTCCGATTTGAGACCGTTGCCGCAATTGAAGATGACAGCTTGATCGGATTCGGAGATGCGACCCTGGTCGAGCGCTTGTTTGTAGGCGGCGAGGCAAGCTGCGCCCTCGGGGCCTAGGTGAAATCCTTCGATGTGGGCGGTTTCGGCGCGGGTCGCGGCGACGTCTTCGTCGGAGACCATGACACCGAAGCCGTTTGAATCCCGCATGACCTGCAAACATAGAAAATCGCCAAGGGGCTTCGGTACTCGCACGCCATGCAAGTTGGTGGTGACCGGCTCCCACGGCTCNTCGACGAAAGCCATGCCCTCGTCGAAGGCTTTGACCAGCGGGCCACAGCCTGTCGATTGTACCGCTACCATACGAGGACGCTTCGGTCCGATCCACCCCAATTCGGCAAGTTCGAGGAATGCCTTCCACATGCCGATCAACCCGGTGCCGCCGCCGGTCGGATAAAAAATCACGTCCGGCACCTCCCATTCCAATTGTTCCGCAAGCTCGAGGCCCATAGTTTTCTTGCCTTCGATCCGGTAGGGCTCCTTCAAGGTCGATAGATCGTACCAGCCTTGGGTTTTTGTGCCTTCGGCCACGAGTTCGCCGCAATGGTTGATGAGCCCGTTGACGCGATAGGTCTCAGCACCGTGAAAAGCGATCTCGCGCACGGTGACTTCGGGCGCATCCTCAGGGCAGAAGACGGTGGCGCGAAGTCCGGCTCGGCTGCAATAGGCCGCCAACGCCGCGCCAGCATTGCCCGCCGTTGGCATCGCGATATGGGTAACACCCAATGCCTTGGCCATGGTGACTGCGAGCGCAAGCCCGCGTGCCTTAAAGCTGCCGGTCGGCATGCGTCCTTCGTCCTTGACCAGAACTTCGCCGCCACCGAATTCTTCTGCGATGCGGGGAAGGGCGACCAACGGCGTCCAGCTTTCGCCCAGACTGACGATTTCCGCCTCCGGCGGCACCGGGAGTAATTCCTCGTAACGCCACATGGTTTGCGGCCGTGCGGCAAGGTCACTAGGTGCAACGGCCTTCTCGATCGCCGCCAAATCGTATCGCACTATTAACGGGCGATCCGCATCGGAGAGATTATAGAGATAGCCCGGTTCGTACTGTTTGAACGAAAAGCTGCATTCGAGATGAGTGACGAAGGAGCGAAGTCCGGCCATCGCTTCCTCAAGGCTTAGGCGCGTAGGTGCGGCCGAGCTCGGTAACGTGTTCCTTGATCTCGGCGGCGTAAATCCGTTCGGAATCGTCTTCGGGCGCATAACCGATCACTTGCCGAGCATTGGCGATGCTCCAGAAAGCGCGGGTGTTGTTGGAAATGCCGTAAAACGCCTGGAAAGGGATGCCGTCTTCGTTACGCACATCGTCCGTTTCGATCGACTTGATAAAGAGCTGCTGAATGTCGCGTTCGCTTATGTAGGCGCCGAGATCGCGGCGCAGGCTGACCTGATTGGCCGCGAGTTTGGCGATGTTGAGATCGCGGGGGGCGCCGATGCGGATGTTGACGCTTTCGACCGCGCGCCCGAGCCGCCCCGCGGCGAATACGAACCCAAGCGCTTCGTAAGAAATCTTGCACCAGCCATAGAAGTTGTCCGATTTGGGGTAATCGTCTGGCCCGACCGTATCCATCTCGCCGCAATGGAGCTTGGTTTCGTACCAGTCGGCGGCGTGGTTGGAACTCGAAATGACCACACGGCCGATGCCTTCCTCGAAAGCCAGCTTGTAAATGTTGAAGGCCATGTCGAGATTTGTGCGCTCGGCGAAGAATCCGTCGGTCGGGATCGGCGGCTCGCCCGCTTTCCATTGATGATTGGGGCCGGTGGCACGGTTGGGGTCGTCGCGGTCCTTGTAGCGGCCATTATGAATGACAGCATCGGCGCCGGCGAAATGGGCGCGGTATTTGTCGAGGTCGGGATCCATCAAATCGACCTTAATAATGTCGTCGACGGTTCCGCCACGGCCCTCTTGGGTGACATCGAGAAGTACAAGATCGTATTTTTCGCGCAAAGCAGGTAGCAACATGCGTGTAATGTGGCCCGCCGCACCGGTCACCACGATTTTCTTCTTCGCCATTTTAAGTTCCTCCCGAGCCTTTTCGGCTCATTTCGTAAAGCGCTACCGCCGCCGCATTGGATAAATTGAGACTATCCGCACTTTGGTCGATTGGAATTCGGACCGCAAGATCGCACGCCTCGCGGGTCAATCGGCGAAGTCCGCCGCCCTCGGCGCCGAGCACAAGGCAGCATTTTTCCGGCAATCGGGTTTCGCCTAAATTATCCGTCGCCGCGCCGTCGAGCCCGACAATCCAAAATCCGGCGGCTTTTAACTCGGCAAGCGCCCGGGCGAGATTGGTAACGCTCACCAGCGCGACCCGTTCGAGCCCGCCGCTCGCGGCTTTAGCCATAACAGGGGTAATCGGTGGCGCATGGCGCGCTTGTTGAATCAGCGCTTTGGCACCGAAAGCCGAGGCTGAGCGCAGGATTGCGCCAACATTTCGAGGATCGCTCGCCTGGTCCAGAGCTAGTATTGTTACTCGTTCCTGATCGTCCGTTGTCGCGATAATGTCTTCCAGGTGACATTCCGCCAAAGGCTCAACTTCTGCAGCAATTCCCTGATGGACGGCTTCTTTGCCTACTAAACTCTCGATTTCGCTTCGATTTGTGAGGCTGAGTGGCGCGTTTCGCTGGTTTTCAGCGAGTTTCGCGGCGGCATTTTCAGTCGCTTTTACCTGTAGGACGGTTCGGGCTGGGTTTTCGAGGGCGGCTACCACCGCGTGATGACCGAAAAGCCATCGGTTCGCAGTGGATTTTCCTGTCCGTTTTCGCGCTCTTTTTTGGTCGCTGCCGGCAGGCGAAGATCGGTTTTTGGAGGCGGATGATTTCGGCATCTGAATTCTTGCGTTTAGGTGGCTGCGTCATTAGTATGACGCTTGATAAGACTTTCGCAACACACGCTTCTTTGCTTGAAAGGCAGAGGAGGGTGCGTCGCGTATTTTATGCTGTGTGGGTGCCGGATTTGCGTTGACAAGGGGGTTTAAATCACCATAGTGCCCAGTCCGCTGCGAGTGCGAAGGAGCTGGCGCATCGGAGGGGTGCCTGAGTGGTTAAAAGGGACGGGCTGTAAACCCGTTGGCTATGCCTACGTTGGTTCGAATCCAACCCCCTCCACCAGTCCACGCCCAAATTTGAGAACACTGAAAGAATTGAGGCAGATCAAAGAGTTACATAAAAGGTTGGTGGGATCGAACGCGTGCGGGCGTCGTATAATGGCTTATTACCCCAGCCTTCCAAGCTGGTGATGTGGGTTCGATTCCCACCGTCCGCTCCAGCGTCTGTAAGGCTTTGATGAATTGAAAAGCATTGAATTGCGAGCGAAACCGACAACGTAAGTTGCGGGAAGTTGAAGCAAAATTGGCGACATCTGGATTAACCAAAGGAAACAGGACTTAGTAAACCGATGGCGAAAGAGAAATTCGAACGTACGAAGCCGCATTGCAATATCGGTACGATTGGGCATGTGGATCATGGGAAGACG
>PBKG01000003.1 GCA_002722095.1 Rhodospirillaceae bacterium
TTTAAATTATTTATTATTTTTCCTATTATGTAAAACAATATTGCGTATACAAAAAATGGCCCTAGTAACCACGGAATACTATCTAATGCTTTAAATAGATAAGATCTAGAATATTGGCCGTCATTGTAAGCAAGAGCAAAGTTATCCCAATTGTAATAAATGAAACCGATGACAGATATGGCGAAAAAAAATCTAAGAAAAACCAATCTCTGCTCTCGCAGATTCACAGGTGCGAACGCCCATTTCACTAAAATTTTTATCCGATCAAAAATTGGCGGCCCCACCCACATTAGTTGTTAGCACCCTTGGACATTTCAATTGGCAACCAGTTTATCAAAAATTTCCGAGCAACCTAAGTATCCCGCGCTGCCGCCTTGAGTAATTTTCAATTATCAGCTTTTGTCGACAAGCCGTTCCCCTCTCACACACCACAACCTCGCCCAGCTAATTCACCATCGCGCTGTGACCAGTCAGCCGCGTCTCGCAGGGGAGTATGGTGGTAGCGGGCGGCACGGATGCGGTGGGCGAAGGGCCCCGTGGCAAGCGGTCGGTCGAAGCGGAAACCGTTGCCGAAGGTACTCATTCAAGTCCACTCGCGTCCGCCACGAAGTTTTCACAATTCAATGTTAGTGTCATACTGGCAGGAAAGGGCGACGGCGCTTTCGCCAGCAATCTAGGTGATCTTCGATCTTCTCGGGGCAGTCCCATGACACGAACGGTCTACATCAACGGCGAATTTGTCCCCGAGAACGAAGCAAAAATTTCGGTCATGGACTGAAGGTTTTTGTTTGCCGATGGCGTTTACGAGATATCCGCCGTGGTAACAGCAAGAGGGTGGACAATGACGGTCATCTTCGACGTCTCGAGCGATCACTCGAAGAGATTGAGCTGAAATCGCGCAACCTAATTTGATTGCGGGGCAGGAAGGCAATCGGCTGGGTACTGGACAGGATTTCGTGAATCTGAAACTATTTTCAGGATAAATTACAAGAAGATTTATACGGTTGTTTTAATTGAGAAATTAGTACCGATTGCGGAGGATTTTGGTCACCGTTCGATCGTCCTTCGCAAAACTCTTAATCAAAACTGAGGGAGACAGATCAATGTGGAAGCCAAAAATAAATATACGCGCGGCGCTGGTAGGCATCGTAGCGATGGGGTTAGGGGCCAGCACAACTGCGGTCGCACAGAAATTAGAGAAGCCGAACGGATTTCCTAAACGAACAGTAACCATCATGATTACGGTGGGCACCGCGGGCGGTACCGGCCAGGCAGCCCGAGCTTGGGGCGCGGCGATGGAAAAAGTTACCGGTGTCGGTTTCCAAGTCGTCAGTAAGCCAGGCGGCGGCGGAATGGCGGCCATTCCTGAGTTTGTGAACCGTCCGAAGGATGGCTACACAATACTTCTTCAAACCGACAATCTCATTTCCGCCGGAGCGGCCAAGAAAGTTGACTACGACATTGGCGAGGATATCGCGCCCATTTGCGTGGTCCAGGCGACATTCAATCAGATTTATATCCGGCCCGATGAAACGCGTTTCACTGACTGGAAGTCGCTGGTGGCCTATACCAAAGCCAATCCGGGGAAGGTGAGTATGGGCAATATTGCGCGCGAGGGCTCCATGGAACGGATCCTGGCGGACGCAATGCAAAAAGCCGCCGGAATCAAGGTTAAGCAAATCAGCTTCGACAAGCCATCGGGACGCTATGCCGCGTTGCTTGGCGGCCATGTGGATATCCTGTTCGAGCAGCCCGGTGATGTGAAGAAATTCCTTAAAGCCAAAAAGATGAAGCCGGTTCTTACGTTTCTAAAAAAACGTCCGGACGTGTTTGCCGATGTGCCGGCGTTACCGGATGTGGGCATGGAGTCCGTAGCGGTGCTGTTGAAAACGCGGGCACTGTGGCTGGCCAAAGGCGTGTCCAAAGAACGCCGGGATTATCTCGACAAGGCCTGCAAATTGGCATTTGACAGTAAAGAGTTTCAGGCGTTCAACAAGAAGAAGTACATGCATGTTGGCCGCAGCTACTACAATACCGCTGATGCCAAAAAATTGGTCAAGGGGATGATTGAGACCTACAAAGCCAATTACTAGTGCATGAGCATTATAAACATTGGGTCCGAAATAGCCCCCATTGGCGGGTTATAACGACCGATGACGGCATTTAGGCAAAAGGACATATGGAGAACCGGGGGAGAATTGCTCGTATGGCTGAGCATCTCCCTTGGCATGTGGATATACAGCTATCGCTTCGACTTAGGCCAAGCGGTCTATGCGCTTGGTGTGGCACACTGGCCGCGGGCGGTCATCGTGTTCATGGCAATAACCGCCATTCTCTGCTTCGTGGAACGCGTCAGCCGGGGCGGTGCAAATGACAACACCGACGATGAGGGCGTGGACCAAGCCGTCGAGTTGGGCGAAGGTACTGCGAGCAGCGTCGGCGTCAGGCTTCGCATCCTCTGCACCTTTGTCCTTCCGCTGGTCTATTTATGGCTTATGCCGCGTATGGGGTACTTCATTACCACCCCAATATTCCTAGCCAGTTACATATACCTTTTTGGGGAGACCCGGTGGAAGCACGTGGTTGTCGCGTCGTTTGGTATCTATGCGATAATGCTGCTGGTTTTTTCGAAATTATTGTACGTCCCCCTTCCCACAGGCAACTGGCCTGGATTTTATGATTTCAGTAATGCGCTTCTTATTCTCTTAGGATCCGGCTGATCGTATCGGGCAAATTGAATGGAAAATTTTCTCACCGCGCTTGGCGCCTTTTTGGTTGACCCGATAGGGATTCTCTACTTCATGGCTGCTCTCATCGGGGGCCTCATTTTCGGAAGCATTCCGGGCCTGAGCACCATAACCCTTGCTGCAATTGTTCTTCCGTTCACAGCGTTAATGGAACCTTTGCACGCGATCATGGTTTTTGCGGTCATGTACGTTTCCGGCTGCTATGGCGGCGCGGTGACGGCAATACTGTTCTACATTCCGGGGTCGCCCAACAACGCACCAACGGTGTTCGACGGTTACCCGATGACTCTCAAAGGTGAATCCGGCAAGGCGATTGGGGCGGCGATCATGTGTTCGGCCATCGGCGGTCTTGCCTCCGTCATCCTGATGATGATGGCCACCGAATCGATCGCTGAGTGGGCGCTCAAGACCTTCGGGCCGCCGGAAGTCTTCGCCTTAATTTTCTTTGGTCTGGTCATGGTTGGCGCGGTTGGCGCCAAGTCTACATGGAAGGGCTTACTGTCGGTGTCGATCGGGCTGATGGTCGCAACGGTTGGTGTCGATCCGGCGGTCGGGGAAACACGGTTCGACTTCGGGTCTTCTTTTCTTTTGGGCGGTATCGGGTTCGTGCCGCTGGTCCTGGGTTTCTTCGCCATCTCCGAAGTCATGGTGCAAGGACACCGGATCGCCGCCGGCTTGCGCCTGCCGCCCAAGATCGGCATTGCCTTCCCCAAGTTTCTGGAGTTTTGGCGCTTGAGATACGCCATGGCGCGCTCAATCTTTCTCGGTTTCTTTGCCGGAATCCTGCCCGGTATTGGGGCTATCCTGGCGGCGTTTCTGAGCTACAGCATAGCGGTCCGGTTTTCGCCTCATCCGGAGAGGTTCGGCAAGGGCGAACTGGAAGGCGTGGTGGCGTCGGAAACGGCAAACAATGCGGCGACGGGTGCGGCCATTATCCCGCTTCTGGCGCTTGGTCTTCCTGGCGGCGCATTGACAGCTGTAATGATGGGGGCCTTCGAGATCCACGGTCTCGAGCCGGGACCACTGGTGTTCGCAACCAACATCGAATTGATCTGGGGCATCTTCGTTGCCATGTTCCTGGCCAACATTGCGATCTTCGGTCTGGGTTACTTCGAAACAAAGACCATCATCCATCTGCTGCGCATCCCCTTCAGCCTGCTGGCGCCCAGCATCCTGCTGGTGTCGACTATCGGGGCCTATGCTTTGCGCAACACACTGCTTGATGTTTGGGTGATGTTCATCGCCGGCATTGCCGGATATTTCCTGCGCCGGTGGGGTTACTCCATGGCCGGCATCGTGATCGGCGCGATTCTGGGAAAGCTCGGCGAGTCCGCTTTTGTTAAGAGCATGCAGTTGATGGAGTATAATTATCTCGGCTTTTTCGAACGACCAATTGCCGCGACTCTAATCATCTTAGCGATGCTGTCTGTGGTATATGGCGCCTACCGGTCCGTCCGGAAGCCGCGGCCATAAGCCCCATGGGGACCACCGGCCCAGTTTCCGTAATTGAGGCTCTCGAAGGTCCACTTATGTCTAAAAGCGGACCCGTCCCCTTCTCAGTAAAATAGGACTGTCGTTTAACTCGCCACGAAGTTTCCCGAATTCAGTGTTAGTGTCATACTGCAAGGAAAGAGCGGCGGCGCTTCCACCAGCAAACTACGCAATTTTCGATCTCCTCGGGACAGTCCCATGACACGAACGGTCTACATCAACGGCGAATTTGTCCCCGAGAGCGAAGCAAAGATTTCGGTCATGGACCGAGGATTTTTGTTTGCCGATGGCGTTTACGAGGTATCCGCCGTCGTCAACGGCCAGATGGTGGACAATGACGGTCATCTTCGCCGTCTCGAGCGATCACTCGAAGAGATCGAGTTGAAATCGCCTCTACCCATTGGCGAAATCGAGAAAGTTCAGACAGAACTCATTGAGAGAAATAACCTTCGAGAAGGCATCGTCTATCTACAGATATCCAGAGGCGATGCGGAACGGGACTTTCTTTGGCCCGAAGACATCTCCCCTACCTTGGTGATGTTCACCCAGGAGAAACCGCTTCTTCATCATCCCTTAGCGACCAAAGGCGCCTCCATCATTACCGTCCCGGAAATTCGTTGGCAGCGTCGTGACATCAAAACGACCGCCTTAATCGCGCAAGCCATGGCAAAACACGCCGCCCGGAAATCAGGCGCCGATGACGCGTGGATGGTGGAGGACGGGTACGTCACCGAAGGAACCTCGACAAACGCCTTTATCGTGACGACGGATGGAACCTTGGTAACCCGCGAACTAAGCAACAAGATTTTGCACGGCATTACCCGACGAGCCGTTCTCCAACTGGCCAAAGAAGCGGATTTACGGATTGAAGAACGCCCGTTCACGCCGGAAGAGGCATATGATGCGGCCGAAGCCTTTGCCACCGGCTCTTCGTTTTTCGTGATGGCAGTTGTTGAAATCGACGGCCACATTCTCAGCAACCGGGCCCCTGGTCCCCTTACCAATCGGCTTCGGGAACTTTATGTCGAAATGGCGTCGGGCTGAGATTCAACGGTGGGACTCGTTCAAGTCGTTGCCCCTCGAATTATCTTGAAACCACCTCACCCCAACTCAATCACCATCGCGCTGTGATCGGTCAACCGCGTCTCGCGGGGGCTGTGGTCGTAGTGCGCGGCGCGCACGCGACGGGCGAAAGGCTCGGTGGCCAGCGATTGGTCGAGGCGAAAGCCGTTGCCGAAGGTGCTCATCCAGGTCCATGCGCGCCCGCCGGGATTATGGGTCAGCATCAGATCGCGGAAGCCCATCTTTTTGAGGCCATCGAACTCGTCCTGGCCGGTGAAGATGCCCTTCGCCCCGCCGTAATCCTCCCGGTCGCCGGTGTTGAAGTCGCCGATCAACGCCGCCGCCGTCCCGGCGCGCACGAACTTTCTTCCATCGCGCAGCAGGCGGCGGAAATAAGGCAGCTTCTTGGCGTGGTTCGGAAAATAGACGAAGCGCAAAACGAGCCCGTCGATGGTCAGGTCGGCAAACCGCGGTAGCTGGTCGTGGCCGGACCGCGCGTGCATATAAGCCACCCGCATGGCCTCCGGCGGGCGCCGCGAGACGGCACCGATGGCCCCTTTCGCCCCGTGGCTTTTATCCGGCGTCCTAAAACAAAAATGGCCGTAGCCTCGGCGGGCAAACTCGTCGCGGAAAAACTCCGCGTTGGTGCGGGTCACTTCGCCAAGCCCGATAACCTCCGCATCCAAACTATCTAGATAGTCGATCAGGGCGAGCGCCCGTGCCTTCACCGCCTTATTGACGTTGAGATAGGCGATCCGCATGGGGGCTCACCTCAGCCCCACCGTTCGAGCGCGCGGGCGAGGAAGTCGAGCCGGTCCTGCCCCCAATAGAGCTCGCCGTCGAGAATATAGGACGGCGCGCCGAAGACATTCGCGTCCATCGCCTCTTTCGTATAGGCGTCGTAGAGCGCGCCGATTTCATCGCCCCGGCTCGCCTCCCAGAGCGCTTTGCCGTCAAACCCGGCTTCACCGGCGACTGCGATCATGCCATCAGGGTCGGACAAATCCCGGTCCTCGACCCAACGGGCGGCGAAAAGGGCCGCGGACAGCTTCCCCATATCCCCCGCCTCGCCCTCTTCACCGGCGGCAATCGCCAGACGATTGGCCCAATCCATCGGCGGCGGTTCGTGGGCGCTTTCGATCACCATCGGCAAACCCAGGTACTCGCCCCATTGTTTGAGCTCGGCGATCCGATAGGCCTGGCGCTGCGGCGCGCGCTTGGCCACCGGCAAGCCGCCCGACTGGGCGAAAATGATGTGGCTTTCGCACGGCCGGAACACCACCTCCGCACCATGCTCCGCCGCCAGCTCGAGAAATCGGTTATGGCCGAAATAGCTCCACGGCGAAGAATGGTTATAGAAGTAGCGGATGACCGTGCTCATGGGGGTTCCTTATGCCGGGTCCCAGCTGAACACTTCTGCGGAAACGGACAGATCGTAGAAATGCGCATCGAAGGTGGGAATGGCGTGCTGGGAAATCATCTCCGGCGTCCAGCCCTCGCTCCGTTGCACCGAGCGCAACGGCCGGTTTTGGCTAAAGAGGAAGATCTCGTTGTTGCGAACGCCGAAAATCTGGCCTGTGACGTTGGCCTCGTCGGCCGCATGGCTGCAGAGATAGACCGCCATCGGCGCGATCTTGTCCGGTGTCATCTGTTTCAGCTTGTCGACCCGTGCGGCCTGTTCCGGCGTGTTTGTGGGGATAGAACCGATCATCCGGCTCCAGGCAAAGGGCGAGATGCAATTCGAGCGAACCCGGAACCGGGCCATATCGAGCGCAATCGATTTCGACAGCCCCAAAATACCCATCTTGGCGGCGGAATAGTTCGCCTGACCCACATTACCGACCAGGCCGGAGGTGGACGTCATGTGAACGAAGCAGCCGGAGCTTTGCTTGCGGAAATGAGGCGCCGCCGCGCGACTGACGAAAAAACTACCGTTCAGATGAACGCCGATCACCGCGTGCCATTCTTCTTCGGTCATCTTGTGGAAGATGGTATCGCGCAGGATGCCCGCATTGTTCACCATGGCATCGATCTGCCCGAACGTGTCGAGCGCCGCTTCGATGATGCGCTCGCCGCCCTTGGCGCTATCGACGCTATCGCGGCAGACCACCGCATCGCCGCCCGCATCCTTGATCAATCCGACGACTTCGTCCGCCGGCGCTTCGTCCGCGCCCTCGCCGTCGACCGCGGCACCGATATCGTTGACCACGACCTTGGCGCCATGGGCTGCCATCATCAACGCGAAACCGCGCCCGATGCCGCAACCGGCGCCCGTCACCACCACCACTTTATCTTGAACCATGCCGCCTTCGGCCATCGTCTCTCTCCCTTGGTTTGGATGTTTCGCTGAGTTGTATCCGGCGGATAAGCGCCAGGCAATGTCCCTAGAGCATCATTGCAATAGGGCTCGCCCGCGCTTACCGTAGCGCCACCTTGGGGGAGAACCATTAAATGCCGAAGAAAAAGAGGATCACGCCGGACCAGTTGCGCAGTCAGCGCTGGTACAAAGGCGTCACCTTAAGCAGCTTTACCCATCGCTCGCGTTCGAAGCAGATGGGTTACGGCCCGGACGAGTTTCACGACAAGCCCGCGATCGCCATCGTCAACACCTGGAGCGATATCAATCAGTGCCATGCGCATTTCAAATATCGCATCGACGATGTGAAGCGGGGCATCTGGCAGGCAGGCGGATTCCCGGTCGAATTGCCGGCGATGAGCCTGTCGGAGCCCTTCGTCAAACCGTCGACCATGCTTTACCGCAACATGTTGGCGATGGAGGCGGAAGAACTTTTGCGCAGCCACCCCATCGATGGCGCCGTCCTGATGGGCGGCTGCGACAAGACCACGCCGGCGCTCTTGATGGCCGCCTGCAGCATGAATATCCCCGCCATATATGTTCCGGCGGGGCCCATGCTGCGCGGTAATTATCGCAACCAGTTTCTCGGATCCGGCACGGACAGTTGGCGTTTTTGGGACGAACTTCGTGCCGGCACGATTTCCGAAGACGAATGGTATGAAGCGGAGAGCGGCATCGCGCGCTCGCCGGGCCACTGTATGACCATGGGCACCGCATCGACGATGACCTCATCCGCCGAGGCACTGGGCATGACATTGCCCGGCGCGGCCTCGATCCCGGCTGCGGATTCCAACCATGCGCGCATGTGTGCGTCCGCCGGCAAGCGCATTGTCGATATGGTCTGGGAGGATATGCGCCCAGCCGATCTGATCAGCCGCGAAAGCCTCGAAAACGCGATCACCACGGTAATGGCGCTCGGCGGCTCCACCAACGCGGCGATCCATCTGCTTGCCATCGGCCATCGGCTGGATCTCGGCGTCGGGTTGGAAATGTTCGACACCCTGTCGCGCACCACCCCGGTGTTGGCGGATATTCAGCCGTCGGGCCGATTCCTGATGGAGGATTTCTATTACTCCGGCGGCTTGCGGGCGCTCCTGAACCGCATTCGCGATTGCCTGCACACGAACACGGCGACCGTGAACGGCAAGACGCTCGGCGAAAACATCGATGGCGCACAAGTCTTCAACGACGAGGTCATCCGAACTCTCGATAATCCCATGTCCGAAGAAGGCGGACTTGTGGTGCTGAAGGGCAATCTCTGTCCCGACGGCGCGGTGATCAAACACACCGCCGCCGATCCCAAGTTCCATAAACACACCGGCCCAGCGGTGGTGTTCGAGAGCCATCCGGATCTACTTGCACGGATCGACGACCCCGACCTCGTGGTGACGCCGGAGAGCGTGATCGTGATGAAGAATGCGGGGCCCGTCGGTGGCCCCGGCATGCCCGAATGGGGCATGCTCCCGATCCCGAAAAAGCTGTTACAGGCTGGCGTGCGCGACATCGTCCGCATTTCGGATGCGCGCATGAGCGGCACCTCCTACGGCACTTGCGTGCTGCACGTGGCGCCGGAGGCGTTCGTCGGCGGCAACTTGGCGCTGGTCGAGACCGGCGACATGATCTCGCTCGATATCTTCGGCCGCTCGCTCAACATGGAAGTAAGCGACGAAGAGCTGGCCAAACGGCGCGCCGCCTGGACGCCGCCGGAGCCTCACTACAAACGCGGATATGGCTGGATGTATTCCAATCATATTCAGCAAGCGGACAAGGGCTGCGACTTCGACTTCCTGCAGTCCACCGAACCCATTCCAGAACCCGAACTTCACCATTGAGGAATTTCACCGATGAAACTGCGTAAAAACAAATTCAAAGCCGCGATCCGCCGGGGGGACTATCAGATCGGCCTATGGTCGGGCCTGCGCTCGACACTGGTCGCCGAGATGCTGACCCAAGTCGCCGCCTTCGACTGGACCGTGGTCGATATGGAGCATTCGCCGAACGAACTCGGCGATGTATTGGTTCAGCTGCAAGTCGCCCAGCAGGGCCATGCAGAACCGATGGTTCGCGTGCCCTGGAACGAACCGGTGATCGTGAAACGCGTGCTCGATATCGGCGCCCAAACGCTGCTGTTTCCGATGGTTCAGAACGCCGAGGAAGCCGCCGCCGCCGTCGCCGCAACCCGGTACCCGCAGAACGGCGGCATTCGTGGCGTGATGAGCCTGGCGCGGATGAACAATTACGGAGCGACGCCGGATTATTATCTGAACGCGCACAAGGAGATTTGCGTCGTCGTCCAATGCGAGACCGAAGAAGCGGTCGAGAATATTCCCGAAATCGCCAAGGTCCCCGGCGTCGACGGCATTTTCGTCGGCCCCTCCGACCTCTCCGCCTCGATGGGACATATCGGCAATCCCTATCAAGAGGACGTGCAAAAAATGATCAAGAAGGCGGTCAATTACTGCAAGAAGGCCGGCAAGCCTGCCGGGTATCTGACCGGTGACGAGGCCCAGGCGCGCCAGATGCTCAACTGGGGCTATAACTTCGTCGCGGTCGGTTCGGACATGGCAGTATTGACCGGCGCCTCCCGCGCGTTGGCGGACCGTTTTCAGGATTTCGTCGCCAAGAAAGTCGCACGGCAGAAAAAGAAGAAGTAGCGGAGTATCCGATGGCCGAAACCGTCATCGTTACCTCGAGCCTGGCCCCGCCCGGCAACGACACGCTGCCCCACGACCGGTTCGACTTCCACGACTATCACCGCGCGGAAGACAAAGAAGCCTTGTTGGCCGACGTGGGCGACAAGGCGACCGGCGTCTGCTGTTCCGGTGCCGACGGTGTGCTCGATGCGGATTTGATGGACCGAATGCCGAACCTGAAAATGATCTCGGTATTAGGGGTCGGCTACAACACGGTCGATGTGGCCGCCGCCAAGGAACGCGGCATCATGGTCACCAATACGCCGGGTGTGTTGACCGACTGCGTCGCCGATATCGGTATGGCTCTGATGCTGGCGATCTCTCGTGGTGTGGTCGAGGGCGATCGCTATACCCGTTCCGGCGATTGGATCGCCCATGGCATGATGACCTATACGACCAAGGTCACGGGAAAGCGTCTCGGTATCGTCGGCTTCGGGCGGATCGGACAGGCGGTAGCGAAACGGGCCGCCGGTTTCGATATGACGGTCGCTTATCAGGGTCCGAACGAAAAGCCCGACCTACCCAATAGCTATTACGCGGACCCGGTCGAGCTTGCGGCCAATGTGGACTTTCTTATGCTGACCTGCCCCGGCGGCCCGGCGACGGAAAAGCTGGTGAATGAGGATGTGCTAAAGGCGCTAGGTCCCGAGGGTTATCTGATCAATATCGCGAGAGGCTCCGTGGTCGACGAGCGCGCACTCGCCAAAGCCTTAAAGGCGGGCGATATCGCCGGCGCCGCGTTGGACGTGCTGGAGAAAGAACCGAGCGCGCCCGAAGACCTGATCGGCCTCGACAATGTCATCCTCCAGCCTCATCAGGCCAGCGCGACGAACGAAACCCGCCAGGCCATGGCAGATTTGATGGTCGAAAATCTGACGCTGTTTTTCGAAGGCAAGCCGGTAAAAACGCCGGTGCCGGAGATGGGGTAACCCCTAACCCGCCGTACAGTAGCGCGTGTTATGCCAGCCGGTGGTACAGCAAAAATCCGGTCGGCGGCCGACGCTATTGGTCCGTGCGACGATGTGCAGAATGGCCTCGTTATGAACCCCTTGCGAGCCGATCAACCGACTACGGGGATACCGTAAGGGCTTTCCGCGAAACGTCAGAATTTGGCTCTCGACCGGAATGCAAGAGACGGACGCGATGTGTTCCATAAATCCGCGCACGTTTTGGCTTCGGTCGACTTTAAATTCGAAAACCTGTCCCAATAGGGTCTTCACGAAGATCGTGTATTGGCTTTGCGCCGAAACTTCCGTCCCTAGACCGGTGAAACCGGTTAAAAAGGCGGAAATACAAAGCACCTTCACTATTCGCATTGTCTGCACTCCAATGCTCAAATAATGGTTAACAAAACGTTAATAACCATTAAATAGTGCGAAATAGTGATGATGTCTACAGATTTTTTTACTGTAGTTACTGTGGATAGTGCTCAGGATTTAGCCAGATCCCACACCGCATCTTCGTCGACGGGGTAACATGGCCGTGGCAGCGCCTTCCAATCGAAGCGAGTCAGTACCGGTGTCGTCATGCCCGGGGCGTCCACTTCGAATATCTCGTCATTTTCGAAGAAAATATCGAAGCCGGCACGGAAATGGCCGCGGGACTTGAGCGCTACCGTAGAGAACGAGGCGATATCGAGGCCGAATGCTTCGATCAGCGCGGGATCGTACATTTGCATGCGACGGCTAATTACGAGCAATGTCATACCGCCAAGTTTGAGCGCCGCCGCGGGGCCGATTTTCATGGTGCGCCCGGCTCGGCAACCGCGCCGCCCGGGTACGAAGCCATCCGAAAGCGCCAGCACCTCGACTTCGCGGGTGAAGGTTTCGGTGAAGTCGTATGCGGGCTCGCGGTTGAAAGTTGCCTCGAATTTAGCGCCGATGCCGTTTTCGTGGGCTTCCGCCGCGACCGCAGGATCGGAGAACAAGCCAAAACAGACATTTTCCACGCCGGCCTCGATTAGCGGCAGCAAAAGACCCGTCGTATTGCCGCACCCGCCACCACCCGGGTTGTCGGCCACATCCGCAAGACACACCTTCTTGGCGCCGCCGGACTGTCCGGCCGCTACCGCTTGGGCGACCGCGTCTTCGATCGGCGTCAGGCGCACGAGAAAATCCTCCCGCCCCGCCCATATCTCTTGTGCCAACCGGTCGGTAATCTCATCCACCGCCGCCTGCTCTCCATAGGCCATCGCCGTGAGGCCGCATTTCGAGAGGTCCGCAAAGGAGAAGGAACCGACCACGGAAACGCTCACAAGGTCGTCGTTTTCCTCCTGTGCCTTGGTCGCAGCCCGGATGGCATCGGCGTAGGTACCCCGCGGGGCGGTCAGCAATCGGACCGAAGGTGGCGTGATCGGTAAGCGCACGCGCGCCTTGGCAAATCGTTCGCCCTCAAGCATTCGCCTTAGGATATGCGCTGCTTCGGTGGCGCGTTCCGGCTGATCCACATGGGGATTGGTCTTGTAGGAAATGATGATGTCCGCATTGTCGATCATGCGCTCGGAAATATTGGCGTGAAGGTCGACGGTGACGACGACGGGAATCTCCGGCCCCACCACATCCCGTACCATCTCATAAAGTTCGCCGTCCGGATCCTCGTCGTGGGTGGCCGCCATGGCGCCGTGATTGCAGATATAGACCCCGTCCAAAGGTGCGGCATCCTCGAGCATCTTGCGGACGTCCGCGAGATAGCGCTTGAAAAAGCCCTCGTCGATCGGCCCCCAGGGTTCGTAATAGGTGCAGATTGTGGGTACCGGGGTCCAATCGCCGGTCTCGTTCATCGTTTTGATGAAAGGCTTGATTTCGCGGGCCAGAATCGGCGCGTCCTTCGCCGCTTCCTCGAGTATCTCCTCACCCACCAGGTAACAGGACTTCTTAAAGTCTTCCTCCGTCGTTACCGGACAAAAGGAATTCACCTCCAACATGATCGATACGATGCCAATCCGAGCCATCGCGCCCTCCCTCTAATTCGCCGATCAGTTATAAAGCGCGATGGCCGATGAAAACAACGCACCACCTTGACGATACTTCACCGCTCCGGTCTCTTATTCCAAAATCGCTTCGAGGGAGACAATCATGAGCGATGACACATTATTCAACTTGAACGACGCCAGTTTGGGAATTCCGAGGGAACTGGCGCCCGGCATCAACACACGCATTTTTCCCGGCGAACAGGCCATGCTTTCAGTCGTTACGATCGATCCCAATGCCGAAGGCAAATTGCATCATCACCCGGAAGAACAATGGGGCGTTCTTCTAGAGGGATCTGCATTGCGCATTCAGGGTGACGGCGAGTTTCCCATAAAGAAGGGCGACTTTTGGCGCACGCCGGCCAACGTACCGCACACCATCAAAGCCGGACCCGAGGGGGCAACCATACTCGACATTTTCAGCCCGCCGCGCGATGAATACCGCAAAGCCGGAAGCGGCTTCGGCACCGATGACGCGTAAGGACACCTGACCAAATGAGTGACGAACTTGCTACCCAAACCATCGCCGATTTCGTACTCGGCGCCCAGTTCGAAGATATCCCGAGCGACGTCCGTCACGAGGCACACCGAACGCTTTTGAATTGGATGGCCGTCGCGGTGGGCGGATGCCGACACGAATCCGTCGATATCGTGCTGGAAACACTACCGGCTGCCGATCAATCGGCTTCCGTTCTAGGCCGGTCCGAAAGAACCGACGGGCTCAATGCCGCTTTGGTCAATGGGATTTCAAGCCATGTGTTCGATTTCGACGACACTCACCTCGCCACCGCAATTCATCCGGCGGGGCCGGTACTGGCGGCGATACTGCCGATTGCCGAGCGACAACCCGTCACCGGCGCAGAGTTCATTCATGCCTTAATCCTAGGTATCGACGTTACCTGCCGGCTGGGCCAGTCGGTTTCCCCGGATCATTACAGCGTTGGCTGGCACATCTCGGGTACGGCAGGAATTTTCGGTGCCGCCGCCGCGGCCAGCCGACTGCTCGGCAACAATGCGGAGCAGACCCGCTGGGCCCTCGGGCTGGCGGCCACGCAGAGTTCGGGCATGCGGGAAATGTTCGGCTCCATGTGTAAAAGCTTCCACGTTGGAAATGCAGCCAAGAACGGCTTGATGTCGGCGATGCTGGCGAGCAAAGGCTTCACCAGTTCCGAGCAAGGTATCGAAGCCAAACGCGGCTGGGCCCATGTCACCTCCACCAAGCAAGACTTCTCGCGCATTACCGACAGGCTCGGCAAAAACTTTCTGATCATGGAAAACAGTTACAAGCCTTTTGCCTGCGGGGTGGTGGTTCATCCCGGTATCGACGGGTGCATTCAATTGCGAAACGAGCATGATTTGACACCGGATGATATCGAAAGCATCGAATTGAAAGTTCATCCGTTGGTGCTGGAACTGACGGGCAAGACCGCGCCCCGGACCGGGCTCGAGGGAAAATTCAGCATCTATCACTCATGTGCCACGGCAATTCAGCACGGCAAGGGTGGCGAGACAGAGTTTTCCGACGAGGCCGTAAACGACCCAACAGCGGTATCGCTTCGAGAAAAAGTAAATGCAGAGATCGACCCGTCAGTGCCTGCGGATGCCATGGGCATCACCATAACCACCAAGGACGGCCGGTCATTGGAAATATATGTGGAGAAAGCCTTAGGCAGTCTCGAGAACCCGCTTGGCGATACCGCACTCGACGAAAAGACCCGCGACCTATGCCAGCCCCTTCTTGGGGACAGTGGCACCGAGAAATTGATAGAGACCTGCCGTGGCGCAGTCGAATTGGCTGATGCATCGGCGATAACAACGGCTGCAACGCCGTAAGGAGAAAATCATGGGCGTCACCGAAACCCTCGCCAAGCTCGCAATCGAAACCTCATGGGAGGATATTCCCGAGGCGGCGAAAGAATCCGCCAAACTCCGCATTCTCGACATGGCGGGAATTGCACTTGCCGGCGCCAATCAATCCTCGACGAGGATCGCCCTCGATACGGCGCGATATATGGGAGGCAATGGCCGGGCGAGCATAATCGGCCATGGCGACCGGACGTCTTCGCCGCTCGCGGCCTATGTCAACGCGACCGCCGCACACGCCCAGGAATATGACGACTATACCAAGGGCGTTACCCACGCGAGCGTGGTTATGGTGCCGGGCGCCCTCGCCTATGCGGAAGACAAAGAACTCTCCGGCCGCGATCTCATGGCAGGCTTTATCGCTGGCTTCGAGGTCGAAAGTCGGGTCGCCCGCGGCATCCGTCCGGCGCTCCTCGATCGCGGATGGCATCCGAACGCAATCCTGGGCTCGATCGGCGTCGCGGTGGCTGGCGCGCGAATGGGCGGGCTCGACGTAGACAAAACCCGAATGGCGATCGCCGTCGCCGCATCCGAAGGATCGGGGCTTCGCAAGAATGTGGGTTCCATGGGTAAGGCATTCCATGTGGGCCACGGCGCGAGATGCGGTGTATTTGCCACACTCCTCGCGGAACGCGGTTACAAGATGGACCCGGACATTATTGAGCCGTCGGAAACCGATGTGGGCGGACATGAAAAGTTCGGCCTCGCGGTTTGTTTCTCCGGCGAGGACGGTTACGACCTATCGCGCATGACCGAAGAGTTAGGCACCCGTTGGGAATTGGCGGAAAATACCACCATCGTCTGTTTTCATCCCGGATCGACCGCGCCTGCGTCCACCATCGATGCGGTACTCGATGTTATTGCCGAGCACGGTATCACCGCTGACGATGTGGAACGGGTTCACGCGGAAGTCACACCGCAAGCGCGTGCGATCGCCTGTTACGACGAAGTCGAGGATTCATACAAGGCGCGCTACAGTCTCAAATGGTCGATCGCCGTCAGTCTAATCGACGGCAAGAACGGCCTCGCGCAATACGACCAATCCCGCGTCGATAAAGGCGACGTGCAGCCATTGATGGAGAAGGTCGATATCACCGTGCCGGAGGACTTTGCTCATCATCATGGTCAATGGGGCGTGGACGGGGTCAATTGGGCCGAAATGCGGATTACCTTTAACCTAAAGGATGGGCGCGAACTCAAGCACGCCCGATCCTTTGCGCGCGGCTGGTCGGAGGAACCCGCAACTTGGGACGATATCGTCGGCAAGTTCAGCGACTGCGCGGACGGTGTAATTACGCCCTCCCAACGTGACGATGCGATTGCCATGATCGGCGACCTGGAAACACTCTCCGATGTGGGGAAACTAATGAAACAGTTGCAGCCCGCATAAGCGTTTTCCATACTAGCTACAGACGCCATACGGGGGAGCGATATGGCAGCGACCGACAAAAGCGGTATACGCCTCACCAGCGACTATCTCGCGGAGCACGCGACCGCCCGACCCAATGAAATTGCACTCGTGGACGAAGGACAAGAAATCACCTTCGGCCGCTTTTACGACGACCTACGCCGCACTGTGCGCGCACTCAGCACCCTAAAGCTGCCGCAAGATGCAATTGTTTCGGTCGAATTTCTCGGGCTTTACCGGCCTTGGCTGCTGCAATTGGGTTTCGAGTGCCTTGGCATAGCGAATGCGAGCTACGCCGACGCCCACGACCAAGGCACCTTGAAATTGTTGCTCGACCGGTCGGATTTGGTCATCCATTTAGGAGACGCTCCTGCCACCGAAGCACCTTGCCTTCACGCGGACACAAAGTGGTGGCGAAATCTGTTTCGGCGAAAGCCGGGCGAATTACCGTTCCCGCCCGATCCCCATACACCGGCGCGCGTTGTTTGCAGTTCCGGAACCACCGGCGAAATCAAGGTCATCCCGCAAACGCTGGCCCAACTCGATTTCCGTGGTCGCACTTATGGCGATTTATTGGGATTCGATAGCGAAACCCGATTCATGGTCGGCATGGGGTTCGCCGTACAACTCGATCAACTATTGGCGGCCACTTGCCTTCGCCGCGGTGGCAGATGCCACTACGCAGGTATACTTGCGGCACCCGATGCGATCAATTTTTGCTCACCGACCCATGCATTGTTGTTGCCGATGCATTTGCCAACGCTCCTCGGTGAGGGCGCTCCCGCTAATCCAGACGGTTTTCTCACTCTTGCGATCACCGGGGGCCATGTCGCCGACGCGGTGCGTGCCCGGCTGTTGCCCGAATATCCGCACCGATTGGTAGAAGCCTACGCCACCAACGAAACCAGCATCATTGCGGACATGGATGCCGATAGCGTGGGCACCATATTGCCCGGCGTGACCGTGGAAATCGTCGATGACGAAGAGCGACCACTGCCGCAGGGCGCCCCCGGTCGCGTGCGGGTAAAGAGTCCCGGGAATACCGAGGGGTATCTCTTCGAAACCGAGACCGAAATGTTCAAGGACGAATGGTTCTATCCCGGAGACATCGGACAGATCGATACGGCCGGGCGTCTTCACCTGCTCGGACGCGGCGATGACATCATTAATCTGCGTGGGCTCAAGGTTAATGCCACTAATTATGAACAGGGTCTGGTATCGTTGCCGGGAATTGTCGACGCCGGCATACTTTCCGCACGCGATGAAAATGGCTTAGACATATTACTGGTCGCGCTGGTTTTGGAACCGGGCCGGAAGCTCGAAGCCCTAAAAGACCTTTTGGCCAAACACCTGCCGACAGATGTGATCGGCATTAGTGTCGCCCAGATTCAACAAATTCCACGCACCGCCACCGGCAAATTGCAACGCCATGCACTCGCGGCCCAAATTGCGGGCATGAAATGACCAAAAGCACGCTCGATTATCTGGCCGAACACGCTCAGACCCGTCCGGACGATTTAGCCGTCTACGATCGTGGCGAAAAAGCTTCGTTCAGGAAGTTTTATGAGGATGTCCGCCGCACTGCTGTCGCACTCGAACGGCTCGACTTAATAGCAGGCGATATCGTTGTTATCGAGTATGACGGCCTCTACCGTTCTTGGTTGCTGCATCTGGCATGCGAAGCTTTGTGTGTCGCCACAAGTCATTTTGCGACCGAAAAACATTTCGGAGAAATTTCGTCGTTAGTTCAACATTCTGCATTGGTAGTCCATAATTTAATTCCGGTTACCGGCGCCCTGCCCACACTATTGGCAGACGACGCTTGGTGGACGGCGTTGCTCGATGAGCCTGTCCCGGCAAGTTTCCCGTATCGGCAGCCAAATCCCGATACGATAGTACGCATAGCAACCAGCTCGGGAACCACGGGCACCACAAAATTTATTCCGCTCACCGCTGCCAATTTCGAAGAACGCCTTCGGCTTTACGATTTTCGTCTCGATTTCGGACCCCACACTCGTCATCTACTATCGATCGGGTTCGGGATGCAGGCCGCACACATACACGCAACCATGTGTCTTCGCGCCGGCGGAATTTGCTTCCATGTTGGCGAGAGCACGGTCGATCGCGCGATTGCAGAGGTCCGGCCCAATCACATCATGTTTTTGCCGGTCTTTCTGCCATCTCTTATGGCGCTGGGCGAAAATGCGCAAGCCGTGCGGGATATCGCCATTTCGATTACCGGGGGACGAGTCCCAACAGAGATGCGACGCTCGCTTGAGAAGGAACTCGGATACCGTTTCATCGAATCCTATGCCACCAACGAAGCAAGCGCGATTTCCGATATAGATATTAATGGTCTTGGCACGATACTGCCGGGATTCGAAGTCGAAGTCGTTGACGACTTGGATCGAAACCTGCCGTTCAGTGAAATCGGATATATTCGGGTGAAAGGACCGGCTGTGACACCCGCCTATCTTTTTGAGGATGGCGCAACCCAACGGATGTATCGTGACGGATGGTTTTATCCTGGCGATCTCGGCAGTATCCCAGCGCCGGGAAAATTGAAGCTACTGGGTCGCGGCGATGACCTGGTCAATATTTTCGGCATCAAACACAATGCACTCGATATCGAACACAATCTCAATTCGCTAAGCGGAATCAACGACTCCGCCATAGTCGTCGGCACCAAAGAAGACGGCACCGACATGCTTTGGGTCGGATTGGTTTTGAGCGATGGCGCCGATCTGCAATCGCTGCAGGATCAAATTACCGAGGCACTACCCGAAAATATCGGCGCGACCTGGATGTGCGAGATTTCGCATGTCCCGCGAACCGAAACCGGGAAAATTCGGCGCGACCTATTGAAAACGAATTTCGAAACGCATTTCAAACAATCCTGATACCGCCTCGCCTCGCCGGAGGTGAAATGGTAGTTCATAGGCCAACAAACCAATAGCTGGGACGAACCGGACATGCCGATTATTCTCGGATGTATCGCCGACGATTTCACCGGCGCTACCGATCTTGCCAATACGTTGGTCAAGCAGGGTATGCCGACGATACAACTGATCGGCACACCGAAATCCGCTATCGATTTGGGTGATGCGGAAGCGGTTGTCATCGCACTCAAATCCCGCACCATCCAAACGAACGATGCCATAGCGGAATCGTTGGAAGCGATCGACTGGCTCCAAAGCCAGGGCGCGAAGCAGTATTTCTTTAAATATTGCTCCACCTTCGATTCCACAGACGAAGGCAATATCGGCCCGGTCGCCGACGCCTTGTTGGATAAACTCGACAGTGACTTCACCATCGCCTGCCCTGCATTTCCGACCAATGGTCGCACCATCTACAAGGGCAATCTTTTTGTCGGCGACGAACTGTTGTCGGAATCCGGTATGCGCAATCATCCATTAACGCCGATGACCGATTCCAACTTGGTGCGCGTCCTTGCTCGGCAAACCCCTCGCAAGGTCGGGCTCGTCGAGCATGGCACTGTGGGCCAGGGTGCCGACGCGATTTCCGATGCGTACAAAGAATTGCGCGACGACGGTGTCCGCCACGCAATTGTCGATGCCATCGACGACCCGGATTTGTTGGCCATCGGTACGGCATCGACGGACCTTGCCCTCATCACCGGCGGATCCGGCATCGCGCTCGGCCTGCCGGATAATTACCGCGCTGCAGGACTGCTCGGCGATGCGATCCCGCCTCACTTGCCAGCTCAATCCGGCGCCGAGGCGATATTGGCGGGGAGCTGCTCGATCCGCACCCGCGAACAGGTTGCGGCGTGGAAGGAAAAATTTCCGGCCTTGCAAATCGACCCTCATGCAGTCATGCAGAACAAGCCGGTGGCCGACGAAGCTCTCGATTGGGCAACTCCGCATTTGGGCAAGAAGCCCTTCCTTATTTATAGCTCGGACGATCCCGCCGCCGTCACCGCTTTGCAGGAACAATATGGCGGCATGGAAGTGGGCGAGAAACTGGAAGATACATTGGGCCAAATAGCGTCCAAGCTGGTGGCGAAAGGCGTCGACCGATTGATCGCCGCCGGCGGCGAAACGTCGGGCGCCGTGGTGAACGCGCTTCACGTCGATGCCCTTCGCATCGGCCCCGAAATTTCTCCCGGTGTGCCCTGGACTGAAACCATCGGCACCACCTCTATCGCGCTGGCCTTAAAGTCGGGCAATTTCGGCGAAGTGGACTTCTTCGATCAAGCGTTGGAGATGCTGAGATGAGCACGGAATCCAAACTTCGAGACGACATCACCCGGCTCGCCAAATCGATGTTCGATCGCGGGCTGACCTTCGGGTCGTCGGGCAATATCAGTGCACGCATCGATGACGGCTGGCTGATGACCCCCACCGGCTCGACGATGGGAAATCTCGATCCGGCGAAGATTTCCAAACTGGATGACGACGGCAATCTGATTTCCGGCGATCCACCGACCAAGGAAACCTTTCTTCATGTCGCAATGTATGAAGAGAGGCCGAAGACCGGCGCCGTCGTGCATCTTCATTCGACCCATTCCGTTGCCGTGAGCTGCCTCCACGATATCGACCCTAAGAATGTGTTGCCGCCGATCACCGCCTATTACGTGATGAAGATCGGCACGCTGCCGTTGGTACCCTATTTCCCGCCGGGCGATCTCGATCTCGCCAAGGCGGTGCGCGAAATGGCTTCCGACCATCACGCGGTGCTGCTTGCCAATCATGGCCCCGTTGTCGCGGGCACGTCACTGGAAGACGCGGTTTACGCCACCGAGGAACTGGAAGAGACCGCAAAACTTTTTCTGATGCTGAAGGATGTGAAGACTCGTTTCCTCAACGAGGAACAGGTCGCCGCGCTCCGCGATAAATATCCGAATTGATGGCGCACTAATGACAAGCCCCCTCCGCCGCTGGCTCACCATGGCGAGCCTGATGCTAGCCGGTGAAGCAATATTTCTGTTGCCCTACATGCGGAAGACGTTTCAGACGTCGCTCGAAGAGGTATTCCACGTTTCGAGCATGGAACTCGGGTATCTGAGCTCTATGTTCGGCATCCTGGCGCTGCTTTGTTATTTTCCGGGCGGATGGTTGGCGGACCGTATTTCCACACGCCGCCTCTTGTCGTTTTCGTTAATCGCAACCGGTTCGGGCGGGCTCGTCATGCTAACGATCCCCACCTACCCGCAGATGCTGGCGCTACATGCGTTCTGGGGCGTGACCTCGATCCTGACTTTCTGGGCAGCACTCCTCAAGGCAACCCGCATGTGGGGCACACCGGAAACACAAGGGACGAGCTTCGGTCTCCTCGAAGGCGGCCGGGGTGCGACCGCGGCATTGATGGCGACATTAGCGACCGCCGCATTCGCTGCCGCAAACGGCAATACCGATCCTCGCGCTGGGTTGGTTGCGGTGATTTGGGTTTACAGCGCGGCCCCTCTTCTTGCGGGTATTGTTGTCTGGTTCCTGCTCTCGGACGAAACACCGGAACGGGAGGTAAAAAACGGCGTAGGCAAGGACTTACTGCGCCGAGCGTTCTCCACGCCGGAGGTCTGGTTCATGGCAGGGATTATCTTCATCGCCTATTTGATTTTCACGGGCTCCTACTATTTCCCCGCCTATGCGGAGCGAGGTTTGGGCGAGAGCAAGGTCTTCGGCGCGCAACTCGGCACCTTCCGTGATTGGCTCCGTCCTTTCGCCGCTATCGTTGCGGGCCTGATAGCAGACAGGATCGGTGTCAGCCGTGGTATTGCGATCGGGTTCGCAGTCCTGGCAGTCCTCTATGGATCGCTTTGGGCGGTTCCATCTTCGGCCAGCTCCTATCAGCTGCTTTTCGCCCAGGTCGCCGTCATCGCTATTATGCTTTTCGCGCTTCGCGGTATCTATTTCGCTCTCATGGAAGAATGCCGCATACCTCTGGCGCTTACCGGTATCACCATCGGGCTCGTTTCCGCGCTTGCCTATACACCTGACATCTTCTCGCATCTCATCGCCGGTTGGTTCCTCGACACCTATAGCGGCGGTGATGGATTCCGGTACTTCTTCGGGTTTTTGGCGGTAACGGCGATTGCCGGTCTCGCGGTTACAATTGCTCTTCGCCATCGGCTGCATTCATCATCGCACTAGTGCTATAACCGCCCGATGAGCCAGACATTACCGAAGACGCTGTTGTTCCAGCACGACCCCGAACCGCTCGTTCGGCAAATCAAAGACCGTTTCCCCGATTTACCGCTTATCGCGGTCGATCACTACGACAGGGTGCCCGACATCTTGGCGGAGGACCAGCCGGAAGTCGTCTTCGCTTTCAAAATCGGCAAAAAAGACCCGTTCCCCCGCGAAGCCGTTCTCAATTGCGACAGCGTGAAATGGATTCAAGCATCCGGTGCTGGCGTCGATCACTGGACACCCTGGGACCCAGACAAGATTTTCATCACCAACGCGTCCGGCATTCACGCAGAGGTGATGGCGCAATACACGATTTGGGCAATCCTCAACCATCGGCTTGGCTTTCCGCGCATGGCGCAGAAACAGTTGGAAAAAACCTGGGATAAAAAGCTGCTGGTTTCCGCCGCCGGGGCGACCCTTACCATTGTCGGCTTCGGGCGGATCGGCGCGGAAGTGGGAAGACTGGCTCAAGCCATCGGGCTCAAGGTGATCGGCGTGCGCGCCCGACCTCAACCCTCAGAGCATGCGGACGAGGTCGTGGGCACCGAGCAAATCCGCGATGCGCTTGGGCAGGCGGACTATGTCTTGAACGTACTGCCGTTGACCGAGGTGACCCGAAATCTATTCGATGCGGAGATGTTGGCGGCGATGAAGCCCGGTGCCTATCTGATCAACACCGGACGCGGACATATCGTCAACGAAGAGGATCTCGCCGCCGCGCTCACAAACGGCCATCTCGGCGGCGCTACGCTCGACGTCTTCGCCACCGAACCACTGCCCCCCGAGAGCCCGCTATGGGGCATGGAGAATGTCGTCATCACGCCGCACACGGCCGGAGACGCGGTCGATTGGGAAGCAGATGTAACAGACGTATTTTGCAATAACCTCGCCCGCTGGCAGGCCGGCGAACCGCTCGAAAATATCGTCGATCCTTCACGGGGGTATTAGGTGGAGAGAATCTCCCCGATCCCGTCCAACAGTGCTGAAGCCTGTGCATCGGTCGTGGTGGATGCAATGCAGCCCGCCATCGATCCGGAAATCAAAATGCCTCGGTTAAACAGCTCCAACGACGCGAGGCGTTGCCATTCCTTGTCGCAGGTCACCGTGTCGCGGTAATTGACGATCTCGCGGTCGGTGGAGTTCAGCTTAAAAAACGGCCCGCCGCCGGTGACGCTGACCGGCAACCCTTCGGTAAGCTTCCGCAATTCGGTGCGAATATGTTCGCCCATGGCATCCATACCGCCATGCACCTCCGACGTTACCGCTTCCTGTGTTGCCCGCCCCGCCGACATGGTCACCGGATTGCCGTTATAAGTCCCCGCATGTGTGACGCGATCGGCGTGGCCGGGCGCGGTCACCGCAAGAATCTCGGCGCGTCCGACAATTCCGCCAACGGGAAATCCGCCCCCAATGCATTTGCCTAATGTGGTCATGTCCGGCGTGATGCCAAAGACGGTTTGTGCGCCGCCATGGCCGAGCCGGAAGGCTATTACTTCGTCGAAAATCAAGACGACACCCGCTGCCGAACAGGTTTCACGGGCAGCATCGAGGAACTCGCGCTTGGGCACCACGGAGCCCATACGGTTTGCCATCGGCTCGACGATGAGCGCGGCGACCTCTTCACCCCGCGCCGCCATAAATTCAGTTAACGCCGCAGTGTTGTTATAGGGCAGCACGACGATTCTGCCGTCGCTGCCGGCAAGCCCTCCGCTATCGGCAACGGTTTCGGGCGCGTCGGCCGCGCCAAACTTGTCCACGGCCGGCCCAACGGACCACTGCACATCGTCATAGGTGCCGTGATAGCTGCCTTCGAACTTCACGATGAGCTTGCGGCCGGTAAATCCCCGAGCGATACGAAGCGCAATCATCACCGCCTCGCTACCGGAATTGGTGAACCGCACCATCTCCGCCGACGGGATACGCTCGATCAAGAGCTCGGCGAGCGCCGTCTCGTCGCCGGTCATGGAATGAAAAGCACTTCCGCGCGCGGTCTGCTCGTTGGCGACTTTGACCACACGCTCATCCGCATGGCCGATGGCGAGCGAGGTCGCGTTCAAACAGTAGTCGTCAAAGGTGCGCCCATCCACATCGGTTACCGTCGAGGCTTTGCCATGATCGATGAAAATCGGATACGGGTCGCGCATGATGGCGTCGCGGGTATAGCCACCCGGCAACACCTTCTTTGCCGCGGCAAAGCGGTCGGCGGATTTGGGCGTAAGCTCCGCGTGGCGCGCCTCGATGTCGGACTTACGCGCCTTCAGAGCCCCATAGAAATCGTTGGCGAGATTGCTCAGCGGGCTACTCCGCCGCGGCCTTCAACGGCGCTTGCACGTCCGGCACCCAATTGGGCGGGTTCCAGAAGATTTGCGGGCCGATTTCCTCGATCGTGTTGATACCGAGTTGGGCCATGATGCGGTCCATTTCCGAATGAAAGATTTCGAGCGCACGATAGGCACCGTCCGGCCCCGCCGCGGCGGTGCCCCATAGGGTCGAACGGCCGGACATTACCATATCCGCGCCGAGCGCCACCGCCTTGACGATATCGGAGCCACGGCGAACGCCGCTATCCATGATGACCTTGATCCTGTCGCCAACCGCCGCCCGCGTTTCCGCGAGTACCTGCAACGGCGCCGGCGCACTATCCACATAACGTCCGCCATGGTTGGACAGGATTACGCCTTCCAAGCCCTCGTTGGCTGCAATGACCGCATCCTCGGCGCTCTGCAGGCCTTTGATCAGGAGCGGGCCTTTCCACATATCGCGAATGCGGCGTACGTCTTCCCAATTCTGGCTGTCGCTCTTGATGATGTCGTAGGACGGTTCGTTATCAGTGAGCTTCCGGTTCAGTTCCTCGGGATAATTTTCCTTCTGGAAGGCGCCGCGCTTCAAATATTGCTGCGCCAGAACGTTCAGACACCATCCCGGCCGCGCCAATAACTGGGCAATCATTTTTGGCGTATAACGAAGCGGGTTGGAAAATCCGTTTTTGAGATTGTATTCGCGGTTGGGGCCGACCGGACCGTCGACGGTAACGATGAGCGTTTCGATGCCGGCATTCTTAACCCGCTCGAGGAATTTCATGCTCATTTCCTTGTCCGCCCACATATAGAGCTGGAACCAAAGATTGCCGCCGGCCTGTTCGCAAATGTCTTCCATCGGGATCAGCGCGTTGGTCGCCAAGGTGCAAGGCACGCCCATCTTGGCGGCGGCCTTGGCGAGACCGATTTCGCCTTCGTACCAGGAAATGCCCGCACCGCCGGTTGGCGAGATGCCGTAAGGCAAGGCAATTTCCTTGCCGAATATTTCGCTCTTCGTCGAGCGCTTCGAGACGTCCACCAAGACCCGGTTCTTGATCTTCAAGGACCTGAAGGCGTCGCGATTGTTGACCACGGCAATCCCGTCTTCCGCACCGCCGTCGATGAATTCGAAGATACCGTGCGGCAATCTTTTCTTCGCCTTAACGCGCAAATCTTCGATGTTGTAAAATTTCGAAACGTCCTTGGACATGTCCTTCTCTCCTTATTCCGCCGCCGCTTTCAAACCGGCCTCTAGGCGCGGCACCCAGTTGGGCGGATTCCAAAATATTTGCGGTCCGATCTCCTCGACCGCGTTCAACCCGAGCTGAGCCATGATGCGGTCCATCTCGGAGTGGAAAATTTCGAGCGCCCGATAAGCGCCTGCCTCGCCGGCAGCTGCGGCCCCATAAAGCGTCGGCCGGCCGGACATTACCATATCGGCACCGCACGCAATCGCCTTAACGATATCGGACCCCCGACGCGGGCCGCTATCGATAATGATTTTCAGTCGATCGCCGACCGCAGCGCGGGTTTCCGCCGTCACCTGCAACGGCGAGGGCGCATTGTCCACGTAACGACCGCCATGGTTCGACAGCACGACACCGTCCAACCCCATTTCAGCTGCCAGTACAGCATCTTCCGCGCTTTGCAGTCCTTTGATCAGAAGATTTCCCTTCCACATATCCTGGATGCGCTTGATGTCGTCCCAGCATTGCATATCCGGCTTGAGCTGCTTGTTGGTACCCGAGGCGACATCCATCTGGGTAAGCTTTCGGTTCAGTTCCTCGGGATAATTTTCCTTCTGGAACGAGCCCCTTTTCAAATACTGTTTGAGCAGCACCCGGAAACACCAGCCTGGGTTAGCGAGAATGCCACTTACCAATTGAGGTGAATACCGCAGCGGCATCGAATAGCCGTTGCGATTGTTATGCTCTCGGTTGGCACCAACCGGGCCGTCGACCGTGACAATCAAGGTCTCATAACCGACTGATTGAATTTTTTCGACGAACTTCATACGAAGTTCCTTGTCGACCCACATATAAAGCTGAAACCAGAGATTGCCGCCGCCAGCCGCATCCCAAATTTCTTCCATCGGCGTCAGCGCGCTGGTCGCCGCGGTGCAAACCACGCCCATGCGCTGGGCTGCCCTGGCAAGATCGATCTCTCCGCCATAGTTGGTAAGCCCAGCGGACGCAGTCGGCGAAATGCCGTAGGGCATTTTGATCTTGTTACCAAAGATTTCCGTTTCGCAAGAGCGCTTGGAAACGTCGACCAGCACCCGGTTCTTCATCTTGAGCTGGGTATAGGCGTCGCGATTGTTTTGCAGCGCGATGTAATCCTCAGACCCGAGATCGATATACTCGAAAATGCCTTTCGGCAGACGCTTCTTCGCCTTCTGGCGCAAATCTTCGATGTTGTAGAAGCCCATGTGATCGTTCGCCATCGTGCTTACTCCGCCGCCGCTTTCAGTGAAGGAGTGACTTGAGGCACCCAATCCGGTGGGTTCCAAAAAATTTGCGGGCCGATTTCGTCGACCGTGTTTAAACCGAGCTGCGCCATGATCCGGTCCATTTCAGTTTGGAAGATTTCAAGCGCCCGATAGGAGCCGGCGCTTCCTGCCGCCGCCGCACCCCATAGCGTGGGACGCCCGGACATAACAAGATCGGCTCCCAGGGCGACCGCCTTGACCAGATCGGAGCCGCGCCGCGCGCCGCTATCGATGATGACTTTGATCCGGTCGCCAACCGCGGCCCGCACTTCCGGTAGCACTTGCAACGGCGCCGGCGCGCAATCCACATAACGCCCCCCATGGTTCGACAGGATTACGCCTTCGAGCCCTTCGTCTGCCGCAATCACCGCATCCTCGGCACTTTGCAGGCCTTTGATGAGAAGATTGCCCTTCCAGATATCGCGAATACGGCGAAGATCGTCCCAACACTGCATATCCGACTTGGTCATCGTGTGCTTGACCACCTTGGCGGTGATCTTGCTGGTCAGCTCGGGCGGCAGATTGACGAACCGCGGGGCGCCCCGCCTGAGATAGGTCTGACCCAAAACACGCATCAGCCAACCGGGCTTCACCAACAATTGCGATAGCAATTTCGGCGTATATTTTAGCGGCAAGCCGTAGCCGTTCTTGAGATTGTACTCACGGTTGGGGCCGACCGGCCCGTCCACTGTTACGATCAGTGTTTCGAAACCGATGTCTTGAACTTTCTTGACGAAGTTCATGCTCATCTCGTGGTCCGACCACATATAGAGCTGAAACCAGAGATTGCCGCCGGCCTTCTCCCAAATTTCCTCCATCGAGGTCTGGGCATTAGTGGCAACGGAACACGGCACGCCCATTTTTGCGGCCGCCTTCGCGACACCCACCTCACCGCCATAGTTCATCAGACCAACCGTGCCCGTCGGCGCGATACCGTAGGGCATGGCGAGCTTATGACCGAAAATCTCGGTCTCGGTCGAGCGCTTGGAAACGTCGACCAATACCCGGTTCTTTATTTTCAACGACGTATAGGCGTCCCGATTGTTCTGCACCGCGATTTCGTCTTCGGCACCGCCGTCAACGAATTTGAAGACACCCCAAGGCAGGCGCTTTTTCGCTTTTTGGCGCAGATCCTCGATATTGTAGAAGCCCATATGGTCGTTGCTCATTAGAGTTACTCCGCTGCTGCCTTCAAGGCAGGTTTCGGTTGTGGCACCCAATTAGGAGGATTCCAGAAAATTTCCGGGCCTATTTCATCGACCGTGTTTAACCCGAGTTGCGCCATGATGCGATCCATCTCGGTTTGGAAAATCTCTAGCGCACGGTAGGAACCGTCGGTTCCAGCTACCGCCGCGCCCCAAAGCGTCGGCCGTCCCGACATCACCAAATCCGCGCCACAGGCGATTGCCTTGACCAGATCGGAGCCGCGCCGGGCACCGCTATCGATCGTGACGGTAAAATCATCGCCGACCGCTTCGCGTACCTCGGCGACCACTTGAAGCGGTGCCGGAGCGCTATCAACGTAACGCCCGCCATGATTCGACAGCACGACACCTTCGAGCCCACGCTCCTTGGCGATTACGGCATCTTCGGCGCTTTGCAATCCTTTGATCATCAAGTTGCCGGGCCAGACATCGCGAATACGTTGAACGTGATCCCAGGTGAGGTTGTCGGTTTTCGTCACCATATGTTTGAGGATCGGATCGGTGATCCGGCTCATCATCTCGTCAGGATAATTGACCATGGTCGGCGCGCCGCGCTTTAGATAATGCTGACCCAGCACACGGAGCAGCCAACTCGGCCTCGCCAACAATTGCGCGAACAGCTTTGGCGAGTACTTCAAGGGCATCGAAAAGCCGTTCTTCTTATTGTATTCGCGGTTCGAACCCACCGGTCCATCGACGGTAATGATCAGCGTCTCGTAACCGACCGATTTGATACGGTCGATCTGCTGCATGCTGAGGTCCTTGTCGGGCCACATATAGACCTGGAACCAAAGATTGCCTTCACCGGCAGCGTCCCAAATTTCTTCCATCGACGTTTGGGCGTTGAGTGCCACCGTGCACGGCACGCCCATCTTCGTTGCCGCTTTCGCAACGCCGGCCTCGCCGCCATACCACATCAATCCCGCGGTACCGGTCGGCGACACACCATACGGCATCGCCGCCTTCTTACCGAAAATAGTGGTCTCGGTAGAGCGTTTGGAGACGTCGACCAAAACACGGTTTTTGATCTTTAGCTGGGTGTAGGCATCGCGGTTATTCTGGACGGCAATGCCATCCTCCGCACCGCCATCCACATAGCCGAACACGCCTTTCGGCACGCGCTTTTTAGCGATCTGCCGAAGATCTTCGATGTTGTAAACGCCGAGATTATCGCTCGCCATGGTCACCTCCCCTAACGTCAAGCGCCACACTATACCGCAAGCGGGAAAGTCCCGGGAGGGGGAGAGGGGTTTTCTACTCCCCCGCTACGGTGCCCCGCACATCCAAAATAACCTGGTCGCGGGCGCGGTTGTTCCACGGTTTACGTTGGCCGATCGGCGTATTTTCCACGTCCGGCGAAACCTTCATATGCACGAAAATCGGCCCTTCCTCTTCGAGGATGCCCGGCAAATCGGCCTCCAAATCCGCAAGCTCGGTGTATGAGACCGCCTTCGGATATCCACACGCTTTTGCCACCGCCGCATAATCGACAATCTTTGCGTTCGGCACCGGCTGTCCGCCGGTGGTCGCATAAATCTCGTTGTCGATCATGAAATGGTAAAAATTCTTCGGCGCCTGTTCGGCTATCGTTGCCAACATGCCCATCGACATATGAATGTCGCCATCGGAATCGAATAGCACGACCCGCCGGTCCGGCTGCGCCAACGCCATGCCGAGACCAAAAGCCGAATGTCCACCCATCGCGGGATCGCCCAACGTACAGTCGAGCATCTCGTTGTCGGTAATCGGAACCCAATGTTTGCCGCCGCGGCCGGGAATGACAATCGCATCGTCGCGATGTTTCAAAAACATCTTCAGCATTTCCGCTGTATCCATCATGGTGCGATCTCCTATCTAACGGTTGAAGCCGTGGAATTCGTCGGCGACTAGCACGACGACCGGGCCATTTTGTTTTTCACATTCCTCAAACGCGACATTAATACGATCCGCATCGCGGTCGCTTTCGACGAGGAAATATTTGATCTGAAAGGCATTCAACATCGGCTCGGTGAAATCCGCCGCCGTGTCCTTGTTCACGCCGTGGCGGGGGTAACCGCGGTATCCGACGATGAGGACGCAGGGGATTTTTAGGCTCTTGAGCCAGCCGCGAATGGAATCTCCGGATTCCATCAGACCCGTATTTTGGATCAGGATCACGGGTTTGCGCCACCGGTGTACAAGCCGCAGGCGACCGCGCTGGCGTTACCTTCGCGCCCAACGCCGACCATATTCAGGTCGGGATCACCATCTAGCAACGTGAACAGAAAATTGGTTTCACTGTCCGGCAGCCAGACGACGTGCGTAATGCCATTCTCCTTGAATTTGTCGTGTACGGTTTCAGGACTGAGAACGTCCGCTGATTCCGCCATAAGCCTCCCCCTTCCAAAGAAATACGGCGCAGCAAGGCGCCGTGGGTAAATTGCAAGCGAGGCAGTCTCGCCGCTCACGAATTTTTGTCAAGACGGGAGCCCCGAGACTTCCGAGCTTCCGCTATAGTGCCGCCACTATGACCTGCCTAACAGCCCCCGCCGCCGAACGTAACAAGCGACCGATTACGGATGCACTTACTCCATATTTGACGACCCGGAACGGAGATGTACTCGAGGTCGGCGCGGGTACGGGTCAACACGCAGTTGCGTTGGCCACGGCCTTTCCTGACCTTAATTTCTGGCCGACGGATCCTGATCCCCGACAACGGAAAAGCATTGATTGTTGGCGGGCGGAACACGCACTCCAAAATTTAAATCCGGCACAAGCACTCGATCTGCTATCGCCAGATTGGGGCCTCGGAAGCAACGGCATGGCGCCGGCAACCGGTCTTACGGCCATTGTTTGTGTGAACGTGGTCCACATTACCCCCTTTGCGGTCGCAGAGGCGTTATTCGCCCGCACGAGCGACCTACTTCGGCCAGACGGATTGCTCTACCTATATGGACCGTTCAAACGACACGGTGAACATACGGCTGCAAGCAATGCGCAGTTCGATTCCCAACTTCGCGCCCAGAATCCGGACTGGGGCGTACGAGACCTCGACGACCTGGAAAAAATCGCCAAAGCGGGCGGTCTCGCGCTCGGCCGCATCAAAGAGATGCCAGCGAACAATCTATCGCTCTTTTTCGAGCCGCTTTTGGGACGTGCGCACTAAATCAGGAAGGACCGGTAAAATTATTAAGCTAAATTTACCATAATTGAGTTGGACTACAGCCATACCGTGCTACAGTTTGCCCGTGAAAAAATTTGAATTACATGCCAATACGACCAATCCGCCAATTCAACGATTTCCAACCATAGCCTGACGAACTCGATCCAATGCCGCCGTCCAACGAATTCCGCAATATAATGCACTTAAGTAAAATTGAGTCGTCCCCACGTATACTTAATGTAAATCTTATAACAAGCAATTTAAAAAGAGAAAAAGGTGAAGAATTAAACAGATTTTTTCATCATAATGTTTTAAATCAACTTATAATTATTAAACATAGGCTAAGACCAGGTGAAGAAGAGTACTTCACTTCCACCCGTTACTCCGCAACAAAGATCTTTTTACCTTATAACCCCGGCGACCTGCGCGACGGTGGAAAGTTCGCTTTTCTTGGTGAAGATGACATCACCGAGAAAATGAAATTCGAGTTCACCATCGACATCGACGACCACGACGACAAATTTCGCGCAGACATAAAACTGCTGGAAATCGTCGAAAGCTTGCCATCACTGGATCCGTTTCTACTCAAAACGTCCATCGAACGACTGAACGCCAGTAACGACCAATTTGATATCGAGATTGACGAAGGGTATTTCGAGGTTTCGTTAGGGGACTACGAGAAAATCCGCAGTTTCGTCACCGATGAGTTCGTTCCACTTGCCGAAGCGGCCTTCGGCAAATCGGCAAAAACACCCGACAGAGCCCGCCAAATTGCCGATAAAATGTGGACCGGCACTGATCATTCGTTCCTTATGCCGATTTGCCTGCTACTCGACATTAAGGGCGATTCCGTCACTGACATCCTGTTTTCCTGGAAAGGCGTCCTCTATTACAAATTCATCGCCACCTCGATCGAAAAACGGATGATGGAAATGTTAAAAGGACTGCGCGTTATGGTCCCATCCGGCGTTCAAGACCTAAATCAAAAGGATTACTTGGACGAATTAAGAAATGATCTTATTAATTCTTTCATAGAAATGATGAAAGTAATAAAAAAGCAAATAACTGCTTATGATAGGATTTATAAAGAAGAGTTTATTACAAAACATAACGGTGCTGCTCTTAAAGAATTACTTGAAAATGCGCCATCATTATTTGGATCACTTGGTGCATCGATTGGTTCGGTCAGCCATGCCTGCTCTTATTGGGAGTATCAATACGCCAAAGCAGGCGTGTTGCGGTGCGCCGTAGACGAATATATTGCGATGATCGAGGATTTTTCCGACGGCATCACGACCGCTAGGGAGTATGCCAGTCTTTAAACAAAAACGGCCGGCAGACAGACGGCAAAAACAGGGGGACACGCATGCATATCCACAATCTCTATACCGACGAAGACGGCGAAAGCCATTTCCGGGATATCGAAATCGAATGGGCCGAAGATCGAGGCTATAGCCAGCTTTCCGAGCGGATGCCGGCAAACGGCATTATTTTTAGGCGTACGGTCGGCGACTACGATCTCGATTGGCACCCGGCACCTCGGCGGCAATACATCGTAAATCTGGACGCTGCGGTGAAAATTACCGCGAGCGATGGCGAAGAACGCGTCATTAAGGCCGGCGAAATCTTTCTCGTTGAAGATATTCACGGCAAAGGTCATCTGTCCGCTTCGGTCGATGGCAAAGAACGCCACTCGCTTTTCATCCCAATCGAATAACGAGCGAGATCAATGTCCTTCGACTACGCTGACTTCCTGCGGGAAGATCTGCCTGCCGCCGCCGCACGGCCCGCGGGCGGGCCGCCGGAATTCAATTTCATCGGCGGCAATATGGACCCGGAAGAAATTCCCGTCGCAGACTTGATCGCCGCGATGCATACGGTGCTAGAGCGCGAAGGCCCCGGTCTCGCCTTTTACAACACCGGTACCGGCCCTCTCGGCTACCGGCCGCTCCGCGAATTCGTCGCCGCAACCTTGCACAAAAAGGCGGCGATGGACGTATCGCCCGACGATATCTTGATAACTTCGGGTTCGTTGCAGGCGCTCGATCTGATCAATCGGTTATTGCTGAAAGAAGGCGATACGATCCTCATCGAAGGCGCCACTTATGGCGGCATGCTGGACCGGCTGAACGCGCTCGGCGTCAACTATGTCGGCCTCGAGCTCGACGACGGCGGTATTTGCATGGACGGTCTCGAAGCAGCGCTGAAAAAGCTTGCCGAAGACGGCGTTACCCCCCGATACATTTACACGATCCCGACGGTCCAGAACCCGACTGGTACCGTCATGCCGACCGACCGCCGCGAACGCATGCTCGAATTGGCGGACGAGTACGGTGTTCCTATCTTCGAAGATGACTGTTACGCAGACTTGGTCTGGTCCGGCGAACGACCGCCGGCGATCTATGCCCTCGATCAAGCCGCCGGTCGCCGTCGAGTGCTCTATTGCGGATCCTTCTCCAAATCGATCGCCCCGGCAATCCGGATCGGCTACATCGTCGCCGACTGGGCCGCGCTCGGCCATCTCGTTTCGATGAAAAACGACGGCGGCACCAGCGCCCTCTCGCAAATGATCCTCGCGGAGTTCTGCCAAGCCAAATTCCACGATCATGTCGCTACCTCCACTGCATCGCTGAAAGAAAAACACGACGTAATGCTCGAGGCGATTGCCGCGGAATTCGGTACCACCGCAGAGGTAGCGCCAGCGGAAGGCGGAATCTTTCTCTGGATCACGCTGCCTGATGCGGTCGACACACAAGCCTTGTTTGCAGCCAGCAGCGCCGAAGGCGTCGCCCTCAATCCTGGCCCCGAATGGACCGCTGAAGGGCCAGCCAACAAAAGCCGCATGCGGCTCTGCTTCGGCAGTGCCAGCAAGAATGAAATTCGAGCTGGCGTCGCCAAACTCGCGGAGATTTGCCATCGCGAATTTGGCGTGCCAGTACGCAGCAGCAACGTGGAACGCAGCTAAGGCCCTGGCCCCATGCCGCCGATCAACCTAACCGTTCCTGTCCGATTTACCGATCCGTTACCGACCGAAGTGGACGTTGCCGTAATCGGCGGCGGCGTCGCCGGGACGGCAACCGCGTATTTCCTCGCCGAACGCGGCGAGCGCGTGCTCCTTTGCGAGAAGGGCCGCATCGCGGGAGAACAATCGTCGCGCAACTGGGGCTGGATCCGCCAGCAAGGCCGCGATTACGCGGAACTGCCGATCATGATGGAATCTAATCGCATCTGGCAGGGCTTGGCCGAAAGGACCGGTGAGAAAGACCTCACATTCACCCAGCAAGGATGCCTGTATCTCGCCGAGAACGAAGCCGACATGGCGAAATACGAAAGCTGGTACGACCTTGCCAAGCAACACCAGCTCGACACCGAACTCCTGACCACCGCCGACCTCGAAAAACGCTTTCCCGGCATCGCCGGGCAATATGTGGGAGCAATGGTGACGCCGAGTGACGGACGTGGCGAGCCCTTTGTCGCTATTCCCGCCTTGGCACGCGCGGCGCAGCGGGCGGGCGTCGTGGTAATCGAGGAATGCGCGGTCCGTACCCTCGATGTCACCGATGGCAAACTTACCGGTATCTTTACGGAAAAGGGTCGCGTCGCCTGTAGCCGCGCCATTTTGGCAGCCGGCGCATGGTCGACCCATTTCGCCCATAACGCCGGCATCGATTTGCCGCAACTCGCCGTGCGTTGTACGGTCGGCCGAACCGAAGTCGCACCGGAATTGTTTTCCGAAGGTGCTCCGGTCCCAAACATCAAGAGCCCTGGACTAAGCGTCAGACGCAGAGCGGATGGCGGCTACTCGCTCGCCACCGGAAGCTATGCCGAACATTACCTCTCGCCGAAATCATTTAAATATTTCACCAAATTTTTAAACATCATGAAGATCACTAAAACCCATATCCGCCTTCGGCTCGGCGCGCCCAACGGCTATCCGGGAGCCTGGGGCACGCCGCGGCGCTGGGGACCGGACGAGGAAAGCCCGTTCGAACGCATGCGTGTACTTCACCCCGAGCCCAACCCGAGTGAAGTAACCAAACTAGAGGAGCGGGTCCGCACACGGTTTCCCGCCTTGGCCGATACGCGGCTCGAAGAAGCCTGGGCCGGNATGATCGACGTAACGCCCGACGTGGTGCCGACATTGGGCGAAACGCCAGAGATCGCCGGGCTTCACATCTGCACCGGTCTCAGCGGCCATGGTTTCGGCATCGGCCCTGGCATCGGGCGTGTGATGGCCGATCTCGTTACCGGCAGCGATCCGGGCCATGATTTGACGCGCTTTCGCCCCGAACGTTTTTTCGACGGGAGTCCCATAGTCCCCGGCCCCTATTGACGACATGCCCCAATCGGCATTTTCAATAGACCTTTAGGTAATGCCCTAGCGGGAGATTGTTTCAATGGCGGATACAACAGACAAAACCACCGGATTGGTTCATGCCTGCTTGCTCGATGGGAACGGCGGCGGGCGCGATGTGACTTGGTCGGAAGCACGTGATTGGCAACCGAAAGACGGAGTACTCTGGCTCCATTTCGATCGATCAAGCACCCATGCGCAGGACTGGGTGCGAAACGAAAGCGGCCTCGATCCCCTCGCTGCCGAGGCGTTGTTCGAGGTCGAAACTCGACCCCGCTGCATAAATTTCAGCGGCGGTATGCTGGTGATTCTGCGCGGCGTAAATCTCAACCCCGGCGCCGAACCCGAAGACATGGTCGCGATCCGCCTGTGGATCGACGAACACCGGGTCATTTCGGTCCGCAGTGTCGCCCTGCTCGCCGCACAGGACACCCGGAAAGATATCCTTGAAAATTGCGGACCAAACGACTCCGCCTCGCTTCTTACTGCCATCGCGAACCGGCTCGTCGATCGCATGGGGCCAATCATCGACGACATGTCCGACGAAGTGGATGAACTGGATGAAGATTTGCAAACCTCCCAAAGCAGGGACGTCCGTAAACATCTGCTCCATGCACGGCGGGAAGCGATCATGCTGCGTCGATATCTGGCTCCCCAACGCGATGCGCTCGCCCGGCTATATCAAGAGGAAAACCCTCTAATCGATGTAGGCAATCGCTTGCGTTTGCGTGAAACCGCCGATCGCGTGCAACGCATCGTTGAAGAGCTCGACGAAGTGCGAGAGCGCGCAGCAATCATTCAAGACGAACTTTCCACCAGACTTTCCGAACAGATCAACCGCACCATGTATGTGTTGACCGTCGTCGCCAGCTTCGTCATGCCGCTTAGCTTCGTCACCGGCTTGCTGGGCATAAATGTCGGCGGCATTCCCGGTGCCGAAACGGATTGGGCGTTTTTGATAGTGATCGGACTTTTAGCGATCATGGCAGCGCTGCAGATTTTTATCTTCAAACGCCTGAAGTGGATGTGATCCGTATTGAACCCGCGACCTAATGGTCCGATGGCGTCAGGAACCTGTCGCTCAACCCCGTATCGTATTCAACGCCGGTCGACGTAATCACGATAGTCAGCGCGTCCTCGGCACGGGCAAGCTCCTTACGCTCGAGCGCCTTCCATACCGCTGGATTTGTAAATCCGCTAACGTCCCGCGCGGAAACGACAAACCGGCCAATATGAACGTGATTGCCATGGGGGCGCGGCAGCTGCAGCAAGGTTACCTCACCGGTGTCGTCATTACGGCTCGATAGGGTCTCATCCGCTGCCATTACTTGGGCCAGGGCGAGCGTCCGCAACTGCAGTTTATTGAGGCGAAGTGGATTCTTTTTCGGCGGCATCGTCGTCGTTCCTAGCCCAATTGGCGTTTGTAAAGTGCATGGAGCCGTTCCCAATGTCGCTCTGCGGACGGTTTGTCATAGATCGGGCGGGCCGGAAACGCAAAACCGTGATGAACGCCCGGATAATCTTCGATTTCGCCCTTACACCCGGAAGCAGAAAAAATCTTTTTCAGTTCCGCGACCATTTCAGGTGGTGAAAGATCGTCGATTTCAGCGCACGCCATGTATACTTCACCCTGCACTTTGTCGAAATTGAGGTGCGGACTTTCCTCCTGATCGCTGACAAGCCAAGTCCCGTAAAATGACGCAGCAGCTTTAATTCGGTCCGGATACCGCGCGGCAGCGGCCATCGCGAAGGGACCGCTCATGCAATAGCCATGAACTCCGACAGGGCCCGGCTTGGCGTCAGCCTGTGCGTCCGCATAAGCGATCATCGCGCCAACATCCTCCATCACCGGAGGGATCGTCATCTTGGTGCGAATTTCCCGCATGCGATTTCTTGCATCGGTGCCGTCATGGTGGACATCCTCGCCAAAATGCGTGGTATCGCGCCCGGCACGATAATAAAGATTGGGTACCAGAACGTAGTAGCCGGCAGATGCCATTCGTCGCCCCATGTCGTGGAGTTCTTCGCGAATTCCGGGGGCATCCATTAACAGGAAGACCGGCGAGAACGGCCCACCCCGTTCCGGTCGACTAGTAAAGGTTTCCATCGCCCCATCGGCAGTGGGGATATCTACCATTTCGTCAATCATCAAAGCCCCCGTTAGCTCAAAGTTGGCCAAGCACCTTCGAGAGAAATTGTCGTCCTTTGCATGAGCCGGCGATGCTTCGAGGTGTCGTAGGCGGTCGCCCTGTGAAGTGCGGCCTGATTGTCCCAAATCACCACATCGTTTTCGCGCCAACCATGACTGTGGATTTTGCTTTCCGCGCGCTCATTAAGATCGTCGAGCAGGGCCCGGCTCCTGTCATCGTCCCAACCGACGATGTTCCGCGCGTGGACGCCGATCAAAAGCGACTTCCGTCCCGTGCGCGGATTGGTGCGCACCAGCTTGTGCCGCGCGGTGACGAAATTATTCGAGGTCTCTTTGTCATATTTGAAACCGGTAAGTCCGCGCGAATAACGAATATCNTGTTCGACCTCTAAATCCTCGATTTCGGCTTGCTCGCTTGCCGACAAGCTTTCATAGACCAGACGGGTCGAGCAAAATTCGGTGTTGCCGCCTTCGGGTGGGACTTCCCTCGCGGTCAGTATCGAGCACAAAGACGAGACCGCCTTGAACGAACTATCCATATGCCAAAGGTAATTGCCCTTTTGGTAATGCATGCGTCGGTCGTCGGTGGGTATGATTTCACCGGTCTCAATGTCGAGGTTCGATTGACGCGCAAACGGCGTTCCCGCCGCAGGATTCCCGCCTTTGCCGACTTCGGGTCGGCCAAAGTAATTGCTGAAAGACACCTGGGTATCGTCATCCATGGGCTGATCTTTAAAGATCAAAACCGAATAGGCATCGAACGCGGCCTGCAGCGCGCGTACGTCGGTCTCGTCGAGAGGTTTGGCAATGTCGATGCCGCCGACCTCGGCACAAAAGTCCGGTGCAATCGGCGCTATATCCAGCGGCATATCGGGCTCCTTTTTGCTTGGCAGCACTCTACCCATTTTTGCGTCGAAGGACAGGCCCTCCCTGGCGCCCCGTTGGCATTGCCAAATCCCGTTGCTATCTTCGCGCCGACCAATCAAGGGAGGAGGCCCGAAGATGGCCGAATACAAAACACTTCTCTACGAAGTGAAGGACAGCGCCGCCCGTATCACGCTCAACCGACCTGAAGTGCGGAACGCCATAAATCACGATATGGAAGTTGAGTTCAAAGACGCGCTATTGCGCGGCAATGACGACGACGAAGCGGGCATGATCATAGTCACTGGTGCCCCACCCGCCTTCTGTTCCGGCATCGACCTTCGCGTCCACCACAAGCGCACGCCGGTAGAGACACGCGCCCATTTCGAAAGTTTCTATTGGGGATTCCACAAAACCCACCGCAGCCTCGACAAACCGACGCTTGCGGTCCTCAACGGCCCTGCCCGGGAAGCCGGCTGCACCATCGCGTTCATGTGCGACATGATCCTCGCCGCCGAGAGTGCTTCGATCGGCCTGCCCGCGATCGACCGCGCCATCCTGCCCGCCTATCACCTTATGCACCTGCCGCGCATCGTCGGACGTCTGAAAGCCTTCGAAATCTGCTTTTCCGGCCAACCGATCGACGCGCGCGAGGCCGAACGCTTGATGATTTTCAACAAAGTGGTGCCCGATGCCGACCTTGCCGACGAGACCGAAGCCTGGGTCGAACGGTTTGCCCATAAATCCCGCGCGGTGATGAAGCTCGGCAAGGAAGCCTTCTATCGTGGTCAGGATATGGAATTCGAGAAATCCATCCGGATGGTCGGCGATGTGGTCGCCATCGTTGCCGGGCTCGACGACGCCAAGGAAGGTATCGGCGCGTTTCTCGAGAAGCGCGACCCCGACTGGAAAGGCGAATAAAAACTCATGAGCGATACGCCCGACGTCGTCCTGCCGCTCAAAGGCCTTAAAATTCTGGATTTGAGCCGCGTCCTCGCCGGCCCCTATTGCTGTGCTTTGATGGGCGAGCAAGGCGCCGAAGTGATAAAGGTCGAACGGCCGGTCAGCGGCGACGAGAACCGGCGCTGGGGCGATCTCTGGCACGGCGAGAGCATCGATTTCATGAACGTCAATCGAAACAAGCGGGGCATCACCGTCGACCTTAAGAGCGAAGACGGCCAAGAAATCATTCGAAAACTTGCCGCTTGGGCCGATGTCCTGGTCGAAAGCTTCCCGCCGGGAACAATCGAAAAATTCGGGCTCGATTATCCAAACCTGAAACAGGTCAACGATCGGCTGGTTTATTGCTCCCTGTCGGCATTCGGCGACAAAGGCGATCTCCGCAGCAAGCCCGGCTACGACGGCACGTTACAGGCGTTTTCCGGACATATGATGATCACCGGCGAGGCGGATGGCGGACCGGTCCGCACCGGCGCCTCGGTAATCGATATGAGTACCGGCTTTACCGCCTATAGCGCGATTATGACTGCATTGTGGGCCCGTGAAACCACCGGCGAAGGACGCCGGGTTACGGTTTCGCTTCTACAGACTGCCCTCTCGGTAATGGGTTCCCATGCCGCTGTCTTTCTCAACACCGGGCATCAGCCAAAACGGGCTGGCGGAGGTCTCAGCCATCTCGCCCCCTATGGCGCCTATCAGACGAGTGACGGTTACGTATCCGCCGGCGCGCTCAGTCAGGATGCATGGCTTCGGTTTTGCCGGGCACTGGGCCGCGAAGATTTGCCCGAAGAAAAACGCTTTGCCGATTTGCCCGATCGTCTCAAACACAAAGCGGAGCTGGATGCGATTCTGAACGAAACATTTTGTACCGAATCCTCGGCACACTGGATCGAACGGTTCGAAGCCGAAGGTGTCGTTATCGCGCCGATCAATAATCTCGAACAATCCATGACCCATCCCCAAGTTGCCGCGAACGACTTGATCGTCACGACAGACCACCCTCATGGCGAACTCAGGCTTGTCGGCGTTCCTTTCGCACACAACGGAGAGAAAACCGCACCTCAACGTCCACCACCGCTGCTCAGCGAACATACGGATGAAGTTTTAAGTGAATTCGGATACGGGCCCGATGAGATCGGACGCCTGCGCCAAAACGGAGTGATCTGACCATGCCTTACAAACAAAAAGACATTAGCCAACCGGGTGCATTGGAAGGCGTCCGCGTCGTCGACATAACCACCTTCATACTTGGTCCCTTTGCCGGGCAATTCCTTGGCGATATGGGCGCAGACGTCATCAAGGTCGAAACCGAAACCGGCGATGCCAGTCGCAATACCGGTATCCGCAAGAATGCGAACATGGCCGCCTATTTCATGGTCTTTAATCGCAACAAGCGAAGCATCTCGTTAAACCTGAAGCGTCCGCAAGCTTTCGATGCCTTGATGAAGCTCCTCGAGAGCGCGGACGTGCTGCTCTACAATATGCGCCCGCCGGCGGCAAAACGTCTCGGCATCGACTACGACTCTCTAAAAGACCGTTTTCCAAGGCTGATCCATGCCTCTTCGTGTGGGTATCACAAAGACGGACCGAACGGACATCTCGCCGCCTTCGACGATACCGCTCAATCGGGTAGCGGGCTTGCCCATCTAGTCGAGCGCTACAGCGGCAAACCGGGTTATCTGCCCTCGGCGATCGGGGACAAAACTACCGGATTAACCTTGGCCGCAGCCATCGGCATGGCGCTCTACCAGCGTGAAAAATCCGGCAAGGGACAGGAAATTCATGTCCCGATGCTGGAAACCATGGTCTGGTACGGCATTCCTGAACATCTCTGTCACGGCGTGTTCGACGAGCCCGAGAATGGCATGGAAGGCCATGCACAAATTCTCACTTCCTTCCGCCGGCCTTATGCTTGCAAGGTTGGCTACGTCACCATTCATGCGGCTACCGACGCCCAGTGGGGGCGCTTATTCGGTTTGATCGACCGGGAAGACCTGATCGGCGATCCGAAATTCGATTCCCGTCAGTCGCGCTCGGCAAATATCCACGAACTCTATTCGATCGTGGAAAATAGCCTCGGCGGTAAGACGGCAGACGAATGGCTACAATTGTTCGAAGATAACGACGTGCCCGCCGGGCCTTTCAGAACCTTGGAAGGCGTATTTAAAGACCCCTACTTCAATGAAAGCGGATTTTTCGACGCTTTTGATCACCCGAGCGAAGGCACGGTGAAAATGATGGCCAATCCGGCGACCTTTTCCGGTGCCTCGACCGGCATCCGCCGCCTGCCCCNGGGCTTGGGAGAACACACTTCCGAAATTCTCACCGAGCTTGGCTATGGCGACGACGAAATTGCAGACATCATGAAGTTCAAGGACTAAAGGCCGACCGGGCTGAAAGGAGTGGCCATGGGACCGCTTGCAGGAATGAAGATCGTCGAAATGGCAGGGATCGGCCCTTGCCCTTTCTGTGCATCGCTATTCGCGGACTTGGGCGCGACGGTGCTCAAGATCGACCGACCCACGCCGAGCGGCCTCGGAACCCCGCGACCGCTCGAATACAATCTCGTCATGCGAAGCCGCCCCTCTATCAAGGTCAATCTGAAAAAGCCGGAGGGCAAGGAATTCACCATGAAGCTGATCGAACGGGCGGATGCCTTGATCGAAGGCTTTCGACCGGGCGTGATGGAACGGTTGGGTCTCGGACCCGAAGACTGTTTCGCCCGCAACCCGAAGCTTATCTTCGGTCGCATGACCGGCTGGGGCCAGGACGGCCCGATGTNGAACGCGGCTGGACACGATCTCAACTACATCGCACTGACAGGCGTACTGCACGCGACAGGTCAGAAAGACGGCCCGCCGACATTTCCGATGAATTTGCTCGGCGATTTCGGCGGTGGCGCGATGTATCTCGCCTTCGGTGTCATGTGCGCGATTTACGAAGCGCAAAAATCTGGCAAAGGCCAGGTCGTCGACTGCGCNATGGTCGATGGGGTCGCGTCGCTGATGACCAGCATATACGGCATGTTCGCGGGCGAAATCATGACCCACGAGCGGGGCACCAATGCAAACGATTCCGGTGCACATTTTTATAACGTCTATCGTTGCAAAGACGGTGAATGGGTCTCGGTTGCCGCGATCGAACCGAAATTTTACGAGGAATTATTGGGTTTTCTGGAAATCGATCCGGAAGGCCTGCCCGCCCAACGCGATCGCGACCATTGGCCTGATATGAAAGCATTGTTTGCAGAACGCTTCGCAACAAAAACCCGTGACGAATGGCGAGAATTGATGGAAGGAAGCGATGCCTGCTTCGCACCTGTGTTAACGGCGAGCGAAGCGCCGGCACATCCCCATTTCAAAGCGCGCGGAACTTTCGCCGAAGTCGACGGCGTACCGCAGCCCTTTGCCGCCCCTCGCTTCAGCCGCACCGAACTCGATCCACCGGTTGCGCCATTGCCCCCCGAAACCATATCTCCGGAGGGTCCACTCAAGGATTGGATGAGTTCGGATGAAATCAATGCATTGTTGAATGCCGGCGGTGTCGAATAGCGGCAGGTTGCAAACTACAGCGCTCAGTTAAATTCATGAAATAAATGCTTTCTTGCCCCAGGCGACCCCAGCTATCTTAGGGGCTGGGGCGATAGTTGGCGAAGAATAGCAATGGAGCTAGGTCTCCTAACGATTTCCGTAATTCTGCAGGCGACAGCCGGATTTATGGCGTGGCGAATGATGTTTGCAATGCCCAGCCAATGGCTTTGGGGCGTTATCGCAGCAGCAATTTCGTTAATTGCCATCTGGTGGGTAATTCCGCTCTTTGAGGCATGGCATTCCAGCGGCCCGATTGTAGGGCTGCCNTCCCCCTACCTCGCCTTGGGAATTTCCAGTCTGTTTTTAATCGCCATGGTGAAGTTCGGACCGGTATTGCGGCGTCTGGAGGAGAATCGAGCGCTTCTCCTGTCAATGAACATTAGCCTGGAACTCGAGGCTGCCGAGCGTGAGCGCGCCGAAGCGGCACTCAAACGCAACGAAGAGCTATGGCGCGGCGCGGTCGAAGGCCTGCAAGAAGCTTTCGCGCTTTACGATGCCGAGAACAAACTAATCTATTGGAACGAGGATTGGGCCCGGCTGCATCCGTTCGCCAAGGACATCATCCGTGTCGGCATGCCTTACGAAGAGCTGGTCCGCACTCAAGTGGCCTGCGGTGCCATCCCTGCCGCAAAAGGGCGCGAAGACGACTTCATCCGCGAGCGGCTGGAACTGCACGAAAATCCCCAGGGCGAGATGCTACGCGAATACGCCGACGGCACCTGGTTTATTATTAAGGAATCGCGCACCAGCGGTGGCGGATATGTTGCCACCAATACCGACATTACCGAGTTGAAACGTACTGAGGCCCGACTGCTAGAGAGCGAACGGCGCATGAGCCAGCTGATTGAAGCGTTGCAAGACGGCTTTGCGCTATTCGACGCGGACGAACGTTTGGTCATGTGGAATCAAAAATGGTTCAATCGCCATTCCGGTGCAGCCGAAGTTATCGAAGTCGGTGTTAGCTTCGAGGATTTAAGCCGAGCCATGGTCCGCGCCGATCAAATTCCGGAGGCCGTCGGGCGCGAGGAAGAGTTCGTCGCCGAACGGGTCGAACGACATCGGAACCCGGGCATGCCGATGCAGCGTAAAATGAATGACGGACGCTGGTTCATCATTCACGAGGTGCGGACTTCCGAAGGCGGCATTCTCTCGCTGCAGACCGAAATCACCGACGTCAAACGGGCCGAGGAAACCGCNCACGAGCTTCGCCTGGAAGCAGAGCTCGCGAACCGTGCGAAATCCTCGCTGCTCATCAATATGAGCCATGAATTACGAACACCGTTGAATGCGATCATCGGTTTCTCGCAAATCCTGGAGCAGGAATTGTTCGGGCCCCTCGGCAACGCGCGCTACGTCAATTACGCCAGGGACGTGCATAATTCGGGCAAACATCTGTTGGCCCTGATCAGCGATCTACTAGATATATCCAAGGTCGAACTGGGCGAAGCCGAACTAGAGGAAAGTGAAATCGATCTCGCGGAATGCATTGCCTCCTGCATCGTCATGGTGGAGCACAGAGCTATGAACTCGGGCATCGAAGTGACCAACGAAATCGACCCCTCTGTCGGCTCACTCAAGGCGGACGAGAGGCGATTAAAACAGATCATCCTCAATATTGCGGGCAATGCGATCAAATTTTCGCCACCTAAAGCAACTGTCGCGATCAAGACGGAGGCGCTCGAAAGCGGGGCATGCAAAATTTCCATCTCCGATGAAGGCCCAGGCATCGATGCGGAAGAAATTTCGCGTATCACCGAACCCTTCTTCCAAACCGAAACCGGCCTTACCCGGCAAACCGATGGTATTGGTCTTGGGCTCTATATCGTCAGCACGCTGTGTGACCTGCACGGAGCCGATCTGGTTTTCGATAGTGTGCCCGACAAGGGAACGACCGTATCGGTCATCTTTCCGCCCGAACGCCTCGGTATCGACCGCGATTCACAAGCAGCGGAATAAGAGCGGTCGCGCCGACTTTTCACGTCGTTGGCGGCGGAGTAGTATGTAAAAAATTTCTGTCCAAGGTTCGACCGCGCCAAGCGCGCGAAAAAGGGAGGCAATCATGGTTTCATTCCAACCGACCCAACTCGGCACTCGCCACATGTGTTCCGCAGGCCACTATCTAGCGGCACGTGCGGGGCACGAAATTCTTGAGGCCGGCGGTAACGCAGTTGATGCCGGCGTGGCCGCAGGCATGGCACTTGCGGTCCTGCAGAGCGATATCGTCAATGTCGGCGGCGTTGCGCCGATGATCTTCTACCTCGCCGAAACCGACGAGGTGAAATCGATCAGTGGGCTCGGCTGGTGGCCGAAAGCAACCGATATCAACATGTTCATTTCCGAGAATGGCGGCGCAATTCCGCACGGCGTGCTCCGGAGTGTCATTCCGGCCGCACCGGCTGCCTGGGTCGCGGCGCTGAAGAATTTCGGCACCATGAGCTTCGCGGAAGTTGCCGAAGCCCCGATCAAATACGCCCGCGACGGCTTCGCCATGCATCCGACGATGCACGGCACCTTGGTGAATACCCAAGACCACCTTCGCCGCTGGCCGCAAAGCGCAGCCATTTATCTGCCGAACGACGAGATCCCCGAAATTGGCGACAATTTCGTTCAGGCGGATCTCGCGCGTACGCTGCAATATATGGCCGACGAGGAAAGCGCGGCCCAAGGTAGCCGCGAAGACCAATTGGACGCCGCCCATAAGGCGTTTTACGAGGGTGATCCGGCGCAAGCGATCGCCAAATATCACAAAGAAAATGACGGCTTGATGACGGCAGAGGATTTGAAGGAATTTTATGTCGAGGTCGAGGAGCCCATGTCGCGCAATTATTTCGGCTTCGATATTTATACCTGCCAGCCCTGGTGCCAAGGCCCCGTCCTTCTGCAAATCATGTCGTTGCTCGATGGCTTCGATCTCAAAGACATGGGTCACAACTCTGCCGACTACATTCACACCATGGCGGAATGCATCAAACTTTCCTTCGCCGACCGCGAACGCTACTACGGCGATCCGCGTTTCATCGACGTGCCACTGGAACATCTGTTGTCGGAAGACTACGTCAACGAACGTCGGAAGCTCGTAGATATGGAGCGCGCCTATCCTGAAATGCCGCCATTCGGCGAAGTCCCGGGTTTCGATGGGCCTGGTTCCGGACCGACACCAGCGACGGTGCATGGACCGGTCGAACATTCCTACGACACCTCATACGCGTGCGCGGTCGACAAAGACGGTAACGCCTTTTCGATCACGCCGAGTGACAATTCGAGCCAAACACCGATCATACCTGGCCTCGGCTGTGTCGCGTCCGGACGCGGCTCGCAAAACTGGGCCGTACCGGAACACGCATCCTGTGTCGCCCCCGGCAAGCGCCCGCGCCTCACGCCCAATCCGGCCCTGGCGATCAAGAAAGGCAAGGCTACGATGCCGTTCGGGACGCCCGGAGGCGATGTGCAGTGTCAGGCAATGACCCAATGTTTCCTCAACGTAAATGTCTTCGGCATGGAAATGCAGGAAGCCATCGAAGCACCCCGTTTCGCGACCTATAGCCATCCGAATTCGTTCGAACCCCATGAATCGGATCCGGGCAAAATCAAGGTCGAAAGCCGGGTCCCGCAAGCGGTACGAGACGAACTCGCAAACCGCGGCCATGTGGTCGAGGATTTCCCTGAGCTAACCCGCGCGGCCGGAGCGGTATGTGCGATCTATCGCGACGAGAAGGCACGTCTTTTCGGCGCCGCAGATCCGCGCCGTCAATCGGGAATGTTGGGTTGGTAAGAACCGAGTGGCGCGGTCAGGCTTGTAGTTCCTGATCGACCACCTGTTCCAGCGCGCTTGCGACTTCCTGGCTAACTTTATCGCCGACGTCTTCGATACGTTGCTGATAGACACACCGCAGCGCAGCCAAATGCTGTTCGATGATCGTCGGCTTGACGTCGATTCCGTCCGGACGTTCGATCATATAGCGGCAAAATGACGTCCCGATACGGGAAATAAGCGGAAATCCGAGCGTCGTACCCTGGCCACGCAAATTGTGAATGCGACGGAAAATCGCATCTAAATCCTGCGACGAGTTGCTCTTGCTGTAAATTTCAAACAGCCGATCGAGTTCGGCAAATTCATCGGTCAGACTATCCTCGAATTCCTTGGCGACATTGGCCACGATCGCATCGGCCTTGGCAATCGCCGCCGCCGGATCGATGTCACCACCGCGCCTGACCTTGCTCGCCAGTTTGGTCGGCGGCTGCATAATTTTGGCGTCAGTCGACATTCCCTGAAAGCTCCTGTTTGCGCCTTTTTTGATTCTAGACGTTTAACGCCGAAGCGCCGATTTCTTCCGGCGCCTTCATCCGGCGATTTTCACCATCGTATGACTCCAATGTCAATCTTCGCCGACAGGGGCCGAAATAGCCCGTGCCGGAATTGACGAATGGGCGCGGATTTTCGATCAAAGAAACCAGGCGTTTGTAAACGACACCGGAAGAAATTGGCTTCACCATGAATTCCGTAATGCCGAAGTCGCGCGCCTCCAATACTCGGCTATGTTCCGCAAACCCTGTCAGCATAATTACAGGTGCAAACGCGTTCGGCGATCGTGGATCGGTGCGGATACTTTTCACCAAGCTAGGACCATCTTGATGGTCCATATCCCAATCGGTGATCACGAAATCCGGTTGATTACGGCAAAATTGCTCGAACGCTAAACCACCGTCTTCAGCCAACAAAACATCGTTGATTCCGAACTCGCGCAGGACCTCGGCCATGACCTGGCGCATGAAACGGCTGTCATCGACGACAAGCCCCCTCAGGTTCGACAAATCATATGCGACCAGGTTTTCCATTCGGATATCACGCTTTGCTCTTTACTAAGATGCACGTTATCTGACGACATCCAGTCCTTAGCAACAGTAGACCGTGATTTAAAGTGCGGCCTCGAATTCGTAGGGTTTTTGAATCCGCCGGTTTGAGCAACCATACTCAGCCAGCTCAATTCGCCGCCGACAGGGTCCAAAATAGCCGGCTCCTGAATTAACAAAGGGTCGCGGTTGATCCACGAGTGCGACCAAACGCTTATAGACGACCCCTGCTGAAATCGGTTTGACGACAAATTCGGTGACGCCGAAATCACGCGCCTGAAGCACACGGCGATGCTCCGCATAGCCCGTCAACATGATGACCGGCATAAATGGATTCGGCGATTCCGGATCAGTGCGAATGCGCTTGACGAAAGTCGGACCGTCTTGAAACTCCATATCCCAATCGGTGAATACGAAGTCGGGATTATGACGCGCACATTGGTCGTATGCTTCGAATCCGTTTTGTGCCGTGATAACTTCGCCAACACTCAACGCGCGCAGCAGTTGCTCAAGACACTGGCGCATGAAACGACTGTCATCGACGACAAGTCCGGTCAGCTCGGAAAAATCATAATTGTCCATGTGTTCCCTAACGACTGCCAGTTCGAATGAACTGGTCCCACTCCCATGCGAAAAATACCACGATGACGACGGGTTTGAAGAAAAAATTGCGTGGCGCATTAACTATGTTCAGGAATCCCATGGACCCTATCGAATCCAGCGACTGCATCGGCCAACTGAAAGCCGTCCTCGATGCGTTTACGCGCAAGATCGCTCATCGTTTGGCGCAATTCCGGGTCATCTCGGAGGCGGGCTACTGCAACGGCGAGCGCTTCGGATGATTCCGGCGCCACTACCAAACCGGCCTCGCCGATCAGGAGTCGAGCATCACCAACATCGGTTGCGACGATAGGTCGCCCACACGCCATCGCCTCGCCGATGACATTCGAAAGCCCTTCACCGAAAGCGGATGGCGACACCAATATGTCGATCGTCGAAAGCAGTTGCGGAATATCGTCGCGCTCACCACACTTTCGCAAACCACGCACGTCGGGCAGAGTTTCGGTACCCCTGCCGATAGCAAGTGCGGTGACACCCTCGAGAGATTTGAGCGCAGAAATGAGATTAGGATAGTCCTTCATTGGATCGACGCGGGCGATAACCCCGATGACGAACGCGTTGTCTTCTATTTTCAAATTGCGACGCAAGCGGCGCCTCGCGGCCTCATCGTAACGAAAACGGCTCAAATCAAAACCGTTGTGAACCACGGCCGTCTGGCGCGGTCNATAAGCAAGCGTATCGACGTGAAAACGAAGACCTGCTTCCGAATTGGCGACTAAACCGTCCGGCCATCGTGACAGCCAAGCGCAAATTCGACGGAGCCAACGATAGCGCGACGCATCCATATCGGAACATCGCACGCCCCAGAAGAGCCGTGTCTTGCGACGACGGCCGGACATCCAAAGCGTAATCAAAGCGGCTAAATCCGAGTGGTACATCCAGCTTTGCACAACGCTCGGCTTTTCCTCCTTTATGAGAGCTGCAAGCCGCCGCATAGCCTTCCAATTCGATTGACCGCGCGACATGCCTAGGCCAATCACTCTACAGCCCGCATCGTGCAACCGTTCGAATTGGGAACCGCCTTCGGTCAGACTAACGATTAGTGGCTGGCTACCCTGCTTGAGCTTCTCCAGTGCCAGTGCCGCCAACATGGTCTCCGCACCACCGGTATCGAGGCCGGTAATGATATGTAGGACCGAGTTGCTATCGGCCGCGCGCTCTTTTGCCGCCATTTTTGGGTTCAGGCCGATGCTATTAGAATATCCGATAGACCAACCGGCCGAACCATTCTTTCATCGCCCAACTCGAGCTGGACAATGCGCCGGCGCTCGGCAGGAGGCTCATCACATCGAAGCCAGGCTTACTGATGAATCCGGTTGGCGCCGCAAGGACTTCGAATCCCTTGCGCTCGAAGGCGAGTTCGGCTCGCGGCATATGCAGCAGATGTGTAACCAAAACGATCCGCTTAACCCCTTCCGCAGCCAGCATCGGCGCTAACCGCGCGGCACTCGACCAGGTATCTTCCGCGCTATCCTCGCGCCACTTCACTTCGATATGAAAATCATCGCGCAACACCTCGACGATCGTACTGGCCTCGCTGCGCTTGGTATTTGGTAGTTTGCCGCCAACCACGGCAATCGGCAAATCGGTGCGCTTGTGAAGATAAGCGGCGTAACGGGCACGAAACAGCGACGATGAACTGATTGAATCTCGACCGTATTCCGGCGCGTCTCTATATAGCCCACCCGACAATAACACGATCGCCTCGCCACGTTTGGCATCGGCAACCACAAGCGCTTTATGCTGCGCGAGGCTCAGCATCAACGAGTTGGAAATCATCGGCGTACTGAACGCAAACAATCCCAGAGTGGAAAGGAAAATCAGCGCCGCTCCTATGAACGGGTGTCGGCGTCGGATCAAGAGCCCGAACAAAATGACAAATATGTTGCCACCGGGCGGCAGAACAACCGCTTTCAGGAGTGCATTGATAAAGAAAGTCGCAGACATATATTCCCCTATTTGGGATCGTCTCTTAGATGATTAGCACATTTTCGAACCTAATCCCTTTTAGGCGTCAAAAAAATAGTGTATGCGCATGCCCCGAAGATGACTCGAATGCGCTGCCCGTCTTGAGCGCGGGAAAATTCGAGCGGAAATCCGATGGAGGAATTCATGTCTGACAATGAATATGACGTCATCGTCGTCGGTGCCGGCAACGCGGCTATGTCGGCCGCCTTTTCTGCCCATGAGCACGGCGCGAAAGTGGTGATGCTCGAACGTGCGAACGAGGACGAAGCTGGCGGCAACAGCCGCTACACGGCAGGTGCAATGCGCTTCGCCCATAACGGGCTTCAAGACGTTGCCGCGCTGGTCGATCTGACCGACGAGGAAAAGGAAAAGAACGATTTCGGCACCTACACCACCGATCAGTTCTTCGACGATATGTTCCGCGTTACCCAGTACAGGACCGACCCGGAGCTTTGCGAAATTCTGGTAACCCGTTCGAACGAGACCATGCATTGGCTGCGTCAGCAGGGCATGCGCTTTATGCCGATGTATGGCCGCCAGGCATTTGAAGTGGACGGCAAGATGAAGTTCTGGGGCGGCCTCGTGCTGGAAGCCTGGGGTGGCGGCCCCGGCATCTGGGAAATGCAGTCCAAGATCGCCGGCGATAAGGAAATTCCGATTCTGTACGAACATCGCGCGATCGAACTTCTCTATGACGACGAGAAGGTCTACGGCATCAAGTACAAACATGACGGCAAAGTCAGCGAGATGAAGGCCAAGTCCGTCGTTCTATGCAGTGGCGGCTTCGAAGCCAACTCGCACTGGCGCACCCGTTACATGGGACCGGGCTGGGATTTGGTTAAGGTGCGCGGGACCCGCCACAATATGGGTGAGGGCATCAAGATGGCGCTGGATATCGGCGCCATGCCCTACGGCAACTGGTCCGGCGGACATGCGGTCGGCTGGGACTTGAACGCACCGGAGTTCGGCGACCTCGCGGTTGGCGACAACTTCCAAAAACATTCCTACCCGCTTGGCATCATGGTCAACGCAACCGGCAAACGCTTTGTCGACGAAGGTGCCGATTTCCGCAATTACACCTATGCCAAATACGGCAAGGAAATCCTCAACCAACCGGCACAGTTTGCCTGGCAGATCTTCGACCAAAAAGTTACGCATCTGCTGCGTGACGAATATCGCATTCGGCAGATGACCAAAGTGCAGTCAGACACGCTGGAAGGGCTGGTCGAACAGCTGGAAGGCGTCGATGCGGAGCAATGCCTAAAAACGCTTAACGAGTACAACGACTCGATTATGGAAGACGTGCGCTTCAATCCCGCCGTGCTCGACGGGCGCGGCACCAAAGGGCTCGACGTGCCGAAGACCAATTGGGCCAACAAACTCGATGAGCCGCCCTACGAGGCCTACGCAATTACATGCGGCATCACCTTTACGTTCGGTGGCCTGCGTATCGACGGCACCGGCCAAGTCCTAGATACCGACCTCAGGCCGATTCCGGGCCTGCATGCGGCAGGGGAACTTGTCGGCGGATTGTTCTATTTCAATTATGCCGGCGGCACCGGCCTCATGAATGGTTCCGTTTTCGGCCGTATCGCCGGCGCGACAGCCGCAGGCGCCGCAGTCTAACAAACAACATGTTTATAATTGCGGCGTCCGCCCTCAAGGCGGGCGCCGTTTTCTTTGCTCGACGCTAGCCGGATTGACTTCCCAATCCGGCCCGCCGCATCATGCGCGCAAACACCCGGGAGGATTCCATGGCGGATAAAATCTACGACGTGATTGTGGTCGGCGGCGGCAACGCGGCACTGTGCGCAGCGATGGCCGCACATGAGAACGGCGCCGAAGTGCTGATACTGGAAAAAGCGCCGGAAGAGAAACGCGGCGGAAATTCAAATTTTACCGGCGGCGGATTTCGGGCCGTACATCATGGCGCCCAAGACATCAAAGCCATGGTCCCCGACCTGACAGATGAAGAAATTGCCAAATCGGATTTTGGCGAATATCCCCGCGAACGTTATCTCGACGATCTTTTCAACGTGACCCAGTTCTATATCGACCCCGACCTGGCTGAATATATCGTCGACAATTCGACCGACAGCGTCCATTGGCTGCGTTCCAAGGGTGTGCGCTTTCTCGCAAATTACGGGCGCCAGGCTTTTCTCCATGAAGGCCGGTTCAAGTTTTTCGGCGGTGTCGTGCTTTACGTCAACGGCGGTGGATTGGGATTGATCGAGTCCGAATACGAGTTTGCCAATAAGAACAACATAGAAATTCGCTACGAAACCGCGGCCAAAAGTCTGATCGAAGGGCCCTCAGGCGTCGAAGGCGTGGTCGTCAGGCATAACCGGGTAGATGAAGAAATCCGGGGTAAGGCGGTGGTGCTCGCCAGCGGCGGCTTCCAGGCCAACCGCGAAATGCGCACCAAGTATCTCGGTCCCGGTTTCGACAGCGCCAAGGTCCGTGGCACCCGATACAACACCGGTGACGGTATCAATATGGCGCTGGATATCGGCGCCCAATCCTACGGGCAATGGTCCGGTTGCCACGCGGTGAGCTGGGAACGTTATGCCACCGACTATGGCGAACTGGAACAGCCCCATGCGGGTTACCGCCACTCCTATCCCTACTGCATCATGGTGAATTCCGAGGGCAAGCGCTTCGTCGATGAAGGCTTCGACGAACGCAACTACACCTACGCCAAATACGGCCGCATCGTGATGCAACAACCGGGCGGCTTCGCATGGCAGGTCTTCGATTCCCAAGTCACCCATGTCATGCGCGACGAATACAAATCCCGTGGAGCCACCAAGATCACGTCGGACACATTGGAGGGACTTGCGGACAAGATGCCCGACGTAAATCCGGCGCAATTTTTGGCAACGGTGAAGGAATACAACGATGCCTGCCAGTTGAACGCTCCGTTCGATCCCAACGGCAAGGATGGCCGCACCACCAAAGGGCTCGAGGTGGAAAAGACAAACTGGGCCAACACTATTTCGGAGCCGCCTTTCGAGGCCTATTCGGTCGGCTGCGGCATAACCTTCACCTTCGGCGGTCTCAAGATCAACAATCAGGGCGAAGTGCTCGACATCGAAGACCAGGCGATCCCGGGTCTTTACGCCGCGGGCGAGCTGGTCGGCGGGTTGTTCTATTTCAACTATCCGGGCAGCACGGGCTTGGTTTCGGGGACCGTCTTCGGCAGGTTGGCGGGGAACTCGGCCGCGGCCCACGCGAAGGGATAAACGCCCTTACCACCCCATCGCGTAGCTTTGTATTGAGCGCGGACTGGCCGCTGCGAGGAGCACGCCTTCGTCCTTATCGATACCGGCGGCGACACCGCGGCTTTGGGACCAGGGACCGGTAATTTTGACATCGTGCCCACGCTCTTTGAGCTCTTCGATGCTTTCTTCCGGAATGCGAGATTCGACGGTGAGATTGCCGGGCTGCGAGAGCCGGGGATAGAACGAACTCGGCGCGTGCTTGGTGCTGAAATTGGGGAAGTCGATCGCCTGCTGCAAATTCATGCCGAAATGCACCCGACGCAAGAAGAACAGCAACCCCCATTGATCCTGCCGGTCGCCACCGGGCGTGCCGAAGCCGAGCACCGGCTTTCCATCCTTTAGCACGATGGTCGGCGTCAATGAGGTGCGGGATCGCTTACCGGGCGCAATGGCGTTCGGATGGCCTGCCATTTCTTCCATAACCCAGAACATTTCGCCCCGGGTACCGATGGGAAACCCGAGACCGGGGACACAGGGGGATGAACGGAACCAGCCGCCGGACGGCGTCGAAGCAACCAGATTGCCGAAGCGGTCCGCGGTGTCGAGATGGCACGTATCGCCCTTGTGCGACGAGGTATCGAGGCCGTAGCCGACATCTTCCAGCGTCTTGAAGAAAACCGGCCCGCCGAAGTTTCCAACCTCGCCCGGACGCAGTTCGAACGACGCATCGCTTCCGACGAGCTGGCGGCGGTCCGCATTGTAATCTTCCGATAGCAGCGTCTCGAATGGCACCTCGACGAAAGCGGGGTCGCCGTAAAATTTCTCGCGGTCGGCCAAGGCGAGCTTGGCGCATTCGATCACGGTGTGAATGAATTCCGCGCCGTCGGGCCGCATCGCCTCCAGGTCGTAACCCTGCAACAATGCCAGTTGCTGCAAAAACACCGGCGCCTGGCTCCACGACGACGGTTTGCAGACCCGATAGCCGTGATAGTCGTAAACGAGCGGGTCCTCGACCGGTGCCCGATAGCGCGCCATATCGTCCGCGGTCAGTAGGCCCCGCTGACGCTCGCCGGTCGTATCCAGCACTTCGGTCCGATAAAACGCGTCCACCGCGTCCGCGACAAAGCCGCGATAGAAACAGTCACGCGCCGCATCGATTTGATTTTCCCGGCTACCGCCGGCGGCCTCCGCTTCATTGATTATGCGCTCATAGGTATCGGCAATCAGCGGGTTGCTGAAAAGCGACCCAGGCTTGGGAATGTTTCCGCCTTTCAGGTAAATCTCCGCCGAGCTCGTCCATTCGTCGCGAAACAGATCGCCCAGCATGTCGAGCAGTTTGGGGATGCGTGGCAGGAGCGGATATCCATTGCGCGCTAACTCCACCGCCCGGCCCAAGACATCGCGCACGCCAAGCGTCCCGTAATCGCGTACCAGCGTCATCCAGGCATCGAAAGCGCCCGGCACGCAGCCCGGCAACAGGCCCGACCCCGGCACCACGGAGACGCCGATCTTGCGAAAATGCTCGAATGTCGCCGCCTGAGGCGCCGGCCCGTGGCCGCAGATCACTTTCACCTGCTCGGAATTGGCGTCGTAAAAAATGATCGGCGCTTCGCCGCCGGGTCCGTTCAGATGCGGCTCGACCACTTGCAGTGCGAAGGCGGTGGCGGCAGCGGCATCGAAGGCATTGCCGCCCCTCTCCAGCGCATTCATACCCGCTGCCGACCCAATCCAATGGGTCGAGGTGACGACGCCGAAACGACCGCGAATTTCGGGCCGCGTGGTGAACCCCTCGTCGAGCGCCATCGAGCCCATGCCCTGCGCCGCACCAAGGAAGCGCGCGTCGTCCCGTCCTTTGCCGTCACCGCCACTCATGCTGTCTTTCCGAATATTTTCAGGCTTGTTTTTCGGCCAACACCTTCTTGGTGTATTCGACGAGCCCGCCGGCATCCATCAGCTTCATCAGCTCCGAATTGATCGGCTGGAAGGTTGTCTCGAATCCCGTCGTCAGATTGCGGACAATGCCCGCTTGCAGATCGAGTTCGACCTCGTCGCCGGTCGACACATGCTGGTCGATATCGGTGACGTAGACCGCGGGCAGACCGAGATTGATCGAATTGCGCAGGAAGATACGCCCGAAGCTCGGTGCCATGACGGCGGCAACGCCGGCCTCGGTCATAGCGCCCGGCGCTTCTTCCCGGCTCGAACCGCAGCCGAAATTATTGCCGCCGACGATGATGTCCCCCTCGCCCACCTTGTCCGGAAACTCCTCGTCCGCACCTTCCATCAGATGGGTCGCCATCTCGCCCGGCTCGTAGATCGGCTTGAAATAGCGTTTGGGAAATATCTGATCGGTGTTGATGTTCTCGCCGAACACCCACGCCTTCCCTTTGATACTCATGTGCGGGACCTCCCATGGTAGCGCTCACCAGTATAGCGCTGACTATTTTCTTGCGACACCTCCAGCTTGCGATCGGGCAATCGGCGTGGCAAACAGGATTATGAACCGTAATTTACAATATGAGGACCAAGCCATGTTCCGCACCTTCTCGAAAATCTTGATCGCCGCGCTGTTCGCGCTTCCCCTTGTTGCCTGTGAAGCCGAGGTGGGCTCGAAAGAGTGGTGCAACGACTTGAAGGAAAAGCCCAAGGGTGACTGGACCGCCAACGAGGCAGCGGACTTCGCCAAGCATTGCGTTTTTAAATAAAGCTTATTGCTTTACGACAGCGGCGGCCGGCACGATTTCGCCGGCTACCGCCGAAGCCGCAACCGTCGCCGCCGAAGCTACGTAGATTTGGCTCTCGGGGCTGCCCATGCGGCCGAGATAGTTGCGGCTCGATGAGGTGATCGACACTTCACCCGAGCCCAGCATGCCAAGTTGGCAGCCGCTACACGGGCCGCAACCGGTCGATCCGATGTCGGCACCGGCCTCGACCAGCGTCTGGATCAAGCCTTCGTTCATTGCCGCAATGTAAATCTCGGTCGATCCGGGATTGACGATCATGCGGGTATTCGGGTGCAATTTTTTGCCCTGGAGAACGGCAGCAGCGGCACGGAAGTCTTCCAACCGTCCGCCGGTGCAGGTGCCCAGCACCGCCTCGTCAATTTTGACACTGGCCAGTTCCGCCGCAGGTTCGACGACAGACAAATCGTGCGGCAGCGCCACCATCGGCTCGAGTCCGTCGACGTCGATGTCGTAAACCGCGTCGTAGTCCTTTTCGGAGTCTGTCGTCTGGGGCGAACAGAGCTCACGGTCCTTACGCCCTTTCATGTACTCCCATGTGATGTCGTCGGGCTGGATGTAACCGGTCTTGGCGCCGATCTCGATGGCGAGATTGCACATGGTCAAGCGGTGATCCATATCCATAGCCTCGACTGTCGGGCCAGAATATTCCACGGCCTGATAGGTACACATGGCCTCGCCATAGCGCCCCATCACTTTAAGCATAATGTCTTTCGCTTCGGCCCATTTGCCGGGTTTGCCGTGAATATCGACCTTCACCGTCTCGGGCACACGAATCCAGGTCGTGCCGAGACACATGGTGGAGGCAAGGTCCGAGTGGCCCATGCCGGTCGAAAAGCAACCGAGCGCGCTATAGGTGGTGGTATGCGAATCCGACCCGACCGAAAGCGAGCCGGGAAAGGCGAAACCTTTTTCAGGGACCACGATATGGCAAACCCCGTCGCCAGGGAAAAAGTTGCTAACACCTTGTTCCTTCATCCATTTGCGCGATCTGGCCTGGCTTTCGGCGTCCGCAATTCGCGGCGGCGGATAGACATGATCGAACACGACGACGATCTTGTCCGGATTCCATACTTCCTTGCCGCCCATTTGCTGGAATCGGCGAATGACCTTGGCTATGCCCCGGTCATGGCACATCAGACAATCCGGTTCGACAGTAACGATTTCGCCAACTTCGACGCCGGATTTGCCCGCATGTTCCGCAATTATCTTCGCGAGTGCGTGCATCACTCTCCCTCGTTCGCACCCATCATAGGCGCGCACGGCGTCAAATACCAATCCCCGGTGTTCTTGGTACTCTCAACACTGCTGAAAAACGCTACTTTCACGACGGCGATTCGAGTTACCGCACCGGTCTGTGACGCAGTTTTAGCGAATAACCGGGTTGTTTCAGGTGCCAATTAGCCAGCTTTTTTTGCCGCCTCAATTGCCTCCAACACCTCGGAATAGCCTTCGGCCAGACGATCCTTGTATTTTTCCTTCAATCCGAGCGAGGCACACCAGCGCAGCGTCTCTGCGGTCGCCGTTGCCATGCGCGGTTCGTGGCCGATCTCGCGCAACGTTTCGGCGACATTCTCCATTTCATCGGAACGTCGTTTGGCATGGATCACGGTACGCGGCATGTTGAAATTACATTTCTCGCGCCAATCCCTGCCCTTCATGGACTCGACGACCGAATCCAGCACCTCGTCTTCGATGCCGAAGTGACGGGCCGCCTGCATGCATTCGAGATAAAGCGCCTCGATGCCTTTCATGGTGATCGACCGCACCATCTTGCAGGCCGACGCTTGGCCGACTTCCTCTTGTATGAAAGTCACGTCCATACCGTATGGCCGGACCATCTGAATAAATGCCTCGCCCCCATCGCCACCAATGAACATCGGCACGGCCTGACGGTTTCCGGGAACATTGGCCATCACCGACCCTTCGACAAAATGCGCGCCGCTGGTTTTGATCAATTCGCAAACCTTGCGTTTTTTGCCGGGCGAGATCGAATTGAAGTCGAGATAGTATTGCTGCGGGTTGAGATGCTTTGCCGCCTCTTCCGCAACCTCGAGGCAGGCCGAACAGGTGACGGTGGCAAAAACGATATCGACACCCGACACCGCTTCTGCAATCGACCCGCACGCGACGACACCGATCTCTTCGGCACGCGCCAGCATGCGATCCTTCTCCGTCGGATCGTCAAACAGAATGTCATAGGTTTGAATGCGTTCGACGCCGGCTTCCAACAAGCCTTCGGACACGTTTGAACCGGCTTCGCCGAAGCCGATAAATGCAAAACTCACCGCCATGTTGCGATCCTCCCGATTTATTCAAATTTGTTGGCAATCGTCGTAGCCGATGTTTCACCACTTGGCAAACCGGTGCTAGTCTATGTGCCGTTAACCATAATTGCGAAGATGAGAGCAGGAAATGATATTGCGTGGCCTCGCCACTCTCGGCATGTGTTTTCTAGCAGCGTTCAACGCCAATTCCAGGGAACTGAGGCCTCAAGCGCTCGAAGGGCCCGAGCTTTTCGCGGATTACGGCGCCGATGCGGGCGAAAATGTGAGCGGCGTTGTTTGCCTAAAATCTTTGCACTGCTTGATCGTCGCCGACGAAATGATCTCGATACAGCGTATCAAGCTGAAACCGGATCTCAGTGCCTACACTGCGGGTAAGACATTCGAAGGCAGTTTTCGCCAATGTTTCGATCCCGCGGCGGAAAATTGCCCGGAATGGGACCTGGAAGCACTCGCCCGTGATGGCAACCGCCTGTTTGCCACCGGCTCGATGGGCTTCAAAAGGAAGAAAATTAAATTCGACCCAGACCGATGGGCAGTCACGGAAGTCGCCATCAGCAATGTAGGTCAGCCACGTCGTGGCTATGCGCGCGTGCAAGCCAAAATTCGCCGACTAGCACGCCTATTTCAGGGCCACAGCCCCGATATCGCATCGGCACCGGACCGACCATTGCAATGCGGCGGATTGAACATCGAAGGTCTGGCTTTCAGCAACGGGAAACTATTTTTCGGGCTGCGGAGTCCATCGGTGCGAAACGAGGGCAGCGCTTTCGTTGTCAGCGCAAAAGACGACGAAATTTTCGCCAATTCCGGGCCGCTCCGCGCCAAACTCCATAAGCTTGCCTTCAAGAATTCGGACGGAACTCCAGTGCGTCATCTGGGCATCCGTGCGCTCGAACCGATCGGCTCCCAAATGCTGATTGTCACGGGCGCCGCCGGTGTTCGCGCAGCAAGGTCGGGGAGCAAGCGCCGCCGCGCTGAACAGCTATGCCGTGAAGCTTCAGGTGCCTACGATAACCTTCCGGCCTCCGAAACCGTGCCCGCCGCACTGTGGCTATGGCGACCCGGTGAAAAACGTGTGCGTCTGGTTGGTATCATTGGGGACGACTATGCGGACAGAAAACTGGAAGGCGTCGCCGTCATCGCACTTCGTGGCAATCGTGCGGATCTATTGCTCGCTTTCGATGACCCGGATGATTTGTCTGCGCTCGCGGTTTTAAAAAATATCACTCTGCCGGATTAGCCAAATTATAATGTATCAATAGTACATCGCGGAAACCAACGTCACGCGGTTGCTTTCTTCATTCGTCGGCTGATCGGAAAGTATTCGATCCATACGATCAATAATTCCCGCATCACCTTGGTCCGGCGGCAAATTTTCAATCCTGTAAAAACAAAGAAAATTAACAATATCTACTATATTTTTATTTTGAAATGTTATTTCATTACTTAATATCATTCTTGCTATATTACATCTTATATCACGAAATGCCTTGGTTACATTAAAGTTATCGAATAAACGTGAACAATAAGGGATTAACAAAATATCATCTAAAATGTCGCTCCGGGCCCGCAATGCTTCGCTCGCGAGTGTCGCCAAGCGCAACCGCTCGAGCATGGATAGCGCGGAAAACCGCTCATCGACGATACCAAGCCCGCAGAACAAAAGCGCAATTGCCGACAAGGTTGGATCCTCGCTCTGATAGGCAGGACACCCCAGTCGCGTGACGTCCGCGCGCGAGACATTAAAGCCCGGCGCCGTCATCACTCGGCACTGAATATCGCCGATCGCACCGATCGAACCGTACCAAGCGAGACATGCCAAATAATAAAGCTCTGTTCCGAGCGACGTCCGGAGTGGGATTTCCGCTGTGATCCGCCGACGGAGCCCATACCAGGGCCCGATATGCGTGAGATGACGAAACAGTAACTCGACCCGCTTTTCCGGCTCGCCGGCTTGTACGGCAACAGGAAGGCAACTTTCACTCTCGCCCGGGGATTCGTAGAGGGTCGGGCCATAGACGGCGACGCAATCCGGATGATCCTCCAGAAACACGACCGATTTCGCGACCGTCTCGGGATCGATCGATGCGTATTCATCGAGCAGTAGGAAGTAATCACCGGTCGCAAGCTCGCGGAATTTGTCGTAGCGCGAACCGATGGGCTCACCTGGGGTAGCTTCAATCCATTCAGTACCTGCTATGCCAGGGTTTTCAGGGCTGACGACAACCACGGCACAGTTGTCGTAAGTCTGCGCCTCGACCGAAGAAAAGGCACGCTCAAACCCTTCGCCCAGTTCGGTCGTAAAAATACCGATAGTTACGCCTATTTCGGCCATCGCTGCCGTCTCTCCCTATCGTTAACTATCGCCCCGCGCTAATTTTGTTTAACACTGCAAGGCAAAGCGTGGCAAAAACCAATCGGACGCATAGGGAGAAATCAATGAAACCGCAAAACATGCTCTTCATCATGTCCGACGAGCACAACATCGATTATATGGGTTGCTCCGGCCACCCTTTGCAGCAAACACCCAATATTGATGCATTTGCCGCCCGCGGCACGCGCTTCTCGGCAGCCTATACGGCCTCGCCGATCTGCGTACCGGCCCGGGCCGCTTTTGCCACGGGCCGATACCCGCATCAGGTTCGCAGCTGGTGCAACGGCACGCCCTATACCGGCGAAATCAAGAGTTGGGGCCACCGCCTTCAGGCCGAGGGCCACAGTGTGAAATCGATCGGCAAGCTCCACTATCGCAACGACACCGACGATACCGGCTTCGACGAGCAGCTCCTGCCGATGCATGTGATCGATGGCGTCGGGGACGTGTTGGGCGCCGTCCGCGATCAGACTCCGCTACCGGTTCGCTATCAGTGCGAAAAACTTTCCGAAGGCATCGGTTCGGGCGATTCCAACTATTTGCAATATGACCGCGATATACTCGCGGAAACATGCAGGTGGTTCGAGGAAGAGGCGCCCAAACACGACGACAAGCCTTGGGTGCTGTTCGTCTCTTTTGTATGTCCGCATTTCCCGTTGGTGGCGCCACCGGAATTCTACGACCTCTACAACCCCAAAGATCTAGAAAAGTCGAAGGCCTCTATCGAGGACGGATACGTTCGCCACCCGTGGGTCGAAAAGCTCGCCAATTGTCAGATTTATGATCGGTATTTCACCGAGGAGAGCCGAGGCGTTGCGCGCGCCGCCTATATGGGCATGGTGAGTTTCCTAGATGACAATATCGGCCAAATTCTCGCCGCTCTCGATTCAAGCGGCCTTAGCGATAGCACACGGGTGATTTATACATCCGACCACGGAGACAATCTCGGTGCCCGGGGTCTCTGGGGTAAATCCAACTTCTACCAAGAGTCCGCTGCGGTCCCCTTCCTCATGGCCGGAGAGGGCGTACCCGAAGGCAAGGTCTGCAACACCGCGACCAATCTTCTGGATAGCTATCAGACCATTCTCGATTGTGTCGGCGTCGACCTAAATGATGATGACAAAACCCTTCCCGGCGACTCACTCTTTCCGATCGCCGCCGCCGAGGACGACCCCACGCGCGCCGTGGGATCCGAATACCACGCCGCCGGCGCCTCCAGCGGTGGGTTCATGATGCGCCGGGGACCGCATAAATACATGCATTACGTGGGGTACGACCCGGAGCTTTACGATCTCGAGGCGGACCCGGATGAATTGAATGATCTCGTCAAATCCGGCGACGCGGACGTCGATGAATTCGACACCGCCCTCCGCGAAATTTTCGATGTCGAGGCAATCGACGCACTCGCCCATGCGGATCAGGAGGCATTGGTACAGGAGCATGGGGGCCGAGACGCGGTGCTCGACAGAGGCGGCTTCCTCGGCACACCGCCACCGGGCCACAAGGCGGAATTCGTCAAAACGGAGTGAGGTGCCGATGCCGACCTATCCGACAACGCCGATCGACCATCCTTCTGCCTGGACCGCCGAGGATTTGCGGCGCGACAGATCGTGGGTCATCCCCCTCACCGGCAACGATCTCGACGAACTGGCCTCCGGCTTGGAGGCGATCAAGACTGCCGGGCTCGGACCGATCGGCTTTGACCGCAAAGATTTTCCGCTCGGACGCTTCACGGACACCCTCACCCATGTTGCCGACGAGATCGAGCACGGACGCGGTATCGTGCTGTTCAAGGGCCTCAATATCGAGGATTACACGCTCGACGAATTGCGGACGATCTATTGGGGCATGACGCTCTATCTCGGCGAGATGGGATATCAAAACGCGGCCGGCGATTTATTGGGTGAGGTCATCGACCGCGGCTTCGACCGCCGTAACAATAACGTCCGCGGCTATACCACCGCAGGCCAGCAACGTTATCACTGTGACCAGTTGGACGCGGTGGGACTGCTTTGCGTCCACCCCGCAAAATCCGGCGGCGAAAGCCGGCTCGCAAGCTCAATCGCACTGTTCAATCATATTCTCGAACATCACCCGGATTATCTCGATCTACTTTGCGAAGGCTTTCACTACGATCTTCGTGGCGAGGGCGTAACCGGCGAGCGTGACGAGGTAACCTTCAACAAAATTCCCGTCTTTAGCTGGTATGACGGCCGAATGAGCTGCCGCTATAACGGCAAGACGATACAAGACGGAATGCGCAAGGCTGGTGCACCCTTGAACGACGACGAGGTAGCCATCGTTGAGTATGTCCGCGAGATCGCCGATACGGATACTTTCCGCTACGACATGAAATTCGAAGCCGGCGATATTCAGTATCTCAGCAATTACGGCGTGCTCCATTCGCGAACCGGCTTCGAGGATTGGCCCGATGAGAACCGCAGGCGGCGCCTATTCCGCATCTGGTTCAATATGCATAACGGCCGCAAGCTGGACCCGGTATTTGCGGATAAAAACAATACCGGTCCGCGCGGCGGTATAAAGCCAATCGAGGGTGCGGGCTATTGGGCGGACGAGGCATTATCGAAACAAAAGGGCACTGAGGCCGTAAGGGCCGACGGCCCTTACGTGGATTAAACGGCAGAGGGACCGGGACAAGATGGTTGAGATTTTGGAAACCGCGCTCGAAGGACCGGCGGTCTGGAAAGGCCCTGAAATTTCTCAAGACACGAGTTGGATCGAGCCCCTGGACGATATCCAGGTCAAAGAAGTCATTGCCGCCGTGGACCATGTCCGCTCCGCCGGGAAAGAGCTCTTCCGGTTCGGCAAGGAGGATTTCCCGCTGCCGACGTTGGGCCCGCGTCTCGAAGCGATCATTCAGGAAGTGGAATATGGGCGCGGTTTCGCGCTTCTGCGTGGCCTGCCGGTCGCCGAATTCGGCAGCGATTACGAAACCCTGAAAATCCTCTATTGGGGACTTGCGCAACACTTGGGGACGCCGATCACCCAGAATGCGCGTGGCGACCTGATATCCGAAGTCACCGATCTCGGTTATGACAAAAGCAATGCCAATGTGCGTGGCTATGTGACCAAGCAAGCGGGGCCGTTCCATACGGACAGCTGCGACGTGGTCGGGCTGATGTGCGTACATCCATCGAAGGAAGGTGGCAAAAGCCTTCTCGCCAGTTCTGGCGCTGTCTTCAATGCGATCCGCGAAGAACATCCGGAGTACCTGCCGGTCCTATTCAATGGCTTTCACTATGACCTACGCGGCGAAGGAGCGACCGGCGACCTCAATGAGGTAACCCACAATCGCATCCCGGTGTTTTGCTACCACGAAGGCTTCTTCAACTGCCGCTACAATGCGCGTTCCATCCTGCGCGGTGCGATCAAGATTGGCGAGGACCTATCCGAATTCGAGGAAACCGCAGTGAATTGCGTACGCGAATTTGCGGGGCGCGATGATCTCCGTTTGGATATGGAATTTCTCCCCGGCGACATACAGCTCAACAACAATCATGCGGTGCTACATTCCCGGACCGCATTCGAGGACTGGCCCGAGGCCGAACGTAAACGGCGTCTTTACCGCCTATGGCTCACCATTCCAAACGGACGCCCGTTACCGGAAAATTATGCGGACCGGTTGAATACCGGGCCCCGCGGCGGCGTCCATGTAAAGGAAGGCGCAGGCTTCTGGTCCGGCGCGCCGAAAGAGCTCGAAGGAAAGAAGCTCCCCTTGTAAAGCGCCCATGTAATATGGATGTAATGACCGAAGATGAAAAATTCGGCCGTGCCGAAGCGCCTGGACGAAGTGAGGATGCGAGGCTGCTCACCGGAAAGGGGCAGTTCACCGCTGACCTCGACTTCCCCGATATGGCGCATGCGGTATTTGTGCGTTCACCGCACGGGCATGCGGATATCGAGGGGATAGACAGCAAAGACGCTGCAAATGCGCCCGGCGTGCTCGGCGTCTTCACCGCAGAGGATTTTCCCGACATCCATACGATTCCATGCACCCGCGATGCTGTCGGCCGGGATGGGCGAGACCTCGTAAAGCCGGATCGATATCCCCTCGCCCGTGGCCGGGTGCGCCATGTGGGCGAAGCGGTCGCGGTGGTCGTCGCGGACTCCCGTGCGCAGGCGGAGGATGCCGCAGACCTTGTCATGGTCGACTACGCGCCGCTGGACGCGGTGACCAAGCCAGAAAAGGCAATTGCGGACGGCGCGCCTCAACTTTGGCCCGACGCACCGAACAATGTATTGCTCGACTGGGAGACCGGCGACGAGGCCACGGTTGCGGCTGCCTTCGACCAAGCCTCCCATCTGATAGAACTCGAAACGCGGAACAACCGCCTGATGGTCGCCGCCATGGAACCGAGAGCGGCCATAGGACGGGTCGAAGACGGACGGCTCACGCTCTATGCCGGCAGCCAGGGTGTGATGACCATGCACACTCAGATTTCGAAACATGTCCTTAAGATGGAGAAGCCCGACGAACTCCGCATTATCACCGGCGATGTCGGTGGCGGGTTCGGTATGAAAACGCAGGCCTATCCCGAATACCCGGTGGTACTCAAAGCGGCGGAAAAACTAGATCGACCGGTGAAATGGGTCGGGACGAGGGCCGAAAGCTTTGCCGTCGACAATGCCGGGCGAGACAGTCAGCTCACCGCGAAATTGGCCCTCGACGAAAACGGCGGCATCCTCGCACTCTGGTATCATTCGATCCAGGGGATGGGTGCCTATCTGGCTGCAAGCGGACCCGGCAGCCCGACCCGCAACACCGCGATGTGCCTGTCCGGTTGTTATCGTATCCCTGCAATCTACGCCCACGTCCAATGCGTGTTCACCAACACCGCGCCGATCGGTCCGTATCGAGGCGCCGGCCGCCCGGAAGCCGCCTATATGTTGGAGCGCCATATGGATCTGGCCGCAAAAGAGACCGGTTTGGATCGTACCGAGATTCGTCGGCGCAATTTCATTCCTCCCGACGACATGCCCTATTCCACGCCGCTGGATGTCACCTACGATTCCGGCGAATTCGAAGCCATACTCGAAAAGGCATTGCCTTTTGCCGATTGGGACGGTTTCGCCACCCGTCGCGACGACACCGAAAGTGCCGGTAAATTTCGCGGCCTCGGCATCGCGACCTTTCTCGAACATGCCGGTGCCCAAACCGCAGAGTCCGCGCGTATCGGTTTCGATGAATCCGGTCGCGTGGTGCTCTATAGCGGCGCCCAGTCCCAAGGTCAGGGACATATAAACACGTTCGCACAATTGATCTCCGAAACACTCGGCCTGCCAAAGGATCGAATCACCATGGTCCAGGGCGATAGCGATCTCTCACCAAAGGCGGGCTCGACTACCGGGTCACGCACCATGTCGGTCGGCGGTGGCGCATTTCATAAGGCAGCACTGGAAGTGATCGAACACGCCAAAACCCTGGCGGCAGATCATTTCGAATGCGCACCCGAGGATATCGAGTTTGACGACGGAATTTTCCGAATTGCCGGCACCGACCAGACAGTGCGTTTCGAAACACTGATCGATCAATCACCGAAGGGCGCCTTGGATGCGGAAGTGGATTACGATGCTGCTGCCCCCACCTATCCAAATGGATGCCACATCGCCGAAGTGGAAATCGATCCCGAAACAGGCACCGTTTCGCTGGAGCGCTACACGGGCGTCGACGATTCTGGCCGCGTCATCAATCATATGATCGTCGACGGTCAGCTCCATGGCGGTATCGTCCAAGGCGCGGGTCAAGTGCTGATGGAGCACGGCGTCTACGACGATGACGGCCAGCTTATCGCCGGATCGTTCATGGACTACGCCATGCCGCACGCGGACGACATGCCAAGTTTCACTCTCGATTTTCATCCGGTGCCGTGCCGGACCAATGCCATCGGCGTCAAAGGCGCAGGTGAGTCCGGCACCATCGGCGCACTGCCCGCGGTAATGAACGCGATCACAGACGCCCTCGCCTCGGCCGGAGTCACGGCGGAAAACATGGTCGAAATGCCAGCCACGCCGGAGGCGGTTTGGCGGGCACTCGGGACGCGCTAGGCGTCACAACCGCGCTATATTGGGTGCATGAGTACCACCGCCACCGACCCGGCTCCATTGCCGAGACGACAGGTCCGCGCCATTGCCGCCGCGATTGTGCCATGCGGCGCGCTGCAAAGTTTCGACACTTTCGCCGTCGCGATCGCGTTGCCGACGATGATGGGTGCATTTTCCGCAACGATCACCGAGATCTCCTGGGTCCTTACCTCTTATTTGATCGCAGCCGCGGTGTTTACACCCTTGTTTGGCTGGGCAACCCGGCGGATCGGACGTCGGCGCCTGCTTCTCGGCGTACTCATCGGATTCAGTTTCTGCACGGCGCTGGTCGCCACCGCGGATACACTCCACGAAGTTATCGCACTTCGCTTCCTGCAGGGCGTCTTCTCGGCAGGGCTCAATCCCTTGAGCCAACAAGTGATTATGGCCGCCGTACCTAAGGAAGAGCACTCACGTGCTTTTAGCTGGATGACCACAGGGCGCATGACCGGTGTCACGCTCGGGCCCATCATCGGGGGGCTGATGACGGAACATTTCGGCTGGAGCTACGTGTTCTGGTTCAACTTCCCGATAGTTGTCATCGCACTCACCATGGCCTGGCGGTATGTTCCCGACGGCGGCAAGGTGGACGGCGTGCGTTTCGATATGTTCGGTTTCGCCTGCCTTAGCGTCGCCATCCTGTTTTTTCAGCTCATGTTGGACCAAGGCGAACGGTTGGAATGGTTCTCGTCCCCGGCCATTTTGCTTTTCGCGGCACTTGCAGGCGGTGCTTTCTATCTCTTCGCGGTGCATCTATTCACCGCCGACAACACCTATATCGACCCTCGCGTTTTCTCGAACCGGGATTTCGTCATAGGTCTTCTGTTCATCGCCATAACAACTTTTTTGATCTACGGAATTGCTGGCATCCTGCCCGCGATGCTTCAGGAGCATATGGGGTATCCGCCGCTCGACGCCGCCTATGCGCTTTCCACCCGTGGAATTGGCTCGATCGTAAGTGCCTTGGCCACCGGTTGGATTTTGCTGCACATGCCAATTCGGCCGATGCTTGGGGCCGGCATATTCCTGACCGGCGTCTCGACCTGGATGCTGTCCGACATCACCCAAGATGTCGATCTGCTCTACGTGATGGCCGCGTCATTCGTTCAAGGTGCGGGACTAGGGATGTTCAACGTCTCGGTCACCACCGCTGCTTTCAGTACCATGGAAGATCACATGCGCCCGTACGGCACGACGGTGATCTCACTGGTTCGACGGATGGGATCGGCGATTGGCATTTCGATCTTAGTGTCGGTGCTGGTTCACAAAACCCAATCTGTACGAGCGACCCTGACCGAAGCGCTCCATAGCGGCCGGCTCGAAAAACTCGATTTACCCGAAAGCTGGAATATCACCGAACGCACAGGCGTAATGCGTCTAAACGAAATCGTCGATGCCCAGGCCGAATTCGTTGCCTTCCTCTATGATTTCCAATTGATGACGATCCTGGTCGCGCTCTGCTTGCCGCTTGTTCTGTTGCTCAAGCCGTCCCGCAAAGCACCGCGCAGCAAATAAATAGCCGCCAGACCAAGTCGCGGCATCTAGTGGGCCGTTATTACATGCCCACCATATATTGTATCTCATTGAAAAATATAAACTTATTCCCAAACGTAGAGGATGTATTCGGTTTTTTTTACTTGTAATAAAATAATTATTGTAATCGAGTACCAATTATAGTAAATAAAACTGAAATGAAACGATTTAAACATCACTTTAGACTGTAATATTCGTAATAGAGGCGATGTTTAAACAAAATTTGGTGGAAAAATGAAAAAATTCGCAATTTTGCTTGCCCTCTTGGGCGCGACTTCGAGCTTGGCTCAAGCGGCGGATTTCTTAGCCGGTCGCGACGCTTATATTCGGGGAGATTTCCAGATCGCATATCAGGAATTCCTCCCCTTGGCGCAAAAAGGTGACGCGAAATCGCGCGTCGGCGTCGGCCTGCTATACGCGAAAGGCCAAGGCGTCCAACAGAACGATATCGAAGCACATCGTTGGTTTACATTGGCCGCTGAACAAAAGCCGAAACCGAACGTGTTCGTTCACACAGTCGCGGTTGAAAACCGCAAGGTTCTGGCGAAACGCATGAGCCCAATTCAGATCGCCGAAGCCGAGCGATTGGCAGAAGCAAGCGAAACGGCCAGGCAAAGCGACGCGATCATCCGAAATAGCGACGAGACGTCACCGGAAGCGCTCGAACAATTAGCTGCAGCCGCCGGGTCGCCGCCAACGCCCACCTCCGCACTATCCTTGCCGCCGCCGCCAGTGCCTAGTGCACCGGTAACCGCCGCCAAGCCGACGAGCCTGGTACCGCCGGCGCCGAAAACGGCCACCCCACCTGCTGTCAAGGTACCCGAACCGCCTGCCGCACCGGTGGTAAAAGCGCCTGAACCACCCGCATTGCCTCAGGTGGCCGCGCCCGAGCCGCCAAAAGTGCCAGAAACGACCGCGCCGATCCGCAAAGTACCGACGTCGAGAGGCGCCCCGTTGACACCCACACCGGTCGAGCGTCAGGCTTTGCCGATGCCCGAAGGGCAACCCTATTTGACCAAAACTATTCTGCCCAGCAGCCGCAGCGGCCAGACCACGACAATCGGGGTTATTCCACCAAATCCGCCGACGACGGTGATTAACTCGCCCTATGCTGCACCAGCGCAAGCTACGGCGCGTCGGGCGGCTCCACCCACACAGCCGTCTGCGCAACGTCCGATCCAAACCGCCGCATTGACACCTGAAGTGCCGAAGACCAGCGGACGGGTGGTGTTGATTCAGCTGGCAGCTTTCAAAGATTCACCGCGCTTAATTGCCGAGCGCGCATGGGAACGTATTAATCGACGTCACGGCGACCTGATCGGAGCAATGCAACCGGTCATCCAGCAAGCGGACCTTGGTGCCAAAGGCGTCTATCAACGACTACGCACCGGACCCTACGCGTCGATTGCAGATGCCAAAAAGGTTTGTGATCAGCTCCGTAGCCGAAAGCAGCGTTGTTTCATTATTCGCGGCCGCATGTAGCGCCGCAAAGAGTTAATTCCGGCAAACTTGGCGGGCCCTCGGGCCCGCCTTTTTTTTACTTCGGCTACGGAGCCGCCAGAAATATACCATAAACCTCTAGCCGGTGGCGCTATTTCAGCTCGCGCAGAACCCGAATGCCGATATCGTATCCGAGATGATCTGGGCGAGCGCCATAGCGATAGGTGGGCATCGAAACAGCGCGGTTGAAATACCAAGACCCACCGCGGCGAACTCGCTTTGTACAATCCGTCTCGGGAACCGAATAGCTCGATCGCCAGCATGACGACGTCCATTCCATCACATTACCGAGCATGTCGTGGAGCCCATATCCGTTGGCCAAGAATTGACCTGCCGGTAGCGTATTATGTTCCGCTTTGCCGCCGCATTTATGGCAATTGGCAATGCCTGCGCCGCTTACCGGCAACGGCGTGCCGCCACGCGCTGCGTATTCCCATTCCTCTTCGGTCGGCAACCGATAGATGGCCCCGGTCTTCTTCGAGAGCCAATTCACATAGGCCATCGCGTCGTCGAAATGGACATAAATCACCGGTCGTGCCCCTCGCCCCCATTCACGATCCTTCGTTCGTGGACGACATCCTTGTTCGGCGACACAAGCATCCCATTGCGCGAATGTAATTTCGGTTTTCGATAGCGCGAACGACTTGTCAATCGTCACCTGGTGCGCTGGCGCTTGATTTGGGCGTCCGTCGTCGCGGCCCATCATGAATGTGCCCTTAGGAATCGGCACCATTGTCGGGCACTGTTCGCAATCTTTAAAAGGTGCTGCCGGCGCAACCGAGCATACTGACAGCAATGCTCCCAGTAATACGAGGAATGCCCTAGGTCGGTAAAAAAGTCTGGTCAATTTTTTCTGCGATTGTCGCTTCTGCAAACTGTAAAGCAGGTTTACCGCAAGCTAAAAGCCGACGATTTCAGCAGTCATCTTGGTCTCTATCGATCGGATTGTCGAGCAATTGCCAAACAGTCCTATGAATCGCCAACGACCAAAATAATTCTACTAGCAAACTGCGTGCTCCGGCTCTACCTGTTGCGCCATAACCGCATCGACAAAGCCGTGAATAAGTTGGGTCTGCGCTTGGTCGCCGCTGGAGTCTGCTTCGACAAGGTGCCCGACGGTAACGGATTCTTCATCGCCACTACCCAGGTTATCCAGCAATTGCTCGAGTGAACCGCGCATATCATCTGAAATATCGACGATATCCAGGAGGTCGACGACTTCCGTGTCGGCGGTAACCTCCACATACGCCAATTCGTTCTCGTCGCAATCGTCCTGATCACGATGGTCATGGCGGCGAGACCATCTATGGCCGTTTTCGTGATCTTCATGGTCATGACGACGGGAGAACCAATGACCGCGGTCATCATCACTGTTGTCGCCACGCCACCTAAAGAACCAATGGCTGTGCCCATCGTCATCGTCGTGCTCATTCCGGTGACCTCGGCCCCGATCATCATCGTCTCGATCGCGCCAACGGCTGAACCAATGACCGTGATCATGATCTTCGCCTTGATCGCCTTGATCGTGATGATGGTGATGACGCCTATGGCCATGTTCGTGGTCTTCGCTGCAATTTGAATTGCTACGCTCGCCATCGTTCTCGTCGCGACCTTGCCAACGTCCGGTCCAATTCACATGACCGTCGCCGTCGAAATCCAAATGCTCACGCAAACGATTGAACCAGTTTTCGAGTTCGCTATTTTCATCCCAATTGCGCCAGCGAGAGAACCAGTGACCGTGGTCATGATTGTCACCATGATCGTGTCTCCAATGCCAGCCACCCCAACTGTGTTGGTGATGATGCCAATGGCCATTCTCATGACGATCACACTCGGAAAAATCCGGCTCATCGTCACCGATGAACGGTGCAATAGTGATCGTCCCGTCGAGCAACTCGTCGTAGGCATGATGCTCGTCGTCGATCGGTGATTCGATAACGATTGGCTCAGGCTCGATCACTTCGGGGTCTGGTTCTGGTTCTGGTTCCGGTTGAGGCTCCGGCATCACCACGACCGGGACTGGTTCTGGTTCCGGTTCCGGTTCAGGGTCCGGCTCGATCACAACCGGCTCGGGTTCTGGTTCGGGTTCCGGCTCCGGTGTTACTACAACCGGGATCGGCTGAGGTTCGGGCTCAGGATCAGGTTCGATTACTACGGGCTCGGGTTCCGGCTCGGGTTCCGGCTCCGGCGTTACTACAACCGGGATCGGCTGAGGTTCGGGCTCAGGATCAGGCTCGATTACTACCGGCTCGGGTTCCGGCTCCGGCATCACTACGACTGGGATTGGCTGAGGTTCGGGTTCCGGGTCCGGTTCGATCACAACCGGTTCTGGATCCGGCTCGGGCTCTGGTTCCGGGTCGGGCTCTGGTTCCGGCTCTGGCTCCGGCATCACTACGACCGGGATTGGCTGAGGTTCGGGTTCCGGATCGGGCTCGGTCACGACTGGTTCCGGTTCTGGCTGCGGCTCAATTTCAATCGCCGTCTCGCCCTCGTCGGTCCCCGCTTGCTGTTCCTCACCGCTCTCGCCATCATCCTCTTCGGGTTCGGGCTCGCTACCTGGGGGCGGCTGAGTACCCGCACCGGGATTGGTAGCGTTTTGCGCGTTGTTATTGGGTTCTTCCGGCGTCGACTGATAGGCACCGAAAGCGCTATCCGGGGACAAACCTCCCAGACCCGCAAATTCCGCAACAGATACTTCAAATGGAGTTCCGGTGACTGTCTCCCCATCATTCCGATCGCCGAAATGTTGGGTGTCGTTGGACAGGCCATGCCCGTGGCTATTGAAAGCGTTCTGAATATCGTCGGCCTCGGAGGAACTACCGGCAGCCGTCTCGATTTCTTCTAATTTCTCCGGATCAGTCGCATCCATCGCGTACTGAACCATACCTCCCAACTGAACCAACTGCCCATCAGCGGTCAGGAATACCGGGGGCATTTCCGCGAACTGGTCCGAATTCGTCCAGAACAGCTTGATTACCGAACCGTCAGCGAATGTAAGGATCATCGACGCATCGCCTTGCGCGATTTCCGCATCGGCGATGTCGAAGCCAAATTTCACCTGCTGACCGGCCTCGATTTCAATTTCGACTTGTTCGCCATCCGCCGGTTTTCCAAGCAGCAAAGCTTCTTTGCCGATTGCGGCGCCGCTGGCTTCGTTGTTGTCGTCTTCATTGCCCGCGGGAAGTTCGATTTCGGGCTCGGCCAAGTCATTCTTGGCATCTTTTTGTTGGGCGCTACTATCATAATTGGCTGGCGTGTAGCTCTTATAGAAATCACCATAAATTCGTTGAGCGTCACTGGGGTCCAGGCGCTGTGGCTCGGAGGGCGCTTGGCTGTTGCCCGCAATGGAAACCGATTGGTAAGCTTCGGTGACGATTACCGAGCCACCATTGTTGGTGATAGCAATCTCGCCCAGATGACCGTCCGCATCCGGCAACAGCGTAACCGAGTTGTCCGAACCTTCCGGACCGGCTTTTCCGACCACCGTGGTACCGCGAATGCCGATCGTGGCGACCGGTGTTTCGACAGTCATCGCATCGTCGGCAGATTTTGCGATCTCGCCGCTGACAAACGCGAAGAAACCTTCGGTGACATTGAACATCGCGGTACCACTACCGGCACCCGGGTTATAAACCAGCGCATCGACACGCATCTCGCCATTCTCGGCTAGCGAAAATTTGCTGCCGTCCAAGAAAACCATACCCACGTTTCCATCACCGGCGGTCTCGATCCGGTCGCCCTCATAAATAGGCGAGCCGACACTCAAAGCCTTTTGAGTGCCGTCGACGCGAATGACCGTCGCGTCACCCTTAAGAGTCTCTACTTGACCAACCTGTTGTGATTCCGGCTGAAGCACGTTGGCTGCTGTTTGTGTCGTCGCTGACGGCATCGCCGCCTCCATTTCTAAATAAGTAACGTGGCGGAATATGGAATTTCAGCTGAAGAAAAACAGTGACCGCGATCACCCTATACTATGTTTTTACATGTGATCACCATCACATGATTTATTAATAATTCGTTAATATATAGTAATAGTTATTTTATATAAATATTTTATATTTTTTTACTTATTTTTTTCTATCCCGCTAATGTAATCTCAATGTAATCATATGAACAAAAAAAAATTCACCAGCAGCGCGACAGAATTCAACTATGCCCCGACCGCAGGAGCATGGTGTCTCAAAGCGACCATTGAATCACTTAAGTAACTGGAAAAATTCAATAATTTAGAAAATATGTAATTCGGACAATCAAATAACGGATCAAAATTAACGGCCCGCTGTATCCATGACGAAAGAAATCACACATTCAGCAGCTTCTAACGAATAGTCTGCCGCAACCGCGTCACCGATTATAAAAATCGCGGCCAGACCAATTGTTGCTGCAACATTTTTTAGATTGAATTTCATAGGTCAAATTCTCCCTGATCGTAATTCATACCGCGCTTCTCTATTCGGCTGCGGCTTTTTGCTCATTATAGCGCATTTTCACCACCACTTTGATCGCATCTTCGAGCCTTTCCCGTGCATATTTTAGGGCAGTCGGCAATTCTTCGAGCGAGAAGGTGTGGGTGTGAATCTTAGTCGCATCGAAAGCGCCCTGTTCCATAAAGGCGCCGGCACGGTGGGTTGCGCTTTTGCCCTCACCGCGAATGCCATAAAGATAAATGTTGTTGGCGACGATATGCTTGATATCGACCGGCACATCTTCGTTCGGGAAGGCAGCAAGGCAGACCCTACCGCCTCGATTGCACATATAAAGCGCCTCGTTGACCGCTTGCGTGGCACCCGAACATTCGAGCACGTAATCGGTACCGATACCGTCGGTAAATTCCTTCACCTTTTCGACGGGGTCTTCGTTACGCACATTGATGACGTGATCCGCACCGAGTTCGAGACCTATCTGCAGCCGATTATCGCGGGTTCCGGTTAGGATCACCGGTTGCGCGCCCAGTGCCTTGGCGACCGCAACCCCCAACAGACCAATCGGGCCTGGCCCGGTGATAGTGACGGATTCGCCTGCGACAAGGCCACCTAATTCCGTCAGTCCGTACATTGCCGTGCCCGCTGTCACCACCAAGGTCGCCTCTTCGTCGCTCATACTTTCGGGCACACGAATCAAAGTATTGATGTTGTTGACCGCATACTCCGCAAAGCCGCCATCGGTCGTAAATCCGTTGGCCCGGTGTCCCTTGTCCTGATCGCCGTAATTTTTGCCGTAGTTGTGACAAGACGTATACATGCCCTGCCTGCAGCGCTTGCAACGCCCGCAACCGGCATGAATTTCCACCGTTACCCGATCGCCCAAATCGAATTCGTCGACCGCGGGCCCGAGTTTGACCACGGTCCCCATATATTCGTGACCGGGTGTCCAATTTTTGTTGAAAGGCAACCCGCCCTCTATCAACGCCGGTGGGCCATGGCTGACGACTTCGAGGTCAGTGCCGCAAATTGCAACCGCATCGATACGCACGAGCACTTCGGCGGATCCCGGCATAGGCACGGGCTTGTCGACCAGACTCAGTTCATTAGGAGCCCCTAGCACCCAAGCCTTCATGGTCTCGGGGATGCCAGATCGATCGGAATCAGCATTGCCGGCCATGCTACCCCTTCCCTGGTTATCGCCTTGTTAATACGGCATTATGTGAAGAATCTAACGTGCGTGTATTCTCGCCGCAACAAAATTGACCCAAGCATTCACATTTGCAAAAGTGAGCTATGGCAGAACAATTAGACATAACGCCGATCGCAGGCGCTCTCGGCGCCGAAATACACGGTGTCGACCTAAAACGGCGGCTTGAACCGAAGACGGTCGAGAAAATTCGCAAAGCGTTCTTGAAACATCAGGTGCTGGTGTTTCCTGATCAGGATATCACGCCGAAACAGCAACTCGCTTTTGCCCGTAAGTTCGGCCGGCCGGACATCTATCCGTTTCTAAAGAGCATCGAGGGTGTGCCCCAGGTGATCGAAATCCTCAAAACCGAAAAGGATAAGTCCAATTTCGGCAAACACTGGCACTCCGACACCACCTATATGCAAAAACCCAATATGGCGACCTTGCTCTATGCACTCGAAGTTCCACCCTACGGCGGCGATACGCTGTTCGCCGATATGTACCGCGCCTATGACACGCTGTCCGAAGGTATGAAAGACCTGCTCGATGGCGTCACCGGGTTTTACAGCTCGTCACAGAACAATATCGGCGGGCGCGCGGAAAAAATGAAGGCACTCGCCGGCATGAAAAGCGCTTTCAAGCAAGAAGCGGCGTCCATCGAGGCCGTGCATCCGGTGGTCCGCACCCACCCCGAAACCGGCAAAAAGGCGCTCTACGTCAATTTTTCCCATACAGTCCATTTCAGCGATATGAGCCGGGAAGAGACGTTGCCAATTCTCGAGCATCTCACCAAACACGCGGTACGGCCGGAGTTCACCTGCCGTGTTCGCTGGCGCAAGGGCGATCTCGTGTTCTGGGACAATCGCTGCGTTCAGCACAAGGCGATCAACGACTATGACGGGTTTCGGCGACGCATGCACCGGGTGACATTGAAGGGCGACCGGCCGGTCTGACCGCTACTTTCCCCCCGACACGGGTAACACCTGGCCTGTTACGAAACTTGCTTCCTCAGAGGCCAACCAACAAATCGCGGCGGCAATTTCTTCCGGGAGAGCAATGCGCCCCATGGGGATGGTAGCCGGCATTTTCTCCAGCCGGTCGTGGCGGCCCCATTCTTCATGAATGAGCGTATCGGTGGGACCGGGCGAAACCGCGTTGACGCGGATACCCTCCTTGGCCACTTCCAAGGCAAGCCCATGGGTAAAGCTGTTGAGGGCGCCTTTGCTCGCCGCATACCAGACATAGTCGCTGGCACTTCCCAAATACGAGGTAATCGAAGAAACATTGACGATATTGCCTCCCGCACCGCCATGGGCGGTCGACATGCGTTTCACCGCTTCCTGCGCCAACAGCATCGGGCCAATAAAATTGAGATCCGCAACCATTCTCAGGGTCTCATAGGTAACCTCGTCGACCCGGGACGACGGACCCGTATTGGCCGCATTGCAGACCAATAGCGAGAGCGACCCCAACTCTTTGTCTACGTCGACAAACAAATCGCGGATCGCCGTCGGCTCGCCGCAATCCGCCTGAATTGCCAACACACGGGCGCCGGATTGCTTCGCCGAAGCAACTACGTCTTCCGCCGCAGCGGTTTCGCGGCGATAGGTGAAGGCAACATCGTAGCCGCGCTCGGCCAGCATCCGCACGGCTGCAGCTCCGATCCCACGGCTGCCGCCGGTGACTATCGCGATAGGTCTGGTCATATTACGATCTAAACCACAAACGCCGTTGCAGTACAGCACAAAGGGAGGGTGCGATGTCGTTGACCAGCCAGGTAGCGGAAAAGATCGTTACGACGAAATTTGAGGACATCCCCGACGAAGCAACCAAAATTGCCGGCGAATGCATGCTGGATGCGATCGGAACCACGGTCGCCGGCGCCTCGGAGAAAACCGGTGTCGGACGTATTTCCATCGAATATGCCAAGCTGGTCGGCAGTGGCAGTGCGGATTGCACATTGATCTGTGGCGGCACCAAAGTAGCCGCCCCGGCAGCCGCCTACGCCAATGGCACCATGTGCCACGCGCTCGATTACGACAACACATGGTGGCCCCGAAACCATCCCGCCTCGCCGACCATCCCCACGATCCTCGGCATGGCCGAACGGCAAGGAAGCTCCGGGTCTGAAGTGCTAAGGGCCATCGCGTTGGCGTTCGAGTTACAAGGCCGAATGCGGGTCGCGTCCGCCAAGCGGGATTCCGGCGGCATTTTTCATCACCCCGGCATTTCCGGCGCCATGGGCGCCGCTGCCGGTACCGGTCTGTTGCTCGGCCTCGATGCGCACCAGTTGACCATGGCCTTCGGCAATGCGGGATCGCGAGCCGGCACCATGACCGCAAATCACGGCACCATGACCAAACCGAGCCATAGCGGTATCGGAAGTCAGATGGGAACCGAAGCGGCACTCCTCGCCTCGCTTGGCTGGACCGCGTGCGAAGATATTTTCGGCGACGGGGGCTTTTTCGACGCGCTCTATGGCGAAGGTCGTTCCGACCCTCCTGTAATGATGGAAAACTTCGGCGACCCCTATCGCGTAATCGACCCTGGCGTCTCCTACAAACTGTACCCCGCGAAATACTCGATTCATCGCTCGATCGAAGCCGGTATTCTGGTGGCCAAGGAAAACGATATCGATGCGGGGAAGATCAAAAAGGTCAAAATTTATTATCCTCCGACCGCGCTGGTCGACCGCCCCAACCCGCGTTCAGGGCTCGACGGAAAGTTCAGCCTGCAATATGGCGCCGCCGCCGGCATCCTCGACCGCCACGTGGGCATTTCCACCTTCACCGACGATCGCCGGTTTGCCGATGATATGGAGACTCTGCTGCCGAAAATTTCGATCCATGTGGATGACAGTATCCCGTCCGATTTCCCGTCCTCTTGGATTGTCGTCAAGGTCGAGACCGAAGACGGCGCGACGTTCGAAAAGAAATGCGGCCAACTCATGGGCCAAGCCGGCGCGCCACTGCCGCGAGATACCAGAATTGCCAAGTTCAGAGATTGCGTCGCGGGCGCGGTTTCGGAAGACGAAACCGACGAGTTGATCGCCATTGCCGAAGACATGGCAAACACGAAAGACGTAAATCGACTGATGGAAATTTTGCGTGAAGCCAAGCCGCGTTAGCTGTTTGGCTTGACTCAACCCCTCGTGGGGCTATATCGCAACCTCAAATATCCAGGGGAGATAAAATGACCGATCGCGTGGACGCAAGCGGCCTCCTGGTCGCGGCTGAACTTCATTCCTTCATCAACGATCAGGCATTGCCGGGAACCGGCGTCAAGCCCGAACACTTTTGGGCCGAACTAGCGGCAATCCTGAAAGACCTGACGCCGCGTAACCGTGAGCTATTGGCAAAGCGCGATTCCCTGCAAACGGAGATCGACAAGTGGCATCTCGACCACAAGAACGAGCCGCTCGATCCGGACACCTACACGACCTTTTTGAATGAGATCGGATATCTTGTCGAAGAACACGGCGACCTTGCGGTAACGACAGAAAATGTCGATCCGGAAATTGCCGAAATCGCCGGGGCCCAACTGGTGGTCCCGGTCAATAATGCGCGCTACGCATTAAACGCCGCCAACGCTCGTTGGGGCTCGCTCTACGACGGGCTATACGGCACGGACGCTATTTCCGAAGACGACGGGGCCGAGCGCAGCGGGGGCTACAATCCGGTGCGTGGCGAAAAGGTAATCGCTTTCGTCCGCAATTTCCTGGATGAAGCCGTACCGCTCGCCAACGGCAGCCACGCCAAGGCCACCAACTACGCGATTAGGGACGGCGTGCTTGCGATTGCCATCGGCGAAGAAGAAACCGGCTTGAAAGACGGCACTCAGTTTGTCGGCTACCAAGGCGACGCGGATGCCCCCTCGGCGGTACTGTTGAAACATCATGGCCTCCACATCGAAATTCAAATCGACGCGACACACCCAATCGGTAAGGACGATAAAGCGGGCGTTTCCGACGTGGTCGTCGAGGCCGCTATGACGACGATTCAGGATTTCGAGGATTCAGTCGCCGCAGTGGATGCGGAGGACAAAGTGCTGGCCTACGGTAATTGGCTCGGCCTGATGAAGGGAGACCTTGCAGCCACTTTCGATAAGGGCGGCAAGGAAATGACCCGCACCCTTGAGCCGGACAGAGCCTACACTTCCCCTGATGGTGGCGAGCTTTCGCTTCATGGCCGGAGCGTCATGCTGAACCGCAATGTGGGCATTCATATGTGGTCCGATGCGGTGCTCGATCCCAAAGGCGAGGAAGTACCGGAAGGCATTCTGGACGCAATGATCACGTGCGCCATTGCCGTGCACGACATCAAAGCGACCGGATCGGTGAAAAACAGCCGCGCCGGCTCGGTCTATGTGGTGAAACCGAAACAGCACGGCCCCGAAGAAGTGGCCTTCACCAATGAATTGTTCGCACGCGTCGAAGATTCCCTCGGCCTCGATCGCTTCACCATAAAAATGGGCATCATGGACGAGGAACGTCGCACGACCCTCAACCTCAAGGAATGCATTCGCGCTGCAAAAGATCGTGTGGTGTTTATCAATACCGGGTTCCTGGACCGGACCGGCGATGAAATCCACACCTCGATGGAAGCGGGCGCAATGATCCGTAAGGGGGACATGAAGGGCGCCCCTTGGATTGCAGCCTATGAAGATTGGAACGTGGACATCGGGCTTGAGAGCGGACTTCAAGGGCACGCTCAGATCGGCAAGGGCATGTGGGCGATGCCCGACCTGATGGCGGCGATGCTGGAGCAGAAGGTGGGCCATCCTATGGCCGGCGCCAACACCGCATGGGTACCTTCGCCCACGGCAGCGGCACTCCATGCCATGCACTACCACCAGGTCGACGTAGCCGCGCGCCAAGAAGAGCTTAAATCCCGTGGCCGGGCCGATATCGGTGCGATCATGACCATTCCGGTTACCGAGCGGCCCAATTGGTCCGACGACGACATTCAACAGGAACTCGACAATAACGCGCAGGGTATTCTGGGGTATGTGGTGCGCTGGATCGACCAGGGCGTCGGTTGCTCGAAAGTCCCGGACATTAACGATGTGGGGTTAATGGAAGACCGCGCGACACTGCGTATCTCAAGCCAACACATCGCAAATTGGTTGCATCACGGAATTTGTTCCGAAGACCAAGTGCGCGCGACGTTGGAAAAAATGGCTGCGGTCGTCGACGAACAGAATGCGGGCGACCCGCTTTACACGCCGATGGCCGGCAATTTCGAAAACTCGGTCGCCTTCCAGGCTGCCTGCGACCTTGTCTTCAAAGGCTGCGAACAACCCAATGGCTACACCGAATTCATCCTGCACGCACGCCGCAAAGAGGCAAAAGCCGCAGGATAGAAAACAGTTCGCTAATTACCGGGGTTTTCGCTGAACTCGTTCCCGTAATTGAAAGGGAAAAACCGATTGGCGGTTTTTCCAGCCTGCAGCGCTGCCGGATCTGTCGATGCGTTCCCGGGTTTGGGCAGGCTACCCGATGCCTCGACCGCACCTTCCGGATCGAGCCCGTTAATGAAGGTATCGATCTGGCCCTGGTCTAACGGTCCTGACTGTTTCTTGCAGACATATCCGAACATAATCTTGCCCGGGTTGCCATCGGGCTCGGCCGCCGGTTCATCCCACTGATAGTCGAACCCAACACAGGCGAAACCGTTTCCAAGCGTATAGGCCTGATACAGAAATGTGCTGTAGCCCACCACCACCTTTCCCTTGGCTCCGTAGCTTGGCGAACCGTTGAAACTCCACCCTTCGATCATGCGCGCCAAAGTATGGTCGTAAAATAGCGAGACATTGTCCTCAAGCGATGCGTCGTAGGCTATCTCGGCCCTGAGCTCCGTGCTTTCGAAGAATGCGTATTCGCCCTGCTCAGCCGCCATCGCGAAGCCGACACGATGTTTTGCAGTTTTGATAGGCGCGAATTTTATCACGCCTTCGCTTTCAGAAAGTTTCTTGATCACCGGCCAATCGGCAGCATACGCGCTACTGGCAAATACGGCTAAAACCGCCAATCCCGCAGCCCAACGGATTAAAATGGTTTTGTTCCTCTAATCACGGTGCGGTGCAGAACCCGTGGATATACGTCTTGCGGAAAATCGCCGGTCGCCCGGTGCATCAGGCAACGGTTATCCCACATGACGAGCTCGTTCTTCTTCCATTCGTGCGTATAAATGAAACGAGGTTGCGTCACCATATCGGTTAACCGATAGAGGATTTCCCGGCCCTCGTGCCACTCTTTACCTTCGATATGGGACGCATGGATACCGACATAAATGCCTTTCCGGCCCGTGTCGGGATGGGTTCGGACGATCGGGTGGGTAACAGGCGGGCGGGCGGCGATTTGCTCTTCCGTCGCCGGCTGGTTCATAGAATTCCTGCGGCTTTGCTCCCAGCTGTGAACCACTTGCAAGCCTTCAATGATTTCCTTCATCTCGGGCAACAACTCGTCATAGGCCATCTGCATATTGGCGAACTGGGTGGACCCGCCGAAGGGCGGCACTTCGATCGCATATAGGATCGTCGCGAGCGACGGGACCTCGTGATAGGACTTGTCCGTGTGCCAGAAATAATTTCCGTGACTGCGGGGCTTTTTCGTCGGCTTACCGTCCGGATCGAGATTGGACACCACATGAACCGGCGGAAACGGTTTGCCGTTATGATCATGCGCCACGTGGCCCTCGATCTCTCCAAAACTTTCCGTGAAAGCGATCTGTTGTTCCTTGGTCAGCGTTTGATCCGGGAACGACAACACATGGTACTCGTTCAACGCCGCCAGAATGGCATCGCGAATTTCGTCCCCGAAAGGTTCCGACAAATCAAGCCCGGCGATTTCGGCGCCCGCCACCTGGCCTATCGGCCGAATGTTAAGTGGGCCCTTCGGCGCCTTCTCGGCTTCGTCGGTGCTGATATCCAACCCGCCCGCGAGATCCATGGCGTGTCTCCTATCCCTTAGCTCTCAGTCACAATTAACGCTGATTTTACGCCCTCTCCCGAACGCGTGCAATTGAGGGCCTCAAGGCTTGATTTCGGCAAGTCATCTATGAAATCATTAATTGAAATTCATTAGGGTATGCGTTGGCGGAGATTAACATGAAACTGCTCTCAACCTTCATATTGTCAGCATTCATAACTGCGACATTGGGCTCGACGGCTTTTGGGGGAGAAGTTGGAAAAGGCCCAATTACCCTGTCCAATAAGGTAAAGCGGTATCTAGAACGTTATCTCGACGAAGGAGAGCCGGGCGCATTCGCGATAACCGCGGATGGCAAGTATGCGTTGTATATGTTTTGTCCCGGCGCATTCTGTTCGGACGAAGCCTATATCAAACAGGACACCGTCGATAATTGCGAAACCAAGGCTGAGAAGAGAGGGATTACGGCGCCGTGCAGGATTCTCGCGGTTGGCGATGAAATCGTCTGGGATGGACCAGTAAAGAACCTTCCTAGAAGCTTACGCGAAGATACGGGCAATGAACCAGAAATAGCTGCCGACACACCTCAGGACTCATCCTCAGACAATACCATCGAAAAAGCCGAGAACACCTTCGAGGCAATTGAAATCGGCAGCAAAGTAACCAGCCCCGTTTCACTAGGATCAATCCGAGTCCCCTTGCCGGGGTCAAACTGGGTTGTCATTGCCAAAAAGAAATCCTTGTACGAAAAAAATGACGGCGATGTGCTGAATGTAAGTCTCATTCTCGCGCAAATTCAAAACGATACCCTTAAAAAAGTTGTTTCGATGACGACTGTGGGTGCTCGGACCAATCCTTTTAAAGGCCTCAAAAAAACTTAAAGCCTGCAAACGCGAAGACATGCTTTTTCGTAAGGTTCGCGTAAACGGTCGTAAGTTTCAGGATTGTTGGTTTATCAATCACTCGACCTTTTTCAAAAAAGACAAAAAAAGGTACTGGAAACGCGCTTTTGGAGAGTTGCGAGAGCGCGGTTTGACCATTCCGGTCGAAACCCCTTATGTGGGCATTCGCATGGCTAATGGAGAAAGATGGACAACCGTAAGGTTCTATTGGAATGCGGAATCCGATGGCATGACGCCGGCAGATTATAAAGGGCGGAGCAAATCTCAATGGCACGCCTACAATATCGAAGACCACCCCGAAAAATTGGCCTATGTAGAAAAACTAAAAAAATGGGGCGCCGTCTGGCGTAAAAAAGTTAAGGCGGGACTGGCCGGGAAGCTATAATCGGCGTCAGACTCTTTGGCTAATTGGGAGACGCCGTCATGCAAGCCTTCAATATGAAGGATGAAGAGGAGTACGACCCCCATCACCATATTCATAAGGTGCTGGCAAAGGTCGAGGAAGGTGATGCGACTATCGCCTGTTGGGAACCTGGACAGACAAGCCCCAACCATTGTCATCCCCATGCCAGCGAAATCTATTTCTGCTTTGAAGGCGGGGGTGTTATGCGCACCGAAGGGCAGACCGTCGATGTAAGGCCGGGTTCGTTTACCTATCATCCACCGGGCGAAGTACACGAATTTATAAATGGCGACGAGCGCACGATTCTTTTCCGGGTTCGGTATGGGGGTGACAAGGTCTCACGTCACAAAAGCTGGGACGGAAATGCCGACTGGGTGCAAAGGCCCGACGATGCGGACTACTACGAGAGCCTCAAGGAGTAGCTCACCTATTAGGCTTTACCCGCGCACTTGATCCTTGCCGTAATAAAGCATCACCACATGCTCCGCTTCGGCAAAAAATAGCCAGCGCTCGACGGTAACGCCGAGTTGCGCCGAAGTCGCCGCCAAGACCGCCAATACGGTTGCGATTGCCCCCGAAGACAACGCTATGGCGAGGATACAAACCGTCGGGACGGCAAAAGCCAAAATCAACGCGAGGAGGCGTAACTTCGCCGCATGTTTGCGCGCCACCTGATAGCCCATTTCCTCCAAAAGATAATTTCGTCCCGTATGGGGCGGCTCTAGCAAACGCGTGGTTCCGGTAGTGCCGAGACCAGTCGCACTTTCCGCCGTCGCCACAGCGTCCGCACCGTCGATATGTCGCCAATAACAAAATTTACAAACGAAGCCCACCCCTATCGCGAGCAAAGCACAGAAGGTCAGAATTGGTGAAACGGGCAAAAAAAAGGCCCACAACGCGACCAGCCACATCACACCGGACATCAAGGCGAGGCTCAGATACACCGCCGCCACCCATCGATTGTGCCAGCGAGGAATGGATTTAAGCGACGCATAAATCATTGCCGTGCAATAGACAGTTATCGCCGAGCCCACTGCCATAACGAGTCCCGCCGCCCGCCAAGCATGTAAATCCTGATCGAAAAGCACCCAACCGGCCGCAAAATAGAAAGTGGGCCCATAAACCAATATCGCCATCACGCCTTCGCGCGACAACCAGGAGGATCGCCATTGGGTCACTGCCCGCCAGGCGCGCTCGGGATGGCCGAGATGGAACGTCGAGGACAATAAACCGATTGAAATGGTGCCCAGAGCCAATCCCAGAATCAGAATGCCAAACCACATATTGGTCGGCAACAAACCGAACGCCGCCCCGATCCCGGTGACGAACAGAAGTCCGTAGCCAAGGCCGGAAGCGGTGGTGAAAAGGATGATAGAACCGGCTGGATGCATTCCTAGTCTGACAGCAAATCGTCAACCCAACCGAGGAAGCCGCCATCAGGCTTGGCTTCTTCGAGCCGACGCCCGCTTCCGTTCGCGGCGGCGGCATCGCGCCGCGGTCGCGGCGGCAGATATTTATTCGTCGGAGCGCAGTCCATTTCCGGCATCAGGTCATAGCCGCCCCGTTTGTGAACCAGTTTGGAGACTTTGGAATTCGGGTCGGCAAAATCACCGAAATGCCGAGCACCCGCAGGGCAGGTCGCGACGCAAGCCGGCACCCGCGTGCCGGGATCGAGATTGTCGTTGTAGATGCGGTCGATGCAGAGCGTGCATTTTTTCATTACGCCCGCATCATCGTCGAACTCGCGCGCGCCATACGGACAAGCCCAGGAACAGAGCTTGCAGCCAATGCATTTCGTTTCGTCGACAAGGACGATTCCGTCCTCGGCCCGCTTATAGGATGCGCCCGTCGGACAAACCGTGACACAAGGCGCATTTTCGCAATGGAGGCAGGATTTCGGGAAATGTACTGTCCGTTCGCCGACTTCGGTTTTTTCCTCGAAGGTATGGATGCGATTGAACCAAACACCCAACGGATCGTGACCGTAGGGATCTCGGTCGGTCATCGGCGCGTGATAGCCGCTCGCGTTCCACTCCTTGCAATTAACCGCACAGGCATGGCACCCAACGCAAATGTCGAGATCGATGACCAATCCTAACCGACTCTCGGGGCGTACTTCGGGAAGCGACGTCATCCGTTCCGCCTCGGCTTTTTACTGAAGCTTTCCCCAAAGCGGGAAATATCGACACGCTCGCTAACTTGCGTTTTGGGACTGAGCGGCGGGAATTGCGGATAGGTCTCCTGACTGCCATTCTGGTCCGCCTTCTCCACGCGGACCCGAAGGTCGTACCATGCCGCTTGGCCCGTCACGGGGTCGGAATTCGTAAACCGATACCCGCAAGGTTGTTCCGGCAACAATTCATCGATCAGGTGATTCATCAAAAAACCGGACTTGGCCTCGCGCCCGCCGGCTTTAAGGTTCCAGGCTCCCGATCTTTTGCCGATCGCGTTCCAGGTCCAGACCGTTTTTGGATTAACGCCATCCATCAACCGTACCTGAACCTTGATGCGACCATTTCGGCTGGTCACCCAAACCCATTCGTCATCGGCAAGGTCCATCGATTTCGCTTTCTCACGCGCGATATATAGACGGTTCTCTCCATGGATCTGGCGTAGCCAAGCATTCTGTGACCCCCACGAATGATACATCGCCATCGGCCGTTGGGTGATCGCGTGCATCGGAAATTCATCGACCCCCTCGACGTCGTCTTCAAAGGGCGGGTACCAGATCGGCAAGGGATCGAAATAGCTCTTGATCCTTTCGCGGTGGCCTTCGGGAACGCGTACCGAGCCATGGCCATTCGCGGCGAGGCGGAATGTCTGCAATTGCTCCGCATAAACTTGAAGAATGATCGGGCTGTCGCTCGCGATGAATCCCATCTCCGCGGCAAAAGCCAAATAGTCCGCATTTACGTTTTTGTAATACCGCTGGTTGTCAGGCAGTTCGTGACGCCAGAAACATTGATTTTCGATATAACGGCTGAGTTGATCCGGGTTCGGATCGCCGCAACCGATTTTTGAACCATCCGCACCGCGCCAGCCGGCCAGCATACCGATGCCAGGCTTGCGTTCGTGCAGCACCATATATTCCTTGTAGCCACCGGGATATTTGGCCGACCCGTCTTCGTTTACCAAGCCTTCCAGGCCGAGACGCGCGCCAATGTCGATCAACACATCCTGGAACGGGCGCACGTTGCGGTCCGGCTGCACGACAGGATGACGAATCGAATCCGCCGCGCCGTCCGCATCGCAAATCGGACGATCCAATAGCGAAATGCAATCGTGACGTTCGAGATAGGTGGTATCGGGAAGGATCAGGTCGGCGTAGGGCACCATCTCCGAGTAGAACGCATCGGAATAAATGATGCGCGGAATTTTATACTCGCCGGTCTCCTCGTCCTTATCGGTAAGCATTTGGATGGTCCCGGTCGTATTCATCGCCGAGTTCCACGCCATATTGGCCATGTAATAGAAAAGCGTATCGATCTTGAAAGGATCGCCCTGCCAAGCATTGGTGGTCACCATATGCATCAGCCCATGGGCCGACATGGGGGCGTCCCAGCTGAATGCCTTGTCGATACGCTGCGGTTTGCCCTCTTCATCTACCAACAGGTCTTCCGGTGACCGCACAAACCCCAAATGTGGTCCGGGCAAGGGCGTGTTGGGACGCACGTCTTCGCGCTTGCCCGTTGGCTTGGGCAGCGAATCAAGACCTTTGGGATAAGGGGCCTTGTATCGCATGCCGCCGGGCACATCGATGCTCCCGAGGAGAATTTGCAACATGTGAATCGCACGGCATGTATGAAAGCCGTTCGAATGCGCCGATATACCCCGCATCGCATGCATGCTGACGGGGCGGCCGACCATCTTTTCATGCTTGCGGCCTACCCAATCGACCCAGGGAACGTCGAGTTCGATCTCTTGTTCGAATGCCACTTCGGCGATTTCGGCGGCAAGACGACGAATCGTTTCCGCAGGCACGCCGGTTCTGTCAGCGACCGAATCGGGAGAATAAGCTTCATCGAGATATCGCTCTGCCAAGATGACGAAAGCCGGTTTCGCTTTCCGCCCGTCGGGGAGCGTGAACACACCTTTAAGAGCGGGTTTCGTTTCCGGATGGTGGGGTTCTGCAAGGGCCTCTTTAGCGCGGTCCCAGCAAAGCGGATTTCCATCCTCATCGCGGACAAAAAGACCATGGTCGGGCGCGTCGGGTTCGTCGATCACCAGCCAGGGCGCATTGGTGTAGCGAACGAGGTAAGGCGCATCCACCTTGCCAGCACGCAACAGTTCGTGCACGAGCGCAAACACGAAAAGTCCGTCTGCGCCGGGCGTGATACCAATCCATTCATCGGCGATCGCGGAATATCCAGTCCGCACCGGATTGACCGACACAAACTTGCCGCCATGGGTTTTAAGATGACCCAGCCCGATCTTAATGGGATTGCTGTCATGGTCCTCGGCAACGCCGAACATCATGAAATAGCGCGTCAGCTCCCAATCGGGTTCGCCAAACTCCCAGAACGCGCTGCCGATCGTATAGAGCCCCGCAGCGGCCATGTTGACCGAACAAAAACCGCCATGGGCGGCGTAATTGGGCGTACCGAACTGCTGCGCCCACCAACTGGTAAGTCCCTGGCTCTGATCGCGGCCAGTGAAGAAGGCGAGCTTACGGGGATCCGTGGCTCGGATATTGCCGAGCCACTCGGTTGCCGTACCGATCGCTTCCTCCCAATCCACTTCCTCGAATTCGCCGCTGCCACGAGGCCCGACCCGGCGCAATGGATTGGTCAACCGTGCCGGCGAATTCAACGTCATGATTCCGGCGGAGCCTTTGCCGCAGAGAACACCTTTATTCACCGGATGATTGGGATTGCCGTCGATATAGCGGACGGTTCCGTCCTTCATATGAACGCGAATTCCGCACCGACAAGCGCACATATAACAGGTCGTATACCGGATTTCGTCCGATACCGACGGGTTCACGTCGACAATACTATCGGGAACAGGCGAAGCCTTACGTGCGAGGCGACCAAAATGATTCTTCATTTCACGTCAAACAGTTGACAAATTATCGATTCGGATACACTGACCTGAAAATTACTTATCGAGAGATCAGCGATCCAAATTTGCCAACGTCGCCTCGCCAATTGGCAATGTGAATCTTTCGCCCGCGCACCCTATTTGCTACCGTAGGCCCTAGTCAATCCATAACTGGATGGAAAGAAACGACTCTGACGGGAGGTTTTCTAATGAACAAGAACACTTTGATCGTTGTTTTGTTGCTTGCGGTTGCCGGCCTAGGTGGCTGGATGTATTTGCAACAAGACAAAGGCGGCCAAATGGATGCGGCAGCCGGTAAACAATTCATTGCTATCGGCACCGGCGGACCGACCGGCGTCTATTTCGCCACCGGCAACGCGATTTGCCGTTTGGTGGCCAAGGAAGCCGCCGAGGGCCGCAAAAAGGGCCGCAAACACGGTATTCGCTGTTCCGCGCCGTCCACCGGTGGATCGACCTACAATATTGGCCAGATCGCGGCGGGCGAACTCGATTTCGGCGTTGCCCAGTCCGATTGGCAATATCATGCGGTGAATTGCTCGAGCAAAAAGGTCACCTGCTTCAAGAAATTGCGTGCGGTTTTCTCAGTTCATCCCGAGCCGTTCCATATCATCACCGGCAAGGACGCCGGCATTTCCGGCTGGGGCGACCTTAAGGGTAAGCGAATCAATATCGGCAATCCCGGCTCCGGCCAGCGCGGCACCATGGAAGTCTTGATGGCTGCCCATGGAACCAAGACGAGCGACTTCGCCCAAGCAACCGAGTTAACCTCGACCGAGCAGTCTAAAGCGCTCTGCGACGGCAAAATCGACGCCTACGGCTACACTGTTGGCGTTCCCAATGCCGGCGTCGCCGTGGCAACCGATGGCTGCGGCGCGAAGATTATCAATCTCGCGAGCGACGTAGAGAAGGGTTTAGTCAAAAAGAACCCCTACTACGCCTTCGCGACTATTCCGCAAGGCACTTACAAGACCACCGATGCGGACGTCACCACGTTCGGCGTGATGGCAACTTTCGTCACCTCCGCCGATACCCCGGCAGCGACCGTCTATGAGTTGGTCCGCGCGGTGATGGAGAACATCGAAGATTTCCGTAAATTGCACCCGGCGTTCAAACATCTCGATCCTAAAAAGATGATCAAGAACGGACTGTCGGCTCCGCTCCACGACGGTGCGGCGAAATACTACAAGGAAAAAGGCTGGATCAAATAATCTGGCTACCGCCCCGATTTCTATCGGGGCGGTATTTCTTTGCAAGTTCTACCGGGTGTCTTTGAACCGTTCGCGGGAGGGTGTGCGCGATGTCGGACAACAATACGGTCAACGATCTCGAACTTTCTGAAGATGCCCAGCGCGAGCTGGCCGAAGTCGAATATACCGGCCGCAAAACGGGCCCGATCTTAGGTGGCATCGTAAGCGCCGTTGCTTTCTGCTGGTCGTTGTTCCAGCTCTGGATCGCTTCCCCACTTCCCTCTGCCCTATGGCTGATCGACGTACAGAAGCGCGGCATTCATCTCGCATTTGCGCTCCTGCTCTGTTTCCTGATGTTCCCGGTCGCCCGCAAATATGCCACCCGACCGATTCCGTTCTTCGATGTACTCTGCGCAATTGTCGGCTGCCTGTGCGCTCTCTATCTGTTCTTCGGTTACGAAGGCCTAGTCGCGCGTCAGGGCGTGCTCCTCAACCTCGAACTTGCCGGCCTTACGATCCCGTTTGAGGCTATTTTGGGCGCGATCGGCATCGGGTTGTTGCTCGAAGGAACCCGACGCAGCATCGGATTGCCGTTGGTCTTGGTCGCTTCTGTTTTTCTGTTGTTTTCGGTTTTCGGCCAACGGGTCGAATTGGTAATTTGCGCGGTTGGTCTTGGCTTCGGCGCCGGCGGTTTCTATCTCTCCCAAGTCGGGCGACGCACATTCGGCGGCGTGATGATGGGAGTCGGATTGGTGATTCTGCTCTATGCTTTCTTGGGCAGCGCACTCGCCGATATCCTTGCTCACAAGGGTGTCTCTTTGACACGATTGATTGGTTACCAATGGCTAGGGGCCGAAGCGATATTCGGCATTCCAATCGATGTCTCCGTGAGCTTCGTTTTCTTGTTCGTGCTGTTCGGCGCACTATTGGAGCGCGCCGGTGCGGGACAGTATTTCCTCGATCTGGCCTTTGCCATGGTTGGCAAATATCGCGGCGGGCCAGCCAAGGCGGCAATTTTGGCGTCGGGCATGACCGGTGCTATTTCGGGCTCCTCGATCGCCAATGTGGTCACCACAGGCACCTTCACCATTCCGGTTATGCGACAAACCGGCATCCCGGCAGTCAAAGCTGGCGCGATCGAAGTTGCGGCGTCGACCAATGGCCAGATCATGCCACCGATCATGGGTGCGGCCGCCTTCATCATCGCCGAGCTGGTCGGCATCTCCTATTTCGATGTGGTGGTCGCCGCATTCATACCCGCAGTCGTCAGCTACCTGGCGCTGCTCTATATCTCGCATCTGGAAGCGCTAAAGCTCAACCTGTCCGGGCTATCCGCAGACGCGATCCCACATCTCAAACGCACCTTTATCGGTGGCGCCCATTTTATGATCCCAATTGTGGTGCTGATCTATCTCCTGATGATCGAGCGCTGGAGTGCCAGCAGTGCGGTTTTCTACTCGATCGTTTGGATGATGCTGGTGATGGTATCGGTCAAATTGCTGCCGAAGAAATACGACCGATCGCTATTGGTCGTACCGCTCTCAATACCGGTTTTATTTAGCGCACTGCTGCGTTGGGGCATGGGGTTCAAAGCGATCGATGCGACCCTATGGGGCCTCGCGGGCTTCATAGTTGTCATCGCTGGCCTTTCTTTAGCGTCGGCAAAAGACGGCGAGCCTGTGATCGCGGAACTGAAGCAGGGCCTACTCGATATCTATGACGGTATGGTGACCGGGGCCCGAAATATGATCACCATCGGCATTGCGGTCGCAGCGGCGGGTATCATCGTCGGCTCGGTCTCTTCGACTGGGCTCAATAACGCGATGGTCGGCGTCGTCGAAGCGATCTCAGGCGGCAATCTCATTATCCTGCTGCTGATGACAGCAATAATGTCATTGATCCTCGGTATGGGACTGCCGACGACAGCCAACTACCTCGTGGTAGCCTCCTTGCTGGCGGGCGTGCTGGTCGAACTCGGCAGCGCGTCCGGGCTCGTCCTGCCGCTGATTGCGGTCCATCTCTACGTGTTTTATTTCGGCATACTTGCCGACGATACGCCACCGGTTTGTCTCGCCGCGTTTGCTGCGGCGGCGATCTCGCGGGCGGATCCTATAAAGACCGGCATCCAGGGGTTCACCTACGATATCCGTACCGCGATTCTACCCTTCATGTTCCTGTTCAATCCGGAGCTGCTTTTGATCGGCGTCACCAGTTTCTGGCACGGATTGGTAATTTTCATTGTCGCCCTCATCGCCATGATGAGCTTCAGCGCCGCAATTCAGGGCTGGATGCTGGTGCGTGCCAACGTCGTAGAACGCGTACTGTTACTGGTGGTGACAATTATGTTGTTCCGCCCCGATTTCGTACTCGATCAATTCAGTCCGGCCTGGGCCGATATCGACCTTCGCCAATACGCTGCCGGTTCAGCAAAACTGGAGCGGGATCGCAATATGCGAATTCATGTCACCCGCGAAACCGATTATGGAGACCGTTACAAGCTTTACGTAATCCCCGTACCCGCGACAGGTTCAGGCCCAGCCGCCATCGGCGCCAAGTTCGAGCCGGTTCCTCCAAATTCCGACGAAGCGAAAAAGGGCGACTATCAGCTTGGCGCGCTATCGTTCACGGGTGCCGCCGGCAAGGTCGGTCTCAAGCGTGGCGACATTGTCACGGGAGTCAGCGTCGAACAATTGGACCGACCAGCCAAGGAATTTGTCTATCCGGCAGGATTCCTGATACTCGGGCTCGTGATATTGCTGCAATGGCGACGCCGCGAGAACGAGCAAGAAGCACCCTAGCGTTGCTCATCCCCACGCAAGCCGAAATGCCACATTAACGCCATGGTCGCGCCTTTGACCCGTGGCAAAAACCAAAGCATGAGAACGAGAGTCAATGGAATCCAAAGAATCCAATGGAACCATTCGGGCGGATGATATTTCTGCTCCACCATTAGCAGGCTCGGTATGATCAAATGGCCCACGATTAGAATGGTAAAATAAGGTGCAATATCGTCGGTGCGAATTCGGCCAAGCGCAACGCCACAGCCGCCACATTTTTCCACCTGCTTCAAATAAGAACGATAGAGCGGGTGTCTTCCGCAGCACGGACATCGTTTGCGAAATCCAAATAGCAAAGCGCGAAATGGCCCGCCGGGACGAACATTTAAATCATTCTCTTTCATAGTTGGGTCATAAGGTGCCACCTCCGCCAACGCAACGAAATCCCATGCGACATTTTTCTCACCCAAAATCGATATTCATATAAGCTTCCGTCATGCGCACCCTTTACCTTCTCCGTCACGCTAAATCCGATTGGTCGGAAGCTGGCGTCGACGACAAGGACCGTCCGTTAAATCCGCGCGGCAGGCGGGGGGCGACAGCCATTTCGGAGTATTGCCGGGAACATGACATTTGCCCGTCGCTGATTTTGTGCTCGACCGCTGTGCGCACCCGGGAAACGCTTTCATTTCTTAAGCCTGCGTTGGACTGCAAGCCGAAAATCGAATTTGAAGACGCGCTATACCTTGCCGGCGCTCATGAAATCGTTGCTCGTGTTCGAGCGGTCGACAATACCCATCCCACCATAATGGTAATTGGCCACAATCCAGGTATGCATCATGTGGCAAACGATCTGGTCGGGTCCGACGAGTGCGGCCAATCGACGGCAATGGCCTCCAAATACCCTACAGCCGCGTTAGCCCAAATTGCTTTCGCAACGGACGACTGGTCTGGCATAGCCAGCGGTGACGGCTTACTCAAAAGCTACGTCACGCCGAAGATGCTTTAGGAAGCGTCCAACAGCGGTTTGGTAAATTTGCAAACAGTAATGCGAAATGGCTGCCTTCGGTGAGGCCGAAAGTACGCGAATTTTGGAGATGCAATCCGAGCAGCTTTACAGTTGCAACAGAAACTCCCGGCGATCCCGGCCACGATACGGGAACTGATTTCGGCGACGACAGGGGCCGACATATTGGTTTTTCGAGATGAAGGGGCGCGAACATGAAAGAACCGCCTCAATCTTTTCCTTCAACGCCGACACCGTAAACGGCTTCGGCATGATCTCGTTTGCGCCCAGATCCCGCGCGCCGGCGATCACATCGTCGGAAATCATACCGGTGATCACGATCGTCGGCATTTCCGGATCGGGAGTGAATTGGTCCTTCCGAAGAAAGGTCAAAAAGGCGAAGCCGTCCATCGGTTAAAACAAATTTTTTGCTGCACTGATGCGCTTTTAGGCTTTTTTGCCTATTATCGCGTTAGTGAGGCAGTATTTTTTGGTTAAGCCAGACGAATTGGAGATCAGGCATGAACACTGCTCACAAGGACACTGAGAAATCTCAGCACTTTTACCCAGACCTTCAGCTCATAATTAACGGCGAATATCTCTCGCGAGATGGCGCCCCGGTCATAAACCCATCGACCGGCGAATCGATTGCCGACGTGCCGTTCGCCACCGAAGCGGATTTGGCTTCCGCTCTCGAAGCCGCCGCTCAGGGTTTTAAAATCTGGTCGGAAATGAGCCCGGCAAAACGCGAAACCATCATGCGCGACACCGCCGCGCTTTTGCGCGAGCGTGCCGATGAAATCGCGCAAGCCATTACCCTCGAACAGGGCAAACCGGTCGCGCAGTCTAAAGTCGAAATTATGCGGGCCTGCGAAATCATCGAATGGGACGCGTCCGAGGGTCGTAGAACCTATGGCCGGGTAATCCCATCGCAAATGCCGCTTACGCACACGGTTTTGCGCAAGCCCATCGGCCCTGTCGCAGCGCTCTCGCCTTGGAACTTCCCGATGAACTCGCCAGGGCGGAAGGTCGCAGGCGCGCTCGCGGCCGGTTGCTCGATAATCCTAAAGGCGAGTGAAGAAACGCCTGCGGGCGCCTTCGAGCTCGTACGCGCCTATCACGATGCCGGCGTTCCACCGGGCGTTGTCAATCTGGTGTTCGGCGTGCCCTCGGAGATTTCCGAATATCTGATCGCCTCCGACGTTACCCGACTAATCACCTTCACCGGATCGATTCCCGTCGGGAAACACCTCGCCGGGCTGGCAGCAAAACAGATGAAGCCAACGATTATGGAATTGGGCGGACACGCACCGGTGCTCGTTGACGAAGCGGTAGATCCGGTTGAGGTCGCCAAAACCTGCGTTATGGGGAAATCCCGCAACGCCGGTCAGGTCTGTGTGTCGCCAACGAGATTCCTCGTTCATGACGGCATATACGACAGCTTCCTGGAATCCTTCGTCGAAAAGGCAAACTCGCTGAAAATCGGCGATGGCTTCGGGTCCGATATCGATATGGGACCGGTCGCGAACGACCGCCGGCTTACCGCCATGCAGGAGTTCGTCGCCGACGCGACCGACAAAGGCGCGGAACTCGCCGCCGGAGGACATCAAATCGGCAATCAAGGCTATTTCCACGAAATGACGGTGCTTGCCAATGTCCCCGATGATGCCCGTGTGTCGAATGAAGAGCCGTTCGGTCCGTTGGCCATGGTCAACAAGGTAGGCTCGATGGACGATGCGATAGATGTCGCCAATAGATTGCCCTACGGTCTCGCGTCCTACGCCTTTACCAATTCAGCGGACGTTGCCGAACAACTCGCGCATCGCGTTGAATCGGGAAATCTGTCGCTCAATCACCTCGTCGCGTCGGTTGCTGAGACTCCCTTCGGGGGCGTTAAGGAAAGTGGCTATGGCCGTGAAGGCGGAACCGAAGGTCTGGACGGCTACACGGTCGTGAAAAACGTCTCGCATCTCACGTCAACCGTCTGACCCATAACACCGCAGGTACTCCTGGTGGTCGCAATCAATGAGAAACGTCCCTTAAATTTTTAAGAGCGTTTCAAGACCACCGGAGTGCCGCGGGAAAATTGGTGACCCCAGCGGGATTTGAACCCGCGTTGCCGGCGTGAAAGGCCGGTGTCCTAGGCCTCTAGACGATGGGGTCATCGAGGAGTGGCTAGATAGTCTTAAGCATGATCCAAGGTCAAGGGGCGATTTCGCTGTTTCGGTTCCTGGCGGCAGAAACTGCCGAGGATGGGAAATTTCTGCCGGCAAATACTGCCGACAACAGCTGGGGCGATTCTTAACCCGCTGGAATCGAACGGGATTTAAAATTTCGCGCGCGGCCGCACTGGCATTGGGTTTGCAACCTATTGTCCAGAAAAATCAACCAAAATGCCCGAAAAGAACTTTCGGTTGCGTGAACATTGGGGTCCGCGATGACCACCTTTAGCATTTTCACCCAGCCGACGTCCGCGCTGCGCGCGAACAGCCTCGCCTTCAATGTCATCGGCGACAATATTTCAAATTCGGCAACGCCCGGCTACAAGGCAGCCGAGACGCGCTTTCGCGAACAGATCATCGAAACAGATGCGGGCGCCACAGCCTCCTACGCTGGCGTCAAACCGGTCGTTCAGCACTTCATAGACCGCCAGGGAATCGTAACCGGAACTGGCCGGACACTCGATCTTGCCATCACCGGCAAAGGCTTTTTCGTCACCAACACCGACCTGACAGCGAGTGACGGCGAATTTCAGCTCACCCGTGGTGGTCAGTTCGATCTGACCGTAAACAGTACGGGCGGTACCGAAGAAGTAATTTTGTCCGATGCCGGTGGCAATTTCGTATATGGGTGGCCCTCTGACGGAGCGGGCGGATTCAGTACAGGGACCACTGTCAGCACCCTGCAACCGGTAAGGTTCGACCCGAACACGCTCGTCTTACAGCCCCAAGCAACAACCGCTGCCAATCTCACTGCAAATCTTCAGGCAGACGCCGCCGTGGGAACCGTTTTCACCACCGGCGTCGGGATCTTCGACGGAATTGGTACCGAACAGGACGCTACGCTCACATTCACAAAAACCGGAATTAATGCGTGGACCGTGGACCTTGAAATCACCAATAGCAGTTTGACCACCGGTGTATTTCCAACTACCGCGCTGACATTCGATGCTTCAGGTGTCATGACCCCTCCGGTCACACTCAGTCCGGCGGGTGTCGTGTTTACGACGGGATCTGGTACCTCAACCAATTCGTTTACAATCGATCTGAGTGGCGTGACCCAATTCGCCGGCGTATCGACAATTATCAACACGACGCGTGATGGCAGCGTCGGTGGCGACCTCAGCAGTATTCGCTTCACCGAAGACGGAGTCGTCGAGGGTGTTTTCAGCAATGGTGAAGCGTCGGGAATATTTAAATTGCCTCTGGCCAACGTCATCAGCCCAAATCTGATGTCGTTACGAGCCAATACGCATTATGTGGCAAACTCCAATTCCGGCGAGGTGGAACTTTTCGAAGCTGACCAAACCGGGCAAGGCGCCTTCGTCCCCAACTCTCTGGAAAACTCGACCACCGCCATCGATCTCGACTTCGCGCGGATGATCCAGAATCAGCAATCCTATAGTTCTAACGTAAGAGCCTATACGGTGGCCGAGGAAATGATCCGCACCGCCACCAATCTTAAGCAATAGGCATTCAGGCCTAATTCGGTCTCTTACGAAATTTCCGCTGCATCTTCTATGGTGAGCTGGGGCGTCTCGCGCCCTTGCCACCGGTCGAGACGCAACGTCCCGCAAACATGTAATGGCAGCCCCCGACTATTGAGAAGCGCTTGTCCCAATGGCTGGTCGAGACTGCGAAACGAAATCGCTTTCAAACGCCCTCCGGACTCTCCGGTCAGAAAACAGCGCACGTGATTGTCACCCACCGGCTCAGCCTTGACGATGCGCGCTGACGGGAACGCAAAGCGCGGCTGGCGATTGCCAGCCCCGAAGGGTGCCAACTGCTCGATCGCTGCGAGTAAGTCCGTCCCGGCACCGGCCGGCTGCAGCGCACCGTCGATGCGATAGCGCGGGACAAGCTCGCCTTCCATTGCCCCAATGCGCTCGGCCATAAAGGCCCGAAACGCGGATTCCTTCTCGCGCTCGAGAGTAAAACCCGCTGCCATCTCATGCCCGCCTCCACCGATCAGTAATCCGGCCTGACGTGCAGCGACGATTGATGCACCGAGATCAAATCCTCGTACTGAGCGCCCCGAACCCTTGCCCACGTCGCCATCATAGGCAACGACGCAGGCGGGCCGGTCAAATCGTTCCCGCAACCGCCCGGCTACGATCCCTATCACGCCCGGATGCCAATCGGGGCCCGCCGCAAACGCGAAATTTCCGTCCGTCTCCGCCTCGACGAAAGCAATCGCCGCTTCGAGACAGTCCGCCTCGATGGCGCGGCGCTCCTGATTGTAACCGTCCAGGCGCTTCGCCCATTCTTCGGCTTCATTTCGATTGTCGGTGGTCAAAAGGGCGGCACCCAGCCAGGCCTCTCCAACCCGACCGCCCGCGTTAACCCGTGGCCCCAGCAAAAAACCGGCATGATATGCCGCCGGCGGTTCGGAAAGTCTGGCAACATCCGCAAGTGCAGTCAGACCCACATTGCCTCTGGCGGCCATCACCTTGAGCCCTTGGGTCACCAATGCGCGGTTGACGCCGGTGAGTTGAACCACGTCGCAAACCGTGCCCAACGCAACCAGATCTAGCCACTGCAATAAATCCGGCTCCTCACGCCCGTTTTCGTACCAGCCCCGCGCGCGCAAGACACGATTAAGCGCGACTACCAAAAGAAAGGTCACGCCGACGGCGGCCAAATGTTTGTTGGGATTGTCATCGTCGAGCCGGTTCGGATTGACTACGGCCACCGCTGCCGGCAACTGCGGTTCCGCTTGGTGGTGGTCGACGACGATTACATCCAACCCAGCCTCACCCGCGCCTTCAATCGCCTCGAAGGCGACGATCCCGCAATCAACCGTGATTACCACCGACGCGCCGTCTTCCTTCAGCTTCAACAGTGCGGGAAGATTTGGACCGTATCCTTCGGCCATGCGGTCTGGGATATAAATCTCGACCTCCGCACCGGCCGCACGGCAAAATCGTTTCAACAATGCCGAAGAGGTCGCGCCGTCGACATCGTAATCGCCGAATACGGCTATCTTTTCGTCGCTAACGATTGCGTCTGCCAGCCTATTGGCCGCCAAATCCATATCGAGAAAACTACTCGGGTCCGGCAACAGGCGACGAAGCTGGGGACTGAGGAAACCCTCAACCTCGGTTTCGTCCACACCACGCGCGGCCAAAATTCTACCGACGATTTCAGGTAAGCCGAAACGTTGCGCAAGCGCCAGACCCAAGCGTTCGTCCGTCTCCGCAGCTTCCCACCTTTTGCCGCTGAACGATCTTTCGACACCCAGATAGGCCGAAGCCAAACTCATTTTTTAACGGTGAAACCCATGGGCTTACGGTGAAGATTGTGCTGCGCGGAAACTATACGCACCGTTCCGGTCTTGGACCGCATGATGATCGATTCCGTCTCGGCGCTTTCGGCAGTCACTCGCACCCCTCGCAAGATCGTGCCGTCGGTAACACCGGTCGCGGCAAACATCACATCTCCGCTCGCCAGTTCTTCCAGGTCGTATTTACGGTCGAGATCTTTAATTCCCCATTTTGCCGCCCGCTCGCGTTCATCGTCGTTGCGGAAGAGCAAACGACCCTGGAATTGGCCGCCGATACAGCGGAGTGCCGCGCAAGCCAATACACCCTCCGGCGCGCCACCGCTGCCCAGATACATATCGATGCCGCTATTGGGATCGGATGTCGCCATTACGCCGGAGACGTCCCCATCGGATATCAGCAGGATACGCGCACCCGCGTCGCGCACCGCCTTAATTAGATCCGAATGGCGTGGACGATCGAGAATACAGGCGACCACATCGTTGATATCCTTTCCCAATGCATCGGCAACTGCCTTGAGATTTTCAGCCGGCGAGCTGTCGAGGTCGACGATACCCTCTGGCAAACCGGCGCCAACCGTGATCTTGTCCATATATACGTCGGGTGCGTTGAGAAAGCCGCCCTTCTCCGCCATAGCGACGACCGCAAGGGCATTGGTACCGCCCTTCGCCGTGATCGTCGTACCTTCGAGGGGGTCAAGCGCGATATCGAGCTCGGGCCCGTCGCCGATCCCGACCTTCTCACCGATATACAACATCGGCGCTTCGTCCCGCTCGCCCTCGCCGATAACGACCGTACCGCGAATATTGAGGCCGTTCAGCGCTTCGCGCATGGCATCGACAGCGGCCTGATCGGCCTCTTTTTCGTCACCTCGGCCCATCCAGCGCGATGCTGCCAGCGCCGCCGCTTCGGTCACTCGGACCGCCTCGAGCGCTAGATTGCGTTCCATGTTTCCGGATTTGTCGCTCATTTCTTCCCCCCGACAATTCCGTCTTTTATAGGCATGGAGTCTAGCTTCGTTCAATCCTTATCACTTGCATTGGCGCTTGAATCGCATCCAAAGCCGCAATTTTTTTCATTGCTGCATTCATTGCCCGCTCAGTGGTCTCATGAACGGTTAAAACAACGGGCACTGCTTCGGTCTCGGACCGTGTGCGTTGGATGACGCCTTCGATGGAAATTTCGTGATCGCGGAGGGTAGCTGATATGTCGGCTAACACACCGGGCCGGTCATAGACCATCATGCGAACGAAATAGGGGCCCGCGTGGCTCTCCATCGGCGCAGCCGGCAGTGATTCGAGACTATCCGCTGGAATGCCAAATACAGGCGAAATACGTCCGCAGGCAATGTCGACGATATCGGCGACGACTGCGGATGCAGTCGGTCCACCGCCGGCACCTGCGCCCTCGAGCATGGTCGGCCCAACGAAATCACCTTCGATCGCAACCCCATTCAATACGCCCTCGATTGCTGCGATCGGTGCCGAAATAGGAACCATCGTCGGATGCACCCGCTGGCGAATGCCATCGTCGGTACATTCAGCGATGCCCAGCAACTTGATCCGATATCCCAGCTCGTCAGCAAAGGCGATGTCGTCTTCGGTAATAGAGCGAATCCCCTCCACATGGACGCCGTCGAAGTCGACCTCCGAGCCAAACGCAAGGCTGGACAAAATAGCGAGCTTGTGGGCCGCATCTATTCCATCGATATCGAAGCTGGGATCGGCCTCGGCATACCCGAGTTCTTGGGCCTCGGCGAGTACGTCATCGAAAGCTCGGGCACTTTCGCGCATGGCGGTCAAAATGTAATTGCAGGTACCGTTCAGAATACCCTGAATGCGGGTCACGCGGTTGCCGGTGAGCCCTTCACGCAAAGCTTTAACCACCGGGATACCGCCCGCAACGGCAGCTTCGTAAGCAAGTGAAACGCCAGACTTCTCTGCCGATTTGGCAAGTTCGGTGCCGTGAAGAGCGATCAACGCTTTGTTGGCGGTTACAACATGACGTCCGGCGGCGATAGCGCCTTCGCAAACCGTCTTGGCAATGCCGTCACTACCCCCGATTAATTCCAATACGAGGTCGCAGTCGGCCTTCGCAGCCATCTCAGCCGCATCCTCGTACCATTCGATGTCGGCAAGATCGAGACCGCGATCCCGGCTCTTGTCACGGGCCGAGACCGCAGTGACCTGGACCGGTCGGCGCGCCCGTTCGGCCAGTAAATCGCCGTGGGTTTGCAGGATTCTAAGCGACCCGGCGCCCACCGTCCCGAGCCCGGCGATAGCAATTTTAAGCGGCTCGGTCATTCCGCGACAGCCTTGCTTCCGCTGGATTCAAGATATTTGTCTGTATTTCCAAGGAAAATCTTGATGTTGCGGACCGCTTGGCGAATACGTTGGGTATTTTCCACGAGCGCCAGTCGGCAATAACCCTCGCCATGCTCACCGAAGCCGACACCCGGCGACACGGCGACCTTCGCCTCCGACAGAAGTAATTTCGAGAATTCCAATGATCCCATTTCCTGGAAAGCCGGGGGCACCGGGGCCCAGGCGAACATGGTGGCTTGCGGGCTCGGAACCTCCCAGCCCGCATTCGCTAAGCCGTCGATCAATACATCGCGACGATCGCGGTAAAGATCCCGCATTTGCTCGACGCATTCCTGGGGACCGTTCAGCGCCGCTGTCGACGCCACCTGGATTGGTGTGAATGCACCGTAATCGACATAAGATTTGACCCGTGCCAGAGCACCTATCAGCTTTCTGTTACCGGCTGCAAAGCCCATCCGCCAACCGGGCATCGAATAGGTCTTACTCAGCGAAGAAAACTCCACCGCGATGTCTCGTGCGCCTTTGACCTGCAAAATCGACGGCGGCGGACCGCATTCGAAATAAACTTCCGAATAAGCAAGGTCGGACAAGATCCAGATTTCGTGCCGGCGGCAAAAATCGACAATTTCTTCGAAGAAATCCAACGAGACCACTTCTGCCGTCGGATTAGAGGGAAAATTGATCACCACGGCTAACGGTTTGGGAATAGTCCGCACGACGGCGCGCTCGAGCGCGGCCATAAATGCAGCCCTTGTTTCCGGCGTAGACGCATAGGCAGGCAAGTGCCGCACCGATCCACCGGCAATGATGAAGCCAAAAGCATGAATTGGATAGGACGGATTGGGCGCTAGGATGACATCACCGGGACTGGTTATCGCCTGGGCCAGATTTGCGAGCCCTTCTTTCGAGCCTAGAGTGGCAATGACCTCGCGTTCGGGATCGAGATCGACGTTGAATCGGCGCTGATAATATCCCGCCATTGCCTTCCTCAAGCCCGGAATCCCACGGCTATTGGAATAGCGGTGGGTTTTCGGATCCTGCACGCATTCCACCAATTTTTCGACGATATGCGGGGGCGTGGGACTGTCCGGATTTCCCATACCGAAATCGATAATATCATCGCCCACGGCGCGCGCTTCGGCCTTCATCTGGTTCACTTCCGTGAACACGTAAGGCGGCAGCCGTTTTATGCGATAAAAGTTATCGTCCATGATTCAATCCAGTTGAAAATTGGCTCGATTTCGAAATCAAGGGCCGCTTATGTAACGCTGCGAGCGCAATCCGTCGAGGCCGAAATTGCTGCAACCGGCTTCTAAGAGCCCCCAGCATAATCCAAAAACACCTCGGCCCGCCGATTTCCGGCCTCGCCAGTGGCGGAATATTCCGCATATACGGGGTTTTCCGCACCATGCGCGGACACGTCGATATATTCCGCCGGTACCCCTCGACGGATAAGTTCCGCCGCCACTGCGTTAGCTCGATCGAGTGACACCTTGAAATTAGCGAACTTACTTTGGCCCGAACCCTGGCTAGCAGCGATACCGCTGGAATGACCTACTATTCGGATTGCACCACCGGTTTCATGGAACATCGCCACAACATCACGGACCACAGTCCGATCGCGGGCACCTAGCCGTGACGATCCGTTGCGGAAATAGATTGTCGCGACCTGTACAGATTGCTGGCGCCCATATTGGGCGCGGCCATTGGCCGGCGCTCGTGATGCTGTCACCCGGTTTGCCGGCACAGCCGCGACTTGGGGTGGCGGCGCAACCGTTCGAGGTTGCGGAGCCGACCGGGCCGGCGTTGCGGTATAAGCCGGCGGTACGGGCGGCGGACTGAAATTTCGTGTCGGCGGCGAAGGTGGCGCTGCGTTTGGCTGCGGCAGCCCCACTGGAGTGGCAAATTGCGGGGTAGACGCAACACCGTAGGCCGAAGGCGGAGGCGGAGGCGGAATCACCGCCGGAGCCGGTACTTGCGCCTGTCTTCCCGTCGAAGGCGGCGCACTGGCAAGTTGTGGCGGTGGGGCTGGCGGGGCTATCCGCTGCGCCGCAGGTGCTACCGATGGAGGCGCAACCGGTACTGCGGGAGGTCTGGTAGACCGGGTCGCGACCGCTGGTGTCGCCTGGGGTATAGGTGCGCGAACCACAGCCGGTGCCGGCGGTGGAGTATTGCGCGCAGCGACGGCGGGGGTTGCTGTTGGTGTTGCCGGAGGGGCAACCGGGGGCGGCGTTATGCGAGACGCGGCCGAAGGCGCCGCTGCCGGCGGACGAACCGAAGGCGCGCTCACTTTTTTCGCAGCAACTGGTGTCGTCGGCGATGCCGCAGGAGGTGGCGGGGTAACGCCTGACCTGGCCTTCAGTACCTGTTCGGTATATTGAGCATTCTTGCTGTCAGCGACGAGACCCTGGGCCAATTTTTTGTGCTCGATACGCCGCTTCACCGCCGCATCGCTAGTGGGGCGATCCGGGATATCGCCAAGCTTGGGATAGCTCTTATCCCAACGATTGTCGCCATAGAGCATAGTGGATGGCGCTTTGCCGCCGCGCGATTTGCGTTTGGCGTCCGATTGGCGAAGAGTTTGGGCCTCCGGGTTTTTTTTGTCCTTTCCGGACTTATCGGAGGTCTCCGTTGTACCGCCCTCCTTCGATGCAACTTTGTCATCGTCGTCGTCGAACCAATTAAGCGGATTCATCGCACTCGCAGCGTCAACCACGCCGTTGCCGACCGCATCCATCGTGCTACAGCCACCAAGCAAAGTCGTGAGAACCGCAACCGCTATCAACCGAGACCAAGGACGCCTCGCCTCGAATTCGGATTCTTTCAGTGCCACCAATCGCATCGTCTAATCAGACCTTTCCAGCCTTTTCTAAGATTAACATATCAGGGCATGACCTCGCACCTTCAATGGTGTATGACTTCACGCGTTAAATAAAAGGCTATATGCCCAATCAAGTAAAACTGGGAGTAAAAAACGCTCAACCTATAAATATGCAAAATGTAGACCAAGTATAGGTAATGAATTATGAGCGGTCAATCCGGTAAAGAAAGAAAAATTCCCGACCCTATCGAATATTCGCGTATTTGGGCCGAAATCGCGGACAAAAGTCAGCACATCATTTCCGAATTTGCCCGGCGCCAACAGAGCAAAGCCGAAACAAATACTTCGGGCGACCCGTTGAATATCGGCAACGCGTTCCTGGCATTGAGCCGCCAAATGCTTAATGACCCGGCAAAAATGGCCGAAACCCAGATGGCGTTGTGGCAGGATTATATGACTCTGTGGCAATCGACCGCAAAAAAGATGATGGGCGAAGACAGCCAACCGGTTATCGCCCCTGAAAAAGGTGATTTTCGCTTTCGAGACGCCGAATGGCAGGAAAACGCGGTCTTCGACTTTATAAAACAATCCTATTTGCTGACTGCGCGCTGGATGCAAAACACTGTGAATGACGTCGAGGGGCTAGACGATAAGACCGCTCAGAAGGTCGATTTCTACACGCGCCAGTTTGCCGATGCCTTGGCACCGACCAATTTCGTCGTCACCAATCCGCAAGTTTTGCGCGAAACCATAGAAAGTGGCGGCCAAAACTTAGTAAACGGGCTCGACAATCTGATTGAAGACCTGGAAAACAGCGAAGATCAATTGCGGATCAAAATGGTCGACCCCGACGCGTTCGAAGTCGGGAAGGACTTAGCGATCAGTCCCGGCAAAGTGGTTTTCGAAAATGAATTGTTACAGTTGATCCAGTACGCACCGACAACGGAAAAGGTTTTTAAAACGCCGCTCCTGATCATCCCGCCGTGGATCAACAAATTTTACATTTTGGACCTGAGAGAGAAGAATTCCTTCGTAAAATGGGCCGTGAACCAAGGATTGACGGTATTTATGGTCTCCTGGGTCAATCCCGACGCCGATCTCGCGGAAAAATCCTTTGAAGACTATCTTCGCCACGGCCCGCTCGATTGCCTCGAAGCGATCGAAACCGCCACCGGCGAGACAGAAATCAACGTCATCGGCTATTGCCTCGGCGGCACGCTGCTGGCGGCAACGCTCGCGCATATGGAGCGTGTCAAAAAGAAATACAAACAGCGTGTCAAATCCGCGACCTTCTTTACCACCATGGTCGATTTCGATCAGGCCGGGGAACTCGGTGTTTTCATCGATGAGGAACAGCTTACCCAGTTGGAATCAAAAATGAACGAGCGCGGCTATCTTGAGGGGAGCGAAATGGCGGCAACCTTCAATATGTTGCGCGCTAACGACCTGATCTGGTCTTTCGTCGTCAACAACTACCTGATGGGCCGCGATCCGTTTCCGTTCGATCTGTTGTTCTGGAATTCCGATTCCACGCGGATGCCTGCGGCGATGCACAGCTACTATCTCCGCAACATGTACCTCGAAAATCGCTTGGTTGAACCGGACGCGCTGGAGCTCTGCGGTACACCGATCGATCTTTCCCGGATCGAAACCCCGGCATTTATACTGTCGACACGGGACGACCATATCGCGCCTTGGAAATCCACCTACGCAGCGACCCAACTCTACAAAGGTCCGGTCAAATTTTGCCTGGCAGCCTCCGGCCATATCGCAGGCGTGGTCAACCCACCCGGCGCTGAGAAATATTCCTATTGGACCAACTCCAGAAAGCCCAAAAAGCCGGAAACCTGGCTCAAAAACGCGGTTGAACATCCCGGTTCATGGTGGCCCGAATGGATCAAATGGCTAAAGAAGTTTGGCGGGGGTCAGATTCCCGCACGTGTCCCGGGCGACGGCAAGCTAGAAACCAGCGAAGATGCGCCGGGCTCCTACGTGTGCCAAAGGCTTCAGTAAAAGCCAAAGTTTCCTAGGGAAACAAGGCCGCCTGTTCGAGACCCTGCGTTTCAGGGAGGCCGCACATGAGGTTCATATTCTGGATTGCCTGGCCGGACGCGCCTTTGACCAAGTTGTCGGTTACGGAAACGAGTATCGCCCGTCCTGGCAGTCGATCGGCGCAGACTCCAATTCGGCATTGGTTCGTGCCCCGCACGTCGCGGGTCGCCGGCGCACCGTCCGCCAACACATGAACGAAAGGCTCGTCCCGATAGCGTTTGGCGAGGCAATCACGCAGGTCGTCCACAGTCGCCTCCTTATTGAGACGCACATATATGGTCGCCAAAATTCCCCTATTCATGGGCATCAAATGGGGCGTAAAGGACACCGTCACCGCGCTTCCCGCAGCCAAACTCAGCTCCTGATCTATTTCGGGCGCGTGGCGGTGAGACCCGATGCCGTAAGCATGGGTGCCTTCGCTAACTTCGGAGTGAAGATTACCCTGGCGTTCCGAACGGCCGGCTCCGCTAACACCGGATTTCGCATCGATGATGATTTCGTCCTTAGCGATCAGACCTTCAGCCAAAAGCGGGATCAGCGGCAGTTCCGAAGTTGTGGTGTAGCAACCGGGGTTGGCACAAAGCCGCGTTTCACGAATGGCGTCGCGGTGAATTTCGGACAACCCGTAGACCGCCTCGGTCTGTAAATCGGGCGCCTTGTGGGCATGGCCATACCATTCCTCATAAACGTCGAGATCGCTCAGCCGAAAATCTGCCGACAGATCCACCACTTTTTTGCCCGGAGCCGCGGCGAAAAGACTTTTGATCACCTCTTGCGTAGTCCCGTGGGGCAAAGCGCAAAAAATCACTTCGGCCGCGTTCCAATCCACTTCATCGAGTGTAATCAGATCCGGCAACGCAAGATGACCGAGATGGGGAAAAACCGAAGCCATCGGCTTGCCCGCGTGGCGGTCGGCGGTGAGAAAGGCGACGTCTACACCCTCATGACCGGACAATAAGCGCAGCAATTCCGCACCCGTATAACCGGACGCCCCCAGCACCCCAACGGGAAGCCGAGTCGCCGATTTCACCTTCTTTTTTTCTGTCGCTTTTGCCATTATCCCTATGTTCCCCATTGGGAGACGCTGCTCGTAACGCCCGCTACCTAGTGGATTGCCGAGCGGAAGGCAAGCAGACGTTTGCCGTTCTAATAAGAATATTGCGCATGAAGCGGTCTCTACTAAACTGGCGACCAGCCTTTGCGGCAACCACAGAGGTGTCTGATGAAACGCATTGCCGGGATTTTATCGCTGCTCGTAGCGGTTTTTTTGATGCCGTCGGGTGTCTTCGCGGATAGCGAGGAAAACAAGACTTTTATTGAAAAGGTCGCCACCTATGGCGACACGAAAACCTATTGGTGCCCACCGGTCGAAACGGCACAGACCTGCGAACTCGAGCTATTTGGCGAATCTTCGAATTTGTTTCGGGCGCAAGAGGAAAAACTTCTCGGCAAATGCAAAACCGCAATGCTCCTCACTCCGCGAACTCATAAAATCTCCGCAAAAGGTGTCCTCGATTGTCGTTATAGGCTGAACGGCCCCGACGGACCGATCCTAACCTACCGGCAAAACGCCAAGGTGAAAGGCTGCAAGCTCGACCACGGCTGGATCAAACGCGACGACGGTTACGAATGCCCCGGCGGTTTCGCCGAGTACTGCCGCGCGGTCTGCAAGTGATCGCAAAAGAGCTTTAGCGGCTCCTGGCCGTTAATCCTTCGGCACTCTAAGGTGGGTTATCAAGGCTTTTCTGATTAAGTTCGGCGGATCAGGTTTGTAACCTTGAGCCGCTGTCCGTAACCGAGCATCAACAAAATCAGAGCCGTCGAAATGATCGGCAGATGACCGATCAATTCAAGCAGCGCATCCTCTTGGCGTTCCTGCATTAGAAGCACCACGTTAGAAATAAACATGAAGGTTGCTATCACCAACGTATTGAGTCGGGTGACCACGCCCAAAATCAAAATGACGCCTAAAACCACCTCCATAACACCCACAGAAAGAACGAACAGGCGATTATCGAAAGCCTCAAACCCTAGCAGGGGCATAAAGTTCCACTGGTACTCCGCCATAAAGGCATTGCCCAACATGGCACCATGAAGCTTTTCCGAAATCCCCAAAATTACGAGCGCAATGCCCGTAAATATACGAAGCGCATCGACCGAATAGGGCTTGAGGCGTTCTCGCATGTCATCGGAGGGGAAATAGTTAAACAGCAAGAACAAAGCGATTCCGATGACGTTCACATACTCGAATGCGGCCAAAAACCCGAATTGGGTAATCATACCCACAAACAATACGATAATGAGGACCGCCGCTTGATGCAGGAAATTGTTGCTAAGCAACATTAATCCGATCGCTGCTTGCAAAAATACGAAGGCAAGACCGACGCCACTGGTAACATCAAGATGGGGGGCGACGATCGCGCCGTCATAAGCAGTCAGAAGAAAGGATACCCCCGTCAAAATCCGCATTAACTCCATGACATCATGACGAATCTTAGTATTGGCAACCGGGAAACTGGGCAGTTTGGTATCCAGAAAGATCGCGACCAGAATCATCACCAGAGCAATGGCGATCCATGCCAGAACCGCCGTGTCATGGAGCGCGTAGGGTTCAACATTGGGAAGGCCCGGGTCTTTACTATCGATGAACCAGCGCACATGCGCCCAGCTCGCGACCGGCGCGAAAAGCATCGCGGGGCCGATGATCATGAATGCAAACGCCTTCCGACCGAAGCCGCAGCAAAAATTGTTAGCCATTTTAAAAATACCTAATCGTTTACGCGCTCTTCCTGGTCTCTGTGATTGCTCGTCTTCAGCAAACCTAAAATTAGTGTCTCACCGCTGGTTTATCCGGGCAAGCTAGTCCAACGGCCACCTATGATGGGGCCGTACCCATCGCCTTTCATATATTCGATAAAAAACGGCGTTCCCAAAGCTGGGAACGCCGTTTTAGAAAACTTGGTCCTGGTAGGACGAACGGCGGATAAGCAAACCGCCCCCATCGTCCTAAAAAAGTTACCGCTTAGAGAACTGGAACGACCGGCGGGCCTTGGCCTTGCCGTACTTCTTCCGTTCGACGACGCGGGAGTCGCGGGTGAGGAATCCGCCTTGCTTTAAGGTTGGCCGCAGCGACGGTTCGAAGTTGACCAGCGCCTTCGAAATACCGTGGCGAACCGCACCGGCCTGACCGGATAGTCCGCCCCCCTTCACCGTGCACGAGACGTCATACTGCTTGTCACGAGCAACCGCCTGGAACGGTTGATCGAGAACCATGCGCAACACCGGACGAGCGAAATAGCGCTCGACGTCGCGCCCGTTGACGGTGACGATACCGCTCCCGGGCTTGATCCAAACCCGCGCGACCGCGTTCTTCCGTTTGCCGGTGGCATAAGCACGGCCCTGTTCGTCGATCTGCGGCTCCGCCGGCGCTGCCGGTTCGGTGACCGTTTCCGCACCCATCGCCTCGCCAAGCTCGGAAAGATCGCCGATCGTGGTTTCCCCGTCTTCAGCAGCCTCGGGTGCTGCTTCTTCGGCCGGCGCTGCGGCTGCTTCGGACTCGGCTTCTGGTGCCGCAGCGGGAGCCGCTTCTGGAGCCGCTTCTGGAGCCGCTTCGGCAGCGGTTTCCTCTGGCGCTTCGGGGGTGTTTTCTTCTTTCACTTCATCGGCCATGCCTAGGCACTCCGTTTGTTCTTGCTGTTCATCGCAGCGATATCGAGCGTTTCCGGCTGTTGAGCTTCGTGGGGATGCTCGGTACCGGCATACACCTTAAGGTTCGACAATTGCTTCCGCCCCAACGATCCGCTCGGGACCATGCGTTGAATTGCCTTGCGCACGACCTTGTCCGGTGTCTTGCCGCCAAAAATGGATTCCGGCGTTTCCGACTTGATACCGCCGGGATAGCCGGTGTGGCGGTAATAAACTTTGTCGGTCACCTTTTTGCCGGTCAACGCCACCTTCTCGGCATTGATGACAATGACATTGTCGCCGCAATCTACGTGCGGCGTATAACCCGGCTTATGTTTGCCGCGAAGAATATTGGCAATTACCGCCGCCATCCGGCCCAATACAAGGCCTTCCGCGTCGACCAAATACCATTTCTTCTCCACCTCGTCGGGCTTCATTGAATAGGTTTTCATGTCTCACTCTCCACGCGATCTCAACCGCGAATTCAGGGCGCGGAGTATGCCAGAAAGCAATTTTGTGTCAATGAAAATGAAAGGCATTTTATTGCTCTAATTCAAAAGGTTATATATGAGGTACTATAATACCTCAGTGTAACATTCTGATGAAATTCTATAAATATGAAGTGAGTCTCAACGGGCGGAGCGCCCTCGCTCGGCTGCTGTTCAGGCTCATTTGCGGTTGCGAAATTTGGGCTGAGCGGCGATGCTCTCGCCGTCTTCTACCGCGACCGACATAACATGGCCAATACATCGATCAATAAGGCAGATACCGCCCCGCTCCTCGAAACGTTCGACGGTCCCGTTTGTCGATTGACCTTGAATCGCCCGACAGCACGGAACGCCTTATCGAGCGAATTGATCGATGCGCTGCAATGCGCTTTCGACCGCCTTGCTACCAATCGAAATATCAAAGTAATTCTGCTCGACGGCGCGGGCGAAGGGTTTTGCTCGGGCCACGATTTAAAAGAAGTTCGTGCGCTCAATGACGAAACCGCTATTGCTCAGCTTTTCGACGATTGCGCCCGGATGATGCAAAGTATCGGAACATTACCTCAGCCGGTGATCGCACTCGTCCACGGAGTGGCCACCGCCGCCGGCTGCCAATTGGTCGCGAGCGCCGATCTCGCGCTTGCCACGGAAGAAGCGCGTTTTGCAACTCCCGGCGTTCACATAGGCCTGTTCTGTTCGACGCCGATGGTACCGCTCACTCGCACGGTGTCGAAAAAACATGCCATGGAAATGCTGCTAACCGGTGAATTGGTTTCGGCCGAGGACGCGGAGCGCATTGGCTTGATAAACCGAGTGGTGCCGGCGGACCGGCTGCAGGCGGAAGGCGATGCACTGGCCGCCAAAATCGCCGAGAAGTCGAACTACACAATCGGGCTCGGGAAAAAGACCTTCTACGAGCAGTACGATATGCCCATCGGCGACGCCTATGCCCATTGTTGCGCCGTTATGACCCGCAACATGATGGCGCCCGATGCAGCCGAAGGGATCGACGCCTTTCTCGAAAAACGCCCGCCAGATTGGCGCGGCGATATCACGTAAATTCGAGCCCGACTATGTCCATGGACTACAGCAGCGATCATTCGATGCGCGAAATTCTGGAAACCACACGCGTCATTGCGCTGGTCGGTGCGAGTAACAAAGCACACCGCGCAAGCCATTCGGTCATGGCCTATCTCCAAGCCAGGGGCTATCGGGTAATTCCCGTCAACCCGATACTGGCCGGTAGCGAACTCCTGGGCGAACCGGTTTTCGCAGATCTGAGTGACATCGATACGCCAATCGATATGGTCGATATTTTTCGGAATTCCGTAGATGCCGGTCCGATCGTCGATGAAGCAATCGCTGTAAACGCCAAATCGGTCTGGATGCAGATCGGCGTGATAAACGAGACTGCCGCAGAGCGCGCCGAAGCAGCAGGCCTTGGCGTCGTGATGGACCGATGTCCGAAAATCGAAATCCCGCGGCTCGCAATTGGGCCCGTCGCGGCGGCTTAGTCAGAACATGGCCGATCGAGATATCAATATCGGTTTGAATGCGGTGATCATGGCGGTGACCGAAGACGCACCGAGGGTGTTGACCGTCCACAGAGAGGTTCTGGCCGAACAGGCGCCGGTTGAAGACAGTCCCACCGCACTCCCATTTGGCCCCTTCGAGCCCGACCGGCACAGGACCCTCGAGCTGGGACTACGCGAATGGGTCGAAGAACAAACCGGCCTAGCGCTCGGCTATGTCGAGCAGCTCTATACATTCGGAGACCGCAATCGTGACCCGAGAGAACGGGCAGGCGGATCGCGAGTAGTCTCGATCGGGTACCTTGCCCTCGTGCGGGAAGATGCCCCCCACGGGGCCGAAGATGCGGAATGGGTCAATTGCTATGATTTCTTGCCCTGGGAGGATTGGCGCGATGGCCGACCTGCACTGCTGGATGAAGTGATTGTTCCGGCCCTTGATAAATGGGCCAATGCGGTACCAGAGGAGTGTCAGCAACGCACTGACCGGGTGTCGATCACCTTTGCCACTGACGACGCCCCTTGGGACGTGGAACGGGTGCTCGACAGGTACGAGTTGCTCTACGAAGCGGGGTTGGTGCGAGAGGCCACCCGCGATAGCGACTTTACCGGTGACGAGGACGGTACCGGTCGGTCCTTTGCACTCGATCATCGCCGTATCCTTGCCACCGCGCTCGGACGCCTGCGCGGCAAGATCAAATATCGTCCGGTGGTATTCGAATTGCTGGCCCCTACGTTCACTCTTTTGAACTTGCAGAACGTTGTCGAAGCGCTGTCGGGCGTCGGTCTTCACAAACAAAATTTCCGCCGACTGGTCACCAACAACCGCTTGGTCGAGGCTACCGGCAACATCGAAAGCGCCGGACGGGGCCGTCCTGCGGCCTTATTTCAATTCCGCCGCGACGTGCTGCGGGAACGCCCACAACCCGGTGTCGGCCTGCCCGCCCGTCAACTTGGCTGATCGCCAAGACCATCCGCAACTGCACCTAGACTCTTGCCATCTTGGGCGTTGCGCTATATAATCTATATATACTCATATTGAGTATATATAGATTATATAAAGATTTGGCCAAAGTTCGCCCATGAGCGCAGCTCTCGATTATACGCCCGAAATCGCCGCCGCGACGGCGCCACTGTACGAGCGCGTAAAAACAGTCATTCCCGAAATCGAATGGCCTTTCCATGCGCCCTATGTGGAAGCGATTAACCAGCTCAAGAAAGAGCGCAACGCGGTCATCCTCGCGCATAACTACCAAACGCCTGAAATCTTCCATTGTGTCGGCGATATTGTCGGCGATTCCTTAGCCTTGGCCCGGGAAGCAGTGACCGTGGATGCAGATGTAATCGTGTTATGCGGCGTCCATTTCATGGCCGAGACGGCGAAGCTGTTGAACCCGGACAAGACGGTCCTGTTGCCGGATATGTTGTCGGGTTGCTCGCTGGCTGACTCGATCACCGGTGCGGATGTGCGCCTGTTAAAGCAAAAATACCCGGGCCTCCCCGTTGTCACCTATGTGAACACGTCGGCGGAAGTGAAAGCGGAATCGGACGTATGCTGCACGTCGGGTAATGCGGTCAAAATTGTCGAAGGCCTGGGTGTCGACAGAGTGGTCTTTATCCCGGACGAATATCTCGCCAACCATGTCGCGAGTCAGACCGACAAAGTTGAGATCATCGCCTGGAAAGGTCATTGCGAAGTCCATGAACGTTTTACCGCCGAAGAAATCAACGAGTACCGCAAAGGCTTTGACGGACTGGTCGTGATCGCCCATCCCGAATGCCCGCCCGATGTGTTGGACGCGGCAGACTTTGTCGGTTCCACTGCGGGTATGATCGACTATGTCGGCGACAATCGGCCGCCTAAGGTAATGATGGTCACCGAATGCTCGATGAGCGACAACGTGGCGGCGGAGTACCCCGATGTCGAGTTCGTGCGGCCCTGCAATTTATGCCCGCACATGAAGCGAATCACGCTGCCCGGCATTCTGGAATCGCTCGAAACGCTTTCGCCGACGATCGAAGTCGACCCGTCCGTTGCCGTCGAAGCACGGCGCTCGGTCGAACGTATGCTCGAACTGAGCTGACGCCCTTTTCAACAAACCATTCCATGTCGGACGCCCCTTCTCCGCTACCTACACTGCTCTACGAGCCGCTGGTTCGTCAGGCTCTGGAAGAAGATCTCGGCCGCGCCGGCGACATCACAACCGATGCCATAATTTCATCCAGCGATTCCGGCGACGCGCGTTTTGTCGCCCGCAAACAGGGAATCATTGCCGGGCTCGACGTGGCCCAGGCCTGCTTCCGGCTGATCGACAGCAACGTCACATTCGACAAGGCAGTCGAGGACGGTGCGTCCGTCGCACCAGGAGATCACTTGGCGACGGTCTCGGGCACGACACGAACGATTCTGATGGGCGAGCGCACCGCACTTAATTTTCTCGGCCGGCTCTCGGGAATAGCCACCGCGACAGCGGAAATGGTTGCCGCGGTCGCCTCGCACCAGACTGCTATCGTCTGTACTCGCAAAACGACACCCGGACATCGGATATTGGAAAAATATGCGGTACGCGTCGGCGGCGGAATCAATCACCGCTTCGGCCTCGATGATGCAATGCTGATCAAAGACAATCATGTCGCCGCAGCCGGTGGCATCATACCGGCGCTCGAGCGCGCGCGAGCCCACGCCGGGCATCTGGTCAAAATTGAAATTGAAGTCGACACGCTGGATCAACTCGACGAGGTGCTGAGCCTTCATCCGGACGGAGCGGACGTGGTAATGCTGGACAATTTCTCACCGGATCAGGTGAGAGAAGCAGCCAAGCGAATAGACGGACGCCTGCTGACGGAAATTTCAGGTGGCGTGACTTTGCAGAACGTTGCCGAGTTGGCTGCCGCGGGCGCGGACCTGATCTCCTCCGGCGCTTTGACCCACAGTGTCGGGTCGCTCGATATCGGCCTCGATTTCGATTAAGCAGCTGGCGGCGCCCTTGCCGTTTTTCCTTGCAGCCTGCGACATTCTGCCACACTATAATACCAAGTGTATTGGGAACTTCAGGATTAGCCGGGCGCGAGTTTGACTGCCCCTAAGGCATCATCCCGGGTTCGGCGCCGTAATGGAGGACGCTGATGCGGGTTGATGTGATTTTACGCCACAAAGGCGATGAGATTATTTCCATTCCACCGGACCACACGGTTCAAGACGCGGCCGACGCGCTACAAAAGCATAAAATCGGCGCCATATTAGTGCGCGACAACGCTGGCGATGTGCTGGGTGTACTCTCGGAAAGAGACATAGTCCGCGGATTGGCCACACAAAAAGATAAGGTGTTGGGAAACAAGGTAACCGAGCTAATGACCACCTCAATTGTTACCTGTTCACCTATGGATACCGTCGACGAAATCATGGAACTCATGACGCAAAAACGGGTGCGTCACATTCCGGTAATGGATGACGGCGCCTTGAGCGGGATCATCTCTATCGGCGATGTGGTCAAGCATCGGATGAGCGAGATCGAAAACGAATCCGACGCGCTCAGGCAATACCTAGCCGCCGGTTAAGGGCAAATTCTAATTCGCCATTAGCACCGGGATTTCCGAATTCCAGAGAATATAATCGGTCGCCCCGCCAAAGATCATTTGGCGGATCCGGCTTTGGGTGTAAGCCCCTTTGATCAAAAGGTCGGCACCGATTTCCTTCGCTTCATCGAGAAACACTTTGCCCGGACTCTCTTTTGACCGGTCCACATGCTTGGTGTCGGTTTCGATTTCGATACCGTTACGCTCCATCTGCCGGGCCAGCTCGGCTGCGGTCGGCCCCGGCACGCCGAAATCCTCGATGGTGATGATAGTTACTTTCTTAGCCCGGTTTATGAACGGCATGCTGAAGGCAATCGATCGCGCGGTTTCGGTCGAACTATTCCAAGCGATCGCTAAGTGCTCGTCGAGTTTTTTCGGCGATGTGGGTGGCGCAATCAAAATCGGCTTGCCCCCTTCGAAGAGTGCAGCTTCGAGAATACTCATCGCAGCAATATTGGCGCCTTTTTTAGGCCGGGCGACTACGGTCAGGTCGAAAACGCGACTGCGGCTGCCTACGATCTCTGAATTGGGCGACTCTTCCTCGATCCAATTCGCCCGCGGTGAATCCTGCGGAAGGGTCGGTGGGCCTATCGGCACACCTTTGGATTTCATGAAATCCTCGAAATGCTTGTGTACTTGTTCACGCCGGTCACGGTCCTGCTGCTCAACGCTTTCGACCAGTTCCGGTGTGGTCACCACCAAGCCTTCGCCGGCGACCACCATCGCGCTCGCCGCGGTAGGCTGGTAATACAGCCCCTCGATATAACTGCCGAATATATTCGCGGTCAGAAGCGCCGTATCCAGTATCGCATCAAGCCCTTCGCTCTCCTCGATCGGCACCAATATCGTTTTCATCGTCATCGCACTTGCCCCCAATACCGTCGATGATTCGCTTTATTTTAGGTAACTTTAGCTGATCTCTTCTGCCCGGTCACGTGGAAGGTTGCTGTGATAGCGGTATCAATTTAGGGTTTGGATTCGCTCTCGATCCAGGCAAGAAAGTCCGGGTTGCCGCCGGTCAAAGGCCAAGTGACGACACACGGGCAGTCGTAGGAATGCAGCGCGAGAATTCGCTCGGTCAGCGCCGCCACATGACCTTCCATGGTTTTCAACAGCAGTCCCACTTCCTGATCCTGCTGCACCTCCCCTTGCCAGCGATAAATCGACATGTGTCCACCCAAAACATTTGCGCACGCGGCGAGCTTTTCTTCGACCGCTGTTCTGCCGATTTTCTCCGCTTCTGCTTTGTCGGAGGCGGTTACGTAAACCAAACAAGCGCTCATTTCATGTCCCCTTGCCATGTGCCCTTGGCGAAGATCTCATTCTAACGTACCATTGCAATTCAATCAGCCGCAGCAACAAGCGGAGTAAAATAATGGAGTCAGCCGTAAAAACGGCGACACGGGGAGCTAAATCAGCTGCAAAGCGCGGGCGGCCGACGCGTAGCCAGATCGAATGGCTAAAGCGGGGCCTCGATCAGCCCGGCGGCAAACTCCCCCTGTTCGACGAATACGGTCAGAAAGTGAGCGAGCGCACGGTCAAAAGCTGTATTGCGCAAGGCTGGGCAGAGCCTTGGTTCGACAATCCCACCAAGCCCGACTGGCTAGTTTGCAAATTGACCGAAAAAGGCCGCGAATTGGCCAGTAAATAGATCCAAGCGGTAATCCGTTGCTCACAAAAAGTTTATTGGTTGCGTCATTCTTTGATTCGATTTCTAGTCTCGGTACCGGTGTAATCGAAAGTCCATGACGCTGGAATATCTCCTTTCGAACCTGCGTCTAAATACCTGAACCAGGAGGGCTTTATGCTCAAGAAAACCATTACCACTCTTAGCGTTGCTGCATTGACAGCAGGTGCTGCTGCATTGCCGGCCGCTACGGCTGCTGCGGCTTCGCCGGACACGTCCGTGCAAATCGCGGCATGTGGCCCGTGCGCAGCAAAATGTGGCGCGTGTGCCGCCAAATGCGGTGCCTGTGCGGCCAAGTGCAAAGCCAAATGCGGTCCTTGTGCGGCCAAATGCGGCCCCTGCGCAGCTAAAAAGAAGTACTAGGCTGACGCCTATCTTATCGGAAGGGCGCCGGCCAAGCCGGCGCCCTTTTTTTGTCGCCGAGATTTGGTAGGCTCGGGCATGACCGGCCGTTACGCGCTCTACCTCACCCCGCCACCAGATCATCCGCTGTATGAATTGGGTCAACAGCTCATTGGCCGAGACGCACACTACGGCGGCCCGCTGGCACAGCCGGTTTTTCGGGCTATCGCGCCCGCCTTGTTTGCGGACGTTACCAAGACGCCACGCAAATATGGCTTTCACGCCACCTTAAAAGCGCCCTTCCGATTGAGCGACGGCAAAAGCGCCGAAGAGCTTCATCAGGCCGCCGCGCGCTTCGCTACGGCGCAACAGTCATTCCTGGTACCGAAGCTAGAGATCAAGGCACTGGATCGTTTCATCGCGCTTATACCGGCCGATAGATGCGACCCACTGCATGCGTTAGCCGATGCCTGCGTTACCGAGTTCGACCATTTTCGCGCCCCACCGACCGAGGAGGAATTGGCCCGCCGCCGTGAGGCCAACCTATCACCCGCACAGGACGCCATGCTCACTAAATGGGGCTATCCTTTCGTGTTTGAGCAATTTCGCCCGCACTTCTCGCTTACAAGTCGGATCGAAGACGCAAAGCAGCTGGAGGAATTAGTCACGGCTATACGGAGCCATATAGACGAAAGCGTGCTCTCCGATGTTCGATTTGATTCGCTTGCGATCTTCGGCCAGCCGGACGGCTGGATGCCCTTCTACGAAACCGCACGATTTCCATTCGGCGCCTAAAGCAATTCGAGAACACCGGTCAAATCCGCACCCTCACCTGTCGGGACATAGGTAGTATCGATCACCCGGTCGCCATTTCTATTCGACCAATAGCATCTCATACCCGTGGCAATCGCACCCATAACATCGTTGCCGCTGCCAGCAACATGGAGCACGTCCGCCTTGGCGATCTTCAACTCCGTCTCCGGCAAATCGTAAACCGCCGGATGCGGCTTGTAGACGCCGGCACTTTCCGCCGACAGGATATGATCCATTTTGTCGCCGAACGGTTTCGCAAGTGCCGCCAACATATCGTGGTCGCCGTTTGAAAGTATGGCGGTCACATAACCACGATTTTTGACTTCGCCAACCAATTCAATCGCTTCAGGCCAGGGACGGATCGCATCCCACGCCGACACCAGTTCACGGCGTTGGTCATCGGGGAGATCGATCCCGTGCCTTGCCAAAACATAGTCGAGCCCCATCCGCGTACAATCACGAAAGAGCGTGCGCCCTAGGCCCAACGAGTTGCTCGCCGCCGCTCGCTCCATTTGCTTCGCCCGCCAAAGTCGCACGAACTCGTCTGCCGCCTCAGTATCGAGGTCAAGGGCAGCGGCAGTCACCGGGGTCAGGCTGCCTTGGATATCGATCAACGCCATATAGACATCGAATGAGACGAGCTTGATTGTCACCAGCTTTGCTACTTCGCCTTCCAGGTTCCGGCGGCGATTGGAACCGGTGTCCATTTGTGGCTGACATTGGCAACACACCGGTCGACATTGATCAAAGAGGCCTTTTGGCTCGCCGCAATCTTGGCGCTGATGTCGGCGAGTTTTTTTCGATTGGCATCAAGTTGTTTTTTGGCCTTCGAACTCGTTGTGCTTTGCAATGCGAGATTGGGGATGGATGCAGTCAATTTGGCGGCGTCTTGCTGAAGCTTTTTCAACGCAGATGCTGATAGCGCACCCTTACCGCTCGGCGATACCACACATTTTCCTGCATCACGGTTGTATTGCAGAATGCCGTGGCGTCCATCGAAGGCGAAGCCCGAACTCGCGTATGACTTGAACGTGTCTTGCACCGCTTTGATGACATTGTTCTTCGCGGCGGCAAGGTTGGGCGTCACCTTCACCGACGGCAGCTTGGTGTTGACCGCGTCATCGATCCATACTTTACGCAAATGCGCCCCCTTGGAATCAACCACCCGCTGCACCAACTTGCCCGCACTCAAGCTAAACGCCTGATTGGCGGTAAACGCGTTAGCCAGGTTGCACTTAGCCAAGGCGATGGTTCCGTCGCTTTTGACCTGCATGCAGGTACCCTTCTGCGCACTTTTCATTGCCACCGGGCAACTCTCGACGCCAATTAGGCCGAAGCTTGCGATTTTGCCCATTTGCGCCCGCTGCGCACTGGAGAGGAACGGCATGCTGTCTGCCGGATTGAACACTTTGCCCTCGGTGATGCACATAACCGTGGTCGGCGGCTTGGCGGATTTGATCTCTTTCAAATTACGCGCCGCGCTGGCAAATTTTTGCACCGACCCGAGCGAAGCTCGAGCCGCGCCAGCAATCGCCGCACCGCTCGCAATCCGTTTCTGATAGATCCAGCCCGACTTCGAGAAACCCCATTTCTGGGTGGAGATGTTTTGGCACTCCTGTAGGCCAACCTGATAGCCATCGCCGTAAGACCGTTCCGACGTTACCGTACCGATACAGCGGCCCATCTGGCGAATTTCGCCAGAAGGCGTCAGTGCGTATTTCTGATAAGTGCTAGAAGAATTGCAGCGCCGCGCGATCAATTTCCGGAACTTGGAGTCGCCCGACGTCTCTAGGCAACGTTGGGCTCCCTTGATGGTATGTGCCAGCTGCTTATAGCCGGCCACGGTTTTGCCGCCGGGCAGTTTGGACGACACAGCCCATTTCTGCAGGGTCCCGCCGGTACATTTCTCTAGGCTGAGCAGCGATCCCATGCCACCCGGCTTGCCTGTCGAGGGCTTCAATTGCTGCCCCGGCTTAAGGCCGAACGGATTGAATCGGAACTGACGCAGGCCTTTCGGATTGGCGGACAAGCAAAGTTTGGTGCCGATTTTGCGAATGGTACCATCCGCCTTCAAACGCCAGCGTTGCTTGTTCATATTGCCGCGGTTCTTGCCGGCTTGCTGGAAGAAGCTGGGCACCAATGCGCTGGGCCGCTTGTAGCATTCATCCACGATCACCTGTGCTCCCGCATGGTCGCTTGTCGCATTCAAGCATTTACCGAGCGAGCGAATTTCTCCGTTCCAGCGGAACGAAAAACTCTGGTTGAAATCACCGTTGCAACTCCACAGGATCGAGGATGGGATGGCTAGACCATCGATCTGCAATTTGCTTCGTACTTCGACGCATAATCCGGCAGTGGTCTGCAACATGGCATAGCCCGGCAAGATGCGACCTTTCGGATCCACATTCGAGGGCTCCAGTTCCCATTCGGCATCTTTCGCGCTGCAACTGCCGAGCGTGATCGGCTTGATGCCCAGCGGGTTCGACTGTTCGCTGCGGTTGAGGCAAAGTTTGCTGCCCTTCAACTGCATCTTCAGCCCGACCCACTGCCATTTTTGCGTGGTCTTTTTGCAGTCCCCGAGGAAGACACTGCTCCCCTTCGACGCTTTTTGCGCCTGGATGCAATCCGTGAAGATTCGAAGCTGGCCGGAGCTGTTGAGGTTGTAAACTTGGTAGTCGCTATCATCGCAGGCATATTCGAGCACCAGACCATCCGCAGCATCGATACACGTGTTGCCCTTCGGCTTACGGAACGAGACCGAATAGACATGGGTCTGCGGCGTCTCGCTCAATTTGTCGAGATCGGCGATCGGCTCGCTACTCCAGCTTTGCGATTTATTGCCGGCCGCACACTCTGCGAGACTCAACCCGTTCTTGGCAAATGCCGCGCAATGCCCGCTCGCGGTCTTGAGCTGACCGCCGGAGTAATGCCATTTCTGTAACGATCCAGTGGTGCACCGGGCCAATTCAACCTTGTCGCCGTCGTTCGGTCCTTTTGCGGCCAAACAATATTGTGCCTTACTTGAAGACCCGACAGCTACGAAATCGCCTTTCGGGCTAAACCGAAAGAGTTGCGAATCCTTTACCCCGGAGCAGCTGGCAAACACCAATTTGTTGTTTTGAATCACCATGCATTTGCCGGCTGCCGCATTTTTGTATTTAGCACCCTTTAAGGGGATCGAATGATCTGACGGGCCCTCGTTGTTCCAGCCCGGCGGATTGGTTGGTTTCGCGGCAGACGCACTCTTTGAACTATGGGAACTGCCACTCGAATGTTTCGAACTACCGCCACCGAAGAATTCATCCTCGATTTCGTCGATCGCTTGTTTCGCCAATTTTTCGACCATGCCATCGACCGCCTTGCCGATCTCTTTCGGATTAATCGGCTTGAAACTTAGATCGAACGCAACCGGCTCACCGAATGCCTTGAACTTGGCTTTCATGGTGATCGCTTTGTTGCCAAGCAACGCCTGCAAACTACCGTCGAAAACCGCCTCTTCGAAGGCGAAGTTCTTGCGGTAGGCATCGATCGCATCCTTGATACCTTCGAGCGCGTACTTGGTCGCATCGACCGCCACTTCGGCGACCGTGATTGCCCCTTTGGCGGCTTCAAAGGTCGCGTTGGCGGCAAGCACCACCGGTTGGAATAGGACCGGCGCCAGTTTGGTCGAGGCCTTGGCAATTTCGAGCGCGGCAACAGCGGTCGCCTTCGCCGCGTAGAGCGCACCGATTTCCACTTCAAGAGCAGCAATCTCGATAGCCAATTCGATCGCTTTGTCGACACGCCAGAAATCGAGATGATGAAGTTCGTGTTCCTTGTCGCCGATCTTGTCCTTTTTCTCGCGAATGTCTTTTTGGATGCCATTTACTTTCTTGATGGCTTTCTCGATGGCATCCGCCGCCTTGTCCAAATCCTTAGTTGCGGACTTGAACGCGTCGTCGACTTTCTTTTCTTCTTTGTCGATATCCGCCTGCGCACTCTTCATGGATGCTTCGGCCTTTTTCACATCCGCCGAATAGGAATTGATCGCTTTGTTGAGTTCTTTTTCGAGCCCGCCCAATACGTAATCGAGAAGATCTCCCTTGAAAGCTAGCTTCACGTCAAAGTCCGGATTTTACGGGTCTTCTACGGACGCTTCGGCAGAAATATCGCTGGTGAATGCTTGACCAAACTTATCGGAAAGTTCGAACCCGATTTTCTCGGAGCTGAAATCGATTTTGATCGCCTGCTCGACGCCGAGCAGCACCGCATCCGCGGCTATATGAAGAAACGGCAGTTCGGACAGGCTGGCCGCTGCATCGAGCTTGGCATTTTTGATTTTGAGCGGACCCAATTGATGAATCAAAATTTCGCCGTCGAAATCGAACGACGATTCCGTCAACTTGGCTTTCGCCTGGGCGATATCTTTGCCCTCGATTTGCAACCGGCCCTCGATCCCGAAGCCCATACCGTCGATGTCGAGCTGCGGATCCGTGGCGCCGGGTGTCGCCATATAGATCTGAACTTTTTCCAGTTCGCCCTTATCGTTTTTGTAGGGCAAGAATTCGATATCGGGCAGCTTGTCGAGCTGTAGCGTTTTGAACAGTCCCTTGCCACGGGCAGCGCGGGCGGTTGCGCTATTACCAGTCGCTCCGATAAAAACATCGGCCAAATCCATGAGGCCGTGGAGGCTGATCTGGTTAGTCTCGAGGTCGAAAACCACCTCTTTCGGCACTCCGAGTGCCGCCAAATCCGGCGACAGCAATGCCTTGATGGTAAAGGTCGTACTCCCGTCTTTGAGCGTGACCGTACCCTGGAAGGCGGCACTGACCGAACTATCCGCATCCACTTCAACCGCCATTGCGACTTCGCTCATGGTAAAGCCCTTGAGGCCGAACGCATTCTCCCATACATCCAACGATCCGCCGATATTGAGCCCGACACCGGATGTCGCCACGACGGCGGTTACTGCCGTATCCAGCTGAACTGTGTCTTTGCCGACCTTGAGATCGGTCCGAAGATCAACACCGATATCCGCTTCGAATCCGCCCCCGCTTTTCTTGAATGCCAAATTCAATTGAGGCGTTACGCCTTTAACCGCCTTGAGGAACTTCGGCATTTTTTTGCTTGAGAAGGTGGGCAAGGCTGCAAACAAATCGACTTTCGGATCGCCGCCAAATAGGCCGCCCAGCGTGCCGCCGATCACCAGTTCGCCGGAGGCACCGACGGTTTTAACCGCATCCCCCAGCTTGGCCGCATCGATGGCAACCAGCATGCCGACCCCTTGGTTAAACTCGATCTTTCCACCGGATTTTTCTGCGAGGTTGCCGAGTATCGCCTGGGCGACCTCAGGCAGGCTTTCAGCGTCGATCGCCCCAGGATCGGTTTCAGCTAAAGTCAAAATCATGCCAGGGAAGGTCATCTTCCCAAGCGGAGTCTTGCCGATCGCGCTGGAAATATCTTTCAGATCGAAGGTTTCGGTTTTGACCAGCACCAATGGCTTCTTGGACTCACCGGTAAAAATAACTGCACCATCGAGTTCCTTGCCCTTCCAAATCAACCGGCCGCTAAAGCCTTCGGTCGAAACCGCGAGTGACTTGAAACCAAGATCGCTGATCCCGGGCACCTTGCTCAATCCGCCAATCGACCCGATCTTGAACGTGCCATCATTTGCCGCGGCGATATTCAATGTGACTTCGGCGGAATCATCCGCTTTCGCCGCACTCCATGCGACATCCAATGCTTGTCCACCAATGCTTGTCGTGGCGCTTAGTGATGCGGAAGTCTCGTCGCCCGCTTTTACGTTGATCGCAGCATTCGAAAGCGTGAGGCCGGGAATGCCGAATGCCTTCGTCCACGGATCGTCGGCGGCCACATCCAGTTCGAATGCCTTACCATCGGCATTGATCGCGGTCGAAAAGGTGAGTGTCGCTTTCGGAAGCGTGACATGGCCCGGCAAAGTCATCGCCGCATCGGTGAGTGTCCCCACCAGGGTGAAATCCGCTTTGCCCTTATCCCCTTTCAACCAGGCAGCCATCATTTCGGCGCCGAGGAAGGCATTTATCGCAATCTTCTTTGAGTTATCGTCCTTGAATCCGAGGAAGCTCATCCCCTTGCTGGTCGCCGTGGATTTTGAAAGGTCCATGACGCCGAGAACGGTCAGCCCTGCCTTGACCTCGATTTCGACGCCATCGTCACCATTGGCCGCCGCCGACAATGCCGACTTCAATGAGTCCGGCGCGCTTTCGGCCGCCAAACTTCCTTCAGTATTGGAGAGAATAAAGACCTGCCCATTGAGGCCGAGCTTATCCACCTCGTTGAGACCCGGGACCGAACCGACAAGGTCGGAAAGTTTGAGATCGGACTTCGGCTTCAGCACCGCAAACCCGCTTTTCGAGCAATCGGTTGCGAAAAGATAAATCGACCAACTACCGGCAACCGGGAGCGAAAGATCACCGGAAATTACGTCGTCTTCGACTTTGACATTGCTGAATCCGGCGGCGCCTAAGCCATCGACCGCACCGACGACGGCATCGATGGCCGCCTTACAAGCTGCATCTTTATAAGGACCGGTATCGAGGGTCGAAAGCGCTTCGCTCAGACCAGCCGCAGAAGCCCTATTGGGGGCGCTTCCCAGGGCAGCCAATACCAACAAAATACCGAAACAAATTCGAAGGCGACGATACATGACACAAGCTCCAGCAAATTTTTGTAATTGGTACAGCATAGAGACCAGCCGTCGGTCGCGTTTAGACCGCAACTACGCCAGTATTCTGAACAACTATAGAGATTTTTATATGATCGTCATCACTGGTCGGGGCGGCAGGACTTGAACCTGCGACCTTTCGACCCCCAGTCGAATGCGCTACCAGACTGCGCCACGCCCCGCTCGTGATATTTCCCCAAGGCCACCGGATGGCCAAAGGAGGCGGCACTTTAGCCCTCAGCCAAAGGTACGGCAACGGGCGAAACGAATTTTTAGCGACGTAACTCTGTCTGCAAAACGTGCAGTTCTTTTAAGACCGCTTCCAGCTCACTGCGCTTGTCTTCGCCGATACCTGATGGATCGACGACGGTCTTAATCACCGGTGCAATAGTGGTCTCTGTTGTAGCTGGCGCTGGTGTCGCCGGAGCAGCAACCGGTTCAGGTGACGAAACCTTTTTAGGCTCGCCTTGCAACAAGGAGCGCACGCCTTTCTCACGCAACAAGCGTTGGACGCCCCGGATCGTATAGCCATCGTCGTAAAGCAGCGCACGTATGGCCATCAACAGGGCCACATCATCCGGCCTGTAGTATCTCCGTCCTCCGCCCCGCTTCATCGGCTTAACTTGAGTGAATTTTGTCTCCCAGAACCGCAACACATGCTGCGGGACGTCGAGTTCTCCCGAAACTTCACTGATGGTTCTGAATGCGTCTGCCGATTTGGCGTCTGCGGAATTATCCGCCATCGCTAGAAGGATCGACCGCCGAAGCCGCCACCTTGCCCGCCGCCGCCTTGGTCGTCGTCATCGTCATCGCGTGACGGTGTCGGCTGACCATACCCGCCACCGGGTGTTCCTCCCGGGGTGCTAGCCGGCGTCGTGCCAGGTGTCGGGCTGGGTGCGCTGCCAGGTGTAGTACTCTGGCCACCGCCGAACCCACCTCCGGGTGTACTGCTTGGTGTACCGTAAGACGGTGCTGGAGCTGGAGACGGCGCTGGCTGAGGTGCAGGTTGGGGTGCTGCTTGAGGCGCTTGCGGTGCTGGCGCCTCGACACCCTGTTCACGTGCCTGATAGCCATCATTAATTCGGTTCTTGAGCACATGGCTTGGACGGAATACGAGGACACGACGGGGCAGGATTGGCACCTCTTCGCCGGTTTTGGGATTGCGCCCGACACGTTGGCCTTTCTGGCGAACAAAAAAGCTGCCGAACGAGGAAACTTTCACCATTTCATCGCGCATCAGCGCGTCGGATATTTCGCCAAGCACGGACTCCACAAGATCTGCGGATTCGTTTCTCGACAAGCCAACTTCCTGATAGACCGCTTCGGTCAACTGCGCGCGTGTAACGGTATCCCCGGGCATCGTTTCCCCCTATAGCCTTCCGACTCAACGTCATAGCGTAACCAGCAGCGCATGCTCAGTCAATCGCTTAGACTCGACAAATTCGGCAAAAGTCTTTGACGGGCAAGAAAAAAAGCCGATTCGACGGCTACCAACGTACGAGCGCAGAGCCCCAGGTAAATCCGCCACCCATGGCGGTCAGCGAAATTAAGTCGCCTGTCGAAAAACATTGCCGCGACTGGGCATCAGCCAATGCCAGCGGAATCGTTGCCGCAGAAGTATTCGCCTGTTGATCGACGGTAACGATAATCTTGGAATCCTCTACGGCGAGCTTCTTCGCAACCCGATCCATGATGCGGATGTTGGCCTGATGCGGAACCAGCCAATCAATGTCGGAAATCTTCAGATCGTTTTCGTCGAGCGCCGTCTCAACCGCTTCAGACATGCGCAAGACCGCATGTTTGAAAACCTCACGCCCTTCCATCTCGATGACACCGGCTTTGCCATTGGTCGAGGGGCCACCATCCGTCCATAACATCTTGTAATAGTCACCATCGGAATAGATATGGGTCGATAGGACGCCGCGATCCCGATTCCCGCCGTCGTTTTCTTCCGAACCCAGCACCACCGCACCGGCTCCGTCGCCAAACAGCACGCACGTGCCGCGATCTTCCCAATCGACGATACGACTGAAGGTTTCCGAGCCGATCAGAAGCGCGGTATTGGCCTGACCCAAGCGGATCATGTTGTCAGCCGTACTAAGAGAATAGATGAAACCCGAACAGGCCGCTTGCACATCGAAGGCGGCGCCTTGCTTGATGCCGAGTTTCGACTGCACATGCGTTGCGGTCGAGGGAAAGGTATTGTCCGGCGTCACGGTTGCTAAAACGATGAGGTCGATATCGTCAGGCGTTACGCCCGCACAATCCATTGCCGCCTTCGCTGCTTCGACGCCGAGATCAGAGGTCAGCTGATCATCGGCAGCGATATGACGCTGACGAATGCCAGTGCGTTGAGCAATCCACTCATCGGAAGTATCGATGCGCTCAGCCAGATCGTCATTAGTAACGACTTTTTCCGGCAGGTAAGACCCGCAGCCAAGAAAAACAGATCGCCGCATCCTAGTTGACCGCCGCTTTCATGACCGGCCCTTGCCCCTCGTCCAACAACGCGAAATCATCTGCGATTTTGTCCAGGAATTGGTGCGTCACCATATCCGAGGCGACTTCGATTGCGCTCGCAAATCCGAAATCATCAGTACCCCCGTGGCTTTTCACCGCAATACCATTCAACCCTAATAGCATCGCACCATTATAGCGGCGCGGGTCGGTGCGCATTCGAAGGTTGGATATCTCACGTTTGGCCATCAAATACCCCAGCCGCGCAATCAAACTGCCACCGAAGGCATCTTTAAGGAAACCGGCATAAAGCTTGATCATGCCTTCGGCGGTCTTCAACGCGACATTACCGGTAAAGCCGTCGGTTACGACAACATCTACTGTGCCCGCCGCAATATCATCGCCTTCGATAAAACCAACGAATTCACCTGGCAAATCTGCGTCTCTCAATATCGCAGCCGCGTCGCGAATCTCCTCATGCCCTTTCAGTTCTTCGACCCCAACATTGAGTAAGCCAATCGTGGGCTTTTCTATGCCGAGAACGGTGCGCGCGAACACTTCGCCCATGACAGCAAACTGAACCAAGTTATTGGCATCGCATTGCAGGTTGGCGCCGAGATCGAGCATACAAGCCTCGCCGCGTCGCGTCGGATAGAAAGAGGTAATCGCGGGCCGGTCGATACCGGGCAGCGTCTTTAGAACAAACTTGGCGATCGCCATCAAAGCACCGGTATTGCCGGCGGAAACCACAGAAGCAGCTTCACCATCGGCAACCGCATTGATCGCCAAACGCATACTGGAATTTCGGCCCGACCGCAGAGCAACCGACGGCTTCTCTCCGCTTGAAATCATTTCATCGGTATGACGAATTTCGGTGACGTCGGCTAATTCCGGTTCGCTTTCCAAGAGTGGCGCGATCCGCGCCTCGTCGCCGAACATTAGATAACGCACCTCGGGCATCCGAACTCGCGCGATCGAAGCACCACGGACGACCATTTCGGGAGCGTTATCGCCTCCCATGGCGTCTAAAGAGATGACTAATTTATCGGGCACGAGCTTGCCGGTCCGGCGCTTGCCGAATCCTTACGCGTCGTCAACGTTGACGACTTCCCGGTCGCCATATTGACCGCAGGCGTCGCAAACGTGGTGAGGCCGCTTGAGCTCGCCGCAATTGGGGCATTCGTTGTAGGCTGACGCCTTCAACGCGTCATGCGCACGGCGCATGTTTCGGCGGGATTTCGATATTTTACTCTTAGGAACGGCCATTCGGCTTCCCCTTCACAAAACCTTAATGCGTTTCGGCTGAATTGCCGGGTTTCATACAGAAAGATTAACCGTACGGCAAGCAAAAGACCTGTAATATTGCTATCGTTTTAACCGACGGAGTGCCGCAAATGGATGATTTTCCGGGACTTTGTCGCCTTTATCGTCTTTTTCACCAAAATTTAAACCGCTTGCGGGAATGTCCACCCCGGGTGCTCGAGGATAGGGATCCAATGCAACAGCCAGCTGTTGAACGGTCAATTCACCGAGATCGATTTGATTGTTTTCCACGATTTCCGGCGGATCCTCGTCGGACAAATCGAGCTCGATATCGGTTTCCTCAACCCCATCATCTGCAAAAAAGCAGGATAAGGTTTCATCCAATTCGAAAGCGACCGGTTCGAGGCTTACCACGCATTGTTGCGATCCTATCGCGGAAAAACGCCCATCGATCTCGATCAGGCCGGTCTTTTCCGCGCGTTTAATTTGCAAAGATGCTTCCAGTCGTTCTAGCCCTGTCAATTCGAACCGAGCCGTCAGCGCGATTAACTCCTCTGGCGTCGCTTCTATGTTCATAGTGCGCATTTCGTCACCAATTTCATCGGCAACAACCCAGCGCGAAAATTCGGCCTCCTCGCTCATGGTCCCGAAATGCCTATGAAAATGTCGGAGCGCCGAAGGTGACTTCACCTAAAGCGAGCCGTTCGAGATCAACTTCATCGACCGCTGCAACTTCGCGCCGGAAATACGACACCATCGCAGCGACACCATCGGTAGGTGGGTCGTCGAGCGAACTATAAATATTGCGGCGTAACGCCTCGGACAGCGCCTCATCTTCCGTCTCTTCAAAGGCAGCGTCGTAGGCATCAAGCCGGCCGTAAAATCCCTCGGCGATGCGCTTCACCTTTTTCCCCACGGAAAGATCGCCAACACCCATTTCGCGTAAATTTCGGTCGAGGTCATCTACCAGCACCGTGGCCAGCATTTGTGACAGATCGTAACCCTCGGGCGATTTTTTCAGACGCCGCATAACGCAATAACAATGGAGTACGATCATATCGAAGCGGCCGTTGGCGGTATCCGGCACCGCAAAGGCATCGAAAAACTCAGGCCGCCTCGCCTGTTCGACAATACGGTGATACAGCGCACGCGCCGGCGCATCCAACGGGTCCGGCGCAAACCAAGATTTTAGTTTCTGCAGCATGGAACCGCCGAAAATCCTATACCCAATAAATCTGAAATTGTATTCATAATCGCAAACAAACTAGAATGTCACTCGTACCGCCCCATATGTTGAAGGTCCGAATTGGCGACGCGTGGGAAAGCAATCTAGCATGATGCAAAGCATCAAAAAACGCTCGATACTAGTGGGTTTGGCACTAATTGCCGCACTCGTGCTTGGGGCATGTTCGTCGAAAACCGCCCTTCGAGGAAATTTACCGACCGAATCACAACTTGCAAAAATCAAGGTTGGCGAGACCAGCCGCCAAGAAGTGGCCAAGCTACTTGGCAACCCTTCCACGCGCGGCACCTTCGATTCCCAGGTTTGGTACTACATTAGCCGTCAAACGTCGCAATGGGCGTTCATGCCTGCGGATATCGTCGATCAACAGGTGGTAGCGATCTACTTCACCCCGCGCGGTAAGGTTCAGCATTTGGAGCGCTACCGGACCGAAGATGGCCGCAAAGTCGATCTCGTAGAGCGCGAAACCAAGACCAGTGGTCACGAACTTGGTTTCTGGGAACAAATGTTCGGCAATCTCGGCCTCGGCATTCCAACAGGCAATTAACTCACGCGTTCATCGGCAAGGAAAAACCCCCGCCGCGACAGCGACGGGGGTTCAGTTTGTCCCAAAATTGGAACGATTTAATGTGCCAACATCGCCAGCAATAGCAACGCGACGATGTTTGTAATCTTAATCATCGGATTGACGGCAGGGCCGGCCGTATCCTTGTAGGGATCGCCGACCGTATCGCCGGTCACTGCCGCATGATGGGCATCCGAGCCCTTGCCACCGTGATTACCATCTTCGATGAACTTCTTCGCATTGTCCCACGCGCCGCCGCCGGCGGTCATGGAAATCGCGACGAAGAGACCGGTAACGATGACGCCGAGCAGCATCGCCCCCAAAGCAGAGAACGCCGCCGACTTCCCGGCAATCGCCTGAATTACCAAAAACAGCACGATTGGCGAGAGCACCGGTAGCATCGAAGGTATAATCATCTCCTTGATAGCGGCCTTGGTCAGCATATCGACGCAGGCGCCATATTCAGGCTTTGCCTTGCCCTGCATGATGCCCTTGATCTCCTTAAACTGACGCCGCACTTCAACGACGACAGCGCCCGCCGCCCGACCGACTGCGGTCATTCCCAAGGCGCCGAACAGATAAGGCAAAAGGCCGCCGACGAAAAGGCCGACGACCACATATGGATTGGAGAGGGTGAAATCGACATTTACGCCGGCGAAAAATTTGTACTTATCCGCATTAGCAGTGAAATGCGCCAAGTCTTGGGTATAGGCCGCAAATAGCACCAACGCACCCAAACCGGCTGAACCGATCGCATACCCCTTGGTCACGGCCTTGGTCGTATTGCCGACCGCGTCCAATGCGTCGGTGGTCTTGCGTACATCTTCGTCGAGTTCCGCCATTTCAGCGATACCACCCGCATTGTCGGTCACCGGACCGTAAGCGTCCAACGCAACGACAATACCCGCCAGTGCGAGCATGGTGGTAACCGCGATAGCGATGCCGAAGAGGCCCGCCAACAGGAAGGTCGCGATAATTGCCGCGCAGATAATGATCGCCGGGATCGCCGTCGCTTCCATCGAAATCGCCAAACCCTGGATCACGTTAGTGCCATGACCCGTGGTCGAGGCCTGCGCCACCGAACGCACCGGACGATATTCGGTGCCGGTGTAATATTCGGTAATCCAGACGATGAGCCCCGTCGTCACCAATCCAATCAGACCGCAATAGAAGAGATCCATGCCGCTCGAAGTTTGGCCGGCAACGGTGAAGCTGGTGCCCAGTCCGATTACCTTGTCGGTGACGAAATATAGGGCGATCGCCGACAGAACCGTACAAGCGATAAAGCCTTTGTAAAGGGCACCCATGATGCTTTCGCTAGATCCCAATTTGACGAAGAAGTTGCCGATAATAGTGGTAATTATGCAGGTCGCCCCAATCACCAGCGGATAGACCATCATCTGGCCTTCGGCAGCACCGGAGAAGAAAATCTGTGCCAACACCATCGTCGCGACGACGCTAACCACATAAGTCTCGAATAGATCGGCGGCCATGCCGGCGCAATCGCCCACATTGTCTCCGACATTGTCCGCGATCACGGCAGGATTGCGGGGATCGTCTTCGGGAATGCCCGCTTCGACCTTACCGACCAGGTCAGCACCCACATCCGCACCCTTGGTGAAGATGCCACCGCCCAACCGGGCGAAAATCGAAATCAACGATGCGCCGAAGCCAAGGGCCACCAGCGGATCGACAATGCCCCGCTCGGTTGCCCCGGTCGAAAGCAGGAATTTGTAATAGACGGTCACCGCCAAGAGCGCCAAACCGGCAACCAACATGCCCGTCACCGAACCCGACTGATAGGAGACCTTCAGTCCTTCGGCGAGGCTTGTACTTGCTGCCTGAGTGGTGCGCACATTGGCGCGCACGGAAATATGCATACCGATATAACCGGCCGCTCCAGAGAGTACAGCACCGATTACAAATCCCAACGCCACTTGCCAATTGAAGAGATAGAGCAAGATCGCAGCGATCACGACCCCGACAAGACCAATGGTCGTATATTGACGGTTGAGATAAGCCGCCGCCCCTTCTTGAATGCCGGAAGCGATTTCCTGCATCCGCTCGCTGCCCGCATCCGCGCTCAGCACCTGGCGGCTGATGATAATTCCATACAGAACGGCAAGAACGCCGCACCCGATGACAATGTTCAGCATCGTTCAGACCCTATTTCGTGATTTGAATTCCATATTCGTACTGCCGCCATTCGAGACACCCCGGCAGATAAAGCGGCGCGACCATGCCAGAAGCGCTTGGCGATGGCAACCGCATGCTACCTCACGCCGCAGCGCCCTCTCCCGCGCGTTTTTGGCGCAGCCAAAGCACCGCCCCTAATACCGCCAACGAGGGCAGAATCAACGATGCGCTGACCGCATTCCAACCGATCAAATGCTGCATGGTACCGGAGAAAAATGCCGTCAGCGCGACCGTCCCGAAAACGATCAAGTCATTGCAACCTTGTACTTTTTCCTTTTCTTCCGGCCGGTATGCTTCGGTCAGCAACGTAGTGCCGCCAATAAAGAGGAAATTCCACCCGATACCAAGCACCGCCAGCGCGACCGCAAAGTGCCCGATCGTAATGCCCGACATGGCGGTTGCGGCCGCAACGATCATCAACACCGCGCCAACCGACAAAATGTTATAAATGCCGAATCGCTTGATCAGGTTGCCGGTAAAAAAGCTCGGGACATACATGCCGAGAATATGGGCCTGAATAACCCATTTAGTGTCATGAACCACAAAGCCGCACACCTTCATGGCGAGCGGGGTAGCGGTCATCGAAAGGTTCATCAAGCCATAGCCGATCATCGAAGCGATGACCGCAACGATAAACACCGGTTGGCGCACGATCTCACCGAGCGGCCGGCCGCTATCGCCATCGCGCCGTACTGGCTTCGGAATTTCAATGCCGAGCAACAAGATCGCGGCAACGATTGTGATGCAACAGATGGCAAGATAACCGCCGGCAAACAATACCGGCTCGAAAAGACCGTGAGTCCGGCTCGCGAGTTCGGGGCCGGCCACCGCCGCAAATACACCGCCCGCCAACACATAGGAAATTGCCCGGCTCTTGAAAGCCTCGCTCGCGGTGTCGGCCGCAGCAAACCGGTAATACTGCCAGCAAGCATTATGGATTCCCAACACCGCACTCCCCAAAGCGAAGAGATAGAAATCCTGATTGAAGATGGCATAGGTAGCGATACCCGCGCCAATGCAGCCGACCAGCTGGCCCGCGACAAAGACCGGACGTCGGCCAAAGCGCCGCATCAATAACGACAGCGGCATCGTGCTTGAAACCGTCATGATCCACTGGAGTCCGAACGGCACGGTCGCCAAGGCCGGATCCGGCGCCAGCACGACACCCACCAAAGCGGAAATGGTGAGCACGATCGACGTCCCCGTCATCGCCATGCCGAGACAAATCGACAGGATGAGTACGTTCTTCTTAGTCGGATCGTGGGCGGGTGTTTCCGCTGCGGACATGGCGCACTTGGCCTTTCGTGGGTTTCTGTGAAACCGAGCGCCGGGATAGCACGGTGCCGGGAGAACGGAAACCGAAATCGTTGCGGAAGGGGCCAATTATTAGTTATAGAACCGCCCGCAAGGAGATAGCTCATGTCGTTCTATAAACCCGACCTCGGGACCAACCCCGAAGACCCTTTCGCCCGCGACGGGGAGGACAAACTCATTCGCCGTACCTATTGGCTCGACATGACCGACCAATCAGTGGTGCTCGCGTTAACTCAAGGCGTCGGCATAGCGCTTTCGAACGAAGAAAAGCGCGCCCACCTAGTCGATATCAGGCGCGATCACCTGATCGAGCAGGTCTGCTTACAGGAAGTAATTCCGCCGCAAGAGTAGGGACTATTTACCCTTACCCGATCCGCGTTCTGCCGCACGCTGGATCAGAACCGCTTTAATTTTGTTCTTGCCGATGGCACGCGCGCCGGCGCGCAACAATCGCGCCTTTACGATGCGAACATTTATGCCTTTGGTGCCAGGCCTCTGAAAACCGAAATAGTCGTAAAGCGCCCGATAGAAGGCGTCTTTCAAGCGTGGGAAAGAACGTACCGCGAGGCTCTTGGCGCTGGAATCCACCATCTCCAGCGTCACTTTGATCAGCACGTATTTTTCCACCTTTCCGCCGCGAATGACGGGAACCGTAAGACTATCCATTTCAATGAATTCAGGCTTGTCCACCGGCGCTTCCGGTGCCCCTTTTTTGTCTTCCGCAGCACGTACAGGAGACAAGACCGCCACCACCAAAAACGCGACCAGAATCCAGTTCGGGAACAAAAAATGTTTCAACATCAATCCATTATCCGCGATCGAATGGCAAATGTCGATTGCCGTTCAGCCGTGACGATAGCCGGTCTGTTCCAGATGTAGTGATTTTCCGTCAACGTCCAAGAGGCTAACGCAACTATCGCGGGTCATACGACCGATCGCCGTGACATTGATATCAACAGACTCGAGCGACACGTCCAAACCGAGAGGGCCCGTGAACACCAACTCGTAATCGTCCCCGCCGGTTACAACCGACCGCCAAAGATCCTCGTTTGACTCCAAAGCCGCACCGGCGGCAGCCGATAACGGAATTTTCGCGAATTCGATTTCCGCCCCGAGGCCAGAGGCCGCCGCGATATGGCCCAGATCGGCAAGCAACCCGTCGGAGACATCCGCAGCTGCGCTTGCCTTGCCGCGCAGAGCCTGGCCAACTTCTAGCCGAGGCTCGGGCAAACGGTAACGTGATATCAAAGCATTCATCGACACCGCATCGAGCCCTGCAAGGTCGCCTTTGGCAGCCAAGAGGCCCAATGCCCCATCGCCAATGGTTCCGCTGACATAAATCGAATCGCCCGCTGCCGCTCCCTTGCGCCGAAGCGCTTGGCCTACGGGCACGCGACCAAACAGGGTCGCTGTCAAACAAACCGGTCCGGGTCCCGACACACTATCGCCACCAAGCAGAGACAATCCGAACATCGTTTGCTGTTCACCGAGACCTCGACAAAAGCTCTCGATCCAAACGTCATCGCAGGTGACCGGAAGCGCCCAATTCAAGGTGTATCCGGCCGGCGTGGCCCCCATCGCCGCCAGATCGGACAAGCTGACCCGGAGCAATTTCGCCGCAATAAGTGACGGATCTTCATCACCCATAAAATGCACCCCGGCGATGATGGTATCGGTTGTAACGACAAGTTCTTGCCCCGGCGCCTCGGCAATCAGCGCTGCATCGTCGGTAAGGTCAAACGCCCCTTCGCCCGCCAAAGGCGACAAAAAATCCCTTATGCGCCCGAATTCACCTTTGCCCGTCATTGCCGGCGTTCTCCGCCATATCTTCAGGTCTGAGGTCACGAGCGATACGGTCCAATAGACCGTTTACCAATGCCGGCTCGCGATCGGCAAAAAACCGTTCCGCCAGTCCTACGAACTCACTAATCGTAACCGGCGGATCGATATCACGCCGCTGACCTATCTCATAGGCGCCAGCGCGAAGGATTGTGCGCAATACGGTTTCCAGCTTTTCCGGCGTCCGGCCATCGGCCATCGCACGTTTGATTACGTCGTCGATAGTCTCCGCATTGGTGCTAACTCCGCGCACCAACTCGGCACAAAAATTCATGTCGGTTTCGCCCGGAGGCGTCGCAAGCGCATCCTCGGGCTCGCCCTCGATAGACGCTCCCGATTTACCGATTCCATCGCGCCGACGGGCGACATCGTTCAAGACCTGATCCGCCGGTTTGCCGCTCAGTTCCATCTCGTAAAGAGATTGTACCGCCACCAAGCGAGCCGCACGTCGGCCTGCCACCAAACTGCCCCCGACGTTCATCGCGGATATAGGTGGAAGTGATGCTTGTGCGCGAGCATTCGCATGCAGGCCAAAGCCGCATCCGCTCCTTTGTTGCCTTGATCGACCGCCGCACGCGCCATCGCCTGATCCCGGCTCTCGCAAGTCAGGACGCCAAAGCCGAGTGCCAGCGCATAGCGAAGTGATAAATCCATCAATCCGCGGGACACCTCCTCGCAAATATGATCGTAGTGTGAGGTCTCGCCCCGGATTACGCATCCGAGTGATATGAACCCGTCGAACCGGCGATGCCCCGCGAAATGTTCCAGGCTGCGCGCGGCATAAAGGATCGTCGCCGGGATCTCAAATGCACCCGGCACGGTAAAGGTTTCGTAGGTCGCACCTTCCTCTTCCAAAACCTGAACCGCGCCCTTCAGTAATTCGTCTTGTATGTCGTCGTAGTAGCGCCCCTCGACAATCATGATATGTGGTTTTGGTTCGATCACCGGCTTACTCCGCTCCGCCAGGTGCTTTATCGATCGGCTTATGATCGATAATTTTGAGCCCGTAACCGTCGAGGCCGACCACCGCGCGCTGTGTATTGGACAGCAGAATCATGTCGCTAACACCGAGATCGAGCAAAATTTGCGCCCCGACACCATAATCGCGAAGCGGCGGGCGCGTCGCTCCTTTTCCGCCGGCTCCGTTGGCCGGATTAGTAAGTTGATCTGAAAGCTGCGTCGCTTGGGTCTCGCGTAGAATGACAATCACGCCATTCTCCGCCTCGCCAATTATTTCCATTGCCCGCTGCAAATCACCGGACCGGCTGCTGCCCAAATTGCCGATCACATCGTCGAGAAAGTTCATCGCATGCATACGCACTAAAGTTGGCTTACCTGGCTCGATTTTGCCCTTAACCAACGCGATGTGCTCCGCGTAGGCGACGCGGTTTACGTAAATATTGAGCTTGAAATCGCCACCATGCTGACTGGTGAAATCCGTTTCGGCGGTTTTTTCGACAATTCGGTCATGCTTGCGCCGATAGGCGATTAAGTCCGCGATTGCACCGATCTTGAGATTGTGGAACTGGGCGTAGGAGATGAGATCGCCGAGCCGAGCCATGGTCCCGTCCTCGTTCATGATCTCGCAAATCACCCCGGAGGGGTTAAGGCCGGCGAGGCGCGCGATATCCACTGCTGCCTCGGTATGGCCCGCTCGGACCAATACGCCGCCTTCGCGCGCCATCAGCGGAAATACATGCCCGGGCGTGCCAATATCTGGAGCACTTTTTGACGGATCGATCGCGACTGCGACCGTGCGTGCCCGGTCCGGGGCGGAAATTCCTGTCGTAACCCCTTCTCGGGCTTCGATCGACACTGTAAAGGCGGTTTGGTGGCGACTTTGGTTTTTCTGGCTCATGAGATCGAGCCCGAGTTCCTCGCAACGTTCCTGCGCCAGGGCGAGGCAAATCAACCCGCGCCCATGAGTCGCCATGAAATTGATCGCGTCCGGCGTCGCCATCTGAGCGGGGATTACCAGATCGCCCTCATTCTCGCGTTCTTCATCGTCGACGAGAATAAACATACGTCCGTTGCGCGCGTCCTCGATGATCTCCTCGATTGGTGAGAGGAAATCGAGATCGCCCGCAACGCGCTTGGCAACATCGCTGGTTTTTACCGCATTATGCGTTTTTGCGTTCAAAGCCCACCCTTTCAACTTTCCGGCAAAAGCCGTGCAACATATCGAGCCAGCATGTCGATCTCAAGGTTTACCCTGTCACCTACCTGTGTTTTGCCGAAACCTGTATTCGCAAGCGTATGGGGAATAATGTTAACGCCGAACTCATCGCCCTCGACTTCGTTCACCGTCAACGACACGCCATCAACCGAAACACAGCCCTTTGGCGCGATGAATTTCGCCAACTCCGGCGGTGGAGAAATGCGAAATCGAGTACTGTCGCCGTCTGGTGCCCGGGCAGTGATTTCGGCAATCCCGTCCACATGGCCGAAAACGAGGTGTCCCCCCAGTTCGTCGCCTAGCTTGAGGGATCGCTCGAGGTTGAGCGGGCGTCCCTCGTCCCAATCACCGACTGTGGTTTTCGAAAGTGTCTCCGCTGACGCTTCAACCGCAAACCACCCGCTCTCTTTCTCAGTGACGGTCAAACAAACGCCGGAACAAGCAATCGACGCGCCGAGCGCAACGTCGCCCATATCGAACGAGGTCGCGATTTCGATACGCCAATCACCTGCACGGTCGATAGCACGCACCTTCCCTACATCTTGGATAAGTCCCGTAAACATAAGCCTAACTTAAGGCGCGGACCGATAGGTTTCCAGCCAGTCATTACCCAGGCGCTCGGTCGAGACTGATTCGAACCGACGAATATCCGTCAACGATTCCAAACCGTAACCAGCAATCGCTGGGGTACCATCGCCGCCCATAACCGAACCCGCCCGGAACCAAGCGATGCGATCAACCGCATCGGCTTTAAGAAAAGCGGCCGCAATCCCAGCCCCTCCTTCGACCAGCAACCGGGTTATGCCACGATCAGCCAGTGCAGCCAGCGCCTGGTTCACTTCGGGATAGCCATCGCTATCTGCAGTAATTTCCAGCAATTCGACACCCTGGTCGCGATACGCCGCGGCCCGGTCATTTTCGCCGTTAGCAACGGTTATTACCCAGGTCGGTACGTCTCCGGCAGTCGTCACGAGCTCCGCGCTCATCGGCAATTCCAACCGAGCATCGACGACAATACGTATGGGGGAACGATCGCCTAAACCCGGCAAACGACATGTCAGTTTCGGATTGTCGGCTAGGGCAGTACCAATGCCGACCAGTATCGCATCACTGGTCGCACGCATCAGATGCGCACGGCCACGCGCCTCGGGACCAGTGATCCATTGGCTTTCGCCTTTTGCCGTTGCAATCCGGCCATCCAGCGTTGACGCTGTCTTGAGGCAAACCAGCGGACGCGCCTTGGTTGTGCGTGAAACAAATCCCGCGTTCAATGTCAGTGCTTCATCCCTGCAAATACCAACCGACACCTCGATGCCGGCAGCGCGTAGCTCTTCAAACCCTTTCCCGGCAACTCGTGAATCCGGGTCCTCGACTGCGGCCACCACACGGGCTAGGCCTGCCTCGATCAAGGCGCCGGTGCAGGGCGGCGTCTCGCCTTGATGACAGCACGGTTCCAGAGTGACGTAAGCAACAGCGCCCTTGGCCGCCGGGCCCGCGCGTTTGAGCGCTTCGGTTTCAGCGTGAGGCCGGCCACCTGGTTGGGTCCAGCCGCGCCCGACGATCACGCCATTCGATACGATGACACAGCCAACCGCCGGGTTCGGCCATACGCGACCGAGCCCCCGCCGCGCGAGCCCAAGGGCGACGCGCATGAAGCTTTCGTCTTGTCTATTCAGGTTGTTCGGCACTGAGCTCGTCGGTGATGAACTCTTCGAAATCCTTGGCTTCGCGGAAATTACGATAGACCGATGCGAAGCGCACATAAGCCACCTTGTCGAGTGAGGCGAGCGCTTCCATTATTAGTTCGCCAATCAGGTCGGCTTTAACATCACTCTCACCCGTGCTTTCCAAACGTCGAACGATGGAATTGACCACCTGCTCGATACGATCCGGTTCCACCGGCCGTTTGCGAAGCGCGATGCTCATCGAACGCACAAGTTTGTCGCGATCGAACGGCTCGCGCTGACCGTTCTTTTTCATCACCGTCAGATCGCGCAGTTGGACCCGCTCGAACGTCGTGAACCGCTGACCGCAATGGGGACAGAAGCGTCGGCGTCGGATCGCGGCACTATCTTCGGTCGGCCTGGAATCCTTCACCTGTGTATCGTTGTTACTGCAAAACGGACATCGCATTGCTCAAATCCCCTCTCAAAAATTCGCCGCCTTCAGATACCCTAGGGCTCTAGGGATAGACGGGAAACCGTGCGCAAAGCGCGGTCACACGCTCTCGCACTGCCCCTTCAACCGAACCGTTATCCTCGCCATTCGCGGCCAGCCCATCGAGTACTTCGACGATCATTTCACCCACCTGACGGAACTCCGCCTGGCCAAAGCCACGCGTGGTACCTGCGGGTGTCCCCAATCGAACGCCTGAGGTAACCATCGGCTTCTCTGGATCGAACGGAATGCCGTTCTTGTTGCAGGTTAGGCCGGCACGCTCGAGCGCTGTTTCTGCGATATTGCCGGTAAGTCCCTTGGGACGGAGGTCAACCAGCATCAAATGGGTATCCGTGCCACCGGAGACAATATCGAGCCCACCCTCTACAAGGGTTTCCGCGAGTGTCTTGGCATTGTCGACGATAGATTGGGTATAGACTTTAAAGGACGGCTTCAGCGCCTCTCCGAAAGCCGCAGCTTTGCCGGCAATCATATGCATCAACGGCCCACCCTGAGTGCCCGGGAAGATGGCCGAATTGAACTTTTTCGCGAGAGCTTCGTCATTGGTTAAGATCATTCCGCCGCGGGCACCGCGCAAAGTCTTGTGCGTCGTGGTGGTGACAACATGGGCATGCGGAATTGGGCTCGGATGCACGCCACCCGCGACCAAACCGGCAAAATGCGCCATATCGACCATCAACAAAGCGCCAACACTGTCGGCAATTTCGCGGAACTTAGCGAAATCGATAAACCGCGGATACGCAGATCCGCCGGCGACAATGATTTTGGGCTTATGTTCCTCAGCGAGCTTCGTCACCTCGTCGAAATCGATCAACGCATCTTCCTTACGAACTCCGTACTGAACCGCATTGAACCATTTGCCCGATTGATTGGGCGGCGCGCCATGGGTCAAATGCCCACCGGCAGCAAGCGAAAGCCCCATGATCGTATCGCCCGGCTGAATGGTCGCCATATAGACCGCGTTGTTGGCTTGTGCGCCCGCATGAGGCTGTACATTGGCGAATTCGCAACCGAACAGCTGTTTTGCGCGGTCGATTGCCAACTGCTCGGCAATATCCACATGTTCGCAACCGCCATAATAACGGCGGCCCGGGTACCCTTCGGCGTATTTGTTGGTCAACACCGAGCCCATCGCCTCAAGTACCGCCTTGCTGACGATATTTTCCGACGCGATCAGTTCGATTTGATTTTGCTGGCGGGCCAACTCTTCACCGATGGCGGCAAAGAGATCCGGATCGCTCGCCTCTAATCCATCGCTAAAAAATCCGTCTTCGAAAACTTCTGCTGTATTGGCTTCTGCCATTTCTAATTCCGGTCCTTCTTGCTCATGAAAATTTGTTCACACGCCGTTCGTGTCTCCCACCTTCAAATGGCGTCTCGATAAAGACAGTCAAGCAATCGAGCGCCACCTCGATGCCCGTGGTGCGAGCGCCCAAGGCCAGAACATTAGCGTCATTGTGGGCGCGGGCAAATCGTGCGTCGGTCTCGCTATGGCATAGCGCAGCACGCACATGCCGATGACGGTTTGCCGCAATCGAGATACCGATACCAGTGCCGCAGACGAGCACGCCACGAGACGCCTTCCCATCCGCAAGCGCTTCTGCAACCGCCTCCGCAAAATCCGGATAATCGACCGAACACGGACCGTTAGTGCCCAAATCGAGCACCTCGCAACCCATTTCCTCTAAACGCGCCCCAAGCGCTGATTTCATCTCAAAACCAGCATGGTCGCAGGCGATAACGATTGTTTCCTCAGCCATCGATCTCCGATCAACGACCCCCTTCGCATTTACTTAAAATCCCGCCTGATCAGCTTGGCATACCACATGTCGCGGGGCCATGCCAATCAAACACAAGGTCTCGCGGGTCCAAATTACCTTTCTCGTCAGCGGTTTGTTTAAAAAGTATACTCGGGTCAAAGACAGTAAAGATTAAAATTAGACACTGTGACCCAAATGTAACACCTCGAAAATGGCACTTTATATAGCGTCTACAAATGTTACGTTTGGTATATATGGTGTTTTACTGTCGAATAATTACACTAATTTTCTTAATAACTTGTAGTTTAAGTATAGTAATATGTATTTTTTCTTTAAAAATATTGACAAAATATAAGTTTCGTGAGATTTATTTGTTAATAAGTTAGAAAAACTCAGGAATATGGGTGATGCACCAACAAATCGTAGAAAATAGAGAGCAGAAGAATGACATTTTGCGCATGACTGCTGATGTCGTTTCTGCGTATGTAGGCAATAATACTTTGCCGGCCACCCAACTTAACGACATTATTCAGATCGTTTACGGGTCGCTGCAAAAACTCGACGGTAGCCAAACCAATAGTGTTCGTTCTAAGGCTGCCATCGCGATCCGCAAATCCATCACGCCGGACTATATCGTCTGCCTTGAAGACGGCAAAAAGCTGAAAATGCTCAAGCGCCATCTGCGCACCGTCTATGGCATGACACCTGAAGAATACCGTGCCAAGTGGGGGTTGCCTGCGGACTATCCGATGGTAGCGCCTAACTATTCGCGGCAACGCTCAGCTTTTGCAAAAAAAATCGGCCTCGGCCGAACGGCGGGCGCAGCTGCGTAACTTTTCCCCAACGACAATTATAAAATTCTTTGAACTGGCCGGTCCTTGTGACCGGCCTTTTTTTTGTCTACTTGGAATCGGGCTAGCGCGCCCCTTCCTCGGCCTTTTTCCTAAGCACGTAATCCAGCTTTTTAAGTGCCGTTTCGCGAAGCGCCTTATCGCCGCGTCGAGGGTCCCCCACAATCGAGGCCTCGATGCCGGTCTTGGTATCGACCGCCGTCACTTTGACGTACCGTCCGATGCCGATCATTTCGATAATCGCCCCGTGTCTCTCGTTCTTTGCCATTCCGTGAGCCTATCGGGTTTGCGTGCGACGCTCAAACCAACAGTTTGAAATTTTCGTAGAGGCGTCGCGCGCCGGCCTCAAGCGTCGGTAGGGATTTCTCCACCGCCGCAGCGAACTTCGATACGCCATCCGACCCCATTGCCGCTTGTAAGGATTCCGCATAAGCCGGAACCGCAGCCCACTCACCAACGGTCTTGGCGGTGACTTCGACATGGTATTGCAGACCGTATGCTCGCGCGCCAAAGCGAATAGCTTGGGACGCACATTCAGGCGACGAAGCAATTGAAACCGCACCATCAGGTAACTCGCATACTTCCGAACCGTGCCATTGCAAACAAATGGTGTGACGGTCCAGCCCTGCTAACAGAGGATCGTTGATGCCGTCTTCGGTAAGCTCGACTTCCATCACGCCGACTTCGCCGCGCGCCATTTGATCTACGCGACCGCCCAGCGCATCTGCCAGGAGTTGATGACCGAGGCAAATCCCCAATACCGGCTTGCCGGTGCCAACCCATTCACGGATCGCGTCCTTTTCAGGGCCGAGCCAGGGATAGGTTTCTTCTTCCCACACATCCATCGGGCCGCCCATAACCCAAAGCGCATCATAGTCATGATGATCCGGCGCCCTATCGCCAACATCCCACTCGACGGTGTCCCAAGTGGAACCGTCTTCATGCAAAAAATCCCGGAATATCCCGGGATGCTCGACTTCGATATGCTGAAAAACAAGTACCCGCATGAACGGGAATTAAAACAACGAGCCGCCGCCAAAACGGTGCGAGCCGCCCCAAAACCGTTCGAGCCGAGCGAGGATCTCATTTGCGGTTCGCAAATCCTCTTCGGTCACGTTATCAGGGCCCATCGAAGCAGCGTGACGATTAAACATATCTTCGATTGCCCGCCAAAGCGTCAGCCCCTTATCGGAAAGTTTGACCCGCACAGAACGTTTGTCATGCTTCGAGCGTTGCTGATCGAGATAACCGTTTTCGACCATCTTGCGAACATTGTAGGAAACATTGGAACCGAGATAGTAACCACGGTTAGTTAATTCGCCGACGGTCAGCTCTTCTTGGGCGATGTTATAGAGGATCAACGCCTGGATATTGTTTATATCCATGAGCCCCAGCCGCTCGAGTTCGAGTTTGACGACTTCGAGAAACTGCCGATGCAGCCTTTCGATGATATGGATGGAACTTAGATATTCGTTGATGGTCGGAGTCACGTCGGTATGGAATCCCTGAGCCGTCACACTATGGCATGTTCCATTAGCATTCCGAAAATAGCGGAAAAATCAACCTTCCCGTTGCCCGACGAACAGTTCAAAAACTCTCGCCCCGATAAGAATACAGGAACTTTATTTATTTTTATCATGCACTTGGAACCAATTTGATGGGCCTACAGCTGATAAGCCTAATTCAAACACAATTCTAAACCGACGAGCGAACCGCCCCACTTTGCCGTCACGGTTAGAAAATTGGCGAAGATTCGGTGACGAGTCTGATACAGAGCGAAATTAAATTCGCTTGGTAACGCCGCCACGCCCACCGGTATTGAGCCGGTCAGCATACTCCGGAGCGAGCGGACGACCGTTCGGAATATTGACCCAAAGCCGCAAAAGGAGACGGCGTTTTTCGGCCTCTTCCCAATCGACAAATCTTCCCCGGCTATGCATTGTCGTATGGTTGTTGAGTAGTTGAATGTCGCCGGGCTCGAATGCCATAGGCAGCAGAAATTTTTCCGAAAGCGCTAATTCCTCTACAAGATCGATCGCCGCTTGCTGGGCCTCGGTAAGCGGCTCTTCAGCATGCTCGGCACCGAGTTCAATCTGCTGCTTGTTGAACCGGCACGACAATAATCCCTCATACCAGCTGTAGACCGGAATTCGATTGTGGGTGAGTTCGTCTACGGTCCGACCCTTACCGATCAAATCGTAACGGAATCCGGCCAAGAGCGGTTCCAGCAATTCCGGCTGCGTCGTCCGAATTTCGTTATATACGGCGATCGACGACGCTATCCAGCTTTCACCGCCCTCTTTTGCGGGTCGTACGCACATCAAGCCGACCAGATCGGAGGAATCCGAATGCGGCGGCAAGAAAGCGCTGGTGCGGTGTCCCCGCACTCCTTCCTCATAATAGCCACCGTCCACATATTTGCCGCTCTCCTTGTCGGTCACATGACCGAGGAGGTCGCCCTGGCTATTCTGCGAAATGATCTGCCCTAGATGCGTCCCGAGGCCCCAATAAAGGACCGACAACTTTTCGAGGTCGTAATCGGCCACGTTAAGCCCGCGCAACAATGCAAAGCCCCGGCCATACTCGATCTCCTCAAGCAAATCAGCGATTTTTGGCCCCAATTTTGGCAACGGAAAATCCGCCTTGCGAAATTCCAAAGGAGGTATGCCACGCTCATGCAGCGCGGTCGTTGCGGCATCGAGTTCACCTAGATCGGCGTCGCTCAAACGAACGATCCAGGACTGATCGTTCTCCATTTCTGTGCGGGTCCAGACCGCAGGGCCGTCTGCCGCCGCCGGTAATTCGTTCAGCATTTATCGGGTATCCTCATAAGGAAGAGCAGCGTTATACGCGCGCGCAGCTTTCGGCGCCAATGAAACAATTTGCCGCACCGCCCCTTCCACACGGTCCCGGTAACGATTTGTTGTAAAGACCTTTTGCTGGACCTTCGCTAGTGTCGAACAACGATACCAAGGGAGATTTCCATGCGTTTACTGGCCGTTCTGCTTGTGTTGGGCACATTGCAATTTTCCCAACCGGTCTCCGCGAAACCGTCGTTGCTGCCGGTTCCACGCACCGCTCCGGAATGGGATGTCGCGAAATGGCTGAACGGCAAACCGACGACGCTAAAAGCGCTGCGTGGCAAGGTCGTCATTGTCGAGTTTTTCCAGCTTTGGTGCCCCGGCTGTAGCGCATTTTCCATCCCGCTGATCAAACGTTGGCAGCATATCTTTGCGAAGGAAATCGCTTCAGGCGATCTCGAAGTGATCAGCATCCATACGGTGTTCGAAGGGCACGACTACCAAAACTCGCGACGGCTACGTGCGTTTCTCAAGCGCAAACAAATACACCATCGGGTTGGCATCGACCGACATAAAGGTAAGAGCCACCTGCCTGAAACGATGAAGCGCTACGGAACGCGAGGCACGCCTGAAATGGCTGTCATCGGCCGCGACGGCATGGTCCGGCTGCAGGAATTCGGTTGGTTCGATGTCGAGCAGGCGGAAGCGTTGATCCGCAATCTACTGAACGCCCCCAGCTCCTAATTCGAGCCCACTTTTGCCAATAGTGCGGTCAATTCGCCGACGGAAATCTTTTCGAGGTTTTCGACGGCATCCGTAATTTCGCCCTGCAGTGCCGCATCCATATGGGGTGCTGTGAGCAGGGTGAATTTCTCGGTAATCCCTTCCCAGGTCATCGGCGTGGAATAATGGCCCTGATAGGCGGCCTTCTCCGTTTCGAACGATCGGCCATCATCAAGCGTGATCTTGATCCTCGTCGCCGCCTCTGCCGGGAAACGGGCGGTGAGGTTTTCATCCTCGCTCGTAACGACCTTGCGGAGCAACGCCTGGACATCATCTTTGAGAATACGCTCCTGCTCGTATTGCGCCGGCATCAATTGATCATCGAGCAGGGCCGCCGAAACCACATAAGGAAGGCTGTGATCAGCGGTTTCCTTGTCGCGCACATGTTCGCGCGCACCGCCGTCGCCGTCGCCCATGATGAAATGCGCGCGCTCGTAGAGGCCGACATCGATCTCGGCGATCTCCGCCGGATCAAAGCCATTGGCGTGTTTAAGCTCGAGAGCGCCTTCGATCGCGGTTTGCGCATGAAGACCCGCATTGAAGCGTTTGACGCTGGCGCCGAGCATTATCTCGAGATTTTTATCGGACCAATCGATATCGAACGGCCCGGTGACCGCATCAAACATGCCGGACGGACCCTCGAACAGACGTAAAGGCCCTGTCACGCCGCGCCTGGCCAGGAAAGTCGAATAGATCGCGCTCTGAGCACCTCCTGCGAACGCAAAACCTTTCCAGTGGGAAATTTGTCCGACCCGGGTGACGAAAAGCGGATTCTGGCGCACCCCGGATATGGCGATTGCATGGGCGGTCTTTTCCGCATCAAGCCCCAGTGCACGTGCTGCCCCGGTCGTCACGCCGTAGACGCCGGCGGTGAACTGGTCGAAGCCGTTGGCCTCGAATTTGGCCGCATTGCAAATCCGGCACTGCATTTCGTAGGCGAGCGCAAGCGCGATCATCAGGGTCTTCCCGTCCGCGCCCGCATATTCCGCCGCTGCCATGACCCCACCGAGATTGTCGCTCGGGTGGCAGGTGGCGTAGGTGCCCATATAGCCGTCGTTGAAATCGAGATATCGGATCAGCGAGGTGTTATAGAAAGCCGCTACATCGGGCGTGGATTTGCCGCCGCCGATGAGAGTACATAACTCAGCGCCACCAAACTCCTCGTTCTGCGCACGCAGCAATCCGATCGGTTCCGCGTCGAGCGACCCGACAGCGCACCCCAAGGTATCCAAAACCAAGGTCTTGATCTGCGTTCGTACGGCATCGGAAAGTTCGTCGTAGGATGTTTCGACCGAGAACTTCGCGAAATCTTCGACCATCGTCATCGCACATACTCCCCATTTGGCAAATTTGGCTTCCGTAAGTCATAGCGTCCGCCGTGTCGTTTGGTAAGGGATCGCCCTTGACAGGCGCGACCGCGGGTTGTCTGTTCGCGCACGAATAATCGCAAGAAAACACAGGGAGTTTGTCATGGCTGTCGAATCCAAGAATCCCGAGACTATCTCGCTTCATGCGGGCTACCGTGCCGACCCGGATACCGGCGCCGTCGCGGTGCCGATCTATCAGACCACGTCGTACCAGTTCGACAGCACCGAGCACGCGGCCAATCTGTTTTCGCTGCAGGATTTCGGCAACATCTATACCCGGATCATGAACCCCACCTGCGACGTGCTCGAACAACGGGTCGCCGCACTTGAAGGGGGCGTGGCGGCGCTGGCCCTCGGTTCCGGCCAAGCGGCATCGGCCTTCGCACTCCAGAATATCGCCCAGGCCGGTGACAATATCGTCAGTTCCACCGATCTCTATGGCGGCACCTGGAATCTTTTCGCAAACACACTAAAGACCATGGGCATCGAGGTGCGCTTCGTCGATCCGCAGGACCCGGAGGCCTTCGCCAAGGCGACCGACGACAAAACCCGGGCCTACTACGCGGAAACCCTGCCGAACCCGAAACTCACCGTCTTCCCGATTGCCGAAGTGGCCGAGATCGGGCGCAAACTCGGCGTGCCGCTCATCATGGACAACACCGCCTGCCCGGTTCTTTGCCGACCGTTCGATCACGGGGCGGCAATCGTCGTTTATTCGACCACCAAATATATCGGTGGACACGGCACCTCGATCGGCGGACTTGTCGTCGATGGCGGTAATTTCGACTGGGAAGCGAATGCGGAACGCTTTCCCATGTTGAACGAGCCCGACCCCTCCTATCACGGCGCGGTTTGGACCGAGGCGGTCAAACCACTCGGGCCCATCGCCTACATCATCAAGATGCGGGTGACGCTGCTTCGCGATCTGGGGTCCGCAATGAGCCCGTTCAACGCCTTCATGTTCCTTCAGGGGTTGGAAACCGTATCGCTCCGTATCCGCGAGCATTCGAAAAATGCCGCTGCGGTCGCCGATTTCTTGAGTGGACGGGACGACGTTACCAACGTGATCTATCCGACGCTGCACGAAGACAAAGAGCAGCAGGCACGAACGGAAAAATACCTCTCCGGCGGCAATGGCGGACTTGTCGGCTTCGAATTGAAAGGCGGGTCCGATGCGGGCAAGGCTTTCATCGATGCACTCGAAATGCATTACCACGTCGCCAATATCGGCGATGCGCGTTCGCTTGCCATCCACCCGGCAACGACGACCCATTCGCAGCTCACGCCGGACGAACAGGTCGCGTCCGGCGTTACCGACGGCTATGTCCGGCTTTCGGTCGGCATCGAGCATATCGACGATATTCTCGCCGATCTTACCCAAGCGCTCGAAAAGGCGTCATAAGCGTTTGCAAAGCGGGATATGGGCGCTAAGATTCGCCTAAATCCTTTGGAGAGCACAATGCCCGAGGGCAAAAATACGGCACCGCCCGCAACGCCGGTGAAAGCGGGCCGCCTTTCCGATTCTACCGATGGAAAAGCGGGCCAGTTTCCAACCGTGCGCATGCGCCGCAACCGGAGTACGGATGCGGTTCGCCGCATGGTCGCGGAGAACAATCTCACCGCCAACGATTTGATCTGGCCGGTCTTCGTCATCGACGGCAAACGCAAGCGCGAACCGGTTGAATCGATGCCCGGCGTCGACCGGCTATCGGTGGACCTATTGCCGAAAGCCGCGGAGAAAGCGGCCAAGCTCGGTATTCCAGCCCTGGCGCTCTTCCCCTACACCGACCCCGACCGCAAGACCGAAGACGGCCGCGAGGCCCTTAATCCGGATAATCTTGTTTGCCAGGCCATCCGCGCGGTAAAGGCAAGGCTGCCGGAATTGATGGTGGTCTGCGACGTGGCATTGGACCCCTATACCAGCCATGGCCATGACGGTGTCATGGAGGGAGAGGAAATCCTCAACGACGAAACGCTCGAGGTTTTGGTCAATCAGGCGCTCGTGCAAGCGGATGCGGGCTGCGACACCATCGCGCCGTCGGACATGATGGACGGCCGCGTCGGCGCCATCCGCCGCGCATTGGACGAGAACGGGCTTCAGCGCACGCGGATCATGGCCTATTCGGCAAAATACGCGTCCGCCTTTTACGGACCGTTCCGCGATGCGGTCGGCTCCAGCGCCGCCCTCAAGGGCGACAAACGCACTTACCAAATGGACCCCGCCAATGGCGACGAAGCGATTCGCGAAGTGGCGCTCGATATCGAGGAAGGCGCGGACATGGTGATGGTGAAACCCGGCATGCCCTATCTCGACATCGTACGCCGGGTCAAAGACACCTTCAAAATGCCGACCTTCGTCTACCAAGTGAGCGGCGAATACGCGATGCTCAAGGCGGCCGCTCAGAATGGCTGGCTCGACAACGATCGGGTGGTGCTGGAGGCGCTGCTCGCCTTCAAACGCGCCGGTGCGGACGGGGTGCTTTCTTACTTCGCCATCGAGGCGGCGGAACTACTTCGGAAGTAAATTGTCTTATATAAAAGCCTTTGTGAGCATATATACAAATATTATTAATTAAATAATTTAAATTAAATTTATTTTTATTATATATTTTATTTCATTATTATAATTTATTATTAAATTATTTATCATTTAATCTGATTATTATTTATTACAACATCAACTGTTAAATATTTTTCAAATTTGCTTCGCGTTGAACGGCGAGTGGATCGAATAGGGTATTCCGGAACGACGATGGAACCTCACCCCATCTTCGCCTGCGTCAGCCACTCGGTCGGGAATTCACGCCCGCGCCCTTCGGCTTGTGCCTTCTCCAGCAACAGCGCGCCGACCACCACCCATTGAAACCCGATGCCGATGGTGTTGGCGAAGCAGGTGATCTGATCGTCGGTCTCTCGCCCTTGGATGTTGCCGGCGGCGATGTCGGCGATGGTGTGCAGATCATGGAGGCCGGCCTCCTCGACGAAATTGTTGGGCGGGCCGGAGACTTCCGCGTCCGTCAGACCATGGGTCGCCTGATAGAAGGATTCGCCGGTATTCGACAGGCAGACGGCGATGTCTGCCTTGCAGACGGCCTCGGCACTCATTTCGCGGGCAGTGATACCGCTATAGAATTGGCCGGACTCGAGCCAGGCAGCATCGAAGACGGGGGACCGGCTGTTGGTCGCACTCAAGACGATATCCGCGCCTTTCACCGCATCCTCCGCGCTGTTCCAAGGGGCGGCGTCGACACCGAAATCCTCCGACACTGATTTGGCGAAACCCGCACGGTTCTCTTCGGACGGGCTGAAGCAGCGCACTTCGGTGAGGTCGCGCACATGGGCCGCCGCCTCAATCTGGCGGTAGGCCTGGCGGCCCGACCCGATGATCGCGAGCACCGATGCATCCTGCCGCGCCATATGGCGGATGCCGACGGCGGTGGTCGCAGCAACCCGGATCGGGTTGACCACCCCGTCGGTATAGATCAGCAGCGGCGCTCCGGTCTCGATGGAGAGGACGATGGCGAAGCCCACATAGCGGTCGCCGGGAGCGGCGGGAATCTTGCGACGGCGGGTGCGGCCGTCGACCTCGGTGATCTCCTTCACGTCGGAGACCAGCCGCATCACGCTAACGCCCTTGCGGGGCCAAAGCCCATCCACGGTTTTCAGAGAATAGAACCCGCCTTTGTTTCCGGTCGGTCCGATCAACTCCAGCCGGTCGCGAAACGTTCCCTCGCCCTTGCCGAGATCGCCATAGGCCTTGTCCAGTGCCTCGATGCAGTCGGTCATCGTCAGCATTTCGGCCACGTCGTCATTATCAAGAATGATGGTCATACTTCCCCTCCAGCCAGTCGCGCACGGCGTGTATCTGGTCCCCCGCCATCAGTGGTGGTGCATGGCCGCAATCCGCAAACTCGATCAGCTCCGCTTCAGGTCCTCGCCCGCGCATTTCTTCTGCAGTTTCGGCTAACAATACGTCGGACTCCCCTCCGCGTATCGCCAACACCGGACACGAAATCGCATCCCACACGTCCCACATATCCACGGCTTCGACCGGCTTGAACGGAACCGCGATTTCCGGGTCGTAGCAGAGCGCGAGACCGCCGTCTTCGTGATCGCGGACGCTATGGGTTGTCAGGTGATCCCATTGGCTGTCGCTTAGGCGCCCGAAGGGCGCATAGGCTTCACGCACATGGCGGCCCGCCTGCCACATATCCTTGAAGCGAAACTCGATACCTACGTAGTCGGCAATGCGTGCGAGGGCCGCTTGCGGGATGTGCGGCCCCACATCGTTGATGATTAGGCGTTTGATCGGATGGTTCGGTAGTGCCGCGGTCAACATACCAATCAGCCCGCCCATCGACGTCCCCAGCCAATCGACCACGTCCACGCCGAGGGATGCGATCAGTACCGCCATGTCATCTACATATTTACGGTTGGTGTAGAGCGACGGGTCCGCGAGCCACTCGCTTCGGCCGCGCCCGGCCACATCGGGACAGACGACCCGGTACCGGTCTGACATCGCAGCGGCAAAATAATCGAAATCGCGCCCGGTCCGGGTCAATCCATGCACACAAAGGAGGACGGGCGCCGAGGGCGCGCCCCACTCGTAGTAATCCATGCGATGAAAGCCCGCCGAACTCGGACAAAGGACGGAGCCTTCGCGCATGGCGGCTCTATTTCTTGCGGTTTAGGAAGGCCGTCATAAGCGTGTTGGGCTCGTCGGTTGCGTAACACCCAGCGATCGCCTGAATACCGACCTTGGCCGCGTCCGTGTACGACATCCGCTCCCAATCGTTGATGAGCGCTTTCTGCACCCGGATTGCATTCGGCCCACAGAGAAGCAGCGATGCGATCCACTCTTCCACCGCCTCGTCCAACTTGTCGTAGGGAACCAGCTTCTGGAGATAGCCGTAATCGTAGGCCTGCTGCGCGGTGATATGATCGCCTGTCAGCACCAGTTCCACGGCCCGGCCCCAGCCCATCAAACGCGGCAGCAAAACTGCCTCCATGCCGGATGGAATACCGAACCGAGTTTCGGGCATACCGTATTTGCCATGGTCCGCGCCCACACGCATGTCGGCGGCGGCGGCGATTTCCATGCCCGAGCCGAAACAGTAGCCGTTGATGCGTGCAATCACCGGGACCGGAAAGGTGCGAACGGAATCGCAGGCATAGTGCGTAAGCGTCGAAGACCGTTCGCCCTTGGCGGGATTGTAATGAGCCATCTCGGCCAGGTTGCTGCCGCCGACAAAAGACTTGTCACCGGCGCCCGTAAGCACGATCGCGCGTAACGTTTCGTCATGCTTAAGTTCGGCCATCACGTCGACGAAGCGTTGCTTGCCATCGAGGCCTAAGGAATTACGTTTTTCGGGATTATTAAATGTTACCGTCGCGATGCGTCCGTCATCGCCCCGATCATCGTAATCCACCAACACCAAATTTTCCGTTTCGCTCATCATACTCCCCTTGCGATACTCTTCCGCCGGCCATACCTCTTTTGAGGTAGCCACGACGCAGCAGAACCTAAATGAGTCCTAGCCGTGACGAAAGAGCCCCCGAGATCCAGTTGGCCAAAACGCCTGTTGAAAGGCGCGGGCTACTTTTTAGCCCTAACGCTGATAGCCTTTGCCGGCATCTTCATTTGGCTACGCGGATCGTTACCGACGATAGACGGGAAGATCGAAGCGGCCGACCTCTCGAAACCTGTAGACATTATCCGCGACGAAAACGCGGTGCCGCATATCTTTGCCGCAACTGCCGACGATGCCTATTTCGCCCTGGGATTTGTTCACGCGCATGATCGGCTCTGGCAGATGGAAATGATGCGTCGCGCGGGGGCCGGACGGCTTTCGGAAATACTGGGCAAACAGGTTCTTCCAATCGATAAGTTTACCCGCGCGCTTGGCTTCTACCGCACTGCCAAGGCCAGAGCGGAGCGGCTTCCTCCTGATCTAAAACGGCAGATGGTGGCCTATGCCGCGGGCGTCAATCACTACATCAAAAACCATGACGGCCCGCTTTCGCCGGAATTCGTACTGTTGGGCCACACGCCGGAGCCCTGGCGCGCGGCAGATAGTCTGGTCTGGTCACGAATGATGGCGTTTCGATTGGCGCAGAATTGGTGGAAGGAACTGTTCCGGCTCCGGCTCAAACGGAAATTCAGTACGGACCGGATCAATGATTTTTGGCCGTCCGGGGACGACGGCCCGATCACACTGCCAAGTACGGATCTAGCAACGGATCTCATGCGCGCGATACCGGAAATGTTTCAGCCTCGGAATGCATCGAATGCCTGGGTCTTATCGGGGAAACACACCAAATCCGGCAAACCGATCCTCGCCAATGACCCCCATCTTGGTTTCGATGCGCCGGGGCTTTGGTATTTAGCGCGAATTAAAACGTCGGAGTTCGAGGTTACCGGCGCGACCGTGCCCGGTGTCCCGATCACGGTGATCGGCCACAATGGCACCGTGGCATGGGGGCTCACGACGAGTGGCGGCGATTCACAGGATCTATTTGTCGAAACGCTCGACCCTACGAAGCCAGGGCACTATCTGACACCGGATGGGTCCCGCGCATTCGAAACTCGCAAAGAGGAAATCAAAATAAAGGATGGTGATCCCGAAGTGATCACTGTGCGCTCCAGCCGAAACGGCCTGATTATTTCCGATATCTCGACGCCGGCGAAAAAGCTCAAGCTCATCGGTAGGGTGCTGGCCCTTAAAAGCGCCGGCATGCGAGACGACGACCGGACCCACGAGGCGCTTTATCGCATCAACCGGGCACTCAATTGGCAGAACTTCCGCAAAGCGACCAAACACTTCCACAGCCCGCAACAGAACATCTTCTATGCCGACCGCCACGGCGATATCGGGATGATCGCGCCGGCCCGTTTGCCGGTCCGTAATGGTTGGGACGGCCGTTGGCCTGCGGATGGACGCGATAAGAGCCATGTGTGGAAGAGCTTCGTTCCCTTCGATGGCCTGCCCCAAAGCCATAATCCATCTTCAGGCTTTATCGGGAATGCGAACAATCGGCTGGTACCGGACTCTTATCCTCATATGATCGCCAAGGATTGGGATGCACCGTTCCGAGCAATAAGGCTCGAGCAATTGGCGAAGGTACCTAGCGGACATTCAAAAGCTGCCAGTGCCCGCTGGCAGATGGATACGTTCTCCACTGCCGCGGCCAAATTATTGCCGTTGATGCTGTCCGGCCTTTCCCCAAACCTGGCTCGAACGCCCGCCGGTAAAGCGCTCAAAAGTTGGGGTTTTCATATGCGCCGAAATCAAGCGGCACCGCTGATTTATAGCGCCTGGGCGCGGCATCTGATGACATATCTGATGGCGCCCTATGGACTTACTGAGTTGGCACCAATGCCGAGTTTTTTGATCAAGGTATTGACGACGAAAGACGGCTGGTGTGACGCCCCGCAATCTAAAGACAAAAAGGAAAGTTGCGCCGAGGCATTGGACGAGAGTTTCAAGGCCACGCTCGGTAAACTAACCGAACGTCACGGTGACAACGTTTCCGAATGGCGTTGGGGCACTCGCCACATAGCTGTCTTTAAACACCGAATTTTCGATCACATACCGATCGTTCGGCGTTTTGCGAACTTGAAAGTTGCCACCGATGGCGGCGATCACACGCTTAACCGGGGTCAGACTCAATTCGGCAGCGGCAGCGCAAATCCCTTCCAGCACCGCCATGGCGCGGGGTTTCGCGCGATTTACGATTTGGCTGATCTAGACGCCAGCAAGTTCATTATTGCCACAGGTCAGTCGGGAAATATTTTTTCCAAATTTTACGGTAATTTGCTGGAAAAATGGCGGGATGGGGCGTATATCCCCCTCTCCGGCGATCGGAATGACTTAAAACAGCGTGCCATTGGCACTTTGCGTCTCGCGCCGGTTGGTGGATTCGAAAAAGGCAAGTAAGCAATGCCCGTTACCATTGACGACATCAAAGGGGCGGCCAAAAGCATCGCCGGCGAGGTGGTGAAAACACCTGTGGTCCACAGCCATTCGCTGTCGGACATGCTGGGCGCAGAGGTCTATCTCAAGCTTGAAAACCTCCAACGTACCGGAGCGTTCAAGGACCGCGGAGCCCTGGTTAAGCTGAAATCCCTGGATGAGGACGCCAATCAAGCCGGCGTCATTGCTGTGTCCGCGGGTAACCACGCACAAGGCGTGGCGCTGCATGCCAGTCGGCTTGGCATTCCCTCCACGATCGTGATGCCGAAAGACACTCCCTTCACCAAGGTCAACCGCACGCAAGCCATGGGTGCGCGCGTCGTTCTCCACGGCGATAGCTTCAACGATTGTCAGCCCCACGCCGAGAAATTGATGAAAAAGGAGGGACTGACTTTCGTCCATCCCTTCGATGACGACACCATTATCGCCGGCCAGGGCACAATCGGGCTGGAATTGATGGAAACGGTGCCCGATCTGGACGCGATTATCTGCCCGCTCGGGGGCGGCGGACTGTTATCCGGCGTTGCCACCGCGACAAAAGCGATGCGCAGCCGCACCGAGGTCTTTGGGGTCGAGGCAGAGCTCTACCCATCAATGTATCAGGCTATTCACGGACTGGAATCGACCGCCGGCGGCGAAACCATCGCCGAAGGTATTGCGGTGAAAGAACCGGGGAAACGTACTCGCCCGATCATTGAAGAACATGTGGACGGCATTTTCCTGGCGTCCGAACTCGCCATCGAAAGCGCCATCGAGACTATGCTCGATCAAACCAAGACCGTCGTCGAAGGGGCAGCGGCTGCTCCGTTGGCAGCTTTGCAAGAGCACCAGGCGCGGTTTGCAGGCAAGAAAATCGCCCTGGTCGTCAGCGGCGCCAATATAAGCTCACGACTTTTGGCCTCGATTCTGATGCGCAGTCTCGTCAGAACCGGCCGAATCACCCGGCTTCGGATCACTATGAGCGACAATCCGGGAGCACTGGCGAGTGTTGCCCACCATATCGGCGATACCGGCGGAAACATCGTTGAAATCGTCCATCAACGGCTGTTTTACGACGTCCCCGTGAAATCAACACAAGCGGACATCGTCGTCGAAACGCGCGATCAGAGCCACGTTCGAGAGATCGTTACACGATTGACCGCTGCCGGGTTTCCATGCCGTCAACTCGGCGACACTGCCTCGAGTTAGCCCCCTTAAATCGGCTGTTTGCAATTTTTTTCGATACAGGGCTGTGGACAAAAATGCCCTTTTTTACTTACATTTGGCACCAGGCAAGCTCACTTGCGACTGTCGGTAGGGGCGAATGTTTGTAGTCATAGGTTGTGTTGTCGTTACGCTATGCGTGATCGGGAGCTATGTCGCCCTCGGCGGCAAGCTAGGTGTTTTGTGGCAACCCTTCGAATTGGTAATTATCGGGGGCTCGGGCGTCGGCGCCTTCATGATCGGCAACCCGCCGGTAATCCTGAAAAAGGCCATTGGTTCTCTACTGCAGCTTCTCAAAGGCCCGAAATACAAGAAAAAAGACTATATCGAACTCCTATCGATGCTTTACCAGACGCTGAGGCTGGCCAAAACCAAAGGTATGTTGGCGTTGGAAACGCATGTGGAGAATCCAGAAAGTTCGACATTGTTCGAACAATTCCCTGGGTTCAAATCCAATCATCATGCTCTCGAATTCATGTGCGACTATCTTCGATTGATGACTCTCGGGACCGATAATGCGCTCGAAGTGGAAACGTTGATGGATCAGGAACTCGACGTCCACCATATGGAAGCGCACCGGGTCAGCCATGCAGTCAATTCGATGGCGGAATCCTTCCCCGGCCTCGGCATCGTTGCCGCGGTGTTGGGCGTGATTAAAACCATGGGCTCGATTACGGAACCGCCGGAAGTGCTGGGTGGCCTGATTGCCGCCGCATTGGTCGGAACCTTCCTTGGTATTTTGCTTTGTTATGGATTCTTCGCACCAATGGCCGCCGCCATCAAAGGTAACGACGAAGACGATCACCAATATTTCGTCGTGATGAAGGTGGCGCTGCTCGCACACCTACAAGGTTATGCCCCGGCAGTTGCGATTGAATTCGCCCGCAAAACGCTGATGAGCGGCGTGAGACCTACGTTCCTCGAGCTGGAAGAAGAAACAGGCAACCTACCGCCGGTATAGTTTGATCTAGGCACCGCACCGGGAAAGGCGACACCCAATCATGGCGGACGATGGATTACTCGACGAACCTCCACTCGTCGTCAAAAAGAAAAAGCGGATTCCCGCGGAGCCCCATGGCGGAGCCTGGAAGGTAGCCTACGCGGATTTCGTCACCGCGATGATGGCCTTCTTTCTATTGCTTTGGCTGTTGAACGTGACCACCGAAGCGACCAAGGCAGGCATCTCCGATTATTACGAGCCGGAAGGCGTTTCCGAGGAACAGACCGGTAGCGGGGGCGTCCTTAAAGGTTTGGCACTTGCCGCCGAAGGTGCGCTTAGATCCTCCGGCTCGCCGCCTAGCGTCAGCGTCGCTATTCCCACCTTCGGAAGCGAAAAAACCGGCAGTACCGATGCGGACAAAGACGCACCGCAATCGCGCGAAGGTGGAGACACCAAAGGTGCAGAGGACAAGCGCGACCAAAAAGAAAATCAACAGTTCGAAACCGCAGCCCAATCGCTGCGCCAGGCGATACAGGAAATTCCCGAACTCGCCGAGCTGCAAGACAGCCTGTTAATCGAAAATACGCCCGAGGGACTGCGCATTATGCTGGTCGACCAGCAGAAGATTAGCCTTTTCAAAAGTGGCGCCACCACCTTGACTCAAAAGGGCGAACATTTGTTTGCGATCATTTCCGCAATTTTACGCGAGCTTCCTCATAACCTTCGTATTACCGGACACACCGACCGTAGCAAATTCGGTGGGCCGAACTATTCCAACTGGGAACTTTCCGGAGATCGCGCCAATACGGTGCGTAAGACACTGACCAAATTCAAGGTCGATCCGAAGCGGGTCCGGCGGGTCGCCGGCAAAGCCGACCGTGATCTGTTGGATAAGAAAAACCCCTCCTCTCCCCGCAACCGCCGCGTCGACATTTTGTTGGTGCGACGAAGCGATAAATCCTAATCGTAAGGCGAAGCAACCATGGCATTCGATGATCTCGAAGAAGGCCCGGAAATCTTCGTCAAACGGATCAAGATCCACGAAGAGGGGCATCACGGCGGCGCCTGGAAAGTAGCGTATGCGGATTTCGTGACCGCAATGATGGCCTTTTTTCTGCTGCTTTGGTTGTTGAATGCCACCACCGAAGATCAAAAACAGGGTATTTCCAACTATTTCGAGCCTATCGGCGCCGTCAAAGGTTCGACTGGCAGCGGAGGGTTGTTTGGCGGCATTTCGGCGACCGATCCCGGCCCGATCCCCGAACCCGGCCAGACCACTTCGACCACTGTCGACCGCGATTCATCGGACCGATCGAAAAAGGAAGCCGAGACCAAGAAGGGCGATCCCGACGAGCAGACCAAATCGAAAACCGAAGTACCCGGTGTCGACCCTGCCCATGAAGAACGCCAATTAGAAGCGGCTAAGGCGGCAGTTCAACAGGCTATGGCGCAGATCGAAGAGCTACAGGAGCTGGCACCGTCGGTGATGATCGACATTGTTCCTCAAGGTCTTCGTATCCAATTGATGGACAATGACAAAAATCCGTTATTCGCGCCCGGTAGCGAATATCTGAATGTAAATGGACGAAAATTGGTTGCCATGGTGTCCGAAGTAGTTACCCGGCTGCCAAACCAACTCTCCATTACCGGCCATACGGATACCGCGGAATATCAAAAAGGACCTTCTGGACGGTCCAATTGGGAGCTTTCGATCCGGCGAGCCAACTCCGCACGCCGGGCGCTAAAAGCAAACGGTATCCCCGACCAGCGGGTCAAAACCGTCGACGGTCGAGCAGCCACACAATTGCTTGATGTCGATACCCCCACATCGCCCCTCAATCGGCGAATTGCGGTGCTGGTTCTGCGCAAAGCCAAGAAGCGGACCCAGAAAGAGCTGGCGCCGACACGCATTTTCAAAGCACCGACTCAGTAACGCTAATGGCTATAGGGACTTGCGAATAGTCTGCCAGTTACCATCTATAAACTTGAACCTGCATCGGAATGCATTTCTGTGAAGCTGAACCTACCGCAACGCGCTGACGCCACGTTCGACTGGGAGGATACCCCGCCGGACCCACTAGCGAATCCTGAATATTACGACGGGCTGTTGTGGCGTCGTCCGATCGCATTTGCCATCGATCTCGCAATCCTAGCCGCAATTATGGCAACACTGTTCTTCGCAAACATTGTCACGTTCGGTCTATTGGGCATCTTTATCGCCGTATTGTGGCCGGTCATCATTCTCGTTCTTTATGACACATTCCTAATCGGCGGCCCGGGCGCTGGTACAGTTGGTATGCGGTGCGTCGGTCTCGAAGTACGCAGCTGGCAGGGCGCACGCCCGACCCATTTGCAAGCCGCGATCATGTCAGCGATCTTCTGTCTAATTACGCCCTGGACCGCGGGCCTGATCCTGGTGATCGGGCTTTTCAGCGACCGGCGCCGATTGGCGCATGATTTCCTCTCGGGTACGGTTGTGATCAATCGACGAAGCGAGCTTGATTAGGCCACCGACGCGTTGAATTCACCAATAAGCTGCGGCATCATATTTCAAGTATCACAGAACGAAAGTTCGTAATGACGTTTCAACGCCCATCGACAAGATTACTGACCTTCTACCGCTCTGCGCCGATGCCGTGTCCCTACCTAAAAGGACAGTCGGAACAGCAGCTGTTTACCGAACTCAGCGGCGCCACAGCGCAGGAACAATTTGAAGCGTTGAGCCGCGGCGGATTCCGTCGCTCGCATCAAGTTATCTATCGACCGGCCTGCAGAAACTGCAACGCGTGCATACCGGTACGGGTGTCGGTGGCGAATTTCGAAATGACCAAATCCTGGCGCCGTATCGTCAATGCCAATTCCGATCTCAACGCAGGCAACCGAGGTAAAAATGCGACCGATGAGCAATTCGCACTATTTCAACGCTACGTGACCACCCGCCATGGCGACGGCGAAATGGCGAATATGACCCGGCGAGACTACGGGGCCATGATTTTAACCAGTCCCGTAGAAAGTTCGATTTTTGAATTCCGCACACCCGACCGCAATTTGGTAGCAGGTTGCCTTGTCGATCACTTGAGCGACGGTATTTCGGCGGTTTATTCCTTTTTCGATCCGGACTGCGATCGTAAAAGCCTCGGCAGCTATATCGTTTTATGGCTCATACAGCATGCCCGGCTGCACAATCTCGATCACGTCTATCTCGGCTACTGGGTCGAGGACAGCCAGAAAATGGCCTACAAAGCGCGCTTTCGCCCACTAGAAGGTTTTGGCCCCGATGGCTGGCGGGAAATAGATTCTACTGATTGTTAAAAAAAAGCCCGATTAGTTTTCGTTGCTAAACCTTCGGCTCTTAGCAAAGCCTTTCGGGACAATTCGGCCCGCTTGCGCGCGCTTGCCAAGCCAATCCTTGAGGTCGGTCTCGGTCCGGGTCTTTTCGCCGATTTGCCAGCTTAAACCTTCGTTTAGCGCAAAAACTTTGGCATCCGACAACGCGCCCTTGTTATAGCGCTGCATTATGACACCGCGTCCGCGAGTCATTTCGGGTAATTCGCCGATCGGGAAGAGAACCAGCTTCCGGTTCTGGCCGACCACTGCAACATGATCACCAACCGCCGGCACACAAACAGCTGCCTCCGCATCGCCGCCTATATTAAGGATTTGCTTGCCGCCCCGTGTTTGGGCGACCACGTCCTTCTCCTGAACCAGGAACCCGCGACTATCGGAGGCTGCAACCAGCAATTTACGTTCCGGATCGTGGACCATCAGCGCCACGATATCCTGATCGTTCGGCAAATCGACCATCAAGCGAACCGGCTCGCCAAATCCACGGCCGCCCGGCAAACGATCGACAGGCACCGTATAGAATCTGCCGTTGGTCGCGAACAGGATCAGCTTATCGGTGGTCTGAGCGTGGAGAGAAAAACGATGCCGGTCACCTTCCTTGTATTTGAGTTCAGCACCTTTCTCCAAATGGCCCTTTGCAGCTCGCACCCAACCCTTGGCCGAGCACAGCACAGTCACCGGTTCGCGATCGATCATTGCTTCCAATGGGATCACCACCGCCGACGGCGCCTTGCCGATTTCAGTTCGGCGCTGGCCAAGCTCTGTTTTCGGGCCGAACCGCTTTTTCAGATCGGTGATCTCGCTTGAAATTCTTTTCCAACGCTTGGCTTTGTCCTTAAGCAACCCGCGAATTTGCGTTCGCTCTTTGGTCAACGCCCCATGCTCCTCTTTTATCTCGATCTCTTCGAGCTTCCGCAAATGCCTGAGGCGCATATTGAGGATCGCATCCGCCTGCACATCCGAAAGCTTGAATTTCTTCATCAGAACCGCTTTCGGCGCATCCTCTTCGCGGATGATACGGATCACTTCGTCGATATTGAGGTAGGCGATCAAATAGCCGCCCAACACCTCCAACCGGTCTTCAATCTTGCCCAACCGGTATTTGTTGCGCCGGACCAGCACTTCGTGCCGATGGTCGAGGAACGCTTGCAACACTTCGCGCAGATTCATCACACGCGGCACCCGGCCATGATCGAGCACATTCATGTTGAGGGAAACCCGGCTCTCGAGATCGGTTTGACGGAAAAGCGATTCCATTAAGACGTCAGGATCCACATTGCGGCTCTTGGGTTCGATGACGAGGCGCACATCAGTGGTGGATTCGTCGCGAATATCCTCGATCATGGTGAGCTTTCGCGCATGCATAAGCTCGGCAATCTTTTCGATCAGTTTCGCCTTCTGCACCTGGTAGGGAATAGCGGTGACGATAATGCTGTAGCCGCCGCCCTTGACGCGCTCGACCTCATAGGACGCACGAACGCGAAACCCGCCACGTCCTGTCTTGTAGGCTTGGACGATAGTCTCCCGATCCTCGCACAGTACGCCGCCGGTGGGAAAATCCGGACCCGGGATCATATCGATGAGCTTACCGATCGTAGCGTTCGGCCGTTTAATGAGATGCAGAAGTGCGGTGCAAATCTCCGCCACATTGTGCGGCGGAATGCTGGTGGCCATACCGACCGCAATTCCGGCCGCACCGTTGGCTAGTAGATTGGGGAAATTCGCCGGCAACACCTCCGGCTCCGCCCCCTCGCCATCGTAGGTCGCACGATATTCGACGGCATCTTCGTCGATCCCTTCGAGCAACGCATGAGCCACATCTGTCATCCGCGCTTCGGTGTAGCGCATGGCGGCCGCATTATCGCCGTCGATATTGCCGAAATTACCCTGCCCGTCGACCAACGGATAACGAACCGCAAATGATTGCGCGAGCCGTACCATGGCGTCATAGATCGCCGCGTCGCCATGGGGATGAAACTTACCCATCACATCGCCGACGATACGCGCGCATTTTTTAAATCCACTATCGGGATTGAGTCGCAGTTCACGCATTGCAAACAGCAAACGTCGATGCACCGGCTTAAGCCCATCGCGTACATCCGGCAATGAGCGCGCCATGATCGTCGACAGCGCATACGACAAATAGCGCTCGCCGAGCGCATCTTCGAATGCGACCGGCCGAATTTCGCCAGCTTCGGAAGTTTTCGCCATATCAATCTCTCCTACAAGATATTGATAGCATCCCCCCCTTTATACGCAAGACCTAGTGGTACAGAAGAAGCTATTTTTCAGGATTCGAGACCGAATTTAGCTGCAAGGCGAAGCCTGGTATCGGGTAATGCCCGTTGGCGGGGCTGGAAAACGTGACGCTGAAGGAAATAGCCAGTGAGGGCGAGACCGTCGGCTATGTCGCTTTCTGCCGCTTCCCCATGACCCCGCAAAAATGCCGGCAAGGCGAACAACTTTTCCTTATAGGGCTCCCCGGCAGACCTCGAAACAGCGCGACCGGACTTAGGTGAGACATAGATCAGATCGTCGGTGTCCCCCGTTGCCGCGCATTCCTCGAGATCGAGCCCGAAGCCAATATCCGTCAATAAGTGCAGCTCCCAATATACATAGGTCGCCGCCCAATATTCGCCTTCGAGTGCCTCCATTAAGGCAGCGAATGATTGGTAAAGGCCCGGGCAGGGGTCGCGCTCTGGCAAAGTGGCTTCGACTAATGCAGCTGCCGAGGACATCGCAGCCAGTCGGGCTGGTTCGTCGAGCACCAAGGCCACGGCACTGGATTGAAGCTCCAAGGTAAAAGTGCCGAGATGCTCTTCGAGACGGGCACGCCAAATTGCGTCCACTTTATTACCGGTTTGCAGAAGACCTCTTTGACGACGGGACTGGCCTCCCCTCACCAGCCCTGCATGGCGACCGTTTTCCGCGGTTAACAGACTTACGATCGCAGCCGACTCCCCATGGGGGCGAACCGCCAACACATAACCTTCGTCTTGCCATTCCATTTAGCGCTGCCCCATGCGCTCAAGCATCGAATTTCAATCCCCACGGCTCGTACCGCGCTCGATCCTCCATCCATTTCTCACGTACTTTTACAAACAAGAAAAGATGGACTTTGCGACCGAACAATTCGGCAAGTTCGGTTCGAGCCTCGGTGCTAATCCGTTTGACCATCGCGCCGCCTTTGCCGAGAACGATAGACTTTTGCGTATCGCGCTCGACATAGACGGTTTGGCTAATCTTGACGCTGCCGTCGTCGAAATCCTCCCATTCCTCTGTTTCCACCGTCGCCGAATAGGGAACCTCCTGACGAAGGGCAAGAAATATTTTTTCGCGTGTCACCTCGGCCGAAATCAGACGGAGCGGCATGTCAGACATCTGATCCTCGGGAAAGTGCCAGACGCCTTCCGGTACCGTGCCCGCGAGTTGATCCAGCACATCGCCAATACCACCGCCATCGGCTGCCGAAATCATGAAAGTGGCGATGAACTGTGCCCGCTCGTTAAGCGCCGCACTCAAGGCCAACAAGGTTTCACGTTTCACGAGATCGATCTTATTCAACACCAAGACCGCCGGGCATTTTGAGGACGCAAGCCCGTCCAATATCCGCTCCACATCGGCGTCCATTCCAATCGAAGCGTCCACCATCAACAAGGTAACGTCCGCATCGGCCGATCCCGACCAGGCCGCATCGACCATTGCCCGATCGAGACGCTTGCGCGGTGCAAAGATACCCGGCGTATCGATGAATGCAATTTGGCTTTGCTCATGCACCATAATACCGAGGACGCGGGTCCGTGTGGTTTGGACCTTGGGTGTCACGATACTCACCTTGCTGCCCACGACACGATTGATAAATGTGGATTTACCCACGTTAGGCGGGCCAATGACGGCGACAAATCCGAAGCGCGGCGGACTCTTCGACGGCTCAGTCATCGCCCAAGTTCGCCAACATATTAGCGGCGGCCTCTTGTTCCGCTGCACGTTTGGAAGATCCTGTTCCTTCGGCTGCAGACGACGGCCCAACGCTAACAGAGACAGTAAAGACGGGCGCGTGATCCGGCCCCTTGCGGCCGATTAACTTGTAGACCGGCAAGTTTCCGCCCCGCGCTTGTGTCCACTCCTGCAGACTTGTCTTAGCGTCCTGCGGTGGCTCGACTGTCGCGTGCAGTGCCTCGCCAAAATATCGTTCGACGACCACCCGCACCGGTGCCAAACCACCATCCAGGTAAACCGCGCCTAGCAGGGATTCGAATATGTCCGCGAGGATGGCATCGTTCTCGCGCTCACCGCTTTCCACCTCGGGCTCACCCATACGAATATGTGGCGCGAATCCGGCAGTGCGGGCGATTTCGGCAAGAGTCTCGCGCCTAACCAGCGCATGAAAACGCCGGGACAAATCGCCTTCCGGTTCATTGGGGAATGCATCGATAAGGAGGTCGGCAATTACCAAACCCAACACGCGATCGCCTAAAAATTCGAGCCGCTCGTAGTTCGATGCATCGCCAGTGCTTCGGTGGGTCAGCGCCGTCGTTAACAGCTCTTCATCGGCAAAATTGTAACCCAGCAATTCCCTCAGCTCAGCTGGCATCGCATCCCACCTCGGTCGCCGCTACTCGATGCTATCGAATAATCTGCCATAGCGGATCGCAAAGGGCCATTTCCAGATTTCCCAAAAGCGCGCACTGCCGTCGGTCGAAAAGAACAAAAACTCCGCGCGACCGACAAGGTTTTCTACGGGAACGAAACCGACTTGAGATAGCACACGACTGTCAGCGGAATTATCGCGATTATCCCCGAGTGCGAAGAAATGGCCGGCAGGGACCGTAAACTCTCGAGTTTCATCCAGTGCTCCGAAATCGCCTTGCTCTTCGATGATAAGGTGCTTCTTTCCGCCCGGCAGCGTCTCCACATATTGGGGGACACGACGGATTTGTCCGAACGAGGTCGTGACCTCGAATCCAGCAATCGGCTTTCTTGGGACACGCGTGCCGTTGATATAGAGCAGTCCTTTTCGCAACTGAATTCGGTCGCCCGGTAAGCCGACAATCCGTTTTATGTAGTCGGTTCGATTGTCGGACGGCAGTTTGAAAACGGCAACGTCCCCACGTTCGGGTTCGCTCGCGAACACACGCCCTGAAATCGGAGCCAGGCTGAACGGGAATGAATGCCGCGAATAGCCATAGGAGTATTTGGAAACAAAAAGATAGTCACCGACCAAAAGGGTCGGGATCATCGAACCGGACGGAATATTGAATGGCTCGTAAGCGAATGTTCGAATGACCAACGCGATCGCAACCGCATATACGATGGTGCGCAGCGTATCCATCCAACCGCCGCCCGAATCCGTACCGGACCCCGAGCCACCTTTGGATTTTGCATTAGACGAAGAATCTAAATTATCTGGCTCGATAGGCATAATTGGTTGCGTTTAGTGGAAAATGTTTAATCAGCATGCGCGGCAAGATATGGGAGCGCGTATGGGGCAATGTCAAGCAACACGGACTTTTCCTACGTTACCGGCTCGCCGGAGATAATCACGATCACCTGTGCAATCGGAAACTCGTCGGTGATGCTGACATCTATTTTCGCGACCATACCGTCCGGCGTAATCTCACTCAGGCGCTTCAAGGCGCCGCCGGTAAGCTCCATGGTAGGTTTTCCGCCCGGCAGGTTGACCACGCCCATGTCAGACCAAAAGACACCGCGACGAAATCCGGTGCCAAGCGCCTTGGAACATGCCTCTTTTGCAGCGTAGCGCTTGGCGTAACTTTCCGCACGGTTCCGCCTACGGTCGGATTTCTCGCGCTCAATCTCGGTAAAACAGCGTTGCTCAAACTTACCCGGGAATCGCTCCAGCGTTTTCTGGATACGCCGAATATCGATCAGATCGCTCCCGATACCGATGATCACGTCGCCTGACCCCACGCTCTTGCTTCATCCATCAAATCGCGCATTCTTTCGACCGCTGCCTCGAAGCCAATGAAAATCGCCTCGCCAACCAAAAAATGACCGATGTTGAGTTCGACAAGACTCTCGATTGCCGCCACCGGCATAACCGTATCGAAACCAAGCCCGTGGCCGGCATGGCATTCGAGCCCGATCTCGGCCGCGTGCCGCGCCGCCTCGGCGATGCGTGCCAATTCTTCTACACGGCGATCGCCGATCTCCTCGCAATAGCGCCCCGTATGGAGCTCGACTACAGGCGCCCCCAATTCTTTTGCCGCATCGAGCTGCGCTGGTGAGGGTTCGATGAAAAGCGAGACCCGAATACCCGCCTCGCCCAAAGGTGCGACGAAATCGGTAAGCGCATCTTTGGCGCCAATCGCATCGAGGCCTCCTTCCGTGGTCCTTTCCTCGCGTTTCTCGGGCACGATACAAGCGGCATGTGGCCTCACCGCAAGCGCAATTTTCTGCATCTCCGCCGTCGCCGCCATCTCGAGGTTAAGCGGCCGATCGATCTCGGCCTTCAGGAGCTCTATGTCCGCATCCACGATATGACGCCGATCCTCACGCAGATGCGCGGTAATACCGTCCGCACCGGCGGCAATTGCCATTCGAGCTGCCCGGAGTGGATCGGGATGTTCGCCACCGCGGGCATTTCGAACGGTTGCCACATGGTCGATATTGACCCCAAGCCTGAGCCGATCAGGCATCTTTCACCACCTTTTTCCTCGGCCTTCTGCGGGCGTTCTTGGACATACGTTGGCGTCTACTCGCTTGGTAGGACTCCATTAGCGATTTTAGCGGCAAATAAAATCCGAACCAAATGACTGCCATGGACGGCACAGCACCGACCATCATCGGCCACCAAATCGGCCAAACATGTTCGGCCAGAAAGGCTAAATCGCCCATCAACACACCATTGAACATATTCGAGAAAAACGCACCGAAATCGAGCGTTTCCGCACGCGTGCCCGGATCTCCGGCGCCCATCCAATGGCCGAGGTTGAACAGCCAAATCCAGATAAAGGGGAAGGTCCACGGATTGCCGACCGCTGTACCGATGGCAGATGCAATCAAGTTAGATCTGATCAGCCAGGCCCAAACCGCGCCCAAAAAAAAGTGCAGTCCGACCAAAGGCGTGAACGAAACCGCAGCTCCACAGGCAAAGCCCGCCGCAATGCTGTAAGGCGTCCCCGGTAGCCGTCCCAAGCGATGGCGCAAATAGGAAAGCCAACGGCGCCAACCTAAAGACGGCCACAAAATATTGCCGATTCTTTTCGGCAGGCTTGGTTTCTCTCTACGCTTGAACATCGTTTAACAAGTGAATCCGTATCGGCGATTTAACAATCGCGTTGAGTCCTAGTCTTGATCAGATAATGGTCGCGGCGCCAGTGAAGTCAACGTCCCGCCCGCTCCACATCGCGCACTACCTCGGTCGCACGCAGAGCGGCAACGATATCGGACATATGACGGGAATCGTCGACTTCGATATCGATGAAGAGTTCGAAGAAATCGGGAGAACGATCGATAATCCGAAGATTACTGATATTACCCCCATCCCGCCCGACAACGGTCGAAAGTGCGCCCAGTGCGCCCGGCTGGTTAGTAAGCACTATGCGAATTCGCCCCACGAACGACGCCTTATTTTGACCGACTGCCCAGGTCGTCTCCATCCAACGTTCCGGCATCTCGGCAAAACTTTCTAGCGCCTCGCAATCGAGCGTATGAATCGATATGCCTTTGCCGGTCGTCGAGATGCCAATGATGCGATCGCCCGGCAACGGATGGCAGCAATCGGCAAAGCAAATTTCCATACCCGGTGTCAGCCCGGTTATTTCGACGGAATACTCTCCCGCCCGCGCTACCGCCTTATCCTCGCCGACCTGCAGTGTCCTGTTAGCTTTGGCGCCGGGATAAACCGTGCGCAAAACGTCATGGCCAGCAATCTCGCCCTGTCCGACAAGCGAAAAAAGACTATCGATATTCTCGCAGTTGAACTCGCCGAGAGCGTTCTGGAGCGCCTTTTCAGTGGGCTCGTAGCCCTCTTGCTCAAATACTTTGTCGATAATCTCACGTCCCATGCGGCAATATTCGTCCATCCGCTGCATACGCACGAACCGGCGAATGCACGATCTCGCCTTCGCGGTCATGACGAAACTCGCCCAACCGGGCGACGGCACCTGCGAGTCAGAGGTCATAACCTCGACCTGATCCCCATTTTTAAGTTGGGTCCTGAGCGGCATCATGCGACCGTTGATCTTGGCCCCAACACACCGATTGCCCACGTCCGTATGCACCGCATAGGCGAAATCGATTGGCGTCGCCCCTTTCGGCAGTACCTGCAAGTCACCTTTCGGCGAAAAACAGAATAATTGGTCCGGAAACATTTCCATGCGCGTGTGCTCGAGGAATTCTTCCGGACCTCCGGCATTCTCTAAAATCTCAAGCAACTCCCGCAACCAACGATACTGCCGCCCCTCGGTGCGCCGGGCACGTTTGACGCCGTCCTTATATTGCCAATGGGCGGCAACGCCGAGTTCGGCTACATCGTGCATTTCGGTGGTGCGAATTTGAATTTCGATGCGCTGATTTTCCGGCCCAATTATGTCCGTATGGACAGACTGATAACCGTTTTGTTTCGGCAGCGAGATGTAGTCCTTGAATCGGCCGGCGACGAGGGGATATTTGGTGTGAATGCAGCCAAGAGCACGGTAACATTCCTCGATGGAATTCACGACGATACGAAACGCCATGGTGTCCGAGAGCTGTTCGAAGCCGACTGACTTGCGCTGCATTTTGCGCCAAATCGAATGAGGTCGCTTTTCACGTCCGTGCACATCGGCCTCGATGCCCGATTCCGCAAGATCTCGGCGCAAGGCATCTATGATCCGTCCGACGACATCTCCGGTTTCCTCATGCAAAAATTCCAATCGTTTGACGATTGATTCACGCGCATCCGGATTTAGTTCGCCAAACGCCAAATCCTCAAGTTCGTTTTGCCAATCGCGAATTCCAATACGCTGTGCGAGAGGAACATAAATCTCCATCGTTTCGAGCGCGATGCGACGTCGTTTATCGATATTCTCAATGAATCCAAGGGTCCGCATATTGTGCAGACGATCAGCGAGTTTGACGACGAGCACTCGGATATCGTCCGACATAGCAAGCACGAGTTTGCGAAAATTCTCCGCCTGTTTGGTGCTGCCGGATTGCAATTCCAACTGACTGAGTTTGGTGACACCATCCACCAACCGAGCGACTTCCTCACCAAATCGACCCTCGATGTCGGGCAACGTCGCAACCGTATCCTCGACCGTGTCGTGCAACAGACCGGTAACAATCGACGCAGTATCGAGCTTCTTTTCCGAAAGAATGCCGGCCACTTCTACAGGATGGGAAAAATAGGGATCGCCGGAGGCACGCTTTTGCGTGCCGTGGGCCTGCATCGAAAACACATAAGCCTTGTTTAGAGCAATCTCGTCCGCACTGGGATCGTAGCTGCGCACGCGCTCGACCAATTCATATTGGCGCATCATGATGGAAACGCCTCAACTGGGCTCGCCGATGGGCGAAACCCGAGCCAGTGTATCGAAAAAAAAGAGCGGTTATGCCGCCGGAGGATCACCTGCATCAGATTTTCCGGCCGCACTCGCCTCGCCGTCGGCCGCCTCCCCCTCGGTCATCGCCGCGACCATATATTCCATCGGCTCGTCATCTTCGGGCTCGTCTATTTCCGCAACTTTTTGCAGACCCTTGACCAGAGAATCGCGAAGCTCATCCAATTCGATGGTTTCATCGGCGATTTCACGTAACGCCACTACTGGATTTTTATCGTTGTCGCGCTCGACGGTCAGTTCACCGCCGGCCGAAATATTGCGGCTCCGTTGGCCCGCAAGCAGCACCAATTCGAATCGGTTGGATACGCGTTCGATACAATCCTCAACCGTGACACGGGCCATCGGCTTTTCTCCATCTATCTCTTCATTCGGAAGGCCGCCGACTATAGAGCGGAGACCTCAGGAAATACAAGGATTTTCACTCACTTGAACACTAATTTAAATAGCCTCGGAAGGCAAAAATCATCAACAACATCTTGCAGCCTGGAAATTTCATGCTATTTCATAAGTTAATTCCTCAACTAAGGAGATATTAGTGTTCAATAATTAAAAGAAAACTTATCGTAATAAAGTTTATTTATAAATAATTATATGTAAATAAAAAGGAAGTATAATGCTAGATTATATTAAAGATGATGAGAAATATTGTTTGTTTATTGATGGATCTAACTTATATGCATCCGCTCGAGGTCTTGGATTCGATATAGATTACAAAAAACTTCTTGAGTCCTTCTCGCATAACGGCCGCCTTATCCGAGCCTACTACTACACAGCTGTCGTCGAAGATCAGGATTACTCGCCGATCCGTCCTCTCGTGGATTGGCTCGACTATAACGGTTTCACGATCGTCACAAAGCCGACCAAGGAATTCACCGACGATACCGGTAGGCGAAAGATAAAGGGCGATATGGATATCGAGCTTGCCATCGACATGCTGGAGATGGCGGATCAGCTTGATCACGCTATCCTGTTTTCCGGCGATGGCGACTTCCGTCGTTTAGTGGAGGCAGTGCAGCGCAAATCTACCCGCGTCACCGTGGTGAGTACCGTCCAATCTCAGCCACCTATGGCCGCCGACGAATTGCGCCGCCAGGCCGATTTCTTCATCGAACTTAACGATCTCGCGAATGAGGTGGCACGCAAGCACCAAGATCCACAGCAATATGAGCAAAATTCGGGACCGACGGATGATGGGTACGACGAAGACTACGAGGAAGAAGCAATCGTAGAACACGCCTAAAGCTGTTTTTCATGACACACCCCTCACTGCAATCGGATTGTGAACTTTGTCCGCGGTTGGTCGACTTCCGCGAAGACAACCGTGCCTCATATCCCGAATTTCATAACGCCCCCGTACCGAGCTTCGGCACACTAGACGCGCGGCTATTGATCGTAGGTCTGGCACCGGGACTAAAGGGAGCGAATCAAACCGGTAGACCTTTTACCGGAGATTATGCCGGCGACTTGCTCTATGCCACGCTACTGAAATTCGGGTTCGCGACCGGGGCATACGGTGCCACTGCCGAGGACGGACTAAAGTTGCAGGACGTACGCATCACCAATGCAGTTCGATGCGTACCACCGCAAAACAAACCGGTCGGAGCGGAAGTTAAGAATTGCCGTCCATTTTTGACCCAAGAAATCGAAGCAATGGAAAAATTGGAAATCATCCTAGCGCTCGGCACGCTGGCTCATAATGGTGTGCTTTCAAGCCTGGGATTCAAGCAAAGTGCCGCGAAATTCGGCCATTGCAAATTCCATGAACTAGCGCCGGACCTCCTGCTCGCGGACAGTTATCACTGTTCACGCTACAACACCAATACCGGTCGCCTGACCGAAGAAATGTTCTGCGACGTCTTCGCCGCAATTAAGGAACGTCTATAGGCGCGCCGCGACCTTGTCCCAAATATCGGGATTAACCAGATGGGGCGGTTTATCGCCCGCCAATACCTGCAAAATTTGAGAGGCCGCCGAAATCGACAACTCCTCTCGCGCTTCAATCGTAAGTCCGCCCACATGGGGTGACATAATCAGATTGTCGAGTGCTACCAGTGGGCTGTCGACGGGAATAGGCTCAGCCTCGAATACGTCAAGCGCCGCGCCTGCGATCCAATTCTCTTGCAGCGCTTCTATCAAAGCCCCCTGCTCTACGATGCCGCCCCGCGCCGTATTCAAGAAATAGGCATCCCGCCGCATTGCCCGCAAAAAGTCGCGATCGACCATACCGCGTGTCTCCTCGGTCAGCTCCGCATGCACCGACACGAAATCCGAGGCAGACAGCAAATCCTCCAAATTTGATACTCGTTCTCCATTGACCGCCTTTACATCATCGTCACCGATATACGGGTCGTAAGCCAGCACCTTCATTCGAAATCCCACGCTGCATTTGCGCGCGACTTCGGAGCCGATCTGCCCGCAGCCGACGATTCCAACGGTACGCTCTTCTAGGTGAAAACGAGTTGAAACCGGTCCCTGCCCGAAACCGCCACCGGCACGAATTTCCGCATCCGACCTGCGGAACTGTTTCGCGAACTCAAGCATCAGACCAAGCGTGTGTTCCGAGACCGGGACACGGCCTGCCCCCGGATTGTTGACCACCGCTATCTCGCCGGCACTTGCCGCACCGATATCGATGGCATCCGTGCCACGCCCCGAGGTGCTGATTATCACCACGTTTTTCCCAGCTTCGATTGCCTTCGCCGTCAACTTGCTCGGATAACGTACGAAGACGGCATCAGCCTCCGCGACCGCTTCGATGATGCGGTCTTCGGTCGCATTTTCGAGAATGTCGAGGTCGGCTTTGCCGGCAAGCAATTCCTGGCCCGCCGGGTGATACATCGATTCCAGAATTAGAACACGGGGTCGATTTCTCATTTCTTAGCTTGGGTCATCTGATCGTAGGAAACCTTTTCGTGTGCTGCGACCGGTTCGGCACCGTTCCTGATTTCTTCGATGATCTGTTCTTCGGTTGCCTTGCAGGTTTGCGCGATTTCCAACACTTCTTCCAAGTGTTCCACAGGGATTACTAAAATTCCGTTGTCGTCGCCCATGATGAAGTCGCCCGGACGCACCTTGACGCCAGCGAGTTCAACGTCGATCGAATGGCCGGCGAAGTCGCAGCGATTGCGGATCGATTGCTGGATTATGCCACGGCCATAAACCGACAGACCGAGCTCTTTGTATTCGTCTATATCGCGGGTGACGCCATCGATCACGCATCCAGCCAGACCGAAATGTTGGGTGGTGAAACCGACAATGCCGCCATAGGAGTTAACGTCGACGCGTCCACCGTGATCGATCACGAGAATGTCGCCTTTGTTGGCAACCTTAACCGCTTCGAGCGAGCCCATCGCGGCGGAGGGTTCCTTCATTCCCTCGCCGACCGGCACCAGTTTCATAGTGGCCGCGGGTCCAACGATCTTCTCACAGGCTTCCCACAATGGGCCGATACCGTGTGGCGCGCCGTCGATGCCGAGGCGATCGAGCGCGTCTGATACGTTCGGTGTCGAAAGCTCTTTAAATGCCGCGACGAGGTTTTCCGTTTCCGCCGTCATTATTCCCTCCGTAATCTTCTCTTTTAAGGATGGACGTCTTCGGTGAACCAATCGGTTGGCACCTCGTGTCCGATACCAAGCTCCTTGGCTTTGGCGTAGGCGATAGCACCGCAGGCAGCAAATTGATAGCCGGTGCCAGTGTTGTTCAGGAAACACGTAACCTCGTCGTCACCGCCACGCCCGGTTTCCTTGCCGCTAATCAAATCGAACAGGGTCGGTAGCTTCTCGAAGCGGATCGTTTTTTTGACCTCGCCGTGAGCCCCGCGCACTTTTTCCAATGCGGGGGTGCCCTCGGCACTCAGGATCGGCTTTTTGTCTTCCAAATTGTGAATGACCAGCCGGTCCGCCGCCAACGCGGCATCGGGATGGATTTCAGGTAACTTGATCGAGTTCAGGTGCAATCCCGGCGCCAACCATTCCTTGAAATAGATATAGTCGAGCGAGCTTGTCGCACACATGGCGATATCAACATCGCCCATAGCTTCTTCGGCCGACGCCACCGGGCTCAACGTCGCCGTTACTTTGCCCGACCACTCCGCGCAAAATTCTTCGCGGTTGGCCTGATTGGGACTGAACACTTTGACGGATTTAATCTTGCGAACCGCGGTCACGGCCATTAGCTGCGCGCCCGCTTGCCAGCCCGATCCGATCATTCCAACCGTTTCAGCGTTCTCACGCGCCATAAAATTGATACCCAGACCCGAAGTTGCGCCAACGCGCATGCGCTGCATCACGCCATCGGGAAAAATCGCCAATGGTTCGCCCGTATCGGTACTGAATAGCAAAACAAGCCCGACCCACCGCTTGTTGGGGGCCGCAGGCACTTTCACTCGCCTCGGCTGACCGTCTACCTCAGGGCAGGTAACGATGTCGGAATTGATACGCACAGCGCTAGTACGAAACTTTGGCGCAATACCATCGGCGGATTTAAGCGCATATACCGCCTCGTCCACTGATGTCGGCGCAAGGCAGTCGGTCCGAGCCCGCACCACTCCACGGCCGTCCGCGAGCTCGCTATAGGCATCTTGCAGAATTTCGATGCAATCGGGCATGCCGAGCACACGATCGATATCGTCATTGGAAAGAATGAGTGTCATTGGCCGCTATTCCCAGTCCGTGTAAATACGACACTTTCGTGTCCGACTATCGCGGCAAAACGGTCTCGCCCATTAAGAATTCGTCGACCGACCGCGCGCATTGCCGCCCTTCGCGGATTGCCCACACAACCAATGACTGACCCCGTCGCATATCGCCCGCAGCAAATAGCTTCGGCACGCCGGTTTTGTAGTCGTCGATATTCGCTTGGACATTGCCGCGCCCGTCGAGCTCGACGCCTAGTTCTTCGATCATGCCTTCATGCACCGGGTGCACAAAACCCATCGCAAGCAGCACCAGATCGGCTTTGAGCTCGAAATCGGTTCCGGGAATTTCCTGTAATTTCTCATCGACCCGAACGATATGAACCTTTTCCACTTGGCCGTCGCTACCTAGAAATTCCTTGGTAGCAACACTGAAATCGCGGTCCGCTCCCTCGGCTTGGCTCGAAGAAGTACGGAACTTGAGCGGCCAGAACGGCCATGTCGTGCCCTTGTCCGGATGTTCCGGGGGTACTGGCATAATTTCGAGCTGAGTCACCGCAATCGCGCCTTGGCGGAAAGACGTGCCGATGCAGTCTGACCCGGTATCGCCACCACCAATCACCACCACGTTCTTGCCGTCCGCGAGTATCGGCTTAACGAGACCCAACGGCTCTTTGCCAACACGGCGATTTTGCTGGGGTAGGAAATCCATCGCCATCTCAATCCCGTCGAGATCACGGCCCGGCACCGGCAGATCGCGTGCCTTCTCCGAACCACCGGCAAGCACCACCGCATCGAACTCTTCAAGGAGATCCTTTGCCATCACATCTTTGCCGACATGGGTGTCGGTGCGGAATTCCACGCCTTCGGCTGCCATCTGCTCACAGCGACGGTCGATCAGATGCTTTTCCATTTTGAAATCGGGGATTCCATACCTGAGCAATCCGCCGACCTTGGCATTCTTCTCGAACAGCACGACACCATGACCGGCACGAGCAAGCTGTTGCGAACAGGCCATTCCGGCGGGACCGGAGCCAATAACGGCCACGCGCTTTCCGGATTTCGATTCAGCCACTTGCGGCTCGATCCAGCCTTCCTTCCAACCCGTATCGACGATGGTGCATTCGATGGTTTTGATGGTCACCGGATGGTCGTCGATATTGAGCGTGCATGCTTCTTCACAGGGCGCGGGGCATACACGGCCAGTAAATTCCGGATAGTTATTGGTCGAATGAAGAACTTGTAGAGCGTCGCGCCACTGCTCCTTGAATGCAAGATCGTTCCAATCGGGGATGATGTTGTTGACCGGGCAACCGTTGTGACAATAGGGAATGCCGCAATCCATGCAGCGCGCGCCTTGCTGCGACACCTCCCTATGATCCATCGGGATCAGAAATTCATTGTAGTGACGTACGCGATCGCCTGCCGGCTGATATTTACGGTCGTGACGATCGATCTCCAGGAATCCGGTTACCTTACCCATGGCTTAGGCACCTTCCGCCGCGAGATCAAGGTCCGGGTCGTCACCGTGGGTCTGCTGCATTTCCTCCAAGGCGCGCCGATAGTCGACAGGCATGACCTTGACGAATTTCGGCAGGAACTCTTCCCAATTATCGAGAATATGCCAGGCCCTTTCGGACCCTGTGTAATGGAGATGCCGACCAATCAGATAGTGCAAGCGCTTGGCATCGTTCCGGGTCATGTCGTGCATCACGTCGACCCTACCGTGCGTTTCCAGATCGCCCCCCTGGTGCGCCATTTTCTCCAGCATTTCCGCTTCTTCGGGCACCGGCTCGAGTTCGACCATTGCCATATTGCAACGCAAATCGAAATCGCCGACTTCGTCGAGAACATAGGCGATGCCGCCACTCATACCGGCAGCGAAATTACGGCCCGTCGGACCGATGACAATGACCACACCGCCGGTCATATATTCGCAACCATGGTCGCCGGCACCTTCGACCACCGCGACCGCGCCCGAGTTGCGCACCGCAAAGCGTTCGCCGGCGACACCGCGGAAAAAACACTCACCTTCGATAGCACCGTACATAACGGTGTTGCCGACAATGATGCTCTCTTCTGGGATGATCTTGCTTTCTTTCGGCGGCTTAACAATGAGCCGGCCACCACTCAAGCCCTTGCCCACATAGTCATTGGCTTCACCGGTAAGCTCGATTTCCACGCCTTTGGCGAGAAACGCTCCGAAGCTTTGCCCGGCCGTTCCTCTGAGCTTGACCTGGATCGTCCGGTCGTCGAGCCCTTTATGGCCATAACGCCGAGCAACTTCACCGGACAACATGGCGCCGGCGGTCCGGTCGGTATTCTTAATTTTACCTTCGATTGTGACCGGCGTGCGATCCGAAAGCGCAGGTGCCGCTTCCTTGATCAGCCAACGGTCAAGGATGTGCTCGAGCATGTGATCTTGACGCTCGCAATTATGTACGGCCGCACCGTTGGAATCGGGCATATGCAACAGGCGCGAGAAATCGAGGCCCTTGGCCTTGAAATGTTCGACCGCCTGGCGTTGATCGAGACAATCCATACGGCCGATCATTTCATCCATTTTGCGGAAGCCGAGCTCGGCCATAATCTGCCGTGCTTCTTCGGCAACGAAGAAGAAATAATTGATCACATGTTCCGGCGAACCGGTAAAACGGCGTCGCAGCTCGGGATCCTGCGTCGCGATACCCACCGGACAGGTATTCAGATGGCATTTGCGCATCATGATGCAGCCGGATGCAATCAGAGGTGCCGTCGCAAAACCGAACTCGTCGGCGCCTAACAGTGCGCCAATAACCACATCCCGTCCGGTACGAAGCCCCCCATCGACCTGCACGCATATACGCCGCCGGAGGTCGTTGAGGACAAGTGTCTGGTGGGTTTCGGCGAGACCGATTTCCCACGGCGAACCGGCGTGTGCGATAGACGTCAACGGGCTCGCGCCGGTGCCGCCCTCGAAGCCGGCAATCGTGACGTGATCTGCCTTCGCTTTGGAAACACCCGCGGCAACCGTACCGACGCCGATTTCGGAAACCAGTTTGACGCTAACGTCCCCAGTCGGATTGGCGTTCTTTAAATCGTAAATGAGCTGCGCCAAATCCTCGATCGAATAAATATCGTGATGGGGAGGCGGCGAGATGAGACCCACACCCGGTGTCGAGTGACGCACCTTTGCGATCACCGCATCCACCTTGTGGCCCGGCAGCTGGCCGCCTTCGCCAGGCTTGGCGCCTTGCGCCATCTTGATCTGCATCATATCGGAGTTGACGAGATATTCCGTCGTCACGCCGAAACGTCCTGAAGCCACCTGCTTGATCGCGGAGCGCTTGGAATCTCCATTGGGCATGGGCATAAAACGGTCTGGCTCCTCGCCGCCCTCACCGGTATTCGACTTGCCGCCAATTCGGTTCATGGCAATGGCAAGGTTGGTATGCGCCTCGCGCGAAATCGACCCGAAAGACATGGCGCCGGTCGCAAATCGCTTGACGATCTCGCTCGCCGGTTCGACCTCTTCAATCGGCACCGCAGGTCCGGACGGCTTCAACACCAACAGACCGCGGATGGTCATCATGCGTTTGGTCTGGTCGTTGATAATTTTCGCGAAGTTTTCGTAGTCGTCGGCTTTTTCGGCACGCACTGCGTGTTGCAGATGCCCAACGGTTTCCGGTGTCCAGAAATGCTCCTCGCCACGAATGCGGTAGGCATAATCGCCTCCGACATCCAAAAAACTCCGGAAAATATGCACGTTCCCGTAGGCGATACGGTGACGCCGTACGGTTTCTTCTGCGATTTGTTCCAGACCCGCGCCTTCGATTGCGGAATGGGTCCCGAAGAAAAATTCATCGACGAATTCGCTTTCGAGGCCGACCGCATCGAATATTTGCGCGCCGCAATATGACTGGTAGGTGGAGATGCCCATCTTGGACATCACCTTCAACATACCTTTGCCGATGGCCTTGATGTAACGGGATCGAATTTCCCGCTCGCTCAGTTCCTCCGGCATTTCACTCTTCATGTCCGACAATGTCTCGAATGCGAGATACGGCACGATGGCTTCCGCGCCATAGCCGGCCAACAAACAGAAATGATGGACTTCACGTGCTTCGCCAGTCTCGACCACGAGTCCAACGCCGGTCCGCAATCCCTTCCGTACCAGATGATGGTGAACCGCGCCGGTCGCCAGTAGGGCCGGTATCGGTATCCGTTCTGCACCTATCGATCGGTCGCTCAATATAATGATATTGAAGCCGTCCGCGCAGGCTTGTTCCGCCTGATCGCGCAATACGTCCAGAGCGGGCCGCATGCCGTCGACACCCTCTTCGGATGGGTAAGTAATGTCGAGAACAATCGAACGGAAAGTGCCGTCGGTGATCTCCCCGATAGCCCGAATTTTTTCGAGCGCTCCGTCGGTTTGTATCGGTTGACGTACTTCGAGACGACGATAATCCGGATCGTTTTTGAGGCCTAAAAGATTCAACCGTGGGCCGATATAAGAACTCAGCGACATCACCAGTTCTTCGCGGATCGGGTCGATCGGCGGGTTGGTGACTTGGGCAAACAGCTGTTTGAAATAGGTGTAGAGAAGTTTTGGGCGTTCCGAGAAAGGCGCCACCGGCATATCGAAACCCATCGAACCGATCGCTTCTTGGCCGGTCGCCGCCATTGGCGCCATCAGGAATTTCAAATCCTCTTGCGTATAGCCGAAGGCCTGCTGGCGATTGAGTATTTGCGGATCGTTGAAAATCGATTCACGGTCCTTCGTTTGCGCCGGTAATTTGCGAAGCGGCATCCTGCTTTGGTCGAGCCAATCCTGATACGGGTTGTCAGCTGCAAGCTGCGCTTTAATTTCCCCATCGTCGATTATGCGTCCCTCTTCGAGGTCTATAAGCAGCATCTTGCCCGGCTGCAGGCGCCATTTCTGAACGATGGTTTCCTCAGGAACCGGCATCACGCCCATTTCAGACGCCATCAGCACCGTGTCATCTTCGGTAACGAGATACCGAGCCGGTCGCAGACCATTGCGATCCAGTGTTGCACCGATCTGACGACCATCGGTAAACGCAACGGCAGCGGGGCCGTCCCATGGCTCCATGAGGCCGGCATAATATTCGTAGAAGGCCCGGCGCTGTTCATCCATCAGCTTGTTACCGCTCCAAGCCTCCGGAATCAGCAGCATCATCGCATGAGCCAGCGAGTATCCGCCCCTAATCAATAGTTCGAGCGCATTATCGAAACAGGCGGAATCCGATTGGCCTTCGGCAATCAACGGCCAAACCTTTTCCATATCGTCGCCGAATAGCTGCGACTTCATCGAATGACGACGTGCATTCATCCAATTCGTATTGCCACGCACCGTATTGATTTCGCCGTTGTGGCAAATCATCCGGAACGGTTGGGCAAGCTTCCAGGTCGGGAAGGTATTGGTGGAAAACCGCTGGTGAACGAGCGCCAACGCAGATACGAGGCGTTCGTCTTGTAAATCCAGGTAGAACACACCGACCTGATCGGCCAATACCATGCCTTTGTAGAGAATAGTGCGGGCCGAAAATGACGCGATATAAAAATCCGCATAGTCGGCGCCCATCGCGTCGATTTCGATTTCCGCCTGTTTGCGGACGACGAAAAGTTTCCGTTCCATCGCATCCGTATCGACGCAGTTTTCACCGCGCCGGACGAAGACCTGACGGATGCGAGGCTCCGTCGGCTTAACCGAATAACCGAGATCGCTGTTATCGACAGGAACGTCGCGCCACCCCAGCACCTCCTGGCCCTCGGCGACAATGTACTTTTCCAGAATTTCTTCGCAGGTCCGGCGAAGCTCCGCATCCTGCGGCAAAAACACCGCACCCACGGCGTAATCGCCAAATGGCGGTAACTCGATACCGAGGTCACCGCATTCGCTACGCAGGAACTCGTCCGGAATCTGAATGAGAATGCCGGCGCCATCACCCGCTTTCGGATCTGCGCCAACCGCACCGCGATGGGTGATATTGCATAATATCTGGAGACCTTGCTGGACGATGTCGTGGCTTTTACGGCCTTTAATATTAGCCACAAAGCCGATGCCACACGCATCGTGCTCGTTGCGGCTGTCATACAAGCCCTGGCGCTCGGGATAACCCTTCGCAATCGTATAGTCACGATTAGGCAACGACATTCTCTCCTTCAATTTTCCCCACCATTTATGCGCCACACTGAAATTTGCTTTCGGGTAGCGGGAGCCGACCCTATCGAATTCGAGTTCGATAGGCACCGCCCCACAAAACGGTCCGAAATGGGCCACCGGCGCGAAGCGTGTCGCAATGCTGGTAAGAGCTCGCCCGCTGGTCTCTGCCACGGGGCGTCTACGGTGGCACTTCCTCAGAATCCGTAGAAAGTAATGCCTAAAGGGTAGTTAAATAGGGAAAATGTGGCAAGCAGGAAGTTATGTTGCGGCCGGTGTCGTCCGAGCGAGAAAATATCAAGTCATTGATTTTATTGTATTTTATGACTTTCTTCGCACATGCGGCATATCCGCGCTCTTAGGATTTATCCCGTTCCAGGGCCTCAATCAGCAAAGAGAATGCTGCATCTGCGAAGGCCCACATATTTTCGACCCTATCGTCGCTGCCGGTCTGTAACACTCGTGTTTCGGCGTGCGCGCCGCTCACGGCAAGCGCCGTATGGCCCGCCGGGTCTCCATAGCGGTTGCCGCTTGGACCCGACGCGCCGGTTTCGGCCAATCCCCAATCGGCACCATGGGCAGTTTTTATGCGCTCGGCCAGAAGCGCCGCATAGGGCTCCATCGCACCGCGCAATCCTTTTTCGTCCATATCCGCCTGACTTAATCCGACCAATGCCTGGCGCGCGGCCGCCGTATAGATGACGCCACCGCCCAAAAAATAGGCCGATGCGCCAGGTACCGCGAGTAGCGAGGCCGAAATCAATCCACCGGTGGAGGATTCAGCAATCGCGATTTTTTCGCCCCGTTCCTTCAACAAGGCCCCCGCCTTGGCACCCAATGTCGCTATATCCGGCATGCTCACGTCTCCTCTTCGATATCGGTTTCGACCGTTCGTACTTCCGTATTCATCGCCACGTCGCCGCGCCGGCGCTGGGCGTAAATCTTGCCCGTCTCCCAGTACTCGCTTTTGACTGCGCGATCGGCCATTTCATCCAGTTCTTCACTCCACTCGCCGAGGGAATAGCCATACCAAGGCGATTCCGGCCGCAATGTGGGGAGCCCCAGCTCTTTCCAAATTTCCGCCGCATTTTCCATGAATTCTTTCTTCGGCAACGAAATCGGCGGAAACGGCTCTTTCAACGTCGCATCGATCAGAACCGCAGCGTCCTCCGGTTCGATCAGACTCCTGGGCCCGTGCCCCTGATCCTTGTGTTTCAACACATGGACGTCGTGCTGGGGCCGACAACGATAGGCCATGGCCCAAAACAAGGCATCGGAATTGGTCGCATCGATATCCTCGTCCACTGCGACCAACCACTTGCCCTCGGCCTGACGAAACGAGGCCAAGCCGTAGAGCGCACGCCAAATTTCCGTCTTCGGTGTGCCTTTCTCGAACGCCAGCGCGATTACCCGAGAGAGTGACGTCAGCGGTTCGTGGGCCTTCACCTGCTTGATGCCGGTAATGCCGAGTGAATCTCTTAAATAGCTCATCTGGCGAGCTTCATAGGCGAAGCGCCGTATCACCGAACTTTCGCTCGGCGCGACTTGGCTCACCCACGAGGTCAGAACGGCGTTCTTCTTCCGGGTCACGGCGGTGACATCCATATAGCCGTTATATTCGGTGATATTGACGTGGCCATGAGATTCACCGAACGGTGCTTCCGGCTCCAGCAGGTCCGTCGCCACGTACCCTTCAATCACGACTTCGGCTTCCGCGGGCACCAGTAAATCCAAGGTTTTCGCCTTCACCAAACGGAGCGGCGCGCCAACCAGAGCCCCGGCCACCTCCAATTCGTCGACTCCTTCGGGCACTTTTTGAACCGACGCGTAGGAAACGATCGGCGGACAGCCGACAACCACGGCGCACGGCATCGGCTCACCGCGTTCTTTCCAAGCCAGCCAATTGATGTAGCCGCCGGTCCGCAATTCGGTCGACGTATTCATACCGAGCCGGTCCGGCGCTTTAATCTGGCCCCGGTAATTGCCCACATTCTGAACGCCGGTTTCCGGGTCGCTGGTGATGAAATGGGACGACGACGTATAAGGCCCGTTATCGAAGCCCGGCGTCGAGATCGGGATCGGCAGCGCGTCCAAGCCGTTACCGTTCAAAAGTGCATCGCCCTCGAAAACGAGTTCGTGGCACGACGCATCGTCCGACGTCACGATTTCCGGCGGCAAAGGGTTGGAAAAAGCGTCCGCCCACTTCTTGCCCATCTCGTCCAACCGGCAACCCATGCCGATCTGATAGATCTCAGGGTTTCCCGCTAGGCCGCATACCAACACCGGCATGTCGTATTTTCGGCCTTTGCTGTCGATAATATTGGTGAACAGCCATGCCTTCCGGTCCGGCTCGGGGATGCCGCCGCGATATTGCCAACGCACCAGCGGGTGCATTTCGGTATCTTTGTTGATTTCGCGATCGACCTCGATCAACAGGCCCTCATCGCGCAACGCCTCGATGTGCGCCGGTAAATCGGGATAAGGTAGTTTCGTCATTCTCGTCCCCTACCCTAGTGTTTCCGCCCGGCGCACGCTGGCAATCAACGACGAGCGAAGGAGAAACTCCTTGGCGCGCACCGGATCGGCCGCCGTCTCACGCAATTCCTGCAAATTCTTGGCCCGTGACTCCGGGTCCTTGGCTTCCAGGCGTTTTTTGTTCTGGATCGTCTGCGCCTGTACGAACTCGTGGTTGGTGGTGCGGCGCTGAACGTCGTAACGCGCCATTTCCTCAAGCCCCGCCTCGCCCTTCCAGACCTTGAGCAGCTTTTCGGTCAAGTTCATCGCATCGTGGATGCCGCAATTGAGCCCAAGTCCACCGATCGGGTTGTTCACATGGGCCGCATCACCGGCGAGGAAGACACGCCCTTTCGCAAAACTCTCGGCAACCCGCTGATGGGTGACATAGATGTTGGTGTGCACAAGGTCGTAGGTATCGTCCTTGGGAAAGAATTTCTGCATCCGCTCTTCCGCCGCCGTGGGGTTTGCCACTGCCTCGTCGCTTTCGTCCACATCGGTCGGAAACACCGCGCGCCACAGGCCGGGCGGACCGTCGCCCGCAACCTTGAACAGATTGCACCACTCGTCCGGGTCGGCGAAATAATTGCGGTAGCAATAGTCGCGGGTGCTCTGGAAATCGAACGGCGTGGTGAAGACGACGAAACGCTCGGGCCAGGTGAAGCCTTCGAACTCGATATCGGCCGCCTTCCGCACCGCGCTTCGTCCCCCATCTGCGCCGATCAAATACGCACCCCCTTCCGAACGTTCACCATCGGCGCCAGTTACGGTCGCCGTTACGCAATCTTCGTCCTGCGCCAATCCAGTAACGGCTTCGGAGAAACGCACCTCCACATGGTCGAAACTCTCCAAACGTTCATATGCCAGCTTGGCAAGTTTGAATTGCTCGCATTGGACGACGTAAGGAAAATCGGTCTCGTCGGCGAGCAAGCCATGATCGAAATTGGCGACCAAGTCGCCCGTCGGCCGATCCCAAAACCGGAACTCGTCGCATTTGAGTCCGAGCCGCTCCACATCCTCGGCCAGATCGAGCTCGGCCAGCATTTCCAGCGTCGCCGGATGAGTGGTCGCCGCACGGGGATCGTCAAGCAGGCGATCTTCTTTTTCGTACACCGTGACCGGAATTCCTTCGCGGGCCAAGCGATAGGCCGAGATCAAGCCCACCGGCCCGGCACCGGCGATCAGGACACGTTCACGGTCAGATGCCGACATCGGCTCACGCGGCCCAAAGATCGCTGAACTCGGTCGCCACCACGTCCTCGTACCCAACGGGAGCCGAAAGAATACCGATTTCCGAGGCGAACCTGTTCATGCCGGCGACGAAATCCTCGCTCACCACCGGATCGTAAAAATCGAGATCGCGGGCAACCACATCGGCAATCATCGACGCCTCTTCGGCGGGGAACAGCGCCTCTCCCACCGGCGTGGCCTGGGATACGTCGGCTTTCAACGCGTTCTGCGTCGCGATGATGGCACGGATCGCGGCTTTCGCCGTTTCCGGATCGCGGTCGATCAACTCCTCGGTCGTCGCCAGAACCGGCTGCGTGTAGTTAAAGGCTGCCGGCGGCCCGTCGCCGCGACGCACGTCCAACACCACATCGCCAAGTCCCTTTCGGACGGCAATTTCGGCCCCCATACCGTTGGCCCAGAACCCATCGATCTTCCCCGCCGCCAAGGCTTCCGCCGCGGTCACCCCGAACGAAACGCCGGGCCGAACCGCACCCGGTACCGGGGCGATATCCACCTTGTCCTTTTCGATGTCGATGCCCGCCTCTTCGAGCAGACGCCTGAGCCCCATCTCGACCCATGGTGCGGCGCCGATGCGCAGACCTTTGACCACTTCTATATCGCCTTTGCGGGCACCGAGTTCCTTTTTCAGAACCAAAAACCAGTACATGCCGTGGGACAGGCTCGCCAGCAGCTTCACCCCTTTCCAATCGGGGAAAGCCGCGAGCGCCGAATGCGACGAACCTGCGACGAAATCGAGTTTACCATCGCGAAGCTCCTCATAAGACCGATCGACCGGGAAGACCAGATCGAGGGTCATATCCAATCCTTCGGCCTTGAAGAACCCAAGCTCGACCGCCGCCGGCGCAGGGAAATACGAGTTGGAAATCAGATCGGGAACGGCGATGCGCATTACGCTTCGTCCGCGTCGTAATAGTAATGAAGCTCGTAGAGGATACAGCCGGTATCGGATTTGAAAGGCCCGTGATGAACGCCGGGCGGACGGCAGGCATAGGTTGGCGCCAGAAACTTCTCGCCGCCGTCGCCGTTTTCGTCATTTCCGACGATGAGATCGCCCTCGACCAGATAGACCTCTTCCCAATGATCGTGCACGAAGGGGACGGTCGAATAGGCGCCGGGCTGGAACCGCAATAACCGCGTGCGACTGCCACTCTTGCCGTCCTCGTCGATATCGGCGGCGAGGATCTTCTGTTCGATGCCGTCGGGATAACCTGCCGGGCATTCCCAGCCGCCCTCCATATCAAGCGCCTTGAATTCCATATGCGGCTTGCCTTTACCCATCGCTCACTCTCCCTTCGGTGTGTCTTCCTTGTTGAGGAATTCTATATCGTAATCGAGCGTCATGCTGCGCCCCAGAACTGGATCTTCGAGCACGGCACTAAACCGCGTGCCCGGCCGCACGCCGCCGATCACCGCCAACGTACCGCCGAACATGATCGTGCCCGAGGCCAACGATTGGCCGGTTCCCGCATAAAGCTCGATAAGGCGGGCGGGCTCCAGCATATTGGCGACGCCTCCCTGTTGATAGGGCACGGTCTCGCCGTCGATCACCGCTTCCGACTTCAGTAACAACTCGTCCCAATGATCCGCCACCTCGTCGAAACGCCAGAGCGTTCGCCCGACCGGCTTTGCGCACATTTGTTTCGAGACCGCGACGTCGTAGGCTTCCACCTTGCGGTCCGTATGGTCCGAGGCGATGCCGATCCAAAGACCGTCTTCCAACGCCACCATGCAAAACTCCACCTCACCGCTGGAATCCGGCCCGACCACCTGGATGCGGTTGCCTTGGGTCAATTGCTCGGCCGAGGCACGGTAGAAGCAGGGCGCGGTCGCCGGGCGTGGAATGCCGATCTCCTCGAGCTCTGCCATATGCTTTTCCATCGCCTCCTTGTCGCGCCCGGTCCACCCGGCGATGACGAGGTTTGCAACGGCGACCGCACGGTTTTCGGACCCGCCGTCGGTCACGCATTCGAACTCCAGATTTGAAGGAACGCTCATTCCCACCCCTGCTTGCTTGGTTTTGCGGCCATATTGACGCTAAACTTTTCGCAATGAAACACCCAATCGAGGGGAGGATCATGAAAATCAAATCCATTACCCCCGTCGGCATTTCGACGCCGCTCACCGATCCCATCAAAATGGCCAAAAATACGGTCACTCATGCACAGAGCCTGCTCGTCCGGATCGAGGATACGGACGGCAATATCGGCTGGGGCGAGGCCTCGGAAGCGCCGATGATGAACGGCGAGAGCGTTCCCGGCATGATGGCCGCGGTCAACCATATGATGCCCCGGCTGGACGGGCTCGAACTCGAGCGGCCGCAGGATTTTTTCGACGCCGCCCGGCCGATGATCTACGGCAATGACGGCGCCATCGCCGCGCTCGACATTGCGGTCTACGACCTTTTCGGCAAGCGGGACGGTGAGCCGATCTACGAACTTCTGGGCGGCAAGCAGCGGGACCGGGTGCCGGTGCTCTGGATGCTGGCGGCCAACGAAACCGAAAAGGACGTGACCGCCGCCCGGCAAAAGGTGGACGAAGGCTTCATCGCCTATAAGGTCAAGACGGGCATCAACCCGGCCGTGCAGGACCTGCCGCGGTGCCAGGCGGTGCGCGAGGCGGTCGGCGACGGCCCCCGTATTTCCGCCGATGCCAATATGGGCTTCGCCTTCGACGAGGCCATTGCTTTTGCCGAAGGTGCCGACGACGCCGGACTCGATTTCATCGAACAGCCCATCGACGCCACCAATCTCAACGGCATGGCGGATATCACCGCTGCCGCCGGCTCGGTCGGCATTTGCGCCGACGAAGGCATTCACAACCTCTCCGACGTGGAGGCCCACCACATGGCCAAGGCGGCGACCGGCGTCGGCTTCAAGGCGATCAAACTCGGCGGCATCACCCGCATGGTCGAGGGCTCGGAACTCGCCGACCAATACGGCTTTCACGTCAATATCGCCGGCAAAATGGCGGAAACCGCCATCGCCAGCGCGGCCATCGTCCATGTGGCCATGGCGATCCCCCAGGTGAACTGGGATATGAGCGCCACTTGCCAATACGTCCAGAAAGACGTCGCCAAAAACCCGCCCATCGCCGTCGACGGCCACCTTTCGGTGGACGACGCGCCGGGGTTGGGCCTCGAGCTCGACGAAGACGAGATCGAACGGGTGACGGTGTTACGATAGGAGTCCGATCCCTGACCGAATATGGCGCCGCCGATCTCAATCTCGGCATCACCGAGAAACTCGCGGGTTACCTCGCCACGCTCGACTATGACGATCTCAGCGACGACGCGGCCCATGAATGCCGGCGCGGCATTCTCGATTGGCTCGGCTGCGCCCTGGCCGGCAGCGCCCACGAGACCATCGACACCCTGACCGGCGTGCTCGCCAAGATCAGCCCTGCGGGCAATTCGACCGTGATCGGGCGCAAGATGAAACTCGGCCTTCTGGAAGCGGCCATTGCCAACGGCCAGATGGGCCACGTGCTCGATTACGACGATACTCATCTTGGCGGGGGCGGCGTCCATACTTCGGGCCCGTTGATGGCCTCCCTGCTGCCGCTGGCGGAAGCGCGCGGGATCGACGGCAAAACCTTTATCGCCGCCTATGCGGCGGGCTTCGAAGCCGCGACCCGGACCGGCATGGGCATGCCCGCCCATCACGATGGGGGCTGGCACCTGACCGGCACCATCGGCACCGTCGGCGCAGGTGCTGCTTGCGCCCGACTGCTCGGGCTCGACGGTGAGCAGATGGTGCATGCCTTCGGCATCGCCGCCACCCAGTCCGGGGGCATGCAGCAAAACCGCGGCACCATGTGCAAGAGCCTGCACCCGGGCAAGGCGGCCTCGAACGGCCTGCTCGCGGGCATGCTCGCCGAGGGCGGGTTCGACAGCTCCGGCGAGATTCTCGAAGGCAAGAAAGGCTTCTGCCGCATTTTCAGCACCGTCACCGACGAAGATGCGATCCTATCGGGCCTCGGCGACAGCTTCGCCATCACCGACAACGGCTACAAGCCCTATGCCTGCGGCGTGGTGCTCCATCCGGTGCTCGACACCACCATTCATCTCGGCAAGGAAAGCGGCATCGCCCCGGACGACGTGGCGACGCTCGAGATCACCGCGCACCCGAAAGCGGTCAGCATCACCGGCGTGCAAAACCCGCAATCGGGGCTCAAATCCAAATTCTCGATCACCCATGCCAGCGCCGTTTCCTATATCGACGGCACCGCCGGCCGCGGTCAATTCTCCACCGACCGCGCGCTGGCTCCCGAGGTCGTCGCGCTTCGAGAAAAAGTCACGGTCCAGACGGACGAAAACCTGCGCCTAGACCAGGCCATCGGCACCGTCACCGCCAAGGACGGCAAAACCGCCACCCACACGACGGAACACGCCACCGGAATGATCGACAACCCCATGTCCGACGATCAGATCGTGGCGAAGTTTCTGGATAATGCCGCGCCGGCGGTGGGTGAAGAAACGGCGGCTGAGATCAAGGAGATGGTGTGGGAGTTGGAAAAGGCTGACAACCTAGTGAAACTGATGAAATCACTGGGATAATTTTATCCCCCCCAAAACCCCCGCCAAACTATCCACCGTGTTCAACCCTTCGATACCCTCGATCATTTCGATGGCCTGATCGATCTCGGCCTCTTTGAGCACGAAACTCGCGCAGTCGCGGAACTTGTCTTGTAGTTCCGTGTCGGTCAGCGGGACTTCCTTGTTGCCCTTGGAGATTTTGACCTGCTTTTGCACCGTGCGGCCGTCCTTCAGGGTCGCGTGCATGTCGGCGGGGCGGCAGCCCATGCTCCAGGCCTTTTCCGCCGCCTCGTCGTGATACATCTGCACCTTGGGCATGAAATCCTGGATGACCGGATCGTTGACCGCCTCGTCGGTGAAGGTGTTGAGGTAGAGACGGCCATCCTGGATCATCCGCGCCACCGTATATTGCATCGAGAACTTGCCCTGATAACCGGTGGTGGGCGCGGTGTAGGAGAGCTTGTCCATGGTGTATTCGACGACGCCGATGTCGATCTTCTCGATGTCGTCGAGGCTCACCCCCTCTTCCTCGCGGAGCAGCTTCGCCGCGTCGATACCCGTATGGGCGGAGATGCAGCAGGGGTGATATTTGATCGCCAATCCCCACTCGGTCAGGTCCCAGAGCGTGCCGAGTTCGTCATAGGGCTCCATGTCGCAGGGCAGGTCCTTCGCGAAGACTTCGTTGAATTTGACGTGCCCGCCGATGCAATCCTTCGCCGCCGTAAAGCCGAGCTTGGCGAGTTGCGCCGCCTGGATGCCGTTCCGCGCCGCGAGGCCGCCATGAAGCGGCTTGGTCATGGTGCCGAAATTCCCCACATGGCCCGACGTCATCGACGAGCAAATGCCGAGCGCCATTTCCAGCTGGTCCCCATCGAGCCCCAGCAGCTTGCCCGCCGCCGCACAGGACCCCATGGAGCCAATGGTGCCGGTAGCGTGCCAGCGGGCGCGGAGCGAATGCAACGGCTGGATGGATTTGCCGATCTTGGTCATCACCTCGAAGCCGAGCGCATAGGCGGCAAGCACGTCCTTTCCCGCACTTCCCAATTGCTCCGCAAGAGCGATGGTGGTCGGCACCAGGCTCACCGACGGATGGCCCACGAGCGGCCAGGTGACGTCATCGTAATCGAGCGCATGGGCGGCGGACCCGTTCACCATCGCCGCGTGGTCCGGCGCGGTTTTGAATCCGTGACCCCAGACGGTGGCGATCCCCGCCCCTCCGGAAACAGAGCGCGCCCAGTCGGCGGGGATTTGGCCCGCCGGGTCCTTCGCGCCCGCGAGCGTGACGCCGACACAGTCGAAGGTTGCCCGCCGCGCTTCCGCCAAGGCTTCGGGCGGAATATCCCCGTGATTGGTGTTGAGCACGAAATCGACGATTTTATCGGTATAGGTCGGCATGGGACTTCCCTTCTATCGGCGGATAGCTAGCGAACGCCCGCAATGGAGCGCCCGACGCTCCGCGGGTCGCGGTTACGGAATTGGCCGGATTCGACGGCGGAGAGAAACTCCGCGGTCAGACGATTGAACAGCATCGGCTCTTCAAGATTGATCGCGTGGCCCGATTGCGGCAGCACGCTGAGCCAGGCGGACGGTATCGTCCGTTTCATCATCAGATTGGGCTCGAGGCAGGGCTCGTCCTCGTCACCGGTCATGATATGGGTCGGCACGTTCATTTCGCGCATCCCGTCCTGCAGATCGTAGACCGACGGGCGCTCGCCCTGGACGCCGAGGAAGGTATTGGCGGACCCGAGCGGGCTGTGCTCGTGGAAGCGTTCGACGAACGCAGCGTACCCACGCGGGTCCTTGTTTTCGAACTGGACCCGCGTCGGACCCGCCACATAACCGGCGCCCACTTTCCCCATGCCATCCTCGATGAACGATTTGGCGACCGCAGCGGTCTCTTCCTTCCAACTCTTCTTGTCGTTGCCGGAGCCATAACCGCAGCCGGCGACGGTGATCGAGAATGCCATCTCCGGATAGGTGAGCCCGAAATGGAGCGACGCGAAGCCGCCCATGGAGAGGCCGACGATATGGGCCATGTCGATGTCGAGGTGATCGAGCACGTCGCGGGCATCGTCGACCGCGCGTCCCTGGCTGTATTGCTGCCAGTCCTCGGGCACATCCGAGGGCGGATAGCCGCGCGCGTTGTAGATGATGCAACGGTGGGTGCGGCTGAAATAGCGGACCTGGGGCTCCCAGGAGCGAAGATCGTCGGCGAACTCGTGGATGAACAGGATTGGCGTGCCGGAGCCCGCTTCTTCGTAATAGAGCTTTACGCCATCATCGGTCGTGGCATGTGCCATGCCATCCCCCCTAAAAATTCTTTTGGCTATCCTCTTCTTTAGCGGGGGAGTTTAGCACGTCTTTGGCAGTCTGGTCGCCTGCCGCCGTGTCGGGCGCAGGCGTGTTTTCGGGATCGGAAAAGGGTTTGACGCCGGCACCGGCGGCCCATTTCAGCTGATCCACGGTCACCTTCTGACCGCGGACCGGCAGCACGGTTTCGATATCGAGCTTGCGGTCTTCGATAAATTTCCAGAGATGGGCCTGGGTCGGATTGACATCTTCGGGAGCCAAAGGCCCGCCCAAAATCTTCTGGCTCGAATAGGCGCCGGCGACGATCAGCACCTTCTCTTTCGGCAGATAGGCGATGATGTTCGATTCCGAGAGCGGACTGCCCTTCAGCGTGTAGAGCTCGATGATGCGCTCCGCATCGATGATTTTGAACTCATCGCCCATGGTGAGAAAGCGCGCTTTGATTGCCGTGTTGGACAGCGGGTCGGGCGAAATCGAACGTGCGGTGGAATAGGCTTCCGCATAGAAGGTGCGATTGCTCTCGTGGGTCAGGATCGGCACCTCTTGGTAGGCGAAGGCACGGAGCCCGCCGGAATGATCGAAATGGTGGTGCGAGTTGATCACGAAGCGGATTTTCTTCTTCGGGAATCGCGCCCACACCGCTTTCAACACCGCGTTCCCCCGGGCCACGCTCACCGGCGCCTCGAATACGACCACGTCTTTTTCCAGCTCGACGACCACGCTGTGGTGCGAACCACCGCCAATATAATAAATGCCGTCGGCGACCTTTTCGGTCGTGGTTTTTACCTCATTGGACTTCAGCTCGGCCGGAACGTCGAGAAAGACGGGCAAATTGGGGCTCACCGTGTTGAGCTCCAAATCGTAGGCGGTCTGTCCAGCGAAATTGAAGATGATGCGCGCCGGGTGCTTGATCCCGTCGAAAACCTTGTAGCCGGTATAAAGCGTGACCACCGACATGTCGTTCAGCACTTCATGGGCGATCTGCGCTTCCACCTTACGCAGCAAATTCTCTTCCGGATCGAACCAGCCGATGGCGCGGAACAGGCCCGATTTCTCGACCGCGACCGTGTACCATTTCTTGCCGCCGACGGTGACCAGATTGGGTCGACTGCCGGCCGCCTTCGCCGCTTTCAATAACCCGTGGGGGGACGTCCAAAGCCAATGCTGGCTACGGGCGGGACTGCGCGCGGGCCGTACCTGGCCACGCAGTTTCCGCCACGCGGTATCGCCCTTGAGGTACCAACTTCGCACCAACAGGCCCCTGATCGGCTGAAACCCTGCGCCGCGCGGCGGATCGAGCACCTGTTCCAGCGGCATTTCCACCGCCAACGCCTTTGCCTCGAAATCGATCCGCTGGGTAAGATTGACGATCTTGAATTTCGGCCAATCTTCGCCCGCAAGGGCACTGCCGCCGGGATGGAAATAGGCTCCGCCAGCGCTGAAAGACATGGTTTTGACCTTGTCCGTGCCCATTGCCTGGATCAGATCGTCAAGATCGACCGCATGCAGCGGCGCGGCGCTAAAGACAAGGGCGGTTAGGAATGCAGCAATACGCAGCAAAAAAGTCCCCCAGGGCGGACACAGATTCGTGGCGTTGGCGGCATAATCTCCGATATGATCCAATTATCGGTACAAAAATATCAAAATCGGCCTAAATCATTCTTAAATCTTAAGGATCAAGGGTGGGCCTACAAAAGCGTTAGGGAGAAATCATGCGTTTTGTGACATTTGAGTCGGACGGCTTGCCCACATTGGGCGTACGGCTCGGCGACGAAGTGGTGGATTTGTCGAAAGCGGACCCGAGTTTACCGGGTACGTTGGCGGGTATTTTGGAGGCCGGCGACGGCGCATTCGAGGAGGCGCAAAAGGCCGCAGAAGCATCGGATGAGCGAATTCCGTACGAAGGTCTCTCCTTCTGCCCGGTCATTCCGCGCCCGTCCAAAATTATCTGCATCGGGCTCAACTATGCCGCCCACGCCGCCGAAGGCGGTCACGACCGTCCGACCTTTCCGTCTTTCTTCATGCGCGGTGCAACGAGCCTTACGGGCCACTTGAAACCGATCGTAAGGCCGAAAGTTTCCGAGACGCTGGATTACGAAGCCGAACTCGTCGCGGTTATCGGAAAGCGGAGTGAACGCCATACCCCACAAGACAAGACGCTCGACCTCGTGGCCGGCTACTCGATGTTCAACGAAGCATCGGTGCGCGAATGGCAACGCAAGACGCAGCAATATTGCATCGGCAAGAATTTTGACGACACCGGCGCTTTCGGACCCGACTTCATCACCGCCAATGAACTGCCTGCCGGCGGTGCGGGCCTATCGATCCAGTCTCGGCTCAACGGCGAGGTGATGCAGGACGACAACACGTCCAACATGATGTTCGACGTGTCCGAAGCCTTGATGCTGTTGACCCAATGCATGACGCTGGAACCGGGCGATATTTTGGTGACCGGCACGCCGTCCGGCGTCGGCCATGCTCGCAAGCCACCGGTTTGGATGAAAGGCGGCGATACGGTGGAAGTCGAAATCGAAGGGATCGGCATTCTGCAAAATCCCATCGTAGACGAAGAATAAGGAACCTATCTGGAGGCAATCTTAAGGAGAGGGAGATGGAAAGCACCGATAAGATCAAGGGCTGGCACGCTCATATTTACTTCGACAATGACGAGGATCGCGACAAGGCAAAATCCTTCATGGATTTGGCAACCGCGGAACTCACCGAAGCAACCGTCGGAGATTGGCGCGACGAAGGACGCGGGCCTCACACGGTGGCGAATTTCATGATCGAGTTCATGTGCGACCAGTTTCCGACAGTGGTGCCCTGGCTTTCCCTAAACCGCGAAGGATTGAGCGTATTGGTGCACCCGATGACCGGCGATGCGCCGAACGATCATTCTACCTACGCTATGTGGATGGGCGATCCGCTGGAAGTGCGGCTTGATCGGTTCAGCGGCCGCCACGATTCAAAATTCGGCCTTTAGGAGGTGCAGGATGGCGGAAACCGGCAAGATCGACAGCTATCACGCCCACATCTATTACGACCCTGAGCAAACCAAAGACACCGCGGCTGAAATTCGCGAAGCGCTGGCGGAAAAGTTCCCCGGCGCTGTGATCGGCAACTGGCATGACGAACTGGTTGGCCCTCACTTGGTTTCGATGTACCAGGTCAAATTCGATGTGCCGCTTTTCCCGGAGATTGTGCCGTGGCTTTCGCTCAACCGTCAGGGACTGAGTATTCTGGTACATCCGCAAACCGGTGAATCGAAGCCGGACCACACGGATTACGCCATGTGGATGGGCGAGCGACTGGCAACCAAATTTGATTTGGACGAGGAAAAATCGTCCGAAAAAGCATAACTAAGGGGACAATCGAATATGGACTATACGACGCTCGGCAATACCGGGCTCAAAGTCAGCGTGGCCGGCCTCGGCTGCGGCGGCAACAGCCGGCTCGGCATGCGAACCGGCAATACGGAAGCGGAATCGATTGAGATCGTACGCACGGCCTATGACCTCGGCGTCAATCTTTTCGATACGGCGGAAGCCTACAAAACCGAACCGATTTTGGGGAAAGCCCTGAAAGGGCTCGACCGCGACTCCTTCGTGCTCACCACCAAAGCCAACATCGGTAAGGCGGACGCCCCGCGCTCCGGCGAAGACATACTCGAATGTTTGGAGAATTCTCTGAAGAACCTGCAGATGGACTATGTCGACGTCTATCAGATGCACGGCGTCCACCCGAACCGCTATGACGAGGTGATGGAAAACATCGTGCCGTCTCTGCAAAAGGCGAAGCAGGACGGCAAGATCAAACATATCGGCATTACCGAAACCTCTCCCAACGACCCCACTCATACAATGCTCGAACGTGCGGTCGACGAAGGGGTCTGGGAAGTGATGATGCTCGGCTACAACATGATGAACCAGACTGCGCGCGAGAAAGTGTTCCCGAAAGTCATCGACAACAAAATCGGCACGCTTTTGATGTTCGTTGTTCGCAATATCTTCAGCCAGCCCGACTATCTGCGGAATACGGCGCAAGAGCTGGCATCGGAAGGCAAAATTCCGGCCGAATTCGCCGAGAAGGACAATCCCCTCGATTTCCTCGTTCATGAGGGCGGGGCCGTAAACGTTACCGACGCCGCCTATCGCTTCGTGCGCCACGAGCCCGGCGTCAATGTGGTGCTGTTCGGCACCGGCAAGAAAGCTCACCTGGAGGCAAACATCGCCTCGATCACGAGCGGCCCGCTGCCCGAAGACGACGTGAAGAAACTCTATGCGCTCTTCAATTCTTTAGTCGGTGTCGGCTTCGATCTACCCGACAAAGGATCGACCGTCGGCGTAATCAAATAGCCAAGCGCAGCCCTACCAGAGTTGAAGTCTGCTCACTCCTATGGCGTTGAGCTTCCGGATTCCGGTACCATGACCGAACCAGCGGGAGGTTGCAGCATGGATAAAGACCAAATCGCCTTTATGAGTGTCGACGAACAAGGGCGCCTGATCGAAAGCGGCGAGCTATCGCCGGTCGATCTCGTGCAGCTCTATCTCGATCGCATCGAACGCTATGACAACGTTCTCCATAGCTGGATCACGGTCGCCGGTGAGCAGGCCTTAGCCGCAACCAAAGAAGCGGAAAAGGAAATCGCCGCCGGCAACTATAAGGGGCCGCTTCACGGGATACCCTTCGGCGTCAAAGACCAAATGACCACTAAAAGCGTTCGCACGACTATGGCCTCGGTCATTCAGGACAATTTCGGCCCCGACGAGGACGCCACGGTGGTCGCAAACCTAAAAGCGGCAGGCGCCATATTGCTCGGCAAAAACAACATGCACGAGTTCGGCAAGGGAAGTTCGATCAGTTTCCATTACGGCGAGCCCAAAAACCCTTGGAACCTGGAATACGAAGCGTCGCATTCCTCCACCGGATCGGGAATTTCGGTCGCGGCCGGCTTGTGCTCGTTCTCTATCGGCGAAGATACCGGCGGTTCGATCCGCGGGCCCGCCTGGGCCAATGGCGTCGTCGGCATTCGACCCACATATGGCCGCGTCAGCCGTCATGGCGGACTGATGTATGCCTGGACCCAGGACACTTTCGGCCCGGTCACGCGGACTGTTGCGGACAACGCGTTGGTCATGGAAGCAATAGCTGGACATGATCCGAAAGACACCCTCACAAGCACCCGACCGGTTCCCAACTATCAATCCACTCTCGACGGCGACATCAAGGGGATCAAACTCGGCTTGGTGAAAGAAATGTCGACCGGCCAGGAACTTCACCCGGATGTGGAAAAATCGATGAACGACGCGCTCGAGGTGTTGCGGTCGCTTGGCGCGGAAATCGAGGAAGTCTCGCTACCGAAGGCGAAGTATGCAGTGCCACTGCAGATGCTGACCTCGGATGCGGACGGTGCTGCAATCTTTCTGGAAAATTGGTTTCGCACCGATTGGGACAGGTTCGATCGCGGCACGCGAACCCGCATCGGAGCTGCCGCGTTAATCCCGGCGCCAATCTATAATCGGGCTATGCGGGGCCGCGCATTGGTACGCAACGAAATTCTCGCGAGCTTCGATAAGTACGACGGCCTCCTGGCATTGATGAATTTTATTCCACCTATGAAGCGAGGAGATTCGGTGGAAAAACTGAATAGCCAGGACGACGTTGCCCAACGCATGTTTAAATCGCGCCGCATTTGTACCTACCCCTTCAGCGTCGCCAATGTCCCCGCACTATCGGTGCCGACCGGATTCACCGACGAGGACGTGCCGATGTCGATACAGGTCGTTTCCAAACCCTATGGCGAAGAAACCGTTTACCGCGTGGCTCATGCCTACGAACAAGCAACCGATTGGCACAGCCGCCATCCGGATTTGGAGAAAACCGTAATCGCGGCAGGAGGAACGTCATGAAATTTTCCAAGGACGATATTCGCACCATGGCCCAAGCGGTAAACCTCGAGATCGAGGATGAAGAAGATTTGAAAGTCATGGCCATCCGGCTTTCGAGCCTGCTGGAAGCGATGGAAGAGATCGAAAAGCAAATCGGCAAAGAGATCGACGAAATCGAGCCGGTCCCGCCGGTCTATCCAACCGAACCTTTTTGACCTCGGAAGCGATCCCAAAGCCCAAGACCGCCCATCGCGGTCAAAATCACCATGATCGGTTCGATCGGAAGTCGATATTTCGGTGAAGCGACCGGCCCGTTTACAAGCAGGAAATAGAGCACCGCCAATGCGGCGAATGCCGCTGCCCACGGCTGATGCCGCCAAAGCAACATGAATCCGTATGCCGAAAGCCCAAGTGTGGCGACGCCTCCGAGCGCGCCCAACAGGAACAACGCCATATAGATTGGGCCGTTGCCGCTTACATAGCGCCATACCTTGGCAGCAAAATGAGGGGCTTCGAGACCATAGAAACTTTGTGTGGCCAGGGCACGGACCCGGGTGTCGATCAGGATAGCCGGTGACGCCAGATTGACCGCCATCCCCTTAGCCCAAGCCTTGGCAATGGCAATTGGCGAACTGCTACCGAGTTCCGCTAAGGCAACAGAGCTCAGCATTTGGCTCGACACAAACGGATTTGGTTTTTCAAGCTCCCGGCGCTTCCGTTCCGTTTCATAGGCCGCGCGAATTTCAGCGACTGTTTTATTAAGCGACGCACCGGTTTCGGCCCGCTTCACTGGCGGTACGATCCAATAGGCAAGGTGGGTGCCCGACTGCGAGCTCAGCGCCGATACGCCGAACTTGACCTGATTGTGCGCAACAAGCGGTGCGATGATGAGTACGGCAGGCACCATCAACGATGCCGCTAACAAAATTGCGCGGCGCTTACTTTCACCTTGGTAAAGCACAATTCCGAAGGCGGCGAGCGTCATTGCAGGTATCAAAAATTGTGCAACCGGCCGCGTCAGCACGGCGAGACCGAGCAGCAACCCGGCAATAGCAGCCGTCCTATAGTTCGGTTGGGCGAGGTATCGTGCAGACCAGTAGAGCATTCCTGTAAAAATCAGGACAAACAGTGAATCGCTCAAAACGACACCGCTATGAATGACCAAATTCGGCCAAATCGCAGCGACAAGCCCTGCAACCAATCCCAATCGTCTGTCGATCCGGCACCCCAATAATCCGATGACAACGCAGGTACCGGCATCGAAAATACTGTTTGCGACTGCAATCCCAATCGGATTTGCCGCGCCGAATAGCGACAAGAATGCGATCACCAGTGGGAAGAGCGGTACGCGCTCCCAAAACCCGTCCGTAGCCGGGGTTCCTGCCATCAATCCCAAAAATTGCGCCCACTCGAATGCAATCTGGATAAAGAAGTCGTCCTCGACGATGAAGCGCCCCCCACCGGCACCAACAACGGCGATATTCGTGCACCGGACAATCAGCGCGACTAGGAAAATCAAAATTAGGGGATGCCGCTGGGTCAGACCTTCAAACCAACCTGAAAATGTATCGCGCACGCGGTACTCCCAAATTTTACCTTGGCCCGAATGGGCCCGAACCGGCGAAATATATTGGTTTCGGTAGCCGTAAGGCAGGTTTTTTTGCTCGGCACCCGGCAAACAATTGTGCCAGGCAGTCCCGTGCAGCAGCTTTATACGCCCTCATGAAACGGGACCGAGGTGCCTAGTGAACAGGGAAAGTCAGTTTTTCGAATTCGACATTTATCTCCGGCTTGAAGAACCACGGCGCCCGAGATTCTGAGTAAAGCCAGTGATTTTTTTCATCTAATCCGATTGCGATTTGGGTTACCTCGGACACTTTGGTACCTGCCTCAGCTGCAATGCCGTGAATGGAATTTGCGACCGAAATAAAGTTTTTAGGTGACTCCTTACCAGGGAAAAGCGGCAATCCCTCTTTGCTATCCTTCGGCCAATTAAAGTGCGGCGAAGTTCCCGCTGCCCGTCGAAAGATCGCATTACCACCGCCGGCGGTTGGTAGAAAAAGCTTGTGAGGTACCCCAACAAATTCCGTTCGTATTTGATACGCGCTCGAACGAGGCCACTTTTAACTTTTGGCACTGATATGCGATCTCCCCAGGTCGCTTGGCGGTTCCCTAAAGGGGTCACAGAAACTCGGCGTGGATTGCCAACCCGGCGCATGATGAAATTTATTCCGTCCACGCTCGAGCTTTCATTCAATGGCGCATAATTGGTCAAAATCGCGAGTCCGGCTTCCCGCGCCGTATACGGTGTTTGACCGACCACATATTCCGGCGCGTTTTCGCCGGTGAAAAACTGCGCAGTGATTTTGTCCAGTTTGGGCGTCCAATTGAGTTGAGCGGCAGCGATCGGCAAATACCTGTAATTCCCTCGCGCCAATCCCACTGTCTGCAACGAAGAGTAAACAGCCAAACTCCCATTAACATCGGCAATCGGGAATTCTTTCCGGATTGCCGATTTGGCGGCTTCGTGCCTAGAAATGTAGGTCGAGCGACCGGTCGTAAAAACAGCCGCAACCCCTCTCGCCTGCTCGGCCAAACGCTCCAATTTATTTGCGTAAAGAGACGGATATTTCATCGCGATCGCAGCCAATCCAGCGACCACTATTGCCGCGACCGTTACCAACGCCACCCTCTCGGCTGTCTGCGCGGGTAATCCTTCTTTCAGCCCCGAAATCCAGTTCGCTAAGACCGGCCTCAGGTCGTCGGCATGAACAAAAACATAGATCGCTATCAACGGAAGAATTACGCAGAAAGCACGAATGACATGTTGACCATCCTGACGCACAAAGCCCGATTTGTAGGAAAGGAAAAGAATTGCCCCTATGGCGGCAAATCGGACTACGCCCTTCCATCCTCGAGTACGGTATTCAGCATCGAAAACCAAACCCATGAACAGAACGGCTATGGACAGATAAGCAATCCATTCCCAAAGGGCACCGGTTTCTACAAGAAACTCCGATGATGCCGAAGCGGCGTCAAAGAGCGTGGCAACAAAGCCGGGTATCGCTGAGGGAGGTTGACCACCGGCAACGAAAAATATCACTGCGACGGCGACAAAGAAAATGGCGTGCCACGGAACCCGGCGAGCAAAAAATCCCTCAAGTACGAATTGCTGTACGACCAGTACGAGGCCCGCAACCAAAAAAGTATTTTTGACCGATACCGCGCAGGCCATCGTCGCGAGCAACGCCAAATGGACCGCCGACCAACGCTGCTTGCTGAAATCCGGCGTTAGCAAAGCCGCCAGGCAACCTGCAAGAAAGAATCTCGCATCCGGCGCCACCGTCAACAGCCCAAGAGATACCAAAACGAACGGGATCGCCAACCACGGATTGCGCACATAATCGCGGCCAATTACGGCTAACGACCAGCCAAGAACCAACGCAAAGACTGCCTGGCCCGCGATCACGTACCAGAAAGTGTCCGGATGAAATTCGGAATAATACAAAATCGACCACGGACCGCCGGTATGCACCACATCGCGACCGTAAACCGCCCCGGCCGAAAACATATGATGATATGCATAGGTATATGCCGGGTCGCCGCTCGCGGTTTGGATGATCGTAGGCGCCCAAGCCACGAGCAGAAACACGCTCAAGGCCAGCGTAGCCGCGGTTGCGATCGCAGCGCGCAAATTCATTTTTCCAAATCACCGTCGAGCAAAAGTGATCGCCGCGAGAATTGGATTTTCAATCCCAGTTTCATCATCAGCAAAACGCTCTTGGCCATATGTCGCAACTGCATTTTCGAATGTCCGTATACGCGGCCCGGTAACTCGATCGGCACTTCCGCGATGGGGTACCCGTTGAGGTGAAGTATCGTCAGGCTTGTATAAAAAAATTCATAGTCACGCGATTTCACCAGGTCGAATGTTTCGCGCCGAATATGGTCGAGCCGGTAAACCCGAAACCCGCCGGTTGCATCGTAATTATGACGCAGGAAGAGGCGCGTCAGAATATGACCAAGATGAGTTAGCGTTTTCCGAAACAGGTTCCATTCGGCCAAACTGTCTTTAAGGAGAAATCGCGTGCCGACAACGATGTCCGCATGTTCACTTGCATTCAAGAATGCCGGGATATCCTCGGGCTTGTGAACCAAGTCGGAATCCATTGTTATCAAGATGCGATACCCCTGATCGTAGGCATAGCGAATTCCGTCCAAATGAGCCGATCCAATGCCCAATTTTCCGGCACGATGAATGGCGAAAATATTCTCGAACTTTTCAGCGTACTCGTCGATGACCTCACCGGTGCCGTCCGTCGAATTATCGTCGAGAAAAATGATATCGGCGGCCAATCCCGTTGCTTGTATACGCTCGACAATGATCGGCACATGGCCCGCCTCATTATAAGTCGGCATAAAAATTAGCATTTCGTTTTTCGGCATCGTCGCGCTCTTAAGTACCCAATTCCGCATCGACCATCGACAGAATGATTTCTTCGAATCCACGCTTCGGTGTCCAGCCAGTCGCCTGCATCAGCTTGCTTGCATCGCCCACCAGCGGCCTCGATTGGCCGGATTTGGTAATCAAGTCAGGGTTGGTTTCCAAGTATTTTTGTGGATCCAGGTCCAACGCGCCAAAGGCCACATCGACAACCTCTCCGATACTATGCAATTCGCCGCTGGCTATTACGAATTCATCGGGATCGTCCTGGCTTAGGATTAAACGCATGGCTTCCACGTAATCTTCCGCGGCCCCCCAATCGATTTCCGCATCGAGATTGCCGAGCACAAGCTTATCTGCCTCGCCACGCTTAATCGCCACCGCCGTCTTGACGATCTTACGCCCCACATAGGTGGCGGCACGCCGGGGGGATTCATGATTGTACAGAATCCCGGCACAGCAATAGAGACCTCGTTGACGTCGATAAAGGCGGCAGAGCTGAATGCCGGTTACCTTTGTAATGCCGTAAATATTGACGGGAAGAAACGGTGTTTGCTCGGTTTGCGGCGCGATTTCTGGGTTGCCGAACACGTGGGAAGACGCAGCATAAAACAAACGACTGTTGGGGCTCTTTTCACTCACCGCGTCGAGAAAATTTGCCAACCCCGTAACATGGGTAGCGTAGCTACGGTCGAGGCTTTCTCGGATCGTTTCGGGGGCATCTTCGGAGGAGCGGTGGTGTGCGGCGAGATAATAAATTTCCCGCGGTCGGATATCTGCCACCAGTGTCGATACCGCTTTTGACGACATAACGGAAAAATCATCAGTGGCAGACGTATCGGTTCGCTGGAGGTAATCGCGTCCGATACGAACGATTTCCCTTCCGTCGCGGTCCAAGGATTCGCCGAGATAAAAGCCGTCTTGGCCGGCGCTGCCGACGATCAGCGCGGGGCCGTCGGTCGGCGACCCAAATTGGTTGGCAGCTGGCATGCGCCAGTACTAACCAATCGATAGTGTCGACGCAACTATCGTCAAATTACAATAAACTGGCCTTGAAATATGTTAGTCCCTATTATCGGATTCAACGTCCGGCAACGGGCAACAGGAAAAATTTGCCATGGAAATCAAGGACATTCCGGCTGACGAAAAGGTTGCGTCGACGACTCGCAAATACAAAAAAGTCGAAATTTTACGACCGACCTGCAATCTCGATACGGTACGCGACGGTCGAGGAGGCATTTTCACTTGGGTGCCTCCTGAACCCATTGTCGAATTCAATATGCTTTATTTCCGGCCCGGTAAGACACGCGGATTTCATTACCACCCGCATTTCATCGAGTATTTGCTGGTAGTGGATGGATCAGGCGTGCTGGTCACACGCGAAGACCCAGAGGACGCCGATTGCGAAGAATTTATCCATCTTAGCAAAGGTGTCTGCACGCGGACCGAGTACAATGTCTATCATACGGTCTACGCCATTACCGATATGACCATCATCGCCATGTTGACCCATCAGTGGGACCATTCGGACCCGCCGATTATTCGCGTCGACGACTAAGCCTACTACCATGCCCCGCATTGCTCTCATCGGTGCCGGCGGTTTCGTCGGCGGCTCCATCGCCAAGTCGCTTTCCACAAAAAGCGAGGCGGATGTGGTTGAAGTCACCCGCACAAATTACGACGCCGCGCGAGATGACGGCAGCTACGATGTACTGATCAATTCTGCGATGCCCTCGAAACGATTCTGGGCCCGCCAGAACCCCGCCGACGATTTTGTCGAACCGTCGAGAAAACCGCCAAGTTGGTCAATGACTGGAACGCCGGCAAAATTGTCCAGATCAGTTCTATTTCCGCACGCAGCCAACTCGATACGGTCTACGGGCGACACAAGGCCGCGGCCGAAAAGCTAGTGGAACACGGCGACAATCTGATTTTGCGGTTAGGGCCCATGTACGGGGAAGGTCTGGATAAGGGCGTATTGATCGACATTCTCGAAGGTGGGCCAGTCTTCGTTGCCCGCGACAGCCACTATTGTTTTGCGCCAATCGAATGGATCGGCAGTTGGATTGCCGACAATCTTGACCGATCCGGGGTTATGGATCTGGGAGGCAATGATGCAATCTCTGTGGGCGATGTCGCGGACGCGGTGAGCTCCAGTTCTGAATTTCAAGGGTCGACCGACGATCAAATTTTGAGTGATCCTATTGAAGGTGCGCCTGCGGCCCGAGACGCCATAGACTACTTGCTGGCGCTGAAAAAAGAGAAGAGCTGAGATGGAAATTACCAAGGTCGATACTTGCCGTCTTTGCGGCTCCGGTGCACTGGAACCTGTTTTCGATTTCGGCGTACAGGCGCTTTCAACCCGCTTTCCCGGCCCCGACGACCCGGACGCGGAACAGGTGCCGCTGACACTAACCCAATGCCGAGAGTGCAACCTCACACAACTCACACACGATTACGATCTCGACGACCTATATCGGCGGGGCTATGGCTACCGGTCCGGCGTCAATCAGACCATGCGGGATCATCTGGGCGGTATTGTCCAGCAGCTTGAAAGCCATGTAGCGCTCAAATCCGGCGATACCGTGCTGGACATCGCCAGCAACGACGGCACCTTGCTCCGAAGCTATACGACAGAGGGCCTGAATCTGGTCGGAATCGACCCTACGATCGCTCAATATCGCGAGCACTATCCTGACGGCGCACATCTATCGCCTGAATTCTTTTCGAAGGAAATATTCTCTTCCGTTAGTCCGACCCAAACCGCCAAAATTATCAGCTCGATTGCCGTCTTTTATGACGTGCCGGATCCGGATCGGTTCACCGCCGACGTAGCGACAGTTCTCGATAAAGACGGCGTCTGGGTAATGGAACAGTCCTATCTGCCGCTGTTAGTCGCCGATCTTTCGTTCGACAGCATCTGTCACGAACATCTCGGCTACTACTGCCTAAAACAAATCAAACACGCCGCCGCGAGCGCGGGACTCAGGGTCTTTGACGTCGAAACCAATTGGATGAACGGCGGCTCGATCCGAGCATTCTTGTGTCATGAGGATGGACCCCACAAATCCAACGACGCGGCGATCGCCAAAATCGAACAGCTCGAAGCCGAAGCCAAACTGGACGAACTCGCAACTTTCGATGCTTTTCACAGTAAGGTCATGGAGATCGGCGACAATCTAGTTTCAGTACTGAAAGACGCCAAGTCTGCGGGCAAGACTATCCATATTTATGGCGCCTCCACGAAAGGCAATGTGCTGCTCCAGCTTTTCGGAATTGATCGCGATCTGATCGACGCTGCGGCGGAACGAAACGAGTGGAAATTTGGCCACCGTACCCCCGGCACCAATATCCCGATCATTTCCGAAGAAGAGTCACGGGCGCAGAATCCGGATTATTTCCTGGTGCTGCCGTGGCATTTCCGAGACGAATTCGTGAAGCGGGAGCAGGCATTCATCGAGGCCGGCGGAAAATTGATATTCCCCCTGCCGGAAGTCGAAGTTTATCCCGCCGACTGACTCTATTTTCCCGAATTCAAATCAATTCTTGCAAAACTGCTGCCGCCTCGGCTGCACCTGTCGGCTCTATTGGTGGCTCGACCGGTATTGCCAAAATTTTTTCCAGTTCTGCAGCAAAATTCCCGGCCTGCATTACCTCGCGCTCGACCCGTCTCGCCGTGCAGTGCTCCGCCATCCATTCTTCCAGCATCGGCGTTTCGCACCAATTGGTGCGTTCCGTATATAGGATCCGGGTGCCGTTAACCGCGCACTCGGTTACGCTGCCATAGCCTGCTTTCGTAACGAGCGCATCCGACGATCGCATGAGGTCAATGAAGGGAATGTCGAACCGGGCCCGCGACAACCAATCCTCCCGCACGCCTTCCCATTCCGGCGGAACTATCCAGACGACACCATCGAGCATCGGCAACGGCACCTCCGTATGCATGCCGGGGATGCCGCCCATAGTGGCGAGAACATAGTGATTGGCTGGCCGCAGTGCCTCGAGTTCATCCCGACGATTTTCACCCCGCCGCGCAACAGGCCCCACCGACCGAGTTTCCTTCAGCCACTCCATCGGCATATGTGGCGCCAACTGAATGACACGATCTGCTTTATTATAGTTTTCGGTTAACCGCTCAAGAACTTCGCCCGCCTCTCCGTCTGAACCACAATAAGTGGCGAAGACGTCGGCCCAATTGAGCGAACAGATACCAGCGACGGGAATCCCTGCCGCACTGGCCGATGCCAAACTTGCCACCGCTATATTGCTGATAACCAAATCTGCTTTGAGTGTTCCAAGCAAATCTGCATCCGCAGAAATCATTTGGTCCCATTCACCGATGAGTTTTCGGTAGTCGGCGAACAGCCCCTCTACATCCACATCCAACGGGCCCTTCATACGCATATTGGGATCCGGCGGCGGCGGCCCGATCTCGAACGGAACCGACAAAAACTGACTGCATATCTCGAGATCGACCTCGGTACGCAGCGTAAGCCTTATTTCCTGTTCGGCAGCCAGCTCCTCCAGGATTGGCGAGACTTGTGCCAAATGTCCGAAACCGTTTGCGGAAATATCGGCAACGATATGGGGTTGAATGGCCATTTTTATTAATCGCGCCCGTAAAGGTCTTCCAGACGCTCGATATCGTCCTCGCCGACATATTCTCCCGTCTGCACCTCAATAAGATGTAGCGGCTCGGCCCCTTTGTTTTCCAGCCGATGCACTTCGCCAATCGGAATATAGACTGACTGATCGGGCTGAAGCGTCGTGATGTCCTCTCCACGGGTGACTTCCGCTTCGCCACGCACCACGACCCAATGTTCGGCTCGATATTTGTGTCGCTGCAGAGAGAGCCTTCCTCCCGGCCGTACGATGATCCGTTTGACCCGAAAACGCGGACCCTCGTCGATATCCTGATAACTCCCCCATGGCCGGTAGACCTGGCTCGGCATCATGGCTTCGTCTCGTTCTTCATCAACCAGCCGCGCCACCAACTCTCGGACTTCTGACGTCCGGTCCTTCGGCGCCACCAGCACCGCATCGCGGGTCGCTACCACGACCATATCCTCAAGCCCAAGGGCGGCGATCATGGGTCCGTCCTCGCTGCGAATATATGAATCGCGCACGCCTTCGAGCACCACGTCACCGAGAGATACATTGCCCGCCTCGTCGGCTTTCCCCTGCTGCCAAAGCGACACCCAGGCGCCAAGATCCGACCAGCCACAATCCAGCGGCACCGTTGCAGCGCGTTCGGTTTTTTCCATCACCGCGTAATCGATGGAATCCGAAGGCATCTTCTCGAATGCCTGCTCGCCAAGGCGAAGAAAATCCATGTCGGCGGCGGCATCCGCCAAGGCTTGGCGGCAACAGGCAAGCATGTCCGGCTGTAGTGCCGCCATCTCCTCGAGCAAAATATCGGCACGAAATACAAACATACCGCTATTCCAAAGATAGTCGCCGGAGGCCAGGTATTTCTCCGCTGTCTCAGCGTCCGGCTTTTCCACATAGGCCTCGACCTCAAAGCCGCCTTCGGCTTCCGTTAAGTCCTCGCCCTTACGAATGTACCCATATCCCGTCTCGGGACGGTCGGGCCTAATGCCGAACGTAACGAGCCGCCCCGCGGCCGCAATTTCCATGGCGCAATCAAGACCTTGGAGGAACGCCGCTTCGTCTTCGATGTGGAGGTCGGACGGCAGCAAGGCGACGATACCCTGCGGATCGCGGCCTGCAACATAAGACGCCGCGATCGCCGCCGCCGGCGCCGTATTGCGCCCGACGGGCTCCAGTAGCAAGGCTTCGGCTTTGGTGTCGATCGCACGCAATTGCTCTGCAATGATGAAGCGATGATCGTTGTTGCCGATAATCAACGGCGGCACGGCACCTTTGGCTTTGGATAAGCGATTCACGGTCTGCTGCAACATAGTCTCCTCGCCCGCCAAGGCCAGGAGCTGCTTGGGGTAAAGCGCCCGCGACAAAGGCCAGAGCCGCGTGCCCGAACCGCCGGAAAGAATCGCTGGGTAGAGATTCGCCATGATCTACAACTTGAACAACTTAGCCGGGTTGTCGGACATGAAACGTGTCCTTAATGCGGGGTCGGAAACCCATTCCTCGAAGATATCGATCGTGCGCTGATAGGGATGGAGATCCTGATGTCCGGTCCACGGAAAATCGCTCGCCCAAACAATGCGGTCCGGTCCACAAGCTTCGAGAAACCGCTCCGCATAGGGCACGATGTCCGGCACGTTCGGACGGTAAAAACCGGAAAACTTAACCCAGACCCGTCCGCTCTCCGCAGCTTTCAGGATCGCCTTGTGCCCGATATCGTCCGGATCGTACTCCGCATTGGGCATGCCGAAGTGATCGACGACGATCGTTACGCCAAACGGCAACAAGCGCAAAACCACATCGGCCCAGATCGCTCCGTCCGCATAGACCTCCACATGCCAGCCCTTCGCGGCCGCCCATTCGTAAAGCCTGAAAGTGTGATTGAGTTGGTGATTTAGGACGAATTTGGAACTGATGAGATTGATCCGGAGCGCCACAACACCCAACTCATCCATCGCCTCTAGTTCCGTTTCATCGATATCCGGACCAACAACAACGGAGGCACGTAACCGATCCGGAAATCGCTTCAGGCACTCCAACATGTAGCTGTTGTCATAGCCGAGGAAACTCGGCTGTATCAAAACGCCATGGGTGATGCCGTGGTCGTCGAAAACCGCTAACCCTTCCTCGATCGGGCGCGCCATACCCGGCATGTAGCCGCGCTCGGAAGTAAAGGCGCATTCCTCGGTCCAGGCGTGAAAATGGCTGTCGACAATCAATAAACCTCTCCCAAAATTCGAAGCGTTTTAGCACGTTAGGGTGACGCGAGAACAATTTTAAGGGTGCGGGCGAGCCGGGCATCCTCTAAAAACAGTTCCCAATCACAGACCGGAGGGAGAGGGTCGTGACCAAACCGGCTAACCTGCTCGTTATCATGTCGGACGAGCATAACCCGAAAATGTTGAGTTCGGCCGGCCATCCGCTGGTCGAAACGCCGAATTTGGACGCATTGGCCGGGAGGGGCACTACATTCGAGGCCGCCTATTCCAATTCGCCAGTCTGCATCCCCGCCCGCGCGAGTTTTGCCACCGGGCGCTATATCCACCAGATGGGATTTTGGGACAACGCCCAGCCCTATGACGGCTCGATCCGCAGCTGGCATCACCAACTGCGCGCCGCCGGACACCGGGTCGATTCGATCGGCAAACTGCATTTCCGCTCCGACGAGGACGACAACGGATTTTCCGACAGCCAAATCGCGATGCATGTGGTGGAAGGTTTGGGCGATCTGATGGGACTGATCCGCGAGGATTTGCCGGTCCGCGGCGGATCTTGGAAGTTGGCCGGAATGGCTGGGCCGGGCGAATCGCTTTATTCGACCTATGACCGCGACATAGCCGCCCGCGCCCAAATTTGGCTACATCGCGAGGCACCGAAACAGGACCGGCCCTGGGTTCTGTTCGTCTCGCTGGTGTGCCCGCATTTTCCGCTTACCGCTCCACCGGAATTTTTCTACCGCTATTTCAACGATCCCGGTCTTGAAACGCCCAAACTCTATGCCGAAGCCGAAAGGCCTCGTCATCCCTACCTTGAGGATTATCGAAACAGTTTCAATTACGACGACCATTTCGACAGCGAAGAAAAGCTTCGAACCGGTGTGGCCGCCTATATGGCGTTGTGCAGCTTCCTCGACGAACAAGTGGGCAAAATCCTCGCCGCGCTGGAAGCCGCTGGCCTCACCGAATCCACGCGCGTCCTATACACCAGCGATCACGGTGACAACGTGGGAGCCCGCGGACTTTGGGGCAAATCCAATATGTATGAAGAGGTGGCGCGAGTGCCGACCATCCTCGCCGGCGCTGACATTCCTGTAGGTGCGACTTGCCAAACGCCAATCACCCATGTCGATGTCTATCCGACCATCACTGCCGCCATCGGGCTGGAAACGCCGGACGATCTACCGGGCCGAGATCTGATCGCGGTTGCCAACGAGCCAACCGATCCGAACCGCATTGCCTTCTCGGAATATCACGGCATGGGCTCGACTACCGGCGCGTTCATGATCCGCAAAGGCAATTTCAAATACGTTCATTACGCGGCCTACCCGCCACAACTTTTCGATCTCGAAAACGATCCGGAAGAGTTGAACGATGTCGCGGAAGACCCGGCATTCGAAACAACGCGTCAGGAAATGGAAGACGCACTGCGCCACATCTGCGATCCGGACAATGCCGATACACGCGCCAAGCGATCGCAAGCGGCACTTTTGGAAGCCCACGGTGGCCGCGAGGCCGTCATCGCGCGCGGCGATCTCGGGTTTTCCGTTCCTCCCGGTCATTCGCCCCAGTTCGACTAAACGTAGCGCTATGACCGAGACAACGTGCCTGGCTATTCCTTGCCAGGCGCTTTGATCCGCATAAAGAGCACCAGCGGCATAATGCAAAGCGTACAAATCGTCAGAATGTGGAAATCGTGCAGATAACCTAGAAATTCCGCTTGCCTATCGATCATGCGTTCCAAACTCGCGACACCACTGAGACTGTCCATACTCCAACTTTCGGGCAGCGCGTAATGTTTTAGCACCTCGTTATAGTAGCTCGCATTCTGGGTGAGTTTGGAGCGCGCATCTTGAGTGCTGGCAACCAACTGGGTGACAATAAAGGCGATCCCGACGCCGGCGGCAATCCGTCGGTTGGTGGTGAAAAGACTGGTAGCATCGGGCCGAAGCGAGGCGGGAACAGTTTTGAAAGCTGCGGTTTCGCAAGGCGTGTTGATAAAGCCCATGCCGAATCCCTGCAGAAATATAGCAACCGAGAGACGGAACTGATCCGCATCCGGTGGCAGACTGGTCAGCATCCAAGTGGACACGCAAACCAACAAGCTGCCGCCGAAAATGAGCGGTCTCGGGCTGAACCGCATCAACAAATAACCTGCGCAAAGTGAACTAAGCATCGTGCCGATGCCACGGTTCACCATGACGAGACCGATCACCAGAACCGGATACTCCATGATCCGCTGCATCACCGGCGGTAAAAGCGCCATGTAGCCGAAGAATAGAATGTTGACGAAGAAATCGATGGTGATTCCGAGCACGAACTCGCGGTTCTTGAGCGGGGTGAGATTGAGGTAGGGCTGGCGAGCGGTCACTGCGTGTATGAGAAAGATGTAGAATGCGCTGGCGGCAACCACCGCGTAGCCAGTGATGGCGGTGGACGCGAACCAATCATTCTTTTCACCCTGATCAAGCATCAGCTGAAGACAAGCGATGCCGATGCTGAGGACCGAAAACCCGAAAAAGTCGAACGGTTTCGGGTCGAGCGGTTTATCCTTCGGCACCACGGTCAGCAGGAGCGTAAGCGCGATGAGACCGAGCGGCACGTTGATCAAGAAAACCGTCCGCCATCCGAACAATTCGGTCAAAACACCACCGATAATGGGTCCGATCACGACCGCACTCATGCGGCCGGCTTGCAACCAACCAAAGGCTGGTCCTTGTTGATTTCGTGGGAAGGTGGCAAGCACGACCTGATAGGTGAGAGGGTTGAGCCCCGACCCGAAGAACCCCTGACAAAATCGGTAGAAAATTAGTTCATAGAGATTGGTTGCCTGCGAGACCATCACGGCACAGGTCATAAAACCGCAAACAACGATGATGAACATGATGCGTCGGCCGAATTTGCGGCTCAGCCACGCATAGAGCGGCGTGAAAATCGCGCCGGCCACCAGGTAGGATGTGAGGACCCAGGAAATCTCGGTGATAGTGGCCGACATGGCGCCCATCATGGTGGGCAACGCGATAGAAACGGCAAAGGTATCCGTTCCTTGCATTGCACCTGCCGGAATAATGGCGAGCGCGACGAGCAGCCGCCTGCGCGGCGGCAAAACCTCTTCTTCGCCTTCTTCCGGCCGTGGTTTGGCCTCGCTGGTTTGGCTCATCTACCTGTCGATTGTTGCGGCGCCCTTGCGGGGGCACGGTACCTGTTATACCACCTAGCGCAAAGGACGCCTGCTGAATGGCGTCGACTTCACATTAGGGAGAATACCATGAAAGTCGGATATATCGGCCTCGGCACCATGGGTGGACCGATGGCACTCAATTTGATCAAAGCGGGCCACGACGTCACCGTACACGACATCAACAAGGAGTCCGCCAAGGAACATCTCGAAAAAGGTGCCACTTGGGCCGACACGCCGGCTGACCTTGGCAAGGCAAGCGAAGTGGTCTTCACGTCCCTTCCGGGCCCAGTCGAAATGGAAGCGGTTGCGCTCGGCGAAAACGGCCTGATCGAAGGGCTTTCACCGGGCGATTGTTATTTCGACCTCACCACCAATTCGCCGACCCTCGTCCGCCGCGTGCACGCGGAAATGGCCGAAAAAGGCATTCATTTGTTCGACGCACCGGTTTCCGGCGGGCCCAAAGGTGCCGCCTCAGGCAAGATGGCGCTTTGGGTCGGTGGCGATGAAGCGCAATACAATGAAAATAAAGAAGTGCTCGACGATATCGGCGACCGGGCGATGTATGTGGGCCCGATCGGTGCCGGCGCCATCGCTAAACTGGTTCATAACTGTTCCGGCTATATGATGAACGCCGTGTTCGCCGAAGTCTTTACCATGGGCGTCAAGGCGGGGCTAGACCCCATGGCACTCTGGACGGCGGTCCGCCAAGGGGCGGCCGGCAGACGCCGCACCTTCGATAAAGTTCCCGAGCATTTCCTTACCAATAACTTCGACCCCGCATCCTTTGCGCTTCGTTTGGCACACAAGGACGTCACTTTGGCCACCCAATTGGGCAAAGAGATCGGCGTGCCGATGCGCATCGCTAATCTGACGCTCGAAGAAATGACCGAAGCTCGCGGTCGCGGTTGGGACGACCGGGACAGCCGGTCAATGATGATCCTTCAGAAGGAGCGCGCGGGCGTTGAGATCGAAGTACCCAAGGAGCTTTTCGACGAAGCGTTCAAGAAGGAGCCGATGTAAGAGCTACGTCTTCGGCAGAAATAAGTCCTCATCGGGCGCCCCAACCAATTCGCAGGTCCAGGCGCCGGCGCCGTCAGCAGGCGGAATAAAGGCAACCGGCCGGCCGTTCTTGAGGATGTTGTAGGTTGTATCGATTTTGCAAAGGTGCCCGCGAAGCGCCCGGAACGTGCCCGAATGCGCAACGACGAGAATGGGCGCAACACCTTCAATGGTTTCGCTGGCAGAGATGATACGGGCGTTGAATTCCGCCGGACTTTCGCCACCGGGAGGCTTGTCGCCTCGGTCGTAGTCGGCGTAGGGCTTGCCTTCCCACTCGCCGTAGGTGCGCTCCATGATCCCCGGGACCGACGTAATCTCGAGCCCGCGTTGGCTCGCCACCGGCTCGGCGGTTTTCCAAACCCGCTGCAACGGGCTCGAAAAGATCGATCCGATTTCCTCGCCGTCCAGCCACTTAGCGGCGTCCTCCGCATCCTGTCGACCCTGGTCCGTCAACTCGACATCCAGTTGGCCCGCAAAGATATGATCGGCATTGGCCGTGCTTTGCCCATGGCGGATAAAGAAAAATTTTTGCGAAAAAAGTTGTACGTTCTGGGCCATCAAATTCCCTTTGCTTCTCTAATTGCGCGCCACACGCGCTCAGGCGTCGCGGGCATATCGATATGTTTAATACCGTAAACCGAAAGCGCGTCAACAATGGCATTGGCAACGGCCGGCAACGCGCCGACGGTACCCGCCTCACCTGCGCCCTTAATACCCAACGGATTTGTCTCGGTCGGCACCGGATTACTCTGAATTTCGATCTGCACGCAATCATCCGCCCGCGGCATTGTGTAGTCCATAAATGAGCCCGTAATCAGTTGACCGTCCTCGTCATAGACGATTTCCTCGAACAGCACCTGGCCCAAACCTTGTGCGATTCCGCCCTGGATTTGGCCTTTTAGGGTGAGCGGGTTTAGTACGGTTCCCACGTCGTCAACGACGGAATATTTTGTGATATCGATTACCCCCGTGTCCTCGTCGATTTCCACTTCGACCACGTGAGTGCCGTTAGGATAGTTCTGCGCCACCGGTGTGAATATCGACGTCATACTCATGCCGGTTTCCAATTCCTGGCCCATCGCATCCGGGTCGTGAGCAAGCTGCGCGATTTCCTTGATGGTTTTGGAGTTGTCGGTGCCGGCAACGCTGAACACACCGTCTTCGAACTCGATATCCTCGACCGCGGCTTCCATTGCTATCGAGGCAACCAGTTTGCCGTGCTCGATGATCTTTAGCGCCGCGTTGTGCATCGCCGAGCCGCCGAGTGCCGCGGACCGTGATCCGCCCGATCCTTGGCCGTAAGGAATTCGGTCGGAATCACCCTGAACATATTTGATATCGCCCGGCTCGAGTCCCAACCGGTCACAAATTATCTGGTTGTACATGGTTTCGTGGCCCTGCCCCTGATTGAGCGAGGAGGACGCGATGGTGACCGTGCCGTTACGGTTAAATGTAATGGTCGCCCCCTCGACATTGCCCGATGCCGCGCGCTCGATCGAGTTCGAGATGCCGATGCCGAACAGTTTCCCTCGCAGTAACGCATCTTCACGGCGCTTCGCAGACCCTCGGTAATCGGAGAGCTCGATGGCCATATCCATTCCTTTTTCGAACTCGCCGCAATCGTAGTTGAAGGTGAGCGGGGTCTGGTACGGCATGGCATCCGGCGGAATCAGATTCCTACGTCGGATTTCGACCGGGTCCATATCGAGCTCATCGGCGGCAATATCTATCAACCGCTCAAGGATATAGGCGTTCTCCGGCCGGCCATTGCCGCGATAGGCGCGGATGGGATTGGTATGGGAAAAAATGCCGCTCACATCCAAGTAAATTGCCGGTGTGGTGTAGACGCCCGCGAGCGTCCCCAAATTCTTCACCGCCGAACTTTCCACACCGGACATAAGATAAGCGCCGATAGCAGACGTCGTTTGCACCTTAAGTCCAAGGAAGTTTCCCTCGTTGTCGAGTGCCAATTCACCTACGGTCACGTAGTCGCGTCCATGCCCATCGCTCAACAAAGCTTCGGAGCGCGAGCTAATCCATTTCACTGGCCGGCCGAGGTCTTTCGCGGCCATCAGGCAAAGCGCCACCTCGTTATAGATCGCCGACTTCATGCCGAAACCACCACCGACATCGCCCGCTATTACGCGCACTTTATGCTCTGGAACCTTGAGCACACGTTTTGCCAATGCGGCGCGATAAAGCGGCACGCCCTGCAGCGTCGTGTAGATCACATAGCTATCGTCGTAGGTATCGAAAGTGCCTATGCATCCGCGTGTCTCCATCGAATTTGCAGAAACGCGATTGATATTGAATGTCTGGCGAACAACATGGTCGGCCTTGTCGAAGGCCGCTTTGGTCGCCGCCTCGTCGCCCTCGAAATGGGTGTAACAGACATTGTCCGGGTTCTCGTCCCAGACCGGCGGCGTATCAGGGTCCGACGCTTTCGCTGTCGAAGTACTTGCCGGCAGCGGCTCATAATCGACTTCGATCAACTCCGCCGCATCCATTGCCTGATTGACGCTATCAGCGACGACAAAAGCGACGTAATCGCCGACCCGACGTACCCGGTCCTGGCAAAGTGCGGGATAGGGCGGAACATACATGGGCGAGCCGTCGCGTTTCTTGCGGCTGCCGCCATTGGGCAAATCGCCAAAGCCGCATTGAGCCCAATCTTCGCCGATATAAACCGCATGGACGCCGGGCACCTGCTTCGCAGCCCGCGTATCGATCGATCGGATGACCGCGTGTGCATGAGGCGAGCGCAGGACATAACCATGCAGCATGTTGGGAAAGGTCATATCGGCGATGTAGCGCCCTCGCCCACGCAGCAATCTTGGGTCCTCGTAGCGCGGCACCGATTGTCCAATACCGAATTCACCGGCCATGATCTGTTTCTCCCCCTCAAGGCCAATTACTCTCGGATATTATATGGGGCGCTAGGCGAATTCGACTAGCAATTCAGCGCCAATCGAATCCGCGCTCCTTCAATTGCGCCCGCAGGTTCTGGCGGCGCGGTTCGGCGAACTTGTCATTGATATCGCCGGACCAGCTATCTGGCGTAGTTTCCTTGCCGATGGAATTGTAGTGGCTTTCCAGTTCGCCATCGTAGCTCGCAAGTTTTTCGTCCAGCGAACGGCCGTCGTGCTGATTGCCGTATTGATCGAAGTGAACGACCGTATCGAAGTCCATGCGCGGCTTTTGTTTGGGAGAGTCATCAGGCCAGCCGAGCACCATCCCGAACACCGCATAGACTTTATCGGGCAGATTCAGAATTTCACCAATCCTGGTCGCATCGTTGCGGACAGCTCCGATCATCACTCCGCGCAGCCCAAGCGATTCCGCGGTCAAATAAGCGCTCATCCCCACCAATGCCGCGTCGATACTGGCAACAAGTCCGATTTCGAGGGGGTTGTCATCCATCGACCCGCCGCGGGTCTTGATTGCGTGCTCCATTCGGGTGAGATCGGCGCAAAAACACAGAAACACCGGGGCATTCAAAACATGGTTTTGGTTTCCGACCACCGGATACAGCTCTTCCAATACTTTCCGGTCACGAACCACCAATACGCTGTAAGCATGGATATTGGAGGATGTGGGCGCCCGCAGCGCGGCTCGCAGCAACGCGCTCACATGATCGTCCGAAACCGGTTCGTCGGTGAACTTCCGGATACTTCGCCGATTATGCAAAAGCTCTATGGTTTCGCTGGTGATTGCAGCGCTGGCTTCGTCCTTTGGCATGCTCCGCCTCCTTTCGTTTTAGTCGACCGGCTTGTGGTAGACGGTCTGAGATGGGAAGGCGAATTCAAGGCCCGCATCCGCAAAACGTTTATAGATCGCCAAATTTATCGAGGTCTGGGTGTCGAGAATATGGGCGCCCTTCTTGATGTAATAGGCGAACATGATGTTCAGCGAAAAATCACCGAACGCATTGAAGCTAAGGAGAATCTTTTTCTCAATCTGCTCGCTGTGATCGGTGGCGATTTCTCTGAGCAAATCCATCGCCTGTTCCATTTGTTCCGGCGACATATCGTAGGTGAGCCCCAAATTAAGGGTGATCTTTCGGCTCGGCTCGGACGAAATATTTTCAATAACCGAATCCGCGAATTTGGCATTCGGGATTACTACCGTGCGGCCCTCCAGTGTTTGCAGCCGGGTCGAGCGTACGCCGATTTCCTTCACCGTACCGTCCGTACCGTCAACGACGATGCGGTCGTTGATTGTAAACGGTTTGTCCGTGAAGACAGTAAAGCCGCCAAACAGGTTGGACACGGTGTCCTTGGCCGCCATGGCAAAGGCCAAACCACCTATACCGAGGCCCGCTAGCAACGCAGCAACGTCGTATCCCGCGTTATCGAGACCGACAATTATGGCGACGATCCAAATCGTCGCTTTGATCCCCTTGCGAAGTATCGGCAAAAGCTGATCGTCCAGGTCCGTATCGGAGGCTGCGACCTTGGGGGCGATATATTCCTTCACCATGGAATCGAAGAATCGCGCCAATACCCAAGCGAAGGCGATGGTTACGAGAAAATCATATCCATTGGAAATCCAACCCCGCAAAAGGTCCGGCAATGTCAGGCTAACCAACGCCCACCAGATACCAATCAGAGATAGGATGAACAGCAGTGGCCGCTCGACCGCATCGACGACGATATCGTCGAATTTCGTTGCCGTCTTTTCCGCGACCGCACGCAAAATGTTCTTGAATACCCAGAATACGATCCGACCGATCGCCAATGTAAAAACGATGATCGCAAGCGCGGTGATCCACTGCAGAACCGTGTTGCCGTAGTAAGTCTGCTCGAAAATTTCCATTCGAAAATCCCCCGGAATTCGAAAATTAGGTCGCCAATCTTCCGCCGCGAGCCGGACACGGTCTATAACAAGCCGAGATGGCCAAGTAAATTACTACGCTCTTCACAAACTGGCATCCGGGAGAAATTCATGGCGACCATGCCGATCGAGCCCGACGGCCACATTCACTACCGTATCGACGATTTCATACGACCTTGGGACTCCGCGGATACAGTTTGTTGCGTACACGGCTTTTGTGAATCCTCGCTGGCCTGGAATCCTTGGGTTCCTATCCTCGGTCAACAACTGCGTGTTGTCCGCCACGACCAGCGCGGTTTCGGCCGCTCGACCGCGATGCCGAAAGACTTTCCGTGGTCTGTCGATGTGTTGGCCGATGATCTGATTAACCTGATCGAAACGGTCATAAAGACACCTGTCCACGTGGTCGGCGCAAAAATCGGCGGGCCGGTTACCGTGCGGGCCGCCGCCAAACGACCGGACCTTGTGAAAACGCTCACCCTTTGCTCCACCCCACTAAAAGGCCCCGACGGAGCGCCGGTTGCGAAACTGATGGCGAATCAAGGAATGCGCGCATACGCGGAAACCACCATGGGCCCGCGCCTCGCGGGCATGCCGCAGGAAGCAGTGGATTTTTGGATCGAGCTTATGGCTTCGACAGCGCCGTCCACTGCGATGGGATTCATGAAGAATGTGTCCAAGATCGACGTGACCGGCGATCTACCCAATCTCAAGTGCCCGACACTGGTCATTACCGTCGACAGCCCGAAGCGCCCTATCGAAGACACGCGCCGCTGGCAGGCGACGATACCGTCATCGGAATTAGTGGTGCTGGACTCTGACTCTTATCACCTCGCGGTAACCGAGGCGGATGAATGCGCTTCTTTGACTGCCCGCTTTATCGAGAAGTATTCGACCTAGATTCGCCTAACGGAATTTCGCTACACCAAGCGGTACGTTGAACCGTTCACACCAAATATAGACCTCATTGTATTTGTTGAGATCCAGTGCGCTCGGCACCGCATAAGTTTGGTGTCCATCTTTAGATTGTAAATGCCCAAGCTTGGACGCCGGATCGTATTCGCCGTCTTTGCCAAATCCCACCTTGGGGTCAGGCGCGCTGTCGAGACTGAAATCTTCCTTCAGAACAACGCTTCGGCCGTCACCGCCCTTGACCACGTCCACGCCACCGGAAGTTTCATGTCCACTCTTGCCATCGAATGTCCCGCTACCGATCACCGTCCCCTGCGCCGCAACCATGGCAACGGAAAGCGAAAGAGCGCCGATGATCAACGCCGCACACACCAAAACTCTCTTAATGACGACCATAATTCGAAATCCTCTTAAATTCGCGTTTGGACGGTTCTATTTCCGCATCCCAATCAACCCGATCCCGGCCGGAAAGGAAAATCACGCATGGTAAATAAGTGGTGACCCGAATTGTGATCTAGATTCCACGCCCCTCGACCGCGCGCTCAAGATCGGGGACGACGCTGTTGCGCTCGACCATATAGGGATGGATTTTCAGCGCACGCCGGTATACCTGCAGTGCACGTTTCAAGTTCCCCTTCTTTATCAATATCTTGCCAAGACCTGCCATGGCGCCGAAATGACGTGGCTCCAGCGCCAATGTACGGCCTATATCGCCGATCGACCGGTCATAAGCCCCAAGAAGATAAAGTACGGTCGCACGGGAATTCCAGCCCTCGGCATATTCCGGATCTTCCTCAACCACCTGATTGAGGGTGGCGAGAGCAAGCTTCAATTTGTTGGTTCTGATCTGTTCGAGAGCTTCGGTCATCATGTCGGTGATCACCGGTTCGTCATGCTTGAGCCATTCGATCCAAATCTTGCGCTCCGTCGCCTCCGCTTGAACCTCGGAACGACTTTCTTTCAAATCAGCATAGAGGCCATCGAGCCGGGAGCGGTCTGCCGCCGATGAATTTTCCGCAAGGGCAACCAGCGCTACGAACAACGCCAACATTTTCAGATATGCCACATGCCAATTCCGATGCATGGACTTATCGTAGCACTTTTAGCTCGAACTAGCCGGAAGACGAATGTCGATTCGATTTAGTTTGGCTACGGCGTTAGCGGCCTTTGAATTTAGGCGTACGTTTTTCCCGCCAGGCGACGTGCGCCTCGGTCTTGTCTTCGGTCTGCTCCAGCAGCATGAACCGGTAGCAATCGATCATCGCGGCGTCGGTGGCATTGGGGATATCCATACCTCGGTTAAGTGATTCCTTAACCAGCCGCGTTGCCAATGGCGGCAAACCGGTGATATGCGCGGCGAGCTCCATCGCCTTTTCCATCATCGTATCGTGCGGCTCGAGCCACTGTGCCAAACCAATTTGGTGCGCCTCCTCGGCCTTGAGCGGAAAACCCATAGAAAGCTTCATCGCATTTCCGCGCCCGGCAAACCGCGCCATCCGGGTCGCCCCGCCGTGATTTGGTATGATCCCAAGCGCCACTTGCGGCAGCCGCCATTCGGCACGGTCCGACGCGATGATCAAATCACAGCAAAAGGTAACGATGGCGCCGACGCCTATGGCATAGCCATTGACCGCACAGAGGATCGGCTTTGGAAAATCTGAAATCGCGTTGGTGGCAAATTTACGGAAGCCCGCTATGCGCTTGATGAAAGCCTCGGCGGACGCGGTATTGTGTGTTTTCTCTTTTTTGAGATTGGCGCCGGCGGAAAATGCCTCGCCGGCTTCATCACCGGTCAGGATAACGCACCGGATATCATCATCATCCGTCGCCTCCTGCAAAAACACCGGTATCTCGGCATTGTAATCATCGCCCCAGGCATTTCGCGCATCGGGACGGCTCAATGTCAGTGTCATTACATGGTCGCGCTTTTCGCAATGTACAGGCATGCCGGCTCCTATGTGTTGTCGATGATCTGTATTTGGCCCGGGTCGGGGTGAATGACATATTTATGTTCGGGCGACAGTGTGTCCACGTAGATACCGCCCTCCTTTGCCACCATCCGAATATTCTTCTTGTCCTGCAGCTTGGTGATATCGGCTATCGCATCGCCTTCGACCGCAACAAAATCCGCGAGCTTACCCGGTTCGAATGTCCCGAGCTTGTCACCAAAGCCGACTGCCTGGGCGGCATTAATGGTAGCGGTTTTGATCGCATCCATCGGCGTCATGCCGTGCTGAACATATAGATCCAATTCCATCGCATGCTCGCCCATGCGCGGGCCCATGGTGGTATCGGTGCCCATGAAAATATGGACGCCCGCCTTGTGCATCTTTTGAAACGCCTCGAAGCAATAGGGCTGAACCTGCTTCAGCTTTTTAAGGATGCTCGGCGCCGTACCGATCTCCCGGCGAATTTCGATGTTGTGATCGGTGCGCGCCAACAAAGTCGGCGTTACCGGTTTCCCGGCAGCGACGATCGCCTCGGTGGTCTCGTCATCGACAAACACCATATGCTCGATGGTATCGATATCCGCTTCCAAGCACATGCGATGCGCCTCGGGCGTCCAACAATGGGCAGCGATCGGCCGTTTGAAGGCATGCGCCTCATCCGCCATCGCGTTCAGTTCTTCTTGAGTGATATTGCGGGAATCCGGATCGTCGTGGGCGTGACTGCCCCCGGAAACGCAAGCCTTGATAACATCGGCGCCGAGACGAATATATTCGCGCACCCGTTCGCGCACCGCCCACGGACCCGTAACGGTCGCTCCCGGTACTCGCGGCATGGCACGTGGGATATTCATGTCGTGATGGGAGCCGGTGGTCACCACCCGCCCGCAAGCTATGACGCGTGGGCCGGGCACCAGGCCCAAATCGATCGCATCGCGGACAGCGCAAATTTCGGCCGTCAAATGCCCGTAGGGGGATTCACGTCCCATATCCCGGATCGTGGTGAAGCCCATCTCGAAGCAGCGATGGGCATGATAAAGCGTATAGAAGGATTGCAACTGGGGCGTCACCTCGAAGATGCCGACGCGATAGTTGGCGAACGAGCAGGCGTTGATGGTGGACAGATGCACATGGCAATCGAAGAGTCCTGGCATGACGGAGCAATTGCTCGCGTCAATTACCTCGGCATTCTCGGGAATCTCATAAGCGCCATCTTCGGCCACCGTCTCAACCGACTTGCCCTTGATCACCAGAACGCCGTTTCTTATCGGCTTGTCCTGGATGCCGTCGATCAGCCAGCCGGCCTTGATCACTTTTACCGGTTCGTCCGCCATCTCCGATCCTTCCCCTCTCGATCTTCGTCTTTCACAGCTTAGCCGTTAGGTCGGCTCCAAATCCACCTCCAGCGCTTCGAGGAAGCGCCCGACCATATTGTAGGCACCGCTCAGCACAGTGAGTTCGACAATCTCTCGTTCGCTGAAATGCGCCTTCAAGTCGCTCATAATTTCATCCCCAACCTGCACATCATTGGTCATCGCCTCAACATAGGCCAACACAGCGCGTTCGGGCGCGTCGAACAGATCGCTACCGCGCCAAGTTGGCACAGCGTCGATCTTCGCCTGTGACAGGCCTTCGCCCAGCGCGATCGGAATATGATCGTTGATCGGATACTCCGCTCCCATCAAGCCCGCAACATGGAGTATGACGATCTCACGCACCTGGCCATTGAGAATAGAAGCCCCGCGCGTTGCGGACATGAAACCAAACCAGGCCTCGGCAATTTCCGGGCTGTGCAGCAGCAGCCCAAACAAATAGGGCAAGGTACCGCCCCGCTTCGCCTTGATCGCCTCGATCAGTTCGGATACCGCCGGGTCATCCGACCCGTCGAGATAGGAAAGTCGCGCCATGAGGTCCTCCCCTTGAGTTAGGGCGATGCGAAATCTTCAACTATTCGAGTACTTCCTGGCCCGCAAAGACGCAACTCCCTTGGGAGTTCCACTGCAACGGTCGTGCTCTCTTGGTGTGATCTCCGTGCGCCGGTAAACTTAGCTCACAACAAACCAGGGAGATTGATATGCCGACCGAAAGCGAAGACAGACTACTGCAAATCGGCGAGGCGCTGTTCCAGGGAGCCGGCGCGAGCGAAGAAGAAGCCAAGGTGGTCACGCGCCATCTCGTCGATTCCAACCTCGCAGGCCATGATTCCCACGGGATAATCCGTGTTTCTTCCTACATCCAGCGCATGAAGGACGGCCATATTATCCCCGGCGCGAAAATCGAGATCGAGCGCGACGAAGGCGCCGCAACGGTCATCAACGGTAATTGGGGCTTCGGCTATATGTCGACCGAATTCGCAATGGACCTCACCATCGAAAAAGCCAAAAAATTCAGCGTTGCCGCGACCACGATCTACCAACAAAGCCATGTGGGCCGCTTGACCGATTATCCGCTTACCGCTGCCAAGGAAGGCATGATTTGCATCATGACCGCGGACTCAGGCCGGTCCAATAAAAAGGTCGCCCCCTTCGGTGGACGCGAGCCGAGGGTCGGCACCAACCCAATGTGCATTGCGATGCCGTCCAATCTCGACGGCCCCTTCTTTTTCGACTTCGCCACCAGCGCCGGCGCCGGCGGCAAACTCGAAGTCGCGATCAGCCGGGGCGAGCACGTACCCGAGGGTTGGCTGATCGACCATGAGGGCAATCCGTCGACCGATCCAAATTCATTGAAGGCGGGCGGCGCAATACTGCCGATGGGAGGAACGGAAGGCTACAAAGGCTTCGCGCTTGCCTCCATGGTCGAGCTCCTGTCGGGCGTGCTGCCCGGGCTCGGCTTCGGGATCGAACCGACAGGCCGATCGAACGACGGTGTTTTTATCTCCTGTTACAACGTCGCTGCCTTTCGCGACCTTGATGTCTTTAAAAAGGAAGTGACCGAGTTCGCCGAATATTTAACCTCTACACCGCCGCGTCCTGGGTTCGAGCGGGTGTTCTACCCGGGCGAGCCGGAACATCTCAAAACGCAACAAAAGCGCAAAGACGGCATCTTTATCGAGGACACGACCTGGGAGAAACTGACCAAACTCGCGGTCGAATTTGGTCTCGCCGACGAACTCGGCATGGAATAGCGCTCAGCGGCGACGTCAAATTCAAATGTGTGAGCAGTGCTCTTGCTCGCCTAAACCGCTGCCGCAATCAGTCCGGCTGCCACTCCGGCCCCAACGGCACCAGCCGGATTCCGGGCCGGAGTTTGGTATAGGGATATTGTCTAGGATCGGAGATATGCCCGCCCGGCGCCAGCGCCACCAGCACCTTCTCGGCGATCGGTTGGAAATCGGCACGAAAATGGACCGTACTTTTCAACACCAAAATCTTTTGATCCGCCGGTTCGATGCCAAGATGGCGAAACATCTCTTTGTCGCCCGCTTGGACCCGCTTGCTGGCAACGACCACAGACACACCGCCGGTTCTTAACAGAGCCATTTTGCCCAAATCCATAATCCGTCCGCCTTGATAGGGGCCGGTACAGTGCACTTGCCCGTCTCCGAGCTTGGCCACGGTAAACTTGCCTTTGAAAGGCGCATCACCTTCGATTCCGCCTTTGCCGCCGAGGTCGATCTCTATTTCGGCATTTTCTCCCGCTTCGTGGGCCGCATCGGCGGCCGCAGCATCGCTGAGGACCCCCATCACCGCACCGCCGGCATCGTTCTCGACCAACGCCGCCAGCATTCCGGTGGTATCGCATGTCCCACCGGCACCGGGATTATCCTGAGTATCGGCGATGACGACCGGCTTCGACGCCGATGTGGCGATTTCCATCGCCTGTTTGACCGCATCGTCTGGCGTCAGTTCGTTCTCGGCAAACGCAGATTCGAGATCTTCGATTTTTTGTGCCAACGCGTCCGCCGCGTTATTGACCGCCGCCTCGTCATACCCGTGACAAACCACCGACGGCCCGCACCAAAACTGATCAGATGGCGGGAAGCCTGCAAGGTATGCCAGCGTCAACACATCTTCGCTCGCGGCCTCGCCCACTTTCGAAGCTTCGACGATGCCCGCCGACGGCTCAGTCATGGTGCACTGGAAGGTAAGCGGAATTAGGAAGGGAAGCTTGCGGATCGCNTTCGCCGTCGGCAAACCGCGCTTGAGAATGGTTTCAAGTGCAGCGGCGGTGCGCTCGCCGGTCTCCGGGCGGTCGATATGGGGATATGCGTAATAGCTGCAAAGCGCGTCGCAATACTCCGCCGTCTCGGGCGTAACGTTGGCGTGGTAGTCGTGACTGGCGACAATAGGCACGTCATCGCCCAAGGCCGCGCGCAGGCGGCGCAACAACTCGCTTTCGCCATCTTCGAAGTCTTCGCTGGTACATGCGCCATGCAGGTCGAGATAGACCGCATCGACCGGCATCACCTGCGACAGCATGCCGACGATCTCGCTGGAGCAACGCTCGAACGCATCGCGCGATACCAGCGCTCCGGCACCACCGGACGTCCAAGCCAACGGCACCAACTCGTGCTCTTTCCCGATAGCTTCGAGAAAGCCCGACATGCCCATACCGGCACCGGGCAGCCAATCGAAAATCTCCGTCCCCCGGCAAAGTGGCGGTCGGTCGCGATGCTCAGCGAAATAATCGAAATCCGTCACTCCGGGCACGAAACAATTGGTTTCATGCATGAACCCGCCGACTGCTATGCGCGCCATTTTTGTTAACTCCCTCCCAGTGCTGAGCTTCAGCATACACGCCCGCGCACGCAGCGCCAGCCGGCTTGGTAGGTTTCGCTGTTCGGTTTAGAGTTCACCCACTCGGGCAAATGCTCGGTCGGCGCGCAAACAAGGTCAGAAAAAGGAAAGCATCAAATGGTCTCGCAAAACGAATGGGTCGTATGGTTGAACGGCGAATTGGTCCCGGAACGCGAGGCACTGATCCCGTTCCGCGATCGTGGTTTCAAATATGGCGATGCGGTCTACGACACCACCCGCACATTCAACCACCGGATTTTCAAACTCGACGAACATCTCGACCGGTTGATGCGCTCGCTCGCCTATACGCGTCTCGAACCAGGCCTATCGAAAGCCGATTTCGCCCAGGCGACCGAAGAAGTCGTAGCCCACAATCTGCAAACCGTTGCCGAGGATGAAGATATTTGGGTTACCCAACGGGTGAGCCGAGGTCTCGACGCGTCGGACCGGCCGCTACATCCCGACTATCCCGATTGCACAGTGATCGTCGAATGTCGGCCGTTACCGTACACGGACAGGGCGGCCGCATTCCGCGACGGGATCGATATCGTCGTGCCCTCGATGCGCCGACCGGCTCCGGATACGGTGAGCCCGCGGGCCAAAATCGGCAATTATATGAACTTGATCCTCGCCGATCTGGAGGTCAAACGGCTGCAGCCCGAGGCACAACCGGTCCTGCTCGACACCAACGGCAATCTCGCCGAAGGTCGCGGCAGCAACGTCTTCATCGTCAAGGACGGCGTGGTTTTGACACCGCAAGAGCGTTACGTGCTGCCTGGGATCAGCCGCGAAACGGCAATAGAACTCGCTGAGGCCACCGGCATTCCCTGCGAAGAGGCCGACATCGATCTTTACGACGCGGTTAATGCGGACGAGGCCTTTATTACCTCGACCAGCTGGTGCATATGCCCGATCCGCAGCGTCAATGGTTATGAGCTTGAGGGCGACATGCCGGGCCCTATCACGAAAAAGCTGATCGATGCGTATGTTGAACAGGTCGACTGCGACTGGTACGGCCAATATTTGAAGTATGCGTGAAACGGGAACGGCCTAGAGGCTAGCGCATGAAAAATATTTACACATGGAACGCTCAGCCGGCGGAGCGTAATCTCACGATCGCCGATATGCGGAGCGCGAAAGGCAAACGGCAATTCGTGCAGACCAAGGTCGCAACCGCCGTCGAAGCCGCGGCGGCGGGCGAAGCCGGGCTCGATATGCTGATCTGCACCTCGNCCACTGTCGAGGACGTGCGGCGCGGCAATGACACGCTGTTCCTGACCGCGACCATCGCCTGGCAGAATTTCGTTACCGGGGACGACATCCTGCGCGAGGCCTTCAAGGCACTCGCTGCCGGTGCGGACGCGCTGTTGACCGCACGGAGCCTCGATGTGGTCAGTTTGCTCGCCAAGGAAGATATCCCTGTAATGGGTCACTTAGGCCTGGTTCCGCGAAAATCGACCTGGACTGGCGGGCTACGGGCGGTCGGCAAGACCGCAAACGAGGCGTTCGAACTCTATCAACAGTTCCGCCGCCTCGAAGATGCGGGAGCGGCTCTGGTCGAGGTCGAAGTGGTGCCGGCACCGGTCATGGCGGAAATTTCCAAGCGAACCGGCCTGATTACCGTTTCCCTCGGCGCAGGCGCCGGTGCGGACGTAATTCATTGTTTCATCGAGGATTTAACCGGCGAAAACCCGAATCCACCTCGCCATGCCCGTGCTTTCGGCGATCTCGCCCGCCTTCACCGTCAGATCGAGACCGAACGCCTCGCCGCACTCAAAGCATATCGGGAAGCCGTGCGCGACGGCAGCTATCCGGCCGACGGCGAAATGGTGACTATCGATGAAGATGAATTGAGCGCGTTTTTGGACCAACTAGAAAGCTAGATAATGTTCCGCCTCGCGATAGTTCTCGCCCTGTCGGTTTTTGCGGGCTGCCCAGCCGTCGCCGCGCCGCTTGAAGAAAAATCCTACCCCAGATCGCCGGCACTGGAAGAAGTCGCCACCGCTGCCGACAGATTTGCCGAACACTACCCGAGATCGAAAATCCTGGTGGTATTCGACGTCGACGATACGCTGCTCACCTCGACCAAGGATTTCGGCTCCCATGCCTGGTTCAAATGGCAGCACCCAATGGCAAAGACGGGAAAAGGCGAGCACCGGGTCGCCGATACGCCGCAAGCGCTCTACGCGCTACATGCCCTGGCCTACGCCATCGGCGACATGAAAAAGACGCAACCGAACACCCACACGATCGTCAAAAGCCTGATCGAAAAGGGTCACCCGGTAATGGCGCTCACCGCCCGGGGCCCAATCAATATGAGCGCCACACTTCGCGAACTGACCGATCAAACGATTGCCTTTCCAACGGCCCCCACCTGTACCGGCGGTATTTGCCAGCGCCGTGGCTGGATCACCGCCGAAATTATTCGCAACGTGGCAGCGACCTGTTGCGGCTTCAACAACTCGGAAAAAGCCAAACTCCTAAAAAGCCCCCGCGCCGCCGCCTACGACAACGGCGTGATGATGCTGGCTGGCCAGGATAAGGGGCTTTTTCTACGCATGCTGCTGGCCGCTACCCCGACCGATATCAAAGCGGTGGTGTTTGCCGACGACAGTTGGAAGAACATCAAAAACACGGCTCGAGCCTTCCGGCCTCTGAAAGACCGAATTGCCCTGAAGGCGCTCTACTACACCAAACTTTCCGCCGACCAGCAGGACTTCTTAGCCAGCAAAAACCGTCAACGGAAGGCGGCGGAGACCTGGCAGGCAATCAAGGTAACGCTCTGCCGGCAGCTGGCAACTCAATGTTCCAACTAGCGCTGATACCTGCTCTGGATGCGGCTCACCAAATGGTGCCGCCAGCGATCGACGCGGGAATCAATCGACCACACCAATAGCGCCGCCAATCCAATACTTATCAATAAATTGACCCAACCCTGCATTGGCCGATCAACATAGGACTGCATCAGAATCAGCGGTACGAAATGAACCAAATATATCGGATAGCTCAATTCGCCGATCCATCGATCCCAGGCTATTGATTTTGTGATTTGGAAAATTGTCGGTAACGAGACCACTAGAATGAACATGTAGATCCACCTTTTTTCGGCGGACCCAAACGGCAACATCGTGTGAAATAGTGTCAGAACGATGATGAGACTACAAAGTAGGTATCGACCGACTTGCCGATCCAGAATCAAAATTCCGTTGGCGTAGGCTCGGTGTGCGAGAGACCCCGCCAGAAAAACAAAAAGCTCGTTCGGGAAAAATCGATACCCCCAAGGATCACCCTTCCAGCCTACTACCTCCGTCAATATTAGACGTGTGGCAAAACTCAAAACCATCGCTACCAGGATCACCCCGATGCCCCGGCGGAGCAAAAACGGCGCCAAAAGGTAAAACCACATCTCGACCCCGATCGACCAGCCTTGCTCGATTAGAAGCAAATTCCACCCCGGCACCCAGCCCGGCCCGCTGTTGACCAGGTCCCCTTGCATAATCATGGGCATGAAACGTATATCGCCGGATATCTGATTGAGCCCAAAAAAGACAAACATGTCTTGCCCGAAAAGAATGACGTTTGAAATCACCGCCGAAATGGCGATCCACAAATCAGTTGCTTGGTACACAGCCAATTTTTCGGGCTGAAGAAGAAAAGTAACGATGGAAATCAAAATATATATCGGTGCCAATCTGAGATATCGCGACAACCAAAAACACCAAGTCCCCGCGGGACCCTGATACGTGCTGCTCAGCACGAGGCTCATGTAGAAACCGCTGATCATGTAAAAGGACTGCACCGCGACCTGACCGGACGGAAGTATCGCCGAGATTCCATCGTCCATGCGCAGCCCGTGTAGCCCGCCCGAATGGCCGATCAAAACCGCTAGCGCGAGCATTAATCGGAGAATTCCCATTCAGAGTTTCCTTTCTCTCTCGCGGCTGAAGTGACAAATAAAATCGACAGCGGATTGCGGTCTTATAAAGCCTAGACAGGTAAGGTTGCCGCTCAAAATCTTGTTATCGGACGAAACAAAGTCAGAGGGACAGCGAGCCGGGCCCGGTCGTGTGACCTTCCCATAACGGCCTAGTCATCATTTTCGAAAAACGCTGCATTGCCGAAATGACGCCGCAGCTCGCCCTTCACCGACTATACCCGCCAGCTCTAGGACGGAAAGATCACTGCCTTGCCCGTGGTCTGCGTGTCGAACAGTTCATATGCCGCCACGGCATCGTCGAGCTTAAAGCTGTGCGTAAAGAGGTCGCGCACGGGCAGTTTCTTTTCCGCCACATAGCGCGCGCAATCGGCCTGGCCAGTCACCGAAAACGTCCAGGAGCCATGCAGCGTCAACTGCTTGTGGATGATGTCCCGATTGACGTGATAAGTCGCGGGACCACCGATACCGACGAAGCAGACCGTGCCCCAGGTTTTGGCCGACTGGACCGCGGCGGACGAGGCTTCCGGCGCGCCGCTACATTCGATGACATAATCCGCTCCAAGCCCGCCGGAGAGCTCTTTGATGGCGGAGACGGGATCGTCCTTGCTGGCATCGACCAGAGACGCCGCGCCGAAGGTCCCGGCGGTCTTGAGCCGGCCGGCATCGATATCGACCGCATATACTTCCGCCCCCATGGACGCCGCCAACATCGTGGCACTCAAACCGACAGGCCCCTGGCCGTAAACCGCGACCTTGGCGCCCGCCTGCATTTCCATCCGTCTGATCGCGCCATAGGCGGTGCCGGTGCCACACGAGATCGCCGCCCCCTCCTCGAAGGCGAGACCATCGGGCAACGGCACGAGCGTACGCGCGGGAATTTTCTGATAGCGGGCATGGGCCCCGTGCGCCGAACGGCCGAACACGGTCGAGCCTTCATCGCAAAGCTGCGTCCAGCCTTCGAGGCAATTGTTACAGCGCCGGCAGCCGTCGTAATGATGCACCATCACGCGCGCATCGGTCGGCGCCGCCTGTTCCGACACCGACCGGCCGCGCGCCACCACTACACCGCAGGGCTCGTGACCAGCGATATTGTCGCCGGGATTTTCCGACCGATAGTGATGCAAATCCGAGCCGCACATGCCCGACGCCTTGATCTCGATCACGACCTCGTCGTCTCCCGGTGTCGGGTCTTCGAAGTTCCGAAGTTCGAGCTTGCGGTTACCAGTAAAAACGACGCCTTTCATGAGTCCCCCCTCGTGGATCGTGATTTTGTCTAACGGTCAACCTAGCCGTCTCGGCAGACGGCACGCAATAGGGGGACGACTAGAAAAATCTGGCGGAGGGACCGGGAATCGAACCCGGGCATGAGTATTACCCCATGACGGATTAGCAATCCGCTGCATTACCGCTCTGCCACCCCTCCGCATGAGAATCCGGGCGACGCGGACTCGCTAGCTGACAGGTAGCGCGCGCTTCCGCGCCTGTCAACGAAACTGGCAAGACGTGGCAAATTTGGCGCAGAATTAGAGGTTTATCCCGCCGAGACACGCCATCCCCTTCTCCACCGCGGGCCGCGCCATTAATTGGTCGAACCAGCGTTTGACGTTGGGATAGTCGGCGAGATCCGTGCGATGGCGGCCGTGGCGCTGCACCCAGGGTACGATCGCGATATCGGCGATGGAATACTCGTCGCCCGCGCAGAATTCGTTATCCGCGAGCCGGCCGTTCAGCACCCCATAGAGCCGATGGGTCTCGTTGACATAGCGCTCGATGGCATAGGGCACTTCTTCCTTCGCGCTGAGAAAATGATGTACCTGCCCCGGCATCGGCCCGAGGCCGCCCATCTGCCACATCAGCCATTCGAGGCACGCGATCCGTTTCCTCGGGTCGGCGGGGACAAGCTTGCCGGTTTTCTCCGCGAGGTAGATCAAGATCGCCGCACTTTCGAAGACCGAGACCGCTTCGCCATCGGGCCCGTCCGGATCGATAATCGCGGGAATGCGATTGTTCGGCGAAATCTTCAGAAAATCCGGCTCGAATTGTTCGCCCTTGCCGATATTGACCGCTTTCTCTTCATAGGGGAGGCCCAGCTCCTCCAACATGATGGAAATTTTACGGCCGTTCGGTGTCGCCCACAGATATAACTCGATCGTCATGATTGCAGATCCTCCCCAAATACATCGCGCCAGGTACGGTGCCTGACCTCTGGCATGTTTCGGCGGGGATGCTAGACTGCTGCCCGGCCAAAAACCACTAAATTCATTTTTTGGGCCAGCAGGGGGAATATAGCCATGGCGGCATACGTCATTGCCGATATCACGGTCACCAATCCGGAACGCTACAAGGATTACACGAGCCAAACGCCGGCGACGGTCGAAAAATTTGGCGGCAACTTCATTGTGCGTGGTGGCGATGTCACGGTAGTGGATGGCGACTGGGAACCGAAACGCCTAGTGATCATCGAGTTCCCAAATATGGCGACCTTAAAGAAGTGGTACAACTCGAAGACCTACCAAAAAATCGCCAAAATCCGCGAAGAAGCATCGACGGGCTCGTTTATCTTTGTCGACGGTGTTTAACGCTCCACCTATTGGGTAAGGTATCGAGTAGGTCGCAGCTCTTGCCCTTTCGCATATAATCGCTAGGATTTTACGCGCAAAACGCGATAAGCGATTCTGGGAGGAAATTCATGCGGGCCGCGCGCCTTTGGGTCCTGTTGCTGTTGATCACTGGTTGCCAAACGTCGATCGGGGAGCAATCGACACAAACCACCAATACCTCAACCGGGTCGGATGGTGAGACGATACGGCTATCGGACAACACGCGCGATGCACTCGACTACTACCTTCGAACCGCTGTCAAAGGGGCGTTTGTCGCTGCGGGCTATGGCTCGGCCGGCTTCATTCGACATTGCGTCAACAACAAGAAGTGCGAAAAATCCAACTCGGAGTTGGCGGAAGGCCTTGTTGCGGATTGCAAAGCTAAGAAAAAATACAAAGACAGCTGCCAGTTGATCGCCGTCGGGAAGGAAATCGTCTGGCAGGGGAGCATTCAGAACGCACCTGATCGCTTGATCGCACAGGATGACACGCAAAGTCGATTTAAACCGCTCGCCATTCCGAAGGACTGGCAACCGCTTGAACGCAAACTAGAGTCCTATGCGCCCGGCACGGTCGTAAGCGGAAAATTTTTCGAATTCGACGGACATCGAATTCCACTGCCCGAAGGTCAGTGGCAAATTATTGCACGAGACAAACGAACCGTCCGATGGGCAAAACAAAATATCGATCTCCATCTAATTCACGAAGTACTTCTCGCCGACATTAGAAATAATAAAGTCAATAATGTCATCTATTTTGATTCAAAAGTCGCAAGTTTACTTCCAATATATAAGTATAATCTTTATAAATACTGCAGTAATAAATCTAACCATGTCTCAAAGATATTTGTGAATAATACAAAAAACCAAGAATGTTACTATGTCTCGGTCGGGCGAATATTTGTGAAGAATGGAAAACGTATTTGGCAGTTAGGTAAATCGTACCTGGAGGAGCAAGGGGTCGAAGTGCCTTCTTGGACTTCAGGTTCCAGTTACCGGTTTGCAATAAAAAACGATTGGCTGAATATCCAGTTTCATCGAAACCTCGAAACAGAAGGATTTACGCTGTCGGATAATGTCGTTCGGACGTTGCTTGCCTGGCTGAAATCAACAGTAAAAGACGACGAACGTAAGTCAGCATATATCGCCAAAATCGCCGAATGGTCCAAGGAATGGCACCAGAAATTCAAGGCTGCGTTTGGACGTCCCGTTCCTGGCGCATCTATTTAGTCTTCCGATAACGCGACAATCGAATACCAGATTTGCCGATTGGTCCTGCACGACAAACCCTCCGTCCGAGTACACAAACATTTCTCTTGCAATTCAAACGCGTGCAATTAGGCTTTTAAAAAATCAATAAATCATACAATCGGGGAGGTTATTTTCATGCGATTTTTGGCGATTTTGGTGGTTCTGACACCATTCTTGGCAGCTTGCAAAACATCAACTATCGGCAGCGCTCCGATGAATACCGGCGCGCCGAACGAGCAACTGAGATTAACGGATTCGGCACGAGACCTTTTCGGGCAATATTTGCGGCAGAACTACACGCGCGCGTTTGCGGTCAATAAGACCGGCAAAATCGGGATCGAAGCGAATTGCGGCAAAAACAAACAATGCGGCAAGACATCGGAGGAACAAGCACAGGTATTAAGGCAGCAGTGCAGAACTACATTTAGAAAAATAGGCTGCAAATTTCTCGCGGTCGGCGATCAAGTCGTCTGGCAGGGGACGATCGTGAATGCCCCCGGTGAATTGATTGGCACGGATCCGCGATTTACCGAAGTCGAACTGCCGAAAGAATGGCGACAATTCGATGACAAACTAAAATCAATGACCATCGGCTCAAGCCACGAGAACCATTTCACATTCGATGGACACAAAGTTCCGTTGCCGCAAGGTCAATGGATTCTTGTCGCAACCGATAACCGAATCAGCCGGTCGGCCAAACATGATATCGATTATGGGCTGTCGCAACAGGCCATGCTTGCTCAAATCCATAAGGGTAAAGTTGACCGCTTATTATATGTTTTCACAAGTGTAAACAGATTGTTGGCAACAAAAAGAAAGCGTGACTACAGAACTTGCAATAAAAAACGTAATTTCTCGTCGGTAAATGTAGTAAATAATAAAGTAAATCAAGATTGTTACTATACTTACATTGCCGATATATTCACAAAGGGCAAAACCAGACTGATCCTTCGGGCGAAAGATTACTTTAAGACTAATAATCTCGCGCTCCCATCTTTGTTCGCCGCCACCGGTTATCGTTTTGGTAATCGGAGCGATTGGCTGACCTTACGCATCTACAAAAATTTAGAGAGCGATGGATTTGTTATTCCGGTCAGCCGCAAAAGGGCAGCGATCGCCTGGAACAAAAACACCGTAGCGGAGGACGAGGAAAAATCCGCCTACATGCGACGGATCGCCGATTGGGCGAAAAAATGGCATCCGAAATTCCGTGCTGCGTTTGGCAAACCTATCCCCGGTTCGACCAGTTGACGCGAACGCACCCCTAAGCCGCTTTGGAACCTTTGCCGCCCGGGAGCTTCGCCCGACCCCAATTGATGATACCCCCTTCGAGGATAATTTCGGTTTGCCGTGGCGAAAGTGCATGGCTGACCGGTATCTGCAAATCCTTGTCCTTGACCGAAAGCGTCAGTTTGGTGCCGCCGGCAATAGCCTCCCGGGCATTTTCCAGAATTAGCACATCGCCCTGGTTGATTTTGTCGTAATCCGACGGTTCGTCGAATGTGACCGGCAGCAATGCACCGTTGATCATGTTTTGCCAGAAAATGCGCGCGAAACTTTTGGCGATAACGATTTTCAGGCCAAGATATTGCGGCGCCAGCACCGCATGGACCCGGCTCGACCCCTGACCGAAATTGTCTCCGCCGACCCACAAATGTCCACCTGCCTCTTTTACCGCAAAGGCGCGCTCGGCCAACGTGGGGTCGTCCCGCATAAGCGTAAATTCAGCGGTTTTTTGAATGTTCGAGCGGAACGGCAGCACCTGCGCTCCTGCCGGTGCCAGGGCGTCTGTGTCGATATTATCCCCGAGCTTGATCAGCACCGGTAGTTCGATACGTTCCGGGAACGGGTCGACTTCCGGAAGCGGTGCCGTGTGGTCGCCTTTGACGATTTTTATGCGCTTGGCTTCCTCGATCGGGATCGGCTTGACCAGCGCATCCGGCAACGAAATCCAATTATCCGGCTGTTTTACCTTCGGGTACTCGATTCCAAGCTCGCGAGGGTCGGTAATCTCACCCTTGATCGCCCCCGCGGTTACCGTCTCCGGACTGCAGAGCCAGACCTGATCGCCCTTGACGCCGGAGCGCCCCGGGAAATTACGCGGCGTCGTGCGCAAACTATTGGCGCCGCTTGCCGCCGCCTGTCCCATGCCCATGCACCCGTTGCAGCCCGCCTGATGCATACGTGCACCGAAAACGATCAAATGCGCCAAAAGGCCTTGATCGAGCAGATTGGTCAGCATCTCCCGCGACGTTGGATTGACGTCGTAGGACACCTCGTCCGATTTTGTCTGGCCTTCCACCATCATCGCGGCGACCGCGAAATCGCGATAGCCGGGATTTGCCGAAGAGCCGATATACCCTTGAGAGATTTTTTCGCCGGCGCATTCGCGTACCGGTACAACATTACCCGGGCTTGAAGGCTTAGCAATCAACGGTTCGAGCGCGGACATATCGATGGCATCGTGGAGATCGTAAGTCGCGCCTTCGTCAGCAATAATTTCGGTGAAGACATCGCCCCGCCCCACCGATTCCAGATAATTTTTCACTTCCTTGTCGGCCGGGAACACCGATGTGGTCGCACCGAGTTCCGCCCCCATATTGGCGATCACATGGCGATCCATGGCGCTCAAAGTGTCGAGACCCGGTCCGTAATACTCGATGATGCGACCCACACCGCCTTTCACGCCATGACGGCGCAGCATTTCAAGAATGACGTCTTTGGCGCTAACCCAATCGGGCAATTCGCCGGTAAGCTCAATGCCCCAAATTTTCGGCATCACGATCGAGATCGGCATTCCCGCCAACGCCATCCCCACCTCGATCGATCCCGTTCCCATGCCCAACATTCCCATTGAGCCCGCAGAACAGGAATGGCTGTCACCGCCGATCAACGTCGCACCGGGCCGCCCCAATCTTTCCATATGCACCGGATGGCTAATACCGTTCCCGGCTGGGCTGTAGTGCATTCCGAACCGTTGGCAGATGGTTTTGAGAAAGTGATGATCTTCAGCCGCGCGATTGTCCGCTTGCAGCAAATTATGATCCACGTACTGGCAAGCGACTTCCATCTGAATACGGTCGATATCGAGCGCTTCAAGCACCAACGCCGTCGGTAAACCGAGCGTATCCTGACAAAGCCCATGGTCGATCGTGAGCGAAATTTCCTCGCCCGGCACCATTTCGCCAGCAACGAGATGTGCCTCAATCAGCTTCTCCGCCACATTCATCTTCGATTTAGTGGCCATCAGTCTCTCCCCCTGATTCTCCCTCGCTACTGATATCTCACGAAGCAGGCTGCACGGACAAGCTCAAGATACCAGCTTCAGCTCCATGATTTTGCCTGTTAAGGACGATCGATGCCCCCAATCGCCCCATATTTTAAAAATTCGGCGCTTACTATAGTGTCGCGGCTTACAACAGGTCGCCAAAAACGACGCATAGGGGGGTACACCAATGAGCGCCAATCCGACCGAACTACTCGCCCGTTTCGCAGCCAACGCGAAATATGAAGATTTGCCCGACAAGGCGCTCGACCTCGGCCGATCCTCATTGCTGGATGCATCCGGCGTTGGCCTCGCGGGGTCCGCGTCGAAAGGCGCTGCGGCACTGAACGGAGTGCTTTCTGCCTATGCGACCGAGGATGGCTGCCCGGTTATTGGCAGCGATCTCAAACTCCCTGCACCCTTCGCGGCAATGGCCAACGGCAATACGGTACACGCGGACGATTTCGACGATACGCTGCGCGCCGATCCCCTGGCCAAAGGCTATCACGGCGCCACCCATCCCACCGGCCCGCTCCTTTCCGCCCTCCTCTCGCTCACCCATACCCGCAAGACATCGGGCAAAGAGTTTCTGATCGCCTACCATGTGGGCGTCGAATTCATGGCGAAAATCAATTCCGCCTTGGGTCCCCGTTCCTTTGCCTCGGGCTTCCACCCGACCGCAATCATGAGTGCGTTCGGCGCTACCGCTGCCGCCGCCAAGCTGAAAGGCCTCGACGAGGAGACTCTTGCCACCTCGATCGGAATCTGCGCGAGCCATGCCTGCGGGCTCAGGGCAAATTTCGGCTCGATGATGAAACCCTACCATCCGGGACACGGCGCTATGTCCGGCCTGCTGGCCGCGGAAATGGCCGGAGGTGGCTTCACCGCATCGGCAGATGCCATGGGAGGCCCGATCGGCTTTCTCAATGCCTATGGCGGCAGCATCGACATGGCACCACTGGAACGGCTCGGAGATCCTTGGGCCATCGTCGACCCCTCTATCTGGATTAAGCCCTACCCGTCGGGCAACCTTACGCACCCGGCAATGAGCAATCTCCGGCGCTTCCTCGAAGAAAACGATGCCAAGCCGGAAGAGGTCGAAAAACTCTCGATCCAGACCAAGCAATCGATTTACGACACGCTTATTCACCATCACCCGAAAACCGGGCTGCAAAGCAAATTCTCCATGGAATTCTGCCTGGTGAAAATCCTGATCGACGGCTATTTGGGCCTCGACGATTTCTCCGACGAGGTGGTACAGCGCCCCGAAATCCAGGCTATGTTAGCCAACACCAAATACACCTCCTTCCCGGACGACGAAGGCAAAGCAAAGGGTTACGAGAACTACACCACTTTGGTCACTTTCACGCTCAAGGATGGACGCGAATTCACCGAGCGCGCGGATTACGGTAAAGGCAGCCATCTCGACCCGATGACCTATGAGGAGGTCGCCGACAAGGCACGCGGCTGTGCCGACTATAAGGGCTGGCCGAAGGATAAGTTCGACGCCTTGGTCGATGGCTGGGCCCGAATCGACGACATCGAAGATGTGCGAGACGTAACCCAACATTTATTCCCCTAAAGGAGGATTCCCATGCCGATCGATCTCGACGAAAAACCGATCTTCATCGTCGGCCAAGAGCGTTCGGGCTCGACGCTGGTCATGGCCATGCTTGGCTGCCACAGCCGCCTCGCCGTCCCCGAAGTGGCATGGTGGTACCCGCGCTTCCGCGGCTATCTCCACACCTTCGGCGATCTCAGCAAAGAGGAAAACCTGCGGGTGCTCGCGGACGAAATGGTATTCGGGCTGCGAAATCCGTTCTGGGGTATGCCGACGAACCCCGCCACCATCGTCGACGAGTTGATGGGCGAGCTCAAAGAAAAGAGCTTTGCCGGCATCTACTGCGCCATGTTCGAGCGTTACGCCAAATGGGTCGATAAACCGCGCTGGGGCGAGAAAACTCCGAATAATCTCTATTTCTGCAAAGAAATCCTTGAGGACTTTCCTGGCGCCAAATTCATCTGCGTCACTCGGGACGGGCGCGACATGTCGGTCGACTGCATGCAAGCGGATTTCGGCCCGACCAATATTTTCGTTGCCGCCGAGAACTGGGCCCATAGCCAGGCCGAGGCACAAAGCCTCCGCAAGCATTTTCCCGCCGAAACCTGGCTCGACGTTCACTATGAAGATTTGGTGCGCGAACCGGAAAAACTGTTGCGCGAGGTCTGCGTCTTCTTGGATGAAGAGTACGAGCCCGCCATGCTCGATTTTCACCAAAGCCCGATCGCGCAAGCACGCGGCAAGCTTCGCGACCACAAGCCCCTCGGCCGGCCGGTCACCGACGAGTTCATCGGCATGTATCGGGATAAGCTCAGCCTGTTCGAGCAACGCATTTATGCGGGCGTCGCGGGTGAGGTCCATAAGGCCGAAGGCTACGATCTCGAGACCGAGCCACTGGTGGTCGACGAGGCGGAGGCGGCGCGCTATCGCGATCAGGACGACTGCTTCCGTGCCGCCCAACTCGCGGCTCCCGGAGGTAGAGTAGTGATGGAGAGTTACCACGACTGGGTCATCGATCAGCGTGAGGCGCGGCGGCAGAAGGGCATATGGAGCGAGGCCGACCAACCCGCCGGCGGCCTCCATGAAGACCCATTCGAAGATCACATTACAGGCGTGCGCGCGCCGAGAGACTGGAAAGAACGCCTCGCGCTGAAACGCCAATATACCGGCGTCGGCGCTGTTTAGAGGGCACTGATCGGGGAGCATACCGTGAGTGAGAATCCGCTGGACGCCAACAGTGACGATCACGTCCGCCTCAGCATTGAGGATGCGGAGACACTCGGCGAGCAGGCCCTTGAGAGCTTAGGTTTTACGCCCGAAGAAGCCCGTATCATAGCCACCCATTTGATCGATGCCGCGATGTGCGGCTACGCCTTCGCCGGCTTACCCCGAATATTGGTGATCGCAGACCGGCCGGAAATCAAACAGCCCCGTACCCCAATCACTATCGTCAAAGAGACACCGGTTTCCGCTCTGCTCGACGGGGGAAACCATGTGGGCTACGTGGCAATTGCGCGGGCAGCCGAAGTTGGCATCGAAAAAGCGAGCGAAATGGGCGTCGCACTGATCGGGATGCAAAATTGCTGGTACGGCGGTCGAGCCACGCATTATCTGGAAAAGATCGGTCGAGCCGGGTTCGGCGCCATTTACGCCGTCAGCAGTAACCCGACAGTTGTTCCACCGGGCGCGCGCCAGAAAGCCTTGGGCACTAACCCGCTGGCTTTTGTCCTGCCGGGCAAAATCGACCCGCTCATCTTCGACATGGGAACCGCGTCGGTGATGTCCGGCGAAGTCTTGATGAAAGCATTTCTCGGCGAGGATTTCGCTGAAGTTTGCGGTATCGACGGCGATGGCGCCCCGACCCGCAATGCCGACGATCTGCTGAAGGGCGGCGTTTATCCATTCGGCGGTCATAAGGGCTACGGATTATCGCTAATGGTGCAAGCGCTCGGCCTCCTCGGCGGGGCGCGATTCAAAAACGGCGCGGTCAGCGATTTCGGCTACTTCATTGTCGTCTTTGACCCTGAACTCCTGATGCCGGCCGGGCAGTTCCAGAACGAGCTCGACGAGCTGCTGACAAAAATCAAAAATCTTCCCAAGCAACCTGGCGAAACCGAAATCCGCATCCCCTCCGAGCGCGGCTTCCGCGAACGAGAAATCCGCCGCAAGCAGGGTATCCTGGTCAGCAAACGGATACATGAACGTTTGTTGAGCATGATTTGACCGGTAAAAACGGATAAATCCATGACCGCCACCTTCTCCGAGGGCACCGCTCCTCCCCGCATCGCCGTCATCGATTTGGCGCGCGGGATCGCGGTCTATTTTATGGCGCTTTACCATCTCGCTTGGGATCTAAACGATTTTCAATTCACCGACTTTGCGCTCTTTAGCGATCCGTTCTGGCTCGGCGCGCGGACGGCGATCTTGGCATCGTTTCTGTTTCTGGCAGGGCTTTCCATGGTGCTGGCAGCGGGCCGTGGGCGAGGCTGGTCGGCCTTTTGGCGGCGATGGACCGCGATCGTGCTTGGTGCCGGATTGGTTTCGCTCGGAACCTATTTCATCTTTCCACAAGCATATGTGTTCTTCGGCGTGCTCCATTGCATCGCGGTCGCCAGTCTTTTGGTGCTGCCCTTCCTCACGCTGTCCTTCTGGTATGCCTTGGCGGCAGGCATTGCCGTCTGGACCTTGCCACATTTGGTCGGCAATCGAATTTTCGACCATGACTGGCTGCAATGGATCGGCTTCGTTACTCGCATGCCCGAAAGCGTGGATTACGTACCGATCTTCCCCTGGGCCGGGGTCATGCTGTTAGGCATCGCCTACGGCAACTGGCGGGCGGAACGCCCAACCGGGCCGGTTTCCGAATGGCAGCCGGTAAAAGGGATTGGCGCCATGACCGCTTGGGTGGGCCGACACACGCTGGTGATCTATATTCTCCATCAGCCGCTGCTGGTCGGATTGGTGTGGCTGGCAGCGCAAATCGTCAGGTGAGGAAATGCCATGCGTACGATCAATGTCCGTGTTCATCCGTTAGCAGAGACGCCGCCTCAGGAAGAGCAACTTGCTTGGGCACTGGCCGACTGCGCCGCCGACAAGGCACCTATCGACGACAAAGCGGCGGAAATGGCTGCCTGCCGGGTAATCGACAATGCAGCGGTTGCGTATGCCGCGATAAATATTGATTCCGTAGCTGCAGCCAGAGCTGAAGCGCTCGCCCACCCGCGCCCGGACGGCGCCGCACTTTTCGGCCTCTCCTCTCTGGTAGCCGTCCATTGCGAATGGGCGGCCTGGGCCAACGCGACGGCAGTGCGCGAGCTCGATTTCCATGACAGTTTTTTCGGCGCCGACGTAGCCCATACGGGCGATACCATGTCCGGCGTGCTTGCGGTCGCCCAACAGTTGGGCTGCGACGGCGCGGCACTGCTGAAAGGCATACTAACCGCCTACGAAACCCAAATCGCACTCGCGCACAATATTCCCTTGGCCGCAAGCAAGCTCGACCATCCGGCTCATATTGTACCCGCCGTGGTTTGCGGTATCGGCGCAATGCTCGGGCTCGAGGCGGACGTGATCCATCAGGCGGTACAACACGGCGTCCAAGTGAGCGCGGTTACCGGCCAGGCAAGGCGCGGCGAGATCACCAGCTGGAAAGCCAATGCACCGGGGCACTCCTCGATGCTCGCAATCCATGCGGTCGACCGGGCCATGCGCGGCGAACGCAGCCCCGGCCCGATCTATGAAGGCGATTTCGGATTTCTGGCAGCCTATGTGAATGAGGCGCCTGACGGCTATGACGTCATGCTGCCCGAAGCGGGCGAGCCGAAACGGCGTATTCTCGAGACCTACACCAAGGAACACGCCGCAGGGTATCACGGGCAAGTACCGATCGATCTTGCATTCAAGATGCGCGATCAATTGGACAAGCTGGACGAGATCGAAAGCATCGTCCTCAAGACCAAATACAAAACCCATATGATGATGGGCGCCGGTGCCGGCGACGATGCGAAATGGGACCCTAACCCCTCCCGCGAAACGCTCGATCATAGTGCGATGTACTGCTTCGCGGTCGCACTCGAAGACGGCACCTGGCATCACGAGAAAAGCTATGCGCCCGAACGCGCCCAACGGCCTGAGACCGTGACCCTTTGGCAAAAGGTCACCACGGTCGAAGATCCGGAATGGACGGAGCGTTATAACGACCGCGCGCCATTGGAGAAGGATCATGGTATGCGCGCGGTGGTCACCTATAAGGACGGCACGGTTATCGAAGATGAAATGGCCGTGCCCAACGCGCACCCGCGCGGCGCCCGCCCTTTCGGTCCCGCGGAATACGAACAAAAATTCCGCACTTTGACCGACGGAATCGTCGAATCTCCGGAAACGGATCGGTTCATCGTGGAGGCAGGGCGTTTGCAGGATCTCACGGCGGATGAGTTGCGGACATTGTTGCCGACCGTTCCCGACGGCACCCTCACCAACGCAGTGCGTGACGACAAAGGCATTTTCTAGGCCGCATCGGTGCTTTAGGCTCCGCCCCGATGATCAAAAATCCAAACCTAGCTCAAATCTCCAAGCGGTTGCGTGAAGCCTTTCGCTCCCGTCCCCTAACGGCTTGGGGCATTGCTGTCTTTAGCTTTTGCTTGATCTTGAGTTTTGCGGTCGACCCCTGGCTTACGCCTTGGATCAAATCCCAAGTTTCGGAAAATCAAAGTGTTTACTGGCGAACCATTACCGACTTCGGCCGCGCCGGAACCTATATCGTGGGCTCTCTCATTTGTTTCATAATTTTCGCTCTGTTGGCGCTTAGAGACCCCGACCGAACGAGCCGTTTTCGTGTCGGCGCCCGTAATTCGCTATACGTGTTTCTCACCCTCGTCAGCTCGGGAATTGCCATCAATTTGATGAAATTCGTGATCGGCCGACAGCGCCCTAAGGCTATGTTTGAGAATGATTTTTATGGTCTAATTCCGTTCAATACTCACCATGCGATGAATTCGTTCCCATCGGGCCATTCGCAGACCATTTGGGCACTTGCGATGGCGTTGATTTTCCTTTTCCCCCGCTTCGCACCGCTTTGCATCGTAGTTGCGATCTTAATCGCCCTGAGCCGGGTCGTGCTGACAGTACATTTCCTGAGCGATGCCATTGCCGGCGCCTTTGTCGCCATCGTCGCGGCCGTACTCTTGAAACGTTACTATCTCGATAAGGCGCCCGCAGACAGTTTGACCGGCATCAGCGCCGCGGATGCCAAAATCGAGCGATTCGGAATATCCTTTACCCGCTGGTTCGCGGAAATTCGCTCCCATCGCCCAATCGTAGAAGCACCGGCGGAAGGCGATACACCCGCGTCGGGCAACACAAAAAACATTCCCATCCGCCGAAAATCAACGCACGAGGAATCTTCCCAATGACCGGTACCATCACTCTGTTCGAGAATTTTCGCGCGCTGTTTTACACCCCTTTCTATCTGGCCTTCGAAATTGGTGCTTTCGAGGCCGAAGGCGTGTCGGTGGAAATGGGAGCATCGGATACACCGGGCGAAGGTGCGAAAGCATCGCTCCAGCGCGACGATGCGGTCTCCTGGGGCGGGCCGATGCGGGTGATGCATCTACACGATCAAGACCCCGCATGTGAACTGGTCTGCTTTTGCGAAGTGGTTGGCGGCGACCCGTTTCAAATCATCGGCAATCGAGCAAATGCAGACTTTGATTTTGCAGAGCTTCAGGAAGTGCGCTTCGGTAATTTCATCGAGGCGGTGACTCCCTGGCTTTGCCTACAAGAAGATTTGCGACGCGCCGATATCGACCCGGACAGCCTGAACCGCACTTCTGAAAATACGGTGCCGGAGAATATGGAGGCATTTCGGGAGGGAAATTTGGATGCGGTACAGGTGCTCGAGCCCTATGCGGAAATACTAATCCGCGACGGTGCCCACCTTTGGTACCAGGCCGCATCACGAGGACCCTGCGCCTATACCAGTTTTTACGCGCCCAAGCCGATGCTAACGGCGCGCGCAGACCAACTGAAAGCGATGACCGAGGCGATGGCGAAGACACTTAAGTGGGTACATACCCACACGCCAACCGAACTGGCGGCGGCTGTAACGCCCTATTTCCCCGACTTTAGTGCCGAGCTCATGGCAGCAGCCCTCGACCGTTATCAGCAGGCTGGCATTTGGAACCAGACGCCATATCTCAATCAACAGGGCTTCGAACGGTTGCGCGCAGGTCTTTTGTCCGGCGGCCTAATCAGCCGCGAAATCCCGTATGATGAGATTGCCGACATGAGGTTCGTCGAGCAGGATTAATCCAAAAACAGGGAGGTACAAATGGGGTCCCCGGTCGTACATTTTGAAATTCACGCCACCGATCGCAAGGAGCTAAAGGGCTTCTACCAGGATTTATTCGGGTGGAAGATCAAAGACAATAACCCGCTCGGCTACGGTCTGGTGGATACCGATGCGGAAAATAAGGGTATCGGCGGCGGGCTCTACGAGGGCGAGCACGCTCCCGGTGTCCTCGTCTATGTTGAAGTCGATGATCCTGAATCCTATCTCGACAAAGTCG
>PBKG01000004.1 GCA_002722095.1 Rhodospirillaceae bacterium
GGGATGTCGATCGCCCCCGACATATTGCGGACATTCTCAACTTGCTCGGTCATGGTGAAGATACTCGCATCCGGAATACCGAGCGAGGCCGACAATTCGAAGCCACTTGCCCAAATCGCCTCGAAACCGGCCTCTTCGACCAAGCGCGCGGTCAACGGATTGTGTGCGGCCATAACAGAAACCAACGGACGTTCTTCGACCATTTGTTTGAAAATTGAGCTTGCCGACATAACGGTCTCCTAAATTCGTTACATGCTGCCGTCCTAATTCATGGAAGCGGCTTTGCTTTGCAGCAGACAAAATAGATAATTCACCTGGAAATAAACAGTATAGCCAGGCGCAAATGAAAATCCTTTCGATCATTGCACTGTCGGATGACGAACAGGCGAAAATTAGAGCAATCGATCCGTCGATAGAATTGACTATGGCTCCGGGTTGGTTCGATGGTGAGTTTCGCGACTCTTGGCCGGCCTTCTGTACCGAATCCTACCTGCCGCCGGATGCTCACGGGCACGGCACGCGGGACGAACGGGACGCACTGTTGGCGGAGGCTGAAATAGTATTCGCCGGATGGCCTTATCCGACAGACCTCCGCTCTCGCACACCCAATCTCAAATGGTTTCACCAACAACCCGCCGGAGCGAACAATCTGATTAAAAGCGACCTCTGGCGGAGCGACGTAATCGTCACCACGTCGCGTGGTTACGGGAACACACTAGGGATTGCCGAATTCGCTATCGGGGGCCTACTCTATTTCGCTAAATCGGCCCATTTCGCCGTCCGGGACCGGGCAAACGGCCAATTTCACAAGCCCGATTACACGTCACTGCTTTTGCAAGATAAAACTCTCTGCGTAATCGGGGCGGGTGGGATTGGCGCCCATGTGGGCCGGCTTGCTGCAGGGCTAGGGATGCGCGCGGTAGGCACTAAACGCCAACCGAACAGCGACTTGCCCGAGGGGTTTGCCGAGATACGTCCGCCCGATGGACTTCAGGAACTGCTTTCCGAAAGTCATTTCGTTGCCGTTTGCTGCCAATGGACGCCCGAGACCGACGGAATCATGGACGAAGCAGCTTTCGCCGCGATGAAGCCGGATGGCGTGATCAGCAATATCGCGCGCGGTGAAATCGTTGACGAAGACGCAATGCTGAACGCCCTCGATAGCGGCCACCTGAGAGGAGCGGCACTCGATTGCTATGTGGGTGAGTTCGAACACCCGCCGTCCGAACGCCTTTGGCAACATCCCAAGATCTTGATTACGCCCCACTGTTCCGGGAAATCCGACGTCAGCCTAAGACGGCATACCGACGTGTTCTGCAAAAACCTCCGTGCCCTTCTTGATGGCCAACCCATGATCAATAGGATCGATTGGGAAACCGGATATTGAGGATTAGGGCTTTGGCCAAACGAATCCCCTGGCCGAGGCTAGGAATGCTTCAGATCCAGCCGATAACTTTCGATCCGCCAGTGTGACTAACGCAACCTCTCGCTCGACGACTGGCTTAACGATGGGACGGCACTGCAGACTTGGCAGGGTTACCGAGTATTTCGGCATAATCGAAATGCCGATCCCTGCGGCTACCATTTCCTGAATCCAGTCTTCGCGTTCGCTGACGTACGGAATTTCGAACTGCATCCCCCGCTTCTCGATCAGATCCGCGAGTGCATCTCGGAACTCGCAGTTAAGGCGGTCTACATAGTTTTCCCCATCCAATGCATCAAAAGGAACCTTCTTCATCCGACCAAATCGGTGTCCCGGCATAAACACGGCAACCAGGGGTTCCGAGTAAAGACGATGAACACTAAAGCGGCTATCCATACTGTCGATCAGGCCGAATAAACCAATTTCCACCGCACCGGAGATAAGTCCGGAATCCAATTCATCGACATCCATATTCTTAATGTTGAGCGCGATGCCGGGATTGGCCTCCCTAAAACAATTTAGAAAGTTCATCACCATCGCAGGTCCCACGGTGCACATAATGCCGAGATTCAGTACCGATCGTTCTAATCCCTGAAACGCTTTTGCGCTCGCCAACGTATCGCGCCAAGCCTCATCCACCTTCCTCAGCTGATTGCGGATCATTTCCCCGAACGGCGTGAGGGATACATGCCGCTTGTCACGCAGCAGCAGCGGCTCGCCAAGCTCTTCTTCCAGTTTCTTGATTGCCCGCGTCAGGGCCGGTTGCGAAACCGCACAATTCTCCGCCGCGCGGGTGAAATTGAGGGTCTCACATACTGCCAGAAAATACCGTGTCTGTTGCATTTCCATGCCGGTGAATCCTTTGAAATTGACCAAATTCGTTATTACCAAAAGGTATTACAGACATAATAAAAAAATATTTCAAAGCTTCACCGCGCTTCGGTATCTCTCCCATGGTGCGGAATCTTTTCCCATGAGGAGAAAAATAAAAGATGAAAATCAAAAGCTTATTTGTAGCGGTCATAGCGCTTGCGATTATTGGCGTCGGTATATTACCGATTCTTTCATACGCAACAGGTATGAGAAATATTCAACGTGCCGAATTAACGAAGATCAACGCTCCCTCCTATACCCCCGACGGAAACGTAATGCGGCCGTCCAACTGGCGTCACTGGATCTACGTGGGCACACCGCTCACACCTAATGCACTGAATAATGGCAAGGCCCCATTTCCCGAATTCCACAATGTGTATGCCGAGCCAAGCGCATTTGAGCATTACAAGCGAACCGGCAAATGGCCTGACGGCACGCAGCTCGCGAAAGAGCTGGTAAGCGTTCGCAATAGCCCGACCAACTACAAGGACGGATCAAGCATAGCGGCAAGCGGTCGAGGATACTTTCAAGGCGAGTTTCAAGGCCTAGAGCTCGCAGTAAAAGACACCAAACGGTTCGCGAAGGAACCTGGCGGCTGGGCTTACTTCAGTTTTGGACACAAAAAACCACCTTACGCGGAAACCGCAAAGGCCTTCCCAACAGATAAATGCAACGCGTGTCACCAAGCCGCGGCAGCCGAGGATTTCGTCTTCAGTCAGTTCTATCCGGTCATCCGCTCGGCCAAACCGCAGTAAGTGGATTCATGCGATGCCCATGAGAGCAACTGCCTTTAAATTGATAGCGGTGCCTGTCAGCATTATCTGTGCGCTCATCGCAATCATAATTGCCTTGCGATCCATGGGGCCTACGAATGAAACAAATACATTCGACATGACCGTGAGTTCGACAGGGGCAATATCACTACCCGAAATCGATTTTCGAAAAAACTGGACCGTTCTAGGCACTTGGTCGGTCAATGATGAGGAAAAACAAGGCGCCAAGGGATTTCATACCGTCTATGCGGAATCTAGTTCGGTCGACTATTTCCGCAAACATAAGAAATTTCCCGACCGAGCCGTAATCATCAAAGAATTGCGCAATGCAAAAACGACACCTCTATCGACCGGAACCGTTAGCTGGCCGACGGACTTGTCGGGATGGTTCGTCTTAGTGAAGGACACCAAAAAGCGGTTTCCCCAAAACCGGTTATGGGGCAATGGCTGGGGTTGGGCCTTTTTCACCGCAGACAATACGAATACTACGATCACAAAAGACTACAAGGCCGAGTGTATCGGCTGCCACATACCGGCAAAGAAAGACGATTGGCTCTATTTACGAGCGTATCCGGTACTGAAATCTAAGTGAGGTAACCTCCCCTCGGGACGACCTGGCGTCCCATCCGGCATGACCGAGTAACGCACGGTCACGTCAAATTGCGAAGGGCCGCGCGAAGACACCACGCGGTCCTTCGCACTTTTTGGGAACATTTCACTTCTCCTCATATAGCGGACACTCTCGCCTATCTCACACCCTAGCCAACTTGTGAATCCTCAAAATCCATAGTTTACGGACAAAGCTACGGGTCTTTGCCCTGCTCACGCTGGCTGTTACATAAGAGACGAATAATTGCGGGGAGAGAAGAACAATGACGTCCAACGGACAAAGCTACGATTTCGTTATCGTCGGCGGAGGCTCGGCCGGTTGCGTGTTGGCCAATCGGCTCAGCGAAGACCCGAAGAACAGTGTCTGTCTGCTCGAAGCGGGCGCCAAGGATTGGACCCCGCTCATCCATATACCATTAGGTGTGATGTTCCTGATCGATCACAAAAAGTGGAACTGGAACTATAAAACCGAAGGCCAATCCAACGCGTCTAACCGGAATATCAATATTCCACGAGGCCGGGCGCTGGGAGGATCAAGCTCCATCAACGGCATGGTCTACGCCCGCGGCAATAAACGCGACTATGACGACTGGGCTAATAAGGCCGGCTGCAAAGGATGGTCCTATCGCGAGGTCCTACCCTACTTTATCCGGTCGGAGAACAACGAGACATTCCGTGACGACCCACTGCACGGCACCGAGGGACCGCTCAATGTTAGCCGCCTTAAGAAACCCAACAAAATGCTCGATCTGCTGTTCGAATCCACCGACGCGATGCAGATACCCCGCCGCGTAGACTTCAACGACGGCGACCAAGAAGGTTTCGGCGAACGTCAGGTGACGATCAAAAACGGCCGTCGCTGGTCTGCCGCCAAGGCTTATCTCGATCCGGTCCGCAAGCGACCTAATCTTACGATCATGACCGGCGCACTAGCTGACAAGGTGGTTATTGAAAGCGGCCGTGCCACAGGCATGGAAATTCTTCAGGGCGGCCAACGCAAAACCATATCCGCGTCGAAAGAGATTCTGATTTCCTGCGGGGCGATTGTCTCACCAGCCTTGTTAATGCGCTCCGGTATAGGGGCTCCGGAAGAATTGAAGCAGCACGGCATCGATACGATTTCAGCGGTACCGGGCGTGGGTAAAAACCTACAAGATCATGTCGCTGCGAGTATCGTTACCAAAACCTCTAGCATCATGGGTTACGGCATATCGTTCACGGCTATTCCCAAGCTTGCCTGGCAGGGGCTCGATTATATTTTCAACCGTGCCGGCATGGTCGCGAGTAACGTCAACGAAGCTACCGGCTATATCAAAACCGATCCCTCTCTCGATCGACCCAATATTCAAATCGGTTTCGCGCCGGCGGTGCGGGCACGCGGCGGACGCAAATTGACCTATGGCCATGGCTACAGCTCGAATGTCTCGCTGATGCATCCAAAGAGTAAAGGTGCGATCACGATAAGGGATGCCGACCCCGCTTCGGCACCGGTGATCGATCCGAATTTCCTAAGCGAAGAGCAGGATCTGGACGCACTCGTGCATGGCATCAAGGTCGCGCGGCGTATTCTCGGTTCACCCGCATTCGACAAAATTCGTGGCCCCGAGATGCGTCCCGGTGCCGACGTCAAATCCGATGAAGAAATCGCCCAGTACGTTCGCGACAATTGTGCCACCGTCTATCACCCCGTTCGAACTTGCGCGATGGGTCCCGACGACGATCCGATGGCGGTTGTGGATACGGAGCTTAGGGTACGCGGCGTCGCCGGCCTGCGGGTCGTCGATGCCTCGGTGATGCCGCTTCAAATAGGCGGTAATACGAACGCCCCAACCATGATGATTGCGGAAAAAGCAGCCGACATGGTGCTTGGGAAATCACCTTTGCCCTCGGCGGTCCTCCCCGAAGACCGATAACCTAATTTAACCGGCAACCAATTTGCTTACGGTTTGCTCCAAGGCCGCCGCGACTTCATCACCGGTCGCGTCTGCAGTGTTTTCTTCGGCTTCTTTATAGGCGGCGATCATAGCGTTTATATGTTCGGCTACGAGCACCGGGTGTGGATCAACGTCTTTACCCTTCTCCAGTAGGTAGCGACAAAAGCTGGATCCAATTCGAGAAATTAATGGGTAGCCTAATGTGACTGCATCGCCACGTAGTTTGTGAACGGCTTTGAAAATCTGATCCAACACGTCCGCACTCTGATTTGCCTGATACGAAGTGTGGAGTTGAGCAATTTCATCAAGTTGACCACTTACGTCTGGCTTGTGCTCCTCAATAACGCTTTCCAACGCCGCATTGGATTTGGCCACGGCTTCTTCCAAGCTAATGCCGCCGCTGCGAGGCACCTTTGCACTCAAATCTTTCGGTGAATCGACGACTTTAGGTCCCGATTTCGTATCATCGGCCATACTATTTTTCCTTGCCTAGTTCGCCGGTATTCACTTCGGTCGGCGTATCCTTGCGTCGCTCTTCGCCGGAATATCCTTGATTGTCCAACCGACGCCGACAGGGTCCAAAAAAACCGGTTCCTGAATCAATGTAAGGCCTAGGATTATCGATCAAGTATGCAATTCGTCGATATATGCTTTCAGGAGAAATCGGTTTTACCATTACTTCCGTCACGCCGAACTCACGCGCTTGAAGCACGTGATCGCGTTCGGCGAATGCGGTTAACAGGATAACCGCGGCAAAGCGGTTTGGACTTGATTCGTCGGCGCGTAATTCCTAAATAAAGGTGGGCCCGTCGCCAGGCGACATTTCCCAATCGACGAAAATGAGGTCCGGCTCATATTGCGTTAGCAATCTCGTTGCCGCCTGCCCGCTTTCCGCCGTCTCTACTGTCTTGAAGTTCAAAGAACGAAGAATTTCCTCCATCGCTCTACGAATAAATGAACTATCGTCGACGATAAGAGCGGTCAGTTTTGAAAAGTCGTATCCGGTACCTGAGATCAATTTCTACTCGACATTTTGAAATGAACACTACTGCAATACGGTTAACACACTGTGATTAGAACTCAAAATAACCGACGTTCTCACTTATCGCATCATCATGTTAAGGAAACGTTTACAAATAACGTGTCGTTAACCATCAACCGGAATTTGCACCAACGAGTGAGATTTCCCGTAAGAATTAACGAAAAATTTACGCGTATTTGTCATTGTTGGTTGGGATCAGAAGAGTCGAGTGTCTCAGCCATGGATGCGAACTCAATTAATCATCTACCGCATGTTCTGGTCGTCGCGCCGAACCCGGATCGACGCGAATTCCTCGAAGCAACTTTGTCGCCATATTTCGAAGTCACCTCTGATGCGGACGTAGACCGAGTGATTTTGGCTGACGAATCTGAATCAGCGCGAGCGCAAGTTATCGTAATAGATCAAAACGGCCGCACGGATCCAAATAGCGAAAGATACCTCACCCATTGCGAACGTCTCAAATCGAAGATCCCTGGCCTGATCGCCACCGCTGCTCCGGACCTATCGTTCGATCTTCGCGATGTAGCGCCTAAGGTTCCCGCACGATTTCTCCGTTGGCCAATCGAACGGCAAGACTTACTAGAGGCGGTTTCACAGGTCATCGGCGAGAAAACGGAGCATATCTGGCGAGAGGAATTGGCTGAGGAAATTGGCAAGCCTTTGACTTATACCGTCGATGAATATCAGCACATTTCCAATGCCATCGCTGCAGGTAAACCGGTCGATTGTGAAAAAGCCGCAGAAAGCTGCAAGCCTCTCGTCGACGCAGTCAGTACGGGAAATCACCACACGCTTCTAACCGCCGTTCAGAGCCATCACAATTACACCTACGTTCATTCCATGCGTGTCGCGACATTGCTGACGCTTTTCGGTCATGGGCTCGGTATGACCGAAGACGATCTATTGGTCCTCTCGACCGGCGGATTGGTTCATGATGTCGGAAAATTGGTGACGCCCGCGGAAATACTCGACAAGCCTGGAAAGCTGACCGAAGAGGAATGGCCGATCATGCGCGATCATGTGTTGCACTCCACAAAAATTCTCGGCAAGTCGAACGACGTAAACAGAGGCGTGTTCATCATCGCCGGTCAACATCACGAAAAACTCGACGGCAGCGGTTACCCGAACGGGCTGAAAAGCGCAGAGCTAAACGAACTCGCCCGGATGTCGGCAATCGTCGATATCTTCGGTGCGCTAACGGACAAGCGATCTTACAAACCGGCCTTTCCCACGGAAAAAGCCTTCGGTATTCTTGAAAGCATGACCGAACAAATCGATCAGCATCTGTTGGGTATGTTCCGAGATATTTTCGAACCGGGCTCCGAGGTCACCCAGCAGGCAGCCTGATCGTGTGAGGCGACCTTTCGGGTCGATGGGAGACATGATGGGGCGGGTGCTGGACCGAATTCTAGACGAACCAACCGTATGGACCGAGGCCACCGACCTTCCCGATAACGGTACGGTCAAGATTTCGAAAGCCTGCCGGTCCGAAATCGAACAAACCCTCGACCTGTTGCGTGCTAATCCGCTGCCGATGATCGCCCTGAAGCCGGACGACTTCCACTTACCCGCGTGCCGATCAATGATGGCAAGTGTGCGCGAGACCTTGGACACCGGAATCGGCTTTGCCATTCTCGATCGCCTGCCCATAGAAACCATGACTAAGGACGAAGCCAAATCGCTTTATTGGCTATTACTTTCCATGGTCGGGCGTTGCGTAGGACAAAGCTGGGCCGGCGACATGATGTTCGACGTTACGGACAGCGGGAATTCCGCCGGCCCCGGCACCGGCGTGCGTGGCGCGCAGACCGCCAATCGCCAGCGCTACCACACGGATAATAGTTACAACCTCTCACCGGAATACGTTTCCTTACTGTGCCTTGAGATCGCTAAAGAAGGCGGCGTTAGCGGGATCATTAGTTTCTACACGGTGCACAATATTTTGCTCGAAGAATATTCCGACCTGTTACCGCGCTTTTACGAACCTTTTCCCTTTGAGCGACACCGTCAACATGCCCCGAACGATGCTCTGATAAATCACAAGCCGCTATTCGAATATGACAATGAAACACTGAAAGTATGCCTCGGCGTCAGCCGCATTCGGGCAGGCTATGACCTATTGGGAGAGGAGATGGATTCTCGTACGTCGGCTGCACTCGACGCGCTTGATGAGGTGTTGGAACGGCCGGGCATGGGCAAAAGTTTCACATTTGCACCGGGACAAATTCAAATCCTAAACAATCGAAAGATCGCCCATCGTCGGACCTCTTATACGGACTGGCCGGAGCCCGAACGCAAACGCCATCTGGCACGGCTTTGGCTCCGCAACAACGGCCGTCGTTTTTATATGGGGTGACGAATAGAGTACGCGATATGAAGGTGAACTTGACTATTCGACCCGTTGTCGAGACTGATTTCGATCAATGGCTGGAACTTTGGGAAGACTATAATACCTTTTACGAACGATCTGGCCCAACCGCCATCTCAGAGCATGTCACGCACAAGACCTGGTCGCGATTTCTCGATCCAACAGAGCCAGTCGACGCATTGGTTGCCGAGACCAATGACAGGTTGGTCGGTCTGGTCCATTACATCTATCACCGCAATACGACGATGATTAATACGACGTGCTATTTGCAAGATTTGTTCACCGCGCCCTCGGAACGGGGCAAAGGCGTGGGCCGCCAACTTGTGGAATCCGTTTACGAGACAGCAAAAAAGGCCGGTGCGGAACGTGTCTACTGGCACACGCATGAAAGCAACGAAACGGCCATGCAGCTATACGACAAGATCGCCGAAAATTCGGGCTTCGTCCTTTACCGCAAGAACCTATAGATAAAAAATCAGAGCTATTGGTAGGGCACGCCGCCTTCAAGGATGATCCGGTGTAAAACCCGCGTCTCCGTGTGCTGGTAATCGCGCATCGCCTTGTGCATCGACCCTATATTGTCGATGAACACCAGATCGCCAACCTTCCATTGGTGACGGTAGGTGATGTCCGGCGTCACGGTACGTTCGATCAGTTCCTTGACGAAGGCACGGCTCGGTTCGGATTCCTGCCCGTCGAGCCGGTCCATTTGGTTCCAATGGACATAGATACCTTTTTTACCGGTCTCGGGATGGGTGCGTATCAGCGGATGGATGCATTCCCGGTCAAATTTTTTCAAATCATCCTCGGTGACGAAGCCGCGACGATTGCGAAAGGTGTTCACGGTCTTGAGCTGCATCAATTCCGCCTGTTCATCCGGCGGTAGCTTTTCGAAGGCGGTTTGCATATTTGCAAAACCGGTATCGCCACCGCCCGTCGTCGGCATCGCTACCGCATAAAGGCAAGTGGTCGCCGGCGGGCGTTCATGATTGGTATGATCGGTGTGCCAGATGACCGAGCCGACCGCATTAACCGTACCGTCATCGCGTTTCGGCGCTTTTCGGCTGTCGAGCACTGCAATCTCGGGATGATCGTCCATCAACACCGACGACATGTGTTGGCGCATCGGTGTGCCGAATACATCAACTGCAGCGAGGTATTGCGCCGACGTCAGGTTTTGGCCACGAATTACCACCAATAAATGTTCGGAAAGCGCCGCCCGCAACGCGGAAGCCACTTCTTCTCCCACAGGAACCGACATATCGAGATCCTCGACCTCGACCCCGATTGAATCTGCTAACGGTTTCATACTCAGCGTCATAACAAACACTATTCCCGAAGGGCGTTCCCCACGCAAGGGTGAGCCACTACATCACCGCGGTGAAACAGATCGTGACACGCGTGTCTTCGATACTTTGGGGCCAAGTGCTGTGCATGACATTACTGTTGAATAGCACCAACTTACCCGGCTCCGCCTCGATCACCTTGCCGCGGCTGTTATATTCGTTGTCCTCGGTAACCAACACCGCGATCATATTGTCGATAATCTCCGATTTAATCACCAACGGCGCGGAACCGTCGGGCGCTTTTACAAAGTAAACGCCAGTAAAAAGACTATTGGGATGATGATGTATATCCTTACATTCAGATTTATTATAAATATTAAACCACATTTCTTTAATTATTATTCCACTTTCGGGAACAGTTATACTTTGTTCTTCAGCAAAACTACTTAATTCATTTTTAATAAATCCTGTAAATTCTTCGAAAATGGGTCGATCCTGGAGATCATTATAATTCCACATGGTCGTGTAGTGATGCGCGGTGGCCCGTGGCGAAAGGCTGTTGGGGATAATACGGGCAAGCCTTTCAAGTTCCGCCAACATCGGTGCATTCAATCGTTCCGCTTCGGGATGAACCGTCGTTTGTATAACCGTTGGAAAAACCGCGTAATGATGCGTATTCGCGTCGATATCCATTGGCTTGTCAGCTTCCTAGACTTCGTTCGAGAGAAAAATTGACCGCAAGAGTAATTCTGTCACCCTCGACCTCGTTGAACGGCACGCTGTGCTTGGTGGCGCTTTCAAATAAGACGAAATCGCCAGCCGCCGGCGGATACGGCATATCCATACAATTAACCGGCGTTTCTTCGCTGATCGCCGGACGGATCATGGTTTTGTAATGGGGCGAATAAAACAGCAGGCTCGCGGCTCCCTCGGGCACCTTGACGAAATAGACCCCGCTTAGAACGTGATTTGGGTGATTGTGGATATCCTGTGAATGCCCGGCTCCGTAGATATTCAGCCAGCAATCGTTGAGCTGAAGCTCCTTGTCGCCATAGTGGTAGCGCATGATATCGCCATAGTGCTGCGCGCATGCCATCGCAAAGTCGGCAAACTCTTCGAAGCCCGGTCGCTGATGCAACCGGCCTTCATTCGTCATTGTGGTGTAGTGGTCGCATGACCAATTGCCAGGCTTGCCGTTTGGCACGGTTTTTCGAATGGTCTCGATTTCCGCCATCAGCCTGGCATTGAATGCCTGGGCATCGGGATGCTCTGTGACCTGGATCAAGGTCGGGAACAGGAACTCGGTCGTGCGATTTTGATCGGGTATCATGGAGGCGCGATTATAGTGGAAGCGCTCCATTGGACCATAGCCCGTTCCCGTCACTTTTGTCGGTGCGGGAGGTCGTCTATGATGTTGCTGCTCTACGGGAAAGGATTTCGTAATGCCGAAAATGTTGGATCAGATCGTCGACGAACCGGTTGCCTGGGCTTCGGAAACCATGCTGCCCAACGACGGATTGGTGACAATCGACGAAACCTGTCAGGCCGAACTCGAAACGGTGCTGAAGGTGATGCGCGACAATCCGATGCCTACCATTGCACTCGAACCGTCGGAATTCGATATGCCCGCCTGTCAAAACATGATGGACGGTGTGAAAGACACGCTGGATAACGGTATCGGCTTTGCCATTTTGGATACGATCCCCGTCGATCAAATGGAAAAGGAAGAAGCGAAGGCGCTTTATTGGCTTTTGCTATCGATGCTCGGCCAAACCGTGGCACAAAAATGGGACGGTCTCCTCCTCTATGACGTCACCGATACCGGTGAAAAATCGGCCCCCGGCAAGGGCGTACGTGGGTCCAAGACCAACCAGGGTCAGACCTACCACACGGACAATAGTTATAACCTTCCGCCCAACTATGTCTCGCTTCTATGCCTCGAAACCGCGATGGAAGGCGGGCTTAGTGGACTGATCAGCTTCTATACGATCCACAATATTATGCTCGGCGAGTATCCCGAATTGCTGGAACGCCTTTACGAACCCTTTTGGTTCGAACGCCATCGCGAGCACGCACCCGATGACGACTTGGTGTCGTGGAAGCCGATGTTCGAGTATGACGGCAAAACGCTCGGCGTTAGTCTTGGCCTGAGCAGAGTGCATGACGGCTACAAGTTAAAGCAGGAAGACATGGACAATCGGACCGCCGCAGCTCTGAAGACGCTGGACGAGGTCCTCGAACGGCCGGGTTTGGGCAAGACCTTCACCTTCGCACCCGGCCAAATCCAGATCGTCAACAACCGGAAGCTTGGCCACCGCCGCACTGCCTTTACCGACTGGCCCGAACCCGACCGTAAACGTCACCTGGCGCGAATTTGGGTACGCCATGAAGGACGGCGGTTCTATCAGGGATAATCCCTAAAACGGAACGTCGCCGGCTATCGTCGTCCGGTGCATATGGCGGATGTAGGTCGGGTCGTCGATCCGTCTGTGATCTGCAATATGCTGAACACAGCGGTTATCCCAAAAGACCAAATCACCTGTCTGCCATCGATGGAAATAGAGGAACTCCGGGCGCGTATTATGCTCGTAAATCTCGGCCAACAGATCCGTTGCCTCGCTATCCGCCATTCCTTCAATTCCGGTGGTCAATTGCGGGTTGACGAATATCGATTTGCAGCCGGTTTCGGGGTGGGTTCGGATCACCGGGTGAAGCGAATCGTCCAAGTCGTTACGCATGGAATGGAAAACCGCACGCTTTCCCTTCACTGCCTCTTTCAGATGCGTCGGTAGGTTTTCATAGGCGGCATACATATTGGCGAAACCTGTATCGCCCCCGCTCTCGGGCAGTTCTACCGCATAAAGCATCGAGCCCATGGCCGGTCGTTCCATATAGGCCAGATCCGAATGCCAGTTCGGCCCTGCGTTGCGCACACCAACATCCTTGCCATTCTCACGTTTGGTTGAAATCACCAAAATATCTGGAAACCCGGCTAAGTGAGACTCACCCTGTGACGGGTGCTCATCAAGGGGGCCAAACCGACGCGAAAATTCGATTTGCTGTTGCGGCGTCAACACCTGCTCGCGAAAAATCAAAACCAGATATTCGAGGTGAGCTCGATGCAGGGCGATAAAGGTTCCCTCATCGATCGGCTCGGATAAATCAAGTCCGATTACCTCCGCGCCAAGCGCTTCCGGCAAAGGTCGAATGTAGAAGGTCATCCCGTGCCCCCACTGCAATTCGGCAATAATGCACTCGCGTCCCTCCGAAAAAAAGGTGGGAATCGAACATCTGCCAACGCAATGTCAGCACAGATAAAGATTACCAATCTTAGCGACCTCGCTCAGAGTTGGCAGGTGGGATCGGACGGTATATACCGGCGGTTAGAAGGCAATCGGAACATATTTTCTGCAGATAGCACTTTATGAGCAAAACAAGCCCCATAGAGTGTTTGACAATGGTCCGTATTCTTCGACTGCAGAAACTTTATGCATGCGGCAAGTTTGGTGAAAGATAAATCATTTGCGACGCCGACAGCCGTCATAGACGTCGGCTCCAACTCGGTCCGTTTGGTGGTATACGAGAATGCCGGCCGCGCACCTGTCCCTGTCTTCAATGAAAAAGTAATGGTCGGATTGGCGCGTGGACTGGATAAGTCGGGCAAACTCGCCAAGGACAGCATGGAATCAGCGCTCACTGCCCTCCATCGATTCGTTGCCATTACCGATACCATCGGAGCTGGGGATATAAGAGCATTCGCGACCTCGGCTGTACGGGACGCGAAAAACGGCCAAGATTTTACTAGCGCTATCAAACGCGAATGCGGCATTTCCGTTGAAATTATCGACGGCATCGAAGAGGCAAGGCTTGCTGCACTGGGGGTACTCTCCGCGACGCCGGGCGCAGACGGTGTCATGGGCGATCTTGGTGGTGGCAGTCTCGAGCTGGTCTCTTTGAAAGACGGCAAACCCAAAAATTTCTGTTCCTATCCTATCGGTCCATTGCGCTTAATGGATCGCACGAACAATGATCGCCAAAAAGCCAAACGCCTAATTAAGCAAGCCATCAAATCCGTAGACTGGCTTGCGGACATGAATGGCCGAAGTTTTTACGCTGTCGGTGGCGCTTGGCGACTGTTGGCGCGGATTCACATGGACCAAAAAGGTTATCAACCTCACATTATCCATAACTATGAAATCAGCGCTGACGACGGATTAAGGTTGCTGAGCCTTTTGGGACAGCTCAGCATGAAAACGCTGAAACGGGTTCCCGGCGTAACCTCGGAAAGACTGAATACGCTCCCCTACGCCACCTACGTAATGCGGCGAATAATTCGTGAAAGCAGTGTCACCAATGTGGTTTTTTCCGCTTACGGTATCCGCGAGGGATGCAATTTCGACCGGCTCGATAAGAAAATCAAAAAGCAAGATCCGCTTTTGGCGGGCTGCCGAAATGCTGCAGAGCAAACCGGCTGGTCACGCGCCAACGGAGATGCTTTAGCAAAATGGATCATGCCGACTCTACCCGGAAAATCCAAACGCATTGCGCGGCTCAGCAAAGCGGCTTGTAACCTGGCAGAAATTGGACGCTTCGAACATCCTGACTATCGGGCGGAAATGGTTTTTCTTCGGATATTGCGAATGACCTTGGTCGGACTCGATCATAACGATCGATCCTTTCTCGCACTCGCGGTCGCTTCCCGACATTCGGCAAAAGGTACGCGACTTTTGAAACGTCATGTAAGCGACCCGTTGTCCGACGAAGACATTGCAGCGGCGCGTGTCATCGGACTGGCAATGCGGCTTTTCTATACAATGTCCGGCGGTGCAATCAGTTGGGCCGACAGAACCTACCTCGCGCGTAAAGGCAAATCCTTGACTCTGCACCTTTCCGAAGATGCTCAAGATCTGGTTGGAGACCAGGTCATACGACGCCTAAAATCACTCGCCAAGCAATTGGACTGTACCGCCAAGATCAAATCGCCATCGCAAAAACCCGCAGCAAAAAGGGCAAGCGCATGAACGACGTTGCAGCTATCGCTCCCCAGCGTATCGCAATCATTGGGGCCGGAATTTTAGGCATTTCTTGTGGTTTCTTTCTGCAACGCGACGGCCACCAAGTCACTATTTTCGACCCTAACGATCCCGGTAGCGGTGCTTCCTTCGGCAACTCAGGGGCCATCAACGAAAGTTCCCTGATGCCGTCCTCGACACCGGGTCTGATCAAACGCATCCCGAAAATGCTTGCCGACCCGGAAAGTCCGCTGGTGGTGCGGTGGCCATACCTGCCGCGGCTCCTACCCTGGATGATAGGATTTCTCGGCAATTCCACGCCGGACCGGGTGGAGCGAAATTGTCGTTCGACCGCTGCGCTCACTGCACATGTGATGGACGCTTATGACATTCTCCGAAATGAAGCCGATTTAGGAGATCTGATCCACTACAACGGCGGCCTCAAAGTTTACGAAAGCGAAGCGAGTTTCAATGCAGGCGCTTTCGAACGTCGCATGTTCGATCTGTGCGACTGTCCGTACGAAGTCTTAAACCAAGACGAACTCCGCCAGTTGGAACCGAACTTGGCACCGATATTCAGCCACGGGGTTTTCCTCAATACCTCCCGTGGAATTCGCAACCCCGGGCGGTTCGTCGACGTGCTGGCGGGTGAGGTCCTTGCACGCGGCGGTATTCACAAGCGTGAGACAGTTCAATCAGTAGCCTTCGATGCCGAAAACAGACCTTGCGTCATTACTGATAACGGGAGCCATGAAACCGATATGGTGGTGTTGGCGGCTGGAGCGCGTTCGGGTGGGTTGGCGAAGCAGCTCGGCGCGCGGGTCTGCCTGGATGCGGAACGTGGCTATCACATCATGATGGCGACACCAGAAAAAACACTTACACGCTATGTGCAATTTTCCGACCGACGTTTTTCCCTGGTGCCGCAAGAAGAAGGCATGCGCTTGACGTCTATCGTCGAGCTCGCAAGTTTCGATGCCCCTCCGGATTACCGCCGCGTCCGTCGGCTGTTGCCACATGCCGCAAAGGTTTTGCCTGGCCTAGATACAACCGAACAAAGCATTTGGATGGGCGCGCGGCCCTCGACCCCGGACAACGTTCCCGTGATTGGCCAGTCCCCACGCCACGATTCCGTATATTTCGCATTCGGTCATAGCCACCTGGGTATGACCATGGGCCCGGCCACAGGCCGTATCATTGCCGATCTTATTGCCGGACGAGACCCGGGCCTCGACCTTAGTCCCTTTGCACCAGTTCGGCCGCTTTGGTGATGACATGAATAATCCGAAATCAAATCTTCGCGTCGCATTGGGTGGCCTTGGAGCCATTGGCTACAGAGTTGCGAAAGTGCTCGATGAAGGCATTCCCGGCCTCGAGCTTGTTGCCGTTTCGGCAAACGACCGAAACCGGGCGGCAGAACGTGTATCGAAATTTAAAAAACGACCTGATGTGTTGCCTTTGGAGGACCTTGCCGAAAATAGCGATGTCGTGGTCGAGAGTGCCCCAGCTGCGGTCTTCGATCAGGTCGCGGTTCCGGCAATCGAGGCGGGCCGCATATTTATGCCGATGTCCTCCGGCGCTCTCATCGCCCGTCCGCAATTGATCGAACGCGCCAAAGAGACGGGTGCTCGTATCGTCATACCGACAGGGGCCTTGATGGGATTCGATGCGGTCCGTGCAGCGGCTGAAGGCACCATCCGATCGGTGCGAATGAAATCAGTAAAACCCATCGAAGGCATGATTACCGCGCCCTATCTCGTCGAGCGCGGTATCGATGTTCGTACCTTTACCGAACGGCAAAAGGTCTTCGAGGGAACCGCGCGCGAGGCGGCGGCGGGCTTTCCCGCCAACACCAATATCGCCGCTGCACTCAGTCTCGCCGGTGCCGGCCCGGATCAAACCTTCCTCGAAATTTGGGCGGACCCGGCAACCGATCGCAACGTGCATACTGTGGAACTCGAAGGTGATGAAACTCGTTTTTCCCTCACAATCGAGGGCGTTCCGTCGCCGGAAAATCCCGCCAGCGGAATCCTGGTACCGCTTAGCCTAATTGCCACCTTGCGGAGCCTAACGTCCCCGCTTCGGGTCGGGACTTAAAAAGTCTTATTTCGCGAGTTTCTTTATTTGGGCCAACAGGTCGTTGGGTACGGCAATGCCGTTTTTGCTGCGGTCTTTCTTGGCGACCCGTTCGAACTCTCCTGGCATAAGCACTTTTTTCACTCCCGGTGCCGGCGAACTATCGTGAATTTCCAGCGCCAACGCCTCGACCTGCTCGACGAATCTCTCTAGCGGACCGACGGCGCCGGGATCGATAGCTAAGAACATGTCGCCTTTCGTAATCTCTTGATCGATGTTCATGGTGCCACCGACGGCGGTTCCCACCGAACCGCCCGCAAGAGCACCAGTGAGCAAATCAATCATGATTGCGAGGCCGGAACCTTTGGGGCCACCCGCCGGCAAAAGTGCACCGGCCAAAGCAGCAGCCGGGTTGGTAGTTGGTTTGCCATCTTTGTCGACGGCCCACCCTTCGGGAATGCTCTCGCCACGCTCGAGCGCATTTACGATCTTGCCGCGCGCAACAACGCTGGTCGACATATCGACCAAGTAAGGCTCACCGGCAGACGGCACCGAAATAGTCAGTGGATTAGTACCGAGAATCGACTGTCGGCTGCCGAACGGCGCAACACCGGATTCGGTGTTGGTCATGACGATACCGATAACACCGTTTTCGGCCAGCCATTGAGAATAATATTGCAAAATTCCGATATGAGAGGCTTTGCGCACGCTAACCAGCCCGATACCGAATTCTTTTGCCTTTTGGAGGACCATGTCCGTCGCCTGGCGCCCGACCACCGGGCCGAGGCCGCGATCGCCGAAGATCATCGCCGTAGCACCCTTTTCGCGAATGACAATCGGCGAACATTCCGCCTTCAATGCACCACAATCGAGTCCTACCACCCACTTTGGTATGCGAATAACGCCATGGGAGTCGTGGCCGCGCAAATTGGCTTCGACCAAAATGTCGGCAACAAGCTCCGCATCCGCCTCGGGAACGCCACGACCACGGAAAACCGCTTCGGTCAATTCACGCAGTTCCTCAGAGGAAACGATACTGAGTGATTTCTTTTTGGATTTCGCCATGGGGCCTCTCCCAACAGATGCATACAGGTGTGATTGATTGTGCCCGTCATACACTAATCGACACCGGCTCGAAATCCCTCGCGGCCGTGTCGTGATGAGTAAAATCGCTATCGATGCTATTTATTGAAGGGAACATGAACGGGAACACCCTATGGCCACCTTCCACAGTGAGGATTTTCATTTCCGCACCGTCGGTGGCATCGAGCTGTTAGCACGTCACTATCGCCCGGCTTCCCAAGGTCCGCATCCTTACATCATCGACGCCCATGGCGGCGCTTGGCGCAACGGTGATCGGCTCGATAATGCGGTTATTCATACTGACTTCGCTGCAAACGGCATCGGGGTTTTTGCTCTCGATTTTCGCTTGTCGGGCCAAGCTCAATTCCCGGCACCGGTACAAGACGTCAATTACGGCATCCGTTGGTTCAAAGAAAACAAAACCAAAATAGGCGCGGAAACATTGTCGATAGGTGGTTTAGGCTCGTCGAGCGGCGGCCAAATTATGGGCCTAAACGCTTTTCGACCAAATGACACGGACTATGCAATCGACGCCCGGGAACTTAAGGATGACGCAAGCCTTGCCTTTTTTATCGCTTGTTGGCCCATCCTCGACCCGCTTGCCCGTTTCCGAATGGCGCAGGATGAAGGGATCGATCGGCTGGTCGATGCGCATCATGCCTACTTCCCGGACGAAACCGCGATGACAACCGGCAATCCTGCTCAAATTGTCGCCAACGGCAAAGCAACCCATCGACCGCCCATGATTCTCCTACAGGGCACCGCCGACGGTAATATTAAGCATGAACGGGCCGATATCTTCGCCGACAGCTATAAGCAAGCCGGCGGACTTATCGACGTACATAAGTTCGAAGACGCTCCGCACAGCTTTATCGCCGCCGATCCTGAAAGCAATAACGCACAAACCGCACTGGAACTGATGCGAGAATTCGTCTTCGCGCAAACGGGTTGAGAAAACTGTGATCGGTCTTCTTTAAGCCGCCGGTACCGCAGCGTTATTCTTTAGACATCGCCAATTCGAGCATCATATCGCTCAGCACCTGGGTTCCGGCAGCGATATGCTCCGGCTCTGCACGCTCCGCCTCGTTGTGACTTAGGCCCTGCCAACAGGGGATAAAAATCATTCCCGCACGCCCGAGCTTAGCGGCGTGCCGTGCATCGTGCCCAGCCGATGAGTAAATGCGTTGGTGGCTGAACCCACGGTTTTCGGCCGACCGCTCGACACCGGCGACAATCGCTTCGTCGAATGTCATTGGCGGCTGTTGAGCGATTTCCTCGCACGCGACTTCACAGGGGCCCTTGTTTTGCTCGCAAATAACCGCAACCTGGTCTCCGAGTTCGGTCAGCATTTCCTTTTCCGGATGGCGTAAATCAACGACAAATTCCACACGTCCCGGAACGATCGCCAATCCGCTGTCGGGAATTTCGAATTTACCGATGGTAAATCGAACACGGTCTGCGGGGTCTTCGGTAGCGTCCCGAAGGGCGCGTGCCATATCCACCGCGGCCAGAAACGCGTCGCGACGGCGGGCATGTGGCGTCGTGCCGGAATGAGCCGCATCTCCGATCACGGTCGTTTTAAACCGACGATAGCCTTGCATGCCCGTGACCGCGCCAATCACATTCTCATTTGTTTCAAGCTCCAGCGCCTGCTCTATGTGTGGCTCGATATATGCGGCCAACGGAGCACCTAAATTTCGCTCTTCCGCCATCGGCAGCTCTGCGGCGAGGTCTTCGACGCACGCACGCAACGTCACTCCATTCCGATCCGTCAGGTCGAGCATTTCATCGAGCGGTGCTGCACCAGCGTGTACGGCAGAGCCCATGCAGGCGGGCCCATAGCGTGAGCCTTCTTCATTGTTCCAGGCGATTGCTTCTAGCGAAACTTCGGTCTCGACCCCAGCCTCTTCCGCTGTCTGTAAAACTTCGAACGCCGCGAGCACGCCAAAGATACCATCGAACCGGCCCCCTTTCGGTTGCGTATCCGTATGGGACCCCCCTGCGACCGGCGGCGCCGAGGCAACACGACCCGGCCGACGTATGAACATATTTCCGATGGCATCGATTTCGACAGCGAACCCGAGGTCCACGGCCCAATCGGCGAGTAGACGATGGGCTTCGATGTCCTCGGCCGTTAGTGCCTGGCGATCAACCCCGCCGGCCGAGGTCGCGCCGATTTCCGCCATGATCATATGGCGTTGCCATAATCGTTCGGAATTGATTTTGGGAAGGTTCATCTCGAGCTTTCTCGCTAATTTATCGACCCCTTATACGCGGGCGGAAGCAGCGGGTCACGGCAATGTCATTTGTGTTGAACTATCCGGATACCTACATTCAGACTGTAGAAATTTCGAAATTTCCCGGAGTTCAAGCCATGTTTTCGTTCACCAGAACCGTGCTCGTGATATTTGGGTTGGTTGCAACCGTCACCGCAGCTGCTGCAGAAGCGAAGAAGGATATTCGTATCGCCACCTTTGCCGGCGGGTGTTTCTGGTGCGTGGAATCCGACTTTGACCATGTGCCCGGCGTGGTAAAGACAATTTCCGGCTATACCGGCGGCAAGCTCAAAAATCCTAGCTATAAAGATGTGACTGGGGGTAATAGCGGCCACTACGAAGCAGTGCAGATTTTTTTCGATCCGCAAAAAACGACCTATGCAAAATTGCTCGAAGTTTTTTGGCGCAGTGTCGACCCGACGGATGAAGGCGGACAATTCTGCGATCGTGGAATGAGCTACCTTACGGCGATCTTCGCCAATAATCCGGAACAGAAGAAGCTGGCCTTAGCGTCTAAAAAGACGCTGGTAGATTCCAAAATTCTCAAAGACCCGATCGTAACGCCAGTCCTCGAAGCGGGGAAGTTTTATCCCGCCGAGAGCTACCACCAGAATTATTATAAGAACAACAAATACCGCTACAAATTTTATCGTTTCAACTGCGGACGCGATGCGCGCGTCAAGCAACTTTGGGGCGATCAGGCACATCAGGGCATTACGCAGCGCTAGCCTTAATCGTTGCCTAAGACTTTTAGATACCTACTCGAACTAGATTTAAAATTTACGGAAGCGCCGAGAATCCCTAAAACGGCACCGTGCCGATAATGACCGTCCGCTGCAACACGCGCTTTTCTTTCGCCATGTCGTAGGCGAAGCTGCCGCGATGCATCAGCGAGCGATTGTCCCACATGACCAGATCGCCCTGACGCCATTTGTGATTGTACCGGAACTGCGGCTGCAGTGCGTGATCCATCAGCTTTTCAACAAACACCGCACTCTCGTCGCGTTCCATCCCATGGATAAAATCAATATGAGTGCCGATATAAAGCGCCTTTTCGCCGGTATCCGGATGAGTGCGGACCATCGGATGGGTTACCGGGGGGCGCTCTTTATTTTGTTGCTCGGTCGCCGGCTTCTCGCTCACGTTTCTCCGGTTCGCTTCCCAGCTATGTTGCACCTTCATATCGTTTAAAAGGGCTTTGAGATCGTCGGACAGCACTTCATAGGCGCGTTTCATGTTGGCAAATTCAGTATCACCACCGTTCGACGGCACCTCGATTCCATGCAGCATCGTAATTGCCGAGGGGACCTCGTGATAGGACTTGTCGGTGTGCCAGAAATAAGGACCGCGATTTACCGATTTCGGGCGAAGCTTGCCGTCCACGTCGACATTGGTGATGTTATTGATCACCGGATAGCGTTTGCCGTTACTGAGCCGGCCCACATGCCACTCCAACTCGCCGTAATTTTCGGCAAAGCGGCCCTGTTCTTCCTTGGTCAGGTTTTGGTCGCGAAACACCAGTACGTGATGCTCGAGCAGTGCACGATAAACCTCATCCACCATCTCTTGATCCAGCGGCTTCGAAACGTCGAGACCAATAATCTCAGCCCCAAGAACGGGGCTTACCGGACTGATATCAAAGGAATAATTCCCCTTTTCCGGTGTGAAAAATTGGCGCGCCTCTTCGCCGGTATTGTTTTCTGCAACCTGCATAGATCGCTCCATTTCTGATGCGGCGCCAGCATACCCTAAAGATAATTTAAATTTGAAGTCCTTAAATGGTTAATCTCACGGTTACTTTTTCTTCGCTTCCGCTTTCGCCCGCGCCTTGAGGCCCTCTTCCGAACGGGGGCCCATGGGTTCCGGTTGGAAGGGACCGTCGCGCATTTGCAAATAGGCTCTTACGCCTTCGGTCCGCTGAACCTCCAACAACTTCTCCCTATACTCGTTGTGCGACGAGTGTGCCAATGCCCCGAGATTAGCGCCCACCAACAGGCCTGCTTGAACGCCGGCCGCTTGCAACCCTTGCATGGCTATTGCCTTGTTGAGACGCACCGCCGGTTCGGGCACCAGCGCGATCCGTGCCGCCAGCGTGCGCGCGTGATCCATTAATTCATCATGAGGTACGACTTCGTTCACCATGCCGATACGGAGCGCTTCATCGGCGTCGAAGTGATCGCCGGTCAGCGTCCAGCGATTGGCCGCCTTCCAACCGCACAGTACCGTCATCAGGAAGCTCGAATTGGAAATATGGCGCACCTCCGGCTGAGCGAAGGTCGCCTGATCGGATGCAATGGTTATGTCAGCCGCGAGTTGATACCAAAAACCACCACCCATGGCCCAACCGTTGACGGCGGCAATGATCGGCTTGCCGAGCTGCCACATACGCATCCATTTGTTCGCATTTCCGAGATCGTTGCGCTGCCAGACTTCGAGAAATTCCGCAATCGATTGGCCCGCCGGATCGGTGCGCTTTTTGCCGGATTCGCGAGGCCCCTGATCGAAACCGGCGGAAAACGCTCGACCGGCGCCGGTCATGATTATCACCCGTACATCGCGATCCGCATCCGCCTGGCTGAAGGCGTCATGAATTTCCGCATCCATATTAGGCGACAGCGCGTTCATCTTTTCGGGCCGGTTCAGCGTAATCGTCGCGATCCCGTCTTCGACCTCATAGAGAATGTCTTCGTAGGCCATTACGTCCTCCCAAAATTCGTTGACGAACCTTAGCGCGGAACCGCGCGAATATCGACGGCGCGCACGCCGCCGCCCTCTTCCAGTACCATCAACGGGTTGATCTCGATTTCCGCGAGCCAATCCCGATGATCCAAATAAAACTGCGACAACGCGCAAACCGCTGCGACCAACGCGTCTTTATCTCCCGGAGGCCGCCCGCGGACGCCCGCCAACAGTTGGGAAAGTTTAAGTTCCCCCAACATCGCGTGCACGTCGTCCGGTTCAACCGGCAACATACGAAACGCGGTGTCCTGCGCGAGCTCAACCAAGATTCCACCCGCACCAAGCAGCAACACCGGTCCGTAGAATTCGTCTTCCCGAACACCGACGATCGCCTCTACGCCGGATACCATCTCCTGCACCAAAAAGCCCGATAGGCTGCCACCGGCAGACGATGTAGCCTCTGCTAAAGCTTTGACTGCATCCGCTACCTCCGTCTCGCTTCGAAGATCGAGAGCGACGCCGCCAACTTCTGTTTTGTGGCTAAATTCGGGCGATACGATCTTGAGCGCCACCGGGAACCCGATTTCTTGTGCGGCGGCGATCGCCTCGTCGCCACTGGTCACAAATGAATTTTTCGGCTCAGTCACACCATACCCCGCCAATGCGGAAACAAGATTTCCCTCATTGCAGTTGTCTTTCTTACCGGTCGGCTTCGGCAATGCCGGTACCGTGCGTCCGTTCCGCTCCCCGTAAAATCCGAGATTGTCGAGGGTCCGCAATGTCAGGTCTAACCCTTGCAAAAAAGGAACCCCGATCTTCTCCTGATAAGCGCGGCCCGTATCGGTGACGCGATAGGTAAGCCGCTCGAAGGCGAAGGCGGGCTTCTCCGACTTCTCGAAGACGTCGAGCAATGGTGTCGGATCCGGCGCTTGAGCCTCGGTCATGGGAAGACGCATAGTCCAGGCAACCATATCTATATCGTCATCTTCCATCACCGCTTCGCAAATCGGCGCTGCAATGTGCGGCAGGAACATGCCACCACCACCCGCATCGAGCGGGTTGGAAACCGAAATGCCGTGCTTCACCCGCTCCTCTAACCGTTGGACCGTCTTATTTCCGAACGCGGGCACTTGCGCACCGAGGTCTTCAATATAGTCATGTAACAAATCGACGATCCCGCCGGATATGGTCACTAAAGCCATACGCCGTCCTTGCGGGATACGGCCACCTTGAAAGGCCAGTGTGGTCTCGACCATTTCCTCGTAGGTACGGCAATTCACGATTCCGTACCGTTCGCACATGGCGAGGTAGGCATCGAAATCACCACACACCGCACCGGTATGGGATAATGCCGATTGCCGGGAAGCTTCATTGCGCCCGGTCTTCAAGGCGACAATCGGCTTGCCCGCCTCAAGCGCGCGTGCGGCAGCGGCCATGAAATCGCCGGGCCGGCGTATCGCCTCGATGAAAAGCGAGATGGTTTGCGTGTTCTCGTCGTCGACCAGATAGTTCACGTAATCGGCCAAGGTAAGATCGATCTCGTTGCCACTGGTGATCACATGGCTGAACTTAATCCCACGCTCGGTCGCCCAATGAACCCAATTGTGCGCCGCCCCGCCCGACTGCAGTACGAGGCCAACCGACCCCGGCTCGAGAGTGCGCATAGTGGGATGCGGGTGGACAATCAGTCGATTATGCAACGACGCAGCCCCCATACAATTGGGTCCGCAGGCACGCAATCCCGACCGGTCGCAAAGCGCAGCTAGTGCTTCGCCACGGGCAATGTCCTCTTCGTCATCGCCTTCGCCGATTTTCGCGGAAAACACCAATGCTGCCTTCAAGCCATGGGCAGCTCCCTCTTCCAACGCGGCCAACGCCGGCTCGGCCGGTATGACCACGAGCGCAAGATCAACGGGTTCAGGCAGACTTGCGAAATCGGGGAAACATTCGACGTCCCAGATTTCATCCCGCGCCGGGTTGATCGGATAGACCGGCCCATCGAAACCGTATTCCTTAAGATTGGTCCACAGGTTAGTGGACCAGACCGCCCGCTCCGACGCACCGACGATGGCAACGGAACGCGCTTTCAGCAGCGAAGTCGGAGATTTGAACATGGCTCGACCTTTTGCAGGGTTCTGAAACTCTAGGCAGCGCATGAGACTTTGGCAATGGAGCCAGCCAGGTGCTCTTGATTTAGATATTCTCGAAAGGGATGATCGGAAGCGCACGAGGAGGCTGCAATGCACAGACCCAACATTTGCGCCACGCTGGCTGGTTTGACCATTTTTGGGGCGGTTTTAGGGTCTAACAATGGCACGCTAGCGGTAGCGCCATCCTGCCCTAAATATGAAGCCATTGCCGGTACACGACCGCTTTCCACGGACACGCTTCGAAAGCGCGTTGTCGGACGATTTTTAATCATCGCCCATCGCGGATATTCCAGCGAATATCTGGAAAATTCAATCGACGCCTTCAAGGAGGCCATCTCTGCTGGTGCGGACATGATCGAAACCGATGTGCGCGAAAGTGCGGACGGGCATGTTGTATTGGCTCACGATTACGCCGGTGGCGATACGCTGGCGGAACTCGCGGAAAAAGACATCATCCCAATTGAACCGCTGCTGAAACTCGCCAAAAACCGCATATTATTGCTTTTGGATATGAAGGAAGGCAGTCCGGCTTTTCTGAAAAAAACCCTGGATGCGGTGCGACGGCACGGCATGGTCGGCCAGGTTGTTTTCGGTTTGCGCTCCGTCCCACAGACACGTGATTTGCGCGCGCTCGACAAGTCGGTTGCGATACTCGGTTTTTTGTCACCAAGTCGCTATGACATTTCGGGATTTTACCGCGCAGGCGGTAATATCGCGCGTATCTGGGAAGCCGATCTCGATGCAACCACAGTCCGCCGGGCACGAGGACCCGGATCACGCCCAATCTGGATTACCCCTCGCGTGAAACCCGAACCGACAGGCGATATCGACGAAGAACGGCAGATCGACCTAATGAAAGCCGGATTGGATGGTGTTTTGGTCAACGATCCCGTTACGGCAATCGCTACCCGTTGCGCCTACTTCGGTTCAAAGGCGCGCTAATTCCTATTCGTAGACTTCGGTCGGGCAACCGGAGATCCGCCACATCATCCGCCTTTGAGGTAGCTGATAGTCATGCATGGCCAGATGCTGCAGCGCGCAGTTGTCCCACATCAACACATCGCCCACCCGCCACTTATGCCGGTACTGGAATTCGGGCCGGATCACCGTGGCGGCGAGCTCGTTGATTAGGTCCAGCGCCTCCTCGTCATCCATACCTTCAATGGAAACGCATTCACCGAGATTTACAAATATCGCCGTCTTGCCGGTATAGGGATGGATACGGACCGCCGGATGAACCACTTTCTCCATGGCCTCACGCTGGGCATCATCGTGCCCTCCTGTTCCGGTCTTTTTCCGCCGTCCGGCAACATCATGCTTTACTTTTAAACCGCGACAACGCTGCTTCATTTCCTCGCTCAGCGACTCATAGGCCAATACCGCGCTGGCAAAAAGCGTGTCGCCCAAAATCTCGCCATCTTCGTTTACGGGCACCTCGCGTGCGTGCAAAACCGAAATACGCGGCGGGTTCCACTCATATGACATATCCGAATGCCACACCCGACCCGCATCGGCGTGGCCAATGTCCTCGCCGTCGACCTGAATGTTGGAAACCTGCAGAATCAAGGGCCGCCCCTCGATCGTATATTTCTTGAGAAAATTCACCTGCATTTCACCGAAACGGCAGACGAAGTCCTGATACTGCTCTTCGTTCAATTCCTGGTCGCGCAAAAACGCTACGGAATATTTATCGAACGCCTGTTCTATTTCGGCGAAGGTTTCGTCGCTCAAGGGCCGAGACAAGTCGACGCCCCGAATTTCCGCGCCAATCGGCGCATCGGTCGGTACGATTTCAATAGTGCTCATTGCAAGCCTCCCTCACTCAGGCCCAGCGTGCTTCGTCCTTTTGATCCTTTGCGGTAATCAACGTCATCGTATTCACCGCCGTCCATTCGCACAAATCATAGCGGCGATTTAGCTTTTCCCGCATTTCCGCCTCGATTTCATTCGCCGGTATCTTTGAACGTTCCCACATCGCAAGATCGGGCCTTCGAGTCAGCAGCAGCGTTCGTACCATCGGCCCTTCGCCGGCGATGCGCCAAAGCCCGATGATTTGGGAATCATAAGAACTCTCGAAATCCGGCCAAGCGGCGACGCAAAGCTCGAGAAATTCGTCGAAGTGCTCCGTTGGCGTTTCGAACCAGCGAAACGCGTAGTTGCCCTGACGGGTCGGAGGTTCGTCGCTCTTGGGGCGAGTGGTCGGCCGTAACAACTCGAAGGCGGAGGCTCGGATGGTACTGAAGCCTTTTTCCAGTAGCGGCGCCTTTTCCGTTGCTGTTTTGTCATCCGGCCAAACCGTTATTGCGATCACCGTATCCCGCGGCAGGCCGATTTGACTGCGCCATATCCCAAACAGTGCGCCGCCAGAGTCACCGATGCGTTTGGCCCCGTCAGTCGCCATCGAGGCTGCCGCATCGCTCCAGCGCCGCGGCACGCAATCGATGCGATGACAAACATAAACAGATTCCATTCGTTCCTCCGATTTTTCGACGGGACGTTAGCATTGCAGATCGAGAGGGTAAACGCGGTGACGGCAATAGACCGTGGGACCGATACGAAATTGAATTAAGCGAACAATGAATTAATATGAAGGTTAAATATTGATTTTATCGATTAATGAGAAATCCACTATGCAAGCAGAACCAACAATTCGCCAACTCCGTCATTTTCTGAGTTTAGCCAAGCATTGTCACTTTGGCCGCGCCGCCGAAGCATGTTTCGTCACCCAATCGAGCCTAAGCGCAAGTATCAAAGAGCTCGAAAACGTCCTTGGCACCCTCCTATTCGAACGCACCAAACGCAAGGTGATGATTACACCCTTAGGGTCGAAGCTTGTGGGCATGGCGCAACAGGTATGCATGCAGCTGGATGAGCTGAGCGATGCCGCAAGGAGTGCCGGTTCACCTCTCTCGGGCGACCTGCGCATGGGGGTCATTCCGACGATCGGCCCCTATCTATTGCCACGGGTGTTGGGCCAACTCGGAGACACCTATCCCGATCTTCATCTTTACCTACGCGAAGAGCAAACGGGGCCACTTCTTCACAAGCTGACCGACGGCGAACTCGACCTCGTTTTGATCGCGTTACCCTTCGAAACCGAAAAGACCGAAAGCTTTATCTTCGCCAACGATCCATTTCTCGCGGTTTTCCCCGAAGGCCATCAACTGGAATCCCTTGAAGCCATTACGCCGAGCCGGCTCAACCCGGATGATTTACTGGTTCTATCGGAGGGCAACTGCCTGACAGAGCAGACGCTCGCGATGGGGAACCTTGGTGAATATATCCATCCGGGCCATTTTCAGGCCACCAGCCTGCATACGCTGGTGCAGATGGTCGCCAACGGATTGGGTGTCGCAATATTGCCGAAAATGGCGGTCGATGCCGGCATTCTGCGAGGCTTGAAGGTGGCACATCGGCCATTTTCCAATCCACGGGCGCGACGAAAGATTGCCCTGATGTGGCGCAGCTCCTCTCCGCGCGAAACCGAGTTCCGACTGCTCGGCAAGCATTTCCGAGACGAACTGCCGAAAGCAGCGGGAGAGTAACGCCACCGATAGGCTTCGTCTCGACGTCAATGAGACGGCTATCTATGATCTGTAGTCTACAGCGGTCGACAAAATCTAAAGGAATTGAAAATGGGCAACGGAACCGAAAAAACGCTAGCAGGCAAGGTTGCGCTCATTACCGGCGCCGTACGCCGATCCGGGCGTGCGAGCGCACTGGAACTCGCCAAGTACGGCGCATCGATTGCTATCAATACACGCCGCTCGGTCGACGAAGCGCAAGCTGTAAAAGCGGAGCTTGAGGCGCTCGGCGTCCAAGCCGGTGTCTATCTATGCGACGTTACCGACGAGGACGGCGTTACCAATATGGTGGGCGAAATAGCAAACGATCTCGGGCCGATCGACATACTGGTCAACAATGCGGCAGATCGAGGGCGGGTTCCTACCCTGGAGCTGGATTTGGACGAATTCCGGCGCATCGTCGCCATTATTCTGGAAGGTGCCTTTTTGTGTTCGCGGGCGGTGCTACCCCACATGATCGACCAAGGTTGGGGCCGTATCGTCAATATCAGCGGTATCGGAAACTATGTCGGCTATGCGGAACGGGTTCATGTGCACGCGGGTAAAGGCGGGCTAGATGCGATTACCCGGAGCCTGTCGAGCGAATTTTGCGAACACGGCATCACGGTGAATACGGTCGGTGTCGGCAAGATCGGCGGTGAGCGTGCCGCCTCCGCCGGCCCCAGTCCGAAAAACGTACCCGACGCCCCGCCGATCGGATTTGAAGGAGAACCGGGAGATATCGCCAATGCGGTCGCGTTCCTGTGCCAACCGGCATCACGTTTCATTACCGGTACTATGCTGCACGTGAACGGCAACGAGTATCTGTCCTAGTTCGATGCGGTTTGCATTAGCCATTCTGCTCTTTTTGTGCGCAACCGCCGCGCCCGCACTGTATGCCTCGGAAATTTTCCCCGGCAAGCACTGGGACAGGATCGATCCCCCGGAACAAGCTGGGTTTTCAAGTGCAAAGTTAAAGCAGGCTAAAGACATTTACGACGATATGGCGTCGAATGCCTTTATCGTCGTTTACCGCGGCAAGCTGCTCGTCGCTTGGGGCAATATTGACGAAAAACTGGACGTCTATTCGGTGCGCAAAAGCTTCATGAGCGCGCTTTATGGAGTGCACGTCGGCACCGGAAAAATCGATACACACACGACCCTCGCCGCACTTGGTATAGATGAAGAAGAAGAACCGTTAACCGAAACGGAAAAGTCCGCCCGCATCATCGATCTTCTGCGCGCGCGATCCGGCGTCTATCATCCTTCAGCCTATACGAGCTACAAGAAAGTACTCGAACGCCCCGACCGCGGCGAATACAAACCCCGTGAATTTTGGTTCTACAACAACTGGGATTTCAACGTTCTAGCGACGATCTTCCATAATCTGACCGGCACCAACATTTTCGATGCATTTGCGCGCGATATCGCGAGGCCAATCGGTATGGAGGATTTCAAGCCTTCAGACGGGCGGTTTCATAAGGAATATGTTTCGCGCTACCCCGCCTATCCGTTCCGCATGACTGCCCGCGATATGGCACGATTTGGCCTTCTTTTCGCACGCCACGGCAAATGGCGTGGGCGGCAAATCATCCCTGCTGATTGGGTGGCCGAGAGTACCCGCACCCATTCCATTACCACTCGGCGAAACAGCAAAAGCGTCGGTTACGGATATATGTGGTGGACCGTTCGACCCGGTCGCCGCCATTTCAAAAACCGGCTCGGCGACGATGCCTTTTCCGCTCGTGGGAATGGGGGCCAATACATCATCGTCGCGCCTAGCCTGGGGATCGTCGCGGTTCATACGTCGGATTGGAAATGGACCCGCAAAAAAGTGCGTTCCGGCGCGGTTGGCAGATTGTTGAAAGCAGTGCTTGCGGCCAAGCTCGATGGCTAAACCTGCGCGTTAACTCGCTGCCGGCTTGCGGATAAACAGCAGCATCACCCCCGACAGCGCAAAATAGGCGACCCCGATCCACGTCATCGCCCATACGGGTGCGGAAATATCAAGGGCCCAGCCCAAGATCGGTGGGCCGAGGGCGGTGGAAAACACGCTCAAGGTCGCAACGAAGCTCCGAATAGCGCCGACGAATTTCGTACCGTAAAGGTCGGAAAGCGCGACCGGGATCAACGTCGACTTCATGCCGAACCCGACACCGAACATCGCGAGATAAACCCAAGCGCCAAGCGCATGATCGACGAAGCCCAGCACCAAGAGGCCGACGATGTAGGGCAACATTGAGAGCGGCATCAATCGGACCGCGCCATAGCGGTCGACAAGACTACCGGTCCAAATTGAAAAGAGAAGCGAGGCTCCCGCATGCGCGGCATACCCGGCGGTTACCCACTCCGCAGACCAATTTTTTAACTTTGCAATCGCCAACAGATGAAAACCAAGTGCGGTATCGAAAAATGCTGTCGCGACAAAGCCGGGGACCAATAAATAGAATGTGACCCCGCGCAGCGCTTCGCCAAGCGTGCTTTCGACTTCGGGTTTATCCCCGTCAGTAGATGAACCTTCGGGAATCGCGCCATCTTCGGCCCTTAGCAGAAACATCGTTGCTGGCAGTATCAGGAGCAACACCAACGCCGCACAGCCAAGAAATGTCTCCCGCCAACCGATAGCGGCGATCGCAGCCACTGCCGCGACAGGTGCAATTGCTCGCCCGAACGGAAATCCGAGCGCCGCAACCGCCACCGCCTTACCGCGGTTTTCACGGAAAATCTTCACCATACCGGTGAGCGACGTATGAGTTGCTAACCCCTGCCCCATATGGCGCAGAAAAAATATCGCGAACACCAAAAACCAAACCGTCGGCGCAAGCGCCGTGGCAAGACAAGCAGCGAGCAGCCCACCGCAAACCATCAAGGCATAAGGCTTGAGATTGATCCGATCGATCCAACCACCGGTATAGGTAAGCAACGCTGCGGACAACAGCGTACCGACCATATAAATCGTGCCCCACTCCGAATGGCTGAGGTTAAAGGTAGCCTCGATACTCGGACTGAAAATTCCAACGAAATAGGATTGGCCGACCGTCGACGCGAAGCCCATCAAAAAACCGAACGCTATTACGCGCCCGTTCGTGCGCAGAAATTCGACATAGCCGGTGGCAGGATTGCTAGACATGGAAAGCGCTCTTTACCGGAGTTCGGCCTAAAACGCCACCATGATCGAAGACGGCTCCTCGTCACGTGCCAACGCTTCCTGCAAAAGCGATGACATTTTGAACATTTCCGGCGCCACGCTGAAAACTTCGTTCATCAGCACGTCGTTTAGATCCAGACCGGCGCCGATAATCGCCGCTTCGGCGCGACGCTTGGTTGCCTCGTCGACGCTGGATGTATCCGGAATTGTGTTGATGTCGCCTGTCGGTGGTTTTTCCATTCCCGCGGTCAACGGTGGACGTTCCGCACGCCAAGAGGTCGCACGTTCGAAAGCATGGGCAGCGTTGAGCACGGTTCCTTCATCGAACGGCCGCCCAGAAACCAGCATCGAAAGAGGAAGGCCATCCTCGTCGAACCCGTTGCAAACGGAAATCGACGGGCCACAGACGGTACTGAAGTGCGCCGATGTCTTGGCACCGGACCAATTACTGACCGAGCCGAAAACCGTAAATGGCGGGGCCGACCCCAGGCCGGGCGTGATCAACACGTCGAACTGGTCATAAACCGCTTTCATTTCTTCCATCATGCGCCGGCGCAGTCGGCTCGCTTGCATATAGTCCACTCCCGACATCAAACAGGCGGGAATAGTAAATACGCGGAAATCATGCCCGAAATCCTGCGGTCGGCTGCGCAATTCCGGATAATGAACCGAGAAAATTTCAATCTCCGCCATAGTCAGCTTGACCGTTTTATAATCCTTTAACGGCCGAACGCGTGCATCCGACACCTCAGCACCAAGTGATTTGAAGACGGCAATCCCCTCTTCCATCGAACGAACCACCGCTTCAGACGACTGCGTCTCCTCTTCGTAAAAATGGCGAATGACGCCAACGCGAAGTCCTTTGACGTCGCCGGTGAGTGCCGCACGGTAATCCGGCAAGGATACGTTAGCACTCGCCGGATCACGTTCCGGATCGTGACCTGCCAACACTTGCAGGGCAATCGCACAATCTTCAACGGTCCAGCACATCGGCCCCGCATGATCGAACGAATAGGAATTAGCGATTACGCCGCCTCTACTAACCAGCCCATAAGTGGGCTTTAAACCAGCAATTCCACAAAGGCCGGCGGGACCGCGAATGGAACCGCCGGTATCGGTACCGAGTGCGAGAGGTACTAACCCGGACGCAACGCCGGCACCTGGACCACTCGACGAGCCACCGGAAAACCGTTCGAGCTTCCAGGGATTGCGTGCCGGTGGCCATGGCAGGTCTAACGATGGTCCGCCATGGGCATATTCGTGCGTCGCCATTTTACCAAGCAATATAGCCCCGGCCCGTTTCAGCCGTTCGACCGCGGTTGCATCCCGGTCTGGCACACAATTGATACCAAGCTTCGAATGTCCGGTGGTGAGAATGCCCTCGGTTTCGTAAACATCTTTTAAGCCGAAGGGGATCCCATGAAGCGGGCCCTTATAGTCACCGTTCGCGATTTCCGATTCCGCCGCACGTGCCGCTTCGCGGGCATGCTCGCCCGTGACGGTCAAAAACGCATCGACCAGCGGATTTAGCGCTTCAATCCGACTAAGCAAAGCATCCACATATTCCACCGGCGAAAGTTTGCCGCCGGCAATCAGTGTTGACGCCTCTGCAATGGTGAGCCGGTCGAGATCAGTTTGCATACCTAAAACGGCGCCTCTCCCTTAAGCACTACCCGATGGAGCAGCCGTCGCTCTTGCGGTTCGTAATCCTTGATCGCTAAATGCTGGAGTCCGCAATTATCCCACATGACGACGTCCCCCGCTTGCCAATTATGGGTGTATATAAATTCTTCACGGATGATGTGATTAGAGAGCTCGGCGATCAAGGGAAGCGCCTCTTCGTCGGAGATTCCTTCTATTTTGGTGCATTCGCCTTCTCGCACATACAAACATTTGCGTCCGGTGAACGGATGCGTTCTCACGATCGGGTGGGACATCGGCGGATGTTTCGCACCCAACGATTTGGTTACACGTTGCGTGGCATTACCGCGTCGTTTCCGAGCACCGATTTCATGGACCGCGCGTAATCCTTCGAGGCGGACCTTTAAATCATCTTCAAGCGCATCATAGGCAGCAGCGGCACTGGCATAGAGTGTGTCGCCCAGCGCCTTGCCGTCGCGCATCGGAATTTCAATGGCAAACAGCATCGTCGCCCGCGGAGGTTTTGCGGTATAGGACTGATCGCTATGCCAGGTTTGGCCCGCATTGGGATTTCCTATATAGGCGCCGTCCTCTTTGATATTTGAATTTACCAAAATGTCGGGATGGGTCGGGTGCCGATGATAATCCGCGAACACATTCGGAGCGACAGGTCCGAAACGTTTCGCGAAGGCGAGTTGATCGTCGGGCGTGATATCCTGATTGCGAAAGACGATTATGAAGTGCTCGTTGAGCGCCGCCTCAATTTTCGCAAAATCCTCTTCACCGATACCTTCGGCAATATCGATCCCGGCAATTTCGACACCGGCCGGGGCGCCGCTCGGAATGATCTCCATCACTTCGCCCAGTTCAGTTGAGCCCGATGAGGGACAGTCTATGCCCCTCCCAACAGACCCACAAGCGAGCGATGGATTCTGACTTGGACTATTTACGTCCGCCGGCTAACACATCCAGCCGCATGCGAAGACTTGTCGGCTCGATATAATTATCGACACCCGATCCGAGAAACAGGATTACCAAGGTCGGCTTGTTCGCGCCCAATTGCCCCTTGCAGGCAGCGGTAATTCCGATTTCACGATTGCCGCGCTGTGAAGTGGGTTTCGACTGGCCGCAAAGAGAATTTTTCAGCCCGGCCAGGTCCAATGATGGACGCCGGTCCGGTCCGTAACTCAAACGATCCTTCGGCACCACATAAACACTGAGCAACGGCTCGACCTTTCCTTGCTTGGTAAAGCGGTTACGAAATTGCGCACTGGCGGTGATATTGAGGTCGGTAGCGCCAGGCGAAACCATCTCGAACTGCAAGCAAGTGCGCCGATTCATCGTCGGAAAAACGCGAGAATCATGCCCTTTGAAGGGGTGACTCTTGTCGAAAGACTCATCGATTGTGTAAAAACCGTTTTTCTCAACACTACTCACATACTTATGACCAAGTAAAAAACATTCTTGAGCCGCAGTATTAGAGTAGGTATTTGTATAAAATCCAAAATTAACCGCAGTAATAGTAACTAATACTACGACTATACTTTTTATTATTCCGGACATGACTTTTGTCTCCGGTTTGTTATTGCCCACCAAGCGCGCGGACTTTAACAGATTTCGCCAAAATGCGCGAATTTCTTGTGAACAGGCCTATTCTTCGAGATCGTCGAGCCGGGCCGGCATTTCCAAGAAGGCCAAGAGCACATGCCAGAAACGATGTCGGTTGATTCCGATGGTCATGTTATGAGCTTGGCCGGAGATCTGAACGAGTTGCTTATCGAGCGTACCGAGCTTGGCATAAAATTCAGCCATATCCGCGTTGGTGGTGATACCATCATGCTCGGCCCGTATCATCAGAACAGGACATTTAAATTTTTCCGGATCGATGATCGGCAGGTTTACACACATATCGATATAGGTACCGTTGGGGACGCTGCCGCCACCATTATTCATCTCCGCGGCCGCGGCGATTTCCGGCAGTTCGGGAACCGTAAGACCGACCGTATCGCGTGTGAACATGCCTTTGAAATACTCCGCATCGACTTGACGGCTGTTAGTTGCCTGCCATTCATCGAGCCGTTGGGCCCGCTTAATCAATGACGGTGCGTTCTCGCCTGTATAGGGAAATGCCGACAGAGCGATCCGCGCGACCCGCTCCGGACACGCATTTTGGAAGGCTCCAGCGCGCAACGCTCCCGATGATGTGCCGAAAAACGAATACGCGGTTTCGCCGGTTTCTTTCTCGATGATGGGAATTGCCGCCTTCAAATCTTCGACGCCATCCAAAATATAGGAATAGCCATCTGTGCGACTGGATTTACCGTAGCCTTCATGGTCCATGGTCCAGACGTCGAAGCCCAAGCGTGCGAACGTTTTCATCATTGAATATTCGCCCCGATCCGGGACGTCGAGGTCGACACTGGTGCGTGCCGCCTGGCTTGAGCCATGCACCAGCACCAATACCGGGCGTGGGGTCGGGCTGTCGGCCTTATATTTACGGTGTATGTATAGGTCGACGTCGCCCTTTTTGGCCCAATGATCCTCCGCAACGACTTCGGATGTATCGTCGATCGCACTTAGTGCTGCACTCGGCATGATTACCCTCCCCAAACAAAATGGTCGCGCCGAGTATATATGCCGATTTAGGCGGGCGGCGAGAGGTTAAACAGCAAATTTGTTCATATTCGGGCTGAATAGGTCAGGACCCAGCCAATTGCCGGCGTCCAGGACACCAACACTAACAACCAACATGCTTGCCCGACGGATCATTTGTCGTCACCATCCGCACTAGAAAGCAAAAATACGACCTAGGGGGATATGATGGACCTTGGACTAGCGGGCAAGAAGGCGGTGGTCGCCGGCGGCTCACGGGGGATCGGCAAGGCAATCGCCATCGAATTGGCACGCGAAGGCGTCGAATGCGTTATCACGTCGCGCAATCAATCGGATTTGGAGAAGACGGCTGAAGAAATATCTAGCGAGACCGGCACTAAAGTCGTCGCGAGCGCTTGTGACGTGACCGACCGTAGCCAAGTCGATGCGATGATCGACGGTGCCGCCGAAATGATGGGTGCGCTGCATATCCTCGTTAACAGCGCTTCTCTTCCGGGCGGTTCGCCTGATGCCATCGGCAAGATCGACACCATCGACGACGATGCGTTTCTAGGTGATTTCAACGTCAAATATTTGGGTGCATTGCGTTGTGCTCGCGCCGCCTTGCCGCATATGAAAAAGGCCGGATGGGGACGAATTATAAATATTAGCGGCGGCAACGCGCGTACGCCCGGCAATCTTAGCGGCGGCGCACGTAACGGTTCGCTCGTGCACTTTACTCGAACGTTAGCTCTACAATTTGGCCGTGACGGCATCACCGTTAATTGCATTCACCCAGGCTCGACCCGAACCGAGCGTACCCCCGGCATGCTGGGCGCCGCAGCAGAGAAAAAAGGCATCTCGGCCCAGGATCTCGAGAAAGAAATGTATGCGGAGGGCTCGTCTAACGGGAATGCGATCGGCCGCATGGTCGAGGCACAGGAAGTGGCTTACGCCGCAGTGTTTTTTGCCTCGGAACAGGCCCGCGCAATTACCGGCGAATTGATCTGCCCCAATGGCGGTGCGGGTAATGCGGTCTGGTATTGAGCGCCAACCTCGAATATTGATTCTATAGAGTGATGGCAGCTGAGGGGCAAAATATGGTGGGCGCGGAAGCGCTGGTGGTTCAGACGGTCGAAAATGAAGCGAGCTTCTGGACCTGCCCTCGCACCGACGTGGTGCGGGCGATGGCGCATATGGAAGTTCGAACGCTCGCAGACGGCGAAACGCTCTATCGCCGAGGCGACAACGTCGATCACACTTATCTAGTAATCTCGGGCACCCTCACCGTCGCCAATCGGCCGGGCGAAACCGCAGAACTCGATCGAGGATTTCTAGGCGAAGAAGCTTTGATCGGGATGACCTGTTATTTGGGGTCGGCGACAGCCAAAGGGACAGTCGAAATTTTGGCGATTCCCATCGCTGTCGGTAACGAGCTTTCCCAGCACGAGGAATTCCGCAGCACGCTTGTGGAATCCTTGAACCAACGCATTCTTCAACAAGATCGAGCCGAAACCTACAAACGCCCTGTGCTGGATCAAACCGGGTCCTGGCGTATGTTCACCGGCTGGTTGTTGGCCGGGATCGTGCCGTTGTTGTTGGTCTATTTCTTCAGCGATGCGGACGATAGTGGCGACCCCCGTCAGCTTTATTTGTTTGCCGTGCTGAGCTGTATCGTCATCCTTTGGATGTTCAATGTGGTCATCGACTACATTCCCTCGATACTCGCACTTCTCGCCTTTATTCTTTACGGCATAGCGCCAACGGAAGTGGTGCTCAGCGGATTTTCATCCCCGACATTCTTTATGGCTATGAGCGTGTTCGGTCTCGCAGCAGTAATCGTTATGTCCGGGCTGGGCTTTCGCATGCTGCTTTGGCTGCTGCGCGTCGGACCACCTCATCCAATCTGGCAATTCATGGCGTTGTTCTTGTCGGGTGCGCTTCTGACACCGGTAATTCCTACCGCCAGCGGGCGCATGGCCGTGGTGGGTCCTTTCATCAGCGATCTCCTTTACGGGCTTAGCGATGAGGAAAAGCATTCCGTTGCGCCCCGCCTTGCCGCCGCGATCCTGTGGGGTGTCAGCTTGTTCACCACAATTTTCCTGAGCGCCAGCCCGCTGAATTTTTTGGTCTACGGTCTATTACCCGAACAAGAACAGTTGCACTTCCAGTGGCTCGATTGGTTTATCGCGGCTTCGGTCTGCGGTGCCGTCCTGATGGTACTTTTTCTCGCCGTTTCCTACGTTTTCTTCCGCAAGGGAAAACGCGGTATCGATCTTTCGCCGGTGATGCTGAAAGAACAGACGCGATTGATTGGTCCGCTACGGCCGATCGAAATCGGTGCGCTTGGTGGCCTGTTTGTCCTGGCGTTGGCGTTTATGACCAACTCGATTCACAAGGTGGAAATTCCTTGGATCGCAATGGCAATCCTTTTTGGCCTTTTGATGTTCGGCGCCATAGACCGGTTCGATTTTCGCCGCCGTATCGATTGGGGGTTCTTGCTCAATTTGGGGGCTGCCATCGGCATCGTCGAAACGATGCAGTATCTCCATTTAGACGCCGTCATCGCGTCTCAATTGGGCTGGCTTGCGCAGTTGATGAAGGACGATTTCACCCATTTCTTGTTGTTGCTGTCCGTCGTGGTTTTTCTCATACGTCTCATCATGCCAACCGATGCGGTGGTGCTTATCCTGTGTTCGGTCTTCATGCCCACCGCAGCTCATGTCGGCGCGAATCCGTGGGTTGTCGGCTTCGTCATCTTGCTGATCGCCGAAGGCTTTATTTGGCCCTATCAGGCCGACTTCTACTCGCAGTTTTGCGTGATTTCCGACGAAGACTTGAACGTGGAAGGACCGCGCAATCTGCTGCTCAACCTGGCGGTATTCTTCATCAAGCTCGTAGCGATTTATGCGACGCTTGGTTTTTGGGCTCATCTGGGTCTGGTTTAGGGAGGCGATGACGAGATGCTACGTAAGATGACATTTGTATCGATGGGTATCTTCTTCCTGCTCTTGATCAGCACGATGGTGGTCGTCAATTCCTATCGCCCCAGAGTGATGGTTCTACACAGCTACTCACCGAAATATATCTGGACCCGCGAAGTCGATAAGGGGATTCATCGTGCCCTGAAAGGGCAAGACTGGGTCGATGTGCGCTTTCACTATATGGCGACCAAATTTCACCGCACGAAAGCGCATTTCCGCCGCGCCCAGACCCGCGCCCATCAAGCCATCGCGCAATTTAAGCCCGACATCGTTATCGCCATAGACGACAACGCCCAGCGCCTAGTGGCGAAGGAGTATGTGGGGCGCACGGACATACAGATTATTTATGCCGGAGTTAACGGATCGATCGACCCTTACGGATATACCAACGCTCCCAACGTTACCGGTATCGTGGAACGAAAGCCGCTGGTGGCACTTAAAGAAGTGTTACCGCTCCTGACCAACCAAAAGATTGAAACAATCCGCACGATTTATCTCGCGGAAAAATCTCACTCCACCAGGAAAGATGCGGCGTTTCTTGCCAAGTTCGATTGGTCGCCTATGACCTATCAGGGGCATCACAGAGTCCAAACCTTCGATGCTTGGAAGAAGATCGTCGAAAGCGCTCCCGAAAAAGCGGATTTCCTTTTGGTTAGCGGCTATCGCGCGCTCCGACGTGTCGCGAAGGACCCCAAAAGTGTGATCAAGCCGAAGGAAATTATGCGCTGGACCGAGAAACATTCGAAAATCCCGGTCATCGGCCTCAACCAGTTTAACGCCGCCGACGGGGCCGCGTTCGCCATCGGTGTGTCTCCTTACGAACAGGGTGAAACGCCGGTGAAGCTCGCGCTGGAAATTCTCAATAAGTCCGTTCCCGCTGGCGAGATCAAAGACCGCTATCCGAATGAATATGTCATCGCCGTGCGCAAAGGTGCCTCGGAGAGACGTAATTTAACGATCCCGAAAATCTTCAAAGCCTTCGCTGTCGCGACCGAAAGCTATTTCCCTTAAGAACCGGTCGGCCGGACTGCCCGCCGCCACATGGGTGGCGCCAAAACCCTAAAGGACCAAATATCATGGCGAAACTCGTTTTTATTCACGGACCCGGCGCCGGCGGTTGTTCCGATGCCTACATCCCACAGAGGGAGAATTTCCCCGACTGCCTTACACCAGACCTGCCCGGTCACTTGGAAGGCGAGCGGTGCCAAGACGTCGCGCGCTACACAGAATGGGTCCGCGGCTGGCTATGGGCGCAAGGCGCAAAATCCGACCTGGTCCTTTGCGGATATACCCTCGGCGCATCCATCGCCTTGCAGTATGCGCTCGATTATCCGGACGAAGTAAAAGGGTTGGTGATCATGACGGTCGCGATGCGGCCGAAAACACGCGAACCCGGTACCTACCAGATGCGCCTCGATGCGGTCGAAGACCCGAAGGTTTATGAGGAATGGATAGATTTCCAGATTCGGGCAATGCATGCAGTCGCTCCGGACCTGAAAGAGCATTTACTCGAGAAGCATCGTCAGGTGGGGCCTATGTCGCAATATCACGACCTCAAGACCATCGACGCTTTCGACGTGCGAGATCGTATCGATACGCTGAAACCAAAATTACTGCTGCTGCGGGGCCTCATCGACCACGGCAATCCGCCGAAATACGAACAGGAAATTCACGAGGCCGTGCCTGGATCGCAATATGTCGAGCTCGAACATGGCGGCCACTTTCCGCTCACCGAACTGCCGGACACGGTCAATCCTCTGATCGAAGAATTCGTGGCCGGATTGTGATCAGGTTCGAGAAACGCCAATCAAATATTCAAAAGCTGAGCTTATATCCCTCGTGGGTCGCTTCGAACCCGAGGCTGTCATAGAACCGATGAGCATCGGGCCGGCCCTTGTCGGTGGTTAGCTGAACGAGGCCGCACCCGCGTTCTTTGCAAACATCAATAGCCCATTCGAACATACGCCGACCCAATCCGCCGTTACGGTAGGCAGGCACGATACGCACCGCCTCTATCTGGCCACGCCACATCCCCGTGCGCGCCATTCCTGGGATGAAACTGACCTGCAACGTGCCGATGACCGTATCTCCATCGACCGCAACCGCCAAAACGTGGTTCGGGTCATTATCCATCGCGGCGAATGCATCCAAGTAGGCTTGTGCAAGCGGCGTGCCCGGCTTTTCGCGCGTGCGACCGATTTCATCGTCGGCAAGCATATCGACAATGGCTAAAAGATCCGCCTCTTCGGCGGCGCGAAACGTAATGTCTTGATCACCCATCCCTTGGTCTCCTCATTCAGCGAGGTTCGCGAGTACCCGCCGAAATTTTCGGTCTCGTTTTAGATGCCATTCCCGGCTCATAGCTTCGCCGCGATTACGATAACGTTCCGCGTAGAGTAATTGCCATTCCCGCCCCCGCGTGGACCGTGCGCCGGTTCCCGCATTGTGTGCAGCCAAGCGCGCATCAAGATTCGTGGTCCAACCGACATAGGTACGAAAGCGCAGCCCCCCGGCCTTTTCCTGCAGCTCCTTGGCGCCAATGACATAGACGAAACAGCTCAATTATTCTTAGGCCCTAATCTTCGACCGTACGATCGGTCACCGACACCGAGCCGTCCGGCGCAAAATCATAAAGTCGATAGTGAAACGGCGTTTCGCAAAAAGCCGGGGCTCCGGAATGGAGGATCGGCCCCTGTTCCAACGTGCCCGGATGATAATGACCGGACAACACGGCACGCACTCGGCCGGAACTCTCGGCAGCTTGCTTCAACTCATCTGCGGTCCGGTATTGGTAATGCTTGTTTTTGGCGAACGTCGGCGGAGCGATCATGTAATGCTGCACATGCACCTGCGGGCAGTCATTTTCGGGCGCGGAAATCGCGGCGTCGAACAATGCCTTTCGTGCACCGGTTCGGAGCGGTTGACCCTCCTCCGACAATTCGTCCCAAAAACAGAAAAATCTCAGCCCTGCAATGTCGATCGGCCCTGGCGAGTTTCCAAAAACTTCGGCAAATGCCTTTTCGTCATCGTTGTTTCCCGGGACGACAACATACGGGATGCCGGAATTTTCGAACCAATCTTTGACTAGCCTCAAATCGGCAAGGACTTCGCTAAACCACTCGGCATGATCTCGGTCGTCGGGGGAATTTCCTGCGATCACCTCACCCGGTACGTCCAGCACATCTCCGGACATCACCAGGACATCGGGCGAACATGCTTCGACACAACCGGCGAAACGTTCCAACAATCCAGGCATCTCACGCGAAAGCCGCAATGGATCTTTCGCCGTTCCCGGCAAGTGGGAACGCAGATGCATGTCGGTGAAATGGAGCAATCTCGTCATCGCATCAGTTTAGCAGCTCTCCCAGGCCACGAGGCAAGCTTTCGCCGCAGGATACTCTTGCCACGCGCAGATGCCTGTGGTCTCGTGCGATCAACTTCGAAAAGGACAAACCCGTGCCTTCGACCTCTTTCTGGCGCAGCCCGGTCTTCGTGTTGGTCGCCGCCGCACTCATCATTTTCATGGCATTCGGCATCCGCCAGAGCATGGGGCTTTACATGCGTCCAATTTCGGAAGGGCTCGGCTGGGGACGCGAAGTGCTATCGATCGCACTCGCCACACAGAACCTCCTCATCGGCATTGCCGCACCATTTTTCGGTGCCCTCGCAGACAAATGGGGGCCGCCCAAGACCCTCGCGCTGGGGGGCATATTTTTCGCGCTCGGCTTGCTGACCATGAGCCAGGCAACAACTCCGTTCATGATGTTTACCGGCGCCGGATTGATCACGGGTATCGGTCTCGGCGCGTGCGGTATGCCACTGGTATTGGCAACGGTTAGCCAAGTCGCCCCTGAGGAGAAACGCAGCCTGTGGGTCGGGGTTATCACCACCTTCGGTACCGGTGGGCAATTGCTGGTGGTGCCGACGAGCCAATCCATGATTTCAAACGTCGATTGGACGAGTGGCATTATTTTGCTGACGCTAATGGCCTCGATAATCATTCCGATCGCGTTGGCGATGTCGAAGGCCATCACGCCCGAGACCGGCAAGGACACTAGCCTTAATATTCGCGAAGCACTTGCGGAAGCCTTTCACCATCGCGGCTACAAACTGCTGACCGCCGGTTTCTTCGTCTGCGGATTCCACGTCGCCTTCATGGCAATCCATCTGCCGGCGTACGTTAACGACCGCTACGACGTCGCCGACCTAGGAGCGACCGCCCTTATGCTGATCGCATTTTTCAACATGATCGGCGCGTGGACTTCGGGCTGGCTCGGCGGACGCTATTCGAAGAAGTATCTCCTCACAGGTATCTACTCCGCCCGCGCGCTGGTCATGACCGGATTTCTGGTGTTACCGACTACTCCCATCACGGTGGTAATTTTTTCTGCACTCATCGGTTTACTTTGGCTGAGCACCGTACCAGTAACCTCCGGACTGGTGAGCCAAATCTTCGGCTTGCGATATATGGGTATGCTGTTCGGCATCGTATTCCTTAGCCATCAGGTAGGCGCCTTCGCCGGCGTTTGGCTCGGTGGACGCGTTTACGACGCGACGGGCAGTTACGATGCTGTCTGGTGGATGGCAATCGCCTTGGCGGTTGCCAGTGCCTTGATTCATTTGCCGATCAACGACCAGCCGGTCGCGCGGCTTTCAAGGACGACTGCGTGAGCCGGTCGTTCGAAGAACTCGCTTACTGTGAGACGCCCATCGGCGAATTAGGTCTTCGCCGACGACGCGAACTTCGCCTCGACACCGACGTCTTCGAGATCAAGCTCGGAGAAGAATTTCTCATGTCGAGCCTGTTCACCGCTTCTGAAATCGCACTTGCTGATCTTGGGCTCGGGGACCTGAGGGGAAATGAACTGGACGTTGTGGTCGGTGGGCTGGGCCTTGGCTATACCGCCGACGCCGTACTGAAACACCGCCAAGTGCACTCTTTGATCGTAATCGAAGCCTTGGCTCCAGTCATTCAATGGCATCTCGATGCCATCCTGCCCCTTGAACGCTCGCTCGCAGACGATCCGCGCTGCCGATTGCTCGAGGGAAATTTTTTCGCGATGGCCCAGTCGGCTGATGGTTTTGACCGTGAAAAATCCGGTCGGCGTTTTGACGCCGTACTGGTGGATATCGATCATACGCCCGAGTTTTGGCTCGCACCCGGCAGCGCTGACTTCTACCAGCCAGACGGCCTCACGGCACTCTCTCGCCATTTGGTACCGGGAGGCGTGTTTGGGCTTTGGTCGAACGATTTGCCCGATGACACGTTTACCGCCCGCCTCGCCTCTGCGTTCGACAGTGCGAGGGCCGAAACGGTTACCTTCCCGAATCCGCTAACCAACGAAGACGTCACTCAAACTGTCTACCTGGCGCGCACCTAGCCCTCCACTTGAAAGCCACCGGGGCCTCGGCCAAACTAGATCCAACCAAAAATCAAACTGATATGAGGGAGATACTCATGACTATCAAACGTGCAAATTCCCGACCGACCAAAAAAGCACCGGCGGAAAACTTCACCGGCGAAGTCTGGCAAGATGCTGTCATCGTCGGCACCGCCCCATCACGCATGCGCGCGACCAATGTCTCATTTATGCCCGGCGCCCGCACCGCTTGGCACACGCACCCCGTCGGCCAAACGCTCTATTGCGTGACGGGAATTGGCCGCCTCCAATTCGAAGGTGAGAATGTGCAAGAATTGCACCCGGGCGACACCGCCGTCATTCCGCCGGATATCCGCCATTGGCACGGCGCTGCACCTGACCGGTTATTCATCCACCTCGCGATGTCCGAGACGGACGACGATGGTGGCGGCACCGAATGGTTCGAACATGTCTCGGACGAGGATTACAACCAGACGCCGGACCCGGTGACCTAAAAGGATAGACTATGAAACTGCTTTATTTCGACGATTTCAAATTAGGCGTTTTGCGGGAAGACCATGTCGCCGACGTTTCGGATGTGGTGGCGGATATTCCCCATACAGGGCCTCATGACCTAATTAGCGGTTTGATCGAACGGTTCGATGACTATCGCTCAGCGCTAGATAAGGCGGCGGATGCCGCCGTCGCCGATGGCAAGAGCGTCGCCGTCGGAAGCGTGCGCATTCGTCCGCCACTTCCAAAGCCCGGAAATATCGATTGTATGGCCGTCAACTATATGGAGGACGGCACCCGCGACGAGCCTGCCCCTATCAATGCCTTTCACAAGGCAGGCAATTGCGTCATCGGCGATGGCGATACGATGATATTGCCGGACGTGCCGGGGCTGATTTTCGAGGGTGAAGCGGAATTGGGACTGGTCATCGGCAAACGCGCCGACAATGTATCGGCGGCCGATGCGATGGATCACGTATTCGGCTATTTCAATTTTATCGATGGCTCGGTACGCGGCTTGCCGCCAGCGGGAAACGTGTTCTTCCAAATGAAATCGCGTGCGACTTTCGCGCCGACCGGCCCGTATCTGGTAACGGCGGATGAAATCCCCGATCCGCAAAAGCTTCATGTCCAGCTTTGGAATAACGGCACCTTGATGCAGAACTTCAATACCGACGACATGGCGCACAAAATTCCACGCTGCATCGAATGGTTAAGTTCGATCCATGTGCTTGAACCGGGCGACATCGTCGCTACCGGCACCAATCATCGCGGCCTGAATCCGTTTATGGACGGCGACAAGGTCGAACTCGAGGTCGAACATCTCGGTCGGCTTACGTTCAACGTAAGAGACGACCTCAAACGCAAATGGGAACGGGTAACCCGCCTGGAACATACGGATGCGGGCCTCGAAGGGCGCTTCACACCGCAGGTGAGCGGTAAATATGCGGAGTGATCGTTTGGGTTAGCCCTGGTTGACGCAATTCCTTACGACATCCGGATCTATGGACAGCCCGAGGCCCGGCGCATCAGGCGGGATCATGCACCCATTTTCGTGGCGCGGGGCTTGACCATATAAAACTTCCATCGCGGCCACCGCCTTGTATTGATATTCCACCGCCGTGCCGTTGCTCACGCCGGCTTGCAAATGAACGTTATGCATCGGCGCGCCACCTCCATTACCGGCGATTTTCATATTGAAGCCCGACGCTAGCCCTGCGATTCGGAGGCACTCGGTCAACCCGCCCGTGATAATGACATTTGGTTGGATGAAATCGACCGCTTCAGCGAGCAACATATCCCGGAACCGGTAACCGAGCCCTTCGTTTTGCCCGGCAGATAGCGGGATAGACGTCAATTGCCGGAGCTGCGCCAACAAACGCACATCGTTTTGTCGAATAGGTTCCTCGAAAAACGCGATGTCGAGTTGCTGAATGTTCTCACAAAGGCGACGTGCGGATAGAAGGTCGAGACAGCATCCCGCATCCACCGCAAGTTCGATATCCGGACCGATCGCCTCCCTTACCTTTCCGACGCGCCGAATATCCCCCGCGATGATCTCCACGAGGCTTGGCGCGCCCTTTTCAGGCCGTGCGTCGAACCTGCCGACTTGCAGTTTGATCCCGCGAAAGCCATCCGCAACGACATGTTTGACCACGTCGACCAATTCGTCATCATCAAGAAAGGAAAAGCCGCAGGTCGCGTAGATAGGCACTCGGTCACGCGCCGCGCCCAATATCCGCCAAACCGGCATGTCGAGGGCCTTGCCCTTGATATCCCAAAGCGCGAGATCGATCGCGCTGATCGCATGCGACGCATAGCCGGTCTGCCCCCAGGGGGTCGCGGTCCAATACATCACATCCCAGATTTTCTCATGCGCCAGCGGATCCATGTCGATGATCGCAGGGCCCAATACCGAATTCACCGCCTCCGATACCGGCCGCGACTGGGTAATCGAGGTAACCCCATAGCCGACCAAACCTGAATCGGTCTCAACTTCAACATGGGTGAGGTTGTTGGTACCGGGTTTATCGATACCAAGTGCGGCGTAGCTTATGGGTATTTTCAACGGCGTCGCTTCGACACGAACGATTTTCATGGCAAATCTCCCTGATACGGTCAATCATCGCGACCGCAACCGCCTTCAGCAATGTTTTGCGTCTACCTTATTTTTACCCGAACAACCCGACCGCCATAGCCATGTACACTGTCATGGGCTCGTACCAGAACCGACTTGTACCTGCGCGGAATTTTCACTCCCGACAACCGCCGGGTGAACGGTTGTTCATTGACGTGAGGATGGAGCAACTTGCGCACAGCAATTATTTTTTTGCCGTTTGGGCTTAGAACTTCCCACCGGTCGGCGTAGTGCTTCCACCCGCGATCCCCGTGACGGACCGAGACGATAAAAGTGTAGCCGCCCCGTTCTTTCGCCGTCCGGACTTTGACCACGTCCGCCTCGCCCGCTTGGGCCGAGATGGTAAATCCAAATAGTAAAAACAAAGCCAAAATTGCTGAACGCATGAGGTTCGTCTCCCGTATATCGTTCCTATTATCCGTGATCGGCCGCACGCCGACAATTCGTTCCAGCAAAACGGACCCAGTCTAAATGATTCAGAAATAAAGCAAAAATACATATCAAATGCCCATCTACATTAAAGAAAACCAAAGTATTTCATTTATTCTCTATTTTTTTTAAACAATATTCGAATTTTCATTTGATTTTTACTTAAGTAAATAATATAAACCTTTTTGCGGAGGAACCTGAATGCTTCAAGAAACGGCTGAGCCGAACTATCCTGATTCCGGACACAACGTCCAACATCCATTGAAAATCAAAGGTTTGGAGACGAAGCAAGCACTCGAAGCATTGTTGGTAGATGAAATACAACGGCTAACAGCTGGAGCCGATGTATGTATTTTCGCACTATACGACGCTGAATGCCCCAACGAGGGTCCGATCGACTTTTCCACCCATGAACGCGACCGCAATAGTGGAAGTTTGGAGATCGAAGTCGACTTTGACTTCGAAGGTATCGGCGTTTGGTATATCTGCAACCGCTATGGCGACGCCTACAAACTGCGCCACATTTTGGTGCAGGTCCATCAAGGCCGCTTCGTCAAAGGTCAGGTCGAAGAGTTCGAAGGCTATTGGGAAGAATTCCCGCAGTTCGTCGCCGATGACCGCTGGGTAAAGGCTATACAGCCGATGCCACCGCAACTCCCTAAAATCGTCGAAACCGCGCTCGAAGCCTAATCTAAACCAACCCCTTAAACACCGGATCGGAAAATAAGCTTCTGTGCCTCTCCAACACGGGAGTTACTGCATGGCGGAATCGTGCACGACCTTCATCGCTTAGGGCCGCAACCAAAGCACCATCTGCGGCAAGCTGAGCCGAGGCTTCTGCGTCACGACTTGCCGCGACGGCACGTTGGAATTCGGTTGCGTCCGCCATTGCCGTATCCACCGCCTGCCGCACTTCCTGGGACCATGCGGCATATGCCGCTTTGGAACAAATCACCACCAACACGCCCAAGATGTGTCCAGTCAGCGTGACATGGGGATGATGTTTATGGATGCCGAAATTCAAAATCGTCGGCAGGTCATTGTCCTGAGCATGAATGTCAGGGTCGTCAAGCCGTTCACGGTAGAGTTTGATATCCATCGGTTCCGCGGTAAATCCCAGTGACCGGAACACATCGCCGATCGTCTCACTGATCTGGGTGCGGATCACAAGGCCTTCGCAGTCTGCCGGGGTCTCGAGCGCACGGACACGATTGGTAATGTGACGCAGACCGTTGTCCCAAAAGCCCAATACCTTATGTGGAGTTTCACGCTCGATCTCGGCCCTGAAATAATCGCCGAGCGCTCCATCTAGCCTACTGAATAAATTCGAGCGGTCCTCGGCAATAAACGGCAAATCGAATAACTGACATTGCGGAACCTTGTCCGCAAAACGAAGTGTCGCGATATAGCAAAAATCCAACGACCCATTCGCAACCATACCCGGCAGATCGCCCGATTTATGTCCTTGTGCGAGCGCATCGCTCATTTGTTCAAACGAGACCTGCTGACCCAGTTCTTCGACCAATCGCGCGCCAAACTTGTCCACCGCGGCAGCGTGCACGGACTTTGCTCCCTTGTAACCAGCGAATGTGAAGGCATGCTCAGACAAGTTTCGCTCCTACGTCACTTTGTCCGATGAAATATTTCCCCATCGGCCCGGGTCAAGGTCGGGTGCCACCTTTGACCTTAGGCCCAACGCAGGATTCCAATCGAGGTTGCTGCGCTTCGAGGAAATCGCAGAGATAGGCCCGCGTCTCGCGCGGGTCGATTATGTCCTCGATCCCGAATGCTTCGGCGGTAAGAAACGGGCTCGACAATGCCCGAATTTCCGCTTCCAGCTCTTCGCGCCGTTTTTCAGGGTCAGGAGCATTCGCGATTTCGCTCCGATAGGTTGCGTCCACACCACCTTCGATCGGCAAAGAGCCCCACTCCGCCGAAGGCCAAGCGATCTTGAAATCGAGACCGAACTTATCGAGCACCGCGCCACCGGCCATGCCGTAGCATTTGCGGGTGATCAACGAAATCATGGGCACAGTCGCTTGGCTTTTGGCATAACCCACATTCATGCCTTCGCGAAGTGTGCCGGCGATTTCCGCATCGACACCGACATTGAATCCGGGCACGTCGACGAAAAACAAAATTGGAATATGAAATTGATCGCACAGGTCGATGAAATGTGTCTGCTTGCGAGCGGCACGCACATCGACCACGCCGCCATACATGGGATTGTTGGCAATGATCCCCACGGAACGCCCATTCATCCGCGCAAAAACTGTGATCGCCGACCTACCATGTCCCGGTTGAATTTCAAAAAAAGACTCCTTGTCGGTAATCAGCTTAATCACCTTGCGCATGTCGTAAGGCTGGCGGCGGTCACGCGGCACAATCGAAAGCAATTCCTCTTCAACCCGGTCTGGTGGATCGCCCACATCGACAACCGGCGGCAATTGCCAAACATTACTCGGTAAGTAGCTCAGAAATTTGCGGATTTGCTGGCAGCATTCCGCCTCGCTTTTCGCCACATTGTGAATCACACCGGCGGCTTCGGCGGAAACCTTGTAACCACCGAGCTCTTCCTTCGAAACCGTGCGCCCAATGCCGCGCTCTACGACAGATGGGCCCGCAGCAAAGATTTGACTTTGCCCCTTAACCATTACCGACCAATGGGAATAGACCGCCCGCCCGGCGGGCCCTCCGGCCGCAATACCCATTACAGCACCGACAACCGGCACCGATTCCATAAGTTCTACCGGATTGATATTGTTCTCGACGCTATGGCCCGGAAGCGCGGCAAATCCGAGACGTTTTGCGGTCGATGCGCTGCCGCCGTAGCCGTCAATCAAACGGATGAGAGGAATACGGGAAAAGTAGGCGAAATCGTCGATAAAGCCGCCTTGGCCGCCTTTGCGCCGGGTCGTACCCCAATTTGTGCCGCCCCTAAGCGTCGTATCTTCACCGCCAATGGCAACGGGCCGACCATCGATTTTAGCCATCCCCATGACGTAAGGCGCCGGGGTAAACCCTACTAGTTTGCCATCCTTGTATTCGCCCCGGCCCGCCATTTTGCCGACCTCACGAAAACTGCCGTCGTCGACACATTCTGCGATACGTTCGCGTACCGTCAGATAGCCCTTTTCATGACGCTTGGAGATCGTTTCCTCGCCGCCCATTTCTTCGGCCCAAGCGTATCTTTTTTCAATTTCGTCGACTTCAGGCTTCCACGACATGGCGCCCGTCCTCCCTTGTTCTTTCAATCGGGCGGGAGAGTGCCTGATTTCAGTGGTCTTGTCATCGGTGACACCTGCGCCTTACTCCAAAGGCGTTGCTTTCTAATGGCATCCCTATATGTTCCAACGTGAGGCCATGCTGCCCAATGGATGTGAAATGGCAAAAATTCTATTGGTCGAAGACAATGAAATGAATAGGGATATGCTGTCCCGACGCCTCACGCGGAAAGGCTACGAAGTCATCGTCGCAGAGGATGGACAGCAAGGCATCGCGCTTGCCAATTCCGATGCTCCCGATGTGATTCTGATGGATATGAGCCTCCCGGTCATCGATGGCTGGGAAGCAACCCGGCGTATAAAAGCCGACGGCGCAACACGCGATATTCCCGTAATCGCGCTCACGGCCCACGCCATGGCAACCGACCGAAAGAAGGCTATGGATGCGGGCTGCGACGATTACGACACCAAGCCTATCGATCTACCGCGCCTNCTGGAAAAAATCGAAAACCACCTCTAGGCGCTAGTTTTCGCCCGCCTTGTAAACACCGTCCCAATGTTCCGGCGGCGGATTTTTGCGATATGCGAGGCAACGCTCGCGGTAAATGCGGCTTGGACCATCTTCGGGTGCCGCCGCCAAAGCCTCATCGAAGAACTTAAGACCTGCGTCCCAATCACGCGCCCGATATGCCTCAAGCCCCCTTTGGTAGGGTACGATTATGCGGTCCAGACTGGGGAAGGTTAGCTTGGTGTGATAAGCCAGAGGTTCGAATATCGCCACCGGTGCTTCCCGGCCCGAAACGCGGATGAGATCGATTTCGCGCATGAAAATCGGTGATTGGAGCGAATTCAAAGTGTATTCGCCTATCAAAATACTCGTTCCGTAGAACTTATTCGCTTCTTCCAGACGAGCGGCAAGATTCACACAATCTCCTATCACCGTGTATTCCATCCGTCGGGGAGAACCGATATTGCCCGCAATCACATCGCCGGTGTCGATACCGATGCGTATACCAATGGGAGATTGTCCCGTGCGTTCACGGCGCCTGTTCAGACGCCTTAGGTTAGCCATCATTTCCACTGCAGCCGCAACCGCATGATCGGGATCGGTTGGGTTTTCGAATGGCACTCCGAACAACGCCATGATGCCGTCACCGATATATTTGTCGAGAATGCCCGAATGTTCGAACAGAACATCTACCATTTCGGCGAAATAGTCGTTGAGCATGGAGACCGTCTCCTTCGGACCCAACGCTTCGGCTAGACCGGTAAAGCCGGAAATATCGGAAAATAAGATCGTCGCCTGATGCGCCTTACCGCCTAGTGCCGCCTCACCTCCATCAAGCAATTGATCCACCACTTCCTTGCTCATATATCGGCTCATGGTCGAGCGCAGGCGCTTGGTCCCACTGACATCCTCGATACTAAGCATGGTGCCGATAATACTTTCGGATCCATCGAAAAGTGGCGCCGCGGTCAGATTAACCGTCGCGGTACGACCGTCGGGCAACTTTAAAGCTGTGTCCAGCTCTATGTCCGGGCGGCGCAGATGTTGTACCCGCCTGATGGACTCCGTGACCCAACTCCCCTCACCGGTAAATAGATCTATTGCGTGACGTTCGTTCAGTGGCGCCAATCTCGGGCCAAAAAACCGCTCCGCCCGCTCATTCGCGGTAACAACTTGGCCGTCCAGATCGAGCGTGATTAGACTGGCGCTGCTGCTCTTGAGTATGTTTTCGTTGTAATTCTTTACCTGCACCACTTCTTCAAAGAGCTGGGCATTGTAGAGAGTGAAAGCAATCTGGGCGCAAAAAGCTGAGAGCCGAGTTTCGTCCTGCGGCGTAAATTTATCGGCAGACCGCTTATTTACCACCTGCATTACGCCGACCGTTTCGCCCGCCTTGGTGATGACAGGCATCGAAAGAAGGCTCCGCGTCTCCGCGCCCATCACCGTATCGATGCGCCCCGCATATGCGGGATGCTCCTTAACATCCGCTAGGTTCAATATTTCGCCCGACCGAAATACCGCCCCAGCAAGCCCTTCGTCAGCGGCAATACGAATTTCCTTTTCATTCGCCGCAACGGGTAAACGGGTCCAAAGATCTTCGGAATTACGGTCATAAAGGAGAAACCGTGCATCCTCGGCATCTAACAAATGTGCCGTGGAACGAACGAACTTATCCAACAACGGATCAAGCGCGGTTTCACCAGAGAGATCGTGTGCTAAGCCGAGAATTTCCGCTTCATCACGCAGTTCCGATGTCATTCGGTTGAAACCGCGATACACCGCAGCGTATACATCGCCGCCGGAATCATCCAAATTTACCGACAAGTCGCCATCTTCTACCTGACGCATCGCCGCCGCCAATCTGGTAACATGTTCGCGTTCTCGGTCGAGCCACTTCTTTTTCTCCAAACTCGCGCTCACTCGGGCCCGAAGCAAAATCGGATCGAAGGCTTTCGGCAGGTAATCTTCGGCACCAAGCTCGATGCAACGGATGACACTATCCATCTCGTCCAAAGCGGAGACCATAATCACCGGGATATCACGTAATTCGGGGTCGCTTTTAATACGCGCCAGCACCTCATAACCGTCCATACCGGGCATCAAAACATCCAGCAGAACTAACTCGAATCCGCCTCCCCGTAACAGTTCGAGCGCCTTCACACCGGTTTCGGCAACGGTCACCGTATGCCCCTGCCGCAAAAGTCGTTCGCTCAGTATCTCGCGATTATCCTCAACGTCGTCGACCACCAATACATTGCCAGGCGCGGAGGTACGCCGCCCGGCAAACGGCCCTTTCCCTGCTTCGGACAAAGGCGATACTTTATCATTGGCGGCCGCGACCGGATCATTTGCCAGGCCTTCATCTAACGGCGGACCAGGCTCGACAGCACCCAAATTGACGATGCTGTAGATACGAGCCGACAATTCAGTCGCCTCTTCCAAAAGCTGCAGTAAGTTTGAACGAATTGCCTCCCCTTCGAATTCGGCCAAATCTTCAAGTAAGATTTCGCCATATCCTTTGATCGCGTTAATTGGGGTTCGCAAATCGTGGCGCAATGTCTTTTGCGCCTTCAACAAATCAGGTTCGGCGACTAAACGATCGGCGAGACCGGGATTGGCAAGCGAGCCGGCGACCTCTTTCAAATCGCGGATCGCTTTGCAGATACGTTCCAAGTCCGGCATCACAGACGTCAAATTGTGCATAAGAGCCAATTCAAGCATCTGCTCACCTTGCCGAGAAAAGCCCAGCACGATAGGCAAAAGCTCTCGATAAATTTCTTCGAGCTGACTGAGACGACTTTCGGATTGCGTGCTGTCGCGCCCCATTTCCGTCTGCCTTAGCTAGTTCCCGGCGGTTTACCGCCGTCGGGTAACGCATCCTCGAGGACGCTCAACAATCCTTGCAGGTCTTCCTCGCCTTTTTGCACAAGATTTTTAACACGGCCTTTGAGAAACTCCCTGTCCTCTGCGGTAAGCGACTTAGCCGTCACCACCACGACCGGAATGTCATTCCATTCGGGTACCTCACGAATTTTGGTGAGGAACTGAAAACCGTCCATTTGCGGCATCATCAAATCCAAAAGAATTACGTCCGGAGTGTCATGTTCCAATAAAGCCAAACCTTCAACACCATTTGCGGCTTCCAGCGCTTCCCACGAGGCCCGATCGGTGACACGACGGATCATCTCACGTGTTTCCACTTCGTCTTCGATAATCAGCAACCGCCGCCTCTGCTCATCAGGGCAAAGCTTTTCCAACACTTCGAGCAGCCTATCTCGGTCCACCGGTTTAGTAAGGTAATCAGCCGCCCCCAGTGCAAACCCCATATTGCGGTCATCGACGATGGAAATCACGACAACCGGAATATCCGTTGTTTCGGCATCTTCCTTTAATTCCCGTAAAACCGCCCAGCCATCGACTTTCGGCATCAACACATCGACCGTAATCGCGTCGGGTTTGGCTTCGCGTGCCAGGGCCAAACCTTCCTCGCCATCGGACGCAAGCAATACCTTATAGCCGTTACGCACCAAGAAACGTTGCAACAAGTCGCGGACCGCTTCGTCGTCGTCGATTACAAGAATCGTTTGGTATTCCTCTTGACCTGATTTGGGTTCCAAATCCGCTGATTTGGTTTGCTTCGGCGGCTCTTCGGTCGTCGGGTCAACCGATTGAACTGGCATCGTCATCGTGAAGGTCGAGCCTTTTCCGACTTCGCTTTGGACCGTTAAGGCGCCACCAAGCAGGCGACAGAAATCACGTGAGATAGCAAGGCCAAGCCCGGTGCCGCCATATTCACGTGTTGTGGAGGAATCCGCTTGTTGAAATTCGCCGAACACGGCTTCGGCCTGAGCTGGCGTCATACCGATACCCGTATCGATTACATCGAACAGAACAGTGTCCGACCCCGAATTCTTAATGGAGAGAGTTACACGGCCGTTTTCGGTAAATTTGCAAGCATTGCTCAACAGATTGAAAAGGGACTGACGAATCTTGGTCAAATCGCTGTGCATCGAGCCGATTTCCGGATCGCAATCCACCACCAATTCGTTGTGGTTTTTATCTGCAAGCGGATTGATCGTAGAAGATACATCCTCGATCATTTCCATGATGTCGAAGTCCTCAAGATAGACATCCATCTTGCCCGCTTCGATTTTGGATAGATCGAGAATATCGTTAATCAGGGATAACAGATGCTTACCGGCAGTCCGGATTTTCTCGAGGTCGGGAATATATTCCTCCTGACCTAAATCTTCCGCTTCTTCGAGCAGGATTTCGCTATAGCCAATAATTGCGTTGAGCGGCGTTCGCAGTTCATGACTCATATTGGCAAGAAACGTGCTCTTTGCAGCATTTGCCTCTACTGCCTGCTGATAAGCGATTTCGAGTTCGACTGTCCGTTCTGCGACCTTGCGCTCCAAATCCTCATTCAGATCCCGTAACCGGGTCTGGGATTCCTCTTGGGCATCCTTGAAGGCTTGCACCGCATTGGCCATATCGCCGATTTCGTCGCTACGTTCGCGATAAACAATCCGGTCGATCTTTTCGCCTGCTGCCACCGCCGACATACGTCGAGTGATTCGCCCGATCGGACGGATGATGCGCCATTCGACCGTGTAGAGGGTCACCCCGGCAAGTAGCAGGATAAGCCCTAAAAATAGGCTCATGGTGAGCATACGTTCCGTGTCCCGGTCGTGACGTGCAGCGCTTGCGCGTTTGGAGAGCGTGTTGACGTGATCGATTAGCGAAAAGATTGGCTCGATCACTTTGTCAACGAGCTCGATCCAGGCCTTGGGCGTGGTTTTGTATGTTCCGCCCGCCAAGCCGTTTCGTATGATTTGATCGCGCGTCCACGCGAGCTGGGGCAAAATTACGCTGTTTAAATTTTTGATTTCACGACTAATCGCCGAGGCCACGTCCATATCTTGGGTGTGATGGCGTATTTCGAGCCAAGCGGTCGAAGCCCGTCCTCGATATTCGGACAACAGACCGATATCGCTCACGTCCATTGGTCGTCGTGAAGAAAGAATACCTGCGATCAGCGCCTGTTCCCGGCAAAAAACTCCATGGCAACCGCGATTTGATGTTTGAAGTCTTGTAAGGATTCGACGTGACGAAGCGCGGTTTCCGGTCGATAGCGCGCGCTCAATCTCAGTTCGGTCGTCTGATCGATAAGGCTACTGATTTCGCGGAACCACGTGTTGAGATATTCCGCCAGCCGTTGGTCTTTAGGCTTTAGCAGTTCCGCCTCCAGCAAATCACGCATGACATTGATAGCGGCGAGTTTATCTTCGACGTTAACGATTACGTGGCTGTATGCGGGCTGAGCTCGATAGGACTTCAACAATGCCAGCGCATTTTTAAAGCTCGCATCGGCGAACGTTCGGTTCTCCTTGATAATCTTGAGCTCATGCTCACTCATCGGGTTTTTGTTGAACAGTGCCGCTTGAGTGAGGCTGCGTTCCCAGGACCAATCTGCTGCTGCTTCGATAAACAGATCTTCGATCACTGTACCGTCGATGAGCAGTTGTGCCTCCAAACTTGCACGCCGCGCATCAAGCCAAATACCCACCGTCAGCATCACCAACAGCGCAGTAGACACACCGCTTGTGACATAAAGGCTGTTGCGCAGCGTCGCCCATTTTTTGAAGGCTAACAGCACGGTAACTCCCATTAGTTGATGCACGACCTGATTTAACGCGCATTCTGATCAATTTTTCCCAATTCTTTCCATATTTTGCGAGGCGGCAAGCCTTATCTGCTTCTGCCATCGAGCACCAAGGCGTATAAACTCCCGAAACACGGCCTTTTTCGCCTCCTGTCACCACCATTCGAAACTGCCATAGCTGGCCCAATGTCCCAGCCTTCCAGTCCTCCAATCCCACGTCGGGCCCTGATCGGGACCTACGGTATCGGCCTGTTTGCCGGTGGCCAATGGGACATGATGGGCATATTGATTCCGCTTTTTGCGGTGTTTGTCGGCCTTAGTCCGAGTGAAATCGGTCTGGTAGTCGCCGCCCGATCGGTTCTCCCAGTCCTATTTTCGATTCATGGCGGGGTCCTGATGGACCGTTTCGGTACTCGTAACGTAGCCTTCTGGCTGGCAATTTTTACCTCTGTCCTGCCACTGCTCTACCCGCTCGCAGGCTGGTTTTGGGCATTGGCGACACTGCAATTGGTGTCAGGCCATATCAGTACTTTGGCAATGGCCAGCGGTCAGACGCTGATAAATCAACTTTCAAAAGGTGATCCAACGGAACTGGGGCGATTTAGCTTTGTCACCCGGTTCGCCAACTTCGCGGGCCCTGTTCTGATCGGCTTTGTCTGGCATCAGCTCGGCGTCTGGCCAGCCTTCCTTGTTATCACACTATGGGGTCTTCTGATTCTCGCATCGGTAACTTTGATCCCGAATGACGGCAATCCGAGACATCACTCCACCGCGTCACTAAAACGCTTTTGGCCGCGCTGGTCTGATTACCGCGAAGCATTTGCGCTCGCCACGATACCGGCCGTGGCATTTGCCCTCGCAATCACCATGATCCGCAACGGACCGGGTTCGATCCAGGCATCGTTCTTTGTGGTTTACCTAGATCAGATCGGAATTTCCGGCACGACCATTGGGCTCCTCACAGGGCTATCGGAAATATTCGTCGGAATCGGCAGCCTCGCCGCCGGCTGGTTCGCCGCTCGGGCACAAGCACATTGGCTGGTGATCATTTTCGTAGCGGCCGCGGTTTTCTTTATTTGTCTGACGCCTCTGGTCGCCCACGCCATCCCATTGCTGGTCATTGCGACAGCAATGCGAGGATTTTCTCAAGGCGTCAATCAACCTCTGATCTTTTCGATTCTGTCGCGAAACGTGGGTTTAAACCAACAGGGCGCGGCAGTCGGACTGCGAAATTCGGTAAACAGGCTCGCCAATATCATCGTTCCAACCGCGATGGGATACATCGCCGAATGGTGGGGTATCGAAACAAGTTTCGGAATTATCGCGATAATTTTGCTGAGTATCGCCGTAGTGATCGCTGTTTCAGTAAAACGAAAAGCCGTGTTTTAGAGTGTGCTCTCTGGCTGACCGTAATCCGAGATAAAATCGGCCAACCCGTCAAAAGGCAATGGCGGCGAAATGTGGAATCCCTGACCGTGATCGACGCCTAACTTGGTGACAGCATCTTGGGTCGCAGCGTTATGAATGCCTTCGGCAACGACCCGCATGGACAGCGATCGCGCCATCGCAATGGTGGATTCGACGATGGCCCGCGAGGTCCGGTCATTGCAAACCTTGGAAACGAAATACTTGTCCAGCTTGATTTCCTGAAAAGGTATTTGTTCGAGCTGGGCAAGCGTCGCATACCCTGTCCCAAAATCGTCGACGGAAAGCGTCACGCCGTGGAGCCGCAAACGGGTCAAGTTTGCCAGTGGAGTTTGGCCTTCTTGAATTGCCTGTGACTCGGTCACTTCGGCGATTAAGCGTCGACAATCGAAGGAATGTTCATCAAGCACGGACATCAGAAAATCGGCCATTTCGATACGGGAGAGGCTGTTGATCGAAAAATTTATCGCCAGCGAATATTCCGGCGCGATATCGTCCAGCGTGCATAGATCGCACACCGCTTGTTCGATGACGCTACGGGTCAGCTCATTTATCAACTGATGACGCTCGGCGACAGGAATGAAAAATTCAGGCGCCATCAATTCGCCATCGGGAGAGCTCAGCCTGGTCAAAGCCTCGACTCCAAGGACCTCATTTGAGGACAGGTCGATTTTTGGCTGGTAGTGATTGACGATACGGCCTGCTTTGATGGAGTCTATCACCATATTCGGCCCCACCAACAAGATATCGGTACTGGGCACCTCCCCATCGTTGGGCTTCAAGTATTTTGAAACCAATTCGGCCATAAATTCCCGATATAGCGGCTTTGAAACGGCCCCTAAAACACGAAGGTTGTACGTTTCGGCCAGCCATCGAACAGTGGACAATACGCTTTCGTCTTCAGCGCTCATCAAGGCAATTCCGCCGTCGAATTTCAATTCGCCGAGGTGACGCAAAAATTCAACGCCATCCATTTCAGGCATTTTTAAATCACACAAAATAATGTCCGGTGAATTAACGGATTTAACGATTTCAAGCGCTGCACGACCGTTGGAAGCTGTCATAACTTGGCGCGCACCGAGCGCGGAAAAATGATGCACTGCTACCTTGCACACCATCATTTGGTCATCGACGACCAATGCGGTCCAACTACGATTATATTCGTCGGCTCCGGTCATCCTGCACCCGCACCAACCGCGTTTCGAATGTTAACCCGCATAGCTTTGTCTCAAAATTCCGAACTGAAAAACTATCGTTCAATTGCCTGCGGCGACCATAACTTCAAGCGGGACATCCTTATGGCCAGCCAAATCGCCCAACCTGTCTTTAATATCCTCGGTCACCGCTGTACCTGCCTTGATCAATACACTACCTTGCAGGGTCACTATATCTTTGACCAAGATTGCACCAAGCGGAACTTCAGCGAGCGTGACTGTCGTCGATGACAGTTCCGATCCGCCCGCAGCCGTACCCGCCGCCGCGTCTTTGCCTGCCGCCCCATCGGTTGACACCGGTGACACGCCATCGGTCGCTATCGCGTCATAGTGCGTTGACGGGCGTATCGCTATTTTCTTGCTCAATGCGCGGTAAAGCCGCGTGTGCAAAGCGGACTGGCTGACAGGCTTGACGATAAAAGCGGTGACGTCGAGTTCGAGAGCGGCGCCAATAACATTCTGGTCATTGAATCCAGTCAACATGATGACTGGTAGATCCGGGTCGGCCGCCGAATTCCCGGAGCGAATCTTCTGCAACATTTCGAGACCGTTCATCGGTGCCATTTTGAAATCCGTCACAATGCAATCAATCTTCTTACCGCCCTCGACGAATTGGCTGTACTCTTCATTCCGCCAATTAAGCTCGATTTGGCCATGATAGGGCTCCAGAAACGCCATAGCTTCGGCCCCATCGCCCGCTTCCAACACAACACCATTTGTCACCGTGCGCAGAAATTGCCGCACGATATGACGGATATACTCCTGATCATCGACGACCAATGCGTTGATATCCATCCTCCGCAATGTCTCGATTTCGGTTGGTGTTAATTCTTCGCTCATGGCTTTAAGCCTTCCTTACACAGGCATATGCAATCGTTCATCGCTTCAAAGCTCGTTAATATAGTCTCTGACGTGCTCGAACGCTGTGACGACCGTCGCGCGCAATTCAATCATTTCATTCCAGTCTTCGCGTTCAGCAGCAAACTGCAGGCATTCCAATAAAGAGCCGAGCACCGTTGCACCGGCCGATAGGCTTGCCCCTTTGGCCGCATGGGCGATTTCGCAGATCGCCGACGCATCTTGCGCGTCGAATTGTGCACCGAGATCCTCTGGCAACGTGTCCACAGTCCCCAGATAGAAGCGCAAATTTTCCGTCAGCATTTCCCTATCGTCAGACGCAAAAATATTTCCGAGTTCCACCCAATCGATCGGGCTCGCGCGTTCAGCACCAGCGTCCGATGGAGAATCGGATTTGCCTTTTTTGCGTACAGCTTCGGGCATTACGCGACTTTTGCTCCGCAGTTCTACGGCAGCTGGAAGCCATTGCCGGATTTTTTCGTCCAAATCGTCGATTTCGCACGGTTTCGTAATATAGTCGTTCATACCGACCTGGCGGCATTTCTCCACCGCACCTACCACTGCATCGGCAGTTAATGCGATGATCGGTATCGACTTTTCTTGCCCGCGTTCGGCTTCCCGAATATTCGTCGTCAACTGATACCCATCCATAATCGGCATATGGCAATCGGTTACCAATAGTCCGTAGCGGTCCGGATTTTGGGTTAATTCCTCGAATGCCTTTACGCCGTCGGATACGAGATGAATGCAATATCCGAGCTTTTCGAATTGGCGCGTGATCACCATCTGATTCATGCGGTTGTCTTCGGCCACCAATACCACCGCCGACGCCGCCTCGGCCGCAACAAGATCGGGAGCGGAATATACAGTGATTGTATTGTCCGGAGCTTGATCGACAAATGCCGGCACCTCGACATCGAGAACTCGGCAGGTCGTTTCTAGAATTTCGTAGTAGGAAATTGGACGGGTTACGAAACCTTCAAAATATCCGGTATCGAATAGTTCTTTTCCGACAGCGGAATCGCGAAACGCCGACAAAATAATGGGCGTCTTTGCAATCGTTTCGTCTCCGCGAATGCCCTTGGCAAATTCGAGACAACCGTTATCGCCGAATTCGCTTCGCACAAAAACGGCGCCGAACGGATTACCTTCCTCCACACCTGTTTTCAATTTGTTTATTGCATCGGTTTGGCTAACGACACGGACTGGTTCCGCGCCGTTCTCGGCAAGCATTTTACTGGTGCCGCCGCGTCCTATCTGATCGCTGGTGCAAACCAGAATGCGGACGCCTTCCAATCGGTTACTGTATTCTTTGATCGGGCTGGGAACGCGCTTGAAAGGAATTTGGATACGAAAAACAGAACCCTCGCCAACTTTACTTTCGACCCAAATTTCACCACCCATCATTTTGACCAATTGATCGCAAATGCTCAAACCCAGGCCGGTGCCGCCTTTCAACCGGGCCGTGGACTTATCGGCTTGGGAAAATGGCGAGAAAACCCTTTCGATTTCCTCTTCGGTCATGCCACAGCCGGTGTCGCCTACTGAAATTTCCACCAGCGCTTCGGTATCCGTTTCGCTCACCAGGTCCCCGCGTAACGAGATGAAACCTTCGTCGGTGAATTTGATGGCATTATTGACCAGATTGTCCAAAATTTGTTTGAGCCGTACGGGATCCCCGAGCAAAAATTTGTCGATTTGCGCATCGACTGAAAAGGCCATATCGATATTGCCGCTCGGCAGCATGCCGGTTGCAATTTGCGAGACAGTATTGGCAATTTCACGAACGGAAAGTTCTCGCTCTTCGAGTTCCAACATCTCCGCTTCGATCTTGGAAAAGTCGAGAATATTGTTGATCACTTCCAAAAGTGATTGCCCCGATTGACGCATAAGACCCAGCATTTCCGCCTGCTCGTCCGTCAAACCGGTCTGGTTCAAAACACCAAGCATGCCGATCACGCCATTCAACGGGGTCCTTATTTCATGGCTCATGCTGGCAAGAAACGAATCTTTCGCCGCTAACGCTTTCTCAAGCGCTTCTTTGGCATCTTTCAGTTCCGCCTCTGCGCGATGAAGCCTTTCGACTTCACGCGTGAGCTCTTCCACCTGTTTCACCAAATCCGCAGAAGACAAGCCAATTTCGCCGCTTGGCAAGCCTGGAGCTGACGGCGTATCGGAAGTTAGTTCGGGCGGTGCGGTGCGAACCATTGCACTTTCTTCAAGACGACCGCAAATCTTAGCAACAAATACCGAAATATTTGAAAACGAGCACTGGTGCCAGGGATCAGTCGACTTTTCTTATTATTAGTAATTTTAAGATTCTTATAATTAAATTGATTTTAACATTCAATATGCAAATAAATCGTTAATTTTTAGCGAAATATAACCGGTCACACGCCAGCGCAATTTACGCATCGGCGGGCCGCGGGATCTATCTCGAGACGTTTGGGCGGAATTTCGTCGTCGCAACCCTCGCAAATCCCATAATCGCCGCTTTCAATGCGTTGTAGTGCCGCCTCAATCTGCATCAATCGCCCTTGGCGCCTGCTATCAAGCGCTTTGGCCATGGCCTGGACCTGAAGGGCGTCCATACGCGAAAGACGCCCGACGCTTTGCTGATCCAGTTCCACCGGTTTACGCTCGTCTTCGGATTGATCGCTAAGATTGAGAATCTCCGCACGCTCACGCTCTAGCGCTGCACGAAAATGCCCGAAATCAAGGTCATCGCCTGAACTCATTGGATCAGTCTGACAGAATTCGGCAATTCGGGCAAAAGCAACAACTTTCCCCCCTTGGCCTCGCCGTGATACACCGCGATCCATGCTGCGCCTGAACAATCTTACCTATCGGATCGGTGGCCGACTTCTCATTGACGGCGCCGATGCCAGCATTGCTGCAGGTCACCGTGTCGGCCTCGTGGGACGCAATGGAGCAGGTAAAACAAGCCTACTGAAACTAATCACCGGCGATCTTTCAGCAGCCGAAGGCGAGATTGCCTGTCCCCAGCGTTGGCGCATCGGCATGACCACACAGGATGCTCCCGGTGGCGATACTTCGCTCATCGAAACCGTACTTGCCGCCGATACCGAGCTCGCCGCACTCACCGAGGAGGCGGAACAAGCAAACGACCCGACACGCCTGGCCGAAATTCACGATCGGCTAAAAGACCGCGATGCCCAAAGCGCCCCCGCCCGCGCCGCCCGCATACTGGCTGGCCTAGGATTCGACGAAACCGCCCAACAACGGCCGTGCCGGGATTTTTCGGGCGGTTGGCGCATGCGGGTCGCACTCGCCGCCCTCCTTTACACAGAACCCGATCTTCTGCTGCTCGACGAGCCCACCAATCACCTCGACCTTGAAGCCACTTTGTGGCTTGAGGAGTTTCTCCGCAGATATCGCGGCACTGTATTGTTAGTGAGCCATGACCGATATCTTCTGAACCGGGTCGCCGGTGAAATCCTTCATCTCGAGCATTGCAAGCTGACCTTGTACCAAGGCGACTACGACCGCTTCGAACGCACCCATCGTATGCGCCTGGAACATGATTCAAAGCAGCGCGCAAAACAGGAAATCGAGCGCGCTCATATCCAGAAATTTGTCGAGCGTTTTCGCTACAAAGCAAGCAAAGCAAAACAAGCGCAGTCGCGCCTCAAGCAATTGGAACGAATGGAGCCCATCCCGGAACATCGTGAGGAACGAAGTGTCCGTTTCGATTTTCCAGAACCTGCCCGCTTGGCACCACCCTTGCTGACGCTGGATAGTGTGGACGTTGGCTACGATGACAAGCCGGTACTGCGCAGCCTCAACCTTCGCCTCGACGATGATGATCGGATTGCGCTGCTGGGCGCCAACGGAAACGGCAAATCCACACTGATCAAATTATTGGCGGGCCGACTACAGACACTCGAAGGTAAACAAACCAAATCGGGCAAGCTTCGCGTCGGATACTTCGCACAGCATCAGACTGACGAGCTCAATCTGCAGGGCACGCCACTGTCCGAAATTTCTTTGCGGCGACCCCGTGACACCGAAACTCAATGGCGCAGTCATTTGGGAGCGTTCGGGTTTGGTGAAGAACGTGCCGAAACCAAGATCGGCAACCTATCGGGCGGCGAAAAAGCACGCCTGCTGTTCGCTCTGATGAGCTGTGACAAGCCGCATATTTTGCTGCTGGATGAGCCGACAAACCATCTCGACGTCGAATCCCGGCAAGCACTGGTTCAGGCAATCAACCGATTCGAAGGCGCGGTTGTGATCGTCAGCCACGATCCGCACGTGATCGATCTCACCGCAGACCGGTTTTGGCTCGTCGAGTGCGGCAGCGTATCTACGTTCGAAGGTGACATGGAGGATTACCGGTCAATGTTGCTCGACCGTCGCCGTAGCAATCGGCCGGACAAAAACACGCCCTCTGCCAACAACCGGAAAGAACAGCGCCGGGTAGCTGCGGAAAAGCGTCAGGCTTTGGCGCCTCTGAAGAAAAAATTGACCGACGCGGAAGCAAAAGTCGGACGGCTTGAATCCGAAAAAGAGAAACTTCAAGCCGCAATGGCGGATCCTAAACTTTACGACACCGAGCCAAATCGACTGGTTTCGCTTCAGAAACAGCTAGGTCATGTTCAAAAGGATTTGACCCGCGCCGAAGACAACTGGATGCGGCTTCAGGAGGATTGGGACCGAAGCCAGGAAACCTAGGCGCCAACGACCAAGAAAGTTAGGAGCAAACAATGCATTGGACTGAACGTCGCGAACAATTTCGCGCCCTGATCGGAAGCGAACGCTGCGTGAACCCAGGCTCGGTTTACGATGCCGTCAGTGCCCGCGTCGCCGAGCATGTAGGCTACGAAGTCATGGTGTTGCCGGGCTCGATCGCCTCGATGGCGGTGCTCGGCGCCCCGGATGTGGTGGTGATGACGCTCTCGGAACTCGCCGGCCTGACATCCCGCATCAATCGCGCCGGGACGCTGCCGCTACTGGTCGATGCGGATCACGGTTTCGGAAACGCACTCAACGTTCGGCGCACCATAGAAGAGTTGGAGAGCGCCGGCGCCGCAGCGATCACGATCGAAGATACGATACTGCCGAAACCCTTCGCCAGTTCCGCCATGGAATTCGTCACACTCGAAGAAGGCGTCGCCAAGATGAAAGCCGCATTGGATGCCCGCCAAGACCCAGCCCTATCCGTATTGGCACGCACCAACACAGCCGGGTCGCTGGGCATCGATGAGGCCGTCCGGCGTGCCCGTGCCTATGAAAAGGCAGGCGTCGACGGGCTCTTCTTTACCGGCATCACCGAGCGTTCGGACCTTGAGAAACTCAGCGCCGAGACCACCTTGCCGTTGTTTCTTGTTCACAGCGGCGATCTCACAGACCTTGAAGAGCTTGCCAAACTGCGCGTGCGTATTCGCTTACAGCCGCATCTTCCTTTTCAAGCGGCGATGCGGGCGGTGTTCGAAACCATGGCCGCGCTACATGGCGGCACACCACCGGGCGAATTGGACGTCGCAGCGTCGAAAGACCTACAGGCGACCGCGCTGGAGGAAGAGGCTTACAAAATGTGGTCTGAAAAATTTTTGCGGTAATTGGGGATTGCCACCCTGTCGGAGAACTGCGCGGCCCACTAATTCCCATACAGTCCCAAAATCCGGGCGCGCTGCTTTAAAAGCGCCACCATTAAATCGAGCGTGGGGGTCTCGACGCCCGCAGCCTTGGCGAGTTCGTGAGGCACGCCCACCATGGGGTCGATTTCCATCGGCTTTCCCCGCTCCAAATCTTGCAGCATCGAAACTTTGTGTGCGCCCCCCTTGGTCATCTTGAAGCGCTCGACCGGATCGATATCCATTGGCGTACCAAGCCCCGCAGCGACCGCCAAGGCATCGCGCATCATCTTGACCGCAAGCGCGTGTAGCGCCGGCGATTGTTGGATATCCGCGACAGTGCAATGGGTAAGGCAGCTGATCGGACCCGTCGCCATATTGCTCATCAACTTGTCCCAAAGCGTTTCACGTACGTCTTCCGCTATCGGTCCCATATCCGCCTCGTCGAACACGGCATGAATGTTTTTCAGCCGCTCGGAAAACGAACCATCGGGCTCGCCAATCCTGACCCAATTTCGCCCCGGGCTGGTATTGCGGACGACGCCGGGCGCTTCGAGACCGTTTGCTGAATATACGATTCCAGCAAGAGCACGCTCGGGCCCGATCTCGTTCCAAAGCCTGCCGCCCGGATCGAGGGACTCGATCTGTCGCTCTTCGCCTCTCGGGTCGAGTCCGTAAAAATACCACCAAACAATTCCGTTCTGGGCAAAGATAACCGGTGTGTCCGGACCCAACAGTTGTTTGATCCCGTCGACAGCATCGGCCAGCGCATAGGCCTTGACCGTGACCACTACCAAATCCTGCGGCCCGAGCGATGCCGGGTCGTCGGTGGCGTTCACTCGAATATTGATTGTCGGTTGGTCGGCCCGATGTAGGGTTATACCGTTGTCCTGAATGGCTTTTAGCTGTTCGCCGCGGGCAACGCAGGATACGTCCTCGCCGATTGCCGCCAACCGAGCGGCGAAGTGACACCCGATGGCCCCGGCGCCAAAAAAACAGATTTTCATCGATACAGACCTAGACCGCTATTCCTTTGTCGTCGTCCAGGTGGATTCCGCAAACAGATCCTCGGGCTTAACGCCGGGTTCGGTCAGTCCTTGCTCAACCGAATAACGGATCATTGCTTCGATATCCTTGCGGTTCTCTTCGAGGCCATATTGCCAATAATCATGGCCCATCACCGCACGAGTCCGGCGTAAATCCGCATTCAACCAAGGCAGGGTCGCGCAAGCGGCAGCACCGAACTCGAGATTTTTGATCGCCACATCCTTGGCCTGGCGGAATGCCTTATACATGGTGGCGGGCAACCAGGGATATTCCTCGACCACATCGTTCCGAATGCCCACCATATGCATGATCGGGAACATGCCGGTGTTCTTGTAGAACTCTTCTTCCGCCGGCCGGAAGTCGGGCCAGAGGCGACCCACGTCCGGATGTCCGTTGGTAAAGCAGGACGGTACCGGCGGGCAGATCACCGCATCCAACTCGCCCTCGGCCAGCATGCCGGACAGCGTCTTGTCGGTTGGGATCGGCGCCACGTCGAATTTGGAGTCCAGATTGAGCGCCATCCGTTCTTCCCGGCCAGCCTCTTCCAAGCCACCGGTGCGCCATTTGATTTCCCAAGGCTCGATCCCGTATTCGTCCTTCAACAGGCCACGCTGCCAGAGAGCCGCGGTCATTTGATATTCCGGTACGCCGACAGTCTTGCCCTTCAAATCCTCGGGCTTTTCGATGCCCTTGTTCTTGTTGATATAGAACGAGGAGTGACGGAAGCTTCGGGACAGAAACACCGGCAATCCCACATACCGCGAATTGCCGAGCTGGGTTTGCATGATGTGGGTCGAAAACGACATTTCGGTGATCTCGAACTCCGCATAACGGACGACGCGGAAAAACAATTCCATCGGTTTCATTTCGAGATAAGTCAGCGTGCAACCGTCCGGTTTGACCGAACCGTCACGCAAGGGCTGGGTGCGGTCATAGGTGCCCGCCGCCAGGGTGAAATGCAAATCGCCCATGAGTTCATCCTCCCCATTTTCTAAAGGCGGCGCACTGTCTCACGGATGGCAAGAGGACGCAATTATGGCCGGCGCCAAATACCGGTTAAATCCTAATGAAGGGCCCTCGCGGGCCCATGACGCTTAGCCAAACTGCTTGGCGAAGAACGCAGCCTGCGGATCGCTCGAAGTCTCGTCCCGGTTCGATTGTCCGATCTCCACCAGTTCGATCTCGCCACCGGCATTCCGGTAGTTTTCGAGGAACCGGTCGGGCTCGTTGATATCGCGCTCGTTGTTGGGATCGCGATAATCGTGCACGGGATCGGGCCTGCCTTGCACCCAAAGCGCCGGCGGCAGTTGCACGTCTTCGCCTCGTTCGAGGATGAGAACCGGATTCCCCTCTTCCATCGCCGCCTCGGTCTTCCAATAGGTATCGTGACGTTCGGGGATGTCGCCCACCCAACCGGTGCCCTTTTCGCGTTCGTTCTGGGCATTGTAGTAGCGTGACAGCGGATTGATCACCGGCCAATTCATCGCCACTGCCTGCACCGAGGCATCCACATCGGGCGCACCGGCAGGCAAGGCGATTTCGCAATACCGCGCGTCATCGGGGCGCATTGCCGCCAGCATGGCGAGATGACCGCCGCTCGATTGCCCGGTTACCCCAGCGCGTGCCGGGTCGAGCCCAAGCTCCGCCGCATGGGCCTTGAGCCAGCGAATGGCGTAGTTGATGTCGATCGAAGACGTCGGATAGCCATGCTCCGCATCGCGAAAGTCGAGCGAAGCGGCGGCAACCCCCGCCTTGGCAAACACTTCGTCCCGGTCGAAGCACTCCTCATAGGCGCCTGCGCACCATGCCCCTCCGTGTAGGTCGACGACAAAGGGCGCCGCCTCGGCTCCATCGGGCGTGAAAAGGCGTAGCTTCAGTTCCCGGCCGGAACCTTCGAGAATATCGATATCTTGGGTCGAAAAATCTGTGCTTTCGAGCATGGCATCCCTCCCTGGGAATTCGGTGTTGCCCGCGGGAACGCTGTTTGATGCTCTTATTGTTAGGCGTTGCCCAAACCGGGCCGGATATTACGAAGTCTAACCGATCCCCCGCGGAGCTCAAAGGCGCATCTATAGGGCCTTATCCGTCGCCGCCGCGTGCTGACGAACCACGGGCATCACCTCTTCCGCCAGTTTACGGATCGAGCCTTTCCATAGCTCTTCGTCGTCCCAGTCGTAGCCGGTCATCAGCAACGTGCCGAACGGGCCCACGTCGTCACGGAAGGCAATCAGCTTGTCGGTAACGGTCTTGGCGCTGCCGACGACAATCTGCTGCTCCAATGCCTCGTTGACGCGCTCGGCAATGACAGCCTGACGCTCCTCGGGCGATGCATCGGGCATGTTGCGCCGGGCCTCCAGCGAACGCAGGTAAAAGAAATAGTGCTGCATGCTGCTGTCTTCGCGGGCCACATACTCCTCCGCTTCGCTGTCGCTGTCGGCCACCAGGATCGAGCGCGCCGCACGCCACATATCGGGTTTCGGCTTCTTGCCGTGCTCCTCGCAGGACTCGCAATAGGCCTGCCATTGCGCCTTGACCGAGGATGCGGGAATGAAATTGCCCGAAAGCGGTATCCAATCGCGCTCGACAATAATCGACATGGCGCCGGAACTCGGCTGGCGCATGGCATAGGCAAAGGGCGGATGCGGTTGTTGCTTCGGCTTCACCTGCAAGCCGAGGCCAATATCTTTCTGGATGAACTCCTTCAAGACAACGTCGTCCCAATAGTCGGCCTTTATGTCGAACGGAGCTTCGCCGGTCCAAAGCGCGGTCATTATGTCGACGCTTTCGACCATTTTGAAATAACCGTCTTCCACTTTTTCACCGAACATCTCGAGGTCGGACCGGAGCCCACCCGGGCCAATCCCGAGCATGGCACGGCCACCGCTTAATTGATCGAACTGCGCGATTTGTCCGGCGAGCTTGACCGGATGGTGAAGCGGCAAGTTCAACACTGCGGTGCCGAGGCGAATGTTCTCCGTCACCGGGATGACGCTTGCCAAAAACTGCAAGGGATCGGGAATAGGCTCGCCGGTGGAAGTGAAATGCTCGCCGATCCAGGCTTCGCTATAGCCGAGCTTGTCGCAAAGGATCAGCGCTTCACGGTTTTGACGCAAAACCGTGCCGTAGTCCTTTTCAGCCGGGTGCACCGGCATCGCGAAAAAGCCGAGGTCGACCATTTTCGATGTCCTTCAGAGTATTCTGAAATGCCTCGCCCGGAGTTTATGCAGGCGGGCGCGAATATAAAAGTCCCCGCTAGCAGCACAAACCCGATTTGGATAAAGTGGCGGAAATTCCATCCAGTGAGGCAGCGATGCGATATCTCCATACAATGGTCCGGGTTTCCGATCTTGAGGATTCCATTAAGTTTTTCGGCATGTTGGGATTGAGCGAGGTACGCCGCCGGGATAGCGAAAAGGGCCGTTTCACCAACGTTCATTTGGCCGCCAAGGACGATATCGAAGTCGCGAAATCCGTCCGCGCACCGACGCTGGAACTGACCTACAACTGGGACCCGGAAGACTATCAAGGCGGGCGCAATTTCGGCCACCTCGCCTTCGAGGTCGACGACATCTACGGCACCTGTCAGACGTTGATGGAGAACGGCGTCGACATCAATCGACCACCGCGCGACGGCCACATGGCCTTTATTCGGACCCCCGACGGCATTTCCATCGAATTGCTTCAAAAGGGCGAAAGCCTGCCCGAGCAGGAGCCCTGGGTATCGATGGAGAATACCGGTAGCTGGTAAAGCCGACCGGAACATATCGAAAGGCATCTCAATGAAATATCTGCACACCATGATCCGTGTTTCGGACCTGGACGAAAGCATCGACTTCTTTTCCAAAAATTTCGATATGGTCGAAACCCGCCGCATCGAGAGCGAACAGGGCCGGTTTACGATCGTGTTCCTCGCCGCGACCGACGATGTGGGCCGGGCCAAGGAGGAACAATCACCGATCCTCGAGCTCACCTACAATTGGGACCCCGAAGAATATTCCGGCGGACGAAACTTCGGCCATCTCGCCTATGCGGTTGATGATGTGTATGCGGCTTGCCAACGGTTGATGGATAACGGCGTGACCATAAATCGACCACCCCGTGACGGCCGCATGGCCTTCATACAAACTCCAGATGGCATTTCGATAGAATTGCTCCAGAAAGGCGACAGCCTGCCCGAACAGGAGCCCTGGGCATCGATGGAGAATAGCGGCACTTGGTAGTGTCTGCTTAGGCGGCCCCACACACCAATTCGATTACTCGCAGCTCGGCCCGCCACCTTGCCTCGCCATTGGGCGATGGCTACAGTGCGCGCGCATTCAACATACGGGAGGAATTCCATGGTCGATCTCACCGAGATTTCGCCTCGTCAGCGATATCTAGATCATCTGAAAAAGGGCGAACTCGCCTATCAAGTCTGTAGCGACGACGGGCAAGTCATCTTCTATCCACGCGCGGTGGCACCGGTTACCGGCAGCGAGAATTTGGAATGGAAAGTCAGCGAGGGTCTCGGCACGGTCTATTCGACGACCACGGTCTGCCCGCGCGGCGGCACGCCCTACGACGTATCCTTGATCGATATGGATGAAGGCTTCCGGCTGATGAGCAAGGTCGAATTGGACGACCCTATGGACGTCACCATCGGCATGCGCGTTAAGTTCAAAGTCCAACAAGACGACGAAGACTCCGATCCCTATCCCGTCTTCGAACCGGCAGGGGAGTAAGCGATCATGGATCTCAGAGGAAAAGTTTGCGTCGTCGGCGCTGCCGAATCCGATCTCGGCAAGGTCGCCGAAAATACCAGTCATCTCGATCTTATCGGCCAGTCGACGATGCGCGCGCTCGACGATGCGGGTCTCAAACTCTCGGATGTCGACGGTGTCTTCGCGGCCACCAGCCAGTCACGCATGGTGGCGCTGGGCACTTGCGAATATCTCGGCATCAAACCGGTCTATATCGACTCCACCCAGATCGGTGGTTCGTCGTTCATGTCCCATGTCAGCCATGCGGTTGCCGCCATCGCCACCGGTAAATGCGAAGTGGCGTTGATCACCTATGGCTCGACCCAGCGAACCATGAGCCGGGCCGCAACGAGCCAGCGGGAAATCGCCTGGTACGAAGACCCCTACAAGCCGATGATGCCGCCTTCGGCCTACGCTATGTCGGCGGCGCGCCACATGCACGAGTTCGGCACTACCCGGGAGCAGTTGGCGGAAATCGCCGTCGCCGCCCGGCAATGGGCGATGATGAATCCGGTTGCCTTCAACCGTGATCCATTGACTGTCGAAGACGTGATGAATGCCCCCATGATCAGCTACCCCTTCACTATTCGGGATTGCTGCTTGGTAACCGACGGCGGCGGTGCGATTGTCCTCACCTCGGCGGAAAGGGCAAAGGACTTGAAGCAACCGCCGGTTCATGTGCTCGGCACCGGCGAGCATATCAGCCACGCCAATATCAGTTGCATGGGCGACATGACGGTGACAGCAGCGGTAGAGTCCGGCGAGCGCGCCTACGCATCGGCCGGCGTTACCAAAGACGATATCGACGTGCTGGCGCTCTACGATGCCTTCACCATCACGACATTGTTGTTCCTGGAAGACCTCGGCTTCTGCAAAAAGGGCGAAGGCGGATCGTTCGTCGAAAACGGACGCATCGCGCCCGGCGGCGAGTTGCCGGTCAACACCAGCGGCGGTGGTCTCTCCTACTGTCACCCGGGTATGTACGGGCTGTTCTTGCTGATCGAGGCCGTCCGCCAAGTCCGCGGCGAATGCGGCGAACGTCAAGTAGATGGCGTCGACGTTGCACTCGCACACGGTAACGGCGGCGTTTTGTCCAGCGAATGCACCGTTATCTTCGGCAGCGAGGCAACCGTTTAAGCTCGACTTTTTGAATGCACAGCCCCCGTCCCCGCAATCGCGGGCCGGGGGCGTTTTTTCACAGCATCGTGTTTAGCCAGCAGCAAATTTCTTGCTATGCTGGCCCTATGAAACAGCTTCTCGCCGTTCTCTGCCTGTTTTCAGTCGTAACGACTGCGAACGCCCAAAAGCCGTTGAAACCGGAGACAGACCCTGAAACCGGTTGCCCGATAAACCGCGAGCACATTTCACCGTTGCTCCGCACCGTGCCCGCTGACGGCCGCCTCTTTGCCATCCAGCGTCAGGCGGTGGGCATGCATATCGACGAAGTGGTGAAGATTATGGGCGGCGAAGAAAAGGCGATGGCGATCGCCCAAGGAACGAAGCACATTGCCGAACAAAAGTTCAAAAATGACGACTACATGACCCAGGCGGAAAAGCGCTTCAATTACGACACCATATTGCGCGCCAACGCCCTGATCGAAATTCTCAAGTGTCGCGCGACGAGGACGCGGACCTAGTCCCGGAACCGATCGCGAAATCCTGTGAACGCGACAGGTATCTGTTTGATTTCCTGAACTAATTCCGGCGGCACTTGAGGGTCCACACCGGGGATCTGATTGACATAAACCGTGTCCGACACGCCGTCATAGCGCTGCTTGATGGCTTCGACGATGGCCCCGTGGGTGCCCGCTGCAACGAATAGCCTCACATGATCGTCGGTCAGCTGTTTCGCCATCTCTTTCCATTGGCCTTTTTTCGACATGTCGTGGAGTTTGAGACCCAAGTCTTCCTCGCCGTGAGCGGCCCACACCGGCAAATAGGTTCGGGTCGACCCGTAAAATGCAAGCCGTTCCCGCACCCATTCGAATTGCTTGGCCACGGTCTCCTCGTCCGGACCGGTGATCACATAGCCACCCCCGACGATTTCGAACTGTTCGCGGTTCATCCCGCTTTCCGCCCAGCCCTTCTCCAGCTCCGGCAACAAAGTTTCCAGCATATATTTGCGCGAACAGAACGAATGCAAACGCACTCCATCGGCAACCCGCGCTGAAAGGCGGATCATTGCCGCACCTACTGCTGCCAAGGTCACTGGAATCATCGGTAAATTCGCGGGCTTCGGCGAGAAAACCGGCGTCATCAGGTCGAAGCGATAATGCTCACCTTGAAAGTCGAGTTTCTCGCCCTTCTCCCAGCACCGCCAAATCGCCCGTAACGCCTCGACGTATTCTTTCATGCGCGGAGCCGGGGCACTCCAAGGCACGCTGAACCGCCGCTCGTTGTGGCCTTTCACCTGACTGCCGAGCCCCAACACGAAACGGCCGCCGGAACTTCGCTGTAGGTCGTTCGCTATCGTCGCGACGATCATCGGACTGCGAGCAAATGCAATCGCGATACCGGTCGCAAGCTCTGCACGTTCCGTCACCGTTACCGCCGAAGCGAAGGGCAGAAAGGGATCGTAGGCAAGTTCTGAGGTTTTCAAGCCGTCGACCCCGAGCGCCTCGTATCGCGCCGCCTCCGCTTGCGCCGCTTTCAAGTCGTCTTGCGGCAACAAAGCCATTACCCGCATGTCGAATCTCCCTAGGTATTTTTCAATGCGGAAAGACGATCGATTTCCGCTTCGGTTTCGCTAATCAAGGTTTCGACGAGGTCCGCGGCGCTCATCGCCCGAGATAGCGGCGCCGCCTGCCCTGCCCACATCGGAGCGAACTCGGGCGAACCCTTCGCTCCGGCGGCGGCGGCAAGTGACTTGCCTGCGTCGTAGGTCATCGGATAACCGGGCATTTCATCCGCCCGATCGCGCAATTCTTCGGTAAATCGATTGACCAGCGCCCGGGCCGGCCGACCGGAAATCACGGTCGTCACCTCCGTGCGCCGCGCTCTTTCGCTCAGCAAAAATTGGCGGAACGCATCGTTCGCGCCACTTTCGACACACGAAATAAACGCGGTACCCATCTGCACCCCTTCGGCGCCAAGGGCCAACGCCCCTGCGATACCCGCACCGTTCATAACTCCACCGGCAGCGATGACCGGGATTTTCACCGCGTCCGCAACCAATGGCACCAGAGCCATTGTGGTGATTTGGNCGTCTTCAAACGGCTCTTTTACGGTGCCTCTGTGGCCGCCGGCCTCGAACCCCTGAGCCACCAGAGCATCCATACCTGCTGCTTCCGCGGCCTCCGCCTCTTCGAGATTTGTGACCGACGATATCATCGTCGCTCCATATGCCTTGATAGNGTCGGCGCGTTCGGGAGTGGGCAATCCGAAATGGAAGCTCACGATCGGCGGCTTCGCCTCCAGTAGCGCCTCCAGCATGTCATCGTCTTGATTGAAGGACAGATAAATTTCGTCAAGCGATTGCGGCGTCTCGGCATCAAATTCATCCATATAAGGGCGGATTGTCTCCAGCCATGCGGCTTCTTTTTCCAAATTGCGTGCCGAATGCTCATGGACAAAAAAATTGACGTTGTAGGGCCGATTGGTCGCATTTCGGGTTTCCGACATAACCGACGCCGCCTGCTCCGCATTGGATGCACCCATGCCAACCGAGCCCAAACCACCCGCATTCGAAACGGCAGCCGCGAGAGCCGGCGTCGCGGTTCCCGCCATCGGTGCCTGAATAATCGGATGCGCGATATCGAACAATTCGGTGATGCGCGTTTTCAAATCGGTTTTCCTCCCGCTACTGACCCCGTAAGGATAGAATAGTCTGCAGAATCATGCAGCAAGCACTACGTCTAAGCCAATCACAACACCCAAATGGCAGAAACGAGGAAACCGTTCTGCCAGATTCTTTCCGTGCCTGGTTTCAAGAACAGGGATGGCGACCCCACCGTCATCAGCTTGAAATGCTGGCAACCGCGCAAGCCGGCGCCCATGCGCTGCTCATCGCACCCACCGGCGGCGGCAAAACATTGGCCGGCTTCCTTTCCTCCCTGATCGAGTTGGCAGAAACGGAATTCGAAGGCCTCCACACGCTCTATGTGTCGCCTTTGAAATCGCTGACACAAGATATCCATCGCAACCTGGAAATGCCGATTGAAGCGATGGACTTGCCGATAACGCTGGAAACGCGAACCGGAGATACGCCGCAAATCAAGCGCCAGCGTCAACGACGACGCCCACCCAACATACTGCTAACGACGCCTGAAAGTTTGACACTGCTGCTCTCTTACCACGACGCGCACCGGATGTTCCGAAGCTTGAAAAGAGTTGTCGTCGATGAAATCCATGCACTTGCCGGCACCAAACGAGGCGATCAATTGGCGTTATGTTTGGCCCGCATTCAACAAATCGCCCCTGCATGCCAGCGGGTCGGTTTGTCCGCAACAGTCGCGTGGCCGGAAGATCTGACCTCCTGGCTAGCGCCCGATGCAAAATCTGAGTCGGTGACACGGATATTAGGCCGCGACGGCGCGGAGCCACGGGTTCGCATTCTGGAGAGTGCGGAGCCGATGCCTTGGTCCAGCCATTCGGCACTCCACGCTATGGGCGAAATCTATGAAGAGATTAAGAAGGCCGAGACCACGCTCGTGTTCGTCAACACCCGCGCCTTCGCCGAAATGGCATTTCAAGCGTTATGGCGGCTGAACGAAGATGGGCTCGCCATAGCGCTCCATCACGGGAGCTTGGAGAAAGAATTGCGGCGACGCGTCGAAGCCGAAATGGCCGCCGGTAAACTACGAGCCGTGGTCGCAACGTCGTCGCTGGATCTCGGTGTCGATTGGGCGGCGGTCGATCTGGTCATTCAGGTGGGCGCGCCCAAAGGGGTCAGCCGCTTGGTACAGCGCATCGGCCGCGCGGGCCATTGCCTGGACACCCCGAGCCGAGCGCTTCTCGTGCCCGCCAACCGCTTCGAAGTGTTGGAATGCCGGGCAGCGCTGGAAGCTGTCTACGATGGTACGTTGGATGGCGACCCTCCTCGACCAGGCGGGTTGGATGTCCTCGCGCAACATATTCTAGCGATGGCTTGTTCCGGCGCCTTTTCCCAAGACGAAATGTACGAAGAAATCACGAGTGCCGCACCCTACGCCGACCTCCCCCGCAGCGATTTCGACGATGTACTGGCCTTTGTAGATCACGGCGGATACGCGCTCAGAACCTACAAACAGTGGCGCCGGCTAAAACGGCTTGAAGATCGGCGATACAAGGTTGCTTCTCCAGCTGTTGCACGCCGGCTCAGAATGAATGTCGGTACAATTGTGGAATCGGTAAAACTCAAGGTTCGCCTTAATGGTGGGCGCTATTTGGGAGAGGTCGAGGAACATTTCGTACTCGGGCTCGAGATCGACGACACTTTTATTTTCGGCGGCCGGCTGCTCCGCTTCGAGGGTATTCGTGAGATGACCGTCGTCGCAAGCCCCGCCGCCGGCGACGAGCCTAAGATACCCGCCTATCAGGGAGGCCGCCTGCCGCTGACGACCCACCTCGCCGACAGGGTACGTGACATGTTGGCCGACCCGACACATTGGCCGAATTTACCGGATCAAGTGCGCGAATGGCTGTCGATCCAGCGTCACTGCTCGGTTATGCCACCAAGAGACGGGCTTTTGGTTGAGACGTTTCCCCGCGGCGAACGCGAATTCCTGGTCGCCTATTGCTTCGAAGGCCGCAACGCGCATCAGACGCTAGGCATGCTCCTCACCAAACGGATGGACCGGGCCCGGCTGGGACCGATCGGATTTGTCGCCACCGATTATGTGATCGCGATCTGGAGCATGCATCCCGCTACCGATATCTCGGCCTTGTTCGACGAAGACATGCTCGGCGACGACCTCGAAGAATGGATGGGTGATTCATCGCTGCTTCGCCGTACCTTCCGTAATGTTGCCGTCATCGCCGGGCTCGTTGAACGGCAACATCCGGGTTCGAAGAAGACGGGCCGCCAGGTGACCGTAAGCTCGGACCTGATATACGACACGCTCCGCCGCCACGAGCCCGATCACATTCTATTGCGCGCGACGCGCATCGATGCGGCCCACGGCCTCACGGATATTCACCGCCTGGGCGACATGCTGAAACGAGTGAAAGACAAAATTCACCATAGGAGGCTCGACCGTGTTTCGCCACTGGCCGTTCCGGTATTGCTCGAAATCGGCAAGGAACGGGTGGAAGGCGCCACATTCGATCTGATGCTCGACGAAGCGGAAGCGACTTTGGTCGCTGAAGCGATGGATCAGGCGCCCCAGCAATGAGCACCGCCAATTTTCGCTTTCATGGCGAAAGGTTGATCGCCGATCTTTCCGGTGCCTTGATTTGGCCTGCAACCGACACCGTCATCGTGTCGGACCTGCATTTGGAAAAAGGCTCGGCATTTGCCGAACGTGGGTTTTTGCTTCCTCCGTATGACAGTCGCGAGACGCTCTCGATGCTGGAGGATGTTTTGGAGCGTCATACAGGAAAACGCGTGATTTGCCTCGGTGATAGCTTCCACGATAGCTCGGCATTCGGACGCCTAGGAGTGGAGGAAAACGAAACCATCCAGCGGCTTGTTCAAGGCCGAGATTGGCTTTGGGTGGCCGGAAATCACGACCCCAACCCGCCGAAAACCCTTGGAGGACAAGTCAGCCAAGAGCTTGCAATCGACAAATTGGTTTTTCGACATCAGGCAGAATTAGATAGTGGCGGCGGTGAAATATCCGGACATTATCACCCCAAAGCTCGTGTTGAGGTGCGCGGCCGTCGCCTGAGCGCACCCTGCTTCGTTACAGACGGATCGGAAAAACTAATATTACCGGCATTTGGCGCCTACACCGGAGGGCTTGATGTCACCGATCCCGCAATTGACAACTTGTTCGCGCGCGGCTTTGACATTCACATGCTTGGACAACGCAAAGTCTATAGCTTTCCTAAATCAGCACTTGCTCCTTCACAGAATAGGCTACAATAACCCTTCGTTGATTGTGCCATTGGCGCTGGTTTAGAGTGGTTCACTTAACTCAATACTGCACCGCCGAGAAAAGTTCCGCAGATGAATCGCAATATTTCGTTTGGCATTCTAATCGTTTTGGGCTTCACCGGCCTTAGTGGCGGTGCGTTCGCGCATAGCGGTGGCGCGCTTCCGTCGCCGAGTTTTATTACCGGCGCACTCCATGTTTTAAGCGGCTTCGATCATATTTTGGCAATGCTTGCCGTTGGCATTTGGTCAAGTCGACATGGCGCTCGTATCGAACGTTGGATGCCGGTCGTTTTCGTGGTCGCTACGGTTCATGGCGCGGTAATGGCCAGCAGCGGTCAGGCTCTCCCGGCAGCGGAAATAGGCACCGCAGCTTCCGTGACTATTCTCGGCTTATTGCTCGCTGCTTCGTTGACGCTCCGCTTACCGGTCGCCTTTTTCCTTGTTGCGGTATTCGCGGTGTTCCATGGATTTTCCCACGCTGAAAGTTTTGCCGATGACGTGAACTACGCAGACGCCGGGTTTGGAGCACTCGCCGCCACTGTCGCGTTGCAGGCGGTGGGGATTTGCTTAGGCCGGCAGATTGAAAAACATCAACTGCCTGTTTTGGCGCGGGGTGTCGGGATAGGGTGCATCATTGCAGGTATTGTTTTACTCGCCAGCTGATGTAGTTTTCGATCATAAGGATGGAGTAGATGGCCGAAAATTACGGCATTATGATTTGCGGCCATGGGAGCCGCGACGAAGATGCGGTTCGAGAATTCGCGACGCTCGCCGGCGGCTTGAAGACGCGCTTTCCCGATTGGCCGGTCGAATATGGCTATTTGGAGTTTGCGCAACCGATCATCAAAGACGGATTGGGCAAACTTTCGGAGCAGGGTATCCGCGATGTGTTGGCCGTACCGGCGATGTTATTTGCCGCAGGTCATGTCAAAAATGACATTCCATCAGTGCTCAATCGTTACCAAGCGGAAAATCCTGAAATAAATATCATTTATGGGGCCGAACTCGGTATTGACCCAAAGATGATCCGCGCGGCCGGGGAACGTATTAAGGAAGCCCTAGCCAGCAATCCTTCAGATATACCGCTCGAAGAGACGCTATTGATGGTGGTCGGGCGTGGCGCATCGGACCCGGACGCCAACTCCAACATCGCTAAAATTACCCGGCAACTCTGTGAGGGATTGGGCTTCGGCTGGGCCGAGACCTGCTATTCCGGTGTCACATTTCCGCTTGTAGAGCCTGGCCTGGAACATGCCACCCGGCTCGGCTACAAACGCATCGTTGTTTTTCCGTATTTTCTATTCACCGGCGTGCTGGTGAAACGAATTCATGATCACACCGATATTGTCGCCGCACGCCATCCCGAGATCGACTTCGTTAAAGCTGGCTATTTCAACGACCACCCATTGGTACTCGATACGCTTGCCGAGCGCGTCCACGATATTCTGGGCGGCGAAAACCATATGAATTGTCAGCAATGCAAATATCGCGATCAGATATTGGGCTTCGAGGATCAGGTCGGACTCGCCCAGGAAAGTCATCACCATCACGTAGAAGGAATTGGCACCGGACATAGTCACGACCACAGTCACGATCACGGGCATGACCATACGCATGAGCACGGGCATGATCATAGTCATGGGCATGATCATGATCACGGGCACCACCCCTACCCCCACGCGGATCATCCGCTCGGACCGCGTACTTTGAAGCAAATTTAGGCTACACTCGGCCCCCAAAAATCTTACCGTCGGTGCCGATGGACTATATTCGCGACCCAGACGAAATTTACCGCCGCTCCTTTGAAATCGTTGCGGCGGAAACCGATATTTCCGGCTTGCCGTCGGATGCGGCGTCGATCGCGCATCGCATCGTCCATGCCTGCGGTATGCCGGACATCGTTGCCGACCTAAAAATTTCTGCAGGCGCTGTCGAAGCGGCCAAAGCCGCGCTTTCCGCCGGAAAACCTATCCTGGCTGACTGCACCATGGTCTCTTCAGGGATCATTCGCCAACGGCTGACAAACGAAAACGAGGTGATTTGCACCCTGCCCGCCACGCCTTCGGCAGAATCGAATACTCGTTCAGCAAACGCGGTAGACGCCTGGCTACCTCATTTGGCGGGTGCGCTCGTTGCTATTGGCAATGCCCCGACCGCGCTCTTTCGTCTCCTTGAGCTTATCGCGAACGATGGCCCTAAGCCCGCCGTGATCTTAGGATTCCCTGTGGGCTTTGTTGGGGCTGCAGAATCGAAATCGGCCTTAGCTGAGGGATCCCATGGCGTTCCCTTCATCACATTGCTCGGCCGGCGTGGTGGAAGCGCCATGGCGGCGGCGGCTGTGAACGCACTCGCAACGGAGAGTTCGAAATGAACCGCTGGCTTTCCATCATCGGCATCGGTGAAGACGGTTATGATGCGCTTCCTCCCGTCGCACGCACGCTAATCGACGACGCGGAACTGGTCGTGGGAGGGAAACGCCACCTCGCGATGTTACCTAATGGCAATAGTGAACGATTGGCATGGGCATCGCCCATTCAAGATGCGGCGGCCAACATCACCCAACATCGTGGCAATCCCACTTGCGTGCTCGCAACCGGCGATCCCTTTTGCTACGGCATCGGCCGGTTGATTTCGAACCACGTGCCCATCGACGAAATTAACGTGATCCCCGCACCGTCGGCCTTCACGCTCGCCTGCGCACGCCTCGGCTGGAGTTTCGACGAGGTGGATTTTATTACCCTACACGGGCGACCTGACGCCTTGCTTGAACCCGCCATTCAACCGAACGCGAAACTGCTCATTTTGGCAGAAGGTGCGGACACCCCACTCGAGGTCGCGCGGCGATTAACCGAACGTGGCTTCGGCGATAGCGACCTCACGCTTCTCGAGCGGATGGGTAATGATGAAGAAGCACGCGAAACCGCAAAGGCGCGCGAATGGACAAAGGCAGATAGCGACCCGCTTCATGTGATCGCGGTCGATTGTATTGCGGGGCCAGAGGCAGATTGTCTTTCGCGCCTTGCCTGTTTACCCGATGAAGCCTTTGCGCATGACGGCCAGCTCACCAAGCAGGAAGTACGGGCTGTAAGCTTGACCGCGTTAGCGCCGGCGCCAGGACAAGTACTATGGGATGTGGGCGCGGGCTGTGGCTCGATCAGCATTGAATGGATGCGCCGCGACAAGCGCGCCCATGCCATCGCCATCGAAGGTGATAAGAAACGCCGCGCCCTTCTTGGCGAAAATGCCCTTAAGCTTGGGGTCCCTAATCTTGAAATTGTCGCCGGTGAGGCGCCGACAGCGCTAAAAGCTCTAGAAGCGCCAGATACCATCTTTATCGGTGGTGGAATCACTCAGGACGGAGTTTTCGATGCCTGTTGGCACGTACTTCCCGGTGGCGGCCGATTGGTCGCCAACGCAGTGACTTTGGAAAGTGAACAAGCCTTAGCTTCACTGCAAGAAGAGTACGGCGGCGACCTGACGCGGATTGCTATCAGCCGTGCGCAACCGATCGGCGGCAAAACCGGTTGGAAGCCCTTTATGCCTGTGACTCAATGGCGCGTTACCAAAGCATCCGGGAAGGGTCAGGCATGAGCGGAACCCTTTATGGCGTCGGCGTCGGGCCCGGCGATCCGGAATTACTCACTCTTAAAGCGCTTCGCTGTATCGAGGCAGCGGACGTAATCGCATATCCACAGCTTGAGGACACGACCAGCTTCGCGCGCAGTGTCGTCTCCGACTATATCGGCGAGACGCAATCGGAAATGCCGATCCCTATACCCATGTTGCGGGATCCGGAACCGGCACAGAAAGCGTATGACAAGGCAGCCGAGGATATCGATGGCAAATTGAAGAAGGGGCAAATCGTCACCGTACTTTGCGAAGGTGATCCGTTCTTTTATGGATCTTTTCAATTCTTGTTTTCGCGCCTTGCTGACCGCCATAGGGTCGAGGTTGTACCCGGTGTCTCCTCGCTCATGTCCTGTGCCGCCGCGCTATCTGCCCCTCTATCGGCCAAAAACGATGTTCTAACCGTCCTCCCCGCTCCATTGTCGGACGACGAACTACGTACCCGCCTTGACGCGACAGATGCTGCGGCGATTATCAAAATTGGGCGCCATTTCGGTCGTATATTCGCATTGCTGCAGTCGATGCAACTCGAAACCTCCTCTCGCTATATCGAACGTTCGACATTACCGACAGAGCGCGTTCTGCCATTGGACCGGATCGATGCGGAAAAGGTGCCCTATTTCTCAATGATTTTGGTCCACAAACGTGGCGACGCGTGGCGCTAGGAATGGAAGGACCATGACCGCCATTGTCCTTTTAAGCGAAGCTGCACGGCCTCTGGCGGAACGTGTCAGGGAAATTCTTCCCGACGCGGAACTTCACGGTCTTGCCAAACGTGTTACCGGTGCCGATGTGGCTTTTGACGATACAATTGCGCATCTAAGGGAATTGTTCGCGGAAGGGCGACCGATTATTGGCATCTGCGCAAGCGGTATCTTGATCAGGGCCCTCGCGACTCTCTTGGGCAGCAAGACCGAGGAACCGCCGGTTATTGCGATCTCACAAGATGGTAGCGCAGTGGTGCCGTTGCTAGGCGGCCATCATGGTGCCAACCGGATGGCGAAACAAATAGCGGACCTTTTGGGTATACAACCCGCGATAACCACCGCGAGCGATGCCAGTTTCGGCATAGCTCTCGATGATCCGCCGAACGGCTATCACCTTCTAAACCCGGATAGCCTAAAACCATTCGCAGCTAAATTACTGGCCGGTGAAAAAATCAAAACTATTAATTCGCCGCCGTGGATCGCCGATAGCGATCTAGTTTTTTCGGATAACGGTTCCCTGGATCTCGAATTTGATATTTCAAACCAAACAGGCGAACCCAACCGATTGGTATATGCGGAAGAAGTTCTAGCACTCGGCGTCGGGTGCGAACGAGGTTGCGACGCCGATGAATTAAATCTCCTGGTTCGGTCGACACTTATCGAAGCTAATCTCGCACCGGAGGCAATCGCGGTTGTCGTCTCGCTCGACCTGAAATGCGATGAACCGGCACTCGCGAGCCTCAGTGCCGAACTCGACCGGCCTCTGAGATTTTTCGATGCGGCCCGCTTGGAAACAGAGACACCCCGCATCGCCAACCCTTCGGCGACGGTTTTTCGCGCAGTCGGCTGCCATGGAGTTGCAGAATCCGCCGCACTCGCGGCTGCGGGAGAAGACGGTTCGTTAATCCTCGAAAAACGAAAGTCCAAGCGCGCAACCTGCGCCATCGCTCGTGCCCCACATTTGATAGATGTCGGAGGTATCGGACGCGCCAAGGGCTCCCTCGCGGTCGTCGGCCTCGGTCCAGGCGCCACCGAGTGGCGCACCGGCGAAGCCCGCAATTTGATTGCCAAAGCAAGCGACATCGTTGGCTATCGGGGGTATCTGGATCAACTGGGGTCCATCGCAAACCAAAAGACATTGCATCCCTATGCCTTGGGTGAAGAGACGGAACGCGTCGATACGGCACTCGATCTTGCGGCAGAAGGCAAGCAGGTAGCACTGATCTCTTCCGGCGATCCCGGAATATACGCTATGGCTGCTCTGGTGTTCGAACGGCTCGACGAAATCGCGAAACCCACATGGCATTGGGCGGACGTGACTGTATCCCCCGGCATCTCGGCGCTCCAGGCGGCGGCTGCCCGAATCGGCGCACCGCTGGGACATGATTTTTGCGCCATTTCGCTCTCGGACTTACTGACTTCGGAAGAAATTATCGAACAGCGACTGCAAGCCGCGGCGACCGGTGATTTCGTCGTTGCGCTCTATAATCCTGCCTCGAAAACGCGCCGGGCACTTTTACAAACCGCTATCGATTGTCTTTCGGCACATCGGCCAAAAGACACACCGATAGTCGTTGCTCGTCAACTCGGCCGCCCCGAGGAAAATGTCAAAGTAGAAACATTGCAAAGTCTCGACCTGGAGATGGTCGATATGTTCACGCTGCTCCTGATCGGCTCCAGTCAAACGCGCGCTATCGCCGATAAGACCGGTGTTCGTTGGGTCTATACGCCCCGCGGATATAAATCCAAGAAGAGCAGCAAAAGAGTGGCCTCATGACCGTTCATTTCATTGGTGCGGGCCCCGGCGACCCGGAATTGATTACGGTGCGCGGCCAACGGCTGATTGCAGAAGCACCGGTCTGTCTCTATGCGGNTTCTTTGGTTCCAAAAGCGGTCCTCGTTACGGCACCGGAAAATGCGGAAATACACGATAGCGCCATTATGACACTGGACGAAATTATCGCCGTTATCACTGATGCTCATGGACGCGGACTTGATGTGGCGCGGGTCCATTCCGGCGACCCGTCACTCTACGGCGCCATCGGCGAACAAATGCGCCAACTGCGTGCACTCGGCATCCCTTTCGATATCACACCCGGCGTCCCCGCCTATGCCGCCGCCGCCGCCGCGTTGGAAACCGAACTGACGCTGCCGGGCATCAGTCAAACTCTGATTCTGACTCGAACCGCGATGCAGTCGAGCGAAATGCCCCCTGGCGAAGAGTTGGAAAATTTAGGTCGCAGCGGCGCGACACTCGCAATCCACCTTTCGGTCAGAAACCTGCCGAAAATTCGTGCCGCACTCGAGCCCCATTACGGCAAAGATTGTCCCGCCGCCATCGTCTATCGTGCGAGTTGGCCGGATCAGCAGATATTAAGAGGAAACCTCGCCACTCTCGGTCAACAAGTGCGGGATGCCAAAATTACCCGCACCGCCTTAATCTTGGTGGGGCCGGTAATAGCCGCGGAAAATTTCGACGATAGTGCCCTGTACGATCCGGCACATGTGCATGTCTTAAGGCCGGCCCGGAAAGCTTAGGGTAAAAGCCCCTCCAACCAGCCACAAACCTCGTCAACGGAACGAAATACGGATTCACATTGAGCAGCAGTCGGTGGCCTAACCATAATCACTGGTAGACCAAGTTCACGGGCCGCTTCGATTTTTCCATAGCTGGAGGCACCCCCGCTATTTTTCGAAACTAACCATTCGATCCCGTGATCACGCATAAGCTCGATCTCGCTCTCCGTCGAAAATGGACCACGTGCTGCTATGGCTATGCCGCGTTCCGGCAAAATAGGTTCGTCCAACGGATCGATGACACGGACCAACATCCATATGTCATCACGCGCAAAGAAGGGCGCCAATTCCTGCCGGCCGGTGGTCACGAAAATTCGTGAGCCTGATGGAATCCTTTCCGCTGCGGCTTCGACGGTCGCGACTTCGTGCCAATCGTCATCCTGATGTGCCTCCCACGGCAAACGCTCTAACCTTGCAGAGGGGCACGTAGCGTTAGCGCACGCCTCCGCCGCATGTACCGATATCTGCGCCGCGAAGGGATGCGTCGCATCTATCACCGCGAATATCTCTTCCGACGCCAGGTAAGACGCGAATCCGTCTGCACCCCCGAAGCCTCCCACTCGAAGTCCGCCGGGTACTGCACGCGGCGCTTTGGTGCGACCGGCGAAGGACGTGATCGGATGAATCCGCTTGTCGCCATCGAGCCGTGTCGCAAGGTCAACGGCTTCCGCCGTCNCCCCTAATATCAATACCTTATGCATCGGATTTTCCTGTGGGATTGCCTTTGCGATCGAATACACGCACATCCAACATTACAGGTGCTTTTTCCAAAACCGCTCGCGCTGTCTCGGCAGCTCGGTCCGCAACATAATCACCGAGTGGAAGTCCACCTTGGCGAGCCAATTCCAAGGCGTGATTAGCGCTATTTGCATTGCCTATCTCCGCAATCTGGTTCTCCTCGCCACCCAGGTTGGCTACTGCAGACGCCAACCAATCGAAATCCACCTGGCTACGACCGGAATGAAGATCTAGGAATCCCTGTCCCAGTTTAGTGAGTTTCGCAAACCCGCCGGCAATAGTGACCCGTTCCACAGGGTGCTGCCGAAGATACTTCAACATGCCACCGGCAAAATCCCCCATATCGATTATCGCGTGGGTTGGCAGACTAAATGCGACCCGGACTGCAGCCTCGGACGTCTTGCCCGTCGCACCGGCGATATGTGTCAAACCGTTCGCACGGGCGACATCGATACCGCGATGGATGGAATGTATCCAAGCCGAACAGGAAAATGGCTGAACCACGCCGGTAGTGCCCAAGATGGAAAGTCCACCCTCTATCCCGAGCCGGCCATTCCAGGTTTTTTCCGCCAGTTCTTCACCACCCGGGATAGCGATTTCCACTTCTACATCGCCGCTGTGGCCAAGATTTTTGGCTAATTCAGTAATGGCCGCGCGGATCATCTCACGCGGCTTCGGATTTATTGCTGGTTCGCCAACACCCAGCGGAAGTCCCGGTAGACGCACGGTTCCGACACCCTCACCGGCTCGAAAGGTCACCCCTGCACTATCCGATTCACGTACCGTCGATACGACTAAAGCCCCATGGGTCACATCCGGGTCGTCGCCCGCATCCTTGACGATACCCGCTTTGGCATAGCCATCGCCCTTGCCTTCAAACGCGAGAGGGAATGCAGGCGCATCTCCTTTCGGCAGTGTGATAGAAACCGGATCCGGGAAATCTCCGGTCAGAAACGCGGTGTATGCGGCTTTGGTTGCCGCCAATGCACAGGCACCGGTGGTCCAGCCCCGTTTCAGCTTATTGCGGTCGATCTTGTCCGTCCGGCTCATGGAAAATTTCTACACTCGCATCGTCATCGAGGCTAGGCGATCCAAACCGAGAAGGCTAGGTTAGCGTGATGGGAGATTTACCTTTTGACATGCCCGAGTTCGAGGCGGGCTCGGTCTGGCTAGCAGGCGCCGGCCCTGGCGATCCCGGGCTTTTGAGCTTGATCGCCTGGCACGGCTTAACCAAGGCGGACGTAGTCGTCTATGACGCCCTTGTCGGAGACGACATACTTAAGGGCGCCCGCGCCGAAGCAGAACTCCTATATGCGGGGAAACGCGGTGGCAAGCCTTCACCAAAACAAGATGACATCTCGAAGCGCTTGATTGAATTGGCGCGCGACGGCAAACGCGTGTTGCGCTTGAAAGGTGGCGATCCATTTGTATTCGGACGGGGTGGCGAGGAAGCGCAAGCCTTAGTCGCCGCGAAGGTGCCTTTTCGTATCGTCCCCGGAATTTCCGCGAGCGTTGGCGGGCTTGCCTATGCCGGCATTCCCCTAACCCACCGTGATACTAATAGCGTCGTATCCTTCCTTACCGGTCATGACGCCCAGGGTGTCACCCCAACCTCGCTCAATTGGGACGCTATCGCCAATGGCTCACAAGTGTTGGTGCTCTACATGGCTCTACGGAATCTGGCAGACATCAGCGAACGGCTGCAGGCAGCAGGCCGTTCCCCTGACGAGCCGGTTGCCTTGGTCAGCCGGGCAACGTTTCCCGATCAAAAGGTCGTTGTCACCACCCTTGCTAAATCGGCTGAGGAAGTGGATCAGGTTAAAACACCGGTCCTCGTCGTCATCGGCGAAACCGTGCGATTTCGTGACGAACTCGACTGGCTCGGCATTGATTAGAAAATTCCCGATCGCTAAATGCTGCGCGTCCTGCCGCCATCAACGTTAATGGCAGTGCCGGTAATCCGGGCCGCCCGCGACGAAGCCAAAAAAACCGCGAGATCAGCCACATCTTCCTTTCTGATCACGCATCCCATCGGCACCTCTTTGCAGATGATCGCTTCCGCGCCCGCCTCGTCCACCTCATGAATCCGCATGGTCCGCTCTATCAGCTCGTCCCAGCGATCGGTATCTGTCGAGCCCGGGCAAATGGCGTTTACCGTAATCCCTTTGGGGCCAAACAAATTCGCCAGTGCCTTGGTCGCACTGTTGGTTCCCATATTGATCGGACCCGACATGGTCGAGTGCAGGGACGGTTCGCGTCCCCGCGTGCCCGAAAGGTTTATCACGCGCCCCTGATCGGACTTTTCCAAATACGGCAAACATTCCCGTGCCATGCGCATCAGGCCAATCGGTTTGATGATGAAGTTTTCTTCCAGAATATCCTCAGGAATATCCATCAGGCCGCCGCGGAAAAATCCAGCAGCGTTGTTGACCAAAATATCGAGCCCGCCAATCACCTCCACCGCCTCTTCCACCGCTGGCTTGATCCGGTCGCGTTGCAACAGATCGAGTTGAACGATTGGCGCCTTGACGCCGAATTGTTCGGCAATCTCAGCCGAAAGACCTTCGCAATCGGCCGGCTTGCGGCTTAGCAAAGCCACGTCAACACCTTCCTCCGCNAGCCCGAGCGCAATCGCCGCGCCGATACCGCGCGAAGCTCCGGTCACGATGGCTTTGCGCCCCTTCAGGTTCAGTTCCATCTCATCAGCCTTCGTTAAAGTTGTGACTGCAAAAAGGGCATTTGCGTCAGTCGAACATCCCGATCGCCTGCCAATAGAGATATTGCAGCGGCGTCAAAACAATGATGGCGGCCAAGGTCGTCAAAAACATGGTTTTGACCGCATCGCTTACTTTCACGCCTCCGACGATGATCGCCACCGCGGCCGGCGGCGCGGCATAAGGTAGAAGGACCAACGACTGACCGGTCATTTCGGCCATCAGCACCGTCAAAAGCGGCATACCTGTCGCCTCGGCCAAGGTTTCGGCCAATGGTACGGTCAGCGCCGGTGCGCCGGGCGCCGTCATACCCAGCGATGCGACCATGCCGAGCCCTAGAATGGAGGCAAAATTGACCGCGTCGCGGCCTTTCACCGGCTCGAGCAGTTCGATCACGTAACCGGCGAGCCATTTATCGAGGCCCGATCCTGCCATGATCGCACCGATACTCAGTATCCCGGCAATATAGAAGACCGGCCCAAAATCGATTTTCGATTTGAACGCATCTTTCGACAGCATGCCCGACCAAGGCAAAAGCAAGATTACGGCCGCCGCCAACCCGACCCAGGCCGGTGATACCCCGTGCAGGAAATCCGTTGTCCAGAAACCAAGTGTCACCGCGAGCAGCCATGCCAACCGACGGCCGCTCGCGTCCAACGGCTTGGGCGTCGCTTCATGGCGCACGGTCGCGGCATGAGATCGGAACAACAAATACAAGACCGTACCGCTGACGATCCCCCGGAGCAGACCCATGACCGGGAAATGAATAGCAAAATGCTCCGCATAAGTGGGAGCAATGCCGTATACGGTTTCGATCGCACCGATATGTACGACAACCGGCAAATTGGCTGGCAACAGACTCCAACTCGGGAAAAAGCTGCCAACACCGACAGCCATCGCGATGCCATTGGCGCCGCGGCTACCTTGCTCGAAGCCCATCCGTTCGGCCAATGCCAATGCAATGGGCATCAACACCAATATGCGCGGGATCGTACCCGGCATGACCACCGCTAGCGCGAAACTCAGTATCATCAAGGCCGAGATAATGCCGCCATAGCCGAGCTTGATACGTCGCAACACCGCGTCCGCCATCCGCTTGTCGAGGCCGGATTCAGATATCGCGGCCCCGATGACCAAGCCCCCAAAGATCAACCAGGTACCACCGGATGCGAAGCCCGAAAAAGCGGTTGCCGGAGGTGATACCGCTAGCAATACCGCACCCAGCATCAAAATAAGCGCGGTGACGTGTTCCGGGAGTTTGTGCGTGCTCCAAAAAGCAATCGCCGTTAGTAGAAGGGCGCCTGCGTGATAGCGCACCGGATCGACGCCGATAGAATAGGGCCATACCAACAACGCGCCCGCAGCACCCAAAGCGATGGCAACGATAATTGTCCCAGGATCTTTAAAGAGAGCGGTCACAGGGTTTCGCTAACCGTCTTCGAGTTTAACACCGGTTTCCGCCTCCCAAAGGCGCACCACCTCGGACTGGTCGGGATCGAAACCGAACCTGTCGCGAGCTTCCTCCCAAAGCCGCAGTGTCTCCTTTGCCATGGGAGCATAGGCACCAAGTGCCTCCGCACTGTCGACCGCGATGGAAACGTCCTTCGCAATCAATCCGACCGGCATCCCGGTCGCATATTTGCCATTCAAGATATGGCCTTCGATCTTTTTTTCGATTGGATTGTTGCGGCCCGTGCATGCGTTCTTGAGCGCAGCCAATGCGGTATCCGCATCAAGTCCGAACTTCATCGCAACTGTCATCGCTTCGATACCGGCAATCAATGCGGCCGCGTTCACATAGTTGAATTCNAGCGCCTTCATGGTATGGGCGCCCCCCAGAATTCCGCAATCGTTGATCTCATCCCCCATTGCCTCCAATAACGGGCGGGCGCGATCTTTGTCCGTATCGTCNCCACCAACCATAATCAGGAGCGAGCCGTCTTCGGCGAACACCACACCGCCCGCGACCGGTGCATCCAACGTCCGAATGCCCCTTGCTTGAAGCGCTTCCCCGAGTGCAACAGTATCTTCCGGGCTCGACGTACTCATATCGATAACCAAGGAACCTTCCGACATTCCGTCCGCGACACCCGAGGTGCCACTCTCTCCCAAAATAACCGAACGGACGATCTTGCTTGTCGGCAACATGGTGATCACCGCATCGACCGCCCCCCCGAGCGCTACCGGATCGCTTTCCGAATGACACCCATGGGCCGTAACGAAGGCATCGACCACCTCTTGGCGGGTATCCATAACGGTTATGTCAAAGCCCGCAGCCACCAGATGACGCGCCATGGGATTTCCCATATTGCCAATGCCGACGAAGCCGACTTTTTTGATTTCGGCCATGTGCCCTCCCCTTACTGTAGGCTGAAACTTCTTAGAAAACCGGCGTGCCCTTGATCGAAGTTCTGATGAGTTTACGCCGCTGCGGTAACTTGTAATCGCCGATCGCCATGTGATGGGCGTTGGNGTTATCCCACATCAGCACATCGCCAACCTGCCATTTGTGGCGATAGAGGTTTTCCGGCCGGATCACATGGTCGTGGAGTTGCTGCAAGACAGGTGCCGATTCTTCTTCGGTCATTCCTTCGATACAAAACGTGTTGACCTTGTTCGCGTAGATGGCCTTACGACCGGAACTGGGGTGAGTGCGAAAGATAGGCTGCCATATATCCGGCGTTTTGGCTTTCTGTTCTTCGGTCATCGGCGGGCGCGGATGATCGTGCATGCGCTCGAGGCGTTTCATCTCCTGACGGCGGTTGTACTGCATGAGACATTTCTTGCCCTCGAGAGAATCCCGCAAGTCCGGATCCAGAGTATCGTAGGCATCTGCCCCACTCGCGAACAACGTGTCGCCGAGTACGTTACCGTCATCGTCGTGGGGGATTTCGATCGCATAAAGCACGGCCATTCGGGCGGGTGCCTTCATAAAGCAAAGGTCCAAATGCCAATCGTCGCCAGCGTAGGCCGACCCGATCGTCTTCTCCCCATCCTTGATGTTGGAGAGCACATGAATTTCGGGGAATCCCGGCAACGCATATTCCTGGCGCACATGTGCTTCAGGCTCGCCGAAGCGCTTGGAGAAGTCGACCAAATCTTCAGGATCGATTTCCTGATCGCGCAAAAACAGGACGCCACCGAAATCGAATGCGGTTTCCAGCTCTTCAAATTGCTGGTCGGTAATCTTTTTGACGTCGAGCCCGATCACTTCGCGGGCAAAACTGTTGTCGCCCGAGCGGATTTCAAACGAAGATGGAGACTTAGCAGCTTGGGACATCTTTCTCATCCTTCAGATCGATTACCGCGTGAGTATCATAGACGCCGTCAACGGGATAGCCGCCCATATCTTCCGCTTTGTGTTTGATATTCAAAAAAACCGCCGGCTCTTTGCCCACCGCAATGAAACTGTGGGGCGTGCCGATGGGAATATGGATCAGCCCACCGGCCGTGACGCGGCGTTCTTCGTCATCGACGACAGCCAACATTTCGCCGCTAACGACGTAGTTGAACTGCTCGACCTTGTGCGTATGGGTCTTGGAACCCGTGCCAGGTTCTTTTTGGGCCATGGACACGACTATCTGATCGCCCCTGACCTTATGGCCGAAAGCAGAGGTAATAACGGCGAACTTCTCCTTCGGCAATTCGTCGAAATACATGAAATACTTGGACATTTTCGCCCTGCCCTGCACTGCTTTGACCGCTCGATTATAAACCAATATGGTACTAGGTGAACCGATCATGTAACTCGTTAGAAAAATCGAAATCGTATCATCACGACCGACATTAGGAGGGAGCCCATGTCGAAACACGTCCACAAACTCAATCCCGACGAAGGCGAAACGCTGGCACCGGGTGTATCCACCTCATTCGGTATCGCCGTCTCCGGCAAACGCATGCATGTAGGCATGGTGCATAAGGCACGTGGCACGGGATCGAAGCTGCATCAGCATGACAACGAACAATTCAATCTCGTCATGAAGGGCACGCTGATGGGCGAAATTGATGGCGTTCCATTCAAAGCGCCGACCGGCTGGGTCATTCATATCCCGGCCAATACGCCCCATTCGATCATTGCCGACCCTGAAGACGAAGATGTTATTTTCTACGTTTGCAAGGACACCTCAGCCCCAATCAACCAGGGCAATCCGATTGACGGCAAAGCCGACAGGGCCCGTTACGAGCCGGGTTTCGAACCCGAGGACGATTAAAGATGACCTACGGCAAAGACGAATTCATCGCCGATTGCCGTAGCGCAATGCGAACGCTTCCCGGTGACGAGGCGCGGGAATCGATCCGCGTCTCGATGGAGAAGTTGCTCGAGAACAAGGAATTCATTGCCGAAAATCTCGGCCCGGACCGAGAAGAAGGCCGCCATACGGTCTATCGCGACGAAGAAACCGGTTTCAATCTCCTCTTCCACATCTTCGATCACGCCAACGGCGCCCCTCCTCACGATCACGGGTCCTCCTGGGCGGTTTACGGCCAGGCCGTCGGGCATACGGACATGACCGAATGGGATTACGATGAAAGTGGAGAAGAACTCGAGGTCAGCAAGGCATACCGGCTCGAGCCAGGCCAAGCGGGCATTTTCGCACCAGGGGCCATCCACTCGATCGAATATACCGCCGGCGCCCGTTTCGTTCGGGTGACGGGGGTCGATCTCGAAACGGTCACTCGCCGGGTGTTCGATAAGGACACCCACGAAATGAGCACTCAAAACTCCAACGGCGCAGGATTCACGGCAGAACAATGACCTCTGCGCTCGACGATAAGGAATTGGCCGCCTATCGACGCGACGGCTTCGTCATCAAAAAAGGTTTGTTCGACGCCGAAGAAGTGTCCCTGATCACCGAAGCACTCGAAACCGATCCTAATATCAATAAGAATTTCTTTTCCAGAACCGATCTCGAAGGTGGCTCGACCCAGCTTGTCTCGTGGAACTATCCCGGCGACGGCACTTTCGGCTTAGTCGCGCGCTGCGAACGCATGGTCGATACCCTGGAAGCGTTGCTGGGTGGCGAGGTTTATCACTACCATTCCAAGCTGTCCGCGAAACTGCCGGGTGGCGGCGGTTCTTGGGAATGGCACCAGGATTACGGCTATTGGTACTACAACGGATGCCTGCGCCCCCTTATGGCGAGCGTCATGGTTGCTATCGACGAAGCCACGCAAGAGAATGGTTGCCTGAAGTTCCTGAAGGGAAGTCACGAAGCGGGCCGACTTGATCATGTGCTGACCGACGGCGACCAAATGTGCGTCGAGCCGGAACGCCAAGCGCAAATCGAAGAAATCTATGAAATTGCCCATGCCGAGCTGGCGCCGGGCGATGCAGCCTTTTTTCACTGCAATGTGCTCCACCGCTCGGATCAAAATCGGTCCGACAAACGGCGTTACGGACTGCTTTGCCATTACAATGCAGCACGCAACAATCCGGTCGTCGAGCACAATCATCCTTTTTATAACAAGCTCGAAAAAGTACCGGACCAAATGATCAAAACGTCCGGCGTCACCTTGAGTGACGGGTCGGTAGAAGACTTCAAGTCCAAGGCGGTCAATCCACCGCAAGCAGAATCCGCGGCGGAATAGCATGGCAGTCGAATTCACCAAGTTGACGCCGAATATCGGCATCGAAGCCCACGGCATCGATCTCGCCGAACCTCTGGGCGACAACGTGTTCAAAAGCCTCTACGACGCCTTTGCCACGAATTCGGTGCTGTTGATCCGCGGCCAAAAGTTGACGCCCGACCAACATGTCGCGTTCGCCAAACGATTTGGTGAACTGGATCGTCATGTGCTTTCGGAAAACCTGATGTCGGATAATCCGGAAATTTTCGTCGTCTCCAACGTGAAGGAAAAAGGCGAATATGTCGGTCGTGCCAAGGCGGGCTGGTTTTGGCATTCGGATTTCAGCTATCAGGAAATACCGGCACAAGCCTCGATCATGCACACGCTCGAATGTCCCACAGCGGGGGGCGATACTCTGTTCGCAAGCGCCGGTGCCGCATTCGATGCATTGTCACCATCGATGCAATCATTCCTCGAGGGCCTCACCGCCGTACACGATTTTGCGCTCGGCTCCTCGATCGTCCAGAATCGGCTAAATAAACAACAAATGATCAAGCAAGAGCACTTCAACGAACGGCCCCCGGTCAGTCATCCGGTGGTGCGAGTTCATCCGGATACGGGCCGCAAGACCTTATTCGTCGACCCCGGCTATACCGATTACATCGAGGAGCTTACCCGCGAGGAAAGCGACAATTTGCTCGATTATCTCGGACGCCACGCGACCCAGCCCCAATTCGTCTACCGTCACCATTGGCAGCCGGGCGATATACTATGCTGGGACAATCGTGGGGCCTGGCACTGCGCCATCGGCGATTACGACGACGACGAGCGCAGAATGATGCACCGAGTAACGGTTAAAGGGACCGCGACGACCTGACCCGACACCGCTAGGTCACAAAGACAGGCTTCTCTCCAGGCACGGGGCTGCCCTGGAACGCGCCTTTATCGACGATTTTATCCCGTCCGCCGTGCTTCTCGATCAAGTCGCATTGGTCTTTATAGGCGCGACTATCCGCATCGTCCGGATCCACGATGCCTCGCAAGATCGCATCGCAGTCTTCGACAACGCTCTGGTACTCCGGATTCCCGCAAAGATTAGTGAGTTCGTCGGGATCGCTGTCGAGGTCGAACAACTCGGGCTCATACCCCACATAGTAAATATATTTGTAGTTTTCCTTGCGGATCATAAACGCCGCTCGGTCGGCGCCGGGGCCGTAATATTCGCTGAAAGCGACCCGTTCCATTTGATCCGGCGCCCGGGCAATATCCACGAGCGAGCGCCCGCGCAACTCCTCCGACTCAACCATCGAGCCCAAACCGACCGTATCGACGATCGTCGGCGCGGCATCCGCCAGGGATACCGGTGTGTTGCACACCTTACCGGCCGGGATATCGGCGCCAGCAATCAACAAGGGGATAGCGGCCGATTCCTCGTACATATTCAACTTGCCCCAAATCTGGCGGGTTCCAAGATTTTCGCCATGGTCGGAGGTGTAGACAATGACGGTATCGTCACTGAGGCCGCACTCGTCGAGACAATCGATAATTTGGCCGATGTTGGAATCGAGATAGCTTACGCATCCGTAATAATTGGCCATGATACGACGGCAAATGTCTTCATCGACGAAATCGTTGAAATTGCGGTTCCGCTGCAAGTTTTGCATCCACGGATGCAACGACGCGTCGGGATCGATCAGTTTCGGCTTCGGCATGGTTTCGGTGGGATAGAGGTCGTAAAACTCCTGCGGCGCGCAATAGGGCGGATGGGGGCAGACCAGCGAAGAAAACATCGCCCACGGTTTGTCATCGGGATTGGCCGCCTTTTCGCGAATAAGCTCACAGGTGGTTGCGGTAATGTCCGCGTCATATTTGGTGTAGGTGCTCTCGCCCGGGCCGAGCCGGTCGATCCCTCGCCACTTCGTGTAGGGCGGTGCCATCGGGCGCTTCACCGAGCCCCGAAGGTCGCCGACACCGTCATGTATGTGCATCGGGTTAATCTGGCGGGTAAATCCGAACGGATCCTCCTCGCGCGTAAAATGCAGTTTGCCGATCGAAATCGCTTCCATGCCGTTTTCGCTCAGCATGTGATGCCAGCTCCGCACCGAACCGTCATAGGCGAAACAATTGTCCCAATAGCCGGTTTCGAAAACGTATTTGCCGGTGGCGATTACCGCGCGTGCGGGCACGCAAACCGGCGAACTGGTATAGGCGGCCGAAAAGCGCGTGCCGCGCTGGGCGAGTTTGTCCATGTTCGGTGTTTTGACGAAATCATGTCCGTAACAGCCGAGAGCTTTTTGCTGGTGCTGGTCGGATATGATGAAAAGAACGTTTTTGGCCATAGCGATACCTTCCCTGAAAGCGGGCCGACCGTAACACACTTTGTGAGTAGCGTTTAGTCGTCGTCGTCGAGGACGACCTTACGATCGCCGGTTACGCGAGCGAGAATCTGCGGCAGGAACAACGAAANGATCGACAGTATCAAGAACACGATGACGATCGGACGCTCAAGCAACAACCAAATATCGCCCTGGGTCATCACCATCGACTGTCGGAAGCTGAGCTCCATTTTTAGTCCCAGCACCCGTCCTAATATGACCGGCGCCAGCGGGAACCCGTAGACGCGCATGTAATAGCCGATAATGCCGAACAGCAGCAGGAACGAAATCGACCAAACCAGCCCGTCATTGAGATAAACACCGGTGATCGAAATAACCATGATCAAAGGTAACAGCACCCGNATCGGCATTTTCAAAATCTGCACGAAAACCCCGATCAGCGGCAGATTCAGGACCAGCAGGATGACGTTGCCGATATAGAGGGCGGCAATCAACGACCAGATGATATCCGGTCGTTCCTGGAACATTAGTGGCCCGGCGTCGATATCGAGGATCAGGAACGCCCCCAGCATAACCGCGGTAGTGGCGGAGCCCGGCACGCCGAGGGCGAGCATAGGCACGAATGCACCTGCGCTGGCGGCGTTGTTGGCGCTTTCCGGCCCGGCGACACCTTGGATAATGCCGGTACCGAATTTGTCCGGCGTTTTGTGCACCTGACGCTCGATCGAATAGGACACGAAAGAGGCGATGCCCGCTCCGGCGCCCGGCAGAACGCCNATCAGGAAGCCGATGGTGCCGCCGCGGAATATCGCACCTATGCTTTCGACGAATTCCGATATTTTTATATAGATTCGATGTTCGAGAATGGTACCGAGCGATTCCTCGCGCAATTTCNTGGCGTTGACCAGCACCTCGGAAACCGCGAATAAGCCCAACGTCACCGCAAGGAAATTGACGCCATCCCATAGCGCCTCGTGCCCGAAAGTATAACGCCTGGCGCCGGTCATGATGTCCTCGCCGATGGTTGCGATCATCAAGCCAAGGACCATCGACATCAGCGCCTTAATAAGGGAATCGCTGGCGAAGGATGCGACCGCCGTCAGGCCAAATATATACAGCATCAGATATTCCGGCGCGGTGAATTGCAGCGCCAATTCGGCCAAGGGCGGCGCCAATAGCATCATGCCGACGACGGCGATGGTACCGGCAATATAGGAACCGATGGCGGCGATGCAGAGCGCCGGACCCGCACGGCCTTGCTTGGCCATTTCGTGGCCGTCGAGGCAGGCTACCACCGCCGAGGTATCACCGGGCACGCGTAGTAGAATTGAAGCGGTCGAACCGCCATACATGACGCCGGTATAGGTAGCTGCCAGCATCATTACCGCCCCGGCCGGATCCAACTTGAAGATGATCGGCAACATCATCGCCAGCGCACCGGCCGAGCCAACGCCCGGCAGAACGCCGATCACCGTCCCTAAGAAGCAGCCCGTCACCGCATAGAGGATGTATTTCCATTGCAACGCAATGGCAAAACCATCCATCAAGAGGTCCCAGGTGTTTCCCATGACGCCTAACTCTTAACCCAACGGCGGATATCGTCGAGGAACGGCAGCACTTCATGCATGTTGATGAGGTCGCCGCGCGGTAGTTCGCCGAGCAGTCCGTAATAGAAAACGCTGAACAGAATCACCATCAAGGCGAAGCCGTAAATCGCGGACCCGCGCCATGTTTTTTGGCCCAGATATTTCATGTTGATGGTGACGTAGAGGAAAGTGGCGATGAGATAGCCCAAGAACTCGAAACAGGCGACATAAACGACTGCCAACCATAGCGGCATCAAATCAACCAATTCTTCCGAGAGGCGCTTTTTGAGATCCCCACCTTCAAGATCACGGGTGCCGCGCGAAACGAAAAATAGAACGACTAGCAAAAGCCCGAATACGGTGATAACGCGCGGGAAAGAGGCGGAACCGACAACACCCTCACCGCCAGACGCCCTCAAGAAATTAAATGTTTCGAGTCCGTATAGTGTTAATAAAATTGCAAATAAAGTAACTAATAGACGGTCGCCAACAGTAAATATGGCAATAATTTTTCTCAAACCACCCATAGTCTTACTCTATTAATATTTATAAAAAGGAATTAGCGCTACCGGATTATTTCCGATAGCGCCAATTCCATTATTAGATACCTCGACTATTTCTTCTTTTTCTTCTTTTTCTTACCGATCAGATCGAGCTCGGTATCAAGCTTGTAGTAGTTCTTGTACTCGTTGGCGAGAAGCTTATCGAGCGCCTTACCGGTCACCCAGGTCGACGTCATGTTGAACTTCTTCTCATACTTCTTGAAGCCAGCCGACTTGCGAACCTTGTTCATCACGTCGATGTAGTAGTTGACCACATCGTCGCCCACGTCTTTCGACATCCACCAGCCGCGATACTGCTTGAGTACCGTGAAGTTGTAGCCGCTTTCCTTGAACGTCGGCACCTTGGGATAAGCGTGCAACTTTTCGGAGGCCGCAATAATGCGGAGCTTTCCAGCCTTCACATACTTGTCGATCTGTGCCGGATTATGCATGCCGTAGGCAATGTGACCGCCGAGCAATTCGAGCATGCCCTGCTTTTCGTAGGCAACATAGGTTTCCTTGAAGCCAGCTTCGCGGGCCCACAATTCGCCGACCAGCGAGGCCACGTTACCGAACGCGCCGCCACCATGGATAACCTTACCCGGGCGCGCTTTGGCGTCCGCGACGATGTCTTTCATGGTCTTATAGGGCGAATTCGCCGGAACCGTGATGTTCAAAGGGGTCACAACCATCATGGCGACGCCGCGGAACAGCTTATAGTCGACCTTGGACTTCGACAGGATCGGATTGTTGATCTGCGAGGGGGTCAGAGCCTGCATCATATGCGGGTTGCCCTTATTCTTGACGCCGACAAAGGCCCGCGCCTTGCCGCCACGCGCGCCGCGGACGGACCGCAAGCTCACGCCATTCGGCATCAAATTTTCACCCTTCAACGCCGCCAAAACGGCCGACGCAAAGGCGTAGGTCGAGGACGATGTCTTAACGTGGGCAATCAATTCAACTTCTTTGGAGGGCTTCCAGGCATGCGCCGGAGAGGCCGCGAAGGCGAACGCCGCCAAGCCAGCAGCGCCATATGCAATTGTTTTTTGGGAAATCTTTAACATTCCGTTCCTCCCTACCTGCGTTTGGATCCAAACAAATCACGACCCGCTACGTACAGGGAGGACTTGGCGGTTTTTCCGCTTTTATCTCCTCCCGCCCGGCGCCTTCGCGCTTTGTCACTCTCCAGCGGTTTCACCAAGTGATCCGCCGGTTACCCACCAGCTTGGCGGTCATCGGCCTGATAGTCAAGGTAATATTCCAGTTTGAGCAAAGGTTTAGTTGCTTTCAATTGACCCGATGGCAGAGCCTCACTAAACTCCGCCGCCAAGAATTGGTGCACCTGATGAATTAGGTGCAAACGATACATTCCGAGTACAGGCTCAGTCGGGGGAGAGAAAGACCATGCCGTTTCACCGTTTCGAAGAGTATGAGAAAGTAAAGCTGACGCCGCATTTGTCGACGGCGGAATCCCCAATCATCGAGGGGAAGTATCTTTACTACTGCCTCAACCAGAAACGCCCAGGAACCGGCTCAGAATTGCACTACCACCCGAATGAACTGCTTATTTTCCCAATACTGGGCAAGATAAACGCCGTAGTCGGCAAGGACCGACGGGTGGTCGAAAAAGGTACTTTCGTCCTGGTGCCGCCGAATGCGCGCCACTCGATGAAAGCCACCGAGGACGGCAATCTCGCCTATCTATACATCAAGGATCAGACTTGGGGCATCGTCGGCGTCGCGGAAGACGAAGCTTTGCCTGACGAGGCACCAACCATCGAGTATTCGCAAAGCATCGTCGATACGGGGGAGCACGCGGAAAAAGGGGAAGGCGAATCCGAGGCTATTATCGAGGGAATTCCAGACTGTTACTACAAATTGTTGGAATCACTCGAAGAGCCGTTCAAGGCAGGTACGTCGATCACATGGATCGAGGGCGAGCGTTCCGCGTTCGGGCTTTTTGAATTACCGAATGGCTATGAAGAAGACCACGAAGCCAGCGAACACGAACAGTTCTACTATGTGCTGCAAGGCTCCATGGATTTCACCGTTGGCAATGACTCCAAGCAGGTCACCAATGGCGATATCATCGAGATCCCCAAAGGCTCACGTTACAAGTATTCTTGTACCAAGGACGATCCCGTCCGGTTCGCAGCCGTACGTTCCAATGCGCATTTGGAAGAGATAATCGACAATCAAGGTCCCGCGTTGGCCTAATGGGCTGATCGCGGTTTTACGCTTGACGACTCCAGCCGTTTCGGCCATTCGTTTCATATAGTGAAACAAATTGCTTGCGTAATACCGGACACAGATTATCCTTCGCCTATAAAAAAAAGCTAAGGCAACCACCGCATTGGCAGCAAAACTCAGGGGGCTGACAATGAAACTCGTCAAATCCGTACAACGCGCGATCTCCGTTTTGTTCGTCGTGACCCAAAGCGAAGAACCGCTGGGGCTGTCCGAAATCGCCCGCCGGATCGGATTGGATAAGGCGACGGTACTGCGCCTATTGGCGACCCTGGAAGATTCCAAACTGGTGCAGAAAGATCCGATCAACAAGAACTATTCGGGCGGCGCCAACCTATCGCGCCTGTCGAATTCATGGCGTAACGACATTCGTCAAGTTTGCGGTCCTTATTTGCGCGCGCTTTCGCAAGTAGTGAACGAGACAGTCTGCCTTAATTGTCCGCGCGACCTGGAGCGCATTTGCATTGAATCGTTGCCCGCACAAAACCAAGAATTGACCGTAGTGCCCAACATCGGCACGGCGAACCCGATATATGCAGGGGCTTCGGGCAAAGTCCTAATGGCCTACATGTCACCGCAAGAGGCAGATCGGGTAATCGAAATGACCAATCTAAAACCGGTTACAGATATTGGAATAACCGACCGTAAACTGCTGTTGAAACATCTTGAGCTCGTCCGCGAACGCGGTTTCGACTATTCGATCGGCGACGTCACCGTGGGCGCCTCGGCATTGGCAGCCCCGATTTTCGGCACCGACCAGCAAATTGTCGCGGCACTCACCGTGCGAGGTCCCGAAATCCGCATGACTGAAAGCAAAATGAAGCAATTGGCGCCGTCGATTATCAAGTTCGCGGACGACATCAGCGCGGAACTCGGCTTCACCAATCTTGACCGTCTGAAGACCGGCTGATAGGCCCACGTCCATGACAGAAGAAACTGAGACCGTCGAGCCCGATGGGCTGCGCATTCCCGTCGTACTGATTACCGGTTTTCTCGGTAGCGGTAAGACGACACTGTTATCACGCATCCTGCAACACCCCGACATGGCGAATACCGCTGTTATCGTCAATGAATTCGGCGAAATCGGCCTCGACCACATGCTGGTCGAAACACCCACCGACGATGACGAAATGGTGCTGCTCAACAGCGGCTGCCTGTGCTGCACCATTCGCGGCGATCTCGTGGATACGCTGAAGGATTTGTTGATCAAGCGGCAAAAGGGTGAAATTCCCAAGTTCGAGCGCGTCGTGGTCGAGACTACGGGGCTTGCCGATCCGGCGCCAATCCTGCTTACCGTTATCAGCGATGAGCTCATTTCCCTTTGGTTTGTGCTCGATAGCGTTGTGACCGTCGTCGATGCGGTTAACGGACCGGGCCAGCTCGACAATCATTTCGAGTCCGTAAAACAGGCCGCCGTTGCCGACCGTATCGTTCTCAGTAAGGTCGATATCGCCAAGTCGGACATGATTGCAGATATTCGCGACAGACTTCTGAAACTTAATCCGGGCGCGAACGTTCAANAGGTGTCCCATGGGGATGTGGACCCCTATCGCCTCCTCAATATCGGGATCGAATCTTCAGGCGATCGCGAAGCAGATATCAAAGCCTGGCTTCGAGAAGAAGCCTATGCGGACGATTGCGACCATCCGGATCATGACCATGATCACGGGCACGACCATGATCACGACCATGGCCATACGCACTCCCATCATGATGAAAGCATCAAGAGTTTTGCCATTTTTCGGGACGAGCCGGTCAGACCTGACGGCTTGAAATTATGGCTAAATATGCTGTCCGGATTTCGCGGTCCTCAGCTCCTTCGCGTTAAAGGTTTGCTCAACGTGAATGGCGAACCGATCGTGGTGCATGCGGTCCAGCATCTATTCCACGATCCGGTGCAACTCCCGAAATGGCCGACGGAGGACCGACGGTCACGTATCGTATTCATCACACACGATCTCGACCAATCCGAATTGGAACGCACGCTGGACGCGCTCGATCTGGATGCAACACCGGCATCCGGTGTCGATCCCGATGCGCCATTCGACCCGGATGCCTATAAACGTTTTGTCGCTGCAATGAGCGCCTTCGGCGACAAGTAGAGCACCTCAAAAAAAACGCCGCCCCGGAAACCGGGACGGCGAAAAAATTCTTCCTAAAAGATCAGCTGCCGGCAGATGCGCCAGAGATCGCACGGAATTGGTTCAGCGTACCGAAGCCGCCGTTCACGAATCCTTCGTACTTGTGATACAGCGGTACGCTCGCTTCGCGGAAAGCCTTCAGATCGATTTTCTGGACCGTAAGAGTCTTGGACTTGTTAATCTTTTCCCAAGACTTCTTGTCTTCTTTGGCAGCCGCGCTCCAGCTTGTCTTCGCAGCTTTTTTAGCAGCAGCAACGACTTTCTTGCCGGTCTCGTTCCACTTCCACTTGGTCTTGCCCTTTTTGTTCTTGTACTTGGTCATCAGCAAGCCGCGGAGTTTCTTGTTCTTCTTGGAGAAGACGATAATCGCCGGCGTCCAAGTTATCGGAACGTTGGAGACGAATTTCGGTTTTAGGTCATAGACCTTCTTGCGCTTCTTCGAGATAGATTTCAGCGAACCGATATAACCGTCGGAATTACCCGGCTTGGCACCATACGCTTTTAACGCTTTTTCGGTGAAGCCGCGATTTTGCGAACGAATCCAAAGGCCTTTCAAGTCGGCCGGCTTGGTGAACGCTTTTTCGTAAGTGGTCAGATAGTTGAATCCACGATTCATCGTTCCGACCAAAACGTATTTCGACCGGCTGGTCCAACGCTTGATTTTTTTGCCAACGCCCTTTTTCTTTTTGAGGACGGTTTTTGCCTGATCGGCAGTCGTGATCAGCCAAGGAAGTTCGAAGACGCCGAATGGCTTACGAACGGCCTTGGCGGCGTTGATCGACAGGATACCCATATCGACCTTGCCCTTTTTAAGCTTCTTGACGACTTTCTTGTCGTTTTTTCCGCCTTTTTTGCCCTTGTAGCGGACAATCTTGGCTTTCCCTGCCAAGGCAGCATTTGCTTCCTTTACAAAAGTCTTGATCGCCTTGGCCATAGACGACTTTTTCGGCGGGTTATACGCAATGGAAATCTCAGTTTCCATAGCCGACGCAGGTGCCGATAGCGCAAAGCATATCGCCGCCGCGCCTAACAGTTTGGTCGCTTTCATTTCTGCGTTTCCTCTCATGATTGCCTCCCGGATTAACACTATTGTCTCAGACTTCTAAATAAATTCAACTCCCATCCGGCTCGCTAGATGATTGCTGCGCACGGATAAATCCATAAACCGCCGTCACCAAAGCCAGAACAAGAATGATCATGGTGATCGGACGGGTCAGAACGACCATCAAGTCCCCTTGATGGATCGTAAACGCCAAGTTCATATTGCTCTCGATAATCGGCCCCATGACATAGGCCAACATGATCGGTACCGACGGTATTTCGATCTTTTCGAGAAAATAGGCCGCGCCACCTAGGATCAACACCATGACCACATGGGGCGCGTAATTCTTATACGCGTAAGTGCCGATGATGATCATCAGCATTACGAACGGGCCAAGGAGGCGTCGCGGTACGCGCGCCACCTGCCCCCAAAGCTTCACACCAGCGAGCCCGACGCCCAGTTGTCCGAGATTGGCCACGATTAATCCGATAAAGATCGCGATGATCATCGCGGTTTGCTCTTCGAACAGCCCCGGACCGGGCACGATCCCCTTTACAATCAGCACGCCGATCAGAATTGCCGCCGTTCCGGAGCCCGGAATACCGAGCGCCAAAGATGGCACCAGCGTGCCGGCAACGACCGCGTTGTTGGCACATTCAGGCGACGCTATGCCCTCTTCGATACCGGTCCCGAATTCTTCGTCCTTACGCTTGCTGTTCCAGCGACGCTCTTCGTTGTAAGCGATCAGTGCGCCAACCGAGGCTCCTGCCCCGGGAATAGCACCGACGCCCGTGCCGATGAGCGCGTTGCGGATCAAGCAGGGAAGCCAACCAATCAACTCGGAAAGCGTAACCCGGTTCTTTTCTTTGTCGATGTTGCGGATGTTGTCCGCTTCGCTGCGGGCGGCTTCACCCTGGCCGTACTCGATCAAAAGACGGAAAGCCTCAGGCGCGGCCAAAACACCGATCACAACCACGACCAACGGGATACCGTCCATCAGTGGGCCGTAATCGAATGTAAATCTCAAACCGCCGAAGCGGGAACTGCCGACTGTCGCTATTATCAGCCCTATCGCCGTCGCCAGGAAACCGCGCGCCGGGTCTTTACCGAAAAATCCACCGATAATCGACAGGCCGAATATACCGAGGGCAAACATTTCGCCGGGCCCAAACTCGAGCGCCAGCAGCGCCAAGCTCGTGCCGGCGATTAGAAATATAAGAGTGCTGGTAATACCGCCGAAAATGCCCGAATAAAGCGATATTTTTAAGGCTCGGTAGGGCATGCCCGCTTTAGCCATCTCATAACCATCAAGCGCCGTAATCGCGCTGGCCGGCGTTCCGGGCGTTCGTATCAAAATAGCTGGAATTGACCCGCCGTATTCGGCGGCAGAGTAAACCGCACAACAAAACAAAATGGCATCCGGGGCATTCATGATGAACGTGATCGGGAACAACAGCGCCAAGGCTTGCGAGCTGCCGAAACCAGGCAATGCCCCCAGCACGATGCCTAAAACAACGCCAAGTAAAATCCAACCGAGCGTACCGATGCCGAATACAAGACCAAGGGCCGGAACTATATTTGCGCCAAAATCCATAAATCGCCCTAAAACTGCCTAGAACTGAATGTAATCCGGCAAAATCTTGACCGGAAAATTCACATTAAGAATNATTGCAAAACACGCCCAACTTACGAGCGTCGTGATAAGCGAAACGATGACAATTCGGACAAGCCGTGCCTTTAACTCACCACGAAATCGCGTCAAAAACAAAACGCTCATGAACAAGAATGTCGTGATCTCGAAACCAAGGGGCGTCAAAAGCATCACATAAGCGACGACATAGACACACACCAAAATGAAATCCCTGACGGGTATCACCACGACAGCGACATCATCCGTCGTGATCAGATCCTTCCCGCTCATCAAGCGATAAAGCAATATTGCGCACCAGATCAGGCCAAAGCCGATAATCAACTGCGGGAAAAACGCGTCGCCGGGATAACCTGGGAGCATGGACTGTGGGAAACTGACGGTACGCCACAGCATCATGCCAAAAAATGCGGTTGTCACGAGCGTGACGACAATTGTCGCACGCCTTTGGCTGACAGAAATTTCCATTGGCCCCTCGAACAAATCCGGATCGACCGGCCCCCGGGACTAATTGCCCGGGGGCCGACCGCGAATTCGACCCAGATTATTTCTTCAAGATACCGAGTTGGACCATCAACTTACGTGTTGCGGCCACACCGGCGGAAAACTCTTTGTTAAGAGTTGCCGTATCGCCAGCAAAAGCCGGGATCACGTGAGGCTGCTTCTTGACGTATTTTTTGTAGGCTTTGGTATCGTCAATTTTGGCCAACGCTTTTTGCAGGATCGCGATGCGGTCCTTGGGCGTGCCTTTCTTGACCATAAAGCCCTGGAACTGATGCGGAATCTTATACTTGATACCGAGGTCAGACGGTACAGGAACGCCCTTCCAAAGCTTGCCCGGCAGGCGCTTTTCGTTCAGCAACAACAGCGCACGCGCCTTGCCTGCTTTCAGGTGACGGTTCCATTTACCAGGCTGCGCGATACCGATTTTCAGATGGCCGCCCATGACGTCCTTGACCACGTCACCGGTGCCCTTGTACGGCACGAAACGAATCTTGATGCCTTGCGTCTGATGCAGCAATTCTTGATGGCGGTGATGGATGGAGCCAATCTTGTTACTACCCATGGCGAGACGGCCAGGCTTCTTTTTCGCAAACGCAACCACGTCCTTATAGGTCTTGAACGGGCTGTCGGAACGAACGGCGATCGCATAGAGATGCTGTTCCATGCGTGCAACGATATCGAACTGCTTAAAATTATATTTGAAATGCGGCAGATTGAAGTAGCCGGTAAAGCTCGCCGCGAAATGCATCAGCGTGTAACCGTCGGCCGGCTTACTCTGCGTGTAAACAACCGGTTCATGGTTGGAACCGCCGCTCTTGAACAGCACCTTGACCGGAACGCCAAGGAATCCCTTCTGCTGCAGATGCTTGGCGACCATATGGCACCAAACTGCCGCACCGGAGCCCGGCGAGGTCGTGCAAATCAGTTCGATCGGCTTCGACGGATATTTTTCCATCGCAGTCGCAGGACCGGCAATCATACCGGCAGCCGCCAGCCCCAAGGCCGCCGGCAGAATCTTATGAAGTCGGGTCGTTTTCATGGATTTCCTCCCTTTTGGAATCGCAGGTATTTTAGTCGTGTTGTTTAGTCGTTTTGATACGGCCTTGTAGCCGGCCGAATTCTCTTCAAATTCTATTTTTGAGGCCCTATTTGTCCTCCTCAAATCCCTTTTCGAAGTGTGGACCAGTCATGGTCCCATCGATAGCCATACCGATGATACCATGCGACAAATCTTTAAGGGCAAGAAATATCACGTCTTCGTCGTCCGGATCCGCGATCATTTGGTGCGGTGCGTCCGCCGGTACATGAATCAAAGTCCCTTGGGGCGCCTTGAACGGAATCCCGTCTATTTCACCCATCAACGTACCTCGCAGCACGAAATTGAATTGCTCGTTTGGATGTGAATGCATGCGCGAACCGGTGCCGCGCGGTTTGTGAATGTAGCCGACCAGCATGCGCTCGCCTTCGATCACGCCTCCATGGGATGTGGAATAGCCGGTACCGGCTGCAACTTTGTCCACATCGGCCATTGTCCAGGTGACGACGCCTTTGCCTGCCTTTTGGGCTCCTTCGGTTTTGGTCTCGCTCCCCATCGAAAACTCCTCCACCTAGATATTGCCCTTGAAGAGCTTGGATATATTTGAACTGTAACGGTTTACCTAGTACACCATCGCTTCATTATAGGGCAAGGGCGCAATCGACGATAGCGTCGTGCTCATTGGGTCGACCGCATCGACGAATTTGGGAGGTACCATGCTCAAGACTGCAATCTACGGCCTCGGCAACTGGGGCCAGNCACTGATCAATTCGGTCCATGGCAAAAGCGACAAAATCGAAATTGTCGAAATGGTGACACGCGATCCGTCGAAATATAAGGACTATGTGGAAAAGACTGGCATCCCGATTTCAAATGACTATGACGCTGTTTTAAAACGTGACGATATCGAAGCGGTCATTATTGCCACCGGCCATTCAGTCCACGGCGAGCATGTGGAGCAAGCGGCGGCGGCAGGCAAACATGTGTTTTGCGAGAAGCCATTCACCCTTACCAAAGCTAGTGCCGAAGCTGCAGCGGCGGCCTGCGACAAGGCCGGCGTAAAGCTCGCCGTCGCCTTCAATCGACGGTTCCAACCGGCGCTTGTCAAAATTCGCGACATGCTGGAAAGCGGCGAGCTCGGAACCGTACTCCATGTCGAGGCCGCGCATTCCGGACATGCGGGATATGACCAGCGCGAAGGCTGGCGCTCGACCCGTGAGGAAAACCCGGCCGGTGTAATGTGCGGGAAAGGCGTGCATGTACTCGATCTCATGCTGATGGCTGCAGGGCATGCCAAATCATTGGATGCATTTTCCGAAACCCGTATTTTGGACAGCGACCGCGATGACTGCACCGGCCTAAACCTACGCTTCAAAAATGGCGCTACAGGCCACCTCTCCTGCATCGCAGTGACCGCTAATTATTGGCGTTTCCATGTGGCCGGATCAGAGGGCTGGGCAGAGATGAGGGGCGAAACTACGCTCGCCACCTGCAAACTCCGCGAGGAACCGGAAATTACAGAATTCGACTATGTGGATATCGAGACCGCCGAGTTGGAAGGTTTTGCCGACATGGTGCTAAATGGTGCCGAATATCCGGTGCCAATCACGGACGTGATCCACGGAATAGAGATACTCGAAGCCACTGTGTCTTCAGCGGAATCCGGCAAAACGATCTATTTCGAATAAGCGAAACTATTGACGACACCCGACGCAGCCACGTAGAACTCGGGTAATTCTAGGTTCAGCAGGTGAACCGGCATAGTGCGGTGCGCAACACTTTCGCCGCAAAATTCAAGTGGGAGAAAATTCATGGCGGCCAATGTCAAAGCCATAAAATGCGGAAATCTGATCGACGGTAACGGCGGTAAGCCGGTCAAAAACGCTGTCATACTCATTCGCGGCGATCGCATCGCAGCGGTGGGACCAGCGAAAGAAGTCAAGATTCCGAAGAACGCCGAAATCATCAACTGCTCCAAATATTCGGTGATGCCGGGCATGATGGATCTCCATATCCATCTTTGCATGTACAACAATCTGACCTTCAAGAATTACCGCGTCGCCCAATGGGAAGTGACACCGGAACTGCAGCAAATGTACATGCTGTTCCATGCTCAGATGTGCCTGGACCGAGGATTCACCACGCTACGCGATCTTGGCTTCATGGGCTCCTACGGTTTGATGACCGACCAATCCTGCGCGGTACGCGACGCCATCGACGCCGGAATTTTCGCCGGCCCGCGTCTTATAAGTGCTGCCTTTACTGTTGGCACCGGTTCGCATCTTGATTTGATCAATCCCCGGTCCGCGCGTCGCGACCCCTTGGCGACCGCCGACGGCCCCGACGAGATGCGTAAGCTCGCTCGCCGTAACCTGCTGTCGGGTGTCGACTGGCTCAAGACCTGCGCATCCGGCGGCGGCGGCACCGACAAGGAAGAGCCCGATATCCGCAATCACACACCCGAAGAATTGCGGGTGACCTGCGAAGAAGCACATATGCAGCATAAGCATTGCGCGATCCATTGCTTCACGCCTGAAGCCCAGTTGATTGCCATTGAGGCCGGTGCAGATACGCTGGAGCATATGGTCTTCAACTCGGAAGAGGCGATAGACAAGATCGTCGAGACGCAAATTCCGATTACACCGACCCTGTCGCATCGTACCGATCACGCGATCGATATTCGTCGCGAAATCGGTACTCCTCAATTTACCCTCGACAAAATGAAGCAAATTCAACCGGACTGCTTCGATACCTTCCAGAAGCTCTATAAAGCCGGCGCCAACATCGCCATGGGCACCGATATGGGCTTCGAGCCGGATATGGGCAGCAATGGTGGAGAACTTGTCACCTATTGCGAGCTCGGCATGAAGCCGATGGATGCCATCGTGACCGCAACTCGCAATGCCGCTCGCGCGCTCCATATGGAAGATGAAATCGGCACGCTGGAGAAAGGCAAAATCGCGGACGTGGTTGTCGTCGACGGCNACCCGAGCAAAAACATCAAGGCGCTAGAGCCCCGCAAGAATATCAAAATGGTGTTGAAGGAAGGCTATGTCTATGTGGACCGCCGTCCGGGCCAGGACGTACGCGTAATCCAGGACGAGTATTGCTCCTGGCGCAAAATCGACGCCTAACGATATCGCATTGGTTTCTAGAGCCGGTGGAAAACCGGCTCAGGCATTCACAAGCCCTGCCGGTTATTCCGGCAGGGCTTCTTTATTGATTACCAGTTCAGGGTCGTAATTTCCCTCAAGCGCATCCAACACCGACCGGGCACAGGCTTCGGCCATTCGCTGTGCGCACTCTTCGGTAAATGCACCGCAATGGGGGCTGACGACAATATTGTCCAGCGCCAGCAAAGGATTATCGGACTGGGGCGGTTCTGGCTCGAACACATCCAACGCCGCTCCCCTGATCCAGCCCTCCGTGAGCGCGGTATAAAGTGCCGCCTCGTCGACAATGCCGCCACGCGAAACGTTCAACAGGTGAGCGCTCGTTTTCATCGCCTTCAATTCGTCGGTTGAAATCAAATTGGTCGTCTCCGGCGTCTTCGGCACGTGAATGCAAACATAATCCGCTTCCGGCAGCGCAGCCCTGAAATCGGGCGCGAACCCATAGCCCTCGCCTTCCACCTGCTCAGCGCTGACGAAAGGATCGGCAATCATCACCTTCATCCCGAATGCAGCCGCCCTCATGGCCGTGGCTCGACCGATACGCCCAAAGCCCGCCAACAGAGCTGTTTTGCCGGAAAGCTCAGTGCTGTCGAACCCATCGCGGATGGCGAAATTATCGTTTCGTGTCGCGCGATCGTAGGTCACCACTTGTTTCGCCAACGCCAGCATTAGGGCCAATGTGTGTTCCGCAACTGCAGTCGAGTTAACGTCTCCGGTAATGGTGAGTGGTACGCCGTGATCCGTAAGCGCGTCCACATCGACCGCTTCGTAACCGACCCCATGACGGGCGACGATCTTGAGATCTGGCGCCGCCGCGCATACCTCGCGGGTAATCTTGGTCATGCGGACGATGATGGCATCCGTGTCCGGAAGCTCGTCGAAAATCTCTGGCACGTGTTCGGCCATCTCCTTGATTTCGAGCCCACCGGCCTTGCGGAGCATATCCACGCCGCCGTCGTGGATTTTCCCCAAAATCAGAACCTTGTTTGCCATCGATTAAGGCCCCTAGTCGAACTTGCCGCGCAATGCTTCCGAACCCCGCGCCAGCAACGCTAGGTCGGATCCTACGGCGACAAAACTCATCCCCGCTTCGATGAACATTTTGGCGTCTTTTTCTATGCCCGTGAGAATACCGGTCGGCTTGCCGACCTTTTGGACCTTCTCGTGCCCTTCGAGGATCGCCGCCGAAACATCCGGATGGCCGAGTTGGCCGGGAAAGCCCATGTCACAGGAAAGATCGGCCGGACCGAAAAATACGCCATCCACACCATCGACCGCTGCGATGGCTTCCACATTGCCGAGCGCCTTGCGAGTTTCGATCTGTACCAGGACGCAAAGCTCTTCTTCGATCTTGTCCAGATAGTCGGTCACCCGCCCGAACCGGTTGCCGCGATGGTTATAGGAAACGCCGCGAATACCCGTCGGCGGATAGCGCGTCGAGGATACCGCCCGCTCCGCCTCTTCGGCGGTCTGTATCATCGGAAACAGCAAACTAAACACGCCTTGATCCAAAATACGTTTCACCCAAACCGGATCGTTCCAAGGCGGCCGAACGATGGGCGTCGCCGTTCCGCCCTCTAGAGCCTGAAGTTGACCCGCCAGCAGCGGAACCTCGTTCGGATAATGCTCCATATCGATCAAGATCCATTCGAACCCGGAATCTTTTAGAATCTCCATCGACAAATGATTGGCGAGACCGGTCCAGAGACCAATCTGCTTTTGCTTTTTCTGGATCGCGCGCTTGAAACGATTTTTTTCGATTTCCACCCCAGTGCCCTCTTGCGGTATTTCTGAAACTCCGGTTTATCAAGCACACCGTGGCATGATTGACCAGTGCCACAAAGTGCCGCAACGGCATATCGGGGGAGATCCGCATGAGCCGCACCGCATTAGTTACCGGCGCCAGCAAAGGTATCGGACTTGCCATTGCCAAGCATCTAGCCGCTGCCGGCACGACCGTGATCGGCATTGCCCGCAGCGATCCCGACGAAGAGTTCCCCGGTCCCTATTTCAAGGTCGATTTGGAAGATGACGCGACTGTGGTGGATTCACTTGCGGAGATCGTTGCCAAACATCCGGTCGATATACTGGTCAATAATGCGGGGTATTCACTTCCGGCGACGGCAGAAGGCACCACTCTGCCCGACTTCGACAAACAAATCAGCGTCAACCTGCGCGGCGCTCTCATTTGCAGCCAAGCGGTTATACCTGGCATGAAAGATCGAAAGTTCGGCCGCATCGTCCATATGGCGTCGCGCGCCATGATGGGTAAGGAAGAACGCACCTCCTATGGTGCCGCCAAGGCAGGTCTCGTCGGTTTCAGCCGAATCTGGGCGCTGGAACTGGGTCCATTCGGAATTACCGTCAATGCGGTCTCGCCCGGCCCGATCCAAACCGCATTGTTTTTGCGGAACCACCCTCCGGGAACGGACAAACACCAGGAACTAGTTGATGCAATGCCCGTCCGCCGTCTTGGCGAACCCGAAGACATCGCTCACGCGGTGTCTTTTTTGGTGGCCGATGAAGCGGGATTCGTTACCGGTCAGACGATCCATGTCTGCGGTGGCATGACGATTGGGGCGCCGGGAATTTAGCCGGTCACGCGCCAGCTCGTGCCTTCTGCACTATCCTCAATCACAATGCCGCGCTCGCTAAGTTCGTCGCGGATGCGGTCCGCTTCCGCATAGTCTTTTGCGGCGCGCGCAGCATTACGGGCTTCGACCAGCGCATCGATCTCCGCAGCATCAACTTCGCGGCCTTGGGCAAACCAGGCATCGGGCTCGTGGCCCAAGATACCAAGTATTGCGCCGGACCCGAGTAAGGCCGCCTTCGCTTTTTTTCGCGCCTTTTCGTCATTTGCCGTATTGGCGGCGCGAACGAGCGCTGCCATTTCCGCCATCGCCTGAGGCGTGTTGAGATCATCCTCAAGGGCGGCGACCACTTCCGGCGCCGGTGCGGGGTCTTCGTCGAGTTCCACATCGCCGAGCAGACGCAGCGCCTCGTATAACCTGTCCAAATTACGCTTGGCCAAGGCCAACCCGTCTTCCGACCAATTCAATGGCTGGCGATAATGTGCCGCCAACAAGGCATACCGAATTGCCTCTCCCGGCGCCTGATCGAGTAGATCGCAAACCAGCGTCACATTACCGAGGGACTTCGACATTTTTTCCTGCTCGATATTGACGAAGCCGTTATGCATCCAGTAGCGCACGAACGCGGTACCGTTATGGGCGCAAACGCTTTGGGCGATTTCGTTTTCATGGTGCGGGAAAACCAAATCCTGACCGCCGGCATGGATATCGATGGTCTGGCCCAGATGACGCTCAATCATTGCCGAACATTCCATATGCCAGCCGGGTCGACCGTAACCCCAGGCACTTTCCCAGCCGGGCTGCTCGTCGGTCGACGGTTTCCAAAGCACAAAATCGGACGGGTTTTTCTTGTACGGCGCGACCTCGACCCGGGCGCCGGCGATGATTTCGTCCTGATCCCGCTTCGAAAGCCGGCCATAGTCGGAATAGGAGGGCACATCGAACAAAACATGCCCTTCGGCAGCATAGGCATGGCCCTTTTCGATCAGATGATCGATCATCGTTTTCATCTGTTCGATATGCTCGGTCGCCCTGGGCTCCACATCCGGCGGCAAGACGCCCAGCGACCCCATATCCTGATGATAAATTTCCGTATAGCGGTCGGTGATCGTGCCGATCGGCACCCCTTCCTCCAGCGCCGCTGCATTAATCTTGTCGTCTACATCAGTGATGTTTCGGGCATAAACGACGCTTTCGTCACCATATACGTGACGCAAAAGCCGAATTAGCACGTCGAATACGACCGCGGGCCGGGCATTGCCGATATGAGCATGATTGTAGACCGTCGGCCCGCAAACATAGACCGTGACGCGTTTCGGGTCTTGCGGTTCGAATGGTTCACGCGCACCGGATAGTGTATTGTGGATGGTCAGGCTCATGCCGGTCGAATATTTTTGTTCATAGACTGCTTGCCGCAAGAATGCGGCGGATATATATCACAGCACAACCAAACACCCACGGGTAATTAGGAAGGCAATTCCATGCCGAATGAAACGGCAAACAAACATTTCGCGGCGCGCAGCACCGTCGAACTGGTCGAAGAAGGCAGCGTACTCGCGCCGAAATTCGACGACAATGGCGTCATTCCGGTCGTCACCACAGATGCGACCACCGGCGAATTGCTTATGCACGGTTATATGAACGCCGAGGCCCTCACTAAAACCATCGAGACCGGCGAGGCCTTTTACTGGAGCCGCAGCCGCCAAGTGCTCTGGCATAAAGGTGCTACGAGCGGGTTGGTGCAAAAAGTCGTCGAAATGCGAATTGATGACGATCAGGATGCGGTCTGGTTACGGGTAGATGTGGCCGGCAACGGAGCCAGCTGTCACGTAGGATACCGTTCCTGTTTTTATCGTTCGGTCCCGACCGGTGACGTCCCCGATGCACCGATCGAACTTACCTACCAGGAGACCGAAAAGGTATTCGACCCCGAAGAGGTCTATGGCGACGCGCCAAATCCAACCAAACTTTAAAAATTATGGCCAAGATCGCCAAGATCAGCAGCCCGCCCATTGCCGAATACAAGCGTGCGATGGGACATTTCGAAAAGAACGAGCTGGATAAAGCCTCGACGATCCTGGACGGGCTCATAAAGAGCCATCCGAACTTCTTCGAAGCCTGGCATCTGCTCGGCGTGGTCGCACTGAAAACCGGCGCTAATGCGGATGCGCAAACCTATCTTGAGCGCGCCGTGGCGATCCGCCCAAAGGCGGAAGTCGCGGTCAACAATCTCGGTACTGCCTACCTGCAACAGTCGAAGCTAAACGAAGCCGCGGATCACTACCGCAAGGCCATCGCGCTCAAGCCCGACTATTCGGTTGCGCATAATCNCCTTGGCAGCGTGTTGTTATTGGAAGACAGGATCGAAGATGCAATCGGCGCGTTCCGCCGCGCGTCCTTGCTTGATAAGAAGAATTCGGAAGCGGTGAACAATCTTGCTGCCGCCTATTCGAAACTAGAACGCTACGAAGACGCGGAATCCGCCTACCGCGCCGCATTGGCTTTGAAACCCTTCTATCCGCAAGCCCATTGCAATCTTGGTGGCACGCTCGTTCAACTCGGGCGGTTCGAAGAGGCGCGCAACAGTTTCATTACCGCCATCGCCATGAACAATCGCTACGGCGAGCCCTATCAAACATTGGCTTACAATCACAAATTCGACCGAGAGGACGGTATCGGCAAAATGTTGGTTCGTGCCGAAGGTGAAATCGAAGAGTTCCCACCTTTCGACCGTATTTTCGTGCACTTCGCGCTCGGCAAATATTACAACGACCTGAAGCAACCCGACGCCGCCTTCAAGCACCTTTCGCAAGCCTGCACCCGCAAACGTCAAACACTGGAATTCGATATCGAAAAGGCCGAAGCGCGCATGGGTGAAATCGCCGATGCGTATCCGGCTGGAGATTGGTCCGATGTAAGCGATGTCGGCCATGACAGCAAAACGCCGATTTTCATCGTCGGCATGCCGAGGTCTGGCACCACCTTGATCGAACAAATTCTCGCAAGCCACCCAGACGTTCATGGTGCCGGAGAAATCACCACCCTTTCCAAAGTCCGCAAACACAAGGAAGAGATCTGGTTTCCCGACCTGAACGACAAGGCGGATCGCGCCGATTTACGGGAAAGCGGCGAAGAGTATGTCACCGCCGTCCAATCGCGCGCACCGGAAGCGTCGCGAATAACCGACAAGATGCCCCATAACTTCCGCTATCTCGGGCTTCTGCATTTGATGCTGCCCAAGGCGAAGATCATTCATTGCGTGCGTCATCCGGTAGACACCTGCCTTTCCTGTTTCCAGCAGCACTTCGCCGAAGGCCAAGCCTGGTGTTACGACCTGGCGGAGCTCGGACGTTACTACGTGGCCTATCACAAGCTGATGGATCACTGGCGTCGTGTGCTACCGGCAGGCCGAATTCTCGACGTCAACTACGAAAGCGTGGTCGCCGACCTGGATCCCCAAGCGCGCCGGCTAGTCGACCATTGCGGCCTCGATTGGGACGACTCTTGCCTTGCCTTTTACGAAAACAAACGCGCGGTCCGGACCGCCAGCCAAGCGCAGGTGCGCGAACCGATCTACGACCGGTCGGTCGGGCGCTGGAAACCTTACGAGAAACATTTAGGACCTTTGTTGGGCGCGCTCAGTCCTGTCCTCGAGGAAGCGTCATAAAAGGCCCAGCTCGCGCAGTTCCCGCGCCATTTCCGGTGGCATATCGCCGGATTGATCGTCGTCGGCCAAATCCGGTGGCGCGTCTTTGGCGTCCAAGTATCGCCAGCCCTGAAACGCCCGGTGCGGCCACGCGGCAGTGGAAACGATTTCCCGGTCGAGCAGCAACAGACACTGCCGCTTACCGTTCTCATCCATGTAGTGGTCATACCCAATAAGGCGTTGGCGGGCGCGGATCGTGCCTGCGATCACCCAATAGAGCGACCCGCCATCTAGCAATTCGTCCATACGCCGGGGCGTGTTGCGGGTCCGGTGCCATAGCCGGCCTTCTCCGTGGCGGGCATCTTTAAGTCGGTCCGACTGCACCTGCTTCAAATGCTCAATGTCGCGAATGCCGACGCAGAGTTTGATGACGTGCAACTCACCCATCAGGCGGCGCGTCCTTTGCGGCCAAGTGCTGCGGCAACTTTGGAGACAGGCGGACGGCCGAGATGTTCACTGATGAACTGGCCAACGGCGAGAAGTTTCTCGAAATCGATGCCGGTCTCGATACCCATGCCATTCAACATGTAAATCACATCCTCGGTCGCCACGTTACCACTGGCACCTTTGGCGTAGGGACAGCCGCCAAGGCCCGCGACCGAACTATCCACCACCGCAACACCCATTTCGAGGCAGGCGAGGATATTCGCCAGTGCCTGACCGTAGGTGTCGTGAAAATGGATCGCGATTTTTTCCAGGGAAACCTTCTTCAGGGTCGCCTCGACCATCGCTTGTGCCTTTAACGGCGTGCCGGTGCCAATCGTATCGCTTAGCGAGATCTCGTAGCACCCCATCTCATCCAAAATGGCGGCCACATCGGCTACAGCTTCCGCCGCGACCTCGCCCTCGTAGGGACAACCCAGGCCACAGGAAATATAGCCACGTACCGGAATGCCCGCTTCTATTGCGGCCGTCGCCACCGGCTGAAACCGCTCCAGACTCTCGGCAATCGAGCAATTGATGTTTTTCTGCGAAAAACTTTCGGTCGCAGCGCCGAAGATCGCCACCTCATCCGCCTTCGCCGCCACCGCCCCGTCGAAACCCTTCATGTTGGGCGTTAGTACTGAATATGTCACATCGGAACGTCTCGGCACGCGAGCCAATACATCTGCCGTATCGGCCATTTGCGGAATCCATTTCGGCGAAACGAAACTGCCCGCTTCCATTATGCTCACGCCGGCCTCGCCGAGACGCTCGATCAACTCTACCTTGACCTCGAGGGGCACGATCTCTGCTTCGTTCTGCAGACCGTCGCGCGGACCCACTTCGACGATTTTGACTTTTTTAGGAAACGCCATCGGTTTTCTGCCTCGCCCCTACACTAACCCTTATGGCGCCCAAGCGGGCTTCCGTTTTTCAACGAACGAAGCGGCCCCTTCTCGTGCACTTTCCATGGCCCGACCTTTGGCGAACGCGTCTATCGATGCGTCGATTGTAGCGTCATCGAAGGCGGGATAGCTCAAATAGTTCATGGCCACCTTCGTTTCTGCGACGCCGCCCGGTCCGTTATGGAGCAAACCGTCGATCATCGTTTCAAGGGCACTGTCCAAATCACCTTCATCCACAACTTGGTCGATGAGCCCGATCGATAGTGCTTTTTCCGCCGACATTACTTCCGACGTCAAACACCATCGCCGTGCCTGACGGGTACCGATGCGAGGCAGCAGATAGGGCATCATGATCGAAGCCGTAAAGCCGAATTTGCCTTCGGTCACAGCGAATTTCGCACTGTTTTCGGCAATCACGATATCGGACGCGGCAACGATACCAATTCCCCCGCCATAGGCACCCCCTTGCACCTTAGCGATTACCGGCGCCTGCAAATCGCGCAAGCGCCTCGACATGGCCGCATAGTTTTCGGCGTCGGCCAGGTTGTCCTCCCAAGGCTCCGCACCCTTATCGCGAAGATAGGTTACGTCGGCTCCGGCGCAGAAAATTTTACCCACACCCTGCAGCACAAGAGCCCGTAGCCCGTTTGTAGACTCTAGTTTAGCCATCGCATCATTGAATGCGGCCACTTGCGCTTGATCGAACGCATTCAGCGCGCTTTGGCGATCAATGGTCAGCGTCGCGATACCGCGTGTGTCAGTTTCGACGGAAATGATTTCAGCCATCTTCCGCCCCTTCCGGATACCAAGCCGGCTTCCGCCGCTCGAGAAAACTCGCGAGCCCTTCGGGTGCTTCCGGCTTTTGCCGCTGCAACGCATTTTGATCGATGATCCAATCCGCGGTATCCCGGTCGAGTGAAATACCGGTGACATCGAAGATCAGCTGCTTGGTTGCTTTCAATGCATTCGGGCCCGCTTTAAGAAGCAGTTCGAAAACAGGCGCTGCCGCTGCATCCAGCTCACCAACCGGGCATGTCTGATGGATCAAACCGATTTCCAAAGCACGGGCCGCGCTAAAACGCTCGGTGGTCAGCGCGTAGCGACGGGTTTGTTGCAACCCTATAGCCGCCACGAGTTGCGGTAATATCGGGCCGCCGACCAAGCCCCAGCGCGCTTCAGTAATGGCGAATTCAGCGCTTTCTTCGGCAATGGCGATATCCGCCGCCGCGACGATCCCCATACCACCTCCAAAACAGCCGCCCTGTACCAACGCGACAATGGGTTTGGCGCATTCGTTGAGCGTTTTCATGGTGTTCGTCGTCAACGCCGAAACCACACGGTTCTCTTCGGGACTGAGCGACGCATTCGCTTTCAACCAATTGATGTCGGCGCCGGCCTGGAAGTGGATACCGTTGCCCCGCATCCGAATAAGCCGTACGCCGTCATCCTTTTCGAAATTCGTGACAGCGTTCGCCAACCCCTCCAGCAGTTCCGCGTTATAGGCGTTGCGGACTTCGGGCCGATTGATCGTAATCGTGCCGATGCCGCGCGCATCCGTGTCGAGAAGCACCATCTCTTCCGCCATTAGGCTTGCTCCTCGATCCAGTTTGGCGACCGCTTGTCGAAAAAGGCGCCGATGCCTTCCTGCGCTTCGTCGGTCGCCCGGATGTTCGCGATCCGCCGGCCAGTATCTAGGCGGAGATCATCGGTAACCCGCGAACCAAGATCGCGAATTAGACGTTTACAGGCGCGGTTTGCTTCTGGCGCATTTCCAAGAATAGATTGCACGACTTTATCAACCGTCGGATCTAAATCCTCCGGCTCAACTGCCTCATGCAATAGCCCAATACGCTTGGCCTCTTCGGCGTCGAACAGCTCCGCCGTATGGAAAAAACGCCTTGCCTCGCCGGGACCGATGGCCTGGGTCAAATAAGGGCTGATTACGGCAGGGATAAGTCCGAGTTTCACCTCGGTTACCGAAAACTTCGCCGCTTTCACGCCGATTGAAATGTCACAGCAAACCACGAGGCCCAAACCGCCGGCGAATGCAGATCCCTGCACGCGGGCAACAGTCGGCATGGGCATGGTATCTAGCCGATGAAAGAGGCCCGCCAACTTACCCGCATCCGCTTCGTTTTCCTCGGTGGAATTGTTTACAGCTGCCTTCATCCAATTTAAGTCCGCACCGGCAGAAAAGCTTTTGCCTTCACTCTTGAGCAGCATCACCCGCACGGTGTCGTCCGCCGCAACCTCCTCGAAGCAATCGGTCAATTGCGCGATGACCACATCATTGAACGCGTTGTGAACATCGGGCCGGTTGAGAGTAACGGTCGCGACGCCGGTCTCGTCGCGATCGAGTAGGATCATCTGATCGCTCATTGTTACATCCTGAAAACGCCGAACTTAGTATCGGCTATCGGCGCGTTGAGCGCGATTTCGATGCCCCGAGCCAGAATTTGCCGCGTGTCGGCTGGATCGATCACCCCATCATCCCATAGTCGGGCGCTGCCATAGTTGGGACGACCTTCTTCGTCATAACTCGCTCGAATGCGTTCCTTGAACGTCTCTTCATCTTCTTCCGCACCATCGCGCCGGACTGACGCCAATACGTCTGCTGCCTGCTCACCCCCCATCACCGAAATGCGCGCGTTAGGCCAACTCCAAAGGAATCGTGGATCGTATGCGCGGCCACACATTCCGTAGTTACCCGCACCGAACGAGCCTCCGATGATAACCGTGAATTTGGGCACCTCAGCGCAAGAAACCGCGGTCACCAATTTTGCACCGTCCTTTGCGATTCCGCCGGTCTCGGCCTTCTCACCCACCATGAAGCCCATGATGTTCTGCAAGAAGATCAGGGGAATTTTCCGTTGGCAGCAAAGTTCGACGAAATGTGCGCCTTTGACCGCGGATTCCGAGAACAGAATACCGTTATTTGCAACGATACCGACCGGCCACCCCTCGATATGGGCAAAGCCGCAGACCAACGTTCGCCCGTACCGTTCCTTAAAAGGATCGAATTCGCTGTTATCGACAATTCGAGCAATAACCTCGGTGACATCATACTGGCGACGCAATTGATCGCGCACGACGCCATAAATCTCCTCCGGCGCATAGGCGGGTGCCGTCGGCTCTTGCCGGACCACAGACAGATCGACCGGCGGGATGTTCAGACGTGCAACGATGCTTCGGCACCGCTCCAGCGCATCATCATCGTTCTTTGCCAAATGATCGGCGACGCCGGATACACGGGTATGGACATCGCCGCCGCCAAGCGCTTCCGCCGTCACCTCCTCACCGGTGGCCGCTTTTACCAAGGGCGGTCCGGCCAGGAATATCGTGCCCTGGTCCTTGACAATAATTGCCTCATCCGCCATTGCGGGGACATAGGCGCCGCCGGCCGTGCATGATCCCATCACCACGGCGATTTGCGGGATACCTGCGGCAGACATTGTGGCCTGGTTATAGAAAATGCGGCCGAAATGCTCGCGGTCGGGAAAGATCTCCGCCTGGTGGGGTAAATTGGCACCACCGGAATCAACAAGATAAATACAGGGCAATCGGTTTTTGGCAGCGACCGCCTGCGCCCGAAGATGCTTCTTGACCGTAATCGGATAGTAGGTTCCGCCTTTGACCGTCGCGTCATTGGCGACGATGACACAATCGCGTCCACTCACCCGTCCAATACCGGTGACGATCCCTGCCGCCGGCACGACATCGTCATACATATCTTCTCCGGCCAATGGAGACAGTTCGAAGAACTCGCTATTCGGATCAATCAACCGTTGGATTCGGTCACGAACAAAAAGCTTGCCGCGATCCGTATGACGCTTACGGGATTTGGTATCGCCACCCTCGGCAATCCGCGCATGAACCGCGCGTAACTCCTCGACCAAATCCCGCATCGCCTTTTCGTTGGCGCGGAACTCCTTAGCATCGGTTTTGATTTTGCTCTTGATAGCCGGCATGACAGCTTCCGTTCGATTGCCGGCGGAGAATGCAATTTTGCCGTCCCCTCGGCAAGTCGGCAACGCTTAGGTTTTCCACGCACTTCGCCACGCTTGAAACATCAGTATGTTCCAAAGTTCGAAATGCCAATTCCTATGACCTGCGAGGTGTTCGTCCCACAGCGCCCTGACCGGGTCCGGCGTCAGCCAGCCCCCTTCACCTAACGCCTTTTCCTCGAGCAACGCTTCGGCCCAATCGCGCAGCGGTCCGCGTAACCAATCGGCCAAAGGTGGCTCAAATCCCTGTTTGGGGCGGTCGACCAATTCGGGAGGAACAAATTTGTAGAGTAATTTACGCAAAAGATATTTTCCCGCACCGTCACGGCGCTTCATGTTTGACTGGAGGGACCACGCAAACTCTACGAGGTCGTGATTTAACAAAGGCGCTCGCGCCTCCAGTCCTACTGCCATACTGGCCCGATCCATTTTCACTAGTAAGTCCCCCGGCAGATAGGAAACCGAATCCGCGAATGTGAGCCGGCCGAGCGGTTCGCCGTCGCGGGGCCATTTGGCCGAGTCTCCGTAAAACCCGAGTTCGTCGAGCATCTTCGGTGTTTCCGCCAACCGCCAGCGTGACATGTAGTGTAGCTGCACGTCCTCCGGCATAACCGCCTTGGCCTCTTCACCCAAGCGGTGAATTTTGTCGCCCAATCTGGCAGGACGGCCCGAAAAACCTCGTAAGCTGTTCAACACACCGACTGGTATCAACGCGGATACGCACGCCGCCCCCGCGCGACGCAAAGCATTGTTCCGCCGAAAATGCCGCAAAGCGGAACCGTAACGCGGATAACCGGCAAACAACTCGTCCCCGCCGTCACCGGACAACACCGTCGTGACATGTGCGCGGGTAAGCTTGGCCAGTAGCATCGTCGGCAACTGACTAACATCGGCGAAAGGCTCGTCGTAACAGCCCGGGACCTTTTCCACATAGTCGAGCACCGTTTTTTGGTCGGCTAGCAGTGATGTGTGATCGGTGCCCACATGGCGTGCTACTTTTTCGGCATACCCCGCTTCGTCGAATTCGGGGTTTTCGAACCCGACCGTGAAAGTACGGATTGTGCCGCTGGCGGACTTTTGCGCGAGCGCCGTAACGATTGAGGAATCGATGCCCCCCGATAAAAACACCCCAAGAGGAACATCGGCGATCAACCGCCTTGAAATCGATTTTGTCAGCAAGGCTTCCAGCCTCGCCAACGCGTCCTCTTCCGAGCCGGCAAACCCGTCGCTTTGACGTGCCTCAAAGACCGCTCGGGCATCCCAAAATGGTTGCGGGTCGGGCATGTCGCCGGATTTTCCTGTAGCGGTGTCAAATCGAACTAGATGACCCGGCGGAAGTTTGCGGATGCCGCGATAGATCGACATAGGCTCAGGCACATATGAAAATCGGAGATAGGCAGCCAAAGCGCGTTCATCCAGCTCGCCCTTCCATTCGAAATGAGCTGTCAAAGCTTTGAGCTCCGAACCAAACAAAAAATGCGTCCCGCACCAACCGTAATAGAGCGGTTTTTCGCCCATTCGATCTCGAGCGAGCGTCAAGCACTTCTCTTCGCGATCCCATAGGGAAAAGGCGAACATGCCATCGAACAAACCCAGTGCCCGTTCCAGACCAAAATGCGAGATTGCCGCCAGCAAAACTTCCGTATCGGAGGTACCTCGCCAATCTCCTACGCCTTCCGCTTCAAGCGATTTGCGAATTTCGCGGAAATTGTAAATTTCGCCATTGAAAACGATGGCATAGCGGCCATCCGCCGACTGCATTGGTTGATGCCCGGCCTCCGAAAGATCAATGATCGAGAGACGGCGAAATCCGAGCGCAACGCCAGAAGGAGCGTCCGTAAATACACCATCGTCATCTGGCCCACGGTGGCTTAGGCGAGCCGCCATATCGCGCGCAATCGCTTCCAGCCGCGCGTCATCCAACGAGCGCTTGAAATCGATCAATCCGGCAAAGCCACACATGCGGTCAACTATAAAGGCTTTAGTAGTTTGGCGCTTGTTCGCCGACAGGTCGGCCTTCGGCACTCTCGAAGGCGGCGACACATTCATCCGCAAACGCGGCGTGATCGCGTAGAAAATTCAATTGCGCCGCCAAATTACGCCAAAACCAACGCCCCACGGTCCCTTCTCCACCACGGCGCCTGGCATACTTCCACGCCCGCCCCGCGAGCCGTTTACAAGCGTAACTTTTCACCGAATTCGGCAGATCCGGGTAATCCGCTAAAAAGTATGCAACAGCTCTGGTGACTCGCTGCAGTTGACGGCCTTCGTTGGTGGAAAGCCGTCCAGTAGAGTCTTCCGGTAGCCACGCGACAGTCTCATCCAATTTAAGAAAGGCCCACTTCCGTGCGAGACGGAGCGTTAATCCGTATTCCTGCGAATGCACAACCCGTTCGTCGCAGCCGCCAACTTCGCGCACCGCATCGGTTCGGGCCAAAAATTGCGTGGGATTAAAAAGGGAATTTTTAAGTGCCGCTAAAAGTGGTTCGTCGATCCGCTCGACGTGTGTCTGATCAGACGGACCTTGTAGTTGCGGATTTTCCGTTGCAGCAAACCGTTGGACACCCCCATAGATCAGACAGGCATCGCTGTCGCTTAACGCTCTCAGCAGAACCAATGTTGCCCGGTCGGTCAACAAATCATCCGCATCAACGAATTTGAGATACGGTTGATCGGCGAGTGCGATCGCCGCATTAGTCGCCGCCGCCGATCCCGCATTCGCCTGATGTTCAATCACCAGATTTTCCCATCCTTCGGTTTCGGCACGCACGATGTCGAGCGAACCATCGGTGGAACCGTCATCGAGAAAGACGAATTGCCTCGGAAAATCACCTTGTTGCGCCTTAATCTGCGCGAGGACGCGGGGAATATGGGGCGCCTTGTTGTAAACCGGAACGACGAAGGATACGCCGGGAAGGGCCTGGGTGTCGGCGGGCAAAACGCGCCTACCAGTGACCGGCGCCAAGCCACCGTTCGAGATGATCGAGCCGGTCGTGGCCCCAGAACTGTTCCCCGTCTGCGATGATAAAGGGCGAACCGAAAACACCGGCGTCGACAGAAGACATTGTGATGTCCTTCAGCTTGTCTTTGATGTTCTGGTCCTGGCAGGCAGCTTTCAGGGCCTCACCATCGATTTCGAGCGGCTCCGCAACACGGGCGACTTCGTCGACATCCGACATATCTCGCCCCAGGCCCCAATGGGCATGATAGACCGCCTCGGCCAACTGCTTCGCCTTTGCTGGGTCNGTGTCGTCGAGCCAATAAAATGCACGGCTCGCGGCAAGCGAATTCATCGGCATGTTATCGGGCATGGTAAAGGCAAGACCCATGATCTTGGCACAACGAACGATATCGTTTTTGAAGTAGTCGCCTTTGATCGGAACCAATACGTTTGGCTGGCTACCGGTGGCTTGCAACGCCGCGCCCAGCATGATCGGGCGCCACTGAACGGTCCGTCCATATTTTGCGGCGATACCGTCAATTTTGACACTTGCGAAATACCCATAAGGGCTCGCGAACTCGAAATAGAATTCTATGGGTTTATGCTCGTTCATAGCGCTATGACTACCATGGAATCGGGGTGCCGTCGTAATTGACATACTGCCCGGCCATGGAGGGCGTCAACGCCTCGAATGTTTCACGCATCGCGGTGACGCTTGTTTGTGCATCGATTGCCGCGCTCGGTCCTCCCATGTCGGTTTGAACCCAGCCCGGATGGATCAGCAAAGTTGTGATTCCTTTGGCGCGGAGATCCGGAGCTACACTGCGCACGGCCTGATTGAGAGCGGCTTTGGAGGAGCGATAGATTGGCATACCACCACTATTCTCCGCGATGCTTCCCATGATGCTCGACAGAAAGATTATCTGCTTGCGTTTCGACCGTTCCACATGCGGTGCAAATATTTCAGACACCCGCAGCGGTGCCAGCACATTTACCCACAGCACCTCGTCCCAGGCATCGTAATCGAGATTTCCGAAATTCGTATGCTTGGCAAGGTTTATACCTGCATTGTTAATCAGGAGATCGATCACTTCTCCGTCCAATTGTTCGGCAAGGTTTTTGACGCTCACGGGGTCCGCGACGTCGAGTTCGTAGGCTTCGCCCTCGCCATAGCCCGCGCCTTCCGGATCACGGCAAGTCGCCACGACATTCCAGCCCGCCTCTCGATATTGGGATACGAATTCACGACCGATGCCCCTGCTCGCACCAGTCACCATCACTGTCGGCATGTCATTGTCCCCGATGATGCCTTGTTTCGACTATTAGACTGGAATTGTTGGACTTTGGCTATATGCCAGCACCTCTAACCGCCAGTTTCGTCGAACAATTCACGGCCGATCAACATACGGCGTATTTCCGAGGTTCCAGCGCCAATTTCATAGAGCTTTGCGTCCCGTAAAAGCCGACCCGTAGAGCTGTCATTGACATACCCGGTACCGCCCAAGCACTGAATTGCCTCCAACGCCATCCCGGTCGCCCGCTCTGCGGAATACAGAATGACTCCTGCCGCGTCCTTGCGCGTTACATCCCCGCGATCGCAGGCTTGGGCCACGGTATAAGCATAGGCCTTACACGCATTCAGGGTCGTGTACATGTCGGCCAATTTTGCCTGCATGATTTGAAACGAGCCGATCGGTCGCCCGAATTGCTGACGGTCGTGGAGATACGGCACGACGAGATCAAGACACGCCTGCATGATGCCAAGCGGGCCACCCGCCAATACCAACCGCTCGTAATCGAGCCCGCTCATCAAAACACCGACACCGTCATCGACGGTGCCTAGAACATTCTCTGTCGGAATCACGCAATCCTCGAACACAAGTTCGCAGGTGTTGGATCCCCGCATACCCAGCTTATCGAGCTTCGGCGAAGTGGAAAATCCGGCCATTTCCTTCTCGACAATAAACGCGGTAATTCCCTTCGATCCCGCTTCAGGGTCGGTCTTGGCGTAGACGATCAATACGTCCGCGTCCGGTCCATTGGTGATCCACATTTTTGTGCCGTTCAAAACGTAGGCATCGGATTTCTTATCGGCTTTCAGCTTCATCGAGACGACGTCGGAACCGGCTTCCGCCTCGCTCATCGCGAGCGCGCCCACATGCTCGCCCGAAATCAATTTCCCCAGATACCGTCGTTTCTGTTCTTCGGTTCCGTTGCGTCGGATTTGATTGACGCAGAGATTGGAATGCGCGCCATAGGAAAGTCCGACCGACGCTGATGCCCGGCTGATCTCCTCCATCGCCACCACATGTGCCGTATAGCCCATCCCGGCACCGCCATATTCTTCTTCGACGGTAATACCATGGAGCCCGAGCGCACCAATTTCAGGCCACAAGTCCCGCGGAAACTCGTTACTTTCATCGATTTCTTGGGCACGCGGCGCAATCTGTTCGGACGCGAATGCGCGAGTGCTGTCCCGAACCATTTCTATGGTTTCGTCGAGGCCGAAATCGAACTGCGGCAAATCGTTAGGTATCATGCCGCACTCCTACAGCAAGACCCAGGCAGCAAGGCCCAGAAAAGTGAAAAAACCGACCACATCGGTCGTTGCCGTAACGACAACTGACGACGCCACCGCTGGATCTATCCCCATGCGATCAAGTGCCAACGGCGCTGTGACTCCGATAAATCCGGCTACCAACAAATTTATAACCATTGCCGCGGCGATGACGCCACCAAGTACCGGATCGGCAAACCAGAAGCCCGCGACAACCGCCAATATAATCGCCAACAAAAACCCGTTAATGCCCCCGACCAAAATTTCTTTGCCCGTGATGCGGAGCGCATTAGCTGGGGTAAGCTCTTTCATCGCCAAGGCCCGCACGGCAACGGTCAGTGCTTGGGTTCCTGCATTGCCGCCAAGAGCGGCTACAATCGGCATGAGAATCGCCAATGCGACAACCTTTTCGATCGCTGCCTCGAAAAATCCAATGACGATTGCCGACAAGATGGCGGTACCGAGATTGACCAGTAACCAGGAAAAACGGGCACGGGTCGTATCGATCACAGCGTCGTAAAAGTCATCTTCCTTAACACCTGCGAGTTTGAGGATATCTTCTTCCGCTTCCTCATCGATCACATCCACCACATCATCGATGGTGACGATGCCAATCATACGTCCATCATCGTCGACCACCGGCGCTGAGACGTAACCATATTGGCGAAACAGGAAGGCAACATCTTCCTGGTCCATCTGAGCTGGCAACACTTTCAAATCCTCATGCATCAACTCAGTTACCGCCACCTTGCGCTCGGCCCGCAGTAATTTATGCAGCGGGACCCAACCAATCGGCTTATGGCCCGGATCAACCACAAACAAATTGTAGAACTGCTCGGGCAAGTCTGCGTCGCTCCGCATGAAATCGATTGCATCGCCAACTTTCCAGAATTGCGGCGCGGTCGCCGCTTCGCGGCGCATAAGGCGTCCCGCACTGTCCTCGGGATACCGAAGTGCGTCTTCAAGTAGAGCACGATCTGCTTCAGGCACAGCTTCCAATGTTTCTCGTTGGTCATCGGCCTCCAAGTCTTCGAGAATATCGACCGCATCGTCGGATTCGAGTTCCTGGACGACAGCCGCGATCTTTTTGTTGTCGAGATCATCGAGGAAAACTTCGCGTAAGCCCTCATCAACATAGGTCCAAAATTCGGGATCGATATGGTCCGCGATGTAATTCATGAAATCGGTTCGTGCCGACCGAGAAAATCGCTCGAACAAATCGGCGAGATCAGCAGCATGAAGCGGTTCGATCAAACCCTCGACTGCTTCGATGCGGCCTTCTTCCAGGGCAGCGGTTACCGCACGCACCAAATCATCGTTAACGCCATAAAGGTCACCCAATTCATCAGTCGTACCGGGATCGATAAGGTCTGTATCCGCCATTTCTGTAGCCTTTAACTTCCCCTAACCGCGCTGTGCCTGCGCGTCGACAACCGAAAGCGCAGTCATATTCACTAACCCCCTTGCGGAAATCGACGGGGTCACCACATGGGCCGGCTTTGCGGTACCGATCAGCATCGGACCAACCGGTACGATTTGTGGATCGAGCGCTTTGATCATATTGAACACGATGTTTGCTGCATCGAGATTGGGCATGATCAAAAGATTGGCGATACCCTGCAGTTTTGAATCGGGGAACGTTCGCTGCCTTACCACCGGGTCAAGCGCCGCATCCGCATGCATTTCGCCATCCACCGCAAGTTCGGGGTAGTCGCGGTGTAGTATGGCCACTGCGTCGCGCAGTTTCACCGCGGAATCGGAATCCCGCGTACCGAAATTTGAATAGGAAAGCAACGCTACATTGGGTCGAATTCCGAACCTGCGGACTTCTTCGGAGGCCAATAGCACCATTTCGACCAATTCATCGGTGCTGGGGTTCGGGGAGACATGAGTGTCCGCCAAAAAGTAGAGCCCTTGGGGCATCACCATCAGAGTCAATGCGGACAGATCGCGGACACCGTCGCGCTTGCCGATGATGTCCTGCACATGACGAAGATGAACCCTGAATTGTCCAATCACACCCGCGATCATCGCGTCCGCATCGCCCATATGTACCATCATTGCCGCACGCAGGGTCGTTCGTGTACGCACGTACCGGTCCGCCAAGTCCGGCGAAACGCCTTTGCGCGACATCAGCGCATGATAAGCCTCGGCATAGCGTTTGGCGCTTTCCTCATGTTCAGGGTCGATAACCTCCAGATCTCCGCCAATTTCGATACGCAAACCGAGATCGTTGATCGTTTGTGCCACGACCGCCTCACGACCAATAAGGATCGGCTTGGCCAAGCCTTCGTCGATCACCACCTGGCAGGCATGGAGAACGCGACGCGATTCCCCGTCCGCATAAACGACGCGTTTCGGATTCAATCGTGCCCGTTCGAAGACAGGCTTCATCACAAGACCGGTTCGCCAGACAAACTGAGACAGTCGCTGTCGGTAACTGTCTTGGTCAGTAAACGGACGGGTCGCAACGCCACTGTCGATCGCGGCCTTCGCCACCGCAGGCGCGACCTCGGTCATCAGCCGGGGATCGAAAGGCTTGGGTATGAGGTAATCCGGCCCGAAACGGGAGGCCTGTTCGCCATATGCGCGTTCGACAACGTCGGACCCCTCCGCCCTGGCTAGTTGGGCAATAGCCTTGACGCAGGCAATTTTCATTTCTTCGTTGATTGCGGTAGCGCCCACGTCTAGGGCTCCCCGAAAAATAAAGGGAAAGCAAAGTACGTTGTTCACCTGGTTGGGGTAGTCCGATCTGCCGGTCGCGATTATCGCGTCGGGCCTGGCCGTCTTTGCTTCCTCGGGCAATATCTCGGGCGTTGGATTGGCAAGAGCCATGATAAGCGGCTGCTCACCCATGGACTTGACCATATCCTGCGTCAGTACTTTAGGTGCGGACAGGCCAAGAAAAATATCCGCATCCTCGATTACCTCTCCAAGCGTGCGGGCGTCGGTGTTCTTGGCATACCGTTCCTTGCGCGGGTCCATTAGTTCCTTACGGCCCTCATAAACCACACCTTCGATATCGGTGACCCAAGTGTTGTCCACCGAGAGCCCCATCGATACCAAAAGATCCAGACAGGCTAATGCTGCCGCGCCCGCCCCAGACGCAACCAGTTTCACCTCGGACAGGTCTTTGCCGACAATTTGCAGGCCATTATAGATCGCTGCCGCCACGATGATGGCCGTGCCATGCTGATCGTCGTGAAACACCGGAATACCCATGCGTGTCCGCAAGGTCTCCTCAATCTCAAAACATTCCGGGGCCTTGATATCCTCGAGATTGATGGCACCGAATGTCGGCTCGAGCGCAGCCACGATATCGCAGAATTTCTGAGGATCGGTCTCGTCTACTTCGATGTCGAATACGTCGATGCCGGCAAATTTTTTAAATAGTACCGCTTTGCCCTCCATAACCGGTTTTGAGGCCAGCGGGCCGATATCCCCGAGACCGAGAACCGCAGTACCGTTACTAATGACCGCAACGAGATTCCCCCGAGCCGTCATCGTTGCCGCTTCGCCTGAATCCTCGACGATCGCTTCGCAGGCGGAAGCTACCCCCGGAGAATAGGCCAATGCCAAATCACGCTGGTTTCCCAGTGGCTTAGTGGCAACGACGCCTAATTTACCGGGTGGAAATTTGCGATGATAATTGAGCGCGTCCTGTACGATATCGTCCTTGGGCATGGCCTCTTGCTCCCTATCGTACGCCGCAAGCCCGGACAGGCTAGAAGAACGCAATTAATGGTGCGGTCGAGAAGACTCGAACTTCCACGGGATCTCTCCCACAGCGACCTCAACGCTGCGCGTCTACCAGTTCCGCCACGACCGCATCTGGCATATGTATTATCTCATTGTCGGAGATAGGAAAAGCGGGTTTTGTGCGTCTGAAATGGAAGACAATACAAAAGCAAAATCGAATGATGTGGAATGGAAACTGAGCGATCAGCCGGTTCCTTACGCGGACGCTTTGTTGCAAATGGAAAGCCGGGTGGCAAAAATTCGTGAAGGCGCTGCGCCCGAACTGGTCTGGCTGTTGGAGCATCCACCGTTGATAACCGCTGGGACAAGCGCGGATGCGGATGATCTGTTGGATAAAGCGCGATTTCCCGTTTTCGAGACCGGACGCGGCGGTCAGTATACCTATCATGGACCCGGTCAGCGAGTTGCTTATGTCATGCTTGACCTGAAAAGGCGCGGACCCGATCTACGGCAATTTGTGCATAACTTGGAAGAATGGATTATCCAGTCCCTTGCCCGCTTCAATGTCATCGGCGAACGACGCGAGGACCGGATCGGAATTTGGGTTGCTCAACCGGGCGGTAGAGAGGACAAAGTCGCCGCTATCGGTGTGCGTATCCGCAAATGGGTCAGTTACCACGGCATCGCCATTAACGTAGAACCGGATTTGGGGCATTATGATACCATTCGTCCATGCGGAATTGACCCGGCACAATTCGGAGTAACCTCCCTAGTAGCACTAGGACTGCCGGTAACGATGGAAGATTTGGATGTCGCATTGATGGAGTGTTTTGGAAATGTATTCGGTTAGCCGATTTCTAGCACCGTTGTTCGGCCTAATTCTATTGCTTGCATCGCAGGGATTAGCTATTGGCGGTGAGGTCATCGAAACCGGCTCGGACCGATTTATCTATCACGACAAGTATGGCGAAAGCCCGCGGGAAATTTCGGTTTTTTACCACCGGCCCGAAGGCTTCACCGACACGAGCCCGATTTTAATTGTGATGCATGGCAGTAGCCGTGCTGTGGTTCGCTATTGGCGTCAATGGAAAGACGAAGCCTACCAATATAACGCTTTGGTTCTTGTGCCCGAGCTCGACAAATTCGATTTCCCGGGCAGTCTTTCCTATCATTCAGGCGGAATGTACGACATCGTTACCGGTGAGGAAAAACCGCGGGAGCAATGGACTTTCAGCATTATCGACCGGGTTTTCGAAGAAGCACGTCGGTTAACCGGATCCAAACGTAAAAAATTCAGACTCTACGGACATTCCGCAGGAGGTCAGTTCGTTCACCGCTACCTCACCTTTACCGGCGGCCCCAAAGTCAGCAAGGCAGTCGCCGCTAACCCTGGCTGGTACACATTGCCGACAATGAAAATCGAGTTCCCCTACGGGATTGGCGATAGCACGGCAAATGAAGAAAATTTAGAAATTCTATTCGCAAAAAACCTTACCATCCTGCTCGGTGAATATGACAACCGACAAACCAGTGGGGTACGCCAAACACCGGAAGCGATGGAACAGGGCCCGCATCGATTGGCGCGTGGCAAATTTTATTTCAAATTTGGAAAACGCGAAGCCAAGAAAAAGGGACTTCCCTTCAATTGGCGAATTCAGATCGTACCGAACGTCGCCCATTCCAATGGCGGCATGGCCCCGGCAGCCGCGAAAGTATTGCTCGAAAATTAACGATACTGCGTGAATCCAGGAACGGTCGGTACATCCGCTTCGAAGGATTCTACGTTTTTAACGGACGCAAATCGCGGGCCTTCGTGACAACGTTGGACCATCGTCGCCACTCCTTCGTCAGAACCGGCAAACAAGGCTTCCACAGTTCCGTCCGGTAAATTCCTTACCCAACCATCCAGCGCCAGTTTGTTTGCTTCTCTTTCGGTCCAATAACGAAATCCAACTCCTTGGACCCGACCGGAAATAATCACCCGCACCGCGCGGCTCATTCGTCATCAAACTCCAGAATAATTTGATCCGCATCCAAACTTTCGCCGGATTCGGTGGCAATACTCTTGATACTTCCGTCGCGCTCGGCCCTGAGCACATTCTCCATTTTCATTGCTTCGACCACGGCCAGTTCTTCCCCTGCCTTCACTTGATCGCCCTTCGAAACCGCAAGCCGAACCAATAAGCCCGGCATCGGCGACAGGAGGAATTTCGATAGATCGGGCATTTCCTTGATTGGCATACGCCGGAAAAGCGCAGCTCTTTTCGGCGACAAAATCACAAGATCTAGTGAATGAATTCCGGACGCCAATCGGTATCCCAGTGCGGTTTCGGCAATTTCAAACGTTTCCACGCTACCGTTAAGGCGGCCTGAAAAACTCGGAAAACCCGGCCGCCAGCGCGACTTCACCTCCACGGCCTCACCACCAACGGAAATTTCGGCATCTTGCCCTTCCAATGCGGCTTCGATGTCAACGCCTTCACCGTCGGGGCCACCGATAACCGCGGTGTAGAAAACGCGAACCGAACTATCGTTGCGACACTCCGTCTTGGCTTTCGCATACGCCGCGACAGCAACAAACCTTGCAAGCAAGTCTCCCNCGGGTGTGCCGGTCACGAACCCTTCGGGATATTCCTCGGCAATAAAATTCGTCGAGAAGTCTCCGTCGCGAAAACGTTGATGGCCCATCACTGCCGACAAAAATGCGATGTTGTGTGAAATTCCGTGAACCAGATAGGTGCCGAGCGCACGCTGCAAACGATCGATCGCTTCCGTTCGATCTCGGCCTCCGGCCACCAATTTGGCGATCATCGGATCGTAGTAGACGGAAATATCGCTACCTTCGACGACACCGCTATCAATGCGAATTTCTTCTATCCCATCGGGTTCGCGATAGCGCACCAGACGGCCGGTCGATGGTAAAAAGTTGCGTGCCGGATCTTCCGCATATACGCGGGCTTCGATCGCCCAACCTGCGGTTACCACTTCGTCCTGATTCATGGACAGCTTTTCACCGGCAGCGATTGCGATCATTTGCTCGACCAGATCCAAACCGGTGACATATTCGGTCACCGGATGTTCCACCTGCAACCTTGTATTCATTTCGAGGAAATAGAAGTTTTGTTCCTTATCAGCGATGAACTCCACCGTGCCTGCGGAGCAGTAATCGACCGCCTTTGCCAATGCCACGGCCTCGGCGCCCATCGCCGCACGGGTCTCCGGGTCAAGAAATGGTGAAGGCGCCTCCTCGATTACCTTTTGGTGGCGACGTTGAATCGAGCATTCCCTTTCACCTAAGTGAATCACATTGCCGTGCTTGTCACCCAATACCTGTATTTCGATATGCCGTGGCTCTTCGATATACTTTTCGATGAAAATGCGATCGTCCCCGAAGCTACTTTTCGCTTCACTCGCCGCCAATCGAAATCCTTCGGCCAATTCCGTCTTGTCGTATGCGACCCGCATTCCTTTGCCACCGCCACCCGCTGACGCTTTGATCATCACCGGATATCCGATTTCGGCCGCAATCTCAGCAGCCTTCTTGGCATTCTTCACTATTCCTAGGTGGCCCGGGACAGTAGATACCCCGGCTTTGTCCGCGATTTTCTTTGATTCGATTTTGTCGCCCATCGCCGCAATTGCATCCGGCGCGGGGCCGATGAAAGTTATGCCTGCTTTATCCAATGCCTGAGCGAAGTCGGCATTTTCCGACAAAAAGCCAAAGCCGGGATGAACCGCTTCGGCGCCGGNTTCTTTTACCGCAGCAATGATTTTTTCGATTTGCAAATAACTCTCTGCCGCCGGTGCGGGACCGATATGTACTGCTTCATCGGCCATGCGCACATGCTGTGCCGATGCATCAGCATCCGAGTAGACCGCTACTGTTGCAATCCCCAAACGCTTGGTCGTGCGCATGATCCGGCAAGCGATTTCACCGCGATTGGCTATTAAAATCTTTGCAAACATCAATCAATGCCGGCTCTTGTCACTGTACAAATACTCCGCCTGGCCGTCGGGACGACCGCAGCATCACGTGGTACACTGTCTCCGGTTCAATTGCCAGATCGTGGTCCTTCCCACGTCGAAATCCATATGAGCAACGACGTCACTTTTGCCGAAGCCGCCGCCATCGCGAAACGCGTTAAAGCGATGCCCTATTGGTACCACCGTATAGAGCTGCCAGGCGGACTTGTGACCCCGGGTTGGGCACCAATCCATCCGCCTTCCTACAAAATACCCCAAGACCTAACCGGAAAGAGAATTCTCGATATCGGCGCCTGGGATGGATACTGGACGTTCGAAGCGCTCAAACGAGGAGCATCGCAAGTTATTGCCATAGACGATTTTTCTGATTTTTTGGGATCTTTAAACGACCAAGACCGCCCAGGCTGGGACACCTTCGATCTGTGTCGTGACGTTTTGGGGTACAGCGAGGACCAGTGTCAGCACCACGACATGAGCATTTATGATCTCTCTGTGGATACGTTCGGCAAGTTCGATATCGTGTTTTGTTTCGGCGTGTTGTACCACCTCCGCCATCCCCTGTTAGGTTTGGACAAAATTGGCGAAGTCGCCAATGAAGTCTGGATCGAGTCCGCAATCTGCGACGACTACAGCACATATAAAGGCGGAGTCGGGCATGGCTATGGAAACGATATGGTTATGGAATTTTATCCAACCGATCAGTACGGAAACAACGACACAAACTGGTGGGCCCCAACGCTCATTTGCCTAGGTGCAATGGCAACCGCCGCCGGCTTCACAAAAGCACATATGTGGAAACTTACTGAAAAGCCCGATGCAGTAAATGTCTGTCGCGGATTCGTCCACGGGACAAAAAACTAAGCCGCCGCAGCCACCTCTGCCACTGCCTCCGCCGCACGCGCCACTTGATCCGAACTGACATCAAGGTGAGTAACGGCTCGCATTTCCTGTCGGTTCTTCACGCCGATTCTGACGCCGCGTTCGAGAAGTTTTTCGTGAAAATCGTTAGCATCGAGACCAGTCCGTTCAACGCTGAAGAAAACCAGGTTGGTTTCTACCGGCCATAGATCGATCCCGTCGACGCCCGACAATCCATCGGCAAATTTCGTTGCCAACGCATGATCGTCTGCAAGACGGTCAACATTGTTTTCCAGCGCATAGACGCCGGCCGCCGCCACGATACCCGATTGTCGCATTGCACCACCCAAGCGCTGTTTCCAACTCCATGCCTGTTCGATGAAGTCAGCAGATCCGCATAACACCGCACCCACCGGACAACCAAGTCCTTTGCTGAGATCGATCCAAAGTGAATCGAAAGGTTCTGCAAAATCAGCCGCGGTAACATTACTGGCCACCGCCGCATTCAGCATCCGCGCGCCATCCATATGCATGATTAAATCATGTCGCTTGGCGACTTCAGCAACTTCACGAATAGTCTCCAAAGGCCAAACCGATCCCCCGCCCGCATTCGATGTCTGCTCGATTTCAATCATACGAGTGCGAGGAATGTTACGCTTGACCGAACTCACAGCTGCTTCCGCTTGTTCGGCTGTAAAAATCCCTCTTTTGCCGTCGATTGCCCGTATCTGTGCGCCTGCTAGGGCTGCTGCGCCACCGGATTCGGAATTAATGATATGAGAAGTCTTATCGGCAATAATTTCGTCACCGGGCCGACAATGGACCAAGATCGAAGCCTGATTGCACATGGTACCCGACGGCATAAAAACAGCTGCTTCTTTGCCGGTTAATTCGGCAGCCATTTCGCACAACCGGTTAACACTCGGATCTTCACCCCGTTGTTCATCGCCGACCGGCGCTTCTGCCATTGCTTCGCGCATGCCCGGCGACGGACGCGTTTGGGTATCGCTATGCAAATCCACTTCAACTTCGACCATATGCATTCCCTATCGACTATCTTTTTTGAAGATTTCGAATAATCCCATCACATAGGCCACATGCAAAGCCAAAATTCCGCCCCATCCCACCATTGGCAGCAAAAACCAAGGATTTTCAGGACCGGTCAATATATTAACCGGCACAAGTACCGCCATCGCAGCCCCATAAAGAGCGAGATGCCAAATGAATTGGCGCAGTCGCTTGCGACCTTCAATTACGTCGGGCTGAGGGTCCGATGCCATACTTGCCTAAAGCGGAATGTTGTCGTGTTTCTTCGGTGGATTCTGAAGCTGTTTGTTGGCCAACATCTTCAGTCCCCGGCAAAGACGAAACCGCGTGTTATGCGGCATGATGACATCGTCGATGAAACCATATTGTCCGGCGACAAAGGGATTGGCGAACTTTTCTCGATACTCTTCCGTACGCTCGGCGATTTTATCCGCATCCCCCAAATCCTGCCTGAAAATAATCTCCACTGCCCCTTGGGGCCCCATCACAGCAATTTCCGCACTCGGCCATGCATAGTTGAGATCGCCCCTCAGGTGCTTGGAACTCATCACATCGTAAGCACCGCCATAGGCCTTTCGGGTGATCACGGTGAGCTTCGGCACAGTCGCTTCCGCATAGGCAAATAGTAGCTTTGCACCGTGTTTGATTATGCCGCCGTACTCTTGCGCCGTACCTGGCAGAAATCCGGGTACATCGACGAAGGTCAGGATGGGTATCGAAAAACAATCGCAGAACCGCACAAACCGTGCCGCCTTGCGCGATGAGTCAATATCGAGACAACCGGCTAGGACCATCGGTTGGTTTGCGATGATACCAACCGGGGCGCCGCCCATTCGTGCAAAACCGGTAAGAATATTCTTTGCAAAATCCGGCTGCACTTCGAAAAAGTCTCCCTCATCGACAACTTTCGTAATCAACTCGAGCATGTCATAGGGCTGACTGGGATCAGGCGGCACAAGCGTATCGAGCGAATCTTCCATGCGTTCGATAGGGTCTTCGGTAGCACGCTCCGGCGGCCTTTCTCGGTTCGACAGCGGCAGAAAATCGAAAAATCGCCGCAACTGGACAATCGCCTCGATATCGTTCTCGAAGGCGAGATCGGCCACGCCCGATTTCGCCGTATGGGTCGACGCGCCACCCAAATCTTCCGCCGAAACTTCTTCATGGGTCACGGTTTTGACCACGTCGGGCCCGGTCACGAACATGTAAGAGCTATCTTTAACCATGAAAATAAAATCGGTCATCGCCGGCGAGTAAACTGCGCCGCCGGCGCAGGGGCCCATGATCAATGAAATCTGCGGGATGACACCCGATGCCAAAACGTTTCTTTGAAACACGTCCGCATATCCCGCGAGTGATGCAACGCCTTCCTGGATGCGGGCACCGCCGGAATCGTTCAATCCGATAACCGGGGCCCCCACCTTCATCGCTTGATCCATGATTTTACAAATCTTGCGCGCGTGTGCCGCTGAGAGCGAGCCGCCGAAAACCGTAAAATCCTGGCTAAAAACAAACACCTGTCGGCCATTTATGGTGCCATGGCCAGTGACGACGCCATCGCCCGGCACACGCTGTTCCTCCATACCGAAATCACGGCAATCATGCTCGACGAACATGTCCCACTCTTCGAAGCTATCTTCGTCGAGCAATGCCTCGATGCGCTCCCGCGCGGTCAGCTTACTCTTTGCATGCTGCGCGTCGATGCGTTTCTGGCCACCGCCAAGACGGGCCCGCTCGCGCCTTTCTTCGAGTGCTCGGATTATATCGGCCATATGGAATCCTCCATGTCCCGCATAGCACTTAGGTCTTTACCAATGCAAGGAACCGCGCCGCATTTCTTATATCGTCCGCCTGCCGATTTAATCGGGCAGTCAACTCTTCGTCCTCTCCCCAACGCGCTATCTGATGACGCTCGTCCAATTGGCAAGCAACAATGCATTGGTCAGCATCGATTTCCTCCTCCAGAACAGCAAGAGCCAAAACCAACGAACCACATGCCTGGGTCAAATTCGCCAATCCCGATAGACCGAATACATCCATTTTGGAGAGGACACCGCGAAAGCACTCCACGCTTTCTGGGGATTGGGCCACGGGCATCACACCATCGGTTACCTTCAACGGTGCTTCATAACGTTTCTCCGCCCACTCCACGAGCGGTTGCCAACTCTCCCATTGTTGTGCCTGTAAGGTCGCCGGTTCATCGGCGCGGTAACAAAGAAGATCGGTGCCCGCATACGCCAACNCCGTATCCATCACCGAGCCTGTATCGGGCCTTACCCGGTCAATCGCAGTACTAGCAAGCTGCATATTTGGCATGGATGACGCATCGATGACCTCATCCTGCTCCGCCCATTCGTCTGCGATTGCCTCAGCGAGCGCCTCGCATGGCAATTTAAGTTCCGCCTTGGCAGGGGTACGTACGGACCGACCGTCGAGAGTGACGGAAAACCCTCCGTCACACGCAACAGCCGCCGCTTCCTTGTAAAACCGTTTCAGCGTGTCCTACCGGCCGAAAAGCCCTTTGATCGCGTCACCGGGTTTTTTCAAAATCTCTTTTGGTTTCTCGAGAATCTTTTTCGGATCTGGTTTCTTGATAATGTCCTTCACCGCATCAACGGGCGACTTGGACGCAGGTTTGCTCTCGGTCTTGGCAACTTTGACACAGCCTGCATTGGATGCCGGGCCACTACTGCTGCCTCCGCCTGCTCCCACAAGTCCCAGGACACCTCCAGCAGCGCCTTTGAGCAATTTTCCACCGACCTGTCCGGCGAGTGCCAAAGCATCCACGGTATAATCCGGGTTGGCCAACGTGCCGACGATCTTCACCGGCGCTTTGGTCGACCGTCCGCCGATCTTAATGTCCGGATTGACTCCATAGTTGATCTGCTCGTTCTTGAGATTCACCGTACCGCCACCGATCAAAGCGATCCAATCGGTGTCGAACTCCATCGCCTTACTAGTAGAAAGACCATTTTTAATTTCGAGACGTTTCACACCGCAATTGATCACCGTGTAGATCGGCTTATTACCCGCAATTAACTTGGTAATCGCAGTCATGAAACCGCCCATCATCTCTTCCATGGTATCGGTCTTAATTCGACCTTTGCCCATCGTAAAATCAAATTTACCGTTCAAACCGGATGCTATTTTGCGCGGCGAATTACCGTTACCGGCCATGTTCATGGCTACGCTGACGTCGCCATCCATTACGTCTTTCTGGCCCAACTGGGCGGCCAACTGACTAAGGCTCATCTTGTCGACCGACATATTGGTCGTCAGAGCCGCAACCGACCCCGACGCATTCAGGCGCAGGCCAGCTTTAACTGTTCCACCGGCGAGATTCATGGAAACCGGCGTCACCTTCAAATCGCCATTGTTCAGCCGCAGGGTCACTTTGATGTTTTCGACCTTTGTGGGTGTCGCAATCAATTCTTTGATGTCGAATTCTAGATCCGCATCCGCCGCCTTGAGCCCGGCCAAGGGAAGCGGAGTATCTGGGATGACATACTGGCCTTTGGCGGCACTTCCGCCGCCGCTCTTGGCAGCACCTCCGGAACTGGCCGGTTTCGAGTCACCCGCGGCCGGTTTGACGAAATCCGCAAGATCCAGCTTGTCGGACCTAAATCCACCCGCCACACGAGGTTTTCCGGGCAGAACAACGTTTAGCTTGCCTTCGAGCGTACTACCGCCGACGGTCGCCTTGATCCCTGACAGGCTGATACTTTTGGCAATATCACCGGCAATTTTCGCGGCCACATTATAGGGGCCTAAGGCCGGCACCGGCCCTTGCGCGAGCTCGGACATTTCAGACAAATCCTTACCCGATACGCTGAGAGCAATGTTGATACCTGAAGCCTTTTGCGGATTGGCTATGTGGCCTTTGATTTTGATCGTCGCGCCACCGGCTGCCATCGTCAGATCGATTGGCCAGGGCTTGGTTGGCTTTAACATTTCCGCCGGAGAGCCCAGCACTCCGTCCGCGGAAAACTTGGCTTTGTTGTAAGCCCCTTTCAACGCGATACCGAGCGGATCGGACTTACCTTTTCCCTTGATGGTGAAATCGTCGATAGCAACCACTAATGGGGCCGGCGCCTTGTGATCCTTGTAGACGAGCTTAGCGTCTTTAACCGTTACCGCTTGCACGACGAGATTAAGATCGCCACCGGATTTTTCAGCGGGCTGGTCTTTGGCGGGTGCCTTGGACTTGGCACCCTTACCGGCACCACCCTTTACGTCGAATTCGTAGTTCCCCTTTCCGGCTTTGTTTTTCTCGATCAGGATATCCGCGCCCTCGAGAATGATTCGGCGCACTTCGACGGCTCCGCTCAGTAAGGGAACGATCGAAACAACCGCCTCGAAGCGTTTGATTTTCGCCATATCCGGACGCGAACCCCACTTGGCGTTCTGGAATTTGACACCATTGACCGCAAGCCCGGGACTGAGCGTAAACAGATTGAGCTTGAGGTCGCCCTCGATTACCAAATTACGGCCGGTCGCTTTTTTCGCCTCGGGTTGAATCTCAGGCTTAAATTCATTGAAGTCGATGGTCATCAATACGGCAACGCCGGCAACCACCAGTGCGATCAACAGAAATCCGACAATCGCCAAAATTTTTCCGAAACGCTTCACGGTGTCCTCCATAGGTTTTGCAACGCCGGATACAGTTCGCTGCAATTATTCAAAATCGTTCTTGCGCCAGCATCCTTCAGCTCTTCGGCTTCATGGTAGCCCCAATCGACCCCTATTGCTGCCGCAGACGCATCTTTTGCCATAATCATATCGTAAATCGTGTCGCCGATCATCGCTGTCGTTTCAGCGGCGGCACCGGTTTCGGCGATAGCATCCAACAAAATATCCGGATTGGGTTTTCCGGGCCCATCGTCCGCTGTCTTGAGAACCGAGAAATGCTTTTCGATACCGTGCTGACCCAATGTGCGCGCCAATCCACGACGGGACTTGCCGGTCGCGACGCCGAGTTGAAAGCCGGCTTTTGAAAGGTCGTTCAGACACTCGGCAATACCTGGATATAGAGGCTCTACATAGTCAGGCTGATCGCGGAACCGGCTAAACGCTTCAATATAGGCATCGACCAGCTTATCGCTATCGATATCGCAATCGGGCGGCATCAATTTACAGATCGCTTCATCCAGCTTCAAACCTACGATGCGGCGAATATCGTTGGCGGGGGGCGGTTCAAGGTCGTAGCGCCGCCAAGCCTCGCACATGGCGGTTACAATATTATGTCCGCTATCGATCAGTGTGCCGTCGCAGTCGAATACCACCAAATAGTCCTGCCAAGAAGTCGAACGGGTCATATTTCGCCGGGTTCAATTTCCAAATCTAAGCTGTCATCAAGGCCGAAAAATCGCCAACTCTCAAGCATATGGCTCGTTAAGGGGGCATTGACAAGCAGCTCCCCTCGACCTGCCGGATGTGGCATTGCAATTTGGTTAGCATGAAGATGCATTTTTCCGGTAACACCATCGAGAAAGGCCCGCTCACCACCGTATTTCCCGTCTCCCAAAATGGGATGGCCAATCGCCGCCATGTGGACACGTAACTGATGTGTTCTTCCGGTCAAAGGGTAAAGCGCAACCCAGGCACACCGCCGGCCAATTGTTTCCACCACATAGTATCGGGTTAAAGCCGACTGACCGGATTCCGGGTCTGGCTGTACCCGTTCTCGCCCCTGTGTCCCCATTTTTGCGAGGGGTAGATCGATTTCTCCCTGCCTTGGCGTGGGCACACCGGCGACCAGGGCCCAATACTGCTTCTTCGCCAATCGATGACGAAAGCATTTCCCAAGCCGATCGGCTGCTTGCGCAGACCTCGCTACCAACAAAACACCACTCGTATCCTTGTCCAAGCGGTGGACCAGGCGAGGTCGTTCGGAGCCCTCCTCGACCAGGCCGCCGAGCATTCCGTCGATATGCCGCGGAGTTTTACTGCCGCCTTGCACCGCTAGCCCGGCAGGTTTGTTGAGGGCAAAAAATAAATCATCTTCCCGAACCACCAATCCTCGCACGAATGCGCGATCGGACTCCGCCATAGGTGATGTTTGCCGCCGTGATTTCTTATCTTGATCCCCCAGTGGGGGTACGCGAACCATCTGACCCGCTTTCAGACGAAATCCGCTCTTCGCCCGTTTACCATCAACACGCACCTGCCCAGTACGCAAAAGCTTTTGCAATCGTCCATGAGAAAGGCCCGCGTAGTGGCGACGAAACCACCGATCGAGCCGCAAATCGTCGTCTGCAGCCTCAACTTCACGAAAATTAACGCCGGTCATTGGCCACTCACGGATAAATCGACCGAACCAGCGCCATGCCGGCGAACAATGCGCCGATGGAACAGATTACCGATGTCGCGATATAGAGCGCCGCTTTCAGGAAGTCGCCGCGCTCATAGAGAACGGCGACGTCGAGAGAAAACGACGAGAACGTGGTGAAAGCACCACAAAACCCGACCACAATCATGGCCCGAATAGCCGGGCTCGGCGACCAGGCTAATGCTGACAATTCAACCACGATGCCGAGAATGAAAGAGCCCGCCACATTTACCGTGAGTATCCCCCACGGAAACGCGCTACCGAACCAAAGCGCCGCCTGCTGGGCAACGAAATGTCTGGAAACGGCACCCAAAGCGCCGCCCGCCGCAATCGCTAGTATCAGCTTCATGGGCGGACCGACACTATGGTTGACCGTAGGCGATGCGCTTACNGCGCGTCCGCACCGGTCTCACCGGTACGAATGCGAACTGCGTTACCGACATCGGACACGAAAATCTTTCCGTCTCCGATATTGCCGGTTTGCGCAGAGTCACGAATGGAATCGATAACCTGGTCAGCAAGTCCATCGTCTACCGCAATTTCGAGTTTAACTTTGGGCACGAAATTAACCGCATATTCGGCTCCGCGATAGATTTCGGTCTGGCCTTTCTGGCGTCCGAAGCCCTTTACTTCGGACACCGTCATCCCTTCGATTCCCAACGAAGACAAACCCACTCGAACCGCATCTAGTTTGAAAGGCTTGATGATAGCTGTAACAAGTTTCATCCGTTTGGTCCTTTCCCTAGTTATAGCCACGCTCGCCATGTTCGACGAGATCAAGACCATCGGTTTCCGCCTCTTCATCGGCTCTCAAGCCAACCAAACCGGTAACGATCTTAACAATCACAAAGGTGGCGATTGCACTCCAGACCACGGTCGCAACGGTACCCGTCAATTGGACAACAAATTGGCTGCCCATGGTCATGCCTTCGGCGTATCCCATTCCTCCGAGATCGGGAGACGCAAAAACCGAGACCAGCAAAATACCCAGCATACCGCCGACACCATGGACCGCAAAAACATCGAGTGAATCGTCAATTCTTAGACGTTGTTTGACGAAATTGACGCCGTAGTAGCAAACCCCGCCGGCGAGCACACCGTAAACCAGCGCACCTATTGGTCCAACGAAGCCCGAAGCCGGCGTAATGGTAGCGAGGCCGGCAACCATACCGGTGACGATACCAACCAAGCTGGGCTTGCCAAACTTGATCCATTCGATGGTCATCCAGGTAAGCGAAGCTGTCGCTGCAGAGATATGCGTGACCAACATAGCCATACCGGCGCTCGTATCGGCCGCCAGCGCGGAACCGGCGTTAAAACCAAACCAGCCGACCCAAAGCATACTGGCACCCATCATGGTCATACCCGGCCGATGGGGCGGACTAAGTTCGCTGGGATAGCCCTTACGTGTGCCCAGCAAATGAGCGATAACCAAAGCGGATATACCTGCGGTGGCGTGAACGACTAGACCGCCTGCGAAATCCATCACATTTTTTTCGGCGAGCCACCCGCCACCCCAAATCCAATGGCAAACGGGGGCATAGACGACAACAATCCATATTGCGCAGATCAGCAATACTGCGCTGAACTTGATACGCTCCACAAATGCGCCGACGATCAGCGCCGGCGTGATGATTGCGAACGTCATCTGAAACATAAAGAAAACGGATTCCGGTATATCGCCGCTCAAGGTCGATGCGCTGACACCGGAGAAAAACGCTTTGCCAAGGCCGCCGATATAGGCATTCAATCCACCACCGTCACCGAATGCGAGGCTATAGACGCCAACCAACCACAGTACGGACATTAGGCAGGCGATCGCAAAACAATGCATTAAAACGGACAACAGGTTGTTCGCGCGAACAAGGCCGCCATAAAACAAAGCCAAGCCCGGAAGCGTCATGAACAAAACCAATGCGGTCGCTGTTAGGATCCAAGCAGTATTTGCACCACTCAATTTCGCATCTGCGGCAGATGCGACACTCGGCAGCACTAAGACCACAAGCGCCGCCGCCGACGCCGCAACACGGCGCCAACAAATTTCTGGGAACATGAAAACCTCCCTAGGCTCCGAAGAGCCCGCCCAGCAATTTCCTCATGCCGGCTTCCGCAACCCATAGCATCACCCAACGGGACCGGCGGCTACGGGAGGATCATAACTCGGCTTGTAATTCGAAGAAAGGATTGTGACTCGCGGATGCGGCGTTTCGCCTAGGTATCGGCGGTATTCTTGCGCGTGCGCAAACGCTGCCAATATTCAAGGCGCTTGGTCAATTCTCGCTCGAAGCCACGCTCCACAGGCTTATAAAACTGCTGTCGTTCCATGGTTTCGGGAAAATAGTCCTGACCGGAAAATCCGTCGCCTTCGTCATGATCGTATCTATAGCCGTCGCCATAGCCCAATTCGCTCATCAAGTCCGTCGGCGCATTCAAAATATGTTTTGGCGGGTCGAGCGACCCGGTTTCTTTCGCGGATCTCGCCGCAGCCTTGAAAGCGGCATATGCGGCGTTGGATTTCGGTGCAGTGGCCAGAAAAATCACCGCTTGGGCCAACGCCAGTTCGCCTTCGGGCGAGCCCAGCCGTTCATAGGTCTGCCATGCGGTCAGCGCCTGCACCGCCGCTTCCNGTTCGGACAAACCGATATCCTCGTAGGCGAACCGCAGCAGTCGACGCGCGATATAGCGCGGCTCTTCTCCGCCATCCAACATACGAGCAAGCCAATAGAGCGCGGCATCCGCATCCGATCCGCGTAACGATTTATGCAAGGCGCTGATGAGATTGTAGTGACCATCCTGAGATTTGTCGTAAAGCGGTGCTCGGCGCTGCACCGTGTCTGCAAGACCGGCCGGCGTCAGTTGGTTTTCTTCCTCCAAAGCAAACAACATTTCGCAAAGGTTGAGCAAATATCGACCATCCCCGTCTGCCATTGCCAGCAAGGCCTGACGGGCGTCCCCATCCAACGGCAGCGAACAGCCCTCCGCCGATTCCGCTCGCTCAATCAATTGCCCAAGCGATTCCATATCCAGTCGGTTAAGGACCAAAACCTGGCATCTGGAAAGCAAGGCAGCATTTAATTCAAAACTCGGATTTTCGGTCGTTGCCCCAACCAACACGATGGTGCCGTCCTCCACATAGGGCAAAAAACCGTCCTGTTGCGCCCTGTTGAACCGGTGAATCTCATCGATGAATAAAAGTGTGCCTTGACCACCGGCACGGCGATCCTGGGCGCGCGCGAATACCTTTCTTAGATCAGCAACACCAGAGAAAACTGCTGATAACGGCTCGAATGCAAGATCGACCGCCTCCGCCAACAACCTGGCAATTGTAGTTTTTCCGCAACCGGGAGGCCCCCAAAACACAATGGACGCCAGCTGGCGGGCCCGCAGTAGGCGGGTCATTGCGCCATCTTCTCCCAACAAATGAGCCTGACCAACGACTTCATCGAGCGTCGCCGGTCGCAACCGGTCTGCTAAGGGTCGCGGCGCCAATTCGTCGAATAATCCCTGATCCGGCGCTTTGGTCATTAAGCGCGTTTCCTTAACCGATACGGAACCGACGTGTCTTTTTGCCCCGCCGGATATTGACCTCCCAGGGCTGACCGCCAATTTTCAACGCGCGTTTGAAATCTTCAACACGTTTGATGGACGTACCATTGATATTCAGGAAAATATCGCCCGGTTTAAAGCCAACCCTGATTGCCGGCGATCCCCTTTTGACCGCAACGACCAACACGCCTTTTCCACTTGTTCTAATCCCGTGTTTCTCGATCACCGCCGGAGACAAGTTGACGACCTTGAGCCCGGAAAAAGGATTTCTGCCTTTGATCACGGTCGCATTCCGAGGCGGAACCTCGGGCGGTGCGATTAATTTGAAGTTGGCTTGATTAGTATTGCCCCGGCGCAGATAGGTAAGGCCTGCAGATTCTCCGATTGGGCGTGCGGCCAAGCGGAAGCGGAGGGCATACTCGTCTTCAACCGCGAAACTGCCGATATGTGTAATCACGTCGCCACGTCTAATTCCAGCTTTCTCTGCCGGGCCTTTGGGATATACGCTTTCGACTAAAACGCCGGTCGGACGCTCGAGACCGAGACCTTCGGCCATATCAGCGGTCACTGCTGTCCCCGTGAGTGACAACCACGGCCTGATCAATGGCTTGCCGGATACTGCACTTTCAACCACCGTCCGCACCATAGTGCTTGGAACGGCGAACCCGATTCCGACAGACCCGCCGCCTTTGCGTGAGAAAATTGCGGTATTAATTCCGATCAATTGGCCTTTGAGATTGACCAGCGCGCCACCCGAATTGCCTGGATTGATGGCGGCGTCGGTCTGAATGAATGAGCGAAAATCCGAGACACCCACATTTGTCCGTGCCAATGCGGAAACGATACCGCTGGTAACGGTTTGGCCAACGCCGAAAGGATTGCCGATAGCAATCACCAGGTCACCGACCTCGAGCTTATCCGCATCTCCAAAAGAAACCGTGGGCAATTGATCTTTGCCTGCTTGAATGCGCAGTACCGCCAAGTCAGTCTTTTTGTCGTTCAACAAAACTTTGGCGTCGAATTCACGTCTATCCGACAATACCACTTTGATTTGCTGGGCATTCTTGATCACGTGATGGTTCGTAACCACGATGCCTTTTTTTCCGACTATAACGCCGGACCCAAGCGATTTTTGCATCCGCTTTCGAGTGCGGCCACGGGGTATTCCCTCGCCGAAAAATCTACGGAAAAACGGATCGTCGAATAACGACTGTGCCCGGCGTTTGCGTACGACTTTGGCATAAATATTAACCACTGCCGGCGCCACTTGTCGGACCACCGGCGCGAAGGACAGCGTGACTTGCGTGCGATCCGCCGGCACTGTCCGCGTTTCCGCCATTGCGGGCGTGCCAAAAAGTGCCGCAATCAGCGTGAACGATATTATTGTTCGTTTCATAAACGCAAAAATCATATCCGGTATGTAATGCTNCCCTGAAAACANAANAAGCCGATAAAAAAACCGGCCCCTGGGGACCGGCTTTAAAATCAGCAAAAAAGTGCCGCGGTTACGCTTCTTCGGTCACCTCGATATCGTCTTCTTCGATCGGGCCCGAATCCTGACCCTTCGCATCGGGATCGCGATCGACCAATTCGATCACCGCCATCGGTGCGGAATCGCCAAACCGAAAACCGGCCTTCAATACACGCGTGTAGCCTCCAGCCCGTTCTTCGTATCGCGGACCCAATGTTTCGAAAAGCTTCGCGGTCGTCGCGTCGTCGCGCAACATGGCATAAGCCCTACGGCGATCATGTAGCCGACCCTTTTTGCCGAGCGTGATCAGCTTGTCGACAATCGGCTTCAACTCCTTCGCCTTCGGCAAAGTCGTCTTGATTTGCTCGTGCTTAATTAAAGCCGCCNCCATATTGGCAAACATCGCCCGGCGATGCTGAGATTTGCGGTTGAGCTTGCGCCCGCTCATACGGTGTCGCATGGAATTAATCCTCCGGTCGGGATGCCATCGCCAAAAAGGCTAAAACGGCTCCTCGAGTTTTTTCGCCATATCTTCGATATTGTCCGGCGGCCAATTGACCACCTCCATACCGAGATGGAGGCCCATTTGGGTTAGCACTTCCTTGATTTCGTTCAGAGACTTGCGCCCAAAATTCGGTGTCCGCAGCATTTCCGCTTCCGACTTCTGCACCAAATCGCCGATATAGACGATATTGTCGTTCTTGAGGCAATTGGCGGAGCGCACCGATAGTTCGAGTTCGTCCACTTTGCGGAGCAAATGCTTGTTGAACGGAAGCTCTGACGGTGCATCCTCTTCGACTTGAGCCGTCGGCTCCTCGAAATTGATAAACAGCTGCAATTGATCTTGGAGTATGCGCGCCGCAAGAGCCACCGCATCATCCGGTGTCACCGTACCGTTGGTCTCCAGGACCATCGAGAGCTTGTCATAGTCGGTCACTTGTCCAACACGGCTGTTCTCGACCTTGTACGACACCTTACGTACGGGACTGAAAATCGAGTCCACGGGAATCAGGCCAATCGGCGCATCCGCCGGCCGGTTCATCGCCGCGGCGACATATCCCTTACCTGTCTCGACAACCAGTTCCATATTTATGCTGGCGTCACGGTCGAGGGTGCAGATCACTAGGTCGGGATTCATCACTTCAATGTCGTNTCCGGTATCGATCTGAGCCGCAGTAACAGGGCCCGGGCCGGTGGCAGACAGGCTCATCCGTTTCGGACCTTCGCTGTGAAGCTGCAAAGCCAATGCTTTAACATTAAGTACGATGTCTGTGACGTCTTCCTGCACCCCTTGGATCGAGGAGAACTCATGCAGCACACCTTCGATCTGGATCGAGGTTACCGCCGCGCCTTGCAGCGACGACAACAGCACCCGACGCAACGCATTGCCCAGTGTCAGCCCAAAACCGCGCTCGAGAGGCTCGGCCTCGACGGTCGCGACGCGTTCGTTGTCGGCCCCCGGCTCGATGTTCAGCTTGTTCGGTTTGATCAGTGCTTGCCAATTTTTTTGGATCACGTTCGTGCCCTCATAATCTCAAATTTAAACGGCGGCCGATCCTAACCGGCCACATCGACGCCGAAATAGAGCGGCGCCAAACCCCAATACTAGACCCGGCGACGTTTCGGCGGCCGGCAGCCGTTGTGCGGCACCGGCGTTACGTCCTTAATTGCCGTAATCGTAAAGCCAACAGCCTGAAGCGCACGCAGTGCCGACTCTCGGCCCGAGCCCGGTCCCTTGACCCTGACTTCCAGCGTTTTCATGCCATGCTCCATCGCTTTTTTGCCGCAATCCTCCGCAGCAACCTGTGCCGCATAGGGTGTCGACTTACGCGATCCACGGAATCCCATACCGCCGGCAGACGACCAGGCGATTGTATTGCCCTGCACATCAGCGATGGTGATCATCGTGTTGTTAAAAGTCGCATTCACGTGGGCCACGCCCGATGTGATGTTTTTGCGCTCGCGCCGGCGAACACGCGTTGCCGCTTGTTTGGCCATGACCCTTTAAACCTTCTTCTTACCCGCGATCGGACGGGCCGGACCTTTGCGCGTCCGTGCGTTGGTGTGAGTACGCTGGCCGCGTACCGGCAAGCCTTTTCGATGGCGCAAACCGCGATAGGTCCCAAGATCCATCAAACGCTTGATGTTCATCGCCGTGTCGCGGCGAAGATCGCCCTCGACGATATAGTCCCGGTCGATCACCTCACGAATGCCGATGACTTCCTGTTCACTCAATTCATTGACACGGGTTTCCCGGGCAATGTTGCATTTTTGGCAAATTTCGGTCGCCTTTTGACGGCCGATACCGAAAATGTAGGTCAACGCTATTTCCACCCGTTTTTGAGTTGGAATGTTTACACCTGCTATGCGCGCCACGATTTGATCCTCGCGAAAATCTTCATTAAATCACAAACACTTGCCAATATTTCAGAGCTGACGCCGCTGCGCTATCGCTCTCTTAAGCGCCGCGTCGTCTACTCGTTCAAACAGTATGCTGCCCCAAGCCCCGCAATGCCGGAAACACGAGCTTCCGAGCCCGAAGCCGCGGGATTATAGGTGATGATCGCATCCTGTCAATTCCTCTCAGTTTCTGTCTATACCGGCGACGATGATTTCAATAGCATCGGTCACCTGGTGAATTTGTTTTGTTCCATCAACCCTTTGCAACAATTCACGTTGCTCATAAAACGGTATGATCGGCGCTGTCCATGTGCGGTAAGCCTGCAAGCGATGCTTGAGAATATCGACCGTATCGTCTGATCGAACTTCACCGTCATTGGCTTCTTTTGCGCGCTGTTCGATGCGCGAAATCAGCTCCGAATCATCTACCTCCAGCATTATGACCACGTCCGCGTTGTGGCCGGTTGTCGTTCCCATTTCCTCCAAGGCTTCGGCTTGCGCCACGGTGCGTGGAAATCCGTCAAACACTACACCATACTCACAATCCGGTTCGGCCAATCTGGTCCGAATTACCTCCAATACGATGTCGTCGGAGATCAATTCTCCCGAGTCCATCTTTGTTCTTATCAGCAGTCCCAGTTCCGATTCCTTGGCAACCGCATCTCTCAGTATTTCCCCCGTCGATACCTGAACCAAACCATGACGGGCTTCTAAACGTTTTGCTTGGGTGCCCTTTCCGGAACCGGGCGGTCCAAGCAAGATTATGTTCATCCCCGACGCCCTCGCAGCCGTGACTTCTTGATCAAGCCTTCATACTGATGCGCCAACATGTGCGAATGCACCTGACCCACAGTATCCATTGTGACGCTGACAACGATCAGAAGACTCGTACCACCGAAATAAAACGGCACGTTGTACTGCGAGATCAGCCATTCGGGAATAATACAAACGATCACGAGATAGATTGCACCCAGCACTGTGAGCCGCGTCAATACGTGATCGAGATAATCGGCCGTGTTCTTGCCTGGACGAATGCCCGGTACGAAGCCGCCATGTTGGCGGAGATTTTCCGCCGTTTCCTGCGGATTGAACACGATCGCGGTATAGAAAAAAGTGAAAAAGACGATGAAAAAGACATAAAGCGCCAAAAATCCGGGCTGACCGCGACCGAGCCAAGCGATCATCGTATTCAGCCATTCCGGGCCCTGATTGCCGGCGAATTGGAATACCGAAAGCGGCAGCAATAGGATCGAGCTTGCAAAAATCGGCGGGATCACGCCGGGCGTGTTGACTTTAAGCGGGATATGGGAGGATTCACCGCCAAACATCCGCTGGCCAACTTGCCTTTTGGGGTATTGGACCACGATGCGACGTTGTGCACGTTCGATGAAAACGATGACCGTGATCACGACAACTGCCAGAACCAGAATACCGATGATAATCGGAGCGGAGAGCACACCGCGTCGGCCGAGATCCATGGTCTGTACCAATGCCGACGGTAATTCGGCCACAATACCGGCAAAAATAATCAACGATATGCCGTTACCAACGCCACGCTGAGTAACTTGTTCGCCGAGCCACATCAGGAAAATAGTGCCGCCGACTAGCGAAATTACCGTCGTCGCCCGGAAAAAGAAGCCAGGCGACAAAACAGCGGTGCCGGAGGCGGAGGTTATCCCCTCGACACCGACAGAAAGCCCATAGGCCTGGAATGCTGCAAGAAATACAGTGCCGTAGCGGGTATATTGGTTAAGTTTTTTGCGGCCCGGCTCGCCTTCCTTCTTCATCGCCTCGAATTTAGGCACCGTCGATTGCAACAGCTGCATGATAATCGCGGCCGAGATATAAGGCATGATATTGAGCGCGAATATGCTCATCCGGCCGAGCGCTCCGCCGGTGAACATGTTCATCAGGTCGGTGATACCGCCCGCGCCCTGATCGAAAATATCCTTGATGACTTGGGGATCGATACCCGGAAGCGGGATATAAGTCCCGAGGCGATAGATCACCAACGCCCCCAGCGTAAACCAGATACGCTTTTTCAACTCCGTTGCCTTACTGAAGGCACTGAAGTTGAAATTAGCGGCTAACTGTTCGGCAGCTGATGCCATTATCGTTCTCTCGGTCTATAGACAGTTCAACTGAGCTTTACGCGTCTTGTTCCCCGTCGGCATCCTTCTCGGGCGCTTCTTCGGCAGGCGCATCGGATTTATCGTCACTGACGTCCGCCTTGGCCTCCTTTTTACTCTTCTTACCGTCCTTTTCCGGCGCCGCTTCATCGGAAGGCGGCAACACAACAGAGCCACCTGCAGCTTCGACGGCGCTGATTGCCCCTTTCGAAGCGCCCGCGACCTCTAAGGTCAGTTTCGTTTTTAACTCCCCATTACCTAAGAGGCGAACGCCATCTTTCAACCGGCGAACCACACCAGCCGCCACCAACGCTTCACCATCAATGGTTTTTTTCGCATCCAGTTTTCCTGCATCAATCGCTTGCTGCAGACGACCGACATTCACTTCGACAAAGTTCTTGCGGAAGATGTTTGTGAAACCCCGTTTCGGCAGGCGTCNGTAAAGCGGCATCTGACCGCCCTCGAAGCCGTTGATGGAAACGCCGCTTCGTGATTTCTGCCCTTTTTGGCCGCGGCCCGCTGTCTTGCCGGTACCCGACCCTTCGCCACGACCTACGCGCTTTCGGTTCCGCTTGGCGCCGGGCTTATCGGAAAGTTCGTTGAGTTGCATGGTCCTGACCTCATGTCAGGTCGAAAAACGGCGTTAACCCGCCTCTTCGACCCGCACTAAATGTTTCACCTTAGCGATCATGCCCCGTACTGCCGGGGTATCCTTAAGCTCGCGAGTCCGGTTCATCTTGTTGAGACCGAGCCCGATCAGTGTCGCACGTTGATCCCCCTGACGCCGAATTGGACTGCCAGTCTGGGTGACGCGAACAGTTTTTGCTCCATCAGCCATTGGCAATATCCTTCACCGTATCGCTTTCACTGCGACGGCCCACGATCTCGCCTACTTTTTTACCGCGCTTGCTTGCAACAAGGCGGGGCGAAGCACACCTGGAAAGCGCGTCGAAGGTTGCTTTAATCATATTGTGGTTATTGGCACTGCCGACAGACTTCGCTACGACATCCTGCATGCCAAGCGCTTCGAACACTGCGCGCATCGGACCACCGGCAATGATGCCGGTACCCGGTGGCGCGTTGCGGAGCACTACCCGGCCGGCACCGAACCGTCCGCGCACGTCATGATGTAGTGTACGGCCTTCGCGAAGCGGTACCCGGATCAGCTGCTTGCGCGCGCTTTCCGTCGCCTTCCGAATGGCCTCCGGCACCTCGCGTGCTTTGCCGAGGCCGTGTCCGACACGGCCCTTGCCGTCACCTACGACGACAACGGCAGAAAAACCGAAACGGCGTCCGCCTTTAACCACCTTGGCGACGCGGTTGATACCAACGAGCTTCTCGATCAATTCCGGTTGATCGTTTTGCTCGTCCCGTCCCCGGCCCCGGCCGCGTCCGCGACCTCTTCCTTGAGGTTCCCGTGCCATTGTTCTGGATCTCCCTTAAAACGCCAATCCACCTTCGCGGGCTGCCTCGGCCAAAGCCTTGACGCGTCCGTGATAGGCGTATCCACCGCGATCGAAAACCACATCCGAGATGCCGGCCTTCTTAGCTCGTTCGGCGATTAATTTACCAACTTCACCGGCGGCATCCTTGTTGCCACCGGATTCCAACTTGCCACGAATATCCTTTTCCGTGCTCGACGCCGCAGCCAACGTTTTGCCGCTGGCATCGTCGATCACCTGGGCATATATGTGAATATTCGAACGGAATACGGAAAGCCGTGCTTTGCCATTGGCGGCACGCTTTAAATTGTAGCGGTTCCGCCTTTTCCGCCGATCAAACAGTTTCTTCGCGCTCAACATGATTTGCGCCCTCTACTTCTTCTTGCCTTCTTTGCGCAGGATATATTCGCCGACATATTTGATGCCTTTTCCCTTATAAGGCTCGGGCTTTCGGAAGCCGCGAATTTTACTCGCTACTTCACCGACTAGCTGCTTGTTCGCACCGCTCACCGAAATCACGCTATCCCGATCACCCTCAAGCGCAATAGAAATCCCCTCGGGGATCGGAAACTCGATGTCGTGGCTGTAGCCAAGCTGCAAATTCAGCACTTTGCCTTTCAGCTGCGCGCGGTAACCAACGCCATTGATCTCGAGCTTTTTTGTAAAGCCTTCCGATACGCCGGCGACTGCATTATCGACCAAACTGCGGGTCGTGCCCCAAAGCGATCTTGACTGTTTGGACTGATCATTCGGTTGCACGGTTACGCTACCGTCTTCAAGCTCCACGGTGACCGCATCATGCAAAGGCACGGTCAACTCTCCAAGCTTGCCTTTTGCAGTCAGTACTCGACCGGCAATCGACACATCGACGCCGTCGGGAATAGCAACTGGATTTTTTCCTACTCGGGACATTGTTTTCTCCCTACGGCCAGACGCCTAAAACACCTGACACAGCACTTCACCGCCGACATTTTGCTCGCGCGCTTCGGCGTCGGACAGGACGCCACGCGGTGTCGACAGGATCGAAATGCCAAGACCGTTATAGACGCGCCGCAAATCCTTAATGCGCGAATAAACCCGGCGGCCCGGGGTCGATACGCGTGAGATTTCGCGGATTACCGGTTCGCCGTCATGATATTTCAGTTCGATCGTAAGCTCCTGAATACCGGCACGTAACTCGGCCCAGCTAAATCCACGGATATAGCCTTCGCGCTCGAGTGCGCCGAGCACATTGGCCCGCAGCTTCGATGCCGGACAAATAACGGTAGCGGAATTGTTCCGCTGGCCATTGCGAATACGTGTCAGCATATCGCCTAAAGGATCGCTCATCGTCATGGATGCGTTTCTCCTACCAGCTTGACTTGACCATACCGGGGATACGCCCGGTGGAAGCGAGGTCCCGCAATGCAATGCGAGACATTTTGTATTTGCGATAAAAAGCGCGAGGACGGCCGGTAACCTCACATCGATTGCGGATGCGCGCCGGCGCGGAATTGCGCGGCAGCTGCGAGAGTTTGAGCCGCGCGGCAAATCGTTCCTCCGCGGGCAGCGTTTGATCATTGGCAATCTCGCGCAAGGCGTTCCGTTTCGCCGCAAACTTTGCGGCAATCCGACGTCGGCGGTTGTTCTTCTCTATCGCACTCTTTTTAGCCATGGTTCAGCCTATTCCTCATCAGTGCTTGGATTTTCAGTTTGCGTTTTGGGGAGCGGCAAATTGAAGCCACGAAGCAGCTCGCGCGCCTCGTCGTCCGTACTTGCCGTCGTACAAATCACCACATTCATGCCCCGGATCGTGTCGACCTGGTCGTAGTCGATTTCGGGGAACACGATTTGCTCTTTCAGACCCAGCGCATAATTGCCATTGCCGTCAAAGCTATTCGCCGACAGACCGCGGAAATCACGCACGCGAGGTAAAGCGACCATTACCAGGCGGTCCAAAAACTCGTACATGCGATCGCGTCTAAGCGTGACCTTTGCACCAATCGGCATTCCCTCGCGCAGCTTGAAGTTCGCTATCGACTGCTTGGCCTTGCTGACTTGCGCCTTTTGGCCGGTAATCGCTGCCAAATCCTCGCAGGCGGCGCCAATTTTTTTGGAATCACCTACCGCATCACCGATGCCCATATTGACGATGATCTTGTCCAACCTCGGAATCTGCATCGGATTGGTGTATCCGAACGCATCTGTCATCTGCTTGCGCAGGACGTCTTGATAGTGCGTCTTCAGACGGGGAATATATTTTTCTTCAGCCATCTTCACCCCCTACCGATCGATCACTTCGCCAGAGCGCTTGGCAAAACGGACCTTGCGGCCGTCTTCCAGCGTCTTGAAACCGACCTTTGTCGGCTTATCGTCCTTGGGGTCGATATGCGCCAAATTGGACAGATGAACCGACAGCTCCTTGTCGACAATACCGCCGGCATTGGTCTGACTTGGACGCATATGACGTTTGGCAATATTGACGCCTTGGACGAATGCACGACCTTCTTTCGGCAACAGTTTCAACACTTCGCCGGTCTTACCCTTGTCGCGACCGGTCAACACCATCACCTTGTCGCCTTTTTTGATTTTCGCAGCCATCACAACACCTCCGGCGCGAGCGAAATGATTTTCATGAACCTTTTGGCGCGTAATTCGCGTGTCACCGGCCCGAAAATACGCGTGCCGATCGGCTCATTCTGATTGTTAATCAGAACCGCTGCATTACGGTCGAACCGGATCGCGGTACCGTCATCGCGACGAACTTCCTTCGCCGTACGCACGATGACCGCCTTCAATATCTCGCCTTTTTTGACTCGGCCACGGGGAATTGCTTCCTTGACCGAAACGACGATGACATCGCCGACACCAGCGGTTTTACGCTTCGACCCGCCGAGCACTTTGATGCATTGGACCCGGCGCGCGCCGGAATTATCCGCTACATCTAAATTTGTTTGCATCTGGATCATGATCCAGCGCTCCCTTTAAATCCTAATTCACGCAGTCTCGGGCAACACTTCCCAGCTTTTGCGCTTGGAAAGCGGCCGACACTCTTGAATGCGTACAATGTCCCCGGCCTTACACCGGTTGTCCTCATCATGCGCCATATACTTCTTCGAACGGCGAATGAACTTCTGATAAAGCGGATGCTTGATCTTCCGCTCAACGCGGACGACCACGGATTTATCCTTGGCATCCTTCAACACTCGTCCCTGCAGCACGCGCTTCGACATCACCTAATCTCCCTTACTCGGCCGACGCCCGTTGATTCATAATCGTCTTGATGCGAGCGATGTCGCGTCGCACTTCGCGCACCCGGCCGGTATTCTCCAGCTGACCGCTCGCCCGCTGGAAACGCAGATTNAACGCCTCCTTACGCAAATCGACCANTTGCTCGGTCAATTCGTCGTCGGTCTTTTGTCGTACGTCGGCTGCTTTCATCGTCCCGTCTCCTAAAAGCCTTAACTGCCGATGCGCGTTACGAAACGCGTTTTGACCGGCAGTTTCGCCGCTGCCAATTCGAAGGCCCGGCGCGCAGTCGTGGTCTCGACACCATCGAGCTCGAACATGATCCGGCCTGGTTTGACCCGACACATCCAATATTCCGGCGTGCCCTTACCCTTACCCATGCGAACTTCGGCGGGCTTCTGACTCACCGGCACATCGGGAAAAATTCTGATCCAAACACGACCGGCACGCTTGATATGGCGCGTGATGGTACGCCGTGCGGCCTCGATCTGGCGTGATGTGACGCGACCCGGCGTCGTTGCCTTGAGACCAAAACTGCCGAAGTTAAGGCTCGTGCCACCTTTGGCCATGCCTTTCAAACGACCTTTTTGCTGCTTGCGGTATTTCGTCCGCTTTGGACTAAGCATCGTTTCGTCTCCCGAGCACGGGCCCTATCGGACCTGTTGCTCCTGCAATAATTTGTCTTGCGCCATCGGGTCGTGGGCCAAAATTTCGCCCTTGAACACCCAAACCTTGACCCCACAGGCGCCATAAGTCGTTTGCGCCGTCGAGGTGCCGTAATCCACATCCGCACGGAGCGTGTGCAATGGCACGCGCCCTTCGCGATACCATTCGGTTCGTGCGATTTCCGCACCACCCAGACGCCCGGCACAATTGATCCGAATGCCCTCGGCGCCGAGGCGCATCGCAGATTGTACGGCCCGTTTCATCGCCCGCCGGAACGCCACCCGACGCACCAACTGCTGGGCGATATTATCTGCAACCAATTTCGCATCGAGCTCGGGCTTGCGAATTTCGACAATGTTGAGCGCCACATCGCCTTCGGTCATTTTGGCGATGTCTTGGCGCAACAGTTCGATATCCGCGCCCTTCTTACCGATGACAACGCCGGGGCGCGCGGTATGGATCGTGATACGTGCCTTTTTAGCCGGCCGCTCGATCACCACTTTGGCAACACCCGCCTGATTCAAACGTTCGAAGATATAATCGCGAAGTTTCAGGTCCTGATGGAGCAAATCGCCATAGTCTCCGTCCGCATACCATCGTGAATCCCAAGTCCGGTTGATGCCGAGCCGAAGCCCGATCGGATTAACTTTCTGGCCCATTATTCGGCCTCCTCCCGCTCTTCGACGATCACAGTCAAATTGCTAAATGGTTTGCGGATACGTCCGACACGGCCGCGCGCCCTTGGCCGGAACCGCTTCATTTCCAATGACTTACCTACGGTCGCCTCTTTGACATAAAGCCGGTCCACATCCAGTTGATGGTTGTTTTCCGCATTGGCAATCGCGGATTCGAGTACTTTCTTCACTTCACCAGCGATCCGACGGCGCGAAAATGTAAGTTCGGCTAGCGCCTTACTCGCTTCCTTGCCGCGAATTGTCTGCGCAACCAGATTGAGCTTTTGCGGGCTGCCCCGGAGCAGCTTGCCGTAAGCTCTGGCTTCGTTTTCGGCTTCGCGCCGCTTGGCTTTCGGTTTACCCATCTTTCCTGCTCGCTCTCACTAAACCCGCTTGGCTTTCTTGTCCGCAGCGTGCCCGTAGAAAGTCCGGGTCGGCGCGAACTCGCCAAATTTATGGCCGATCATATTTTCAGTAACCAACACGGGAATGAATTTGGTCCCGTTATGGACACCAAAAGTAAGGCCGACGAATTGCGGCAGAACGGTCGAGCGGCGCGACCATGTCTTGATGACGTCGTTGCGCCCGGAACTGCGGACCTCTTCTGCCTTCTTCAGCAGATAGCCGTCGACGAATGGACCTTTCCAAACTGAGCGTGACACTGCCTAAAACTCCCTTGCCTAACGTCTCCGGCCGCGTCGCCGGATGATCAATTTGCTGCTCGGCTTTTTCTTATTCCGAGTCCGTTTGCCCTTTGTCGGCTTACCCCATGGGGTTACCGGATGGCGGCCACCAGAGGTACGCCCTTCGCCACCACCATGGGGATGATCGACGGGGTTCATAGCAACACCGCGCACTTGCGGGCGCTTGCCGAGCCAACGTTTGCGCCCTGCCTTGCCGAGCGAGATATTTGCCTGATCCGGGTTCGAAACCGCGCCGACGGTGGCCATGCATTCGCCACGCACCATCCGCAATTCGCCCGAGCTGAGTTTGATCTGGGCGTAACCCTGGTCACGGCCTACAAGCTGAACGTAGGTGCCGGCGGAACGCGCAATCTGGCCGCCCTTGCCGGGCTTCATTTCCACATTGTGAATGATTGTGCCGACCGGAATACTGTCCAACGGCAATGCGTTGCCTGGCTTAATATCCGCATTAGTGCCAGCCATCACCTGATCGCCCGGCGCGACACGTTGAGGCGCCAAAATATAGGCTTGCTCGCCATCGTCATACTTGATCAAAGCGATAAAGGCGGTGCGGTTCGGATCATATTCGATCCGTTCTACTGTCGCCGCTACGTCAACCTTGCTGCGCTTGAAGTCGATCACGCGATAACGACGCTTGTGACCACCACCACGGCGACGCGCGGTAATACGCCCCTTGTTATTCCGACCGCCCTTTTTGTTGAGGCCTTCGGTCAAAGTCTTAACCGGACGCCCCTTATAGAGATCCGACCTATCGACCAGGACCAACTCGCGCATGCCGGGCGTAATCGGATTAAAGTTTTTTAACGCCATGCCCCTACACTCCCGTGGTCACGTCGATCGAATGACCTTCTTCGAGGCTGACGATCGCTTTTTTCGTGTGATTTCGACGCCCGGGTCGACCGCGAAACAATTTTACTTTGCCCTTTTGGCGCAGCGTATTGACCGACTTCACCTTGACGTCGAACAAGGCTTCGACCGCCGCCTTGATCTCCGGCTTTGTCGCATCCATCGGCACCTTAAAGGTAACCTGACCGTACTGGCCGCCCAACGTCGCCTTTTCGGTGATCACCGGCGAACGGATAATCTCGTACTGGCGTTCCTTGGTGACGCCCGCCCCGGCTTTGAAATATTTCCAACTCATGACAGACGAGCCTCCAAGCTTTCCACCGCATCCTTGGTCAGCACCAGCGTGTCACGGCGTAGAATGTCGTACACGTTTGCGCCTTCGCTCGGCAGCACATCCACATTCGGAATATTGCGCGCGGCACGGGCAAATTTTTCGTCTACCGGCGATCCGCCTACGATCAAGACCCGACCCCAGTCCAGTTTGTCGAGTTTCGCCGCCAGCGTCTGCGTCTTGGCGTCTTTCAACTCCGCGCCATCAAGAATTACCAGCTTGCCATCCGCTTGTTTGGCCGACAAAGCGGACCGCATGGCGAGCTTGCGGACTTTTTTCGGCAACTTGTGGCCATGACCACGCACCACCGGTCCAAAGACTGTCGCCCCGCTCCGCATCTGGCTCACCTTCACCGAGCCCTGACGAGCACGTCCGGTGCCTTTCTGGCGAAACGGCTTCGCGGTCGTACCTTGAATTTCGCCGCGCGTTTTAACTTTGTGAGTTCCCGCACGTTTCTTTGCGCGCTGGTAATTGACCATGCGCGCAAGAATGTCCTTGCGAACCTCGGCTCCGAAGACTTCATCTTTAAGATCGATGTCGCCCGCGGCCTTATTTTCTAAGGTGATGATTTTCGCTTTCATCGTTCCTTAGTCCTTCTTCTCTTCTTCGCCGGCATCTTCTGAAGTCTCTTCGGCTTCTGCCGCCGGCTCGTCCGCTGGGGCTTCTTCCGGAGCGGCTTCTTCCGGAGCGGCTTCTTCCGGAGCCGGTTCTTCAGCAGGAGCCGCCTCTGCGGGCGCTTCCTCGGTCACCGTCTCTTCCTCGGCGGGCACCTCATCGGCCGGCGCTCCATCGCCGCCCTCTGCTTCGCCCACGCCCTTAAGGCCGGCCGGGAACGGCGCCTCCTCGGGCAAATCCTTTTTCACAGCGTCTTGAACTTTAACCCAAGTACCTTTGGAACCGGGAACGGCCCCTTTGACCAAGATCAATCCATTTTCTTCGTCGGTTTCGACGACTTCGAGATTCTGCGTCGTTACCTGGGTCGCGCCCATGTGGCCTGCCATCTTCTTGCCTTTGAAGACCTTGCCTGGATCCTGGCACTGACCTGTGGACCCGTGGGCCCTATGCGAAATCGATACACCGTGGCTCGCACGCAACCCGGCAAAACCGTGGCGCTTCATCGCACCAGCAAAGCCCTTACCGATGCTCTCGCCGGTGACATCAACAAATTGGCCAGAGACGAAATGCGTTGCCCCCAACTCGGCGCCGACATCCAGCAGTGCGTCGTCGCTTACGCGAAATTCAGTCACCTTTTGCTTAGGTTCAACCTTGGCTTTGGCGAAGTGGCCGCGCATGGCATTCGGCGTATTCTTTGCCTTAGCTTGACCCATGCCGAGTTGGACTGCGTTATAGCCTTCGGTCTCGGTTCGACGCACCGCAACCACGCGGCAATCATCGACCTTCAACACGGTTACCGGCACATGTCCTCCATCGTCTGAAAAGACGCGGGTCATGCCCAGTTTCTGTGCCACCAATCCGGTTCGCATCTTATCTGCTCCCTTGCGATCAAGTTCAGCTTAGAGCTTGATCTGAACATCTACGCCAGACGCTAGATCGAGCTTCATCAGCGCATCTACCGTCTGCGGTGTCGGGTCGACAATATCGAGCAACCGCTTATGGGTGCGGACTTCGAATTGTTCCCGACTTTTCTTATCAATGTGCGGCGAGCGCAGCACCGTAACCTTTTCGATACGCGTCGGCAGCGGGATTGGTCCCCGTACCTGCGCGCCGGTGCGCTTAGCCGTGTTGACGATCTCCTGGGTCGACTGATCGAGTACTCGATGGTCGAACGCCTTTAACCGTATGCGGATGTTTTGACTGTCCATGAGATCGTCTCCAGCTGGCGCCCTATCGCCGTTTACTCAGTAATAGAGGTGACGACGCCAGCGCCGACGGTCTTGCCGCCTTCGCGGATTGCAAAGCGCAACCCTTCGTCCATCGCGATCGGCGCAATCAAATTCACACCCATCGAGATGTTGTCGCCCGGCATCACCATCTCCGTTCCATCCGGCAATTCAACCGTCCCCGTCACATCCGTCGTACGGAAGTAAAACTGCGGACGGTAATTCGAGAAGAACGGCGTATGACGGCCACCCTCATCCTTCGTNAGGATGTAACACTCGCACTGGAACTTCGTGTGCGGCGTGATCGAACCCGGCTGCGCCAATACCTGACCGCGCTCTACATCCTCGCGATCGATACCACGCAGCAGCGCGCCGATATTGTCGCCCGCCTCGCCCTGATCCAACAGCTTACGGAACATCTCAACGCCCGTGCAGACCGTCTTCTCGGTGTCCTTAATACCGACAATCTCAATCTCGTCGCCCACATTCACGACACCGCGCTCAACACGGCCCGTAACAACCGTGCCACGACCCGAAATCGAGAACACGTCCTCGATCGGCATCAGGAACGGCAGATCCTTCGGACGATCCGGCTGCGGAATGTAATCGTCAACATGCTGCATCAGCTCGAGGATGCGGTTCGCACCCGTCTCAGGGTCACCACCTTCGAGCGCGCCAAGCGCCGTACCCGCAACAATAGGAATATCGTCCCCCGGGAAATCGTAGCTCGACAGCAACTCGCGAACCTCAAGCTCCACAAGCTCAAGAAGCTCCTCGTCGTCAACCTGATCGACCTTGTTCAAAAACACCACAATCGCCGGAACGCCAACCTGGCGGGCCAGAAGAATATGCTCCCGCGTCTGAGGCATCGGACCGTCGGCCGCAGAAACAACCAAAATCGCGCCGTCCATCTGTGCCGCGCCCGTGATCATGTTCTTCACGTAGTCAGCATGACCGGGGCAGTCCACATGCGCGTAATGACGGTTCTCCGTCTCGTACTCGACATGCGCCGTGTTAATCGTGATACCGCGTTCCTTCTCTTCAGGTGCCTTGTCGATATCCGCATAGTCCGTGAACGTCGCTCCGCCCGTCTCCGCCAATACCTTCGTAATCGCCGCCGTCAGCGTCGTCTTCCCATGATCCACATGCCCAATCGTACCGATATTGCAATGCGGCTTCGTACGTTCGAATTTCTCTTTCGCCATCTTGGCCTCCGTCTATAAAAGCGCGCCGTGTTACGCGAGGTTGGCGCGGACTTCCTCCGCCACCGCCTCCGGCACTTTTTCATAATGGTCAAATTGCATGGTGAACTGCGCACGCCCCTGACTAGCAGAGCGTAGCGTGTTGATGTAACCGAACATGTTGGCAAGCGGCACCATCGCATCGATGACCCGCGCATTACCGCGCTGATCCATCCCGCCAACCTGGCCACGCCGGCTGTTGAGGTCGCCGATGATATCGCCCATATACTCTTCCGGCGTCACGACTTCGACCTTCATCACCGGCTCGAGCAATTTAGGCGCTGCTTTTTGTACGGCTTCGCGGAATGCAGCCCGCGACGCTATTTCAAAAGCCATCACCGAGCTGTCCACATCATGGGACGCTCCATCGACGAGCGTTGCCTTGAAGTCGATCACCGGGAAACCTGCCAACACACCGGTCTCGCGAGCACTTTCAAGTCCCTTTTCAACACCCGGAATGTATTCCTTCGGGACCGAGCCACCGACAACCTTGCTTTCGAACTGATACCCGGTACCGGGCTCGGTCGGTTCGAACTCAATTTCGAGGCGCGCGAATTGACCGGCACCGCCCGACTGCTTTTTGTGGGTGTAATCGCAGACATAGGGCTTGGTGATGGTTTCGCGATACGCAACCTGCGGCGCGCCGATATTGGCGCCCACCTTAAACTCGCGCATAAGACGGTCGATGATGATCTCGAGATGAAGCTCGCCCATGCCCTTGATTACGGTTTGGCCACTTTCTTCATCCGAAGATACGCGGAAGGACGGATCTTCTTGCGCAAGACGGCCGAGCGCACTCGACATCTTGTCGTGATCGCCCTTGGTCTTCGGCTCGACCGCGATTTCGATAACCGGATCGGGGAATTCCATTTTTTCGAGAATAATCGGATCGCCAGGATCGCAAAGCGTATCGCCGGTTGTCACATTCTTTAGGCCCGCGAGAGCGACAATGTCGCCGGCATAAGCATAATCGATATCTTCTCGATTATTGGCATGCATGAGCAGCATGCGGCCGATCCGCTCTTTCTTATCCTTGCCGGGGTTGGAGACCGAAGTACCCTTCGCAACCACGCCGGAATAGACGCGGGCAAAGGTAAGGGACCCCACATAGGGATCGGTCATGATCTTGAATGCCAAGGCGGAGAATGGCGCGTCATCGTTACCCTCGCGGATCGCGGCTTCGCCATCGTCGAGTACGCCTTTGACGCTTTCCACATCCGCCGGTGACGGCAAGAACTCAACGATCGCATCGAGTAGCGGCTGAACGCCCTTGTTCTTGAACGCCGAGCCCAGAAGTACCGGCACGAATTCACCAGTGACGGTGCCTTTACGAATACACTCGTTCAACGTCGCCTCATCGGGCTCGTTGCCATCTAGATAGGCTTCCATCGCCGTATCGTCTTGCTCGACGGCGAGTTCGATCAGCTTTTCGCGATAATCCGCCACCTGGTCGGCAAGTTCGGCGGGAATTTCCTGATCCTCGAACTCCGCGCCGAGGGTCTCTTCTTTCCAGATAACCGCCTTGTTGCGCACGAGATCGATGACGCCCTTGAAGTTATCTTCGGCGCCGACCGGCAATTGCATGACCAGTGGCTGGGCTCCGAGACGATCAACAATCATATCGACGGTGCGGAAGAAATCGGCACCGGTGCGGTCCATCTTGTTAACGAAACAGATACGCGGCACTTCATATTTGTCGGCCTGACGCCAAACTGTTTCCGATTGAGGCTCGACGCCGGCAACGCTGTCAAACACGGCAACCGCGCCATCTAGCACCCGAAGGCTACGCTCGACCTCAATCGTGAAATCCACGTGACCGGGCGTATCGATGATATTGACGCGGTGATCCCGCCAATTGCAGGTGGTCGCAGCGGAGGTAATTGTAATCCCCCGCTCTTGCTCCTGTTCCATCCAGTCCATAGTGGCGTTGCCATCATGGACCTCGCCGATCTTATGGGAGCGCCCGGTATAATAAAGTATACGCTCGGTTGTCGTCGTCTTACCGGCATCGATGTGGGCCATGATGCCGATATTGCGGTATTGCTCAATTGGTGTAGTGCGAGAAGACATGCCTCATTGCTCCGATCAGATCCGGATTACCACCGGTAATGTGAAAACGCCCGGTTGGCCTCTGCCATCCGATGCGTGTCCTCCCGCTTTTTCACGGCACCGCCCCGGTTGTTTGAGGCATCGAGCAATTCACCCGAGAGCCTTTCAACCATTGTATTTTCGCTGCGGCTGCGCGCATTTTGGATGATCCACCGGAAAGCGAGCGCTTGGGCCCGGTCCGGCCGCACATCCATAGGCACCTGATAGGTCGCCCCGCCGACACGACGGGAACGCACTTCCAAGTGGGGTTTTACGTTGTCTAGTGCATCATGGAACGAGCGCACCGGATCGCCGCTTGCGCGGGATTCCATAAGGTCGAATGCACCGTAGACGATTCTCTCGGCAACAGACTTCTTGCCGTCGAGCATGACACTATTGATGAACTTGCTCACCACCACGTCGCCGAATTTGGCATCGGGTAGGATTTCTCTTTTTTCTGCGCGGTGGCGTCTGGACATCGACTGGCTCCCTACCCTTAAGCTTACTTCGGCCGTTTGGCGCCGTATTTAGAACGGCGCTGGCGGCGGTCATCGACGCCTTGGGTGTCCAAAGTGCCGCGAATAATATGATAGCGAACACCCGGCAAATCCTTGACGCGCCCGCCGCGGATCATAACGACCGAATGCTCCTGCAAATTGTGGCCTTCGCCCGGAATGTAGCTGGTGACTTCGAAGCCGTTTGTGAGCCGTACGCGAGCAACCTTCCGAAGTGCCGAATTCGGCTTCTTCGGCGTCGTCGTGTAAACGCGCGTGCACACGCCACGTTTCTGAGGACAGGATTCCAGAGCCGGCACCTTGTTGCGCACCGGCTTATCTTTACGACCCTTGCGGATCAGTTGGTTAATCGTCGGCATATTTTCCTACCAGCTCCGTTCGCCTAACCTATTCTTGTCCTTCTCATCGCCCAATTCCAACCCGTTCAAACAGACATAAACGGCACCAACAGCACCGTGTGCGGCCTAACCACAGGCCGTCAGAAAAAGGCAGCCGGCTATCCGGCTTATGTCAAAAACGTCGAAATCCCTGGAACTGTGTCTAGCCTGTTGCTGCGTTGTTTCAACCCAGCAAGCAACTACAACCAAGCCCCTGTGGGAAAGTGCGGCGCATACTAGTTACGCCCCCCACCCCCGTCAAGCGAAAGATGCAATGATTCTGAGGGGTTCGTTAGTTTTTTTTAGGCCCAAAAAAGGACTGGATTCCGCACTGCCGAACAAACCGGCTGCGCGGAATCCGAATTCATAATTAGGCGACTTCGGGCTGCGCTTCCGCGTTCTCCTCGGCCAAACCTTCGACCGGCGCCAACAGCGGATCGTCAGCCTGCAATGCGGCCAATTCCCGGTCTCGTTCAGCGGCAATCGCCTTGAGACGGTTCATGACGCTGCCGGTGCCCGCAGGAATCAGGCGCCCGACAATCACATTCTCCTTAAGCCCTTCTAATGTATCTATTTTTCCGTTCACAGCCGCCTCAGTGAGGACCCTAGTAGTCTCCTGGAAGGAGGCTGCGGAAATGAAGGACTTAGTCTGCAACGAGGCTTTCGTGATGCCTTGCAGCACCGGAATGCACCCGGCCGGCTTGCCGCCATCCTCTTTGGTGCTCTTGTTGATCGCCTCGAATTCATCCTGATCGACCTGTTCACCGCTCAACAGAATTGTATCGCCAGGATCGGTCACTTCTACCTTCTGCAGCATCTGGCGCACGATCACTTCAATATGCTTGTCGTTGATCTTAACGCCTTGCAGACGATAAACGTCCTGAACTTCCTTGATCAGATAATCCGCCAACGCTTCGACGCCCAACACTTCGAGAATGTCATGGGGCACGGGGTTACCGTCCATGAGAAGGTCTCCCGTTTCCACCCAGTCACCTTCCTGAACGGTGATGTGTTTCCCTTTCGGAATCATATATTCGCTGGGTTTCTTGGAATCGTCATCGGGCACGACCAGGATGCGACGCTTGGTCTTGTAATCCTTGCCGAACTCGACCCGGCCTTCGGTATCCGCAATGATCGCGTATTCCTTCGGCCGACGAGCTTCGAATAACTCGGCCACACGAGGCAGACCGCCGGTGATGTCGCGGGTTTTCGACGCTTCGCGCGGGATACGCGCGATGACATCGCCCGCTTTCACTTCCTGACCGTTCTCAACCGAAAGGATGGCATCCACAGATAGGAAATAACGCGCTTCGAGATCGTTCGACAGCTTGATCACCTGACCGCGCTTGTTTCGTAGCGTCACGCGCGGTCGGAGATCGGCGCCTTGCGGCTGTTGCTTCCAATCGATCACCACCTTACTGGCAATGCCGGTAGTTTCATCGGTAACTTCGCGCATCGACACGCCCTCGACGAGATCGACATAATTTGCAACGCCGTCCTTTTCCGTGATGACCGGAATCGTATAGGGATCCCATTCAGCCATGGGGGCTCCCTTTTTCACCTCGCCGCCGTCTTCGACTAGTAGACGGGCACCATAGGGGATCCGATGGCGTGCACGCTCACGGCCTTGGGCGTCGAGCACACACACATCGGTATTTCGATTCATGACCACGGGCTTACCGGTGGAATCAACAACGATGTTTTTGTTCTCGACCTTAATCGTCCCGTCGATCGAAGCCTCATGAGAAGCCTGTTCGGCGACCTGCGCCGCACCACCGATATGGAACGTCCGCATAGTGAGCTGAGTACCCGGCTCGCCAATCGATTGCGCTGCAATGACGCCGACGGCCTCACCGACATTGACTTCGGTACCACGCGCAAGATCGCGTCCATAGCACTTACCGCAAATACCGCCGGCGGATTCGCAGGTCAGCACCGAACGTACCATCACGCTATCGACACCGAGTTCGTCGATCGCCTCAGCATCGTTTTCGGCAATCATTTCGCCGGCTTTGACGAGGGTCTTGTTATTGGTTGGCTCCTTGACGTCAACCGATGCGTATCGGCCGACTACTCGATCGGGTAGCTCTTCGATGACGTCGCCGCCTTCAATAACGGCGCGCAAGGTCAGACCCTGCTTGGTGCCGCAGTCTTCCTCGACGACGATGCAATCCTGCGCCACATCGACCAGTCGCCGAGTCAAATAGCCAGAGTTAGCGGTTTTAAGGGCCGTATCCGCCAACCCTTTCCGTGCACCATGAGTGGAGTTGAAGTACTCCAACACGGTCAAGCCTTCCTTGAAGTTGGAAATGATCGGCGTTTCGATGATCTCGCCGCTCGGCTTCGCCATCAAGCCACGCATACCCGCCAATTGCTTGATTTGGGCCGCCGAACCACGGGCACTGGAATGCGCCATCATATAGACCGAGTTAACCTCACCTCCGGTGCCGGCTTCCATGGCACCCATCATCTCTTCGGCGACCTTGTCACTGCAATCGGACCATACGTCGACGACCTTGTTGTACTTTTCGCCGCGTGTGATCAGACCGTCGAGATATTGCTGCTCGTACTGTTTGATCTGCTCTTTGGCTTCATTGATCAGGTCTTCTTTCTGATCGGGTACGACAAGATCGTCTTTGCCGAACGAAATGCCGGCAACACAAGCCTGACGGAAGCCCATGCCCATCAGCCGATCGGCAAAAATGCAGGTCTCTTTCTGACCACAATGACGATAGACCTCGTCGATCACCAACGAGATTTCCTTCTTGGTCAGAAGCTGGTTCACCAGCGAAAACGGCGTCTTCGGGTTTTTCGGCAAAATGCCGGCCAGCAACATACGACCGGGCGTCGCCTTGACGATACCGGGGACTTCGTTGCCGTCTTCGTCGATTGCCACGTAACGTGCCTTGATGGTGCTGTTGATATGGACCGCACCTGTCGCCAAAGCGTGCTCGATCTCGCCCACATCCGCGAAACGCGGGATTAAATGCGCGGTCATCTTGCCGGCCTTGACCGACTTGAACACCTTCGAAGCGCCTTCGGCTTCAAGGTCGACCACGTCACGCGGCTTTTTCGGATCGATGACGATCACATCATCATTTTCGACCGCAGCAGCGAAATCGGATTCTTTGGCGAATTCCGTCGCCGCACCGACCTGCCAGGGACGTTCGTGACTTATATAGTAGAGGCCGAGCACGATATCCTGCGAGGGCACAATGATCGGCTTGCCGTTAGCAGGCGACAGGATGTTGTTCGTCGACATCATCAAGACCCGAGATTCCAACTGCGCTTCCATCGACAACGGCACGTGGACCGCCATCTGGTCGCCGTCGAAGTCCGCATTGAAAGCAGCGCAAACCAGAGGATGAAGCTGGATCGCCTTGCCTTCGATTAGCACAGGCTCGAAGGCCTGAATGCCGAGGCGATGCAGTGTCGGCGCCCGGTTGAGCAATACCGGATGCTCGCGGATCACCTCTTCGAGAATGTCCCAAACCTCGGGGCGTTCCTTTTCGACCATGCGCTTCGCCGCCTTGATCGTAGAGGCCATGCCGTAAAGTTCGAGCTTGGAATAGATAAACGGCTTAAATAATTCCAGCGCCATCTTCTTCGGCAGACCGCATTGATGCAGCAACAATTCAGGCCCGACCACGATGACCGAGCGCCCCGAATAGTCGACGCGTTTACCGAGCAGATTCTGACGGAAACGACCCTGCTTGCCCTTCAGCATATCGGAAAGCGATTTCAACGGACGCTTGTTCGCACCGGTGATCACACGTCCGCGACGGCCGTTATCAAATAGCGCGTCAACGGATTCCTGAAGCATACGCTTTTCGTTTCGAACGATAATTTCCGGTGCGCGGAGGTCGATCAGACGCTTCAGGCGATTGTTGCGGTTGATGACCCGACGATAAAGATCGTTGAGATCCGAGGTCGCAAAGCGCCCACCATCCAACGGCACCAACGGACGCAACTCCGGCGGAATTACCGGAACTACGTTGAGGATCATCCATTCCGGCCGGGTGCCCGATTGGATAAAGGCCTCAATCAGCTTCAGGCGCTTGACGTACTTCTTGCGTTTGGCCTCGGAGCCGGTTTCCTTGAGATCGGTGCGCACTTGCTCGCGCTCTTTTTCCAAGTCAATCGCTTGCAACATATCGAGTAAAGCCTCGGCACCGATTTTGGCCTCGAAACCGTCTTCGCCATATTCGTCTATGGCATCGATATGTTCGTCTTCGTTTAGTAACTGCTTCTCACCGAGTGGCGTCATCCCCGGATCGAGCACAATATGGTTCTCGAAATAGAGTACCCGCTCCAATTCCTTCAGTGTCATATCGAGCAAGAGACCGATGCGGCTCGGCAGAGACTTCATGAACCAGATATGCGCGACCAGCGATGCGAGTTCGATATGTCCCATACGTTCGCGGCGAACCTTCGATAGCGTGACTTCGACACCGCATTTCTCGCAGATAATCCCGCGATACTTCATCCGCTTGTACTTGCCGCACAGGCACTCGTAATCCTTGATCGGCCCGAAAATTCGCGCGCAAAACAGACCGTCGCGTTCAGGCTTAAAGGTACGGTAATTGATGGTTTCCGGCTTTTTGATTTCACCGAACGACCAGGACCGGATGCGGTCCGGGCTAGCGATGGAAATCCGAATATGATCGAACCCTTGAGGTCCGCTCGGCTGGCCGAAGAAATTCATCAATTCGTTCATCTGCACTCACTCCCGACTAAATCGACACCTAAGACTCTACTTACTCAATTCACTGTTCCAAGCGGTTGCTTAGAAATTCTC
>PBKG01000005.1 GCA_002722095.1 Rhodospirillaceae bacterium
TTATTTTAGGAATTATTTTTGAAATTATTACTATAAATATTGATGATATAAAGGGACAATCTTTAATAAATTCAATAATTATTATTTATTACGCACTACGGCCATTCTTGATTCATATGCTACTAACTTACGTTGCCTTACTTTTTGTTCGCGCGACCAACGCCGTTTGGAAGCCGTATAAAATGACAAAAGCAGAAGCAATATCTGCCGCATATGCGAGAAATTTTAATGATACTGAAAGGCAGCCAAGAGAGACTGATCAACTGTAGCGTCCATCTTTGTTCCAGAGCGGTCGTCCTCGTTACCTGAAGTAGTTAAGGATCAAATATTCGCCGCCAGCGCAATCGCCTTCTGCCGATCCCGCCACCATCTTTCTCCAATAGACAAAATCGGTAGGAATGTTGTAGAGCGACGAATGGACGGTCGTCGCCGTTGGTTCGCATATCGTTCTCCAGAACCGGCGCGGCCTTCGAGGGAGCCTGTTTATGCCGACATCCGAGCCGAACGCGACAGCTGAAGAGGGGCGCACCGGTAGCGTTACGCAGCTGACCATTCGGGAGCCGGACGACTGGCATCTCCATTTCCGCGACGAGGCGATGCTGGGCCTCACGGTCGATTTTACCGCACGGCAATTCGCCCGAGCCATCGTCATGCCCAATCTGGTGCCCCCGGTGACGACCGTTGCGGCGGCGGATGCCTATCGCGATCGCATTCTGGCAGTGCTGCCCGAGGGCCGCTCTTTCACGCCGTTGATGACCGCCTATCTGACCGACGAAATCGCCGCCGACGAGGTCGAGGCCGGGTTCGAGAGGGGCGTCTTCACCGCCTGCAAGCTGTACCCGGCGGGCGCGACGACCAATTCCGCAGCGGGCGTGACCGACATACGAAACATCCATTCGGTGCTCGAGCGGATGCAGAAAATCGGCATGCCGATGCTGGTCCACGGCGAGGTGGTCTCGCCGGACATCGATATCTTCGACCGCGAGGCGGTGTTCCTGGATACCGTGCTGGCGCCGACGCTTCGGAATTTTCCGGAGTTGAAAGTGGTGCTCGAGCACATCAGCACGGTGAATTCCGTCGAGTTCGTCCAGGAAGCCGGGCCGACGTTGGCGGCGACGATTACCGCCCATCATCTGCGCATCGACCGCAATGCGATATTCGATGGCGGCCTGCGGCCCCATGCCTATTGCCTGCCGGTGGCGAAACGCCGGCATCACCGCACCGCGCTTCGGAAAATCGCCGTGTCGGGCGACCCGAAGTTCTTCCTCGGCACCGATTCCGCGCCCCATCAGAAACATGACAAGGAAAGCGCATGCGGCTGCGCGGGAATCTTTACCGCCCCCACCGCGCTGGAGTCCTACGCGCTTACCTTCGATGAGGAAGGCGCGCTCGACCGGTTGGAGGCTTTCGCATCGGAATTCGGGCCGCGTTTCTACGGTCTGCCGCTCAACGAAGGCACCATCACCTTGCGGCGCGAGGAGTATGCGGTACCGGAGACCGTAACGAAGGACGACCTGAGCGTGGTGCCGTTCCATGCGGGCGAAACGATCGGCTGGCGCGCGTCGGTACGCGGCGAGGGGTAATTTTCCCCGCAAATGGCGGCGGTTTGCCTAGAAATCGGCCAAGGTATTTCTGGCGCAATTACATCGCGCTCTTCCGCAAAAGCCCGATTTCTGGCATATCCAAGTAAGGCCCGATTGCGAGGGAGGATGCCATGTCGGTCGAAGACGACGATCTTGAAGGCGAATTCATCATGGGGTGGCCGGACCGCAAGCGGCTCCGGCATACGGAAAGCCCGGATGCGGAAGGGCGGGTTATTTATGCCCGCACGCCGGTACTCGAACAGGAAGGGCTGATCACGCCGACCGAGGCGTTTTTCATCAATGCCCAGGTTCAAATGCCCGAACCGATCCATCCGGACGACTGGTCGGTGGAGATTTGCGGCGAGGTGGACGAGCCGTTTACGCTGACCTTGGAAGATTTGAAGAAACTGCCCGCCCGCACCGTCCGTGCAGTGACCGAGTGCGCCGGCAATGATGGCGATTATTTCGATTGGGTCGAAGGCAAGACCAACGTGAAGCCGCAGATCGCCCGCGGCAGCGATCCGATGGGCAAGGATGTCGACAAGTTCAAAAACCGCAACATGACCTTCGAGGAAATGTTGGAGCGTCCCCACGCGACCAATCTTTGCAGTGGCGGCGAGTGGACCGGCACGCCGTTGAAGGAAATTCTCGACCGGGCCGGCGTGAAGTCGAGCGCGGTCAGCGTGCGACTGGTCGGTTTCGATGTGGGTACGCCGAACGAGATGAAACTCTATCGGGCCGCCGGATCCATGGAGGCGGATATCGCCAAACCGGGCGCGATCAATTTCGACAAGGCGCTGCCCATGGACAAAGCGTTCCACGAGGACACCATCATCGCCTGGGCCCATAACGGCGATGCGCTATTGCATGTGCATGGCGCACCGGCGCGCGCGATCGTGCCGGGCTGGGCCGGCAACTGGTGGGTCAAATGGCTCGAGAAGATCGAAGTCCACGATCATATGGTGCCCTGTTATCACCAGACCGAATATTTCGTGCTCGGTAAATCCTACGACGACCCCGAGAAGACCATGTGCATGGAGCTCGGCTGCAAGAGCATCATCACCTGGCCGCGGGACGTCCATTCGCCGATCAAGACCGGCGAGCATGTGGTTCGAGGCCTGGCCTGGTCGGGCGGTGGCGCCATCGAGCGGGTCGAAGTCAGCTTCGACAATGGCGAGAGCTGGACCGATGCGCATGTGGAATATTCGCCGGACCGGTGGCTGTGGAAGCGCTGGTCGTATATCTGGAACGTGGACAAGCCCGGCAACTACAGCATCATGGCGCGCGCCTATGATGAGTCAGGCCGTATCCAGCCGGTGACCGAGTGGAACTACCTCCGCAAGCATTTCGACGGTGTCGTGCCGTCGGAAATCACCGTCGAAGAATAGGCGGCGGTAAGAGGGCGTTCCCGTGCACATCGCCGTTCTGATCAAGCAGATCTTCGACCCGGAGGTCGCCACCACCGTCTTTCGCATCGACGAGGAGGCGCGCGAAATTGTGCCCTTGCCCGGCGTCTCGCCGGTGGTGAGCCCGTTCGACGAACAGGCGGTCGAGGCGGCGCTGCGTATCAAGGATGAACTCGGTGGCGAGGACGGCAGCGGGATTAAGGTCACGGTTATAACCATGGCGGACGACAGTGCCCGTGTTGGGATCAAGGGCGAGCTTGCCAAGGGCGCCGATGAGGGCGTGCTGTTGTCGGACCCCGCCTTCGAAGGGGCGGATGCGGTGAGCACGGCGCGTACGCTGGCGGCTGCGATCCAAAAGCTCGGCGACGTGGATATCGTATTGGCCGGCCGGCAGGCGGCGGATGGCGATCTCGGCGTGGTTGGCCTCGGCGTTGCCGAGTTGCTCGACATTCCCGCGATCACCTTCGCCTGCGACGTGCGCGTGGACGGCGAGACGCTACGGGTTGTCCGGGTGCTCGAAGACGGCACCGAGACGGTGGAGGCAGGACTACCGGCGTTAGTCACGATTTCCCACGAGCTAGGCAAGCCGCGCTATGCGGGCTTGCGTGAGACAATGCGTGCGGCGAGGAAGCCGATCCACGCCTGGAGTGCGGCGGATTTGGAGGTCGACGCGGAAGCGATCGGTGCCGCCGGTTCTCGAAAAGCACTGGACGGGCTCTATATTCCCGACCGCACGATCGATTGCGAAATGATCGAGGGCGAAACGCCGGAGGAAATAGCGGCGACATTGGCCAGCCGCTTGAAGGAAGCGGACCTGCTTTAGGGCGGGCGTTGAGAGGAACCAGCGTTGGCAAACCCACTCGACATATTGGTACTGGCCGAAGCCGAAGAGGATGGCCTCACGAGCCTCAGTTTCGAGATGCTGGGCTGTGCCCGCAGGCTCGCCGACGATGCGGGCGGTACGGTGTCGGCTGTACTGTTCAGCGCTGACGCCGGCGAGGCAGGCGCGGACCTCGTCGCCCGAGGGGCGGACAAGGTGACGGTCGTCGAAAGCGAGCTGTGTGAGCCCTATCGCGCCGATGCGTGGCTGCCGGATTTGGCCCGCCTCGCAACGGAGAGTGGTGCCGGATTGATCTTGATCGGACATGGCAGCACCGGTGGCGACCTGGCCCCCCGGCTTGCGTTTAGGCTCGACGGAGGTATCGCGACCGGTTGCGAGGAAATCGCGCGTGAAGACGACAAGATTTTACTGACCCGGGCCTGCTACGGCGGCAAGGCCCGGGAAGTGGTGTCTTTCGCCGATGGACCGTCGATCGCCACGGTTAAACCGAAATCCCAAGCGCCGTTGGCGGCGGACGATGGGCGGAGCGGCGAAATCGAGGCAATTGCGCTTTCCGTTACCGATCAGGATATCCGCACCAAGGTGGTTGCGCGGGAGCGGGAAGAGAATGCCGGCCCGAGGCTCGAAAATGCCAAGGCCATCGTCGCCGGCGGTGGCGGGCTCGGCGGGCCGGAAGGGTTCGAGGCAGCAGCGGAACTGGCGGACGCGCTTGGTGGAGCCGTCGGCGCAAGCCGGGTGGCCTGCGATATGGGTTGGTGCCCGTCCGGCTATCAAATTGGCTTATCGGGGAAGACGGTCGCGCCGGAACTGTATATCGCGGTGGGGATTTCCGGTGCCGGGCAGCATATGGCCGGTTGCGCGAACGCTAAGACCATCGTTACCATCAACAACGACCCGGAAGCGCCGATTTTCAATTTTTCCAAGTTTGGCGTGATCGGTGGCTATGAGGAATTGTTACCGGCCCTGGCCCAAGAGATCGCCAAGTTAAAGGGGTGAGTTGATATGATGTGGTCGCGGAAGAAACGAGTGCGTTAGATGAACGATTTTCATTCAGTCCCCGTCAACCCCGTCGCCGACGATGTGACGCTGGCTCCGGTATCGGGACCCGGCGCATGGCGCGGGGCCGAATTGACAAAGAAGCCCGAAAGCTGGACCTACGAACTTTCATCCGAACAGATCGACGAGTTGATATCGGCGGTCCATAAGGTCGAAGCGACGGCGAAAGAAATCGTCGAGGTGTCGAAAGCGGACTTTCCCTTGGGGTCCTGGGAGCCTTTGATCGACCGACTACGGCAGGATCTATACGACGGCCGCGGTTTTGCGCTGGTAAAGGGTTTTCCGGTCGAAGAATTGACGCCCTTACAACGTACACTCGGATATTTCGGTATTGGCGCGCATTTCGGGATCGCTATTCCGCAGAATGCCAAGGGCCACCTGATGGGCCATGTCTGCGATATCGGTGTCGATTACGCATCGCCAACCGGGCGCGGCTACCAATCCAATGCCCGGCTTCCGTTCCACACGGATTCCGCGGACATCGTCGGGCTTCTATGCGTCAACAATTCGGCCGAAGGGGGCGAGAGCAGCATCGTCAGCTCGGTGACGCTTTACAACGAGATGCTCGCCCGGCGCCCGGATTTGGCCCGCCTGCTGATGGGCCCCATCTACCGTGACCGGCAGGATGAAATCCCCGACGGGCAGGGCCCGTGGTACGTGGTGCCGGTCTTCAATCCTTATCAGGGCCGGGTATTTTCCAGCTATGTCCGGAGTACGGTGCGGAAGGCTGCCCGCTTTACCGATCTGCCTCCAATGACGCCGGCTCTCGAAGAGGCGATGGATTTGCTGGACAGTCTTGCGGAAGATCCGGAGTTTCATCTCGATATGGAGCTTGAGGCCGGGGATATTCAGCTGCTCTGCAATCATTTTATGCTGCATTCGCGGAATGCGTTTACTGACCCGTCGAACACTTCGGCCCGCCGGCATTTATTGCGGCTTCATCTTTGCTCGCCCGATGGGCCCCCTTTGCCGCCGGTCTTCGAGAACCTTCGCGGTTACAATGCGGATAAACGCCCGCAAGGTATGGTGAAGGAAGGGCTTTGCTATTCCGCCCCGGTCGATCCCATCGATGGAGGGCCCGGCGGCAGCGCACAGCGCATGCGGGGCTAGGACGCCCACTTCGTTACTCGGTTGCTTACGCGCAGCAATCCAAGTCGTCGACTGTGCATTCGCAATCCCCGTCACATGAGGACCCGTTCCGTGCGGTTGCGAGCTGACCCAAATAGGTCGTATCCGCCAAATAGAACGCGCTGAATTTCTCTTCAAAGTCATCCGCGACGGACGCCTGCGGTATGCCGGTCGCCATAACCGCATCGCGCCAGCTTTTGAGTGCCGGGAACTCCGCCAAAAAGTCGCATCCCGATCGCCGGGCGATGATCTCCGTTCGGTGGAGCAACGTCGTCCAAGTGATATCGATCATGCCCATGGATTGGCCGCCGACAAACGGATCATCGCCAAGTTGAGTTTGAATTTTCGTGAAAGCGGTATCGAGCTTGGCGGATCGCTCGGCCAGCGTTGCCTGGTCGGGACTTCGTTGGGCGCTGCATTGAACCAGATAGTGTTTCGACGCCAGATAGGACCACGCCCGTTCCTGGGCTTTCTTCGCCGGATCGCGCGAGAGGATAGGAGTGCCCACAACCTCGTCGAGGTATTCCACGATGGCATCGGATTCGAACAAGGTTTGTCCGTCATCGGTCATGAGGATCGGCACCTGGCCGTTCGGCGACGCTTTCGTAAACCAATCGGGTTTGTTGCTGAGGTCGATATATTCAAGCTCGTAGGGGGCGCCTTTCAGTTCCAGCAATGCGGTGACGCGTTGGACAAAGGGGCATATTTTGAAGCTTACGATTTTCATAACTGGTCTCGTTGATCGAAGTGGGGATTGGTTGTAAGATTAATAATACAATAATTCAAGAAATATTGAAATATGAAAGAGAAAAATGCTATCGATGCGCTTAGCGCGTTATCTCAAGAAACCCGTCTGCGGATCGTCCGTTATCTCGTGAGTTGCGGCGAAGATGGTGCTCCGGCCGGGGAAATTGCCAGTTATGTGGGTATCGGCGCGTCCAATGCGTCCTTCCACTTGTCGGCGCTCGATCATTCGGGTGTCGTCTCGTCGGAGCGTCAATCTCGCAAAATCATCTATCGAGCGGACTTCACGCTCATAGGTGGATTGATTTCGTTTTTGCTGAACGACTGTTGCGGCAACCATCCCGATATTCGCGCGTGCTGTCTCGATTGCGAGTCCGGGTGCTGTTAGGGGCGTTGGTAATCACTTCAATCCCCTCAATCCCCTCAATCCCCAGAGCACCACAAGCGCGAGGTGACAGCATCGATCCGCCTCGGCTATGGTCCCATCGGCTTCGGTAGAAAAGGATAAAGCGCTATGGCAGACGGCCCTATCATCGAACGTATCGAGTTCACCGCTTTCGAAATCTCGGTACCCGACCTTACGTGCGCGACCTCGGGGTTTGGCGTCTCGTTCACGCCGGGCAAGTCGCCACCGCAACTTCGCTTCGGCCTCAAAATTTATACCGACACCGGCGTGATCGGCGAGTATGTGCCGGGCCGTAGCCGGGCACAGGTCATCATGACCGCGTCCGAAGCGCTTGCCCATTCGCTCATCGGCAAGCCGGCGCTCGAGCGCGAGAGCCATTTCGCGGCCATGCGCCGGCTCTGCAAGCATGTGGGCGAGGTTGGCATTGGCGCACTCGATATCGCGCTCTGGGATTTGGCGGGCAAACATTACAACGCGCCGGTATCCGAACTGATCGGGGGTTTCCGCAAGCGACTGCCCGCCTATGCCAGTACGCTGCACGGAGACCGCGAGCCGACGGGCCTGTCGAGCGCCGAGGCGTACGCGGATTTCGCGGAGCGCTGCTACGAGATGGGCTACCGCGCCTTTAAGATACATGGCTGGTCGGCAGGGGACGTAGAGGAAGAGTCGGCTATGCTCCGCGCGGTTGCCGGTCGTGTCGGCGACAAGATGGTGCTCATGTATGACGCCGCTTGTCATAGCAAGACACTTGCGGATGCGATCCAGATCGGGAAGGTCTGTGACGAATGCGATTACTACTGGTACGAGGATCCTTATGCGGATGGTGGCATTTCCATCCACGGCCACCAGATGCTGAAGCAGCATGTCAGCACACCGATATTGATTACCGAGCACATTCGTAATCTGGAGACGACCACCGACATAATGATGGCCGGTGCGACAGATTTTGCCCGCGCCGATCCGGATTACGACGGCGGCTTCACCGGTTGCTACAAAACCGCCATCGCGGCCGAAGCGCTCGGCATGGATTGCGAGGTTCATTCTTGCGGGCCAGCAATGCGCCAGTTGATGGCGGCGTGCCGCAATTCCAACTATTACGAAGTCAATCTTGTTCATCCGGTATGTCCCAATGCATGGTCGCTACCGTTCTATGAGGATGGGTACAACGACGAGCTGGATTGCATCGATGCGGATGGTTTTGTGGACGTACCCGATTTGCCTGGCATGGGTGTACGCTATGATTGGAAGGGTATCGAAAAGGTGGCGGTGGAGACCCGCGTGGTAAAATAGCCTTTCACAGAAGGAGTTGTGCCATGGCCGACAAGGTCAGCTTTCCCAACGAGACTTCGGACTACCGCACTGCGCGGCAAGAGCTGTTGGAGGCGGAAATGTCGCTCCGAGCCGAGATCGAGCGGGTTGCGGTATTACGCCGGAAACTGCCCGTCGGTGGCGCGCTGAAAGAGGATTATGTCTTCGACGAACTGGTTGAGGGCAAAGCGCGCCAAGTGCGGTTCTCCGAGTTGTTCGGGCCGGAGCGAGATACACTTTTTATCTACAATCTAATGTACGGGCCAAATATGAAGGCCGCTTGTCCCGCTTGTACGTCGCTGCTAGATGGCATTAACGGGCATATTCCACAGCTCAATCAGCGGATTGCTACCGCCGTGGTGGCGAAGCGGGGGCTGGCGGATTTGCAGGCCCATGCGGATGCACGCGGGTGGAGCCATCTGCGTCTGCTGTCGTCGGCGAACAACAATTACAATATCGACTACCACGGCGAAAAGGACGGCCAGCAGATGCCGATGGCGAACATCTTCGTTCGCGACGATCAGGGAATACATCATCGCTGGGGCACCGAGATGTTGTACGCGCCGGGTATCGATGGGGGGCATGCCCGTCACATGGATTTGGCTTGGCCGCTCTGGCAGGTGTTGGATATGACGCCTAGTGGACGCGGCGATTGGTTTCCGAGCGTCTATGACGGTAGCAATGAGTAACGCGACAGATTCGGAGCCGATCCGGGTATTGTGATACAGTGCGTGTGCAATGAGTTCGCAACCGGTTAAAACCCAAGATATTCCGCCGCCCCTCGATGCCAGCATGCTGGACGGGCTGTCCGATCCGGTTTTCCTGGTCGACCCCAATCACGTTATCGTCGACTACAACCGTGCTGCCAAAGATCTACTTGGCAAGCAGGCTCTGAGCGCACGGATGGACGAGTTTCTCGACAGCGAAGACATCATCGGTGCCATTGATGAGACTTTGGGCGGTACGCCGGGGGGGCGAAGCGAAGTTTTCTTGCCACATCCTATCGGTCGTTATTTCGAACTGAATATCTGGCGGCTGCCCGATTTGAAATCAGTTGGGCCGGCCTGGGCGATGCTGGTTCTGCACGACATTACCGAATCCAAAAAAGCGGCACAGATGCGTGCGGATTTCGTAGCGAATGTCAGCCACGAATTGCGTTCGCCATTATCTTCGCTTTTGGGTTTTATCGAGACCTTGCGCGGGCCGGCCCGCGACGATCCAGAAGCGTCGGACCGTTTTCTCGAAATCATGGAGAACGAGGCCAAGCGCATGACGCGCTTGATAAACGATTTGCTCGCGCTTTCGAAAGTGGAGACCGACGAACATATACGTCCCGAACAATTGGTCGATTTGTCGACGATCCTGAGCCAGGTGACCGATATCCTGTTAGTCAACGCTAAGGAACGTGGTATCGAAATATCCCTCGAATTGCCGAAAAAATTGCGCGCCGTGCAAGGGGAATCCGACGAATTGATCCAGGTTTTCCAAAATTTGATTGGAAACGCGATTCACTATGGCCGCGAAAACAGCGTCATTCGCGTCGTGGTCAAAAAGTGTCGTCTCCCCGATACCAAAGAAAAAGGCGTGGCCGTCAGTGTCATAAATGAGGGTGAGGGGATTCCGGCCGAGCATATTCCCCGCCTGACCGAGAGATTTTATCGGGTCGATAAGGGACGTTCGCGCGGCATGGGCGGAACGGGCTTGGGACTCGCTATTGTCAAACATATCGTTGCCCGCCATCGGGGCCATCTCGAAATCGAAAGTGAGCTTGGAGTGGAAACCGCGTTCACGGTTTCATTACTCAGTGTGAAACGATAAAAATCGTTTAATAACAGCCTCTTGTAAATTCCGATCGGGCTGTAACAAAAGCTTCATAAAACCTTCACATGCCTGCAATCGCTGACTCGTAGGTGAGACCTGCGTGGACCGAGAAAGTCCATTCAAGTTTGTCAGTTTGTAGGAGATATATGTGATGAAATTTAAAACGCTTGCCACTGCCGCCATATCCGCCATCGCCTTTAGCGCTGGCGCTCTAGCGGCCGAACAAATCCGGATCGTCGGTTCCTCGACGGTATATCCGTTTTCGACCACGGTGGCCGAGCAGTTCGGTAAAACCACGAAATTCAAAACTCCGATCGTCGAGAGTACTGGCTCCGGTGGTGGGTTGAAGCTTTTCTGCTCCGGGATCGGCCAAAAGCACCCGGATATCGCCAACGCATCGCGGCGGATCAAGGATTCCGAAGTCAAGCGCTGCGCCAAAAACGGCATCAAGGATATCGTCGAAGTCAAAATCGGTTATGACGGTATCGTTCTCGCGAACTCGCGTAAGACCGAGAAGATGAAATTGGGCCTAAAGGACATTTTCTTAGGCCTAGCTAAAGACGTGCCCGCGGGCGACGGTAAATTACAGCCTAACCCGTATAAGACTTGGAAAGACGTCAACCCGGCGCTTCCTGACACCAAAATCGAAGTTCTCGGGCCGCCGCCAACCTCCGGTACGCGCGACGCTTTCGTCGAATTGGCAATGGAAGGCGGATGCAAGACCTTCGATTGGATCAAGGGCATCAAAAAGGCATCCAAGATTGCGAAAAAAGGCGGCGACAACGCCAAGGCAATGGCGCTTAAGCAAAAGTATAAGGCGATTTGTCATTCGGTACGCGAAGACGGCCATTACATCGAAGCGGGCGAGAATGACAATCTGATCGTCCAGAAACTCAATGCCAATCCGAAAGCCCTCGGTATCTTCGGCTATAGTTTCCTTGATCAGAATGCGGACAAGGTGCACGGCAGCATCATCGAAGGTCACGCCCCGACGTTCGAGAATATCGCCGAAGGTAAGTACAAAGTCTCGCGAGCGTTATTCTTCTACGTCAAGAAAGCGCATATGGGCCGGGTGGCAGGTATTCGTGAGTTCATGGCCGAGTTCACCAGTGAAAGGACATGGGGGCCGGAAGGTTATCTCACCGATAAAGGCCTGATCCCGTTGTCGGATGCTGAACGTAAAGCCTGGAAGCTCAAGGTCGACGCGTTGTCTAACCTGACGATGTAATGATTGGGGCTTGAACCGAATTAACAACATGCAACAGAACAACGGACGGGCACAGATGTACATTGCATCCGTGCCCGTTCCGCGCGCGGTCGTCGAGCGGTCCATAATGTTCGTTTTAATCGCGGCATCGGTTGTCGCGGTTTTGACCACGGTCGGGATTGTCCTGTCCCTGATCGTCGAATCGATTCAGTTCTTCCGGCTTATTCCGGTTACCGATTTCCTTTTCGGGCTCCAATGGTCGCCGCAGACAGCAATCCGCAGCGATCAGGTCGGGGCCAGCGGTGCTTTCGGTGCGATCCCACTTTTGGTGGGTACGCTTTTAATAAGTGCGGTCGCGCTTACGGTCTCGGGTCCGGTGGGGTTGTTCGCGGCGGTCTATCTCGCGGAGTACGCTTCGGATCGATTGCGCAGTGTGATCAAGCCTGTACTCGAAATTCTCGCCGGAATTCCGACAGTGGTTTATGGATTTTTTGCAGCCCTCGTCGTTGCGCCGATGTTGCGCCAAGGGGGCGAATCCATTGGATTGGAAATTTCTTCGGAAAGCGCACTCGCTGCCGGATTGGTGATGGGGATCATGACGATTCCGTTCGTCTCCTCGATTGCGGACGATGCGATTACGGCGGTGCCCAATTCGCTTCGCGAAGGATCTCTCGGCTTGGGCTCTACCCGGTCGGAAGCGGTTCGCCGGGTAATCCTGCCGGCTGCCCTGCCGGGTATCGCCGGCGGCATGATGCTGGCGGCGTCACGGGTAATCGGCGAAACGATGATCGTCGTTATGGCGGCCGGTTTGACCGCAAAACTTACCATCAATCCGCTGGAAGCCGTGACCACGGTGACGGTCCAGATTGTCACCTTGCTGACCGGCGATCAGGAATTCGATAGCGCTAAGACACTGTCTGCCTTCGCGCTAGGTCTGTTCCTGTTCACGGTTACGCTCATTCTCAACGTGACGGCGCTCAAGATCGTCAAAACCTATCGGGAACAATATGACTGATACCGTCAGCAAAGCCGATATGGATGCGCGTTTCGAAAAGCGCCTCGCTAGACGTCACCGCGCCGAGCGACGGTTCCGTGCTTTCGGAAAGGTGGCCATCGCTGTTGGTCTGGTATTCCTCGCGGTGCTTTTCGTGACCATCGTTCAGACCGGTTTTCAAGCGTTCACGCAAACACGAGTGCTTTTGGAAATCGATGTGTCGGCGAAGGATTTCAATGCCAAGACGCCGGCACATCCCGAGAGCCTTGCAGCTGCCAACTATGGGGGGATGGTCAAACGAGCGTTGCGCGATGCGTTCCCGGCAGTGAAAACCCGGCGCGATAAGCGAGCGCTCTATCGATTGGTGAGTTCCGGCGCCGCTTTCGAGCTTGCTGATTTGGTCAAAAAAGATCCTTCGTTGATAGGGCAGCGGTTGCAACTTTGGTTGACGGCCGCAGACGAGGTCGACCTGATTATAAAAGGGGCGGTTCCACGCACCGCGCCGGCGGCGGAACGTCATTTGAGCGACAAGCAGATGTCGTGGTTGGCTACGCTAGAAAGCAAAGGCCAAGTGGAAACGGTTTTCAATACGACCTTTTTCTCCGCCGGCGATTCGCGCGAACCTGAACTAGCAGGAATCGCTGCTGCACTGTTGGGCTCGTTGTTCAGTGTCCTTGTTTGTCTCGCGTTCGCGTTTCCGCTTGGTGTCTTGTCGGCAATTTATCTCGAAGAATTCGCGCCCAAAAACCGTTGGACGGAATTCATCGAGGTCAACATCAACAACCTCGCTGCCGTTCCGTCGATCGTGTTCGGTCTTTTGGGGCTGTCGGTGTTTCTGAATGTGTTCGAATTGCCGCGTTCGGCACCGTTGGTGGGCGGCATGGTGTTGGCGCTTATGACTCTGCCGACGATCATTATTGCCGGCCGTGCGTCGATCAAGGCGGTCCCCCCATCGATCCGAGAGGCCGCACTGGCTGTGGGGGCTAGTCCTATCCAGTCGGTTTTCCATCACGTGTTGCCGTTGGCGATGCCTGGAGTTTTGACCGGTACGATCATCGGCACCGCGCGGGCGTTGGGCGAAACGGCACCTTTGCTGATGATTGGTATGGTCGCGTTTATCGTCGACCTGCCGCAAGGCATTCTCGATCCGGCGACCGCACTGCCGGTGCAGGTTTTTCTTTGGGCCGATAGCCCCGAGAAAGCCTTCACCGAACGGACAGCGGCGGCGATCCTGATACTGTTGTTGTTTACCTGTTTGATGAATTTGGCCGCGGTGTTGCTGCGGCGTAAATACGAAATACGTTGGTAACGGAGTAATTGATGTCTAGTGTAGCGTTCGAAGTTTCGAGTGGTTCTCCCGAGGCCTTAAGCGATGGAAAAGTGGTTGCTGATGCCCGCGTCGCCCTAAACAAGATGGAGACCAAAGACCTTAAAGTGTACTACGGCGACAATCCCGCATTGCACGGCGTAAATTTGCAATTTTTGCCAAACCGCGTAACCGCGCTGATCGGCCCATCGGGTTGCGGTAAATCCACCTATATCCGGTCTCTCAATCGTATGAACGACATCATCGAAGGGTGCCGGATCGAGGGCTCTGTGATCTTGGATGATGAAGATATATACGCACCCGGCCAAGATGTGGTTCGATTGCGTACCCGCATCGGCATGGTGTTTCAAAAGCCGAATCCGTTCCCAAAGTCGATCTACGATAATATTGCTTACGGCCCGTCGATCCACGGCATGGCGTCGAACAAAGACGAATTGGACAGTATCGTCAAAGATAGCCTTGAGCGGGCAGGTCTTTGGGATGAGGTGAATGACAGGTTGGATGCGTCCGGCACGAGCCTTTCCGGTGGCCAGCAACAGCGGCTTTGCATTGCGCGAGCTATTGCGGTGCGTCCTGAAGTGATTTTGATGGATGAGCCTTGCTCGGCGCTCGATCCGATTGCAACTGCAAAAATCGAAGATTTGATTTTCGAGTTGAAAGCGCAATATACGATAGTGATCGTGACCCATTCGATGCAGCAGGCTCGGCGGCTTTCGGACAAGACCGCCTATTTCCACCTCGGCAATTTGGTCGAGACGGGCGATACTGAACAAGTGTTCGAAAATCCGCAGGACGAACGGACCCGCGATTACGTGATGGGGCGTATCGGTTGAGGAATTCGATCGGAAATGTCTGACCCGTTAATTTTGATCGTTGAGGACGAAGCGCCGCTTGCGGAAATGCTGCGCTACAATTTGGAAAAATCCGGATACCGAACGCAAACCGCTGCCACCGGAGAGGAGGCCTTGCATTGGACTGAGGTTGAACTCCCGGACCTCGCCATTGTCGATTGGATGTTGCCCGAACTTTCCGGCATCGAGGTATGCCGTGCGCTTCGGGCTCGCGAGGATACCCGCAAGTTGCCGATTATCATGCTCACCGCGCGTGGCGAGGAAAGCGATCGTGTGATGGGCCTCGAATCCGGTGCCGACGATTACGTCATCAAACCCTATTCACCGCGCGAGATGATTGCGCGCGTGCAGGCCTTGTTACGCAGAAGCGACGTACACAGTGCTTCTACGATCAAGGAATATGCCGGTGTTTCGATTGATGTCGAAGCGCACCGGGTGACCCGAGACGGGACGCCAATCCATCTCAGTCCGACCTGTTTCAAGCTACTCGAAACACTGATGGAACGCCCGGGCTACGTCTATTCCCGCGAGCGCTTGCTGAGCCGGGTTTGGGATAGCGACGTCTATGTGGAGCCGCGAACCGTCGATGTTCATATCCGCCGATTGCGCGAAGCGTTGGACGTGGGCAAGGGGCCTGATCTGATCCGCACGGTGCGCGGAGCGGGCTATGCGCTTGATGAAAACAAGGTTTAGATTCGTATTTTCTCTGCCCTAGAATCCGGCGGTTTATCTCTTGGGTCAAACGCCGTACGGGGCGCCGAACCAACATGCGTCGCTAACTGAAAATCAGTAAAGCTCTTTGGGCAGGCGCGTTTTGTAATGCTCCACATATTCGCGGGCATACTCGTCGTCGCCCCCGTCGCGGTGTGCAGCGAACGTTCCGTGATCGGGTACGCCCTCGGGCATACCTTTCGCACCTTCCTTCCACAAATCCGAACGCACGAAGGCTTTCGGACAGTGGCTGAAGGCTTCGACGATCTTGACCACGATTACCGTCCGCGGTGGTTTGTTATTCACGAGAAAGCGCTCGAGTAGTGCCGGGTCATTGCTGATATAGGCGGTACCATTGACGCGGTATGTGGAGTTATTGCCGGGCACCATGAAGATGATGCCGACATTGGGGTTATCGAGCAGGTTTTGCATGCCGTCGAGCCGGTTGTTACCGGGCCGATCGGGAATCAACAGGGTGCGTTCGTCGAGTAGCTGCACAAACCCCGGTCCATCACCCTTGGGCGATACGTCGACGCCGTCTTTGCCGGCGGTTGCCATCATGATCATTGGCGAGGCCTCGATCAGCGCGCGACCGGGTTCGGTCACGTAGTCGGTCTGCTTCCGAATTGCCGTATCCAGTGGCGCTTTATAGATTTCACGCAGCGCTGCTTCGCTGGTGAGTTTATGTCCGCTGCCATCGTTAATCGCATCCATGACGCACCTCTTTGTTGAGTGTGCGGAGTGTAGCGCGTTAGCGCTTGCGGACGAAAGCGCGAAGATAGGCGAGAATATTTTCCAAATCGTCGGGGCGGACGGGGCGCCGCTTGGCGTGATGGATGTAGGGAGCGCAGGCAGGCGGGCGCTCAGCGTGGTTGGGCTCGGCGCATTTGTTGCCGAGAAGCTTTTTACGATAGGGGGCAAACCAACTGTCGTCCCGGCTTGCGGCAAAGGCGCGAAGGAGCGGAATCTCCCACGTCACCCCGTGCTCCGCGAGCAAACGCAAATGCGGCGAATAGCTGATTGTTTCGATTGCCGCGACCTTTCGACCGACAATCGTGCGCAAGTGCGGGCCGGTGACGGATTGCCAACGGAGGTCCACATCATGGCAAAAGGTGCATTTCTTCATATACATCCATTTGCCTTTGAAACGGTTTCCTCCGGCATCCGCAGGAAGCGCTGTCATCAAACATAGTCCGGAGATCGCCAGAGCGAGATTTTTGGCTTTCATGAGCGGTCCGCCGAATTCTTGGGGACGATCAAAGCGTCGAGCGCAACAATTCCACTCGGCAGCACCCGTAGCGGATTGATATCTATCGTTTCAAGCCGTTTTTCGTGTTTGGCGGCGAAGACAGAAAGTTTGGAAAGCGCTCCGGCGAGAGCGCCCATATCCGCTTGCGCTGTACCGCGGGCACCATCCAGCAGCGGAAACCCACCGATTCCTCGGATCATCGCCAACGCTGTGTCTTCATCGAACGGAGCCAAGCGGAAGACGACATCTTCCATCACTTCTGCGAATACGCCGCCGAGGCCGAACATTACCACGGGGCCGAATAACGGATCGTTTTGCACGCCGAGGATGGTTTCCACGCCGCCGGCGACCATCTCGCTTACCAAGATTCCATCGATCGCGGCATCCGGGGCAGCCTGATCTACAGCTGTCGTGATCTCATCGAAGGCTCCGCCGACTGCATCATCGCCGTGGATGCCGAGGCGGACGCCGCCGATATCGGACTTATGTTGAATATCCGCGGAGACGATTTTGAGCGCGACCGGTTTGCCGATTTTTTTCGCTGCGTCGATCGCGGCGTCGCGACTTTCGATGAGAATTTCCTTCGGGGAGGGGATGCCGATCTCGGCGAGGATACTTTTAGCCAAGCTTTCATTGATCGGGCCGTCCGGTAACGGCGGCGTTTTGGTGAGCTCGGGAGTTTTACCGAGACCGCGTGCGAAGCCGCTACCTATCGCGGTGACCGCGGCAATAGCGTCGGTAGCATAGGTTGGGTCCTCGAGGACCGGGATGCCCTCTTCTTCTGCAAGTGTACGGTTCTCCTGAGGGCCCATGGCGCAGAGCAAAAATAGACGGTCGGGGAAATCCTTTCGAACAGGTAGCAGCGCATCGATGATTTTTTTCGTTAATGGTTCGGAATAGAGGAGGGAGGAGAAGAACGCGATGACGCTGTCATAGCCGCCTTCCTCGAATATCGCGCGCACGTAATCAGTGACTGTGTGAAATTCGTTATAGACCTGGGCCGTAAAATCGACCGGATTCCGGGGGCCTGCGAACGGGATCAATTCCTTGAGCCTTGTTTGCGTGTCTTCGGGCATCGGTGCCATGTCGAGGCCGGCATCGGCGGAGGCGTCCGCCATCAATACCCCAGCGCCGCCGGAAATTGTTGCCACTGCGATTTTGTTCCCGGTCGGCCAAATGCCGAAGCTCAACAGATAGGCGACATCGATCAGTTCGGCAGCAGTGCGGGCGCGATAGACGTTGTATTCGGCGAACACCGCGTCATAGACCTTGTCCACTCCCGCAAGCGAAGCGGTATGCGAAAATGCCGCCTGGGCGCCAACCTCGCTCCGGCCTACCTTCTGGATAACCACCGGCTTACCGCGCTCATAGGCCAGCCGCAGCGCCGCCCGCAGCTTCTCGCCGTCCTGGCAACCCTCCATATAGGCGGCAATCACCTCTGTGTCGTCGTCATAAGCGAAGTAGGCAATGCAATCGGCGACATCCACGTCGACTTCGTTTCCGGTGGTAATCAAATAAGTGAAACCGAGCCCGCGCTCGCGTCCCAAGACGAAGCAATGGCTGCCGAACGCGCCGGATTGGCTGACCATGCCCACATTGCCTAGTTTGGGTTCGCCATGGGTGACCGAGGTCGAGAAGGTCGCGTAATAGCGTGCCCGCGCATTGAAATATCCGAGGCAATTCGGGCCCATAATTCGCATGCCTGACCCGGCGGCGATTTCCTTCAGTCGTGCCTGCATCTCGGCACCTTCTTCGCCCATTTCGGCAAATCCCGAGGTAAAGGCGCATATGGATTTGACGCCGGCGTCCGCGCATTGTTCCGCAACTTCGATCGCGAACCGCGCCGGTACCGCCATAATCGCCGTATCGACCGGTTTGCCGATCTCGCCGATTGCGGCATAGGCTTTCAGGCCCTGTACTTCGTCGTGGCTCGGATTGACCGGATAGATGTCGCCCGCAAATTCATGTTTCAGCATGTAGCGCACGGGCATGCCGCCGATCCGGCTCGCATCGCGGGATGCTCCGAGCACGGCAACCGATTGCGGATTAAAGAGCGGCTCCAGACTCTTTGCCGAAGCCTCGAGATCGATCATGCGGCAGGTTTGGTCTTATAGGGCGCGTCGCCCAACATTTTGCGGCCCATAGACAAATCGTCGGGCCGGTCCATGGAAAACACGTCTTCGACTTTCGTGTAGTCCATATAACCGAGCCGGGCGACCGGATTGTAACGGGTCACGTCTACCTGACCATCGACGATGATATCGTCGTTTATATGAATGCCCACCACATGGCCAAAGATCACGCCGTGTTTGAATTTGGGGTTGTTGGTTGGTAGTTCGACCGTTTTCCAATATTCGCACTCGAGATGGGCCGGAGCCTCCTTGACCCGAGGCGGTTTGACCTTTTCCGAAGGTTCGGGGGTTAGCCCGGCCATTTCCAGCTCGTCGACATTCTTCGGAACATGTTTCGCGGTCAGGTTCATCGCATCCGCCAACTCTCCAGATACGATATTGCAGACGAATTCCCCGGTCTCTTCGGCATTGCGCCAGCTATGTTTCATCGGATCGTCCTTTAGCCCACTCGACGAAAACATCACATAGCAAGGGAAGTAGGAGACAGCGTTGAAGAAGCTATAGGGAGCCAAATTGACTACCCCGTCGGTGTCCAACGTGCTGATCCACCCGATTGGGCGCGGCGAAACCAGTGCCTTGAACGGGTCGTGGGGTAGGCCATGATCCCCTTTGATGTCCGGGTCGTAATACATGAAGAAGTCGTCCTGATTGCTGGAGATTTTTCGAATTGGCCGGCATTTTAGAGCAAATGCCGATCGGATGGAATTGAGCCAGAGCGATGAAGCCGCGCCGACAGACGATGGGAAACCCCAGAAAAACCCATGCACAAACTTTCGGGTTTTGGTGCTTGAAAGTGGCTCCGACGCGTCATATATATTAAATCAAACGATTGATTAATAATAAGTAGGATGACCGTTATGAATGGCGGCATCGGTGGTACCGGAGGAATTTTCTAGCTTTTTCAGATGGTTGTTTTGGCTTTGTCAAAACATCGGGTGACGGGAAAATGGCAGAAGTAAGTGACGAAAGCGTAAAACCTCGGGGTCGGCAGGGTGGTGCGGAAAGTCGCGCTCGCATTCTCGAGGCAGCGGGGCAGCTTTTTGCCGCGCGTGGCTTCGACGGCGTTTCGACCCGCGAGTTGGCATCCGCTGCCGAGGTCAATATTTCCGCCATTACCTATTATTTCGACGGCAAGGAAGGGCTCTACAGAGCCGTCCTCGAACAATTGATCGAGGAGACCGCACCTTTGTTCGAGCCCATGGTGGCGCGGATTGAAGCCGAAGTGCGCGCGGCGGACAGCGACAAGATGAAACTTGCCCAATTGGTCGCGTGGTTCGTCGGTGCGCTGCTGTCAGGCATTCTGTCGGATCCGAAGATTCGCTGGCAAATGCCGCTGGTCATGCGCGAATTCCAACAGCCATCGGAAGGTTTCGATCTTTTGTTCGCCGAACGGATCGAGCCAATGCACAACGCGATTTCTCAACTGGTCGGTGCCTCTCGGGGCCTTGATCCGAGTTCGGCCGATGCCAAATTGATAACTGCCACCGTGATTGGCCAATGCATGGCCTTCGGGTTTGCCCGTGCGGTGATTTTTGCCCGCACGGGCTGGCAGGATTATGACGACCAAAACCGCCAACAAGTCATTTCGACTGTAACCCCAGGTATCCTGCGCATGCTCGACCTGCCTTTGCTCGAGGACGCTCCCCAATGAATATGCTGAACATTCGTAGACTGAAATTATTGCTCGCCGGGAGGAGTCGAAAACGACTTTTGCGGTTCGCGTTGCCGATTGCCGTTTTGGCGGGGGCCTTTTTGATCGTCGGCATACTGAAAGCGACCAAACCCGAAGTGCAGGCAAAGCCCGCCCAAGAGAAACAATGGCCGGTTGCGATTATCGATGCCAAGCCCGGTGATATACGTCCCCGCCGGAGGTTTTACGGCGAAATCACAGCTGGCCGAGAGGCAGAGCTCCGTGCGGAGGTTCAAGGGCGGGTTGTCGAGATAAATGAAAACTTTATCGACGGTGGGATCGTAAGCAAGGGCGACCTTCTGGTCTCGTTCGATGCATTCGATTATGCGGCTGAGGTAAGCGAACGCGACGCGGAGTGGATTGAAGCGAAGGCGCGCCTGGCGGAACTGCGGGCGGATTATGATGGCGCGCTGGCATTGTTAGAGCGCGACAAGGAACAATCCCAATTGCGCGAGCGGGACGTGGCACGCCGTGCAAAGCTGATGCGCCGCAAGAACGTATCGGAAAAAACCTTCGACGATGCGAAGTTGGCACTCAGCGAAGCGCGCCAGCGGGTCATCGAACGTGGTCAGACCATCGCAAAACTAAAAGCCAATATCGAAAGCCAAGAGGCGACGATTAAGCGTCGGTCGGTGGCGCTCCAACGGGCCAAACGTGATCTTGCGGATACGCGGCTTTATGCGCCTTTCGATGGATTTTTGACCGGCGTCGGCACAGCGGTCGGACGATACGTCTCGGTTGGGGACACGGTTGCGAAACTGATCCGTGCCGGTCGGCTCGAAGTCAAATTTCAGGTTGGCACCCGACAATTTGGCCGTCTCGCAAGAGCCGGAGATTTGGTCGAAAAACCGGTCGAGGTGGTTTGGCGCGGCGGTGCGTCCGAAACCTTTCGTGCCAAGATTGCGCGCGTCGAAAGCGTGGTCGATGCGGCTACGGGCGGAGTTAATCTTTATGCCAAGCTCGATGGCCTGGATCGTCAAACCAGGTTAAGGCCCGGCATTTTCGTCGAGGTGTATCTCTCCGACCGTACTTATAGAAACGTGGTGCGCTTGCCCGAGACCGCGCTCCATGAAGATACGGTGTACACCGTCGTCGATGGTCGCCTACAAGCGAGGAAGGTGCGTGTGGAAACCCGCATCGGCGACGAAGTGCTGGTGACCGGTCCTCTCGAGGACGGCGATCGGATCGTCATTACCGGCTTTAATGAAATTGGCCCCGGTCTTCGAGTAACGGTGCGCTGATGCCGGCAAAAAGCGGTTTGATAGGACTTTTCGTTCGACATCCCACGGCGGCCAATCTGCTGATGGTGGTGATGATCGTCGCGGGTCTGTTTGCGCTACGCCAGACCAACACCCAGTTTTTCCCCGATTTTGGCATTGATTGGGTGTCGGTGGAGGTCGAATGGCCGGGAGCAAGCGCGGAGGATATCGACGACAATATCGTTCAGGCAATCGAGCCCGAGGTACGCTTCCTCGATGGGGTCAAACGGGTGCGTTCGATCTCGGTCGAAGGGTTGGCCAAGATTTCCGTCGAGTTCTTGCCGGGAACGGATATGCAGGCGGCACTTGCCGATGTGGAAACCGCAGTCGGGCAAGTAAATACATTGCCCGAGGACAGCGAGAACCCCGAAATTCGCCGCATCGTCCGGTACGACACGATCAACCGGATCGTTATTTCGGGCCCTTATCCCGAAGCATCGCTCAAAGCGATCGCCAAACGAATACGTGACGAGTTGTTGGATCGCGGTATCGACAAGGTCGATATGAGTGGTGCGCGCGATGAGGAGATTTGGGTCGAAGTGGCGCCGGAACGTCTGCTCGAACTGGATCTCAAACTGGCCGACATCGCCGAAAAAATCCGCGGCACCTCGCAAGACCTGCCGTCGGGCGATCTTTCGGGATCGGTCAAGAAGACTATTCGTTCGATAGGCTTGGAGAAAAACGCCGCAGGGGTCGGGCGCATCGAAGTGCGCTCTCTCAAGAATGGCGAAAAGGTTTTTCTTAAGGATATCGCGAAGGTCCGTGAACGGTTTGACGAAGACCAGCCGACTCTGGAGCGGACGGGGCATCGTGCTATCGAGCTACATGTCCAGCGTGCGCTCGCAGCGGATGCGCTAGAGGTGGCGGATCGGGTCGAGGCCTATCTGAAAGAGCTGCAGCCGACGCTACCCCCAAATCTCAACGTGGAAACATTCGACGTTAAATCGGAACTCATTCGCGGCCGTATCGCGCTGTTGCTTGAAAACGGCTTCACCGGACTGGTGTTGGTCATTCTCATCCTGTTTTTGTTTCTGAGCGTGCCGGTGGCCTTTTGGGTAGCGATCGGCATTCCGGTGGCGATCATGGCGACGTTGGCGGTGATGCTGGTGTCCGGCCAATCGATCAATATGGTCAGCCTGTTCGGCATGATTATGGCGCTGGGCATCGTCGTCGATGATGCGATTGTGGTAGGCGAACATGCGGATAAACATTTTCGCGCCGGTCTTGGCCCCGAAGAGGCTGCGGAACTTGGCGCGACCCGCATGGCCGCCCCGGTCTTCTCGTCGTCGCTTACGACCATTGCGGCCTTCACGCCGCTGTTCATCATTTCAGACGTAATCGGCGATATCATTCGCGGCATTCCGCTGGTGGTGGTCGCGATGATCGTCGCCAGCCTGGTCGAATGCTTTCTCGCCTTGCCCGGCCATCTCCGAGGTGCCTTTGCGATGGTCGGCACCGAGGTCGGGCGGTTTCGAGCTCGTTTCAACGAAATATTCGATCGATTCCGGGATAATCAATTCGAGCGTACTATCCGCCGAGCGGTCGAGTGGCGGTATACGACTATCGCGATTGCGGTGGCTGCTTTGATAGTCAGTATCGGGCTGATTGCAGGTGGGCGTATCAACTTTACCTTCTTTCCCGCGCCTGAAGCGGATCGGATGTTTGCCTCCGTGCAGATGAACGCGGGGGCGCCACGCCACGAAACTACCCGCATGGTGCGTGAAATGAAGCGCGCGATGAAAGCCGCCGAACACGATCTCACCGGTGGCAAGGGAGGGTTGGTCCGATTCAGCTTGGAAAAATACGGCGTGTCGGTGGCGCGTGAGGACGTGCCGGTCAGCTTTGCGGATAATTTGGGCGGTATGGTGGTCGAACTGGTCGAGTCCGATCAACGCACCGTCCGCACCGCAGAGTTTATCGAAGCCTGGCGTGCACGGGTCAGGCCAATTCCCGGCATCGATATCTTTACCATCACGCCGGCCCAGGGCGGGCCGCCGGGCCGTGATGTGGATGTGCGTCTGAAAGGGCGTAACCTCGATGATTTGAAAAAGGCGGCAATCGAAGTGCGAGGTCTGTTACAGCGCTACGCCGGTGTTACGGATGCCAATGACGATCTGCAATATGGCAAACGCGAGGCGATAATCGCGGTGACGCCGCAAGGGCGCGGGCTCGGGTTCTCTACCGAAAGCGTTGGCCGGCAGGTGCGGAACGCATTTGAAGGTGCCATCGCCAAGCGATTCCCGCGGGGCGATGAGGAAGTCACCGTGCGGGTCCGCTACAGCCGCGATGGGGCCAACATTCGCAGTCTCGAAGGGTTCCGGTTGCGAGGCAGCGATGGTGCCGAAGTGCCCCTGGCGGAAGTGGTGAGTATCCGAGAAAAACAGGGTTTCTCACGCATTACCCGCGAAGACGGAAAACGCGAAGTGGCGGTAACGTCGGAAACCGACAAGGCGGTTACCAACAACAACAAGGTTTTAGCGGCACTGACCCGAGACGGGTTATTCGAAATCGCGCAAAAATACGGCCTTAAGGCCGGTTTCGCCGGGCGCGCGGAGGAGCAGAAGACGACACTCGGCGATATGAAGACCGGTGTCATGATCGGACTTGTCGGGATTTACATAATCCTTGCCTGGGTTTTTGCGAGTTACGCCCGTCCGCTCGTGGTGATGTCGATCATTCCGCTCGGCTTTGTCGGCGCGGTGGTCGGCCATCTTTTGTTGGGCTTCGATCTTACGGTGCTTAGCCTGATCGCCTTGGTCGGGTTGTCGGGAATCGTAGTGAACGATTCAATCATTCTGGTGCGGACCATCGACGAGCGCATCGCGACGGGCGAACAGGTTTTCGAGGCCATCATCAACGGTGCGCGCGACAGATTACGCGCAGTCATTCTCACGTCTGCCACCACAATCGGTGGACTGACGCCGCTGCTGTTTGAAACCAGCTTGCAGGCGCGTTTCATGATACCGATGGCGGTCACCATCATATTCGGTTTGATGGTGACGACCTTCCTGGTGCTTCTGGTTGCGCCGTCGATCATCGCTATACAAACCGATATCGGCCGTGGTTTCGAGAAACTACGCGCCGGGTGGAATCGCAGAGACGCGGTCGCGGAATAGGCGTTAGGCCAACGCCGCCTCGACATCCACGTCGTCAATCTGATCCGAGTTCAGGTACTGGTCCGCATATTGTTTGTGGACCCCTTTGCGCAGAAATACCTCAAACAATTCCGCGTCGATATGTTTGTCGTTCCGCATGAAACTCATGATCCGAACCGCTTCGCTTAGGGTCTTGGACTTTTTGTAAGGGCGGTCGGAGGCGGTGAGCGCTTCAAAGATATCGGCGATCGCCATGATCCGTGCCGGTATCGACATATCGTCCTTATAGAGTCGCTTCGGATAACCGGTGCCGTTCATGGTTTCATGATGGCCGCCGGCTATTTCGGGGACCCGGGCCAGATGTTCCGGGAACGGCAACTGCTCCAGCATGACGATGGTTTGGACGATGTGGTGGTTGATCGCGTAGCGCTCTTCTGCTGTGAGCGTCCCGCGGGAAATTGATAGATTGTAGATTTCTCCGTGATTGAAGCGGTGTTCCGGCACGTCCATTTTAAAGCCGTAGGGATTGTCACCGAACGGATCGCTATTGGTCGTACGGCGAACGATATGATCCGGTCTGTCTGCGAGGAGCGGCTCGACTGTTGGCAATCGCGGTGCCGGTTCGCGAGCTTTTCTTTCCGCTTCTTCGAAGGAAAGCCCTATGCGGTCGTTGAGATGACGCGTCCATTTGCGAGAACCGATGGTACTTAGCCGCTCGATGGAGTCATCATCGAGAAATTCACCGCCTTCATTACACTCGGCGACGAATTCGTATTCCTCGGTCAGTCGTCGAATCTCGTCCGCCAATTGTTTTTTGAGTTTCTTTTCGTCGCCGCCCTTCAGTTGCGCCTTGAGGCAATCGATTTCCGCCTCCCGGATCAGCACTTCGAAGCGCATGCGTACTTCATGGACGCGATTGTAAATCGTCTCTAGCTTGACCGCCTTGTCGACGACATATTCCGGCGTGNTTACCTTGCCGCAATCGTGCAGCCAGGCCGCGATGTGGAATTCGTACCATTGTTCCTCGCTCAGATTGAACTCCTCAAACGGGCCTTGTTTCTCTTCGCAGGCCGCTTCCGCCAGCATCTTGGCGATTTCCGGCACTCGTTTGCAGTGCCCGCCGGTATAGGGAGATTTTGCGTCGATCGCACCCGCCAATAGCTCAATGAAAGAGTCGAGCAATTGTTTTTGCGCGGCGAGAAGGTTTTGATTGTCGAGCGCTACCGCGGCCAATCCCGCCAGTGCCTCGATGATATTTTCGTTTTCCTCGGCGAACGGAATAACGTCGCCGGTTTCGGAATCTTCGGCATTCAAAAGCTGCAATATCCCGATTACCTCTCCCGCGCGCGGCATTAACGGTACGGTCAGGAAACTCGTAGAGCGATAACCGGTGCGTTTGTCAAAGGCGCGGGTGCCGGAGAAATCGAAATTTTTGTCGTTATAGGCGTCTTCGATATTGACCGTTTGTTGGGCAATAGCGCTGTGGGTCGCGACATTGTTGGTATTCGGCTTGCCTGATTTGGGATCGTATAGTGGGATGTTGGGAAGCTCGATCGCATTGCCTGTGGTGCCGCCGAGCGCAATCTCCAAGGAGCTGTTGCGCATTATGGTGAATTCGAGTTCGTCCTCGTCGGTTTTTATATAGAGCGTGCCCCCGTCGGCGTTCGCGAGTTCCATTGCGCTTGCGAGGATCGATTCGAGGAGTTTGTCCTTGTCGTGCTCTGCGGCGATTGCAATTCCCTTGTCGATCAATTGTTCAAGTTTGCGCTGCGTGGCCACGAGATGGGCGGTTCTCTCCTGAACCGTTTGTTCGAGGATTTCAGCCTGCTTGCTGCGCTCGTCATAAAGGACTTCCAGTTCATCCTTCTGCGCTTGGATGGTCTTGTTTGCCTCGCGAATTTCGTCTTGAGTGCGATCGCTGACGCGGACCACTCGTCGGGTCTGGCGGAGGAGGCGCTTGTAATGGCGTGCTAGCGATCCTAACCCGGTTTGGGCGGCCTCCGGCCAGTCCGAATTGGCTGCTAGCAGGCCCTCTGCAGCATCGAGTGCTGCCTGTTCGGTTTCAAAAAGATCTTCCGCCATAGCGCTTTCCTGCCTACCCGGAATCCGGGCCGATTTGCCGATTTCAATGACGCTATAGTACCTTTTTGGCAGGTAGTTTGTTACTGTCCGAAAGCATTAGAAGGGCGAAACGGTAGTGAATTCAGACCCTAACGTTCAGTGGCCGGAAGGCATCGGGGAGGGTACGCTGCTCGATCACACCGGATGGTTTGATGAGCCATTGCTTGAGTCCGCCGGTAAATCCTTGCGGGAAAAAATGGAAGGGGAAGGTGTCGACCCATATAAACCCCGCGATATTTTTTCCGTCTATGTGGAGCTGGTGCAAAATATCTTGCGTTATTCGGATGTGGTTTCTGATGAAAGCGAGTCTAGACGATTTGGCGGCATCAGGGTCGGACGCAAGGACGGCAGAGTATTCGTTGCGGCGCAAAACAAGATTTCGGATGCATCGGTTGCGGCGATGAGAACCCGCCTCGAGAACCTCAACCAAATGGACGAAACCCAACTCAAAGATTTGTACAAGAGCCGTTTGCGGGACGAACCTGAGCCAGGCAGTAAGGGCGCTTCGGTCGGGCTAATCCAGATTGCTCGGCAGGCTAGTGAACCGCTCGAATTCGACTTCTCGCCTGCCGCCGATGGCGGTACGCTTTTCACCTTGATGGTAACCCTGTGACGGGGAGGAATGTGAACAGATGGCAAAGCTGCATATTGAAGCGACCGAAAGGTCGCCAGAGATCGATTTCGATTTCGATAGCGGGAAATTGGCAATCAAAGGCGAATCCTATCCCGAAGACATTATCGCCTTTTTTGGGCCGGTAAATGAGAAGCTTGAGACGTACTTGAGTTCGCTGAACGGAGGCGATGTCGAAGTAAACTTCGAACTCATTTATTTCAATAGCTCGAGCACGAAAATACTCATAGGCATGTTCGATAGCTTTGACGAGGCCGCTGAGCGCGGCAATGACGTTACAATCAACTGGCGTTATGACGAAGACGACGACACGATGGAAGAATTAGGCGAAGAATTTGCCGAAGACCTCGAATACGCGACCTTCAATATGGTCAAGGTAGCAGACTGAGATGACCGACGATCTTTTTTCGGTCGAAGAAGACCTACTCGATGCGGCGAAGGCCTATCTGGAGGCGGGGCATTTCAAAAATCCCGACGCGAAGAAGGAATTCGCTTCGTTCGTGAAGGCATACGGTCGTTTACTGCGTCAGACCAAGCGCATGGTCCGTATCAGCGACCGCAGTGCTGCCGAATTAAGGGACCTAACCAAATCGCTTGATGAAAAGAANGAGATGTTGGAAGGGCTTTCGGAGAAACTTTCGAAATATCTTTCGCCCCAAGTTTATGCGTCCATTTTCAGTGGGGAGCGGGATGTCGAACTTACCACCGAACGCAAGAAGCTGACGGTGTTCTTTTCCGACATAAAAGATTTCACAGCGACGACCGACGGCATGGAGCCGGAGGATCTGACTGCGTTATTGAACAGCTATTTGACCGAAATGTCGGAGATTGCACTCAAGCATGGTGCGACTATCGATAAATATATCGGCGATGCGATGATGCTTTTTTTCGGCGACCCAGAGACCGAAGGCGTTAAAGAAGATGCGCGGCGGTGCGTCCGCATGGCAATCGAAATGCAAGAGCGTATGGTCAGCCTAGAAGAGGAATGGCGTGCGGAAGGCTATTCGAACCCGTTCAAAATGCGGATCGGCATCAATACCGGATATTGCAATGTGGGCAATTTCGGTAGCGTCGACAGGATGGATTACACCATCATTGGCGGTGAGGTGAATCTCGCGGCTCGCTTGGAAGGCCTCGCCGAACCGGGCGGTATTACACTCAGTTATGAAACCTATGCCCAGGTACGCGATATGGTGCGGGCGAAAAAGAACGAGCCAATCCAGGTCAAAGGTATTCAGCGCAAGGTGGTGCCCTATGCGGTCCAGGGTTTGTCAGACGAAAGCGACGCCCGGTTTTTCCGCAAGGAGAAAAAGGGTATGCGCGTATTTGTCGATCTCAAGGGGCTTACCAAGCGACAACGGCAGTCGGCGATTAAGGATATGAAAGAAATTATCAAGCGTCTCGACCATTAAGCACTCGGGAATCAATCATCTGCGTACGAAATCGCGACAAGCTACAAAATTTCCAGTACACCCAAGCGCATGAGCGCGCAGACACATTCCGAAAAAAAACCCGACCCAGGTGAGCGTCGGGCGATATCGGTCCGGCTCGCGGGCTATTACACCGCCAATTTCGCCAAAGGGGGGGTGCAGTTCCCATGGTGGCAGGTTTTCCTGGAGGGACGGGGCTTCAGCGCGCCTGAAATAGGCTGGCTGATGGCAATCCGGTTTTGGGTTGGCGTTTTTTCGGGTCCGCTGGTGGGACGCTTCGCCGACCGGTGGGGGGAGCGGCGGCGGATCATGCTTGGGCTCGCGGCGGGNCTTTTCCTCACCTACTGGCTGTATCTGCTAGTCGATAGTTTCTGGGCCTTTGCTGCCATTGGTGTCGTGGTGGCGTTGTTTCAGGCACCCATCGGGCCGCTCGGGGATTCGCTCACCCTGATGAATGCGCGCCGGGTCGGTGTCGATTATGGGCGTGTGCGCCTGTGGGGCTCGGCGAGTTTCATTGTCACCGTTTTTCTTGCCGGCTGGATGCTCGAAACCGCGCCCACCGATGCGATTTTATGGGCAATTATCGCGCTTTCGATTTTGGTGGTGTTCGGCTGTTGGCTGTTACCCGATACCCGGGTCGAGCCGAAGGTGTTGCATTGGTCCGCAACCTTTCAGCTGCTGTTCAAACCAACCTTTGCGCTATTCATTTTGACCGCGGCCCTGTTACAGACCAGTCATGCGATCCTCTACGGCTTCGGCAATATCTATTGGATCGAAAACGGTATTTCCAAGACCTTGACCGGATTTTTCTGGGTCGAAGGGGTGATTGCGGAAATTATTCTATTTTGGTTCGGCTCCAAGTTAGTCGGGCGGTACGGTCCGGTTGGTTTGATGTTGATGGCAGGTGTGGCTGGCATGCTGCGGTGGGCGGTCACTGCGGTCACGGTTGATGTATGGGCGCTTGGCATCGTTCAGCTGTTGCACGCCTTTACCTTCGGTGCGGCTTATCTGGGCGCCATGGAATTCCTGAAGCAGGCCGCCCCTGAAGAACTTGCCGCTTCGGCACAAGCTCTGTTCAACGCACTTGCGATGGGGCTGGCGTTTGCCATCGCCTTGCCTTTATCCGGATATGCTTTTGCCGAATGGGGTGGCGCCAGTTATTGGATTATGGCCGCGCTGTCGATGTTCGGTTGTTTCGGTGCACTTGTATTGATGCGCCGCTGGAAAGGCGAACGGCTCAAAATTTCCGTTTGAAGATACCCGGTGGCGCTCTGACTACCGTCCTTTGAACTCGGCATCCCGTTTATCCAAAAATGCCTGCACGCCCTCGGCATGATCGTCCGTGTAGCCGGCGGCCCGCTGGCATTGCATTTCAAAGTCGAGTTGTTCGTCGAAGGAGTTCGTATCGGCGGCACGAATTGCCTGGCGGATAAGCGCGTAGGACTTGGTTGGCCCAGCGGCGAGCCGTTTGGCTATTTCCATAGAATCGTCCAATAGGGCGTCGTCTTCCGCAATCTTCCAGATCAAGCCCCAATCGGCCGCGGTTTCCGCGTCGATCGGATCGCCAAGTAAAGTCATGCCGAGGGCACGAGCGCGCCCCGCAAGGCGCGGGAGGGCATAGGTGCCGCCACAATCGGGCACGAGCCCGATACGAACGAACGCCTGCATGAAACTTGCGGATTTGGCCGCCACCACGATATCGCCCAAAAGCGCGATACTGGCACCAGCGCCGGCAGCGATGCCATTCACCGCGACCACCATCGGCATGCGGAGCGTATGAATTTTACGGGCAAAGCGGTTGTAGCCCTGATCCAGGGTGACGCCCAAATCGCGTTTTTGTCCATCCTCCGCCTGAATGCGATCGTTCAAATCCTGTCCGGAGCAGAAGCCGCGCCCGGTGCCCGTCAGTAGAATGCATCGCACGTTTTCGTCGGCGACCGCTTTGTCGATGGCATCGGTGGTTTCGCCCATCATCTCAGCATTCATGGCGCACAGTTTTTCAGGCCGGTTGAAAGTGATGACCGAAACACCGTCTTCGATCCGGTTCAAAATGCAATTGTAGGCCATGACTGAAAGCTTCCTTTTGGTTGGATTGGATCAAGCCGAAACGAGATAGTCCGGTCGGCGAATACTGCTGACCGTATCGCCGGTAGACTGTTCTATATGGTCCACGGTGTCTTGCAAGCCGCCAGGCGTCACCGCCATATGCGTGGCGTTGGCATGAATAAGCCGCCCCTGGCCGAGCCAAATCGCTACGTGCCCTGGCCAAAAGATTAGATCGCCGGGCAATAGGTCTTCGTCGCTGCCCGACCACTCCGCGAGCTCGGGGAGAGCCGTTTCCTGCAAATCCGTATCCCGTGGCACCGCAAGGCCGCAGCTTGCGAGCGTCAACTGGACGAAAGCGGAGCAGTCGAGGCCGATGCTTGTGCGTCCGCCCCAAAGATAAGGCGTTCCGAGAAATGCGCAGGCGACGGCGGTGATATTCGTTTCAAATTGATCTACCGGTGACACGTGACCGCCCCAAACCCAGCCATGGGGCGTTTCGCCAAAGCCATTTTCCTGTTCGGAAACCGAGATTTCACTGGTCAAACTCAATAGGTCGGCGGGTGGGGTTTTAAGGTCTGGCTCCGGATAGACGAAAGTGCGAAGGGCACTGATGCGGTGGGTTGGGTCGGTCCCCACATCTCCCAAAGCGCCAGCCTCCACATAGCCGACATAGCCATCGGTTTGATTTTGGACCCAAGCCCAGCCGTTCTCTTCCTCGTACACGTCCACGCGCTCGCCATAGAGCAGTTCGCTATCGAGGGGTGCATCTATACCCGGTGATCGCCGTAACGGCGTATGGCCCGTGACGATCTCTGCGGTCCGTTCGGACTCTACCGCCGTGCCGTCTTCGCGGAGTGCTTGCAAACGTCGGTCGGGAGCATCAGCCATCACATAAATTCGGCGTTAAATTTCGTCGTCGCCGTCGCGTTGGTGCCATTTGAAGGGGCCGATCTCGCAGATGCCGCCGCCGCCCGGGACCCGGAATTTCCATACCGGTACTTTTGGGTTGGTCGGATCGTTGAATACCTCGGCTCCATGATCTTCAAGCGATTTCTTGTAGGACGGGATATTCGGAACATCGATGCCGAAATGGTGGATGCACGGCTCCGGGCCCGCTGCGCTGCCGATAAAGCTGTCCTCTGTATCGTATTTGACCAATGCCAGGTCGAGGTTTCCGTCGGTCATATGCAGCGACACATGATCGCCATCGCGATGGCGGGCGAATTCCTCGAAGCCGAAAACCTCGATATAGAATTTTGCCGTTGCCTCTAAATCTTCGACTTTAAGTGCGATGTGGGAAATGCGTGGCTTGGCCTTTTGATCTTCGACCATGACAGCTCCTCCTTTGCCTCACTCGAACTATGCCGGATTGCCGAAAGGTAATCCATATCCGCGTCAATAATGGGGTGGGGGCGGTTCGTCCTCCGGCTTTTGAGCCGGGCCTGAGGATTCTAGGGCTTGCAAGCGGTCCTGGAGGCGGAGGAGACGTTCTTCCAGGCCATCGATAGTCCGCCATTGTTCCGAAACCATTTCGTTTAATTCCTCGATAGTTTTTTCCTGATGCGCAGTACGCTCCTCAAGATCGGATAAGCGGCGGGTCAATTTCGGTTCGGTCATCTATGGCTCCAAATCGATAGCGGAGGAATGTGCAATAAAAGGACGAGCGACGGCAAGACATCGATGTTTCGGCACGCTATAAATGGCGCCGCTCGGAAACAAGAATGTACGGGGAGTCAGAGCATGGGTGGGAATGCAAAAGGCAACGGCGATTTTCGGACCGGCGGCCAAGTGTTGATCGATCAGTTGCGCGTCCATGGGGTGGATACGATTTTTTGCCTGCCAGGCGAAAGTTATCTGGCGGCGATGGACGCCATGCACGATGCCCAGAACGACATGAAGATCATTACCTGTCGGCAAGAAGGCGGTGTGACCAATATGGCCGACGCCTACGCAAAACTTACCGGCAAGCCTGGTATTGCGATGGTAACCCGTGCGCCGGGAGCATGTAATGCATCGATCGGAGTCCACACCGCGATGCAGGACTCCTCGCCGATGGTGATTTTCATCGGTCAGGTGGCGCGCGATCAGGAGTATCGCGAGGCATTTCAGGAAGTGGATTATCATCAATTTTACGGAGCGCTCTGCAAATGGGTGGTCCAACTCGACGATGCGGAGCGCATCCCCGAACTGGTCAGTCAGGCCTTTCACCGTGCCATGTCGGGCAGGCCTGGGCCGGTCGCGGTCGCGATGCCCGAAGACATGCTTCGCGATCTCACCGATGTGGACGATGCGAGCCCCTTTAAGGTTGCTCGTCCCGGTGCTGCGCCGGATGACATCGCGGCACTCCGGGAGTTGTTGGAAGCTGCTGAGAGACCTTTGGCGGTATTGGGCGGCGGCGGCTNGTCGCCGGAGGCATCTGCCAATTTCGCGTCCTTTGCGTCCGCCAATCAGTTGCCGGTTTCGGTTTCGTTTCGCTGCCAGGACTTTATCGACAACGAGCATCCTTGTTACGTGGGCGAACTCGGCACGACGGTAAGCGCCAAACTTGCCAGCCACGTCGAAGAAGCGGATCTGTTGATTGCAGTGGGAGCCCGAATGGGCGAAATGACGACTTCGATTTACGGTCTGCTCGATATTCCGACACCGAAACAAAAATTGGTGCACGTATATATGGATCCCACCGAGTTGGGTCGGGTCTATACGCCCACATTGCCGATCGTTGCCTCGATGGAGAGCTTCGCTAAAGCCGTGTTGGAGATGAAGCCCGTTAAGAATCCCGCCTGGGCCGATTGGACGAAACAACTCCGCGAAGAGCAGTTGGAGAATTGGAAACCCACTTTGCCGATGACCGGCGACCTCGATATGCATGTGGTGATGGAGCATTTGAACGAGGTGCTCCCGGATGATGCGATCTTGACCAATGATGCGGGTAATTTCTCCGGTTGGCCGCAGCGCTTTTATCATTACCGGGAGTATCGAACCCAGTTGGCGCCGACCTCCGGCGCGATGGGTTACGGTATCCCGGCAGCGATTGCCGCCAGATCCACGCATCCCAACCGTATCGTTGTGGGATTTGTTGGTGATGGAGGCGCGATGATGTCAGGTCAGGAGTTTGCCGCCGCAGTCCACCATGGCATCGATCCGATAATTTTGGTCATTAACAACAATCTCTACGGCACTATCCGGATGCATCAGGATCGTGATTATCCGGGTCGGGATGTGGCCACGGCCTTGACCAATCCGGATTTTGCCAAATGGTCGGAAAGTTTTGGTGGCTATGGCGAAATCGTCGAACGGACGGATGACTTCGCGCCCGCATTCGAACGCGCACTCAATGCCGGCAAGATCGCGTTATTGGAGCTTCGTATCGACCCCGATATGATTTCCACCCGCACCACATTGAGTGCTCTACGCGAGGCCGCGCTGGCCAAGGGCTAAAACGGCAATTTTTTTTTCGCTTCGCCTCTTTCCTTTAATTCCAGGCGCGCCATATTCCGGCAATGGCTGTGAATAGACATATCGCCGCGCGCTTCGTAGGCGCGTTGGGCCGGGCCTGGGTCAAGGGCACCGCTTCGGGACAGAGCGAGCTTTCCGCAATGCTTCGGTTGGCGGCGCCGCTGGTCTTAACCCAATTGGCGTGGGTCGCGATGCTGACCACCGATACGGCGATGATCGGGCAGCTCGGCGCGGAGCCCCTGGCGGGGGCGACCCTCAGTCTGATGGCGTTTTTCTTGGCCTATGTGGGTTGTTTTGGTGTTACCGCGGCCACCGCGTCGCTGGCGGCACAGTATTTTGGCGCCCAACAGCCACGAATGGTCCGTCGCGTTATCCGCCAGGGGCTTTGGGTAAGCCTGTTGCTGACCTTGCCCTGTGTGGTCGCTTTTAGCGCAATCGAATGGTTTTTGGTGGCGATAGGCCAGCCGACGGCGGCGATCCCCCATGCGGAAACCTATATGTCGACATTGAAATGGAGCCTGCCATTTGCGGTGGCCTTCACGGTGCTGCGAAACTTCGTTTCCGCCCTCAACCGGCCGATGATTGCGCTTTGGATCATGCTGACCGGTGCTTTGCTGAATGCCTTTCTCGACTATGCGCTGATTTTCGGCAATTTCGGTTTTCCGCGGCTCGAGCTGATCGGTGCCGGGATTGCAACGACCGTGGTCAACGCGACCATGTTTTGCGCACTACTGGCGGTTGCGGTTTGGCGGAAACCATTTCGCCAGTATCAAATCTTGGTGCGGTTTTGGCGGCCCGACTGGCAGGTGTTTCGACGCATTTTCCAGATTGGCGTGCCCATCGCGGGGATGAGCCTTATGGAAGCGGGGTTTTTCATCGGCGTCGTATTTTTGATTGGCCAATTTGGCGTAACCGCCTTGGCAGCACATATGATTGCGATTCAACTGCCGCATATTTCCTACATGGTTCCCATGGGGCTGGCTCAGGCGGCGACGGTGCGTGTCGGTCAGGCGGTCGGCCGAGGCGACGCATCGGGTGCCTACCGTGCGGGCTGGACCGCATGGGGAGTGACGCTGATTTTCATGAGCGGCATGACGCTTCTCGTCCTCGCGATTCCGGAAGCGTTCGCGTCGATCTTTCTCGATCGCACGCGGTCCGATAGCGACGCGGTGTTGGCGCTCGCGGTATCTTTCCTGTTCTATGCTGCGTTTTTTCAAGCTGCGGATGGCGTTCAAGCGGTTGCGGCCGGCGCTCTCCGTGGCCTCAACGATACGTTCCTGCCGATGCTTTTTGCCGGCTTCAGCTATTGGATAGTCGGACTCGGTATCGGCGTTTGGCTCGCATTCGGCAATGGTTACCAAGGCGCAGGTCTTTGGATCGGCTTTGTAGCCGGATTGACCACGGCGGCCTTACTATTGAGCCTGAGATATCGCCGATTGCAGAGGTCGGCGTTTTTGCCGGAAGTTACTTCGGCATCGGCCGCATACGATCGGTGACGAAAGGCGGGCAGGCCGTGATGCGAACTCGGTCTTCCGGCTTCGGATCGAGTTCCTGACGGCATTGCTTATCGAATACCATCGTCGGGCGGGTCTCCGCCTCATAGGGCGTCCAAACGTCGAGGCCCCCATGATTGGGATTGCCGGTATGCGCGAAGGCAACCCATGCGCCCTGCACCGCTGAGGTAAGCGCATCCTGTTCAGGGCCGGCGCCGGAGAATTCTTTGGCGACTTCGGTGGTGCCGAATACGAATGGCAGGCACATGGTGTGTGGCGACCGCAGTCTGCCGCTTAGGGCCGGGATTCGATAAGTAAATTCGTAAAGCCAGGCGGGGGCACCACCTTGAGCCGTCTTTCGCTCCGCGGCTTCGATACCGTTCCGGCGATACATTTGATCCGAAGAAATTCGATTATAGATATCGCGTTCGGATTCCTCTTCACGACCCTGCCGGTAGCCGGCGACGAGTTCGGTTGCATCGTCGATGCCGACAAAAGCCGCTGCCTTGGCGTGAAGTTGTTCATTCGTAAGCGAAAGTTCATCTTCTTCCAGAATGATGTCGTAGAAACTTTTTTCCGTTTCCGCGGTCCCGATCATCAAGGGAACCTCGGCTGCAAGGTCCGTAGCATCGAGGNCGAAGGGATTGTTCTTGACGATCTTTCCATCGATGGTCGGGCGAAAACAGTCATTGCCGCCATTGGCTTTTACCGCTTCGAGATAAGCATCGAATATGGGCTCCCATGGCATTTCTTTCAGTGCCGCCATGTCGGCGACCTNGAGCCGTTTCAGTACATCCCCGGTGACCCGCTCCGTATCCGCCATCACCGCAAGGCGCAGATGGGCCGACGAACTTTGCATGATCGCCTTATGAAACAGCCCCGCGGCGCTTTCCATGGTCATTGCAACCGCGACTTTGCAGCCGCCGCCGGATTGTCCGAAAATCGTGACATTGTTCGGATCGCCGCCGAAACCGCCAATATTATCGCGCACCCATTNCAGTGCCGCGACGATATCGAGCATACCGAGGTTGGTGGCGTCGGCGAATTCTTCGCCGCCGAATGATGCGAAATTAGCAAAGCCGAAAACGTTTAACCGGTGGTTGAGCGTCACAACCACCACGTCTCCATCCTTGGCGAGATTGCTGCCGTCGAGCCCGGCTGCGCCGCCGGAGCCATAACGAAAACCACCGCCATGGAGATAAACCATTACCGGCTTCTTGCCATCGACCGAAGCGGTATAGACGTTGAGCGCAAGGCAATTTTCGCCTTTCGGCCCGATGTCCCGTATCCAGGCATTGGCCTCGCGGCGTGCCCGGTTGATCTGTGGTGCGCGGTCGCAAAAGGTGACGGAATCGCGAATGCCGGTCCAACTTTCGGGCGCAACGGCGCGGCGCCAGCGGCGGTCTCCTGTCGGCGGTTGCCCGTAGGGGACTCCCTTGAAGAATAAGACATCGTCATTGACTCCGCCTTGAATGCGTCCATGTGCGGTTTCGACGATAGCGCCGTTTTTTGCAGGTTGAGTGTCCATTAGGCAGCGACCTCCTGTCCTTGCATTCGTTCGACGGAATTAAGCTCGTCGGAAACGGTGGTTCGGCGCATATCCCGGCGATGGTTGGTATCGCTGTAACCGACAGAGCGGTGCATGGTACAGCGGTCATCCCACATTACCAGGTCGCCGACGCGCCATTCATGTTCGTAGACGTATTTTTCCTGGCTCGCGAAAATTATTAGCTCATCGATCAGAGCTTGGCTTTCGTCCTCGCTCATGCCGTCGACTTTGCAGACATGGGAGGCGATATAAAGCGATTTCCGGCCTGTTCTCGGATGGGTGCGAATAACCACCTGATGCGCCGGCGGTAGCTCTGAACGCGCTTTCTCGGAGTAGTTGGAGAAGCCCAGTTTCGAGCGGGAATAGATGATGCTGTGCCAGGCCGTGAGTCCGTCCAGCTCCTTCTTTCGGTCGGCAGGAAGATCTTCATAGGCAGCTCTGGTGTCGGCAAACGCCGTATTGCCACCGCTGGGTGGCTTTTCATGGCAGGAAAGCAACGAATAACGCGCGGGGATATGTTTGTACGACGTGTCCGTATGCCAAAGCCGGTTGGCACGGCTGTGAAGCAGGCGCCCGGCATCCGGCGGCAACATGGTGCCATCGTGGTCGATGTTCGACACATCCTGGATATTGTTGGCGAGACGGTTGATTTGACCTGGGCGATGATAGTTTGTGTTGGTCATTACGGGGCCGAACAGTCGGGTAAATGCCACTTGATGTTTGTCGTCGATGGGCTGATCGCGAAACAGCAGAATGGAATGTTCGTCTATGGCGTCCCTGATTTCGCTGAATTCATCGGCTGTAAGCGGTTTGGTCAAATCGACCCCGGAAATTTCAGCAAAGAATGTGGGATGCAATTTCTCAATCCCAATCGCCATGGCACGCCTCCATCCACATTGATTATCTTCGATTGAAGAGTTTAGCCGGTTGCGAGAAGGCTTGCCNCCCGGCCAGTCCATAAGCGAGATTGAGATTTATGACTGAGAAAAATCTGCTTATCGTCGCCCACGCGCCTTCGGAAAACACCAAGCGTTTGTTGGAGGCGGTCAAGGATGGCGCTGCATCGGACGACACGTCGGCGGTTAGCGTCACAGCACTCAGCCCGTTCGACGCGGGGCCTGAGCAGATTTTGGCGGCTAATGCGATCATTCTTGGGACGACGGAAAATCTTGGGTATATGTCGGGTGCGCTGAAGGATTTTTTCGATCGCAGCTACTATCCCGTGCTCGAGAAAACCCAAGGCTTACCCTATTGCCTGTATATCCGTGCCGGTCACGACGGGACCGGAACCCGTCGCGGGGTCGAGACAATCACCACGGGCCTTCGCTGGCGTGCGGTGCAGGAGCCGCTGATCTGTCATGGCGAATGGGATGAGGATTTCGTCGGTCAGTGCCACGACCTTGGTGCGGCGATGGCGGCGGGTCTGGATTTGGGAGTGTTCTGAGCCTAGCCGGCTTACTGCGGGATGCCTTGCTTCCAGACCGACCGCGTGCCGTCGGGACTGGTCGAGACGATGTTCCACATATTGCCGTTTTTCCATTCGCCTTTCATGGTCGTGCCGTCGGCTTTGGTGTAAACGCCTTGGCCGTGCCAGCGGTTGTTGCGCCAGTGGCCGCGATAGATTTCGCCTGTTGGCCAACGATAGGTGCCTTTTCCGTCGCGATCGCCATATTTCCATTCGCCTTCGTAGCGCCGGCCATCGGACCAGACCATGACGCCTTTGCCGTGGGGGACGTTGTTTTTGGTGTCTCCGGAATATTTTTCCGCGGCGATGTCGTCGTAGGCCCATGCCACGGGCGATTGCGCGATCATGAGCGAAGTGGCGAGACTCACTGTGAAATTTCGGCGGTTTAGGTTCATGGGAATATTCTCGCAGAGAGGACGGGAGGGACGCAATGGCGCGCTACCGCAGTCGTCGCAATCTTGCTAGTCTCCTTTTCATGGACGCACCGATAATGACATTGGACGATCTCGTCGAGGACATTCCCGACGGCGCGAAATTGGCGTTGGCACCGGAATATAACGGTTGCGGCTGCGCGCTCGCGGCCGTACGCGCGTTAATCAATCGGGCTCCTGAGGATTTGCATCTGATCGGACTGCCGGCATTGGGGTTGCAGGCGGATTTGTTGATTGGGGCAGGCGCGGTTACGGCGGTCGAATGCGCGGCGGTAACACTGGGCGAAGAGGGCTTGGCGCCACGTTTTACGGCCGCTGTTAAGGCAGGGACGCTTTCCACTTTGGACGCCACCTGTCCCGCGATTCACGCCGGTTTGCAGGCATCGGAAAAGGGCGTCCCGTTCATGCCCTTGCGCGGCATTCTCGGGTCCGATTTGCTGGCTCATCGCGATGATTGGCAGGTTGGCCAAAATCCGTTCGACGAAAATGACGATCCAATCGTCTTGATCGCGGCGTTGAAGCCCGATGTGGCCCTGTTCCATACCCAGCTCGCCGACAAAGAAGGCAATGTCTGGATCGGCGTGCATAAGGAATTGATGACGCTCGCGCATGCGTCGGCCAAGACCTTGGTGACCTACGAGAAGCTCTATGACGGCGATCTTTTGGCGGATGAGAAAATGGCCGCCGGCACCATTCCGTCGATTTATGTTTCCGGTCTCGCCGAAGCGGAGAAGGGGGCCTGGCCCGTGGCGTTGCCGGACCATTACGACCGCGATGTGGATCATATCCGCGCTTACGTCGAGTTAGCGGCGAACGAAGACGGATTTCGGCAATATCTGATGGATCACGTCTATACCCGGATCGCTGCCGAGTGAGCGAAGACTACAAGCCTGAAGAACTCTTGATCTCGGTGATCGCGCCCATGCTGGAAGGGCTCGGGCACGTGGCCGTCGGCGCGTCGTCGCCAATCCCGGCGGCGGCGGCGATGCTGACGCGGGCACGGTCCGATGGGCGGCTTCGTGTCACCGTACTGGGTAGCCAGACGCGCCATGTTTTGACCGACGGGGGGCGTGAACTGTTCGACCTCGCAGGCCAGGGGCGGATCGATGCGTTCTTTCTCGGCGGTGGCCAAATCGACGGCGAGGGCAACGTCAATCTCGTCGGGATCGGCGACTATCCCCAGATGAAGGTGCGATTTCCGGGCTCTTTCGGCTCGGCCTATCTCTATTACGTGGTGCCGCGTGTCATCCTGTTTCGCGAGGAACACAGTGCGCGGGTTTTCGTCGACAAGGTGGATTTCATCAGTGCCGCTGGAACCAGCGAGCCCGATGTTCACCGGCCCGGTGGTCCCTACGCTCTTGTCACGGGCCGTTGCCTGATGGATTTCGACAAGGAAAAGCGCCGCTTCATCTTGAAAAGCGTGCATGCGGGAGAAAGCGTCGACAGCGTGCGCGAAAGTACCGGATTCGATTTCGAATGCCCGGATCAGGTGCCCGAAACACCGGCGCCGGATGCCGAAACACTCAAGCTCCTGCGCGGACCCATCGGAGAAGAGCTGGCGAAAACCTATCCCGCCTTTGCTGAACGCGTGTTTGGTGGCATATAAGCCGCCGTCATCGTTCGGGGATTATCCATGTCACCAGAAAGCATTACCGGCGCGCTGGCCGGCCTTAAAATCGTCGATCTCACCCGGGTTCTCGGCGGACCCTATGCGACGCAGATATTTGCCGATCACGGAGCGTCCGTGATCAAGGTCGAGCCGCCGCAAGGAGACGAGGTGCGCGATTGGGGGCCACCGTTCCACGAGGACGACGCGTCTTATTTTATCGGCTTGAATCGCAACAAGCGGTCGATCGGCCTGGACCTCACCCAAGAGACCGGACGGGATGTTTTGTTTCGGCTGCTCGAAGAGGCGGACGTGCTGATCGAAAATCTCAAAACCGGCACCATGGAAAAATGGGGCCTCGGTTATGAAGAGGTTTTGCAAGAAAGGTTTCCCAAACTGATCCATTGCCGTATTTCCGGCTATGGCGCCGATGGACCGCTCGGCGGATTTCCCGGCTACGATGCCATCGTGCAGGCCTATGCGGGGTGGTTCAGCGTAAATGGAGATCCCGACAGCGGGCCGACGCGGGTCGGTATCCCCATGGTTGATATGGGGACCGGGCTTTATGCCGCGATTGCCATTTTGATGGCCTTGCAAGAGCGGCATAGCTCGGGCCAGGGCCAATATGTCGATATGACGCTTTACGATTGTGCGGTCTCGCTAATGCACCCGCACATTCCGAATTTCGTGCTGTCTGGCAAGACGCCGGAACTCACCGGCAATGCGCATCCTAATGTTTGCCCCTATGACCGGTTTCGTACGAAGACGGTGGATATTTTCGTCGGTGCGGGCAACGACCGTGCGTTTCAACGGTTGTGCGGGGTCTTGGGCGCGGACGAACTTGCCGAGGACGATCTTTTTGCAACCGGCAAGAAAAGAAACGAAAATCGTGCCGCTTTGACCGAACGGTTATCGGAACTGATGGCCACACTGGATGGCGAAGACCTGTGCGCGCGTTTGATGCAGGCCGGCGTGCCCGCTGGCCCGGTGCTGGATACGGAACAGGTAATGGCCGCCGACCATACGCAACATCGTGGCATGGATGCCCAATGCGATTGGTGGCGCGGCACGGGCACCCCGATCAAGCTCGGCCGTACGCCGGGCGCGATCAAATCTCCCCCGCCCAAGTTTGGCGTGCATGGCCGCGAAGTACTTGCCGAGCACGGTTTCTCGGAAGACGAAATCGAAGAATTGGCGGCTGCGGGAGTGCTGGTCGAAAAACGACGGTAGGTCGTAATTAACTAGGCCTTGACCGCCGTCGTAAGGAAAGCCGGTGTTTCATCGCCAAATCCGATCACCTTTTCACGCGGCTTTTCGTTTCGGCGCTTATCCGGGTTCTTACCTTTTTTCTCGTTGCTCGGTTTGGCCTGAGGCGTTTCCTTAGGAGCCTTTTTGTCGCTGCCCCGCCGGCGCCCTCGACGACGTGGCTTGTCTTCGTATTGCTCGGTTTCGGTGCGTCGAATTCCGTCGAGCGTAATTTCGGCGATCGAGCCTTTTGCAAGTTCCTGCACGGCATCGATATATTTTCCTTCGTCGGGCATGACGAAGGTAATGGCGTGGCCTTGGCGTCCCGCGCGTCCGGTGCGGCCGATACGGTGGACGTAATCCTCCGCATGGGTGGGCATATCGAAATTTATAACGTGGCTCATCGCCGGAATATCGAGCCCGCGTGCCGCGACGTCGGAGCAGACCAGGTATTTGATTTCGTCCTCTTTGAACTTGTCCAGCGTTTCCATGCGCGAAAACTGATCCATGTCGCCGTGGAGCGCACCGGCCTCATAGTCGTGGCGTAATAGGGACCGATGAACGATGCCCACATCGCGTTTGCGGTTACAGAAAATCAGTGCGTTTCGGACTTCTTCGCCATCGAGAATGCCGCGCAGCGCTTCCCGCTTCTGTTTCGGGCCGAGCTTGACCATCTGCTGGGTCACCGTGTCGGCGGTGGTCGATGGCGGATCGACGGAAACTTCCTTCGGATTGGACAGGAATTTGTCCGCCAGCTTTTTGATTTCTTTCGGCATGGTCGCCGAGAACATCAATGTCTGACGGAGCGGGGGCATAAGGCTAACGATGCGTTCCACATCGGGAATAAAGCCCATATCGAGCATTCTGTCGGCTTCGTCGATAACGAGAATCTTAACGTCGTTTAGCAATACGTTTCCACGCTCGAAGTGGTCGAGAAGCCGGCCAGGTGTCGCGATCAACACATCTACGCCTCGGTCCAGGAGCTTGTCCTGTTCGTCGAAGGTAACGCCGCCGATCAACAGTGCCTTCGTAAGTTTGTGATACTTTCCGTAGAGGTCGAAATTTTCCGCCACTTGGGCGGCAAGTTCGCGTGTTGGCTCGAGAATAAGCGAGCGCGGCATCCGCATGCGGGCGCGGCCCTGATCGAGAATATCGAGCATCGGCAGGACGAAAGAAGCCGTTTTGCCGGTGCCGGTTTGCGCGCAGCCCAACAGGTCGCGGTTCATCAACACGTAAGGGATGGCTTGTTCCTGAATCGGCGTTGGATTTTCGTATCCGCGCTCGTCCAGTGCTAGTAATAGTTCTTCGCTTAAATCTAGGTCTTTAAATGTCATATAAGTTGGAATCTCGGATTAAGGGTGGGGTGGTACGTCGATGCCCTAATGAAATAAAGGGCCGAATTGTCGTTTGGAACTGTTTTCAAACTCATCAAACCTCGGGCGTAACGCGGTTCGCACAACTTTCGTGCACCTAAACNTCCCCCCGACGTTCATTACGGCTTATCTGCCGCTTCAAGTACCTTTCCCCCTGCTCACCCTATAGGTAGGGTGTTTGCCATGCTTAACAAGTGCGAAACGCCCTGTCCAGCGCTGGTTTCTGCCACTTTTGGTTAATTTTGGAGAAGAAAATTCATGGCGGAGAAAGAAGCGATGGTGTTGGTGCCGGGATTGCTCTGCGATCGGACGCTGTGGGCGCATCAGATGGAATTTCTTCGGGACGTCGCCAACCCGATGGTCGCAGACACGCTCTCCGACGACAGCATCGCCCATATGGCCGATCGCTTGCTGGCAGCGGCGCCGGAACGTTTCGCGCTGGCGGGCCTATCCATGGGGGGATATGTGGCGTTCGAGGTGATGCGCCGCGCACCGGAGAGGGTGAGCCGGCTTGCGCTCATGGATACCTCCGCGGCGCCCGACGATCCCGATAAGACCAAAATTCGCAAAGGCCTGATCCGCCTTGCAGAAATGGGAAAGTTCAAAGGCGTAACGCCGCGACTGTTGCCGATGCTGGTGCATGAAGATCGCCTTGAAGACGAGCAACTTTGCGGCGCGATCACCGAAATGGCCGGACGGGTCGGCAAAGACAGCTTCGTCTCTCAGCAAAGGGCGATCATGGGTCGTGCGGACAGCCGCGAGAGCCAGGCCGATATTTCCGTTCCCACACTTGTTCTTTGCGGACGTCAGGACGTGCTGACGCCGCTCGAAGCTCACGAGGAGATGGCTGACGCGATCCCGACGGCAAGGCTCTGCGTGATCGAAGAATGCGGCCATCTCGCGACAATGGAGCGCCCGCACGCGGTGACGGCGCTGATGCGAGATTGGTTGCTCAGGCCCTAGGTTTTACTTCTCCACCGTCCGCTTTTCGATTTCCAGCATCGCTTCGAGTCCGATGGTTTCCTTCATTTCCTGATCCACAGCCTTGGCTTCTTCGGCACTCATACCCGGATCGAGCATGCCCTGGGCCATGCTTTCGTAACACTGTTTCCAGGCCTTGTAGCCCGCGAGGAAGGGGTGGCCTGAATCCACGAACAAGCGGCAGCCGAGGCTTCCGAGTTCCTCCAAACTCATGCCGGTGCCTTGCAGGCCGCCGGAGCGAGCGTTGTACATCAAGGGCGGGTCCAGCCGTTCACCGAGAAAGCGATAGTCTTCCGGTGTGTTCGGTCCCAGCATGAGAACATCGGCGCCTGCCTTCTTGTAGGCTTCGGCCCGGCGGATGGCGTCGTCATAATCGGAGGCACGCATGCCGTTGGTGCGTGCGATGATCAGCATATCGCCCCGACGCGCGGCGACCGCTTCCTTGACCTTCTCCACCATTAATTCCAGGGGCACCATATGTTCGATGCCCACATGGTGGTGCGCTCGCTTCGGCAATATCTGGTCCTCGATCTCGATTGCCGCGAAGCCCGCGTTCTCCGCCATGGTGATCGTACGGTGCATATGCATCGGATCGCCGAACCCGGCGGCGGCATCCAGGATCAAAGGCAGGGGACAGGCGGCCCCGATCTCGACGCCGAGCTGGCACATTTCGGTAATGTTGAGATTGGCTTCGAGCGTCGTCTTCACATAACCGAGCGTTCCGCCGCCCAGATAAAGCGCGGGAAATCCTGCCTGCTCCGCAAGCTTGGCCATAATCGGGTTGAAAACGACGGTTGCCGGGACGACTTTTTCACCGGCGATCATGTTGCGAAGGGTGGGCATCGGGCGGCTCCTTCTAAAATACGCACATTGGGCAATCTGCCGCCGCGAGCTTTTCTTCCCATTGCTCCGGCAGTTCGATCTTCTTCGCCGTTGGATAGCCCAAGATACCGTTATGCGCGAACACATAGGCGTTGGTGCGCAGTTCGTCTCCCGCGACGACGATCATGAAATCTTCGGGCTTGAAGACAATGGGTACCAGGCGATCCGGATCGTCATTCTCGGTGAAGTCCGCAGGTAGCTTGCCGAGATCGGCCTGTTCTTGAATCGACCAAATATGATGGTCGGTCCATTCGCCGAGATAACGTTCGAATTCCCCTGCGGTCATGCGTGCATGGTCGAATAGATATTGCTTAACGTCCGCTTTCGACCAGCCCGCCTTGGCGATGGTCTCGGCAAGGATCGGACTGAGAACCAGCAGAGGCCTGAGTGTCCCGAGCGAAGTGCCGACGGTGAAGGCGATGTGCCAGGTATGCATGCGCAAGAGCGCGTCGGTGAGATAGGGCATCATCTTTTCCGGATGATCGCCATAGACCGATGACAGCACGTTGCCGCCCACATAGCGCGAGATGGTGGCGGTATTGTCGCCGGCGGCAAATCCCATCTCGACACTGTTCGGCTCCCAGCCGATGCGCTCGCAGACATCCTCATTTTCTGCCAGCACGACCCGCCAGGTATTGCCGAAGGTGCATTTGTCGTTCTTATGCAAAAGGAAGCCCGCGACGTTACGGAGATAAAGGCGCCAAAAACGTCCGACCGCCGTGTTGGGCATGAAGCCGTCGCGAAGAACGCCTTGAGTGCTGTTGAAATCGAGTTCCTTGACGATGGGGCCGTTCAGTGTGATCAGCGTCTCGCCGCCCGGCGTATTGCCGCTATGCTCGACCCCATAAACCGGATCGACCATAGCTTCGATCAGGGCTACCAGGACCGGCATATATTGCGGCCGGCAGCCGGACATTACCCCGTTGACCGCCACGCTCCAGACGGTCGCCGCCCGGCTGTCCGGCAGGATAACGCCTAAAACTTCGTCGGGCGCACGGTCGGTAAACTTCAGGAATTCCTCCACCTTGTCCAATGTGGGGGGCACGACGGGGAGGCCGTCCGACCATTCATTGTCGTAGAACAGCGAATTGATTTCTTCGAAGCTGCCTTCGGCGACGATCTCGCGCGGCGCCGGTTCGGCACTGTCGTTGGCCGCTTCGGGTGTTTCGGTCAGATTGGCGATAACCCTGTCCAGGGTGACGCTGGTGACGTTCTCATGCAGTTCGGTATCGCTTTGCGCACCCACATGTCCGGGTACCAATGCCAGGGGCATGTTCGGGTAGCCGAGTCCGATGGTGGTGGTTGCCGCCTGGCNGAAAAACCCTTCGCAGACCAACGATGCGGTGGGGATGCCGGCGGTTTCGCAGGCCGCACTTGCCCGCAGCACGGCGGGCGTGCAGCTACCTCAACAGGCCATCCCGGAAATCGCCGCGTCCACGCCTAATTCTTTGAAACGCTCAGGGAGTGCTGCCAGCACGTCGCGTTCATCTTCGCCATGGGTGCAGCCGAATTCCCGCCAGGAAACGAATGAGACGCCGGGATATTGCTTGGCTAGCCTTTCCTCGAGAATGTCGAAGATTTCATCGCCCCGGAAAATTAAATCCCAAAGCTGGGCAATTCGCTTGCCCTCCAGCGTATCGAGCCGAGGCGCCAGCACTTGTGGCGTTTGGGTCCGAGGGCTTCTGGGCCACACCACGCGATATTGATTGTCGGTCATTCGATCCTCCCTTTGAAGCTTGAGCCTACGAGAGCGGATTGGCCGAGGCAATATGGCCGGGCTAGAATGCGGAGATGGCGGAACAGAGGAAAGAACCCACAGCTGGCGGCTGGGCGGCGCTTGCGTCTTCGGCGAAACGGATGCTGCGGTCGGGCAAGCCCATGGGCAGCGTGAAAACGCTGCTCCGGGTCAATCAGGATGCCGGCTTCGATTGCCCGGGATGCGCCTGGGGCGATCCGGAACACGCTTCGTCGTTCGAGTTCTGCGAAAACGGGGTTAAGGCGGTCACCTGGGAATCGACCCGGAAGGCGGTCGGGCCCGAGTTTTTCGCGCGTCATACGGTTTCGGAGTTGCAGGAAAAGGATGCCTATTTCCTCGAAGGTCAGGGGCGGTTGGTTCATCCCATGCGGTACGAGCCCAAGAGCGATAAATATCGGCCATGCAGTTGGAAAGACGCCTTTCAACTGATCGCCGCTAAACTGAACGCGCTCGACAGTCCCGACGAGGCTCTGTTCTACACATCGGGACGGACCAGCAACGAGGCCGCTTTTCTTTATCAATTGTTTGCCCGGGCATTCGGTACCAACAATTTGCCGGACTGCTCCAACATGTGCCACGAGGCGAGTGGCGTCGCCTTGACCGAGCAAATCGGTATCGGCAAAGGCACGGTGCAGCTCGAAGATTTCGAGCAAGCGGAGGCGATTTTCGTCTTCGGCCAGAACCCAGGCACCAATCATCCCCGCATGTTGGGCGATCTCCGCAAAGCCGCGCTGAGAGGGGCTGCAGTGGTAACTTTCAATCCGCTTAAGGAGCGGGGTCTGGTCAAGTTCTCGGATCCTAAAAAAGCCGGAGACATGTTGCTTGGCGGAGTAAATATCAGCGCGGAATATTTTCAGGTGAGGCCCGGGGGCGACAGGGCGGTGGCGAAAGGCATTATGAAACTTCTGCTCGACGCGGATCGTGCAAATGGGGGGGTAATCGACCACGAATTCATTGCGGAACATATGGAGGGCTATGACACGTTGGTTGCCGATCTCGACGCCACCGAATGGTCCCAAATCGAAACGCTGTCGGGTCTTACCCGCGCGGAACTCCAGATTGCTGCGGACATCTATCGGACGTCCGAGCGGACGATTTTTACCTGGGCCATGGGGATCACTCAGCAACCGGATGCGGTCGATACCATCCAAACACTGATTAATCTGCTGCTTCTCAAAGGCAATATCGGCAGGCCTGGAACCGGCGCCTGTCCCGTGCGCGGCCATTCGAACGTGCAAGGGGACCGCACGATGGGCATTACGGAAAAGCCGAAGCCCGCTTTTCTCGATGCGCTCGAGGCCGAGTTCGGAATTACCGCTCCGCGCCGCGAAGGATACAATACGGTCGCATCGATCAAGGCGATGGCGGAGGGACGTGCGAAAGTATTTATCGGCATGGGGGGCAACTTTGCTAGCGCTACACCCGACACCGAATTTACCGAAGCAGCACTGGCGCGATGCAACCTCACAGCCCACGTGGCGACGAAGCTAAACCGTAGCCATCTCGTTTGCGGCAAGGACGCACTTATACTTCCGTGCCTCGNACGCACGGAAATAGATATCCGAGCGAGCGGCGATCAGATGGTAACGGTGGAGGATTCCATGTCCATGGTGCATGGGTCCGCTGGCATAAACGCGCCGGTCTCGGACATGCTTATGTCGGAACCCGCGATCGTTGCCGGCATAGCCGACGCAACCATATCCGGCGACAAAATTCCTTGGCGCAGCATGGCGGATGACTACGATAATATTCGCGATAAAATTGCATCTACAGTGCCCGGTTTTGAAAATTTTAACGCCCGCATTAAACAAAAGGGCGGTTTCTATCTCGGCAACAGCGCGGGAGAACGGCAATGGGCGACCGCGACAGGCAAGGCGCGTTTTTGCGTTCACCCCTTACCGGTCAATGGGGATAAGGATACTCGTTTCACTCTCATCACTATTCGTTCTCATGATCAATACAATACGACGGTTTACGGTCTAAATGACCGGTACCGAGGCGTGAAGGGCGAACGCCGGGTGCTATTTATCAACCCTCAAGACATTGATAAAATGGGTTTAAACGAAGGTGTATTGGTCGACTTGAAAAGCCATCAGGCTGACGGGAAAGGACGTGTAGCGGAGGGCTTTCGCCTCAAGGCCCATGAAATTCCCGAAGGTGCGGTTGCGGCTTATTACCCGGAAACAAATGTTCTGCTGTCGGTAGACAGTTTCGATCCGCGGAGCGGTACCCCGAGTTCGAAAAGTATTCCCGTCACCTTGCACCGAGCCGGGACGTGAAATCGACGCCGGTAGATTTAGCCGCCAAGTTGGCAGCGGAAATGCCGGATTTGACGGCAAATGAAATTTCAATATTAAACTATTTATACGAGTATAGAAAAGCCACTGTCGCGCGTCTTGCCAAGGACCTTGATTTGGGACAAAGCGAAGTGCGACGCGCGTTGGCTATGTTGGGCCCGGATGTCGGTATCGGGATGGTGGAGTTTGATAGTCCCGATGCAGCGTTGGCGGATCGCGCGCGCCTAGGGGTTGCGGGTATTACGTTCCTGGAAATTTTGGCGGGCTAGGCGAACTTCCCGAACGGGTCGTTGAAGACCAGAAGGCCGTCCGAACGTGCCAAGGCGATTAACGTCAGCGCGTGCGCCTCGGCGAATTCCACTGCCAGTCCCGTTGGGGCCGAGATTGTCACCAGCGCCGGAATGCGTGCTGCCATTACTTTCTGGGTGAGCTCGATGCTGCATCGGCTTGTCAGCAATGCCCAGCCCGAAGTCGGATCGAAATCGCCCGTTCGCAAATAGCCGACGAGTTTATCGAGAGCATTATGGCGTCCGATATCCTCGCGCACCGCCAGTATTTCGCCGGCTCTGTCCGCGAACGCCGCGGCATGAACTGCTCCCGTGGCCTGGTTGTATTTTTGCTCTGCCGGCAGGGCGTCAAGGGCTGCGAATATCGCGTCTGGCGAAATGGCCGGTTCGGTTTCGATCGCCGGATATAGGCGGGCCGCTGCTTCTAATTCGGAAATCCCACAGAGGCCGCAACCGGATTGGCCGGGCAGCGTACGTGGACGGGTTTCGAGTGCCTCCATGCGTTCCGGAGGAATTTCCATGTGAAGCAATAAGCCGTCGTCGGTTTCGTCATCGACCAGAGCGATTATCTCTTCCGGGTTGGCGACGATGCCTTCACTCAACGAAAAGCCGACCGCAAAATCCTCGAGATCGGCGGGGCTCGCCAACATAACGGCGTAGGCTTGGCCGTTATAGGTAATAGAAACCGGCCGTTCGGTCGCGAGGCGGCGCGACGAGTTTTCACTGCGCCCGTCTGGGACAACCAGAAGCGGTGCAGCGTCACGAATCGCGCGTTCGTCGTCCGCCCCCGTCCCATTTCCGTCTATTGGTTGATTTGTCTCTCCCCCCATGCCGCATTTATAGCGCGTAAAATTCGATTTCGGAGAAGTTTCCGCCTTGGCGGACGGCATCACCAACCTTAACTGGTGCCGGCTCTAGAAATTATTTCCTTAAGTAGAGGATTCTTCCGATTTAACAATATGTTACAGGGGCCGAGCTACATTCGGATTACTCGCCATATTGATGCCCGATTTGGCAATTAAATTGCATTTTATGGGAATGTTTGTGAACGGCTCGTCTGTCTAACACTCAGTGAATTGGGAATTTGTTAACCGGTTGATTCTTAACAATTTCGATTGTGTCCAAAATGGTGATATCGTATAGTTGTAGAGCATTGATTAAGTTCGTGCNTTGGTCGGGGCCAAGGCCAAACTCCGGAGAGACAGTATGACGGCTTCCGATGAGTCCGCGGCGACCGCGCGTATCGACGGCAGTAGTACTGCAGAAGTCAATCCAATTGCCGAAGATACCGTGGTTTTAGCTACCGAACCGGCATCCGGTTCGAGCGCGGCAGATGCGACTATGACCGAGGATGAAGATTCTTCGGCTTCCTCCAGTACGGCCAAAAACTCTGCTACCGATGAGAGAAAGTCCCCTGCGCCCGATGCGGTGGCGGCTGCCGGCAACGACCCCTCGGGCTTGCTCGGTGCGGCGGTATGGCTGATGCTTTCGTCTCCGGGCCACAAACATCTTTTCGTAACCGATTTCGAATGGCTTGTGGTGCCGCCAATTTTGGCCAAGCAATTCCGACTTTACCGGCGCGACAATGTGCCGATCGGTTTCGTCAGTTGGGCTCGGCTCGACGATGAGGCGGAAACCCGAATTATCAACGGTTCGGTTAAATTGTCGCCCAACGAATGGACCGGTGGCGACAAGTTTTGGATCATCGACGTTATCGCGCCCTTCGGTGGCGTTGACGACATGATGAAGGATCTCAAGGAAAGCGTCTTCAAGGACGAGACGGTGAAATATATCCAGGCCGACGAAAACGGCCGCCGCGTGGAGGTGTTGAAATAGTCGATGCCCGACGGCGGCGCACATAGGTTCGGTGTAATCGACCAGTTAAGGGTCGAGGAATGGCGTGCTTTGTCGGTGCCGCCGGCGGAGTTCGTGCGCGAGATTGCGGCGAACGGTCCGACCGGATTTGCCCTCGGTACCGAATTGGCTGCGTTCCGTCCCCTTGATGGGTTGTCCGAAGCCGTGGTCGATATCGACAAGACGCCTTTGCCTTCGGCAGCGGAAATTGCGACCAGCCCGGTCGGCGAAGAGGCTGGCAGTAAAAGGCCGCTATCAGAGGCCAGCGTATTCGGCAGCGATGCGCCAAACCGTCTGCGGTTTAGCCGGGCGGACTTGTTGGGCTCCGACGAATCCAATCGAGGTGAGATCGTTCGATTGAGCCAGGTNCGTGGTGGCGTCGCCCAGCTCACGGGGGCGTCCGGCGCGGAAGAAGTTACCTTCGATTTGACGTCGTCGGAGCCGGCCGATGATGATCTCTCGATGTTCCAATTTCATGTCATCGAGCCCGATGGCAGTGAGAGCGGTGGCATAGTCGAAGTCGATGCGCTGCCAAGTGATTCATTGTTTGGCAATCAATGGCACCACGGGCAACTCAACGTTACCGACGTCTGGGACGATTATACCGGTCAGGGCGTGACCGTCGGGTTCAACGATCACGGTATCGAATATACCCATCCCGATCTCAACGATAACTACAACACGTCCATCGACTACGACTACACCAACAATGACAGCAATCCGTATCCTCCGTCGTGGGAAAGCCACGGCACTGCTGTCGCCGGCATGGTCGGGGCGGAACGCAACGGTACCGGCGTTGTTGGCATAGCCTATGATGCAACGCTCGCTTCCTATCGCGGCTTTGGTGTTCGCTACAATGTTGGCCGTGAATCGCATGCGGATATCATCAACAATAGCTGGGGACCGGCCGGCTGGGCATCGTTTTTCTATTACCGGTTTGTGCGCGGCGGTGACAGGAGTTACGAAAGCGAAATCGAAACCGCAGTTACGAACGGTCGTGGCGGCCTCGGTCAAATTATAACGTTTTCGGCGGGTAACGATCGCGGTATCGATGCTCGGCCCGAATACAGCAATTTCAGCGGTCATCGCCATGTGATTACCGTTGGCGCGACCAACTCCGGTGAGGGTGACGCCTATTTCACGAGCCGGGGCGCCAGTGTTTTAGTGACCGCGCCGGGGCAAAGCGTTTGGACCACCGACCGGGTCGGCAGTCGAGGTTATTCCTCCAGCAGCTACACGAGCATTTCCGGCACGTCTTTCTCTGCGCCGGCCACTGCCGGTGTGATTGCGCTGATGTTGGAGGCAAATCCCGACCTCGGGTTCCGCGACGTTCAAGAAATTCTTGCCTATTCGGCGGTTCAAAACGATCCGTTCGATTCCACTTGGGATTGGAACAATGCGGGCAATTGGAACGGCGGTGGCCTGCATATCAGTCTTGAAAATGGTATGGGGCTCGTCGATGCGGAGGCTGCGGTCCGTCTGTCGGAAACCTGGCAGGCACAATCGACAATCTCCAATGAGATCAATCGAAACCATATCTCTGCGGGCGGCACATTTTCATCTGGCGGCACGCTGACCGATACCATTACGGTTACTAATGGCGTCGAAATCGACAATGTCGAGATTTACGTCAATCTTTCCAGCACTCGATTACGCGATCTGCGAATAACGGTCACCTCACCCGACGGGACTGTGAGTGAGATCATGGGACGACCCGGTACGTCGTCGTCGACGCTTTCGCATTACTTCAATACTCGCCAGTTTTGGGGCGAGACCGGGGTCGGGACATGGACCATCTCCGTTCGCGACGAGGTCAATAATGGTATCGGCGGGCGGCTCAATAGTTGGGGCGTCAATCTGTTCGGTGACACGCTCGATAACGACGACCTCTACGTTTACACGAACGAATATGGCGGCTTCACCAGCTCGGGCGATGCGTCGCGTCGTTTGCTGTCTGACAGCAGCGGTACTGACACGATCAACGCTTCCGCCGCCGAAGCCGACGCGGTGATCGACCTTTCGGGCGGTGTGGGCTCGATCGCTGGCAATAGCTTCCAGATCGCGAGTGGTACGACGATTGAAAATGTTTTCGCCGGCGACGGCGATGATGTCATCACCGGCAATAGCGCGAATAACGAAATTTCCGGCGGCCGTGGCAACGACACGCTGATCGGTGGCGACGGCACCGACACCGCGGTCTTTAGCGGCAACCGGGCAAATTACACCATCGGCGCCGGCACTATCACCGATAATACAGGCCGCGACGGCACCGATAGTTTTACAGGGTTCGAATTCCTACAGTTTGCCGATCAGACGATCGCCGTGCCCAGTGCTGGCGATCCGCCGGTTCCCCGTACATTAATGATCTCCGCTAATGAAGACGGCCGAAGTGTCTCACGATTAGTAGCGACCGATGCGGATGGAGATCCACTAACCTTTGCACTCGTCAGTGGTCCCTCCAGTGGCTCAATGACAGTCGAGTCCGATGGATCCTACGTATTCGACCCAGACGGAGATTTCGACGACCTCGCCGAGGGTACAACCCGGGATGTCAGCTTTACCTATTCGGTGAGCGATGGTTCAACGGTGGTAGAGCAGGTGGCAACCGTAAGGGTTAGCGGCCTAAACGATGCACCGGTGGGTTCAGATGTTATTGCGACTATCGCCGAAGACAGTTCGTTAATCGGCAATCTGACGGCAGTAGATGCGGAAGGTGATTCAGTCACTTTCGCGCTTGCGACCGGCCCTGCCAACGGCGCAGTGACGGTCAACGCCGATGGGTCGTACACCTATACACCGACCGCGAACTTCTACGGGGCCGACAGTTTTAGCTATACCGTTTCCGATGGTCGCGGCGGCAGCGATACGGGCACGGTTAGCATCGATGTAACCCCGGTCAACGATGCGGCACCGGTGGCCAATCCCGATAGCGTCACCGTTACCGAGGATACGCCGCTCACATTTGCGGCCAGTAACCTCGTTGCCAACGACACCGACTTTGACAACGATACTTTGACAGTGACCGGCGTGTCCGGCGGGACGAACGGCTCGGTTTCGCTGTCGAACGGCAACATCACTTATACGCCGAACGCGAATTATAACGGGTCTGACAGCTTCACTTACACGGTCTCCGACGGCCAGGGCGGCGTCAGCACAGGTTCGGTTTCGGTCACGGTGACCAGCGTAAACGATGCGCCGAACGCGCCCATCACCAACCTGACCATCGACGAAGATACAACGCTTTCCGGTGTGTTGACCGCCACCGATGCGGAAGGCGACGCGCTCACCTTTAGCATCGCGGGGCCGCCCACCTATGGCTCTGTCAGCATCGCCGCCAATGGCAATTACACCTATACGCCGAACGCGAATTATGCCGGTCCCGACGGTTTCACCTATACGGTTTCGGACGGCAATGGGGGGACCGCGACCGGCACCATCGCGCTCACCATTCGCGATGTTAACGACGCGCCGGTGGCGTCGGGCGGGTCTGCGAGCGGTTTAGAAGATGCGCCGATCGGTGGCGCATTGCCGGCAACGGACATCGATGGCGATAGTCTGACTTATACCCTGGCGAGTGGCGCGTCCAACGGCCAAGTGACGGTCAATAGCAACGGTACCTACAGCTACACGCCGAATGCCAATTACAGCGGGACGGACAGTTTCACCTATGCGGTATCCGACGGCAGAGGCGGAAGCGATACGGCAACGTTCACAGTTTCTATCGCCGCCATTGCCGACGCGCCGACAGTGACGACGTCAGCCTCGACCGGCGAAATAGGCGATACGGTGGCTCTCGACGTAACGGCAGCACTTACCGATGCCGACGGTTCGGAATCTTTGAGTTCGATTGAAATCAGCGGAGTGCCGGCAGGGGTCACGCTTTCCAATGGCGCTGACCAGGGCGGTGGCGTTTGGTCATTGATGCAGGCGGACCTCAACAACCTCACTTTGACCATACCGGCCGATGCGGGCGCGGGTTTCGAGCTCACGGTTACGGCGCGGTCTACAGAAGCCTCAAATGGCGCTAGCACGGCGACAGTGGCATCCTTGCCGGTTGTCGTGCTGCCCTCCGACGTCGACTTGCCTTCCGGTGGCGGCGGTGGCGATGTCAGTTTTGGCGGTGGTGGTGACGACGATATTACCGGCGGCGGTGGTGACGATTTACTGATCGGTGGCGGCGGTTCGGACCGTCTCGACGGCGGCGATGGTGACGACGTTTTGGTGGGCGATAGCTCCGACAGCTTTGCCGGCGGATCGGGCACCGACACGGTCATTCTTACCGATGACAACGGTGTCGATTGGAATATCAGCCAACTCGGTATCGAACGCTTCTATGCGGGTGGTGGGAACGACCAGATCGGTGGCGGCACCGGAGACGAGTTTATATCCGGCGGCGGCGGCGACGATATGCTCGAGGGCAGCGCCGGTAACGATACCTACCGTTTCAATCGAGGAGACGGGCACGACACAATCGCCGATTATTTCGGCACGACGCAGCTGGTCACTGGCAGGCGCTGGGTCACTTATACGACCTCCGATGGCGAGGGTGGAACCGAAACGGTCAGGGTACGTGAAATATACAGGTACTGGACCGATACACGTACCGATGCGGGCGACGACGTATTGTCGTTTGGTGATGGGATTACCCCTGATGATTTGATCTTGCGCCTCGTGGATGGGAGATTGCAGATCACCATTCGCGACCCGGGAGCACCGACGGCGAGTGCGGATTTTGCCGACGTGGCGATGGCATCCGGCGATGTGGTCGAGATCGCAAATTGGGGCGAGACACGCGACCGTATCGAGAGCTTCACCTTTTCCGACGGGACGACGGTTGACGTATCTGGCCTTACGGGACAATTGCTCGAAGCTGGTGATTCGGGTGCAGTATTGGCCGGCGGCGGTCAAAACGATTGGCTTGCGGGCGGTGCCGGCAATGACGATCTCGACGGCGGCGGCGGCAACGATGTCTTGGTCGGCGCCGATGGTGACGATCAGCTCACAGGCGGCGATGGCGATGACTATCTGATCGGTGGCGATGGTAATGACACCGCGCGCTTTGGCGGTAACTTCGCCGACTACTCGGTCACATCATCC
>PBKG01000006.1 GCA_002722095.1 Rhodospirillaceae bacterium
CGGCATCTTGTGCAGCGTCATGCCGGGCGCACGCATATTGAATATCGTTGTGATGAAATTAATCGCACCCAAGATCGAAGATGCGCCGGCGACATGAAGCGAGAATATCGCCATGTCGACTGCCGGCCCCGGGTGACCAGTGTCGCTTGATAAAGGCGAATAAATAGTCCAGCCAGTACCGGCACCACCGCCCAGCACCGCCGACCCCAACAGCAGCAGGAAGGCTGGCGGCAATAGCCAGAAACTGATGTTGTTCATGCGCGGAAACGCCATATCGGGCGCACCGATCATCAACGGCACAATCCAATTCCCGAATCCGCCGATCACTGCGGGCATGACCACGAAGAACACCATGATCAAGCCGTGCGCAGTAATGAACATGTTCCACAGATGTCCGTCCGGCGAACCATCCTCGTTGGTCATAAACTGAACGCCGGGGTCTTGGAGTTCCAAGCGCATATAGACCGAGAAGGCGCCGCCGATCAGGCCCGCGACGATGGAGAAAATAAGGTACATCGAACCGATGTCCTTATGATTGGTCGAATAAACGAACCGCCGCCAACCGGTAGGAGTATGATGGTCGTCGTGGTGATCGCCGTGGTGATCGTCGTGTCCGTGTGCGCCGGCTGGATGTGCTTCGGCCATGGTGATTCCCTTACGTCCTTCTACGTTCTAGCCATCATTGAGCGGCGGCCTTGCGCGCAAGCTCAATGGTGTTGTCTTTAGGTGTCTTTTTCTCGGCAGTATTCGTGGCGTCCGGCGATTGCGGCGTATCCACTCTCGCAAATTTCTTCTTTGCGGATTTAGTCCATTTTTCAAATTCCGCCATGCTCACCGCGTGCACTTCGATCGGCATATACGCGTGGCCAGCGCCGCAAAGCTCCGAACAGTAACCGAAATAAGTACCCGGCCTTTTGATCTCGACCCAAGTCTCGTTAAGTCGGCCCGGTACCGTGTCCAGCCGAACGCCGAGTGGCGAAATCGCCCAAGCATGTAATACATCGCTTGCGGTCAAAATCAGGCGAATCTTTTTGCCCACGGGCAATACCACCGGATTGTCGGTGCTGAGTTGACGCAAGAACGGTCGAGAACTCTTCGCCTTTGCTGCAGCCGCTTTGGCCTTATTCAAGTCCTCGCCCTGCAACAGGTTAGCGGTAAATTCGAAATTGCCGTGGTCCGGATACTGATAGGTCCAATTCCATTGGTTACCGATCACCTTCAGCGTCATATCCGCTTTTTCGATCCGGTCGGCAAAATAAAGCAATTTGAAGGAAGGAATGGCGATGGCGACAAGTATGATGATCGGGATCGCGGTCCAAGCCACTTCCAAAACCGCATGATGCGTGGTTGTCGACGGGTTGGGGTTTTTACTTTCGCGAAATCTCACCGCCACGTAAATCAGTAGCGCCAAAACGAATACAGAGATCACGGTAATGATGATGAGCAAAATGTCGTGGAACCACGTGATCTTGTCCATCGTCGGGGACGCCGAGGGCTGCAATCCCAGCTGCCATGGTTGCGGACCGACTTTTACGTCATCCGCTGCCCACAACATCGGCGCAAATAACGCCGTAGTTGCCGCTGCCACTGCGGCTAAACCTCGTTTCACACTCATTTCTCCCCCCAACCGAAGATCTGAAAAATCGGTTGGAATCTGTTGATTCCCGCGATCAAAATGCCAACCGCCGATAAGTTAGAATTTATAGCATCCGACCGCTATCCATCCTATTCCGCGTGACACTATGTCGCAAAAATTCCGCGTAAAGTTAAGCGTTTAGAACGGCTTCGTAAAGCATTCCAATGACCGGCGGCAAAAATAGTCAAAACCGCTTAATTATCGTAATAAAGGCCTCTATGATTAACCATTGTCGCGCCGCAATGATTGGGGCGCGGTAAGTTTATTTGCGACGTCGAATTGCCGACAAAGAAAGCAAGCATGGACCACCTATCTGCCACCGACGAATTGTTTTTCGATCGAGCCGGCCTCGACCGAGTTCGGTTGGAAAAGCTTGTCGGAGACTCATTGCAGGGTGCTGACGATGGCGAGCTTTTTTTGGAATATTGCCAATCGGAAAGCATCGCTTTCGATGACGGAAAGGTTAAAAGCGCAAGCTACGATACGCTTCAGGGCTTCGGCTTGCGTGCGGTATCCGGTGAAGCGACCGGTTACGCGCATTCCTCTGAACTCTCCGAATCCGCCATCAAACGGGCCGCGCAAACCGTTCGCGCGGTGACCGCAGGCCATAGCGGAGAACTTTCCGACGGTCCGGCGCACCCCAATCAAAATCTTTATTCAGACGCCAACCCGTTGGGTGAATTGGATTTCGACTCCAAGGTGAAGCTCTTGGCGGATATCGACGATTATGCGCGTAGCCTTGATGACAAGGTCAGCCAGGTCATGGCGTCGCTTTCCGGCGAATGGCAAGCGGTACAAATTATCCGCCCCGACGGCGCCCGAACCGCAGATATCCGCCCACTGGTACGGCTGAATGTGTCGGTCGTGGTCGCCGATGGCGATAAGATGGAAAGCGGTGGACAGGGAACCGGTGGACGTACCGGCTACCAAAGCTATTTCGAGCCCGCTGCCTGGCAAGCCCAGACCGAGGAGGCTTTTCGCCAGGCGATGATCAATCTCGATTCGGAGCAGGCGCCCGCGGGCGAAATGACAGTTGTGCTCGGACCCGGCTGGCCCGGCATCTTACTCCATGAAGCAATCGGGCACGGGCTCGAAGGCGATTTTAACCGCAAGAAAACCTCGGCCTTTGCCGGACTGATGGGCGAACGGGTCGCAAGTCCCGGTGTCACGGTGGTCGACGACGGCACGATCGCCGATCGGCGCGGATCGATAACTATCGACGATGAAGGAACCGCGCCGGCGAATACGGTTTTGATCGAGGATGGTATCCTCACCGGCTACATCCAGGATCGGATGAATGCACGGCTGATGGGCATGGACGCGACCGGAAACGGCCGGCGACAGTCTTACGCTCATGCGCCGATGCCGCGTATGACAAACACTTACATGCTGGGCGGCGACAAAGACCCCGACGAGATTCTGCAATCGGTAGACAAAGGACTTTACGCAGTTAATTTTGGCGGCGGACAGGTCGATATTACCAGCGGTAAATTCGTCTTTAGCTGTACAGAAGCGTATCAAATCGAGGACGGAAAGTTGGGCGCGCCGGTTAAAGGTGCAACTTTGATCGGAAACGGTCCCGATGCGCTGACACGAGTCTCCATGATCGGAAACGATATGACACTCGACCCCGGCGTCGGCACATGCGGCAAGAGCGGCCAAAGTGTTCCCGTCGGAGTTGGCCAACCCACCATGCGACTCGACGGGCTCACCGTCGGCGGGACGGCGGCGTGATATGAGCATTAGACGAATTCTCGCAATTCCGGTTTTGATCGGGGTGTTTCTTCTCGCCGCTTGTGAGGACGATCAGGCAACTGGAAAGGGCTCAACCGGAAGCCGCAGCGATTTGGATCTCCAGATCTCCGATTTCCGCTTTACCGTAGAGCGCGGTCGAAACACCTATTACCACAACCGAAATTATGTCGAAAAAGGCGGCGTCGGGGTGACGCTCAACCGGGGCAAGGTCTGCGTCGAGAACGGAAAGATTTGCGTCGAATCCGCAGTTCAATACCGGGTCGAACCGAGCGCGACCCTTACCCAACCAAACCACAAGGTCGCCACTACTTTGGATAAGGACAATATCACTATCGAGTATTGGGGAAGTGCGGATAACGGCGAACCAGTGCATATCCGCCGGGTGGTAAAGACGGACGGCAGAACCGCCTCGGTGGAATAGGTAAAACCCGAAACGCACTCTTAGTAGGTGGTTTCGTCATAAACCTTGGTAATATCTCCGGCCCAATCCGCTTCGAATCTTTCCAGTAGACGCTCCGCCGGCGAAACCCCGCTTTCGGCAATATCCAGGAGAGTCTCGAGGAACGCCGTCTCGTCTTCGCACTTGCCGCCAGCAACCCGACGACGCTTCAAGCCATCATGGGCAATCGCCACCACTTGTTTGGCGACCTTCTGCAAAGGCGCACCGCGGAATTCCGTTTGTAACGCGGTTTTCGGAACGCCATCTCGCAGCGCCTGCATTTCGTCGACCTGCCAGTCCTTGATTAGATCCCACGCCGCAGCTTGCGCCTCCGCATCGTAAAGCAACCCGACCCATAGTGCGGGCAATGCGCAGAGCCGACTCCAAGGGCCACCATCTGCGCCGCGCATTTCGATGAAATGTTTGAGCCGAACCTCGGGAAAGGGTGTCGTCAAATGGTCTTCCCAATCCTTGAGACTGGGATATTCGCCCTCGAAACCATCGAGCTTACCGGCCATAAAGTCTCGAAAGGAGTGCCCGGAGACGTCGATGTACTTGCCATCGCGATAGACGAAATACATCGGAACATCCAGGACATATTCCACCCAGCGCTCGAAACCGAAATCATCGTCAAAGACGAATGGAAGCATGCCCGACCGGTCGGGATCGGTGTCGGTCCAGGTGTGACTGCGATAACTGAGAAAGCCGTTCGGTCGGCCTTCGGTAAACGGCGAATTGGCAAATAGCGCCGTCGCCATCGGCTGCAGCGCAACGGAGATACGCATTTTCTCGACCATATCCGCCTCGGATTCGAAATCGAGATTGACCTGTACCGTCGCCGTACGGAGCATCATGTCATGGCCGAGCGTACCCTTTTTCGGCATATATTCGCGCATCACCTTGTAGCGGCCTTTGGGCATCCACGGAATTTCATCACGGCGCCATTTTGGGACGAAGCCGATACCGGACACCCCGGCACCAATTTCCTCGCACACCGCCTTTACTTCATCCAAATGGGCATGGACCTCGTCGCAGGTGTTGTGAATGGTTTCGACCGGTGCCCCGGAAAGCTCGAATTGACCGCCCGGCTCCAAAGTCACCGATGAACCGTCCGGCTTTTTCAACGCGATGATATTCTCGCCTTCCATCACCGGTGCCCAGCCAAACCGCCGCAGACCTTCCAGGATTTGGCGAATGCCCGGTTCGCCGTCATAGGCGAGCGGCGCATAGTCGCCCAGGCGATAGGCGAATTTTTCATGCTCGGTGCCGATTCGCCAATCCGCACGCGCCTTCACGCCCCGTTCGAGATACTCGACGAGAACCTTCTTGTCGGTGAGCGGTTCACCGGCGGGCGCGGCGTCGGACATGGCGAATGTTTCTTCCGGATGCATTCAGATTCAAATGAGTACCTACTCTATCCGGCATTTCTGTCAATGGGCCGATTATCCCAATCACCGAGTATTGATTGCCAGCAACTCAGCGCAGCGATCGCGGCGGTTTCGGCCTTTAGCAATCGCGGCCCTAGCCCAACCGGCACCGCATAAGGCAGCTCGCGCAGCATCTCGTGCTCGGCCGGACTGAATCCCCCGACCGGTCCGACCGCAAGCACCCAATCGCTGCCGGTGCCGGCGGCTTTGATCTCGGCAAGTGCTTCGAAAATCGGCATTGCGGTACCCGCTTCGGCCGCGAGCAGGAGGCGCGTATTGGCGGGCCAATTCTCTAGCCTTTCACTTAGCGACAATGGATCTTCGATTTCGGGCACGCTTAGTCGGTCGCATTGCTCCGCCGCCTCCACCGCCGTCGCCCGTAGGCGAGCACGGTTGAACCGCACGACATCGGTGAAATCGGTAATCACCGGATTCAGTCGCGCGACGCCGAGTTCCGTGGCTTTTTGCACCATGATTTCCATCGGCCCCTTTTTGATCGGCGCGAACATCAAGCCCGGACCGGCCGCCTCACTCTGAGTTCGTTGCAAGGTCTCCGCCACAACAGACCCCGCATTGCCGGAAATCCCAAACGCCCCATGCCATTCCCCATCACGACCATTGAACAAGGCCACCGTGGCGCCGACCTCAAGCCGAAGTACGTTCTTCAGATAATGGGTTTGCCCCTTCTCCAGCGCGACGGTTTCGCCTGTCACGAGGGGCGATTCGACAAATAAGCGCGGTGGCGGCTTCGCCATCGTCCGCTATTTGCGCTTTTTCTTGTTCTGTGCAGACAGCTCATCCAATCCGTAAATCAGATTGCGCGCGGCCTCGGCGATTCGTGATTTTGGATGTTCCTGACAATAATTGTCAGTCCATTCGAATAACGCCGGTGCTTCCAAGCCCCCCGCCACATCAGCCGTGTCGGGCCGCCAAACATTGGTCGCCGTAATATAACCGAGCAACCAGGATTCCAACGCCCGCGATCTGGGCGATGATTTTTTGCGCTCGTCCGTCCAAAGGCTACAACCTTCGGCACCATCACCGACAACAAGGTAGCGACCTTGCTTATCCGCCGCCGAAGCCGACCCAACAAACGCGCCTAAAGCAAAAATTATCAAAAGCCGTCTCATGGGCGCACTCTGCCACCAAATTAGATTTAGTGCGAGCGGACAATGTTGCGGTCACGATCGAACCATCGCAAACTCGTTCCATGAACCAAGCTAGCGACATCGCCAAAGGCGACTGGATCGACCGCAAGATACCGAACAGCCTGATACCCTACTTTCGGCTAGCCCGAGTCGACCGGCCGATCGGAGCCTGGCTGTTGGCGATTCCCTGCTGGTGGGGCGTTGCCCTCGCCTTCATTTCGATCACCGGCGCATCGGCTTACGAAGCGCTCATGTTCGCGCCGCTATTCTTGATCGGCGCGTTTTTGATGCGAGCGGCGGGATGCACCTGGAACGATATTTTGGACCGAGACATCGACGCCAAGGTCGCACGGACCGCGACCCGTCCACTTGCAAGCGGCGCGCTTAGCGTATTGCAGGCGGTAATTTTTATGGTTCTGCTGATGCTTCTGGCGGCAACCATTTTATTGGCGGTCAATAATTTCACGAAAATTCTGGCGGTGTCGTCGCTGGTCCTGGTCGCGCTTTATCCGCTGATGAAGCGAATCACTTACTGGCCTCAGGCGTTTTTAGGGCTGACATTCAACTGGGGTGTGCTGGTCGGCTATGCGGCAATCACCGAAAACCTGATGCCCGCCGCCTTGGTACTTTATGCGGGCGCATTCTTCTGGACCTTGGGCTACGACACCATCTACGCCCATCAGGACAAAGAAGACGATGCACTGGTCGGGGTTAAATCGACCGCGCTCAAGTTCGGCGATCAAAGCAAAATCTGGATCGGCGGATTCTATGCCGCTGCGATCATTTGTTTTGCCATCGCCGGCTACCTTGCCGATCTCAGCCTGCTTTTTTACATCGCGCTGCTCGGCCCGGCGGGCCTGCTGCTTCTGCAAGTGCGCGGCGTTGACCTCGACGACCCGCAAAATTGTCTCACCCATTTCAAAGCCAATACGCGGGTCGGACTCTGGCTGCTGGCGGTGATTTTGATCGGCCGACCGTTTTAATCCGATGTTCCGTCCGTGAAGAGCTCCCCCGATTTCATCCGCGAGAATACAGCACTCGAATCCCCGCCGCTGGTGCCGGAAATAGAGCTTCATCTCGCAAACGAGGGCTACCCGCTTTGGCAAAAGACGTCAGATCAACTCGAAGAGATGGGTCTGCCGCCGCCTTTCTGGGCCTTTGCCTGGGCCGGCGGCCAAGCGCTGGCACGCTATATCTTCGACAATCCGGAACTCGTTGCCGACCGAAAGGTGCTCGACTTCGGATCCGGTAGCGGCATCGTCGCCATCGCCGCCGCCAAGGCCGGCGCTTCACATGTCACCGCCAGCGACATCGACGCCTATGCCATCGCAGCAATGGAAGTGAATGCGGCTGCCAACGAAGTCGAATTTGAAATCACCGACGACGACCTCACCGGGACCGAGTGCCTATGGGATACGGTGCTCGCCGCCGATGTCTGCTACGAGCAACCGATGTCGGGCACCGTCACCGATTGGCTAAGGGCGCTGGCGAAACACGGCGCCGATGTCCTGATTGGTGACCCGAGACGGATGTACCTGCCGAAGGACGGCCTCGAACAGCTCGCCAAATACTCCGTAAAGACGAAGACGCATCTGGAAGATACGGATTTGCTAAATGCCCAGGTGTGGCGGGTGGTCGCGGACTAGCTGCGAGGGGCAATGGTCAATTTGCAGGCTCTATCTCCAATTCCCATAAATGCGGTTCCAGTACAATCGTATGACACCGAATCAACCTTTTCTATTTTCAAAGGCATACTTACTCCCGCAAACTTGGCCAACGCTGCTTGAGCGGCCTCAAAATTCGATTTCTGAACCTCCGGCAAACTGCTGAAGGTGATTTTTCGGCTTAGTGGATTTTGGTCGAGAAAAAACTGCCCGATATAATGGGCTTCTCCAGAATTCACACGAAAGCTAACCGTCGGTTTGGGTTCGAGCCAACTATCTACATGGCCATCCTTGAGAACAATTTGCCATAGGAAATAGGTGCCGGGTTTCAACGAAAATACTTTGTAGTGCTGAGTACCCTTTAATCTTTTCAGAACATCTGAAAATTTAGTATCGAATTTCAATCTTGGGCGAGTTTTGTGAAGATCGTTCGGTGGGCTGGACTTTGCATCATGTTTTGCCCAAACGAATTGGGGCAATGCTTCAATGCTTTTTCCAAACTTCAATCCCATTACGATCACGGCCGTATCGGATTTCGCCGAAAACGTATCTGACTTCTCGATTTGCCCGTCCGAAACGCAAGCACTAACAAAAACAAATCCGAAAGCGAAACAGATTAATATGCCAGTTCGCCAAAATTTTTTCGTCGTTAAGGATTTTTCGCTATTTGACCTTACAAGTATCGCCAAGACCTAATACCCCTCCGCCGCAATCGAATTTCACGAAGCTGATTTTTGCGGCCGAAATCTTCGGTGCATTTTTCACTTTAGCGTAAAGAGCATTTTGGGCATTCGTTGACCCTTCAGCATCCGGAATCTTATCGAATGAGAATTTCGGCGCCGAAAAACTTTTTTTACTGAACCCAATTCGCCCTAGGTAAATTGCTTGGCCGCTCGCTATGCGAAATTTAGGAGCGCCGGATTTAAAATTGGTTTCCGTACCGTCGCGACCAAAAGCGGTACCGTCGTTGGCAACAACTTGCTGTAGAAAGTAATCGCCGGGGTCGAGTTCAACCACAATATAAACAGACTTGTTCTGAAATCCACTTGCCGTGTATCCCCCCCCAAGCAAAAATGCCCCCAATCCAGCACCTTTGCCAACGGGCGGGTCTGCTATCTTGAAAGTATCAAACTTCCCGGTTTTAGCGTCGTATCGACGCCAGATGAATCGTGGCAAAATACTGACCTGAGAACCGTAATCGACCCCAAAAACAAGCCAGCCGGTTTGGGCGGAACTGGAATGAAAAACGCTTCCCTGATGGACACCACCCGATTGGCAGCCTCCCAAAACCAATACCAAGGCAAAAACTAAAATCAGCCTAATTCGCATATTCTATCTCCCCAATAACGGGAAAGATCATACACGGCGATTAAGCCTGGTAGCAATCAATGCTTCGCGCCTCGGCGTCGGCACGCTGCGTCCCCCTAAATCGTCCCCAAATCCGCTTCGAGGATATTCACCGGGTAGGAAAACGGTGTCGCCTTGGCGCCAATAATTTGGATTATGGCGTGACGGAACGCTTCGTCGGCGACGAGGCGTTGGACGAAGGCGTCCGGGTCTTCCGAGGCACCCAGTTTTTGTCGCAGCGTTTCCAGCATGTTGGCGGTGGTGGCGCTGCCATAGGGGCGATCCGCGGCAACAACCGCTTCGAGACCGGTCGCTGCCCCATCCAGTGTCAGGCTACCTTGGCGCCCCACATAGAGATACACCGCTTCGAGCGGCTCGCCTCGCTCCAAAACGAGCTGGACCTGCTCGATCTCGCCGAAATCGTAGTTGCCCTCGGTTTCGTGCATGATCTGCAGTTGATCATCGTCAAGCCAGGTTACCGCGAGTTTGACCTTCACTCCCGGTGCGTGCTGCAGCATCGCCGGCACCGCACCGTATTGGCTGATATGGGCAGCATAGACCACATCGAAATCGGCGAGCCTGGCGTATTGCACCGCGATCGGCTCGGCGCCGGTACCGTTGTATTTGCGCGCAAGCTGTTCCGGGGACCGGTTCGAGCCCACCGCAAGCACCGGCCAACGCCCTTCTATCAACTCCGGATCGAAAGGCTGCAGGTCGCGTGGATCGTCATCCGGGTCCCAAACATAGGATTGCGCCGGCGCCCAATAGGGATAATCACGCGCCCGCGCCAGGACCGAATCTTTGTCGTCTTGATCGCTCATGGAGTTTCATCTTTGCCAGTTTCCCGCCGCGCTCGGCAATCAAAATTTCACCTTGCTCCGCTTTTCGCCTAATTTGCCTGCCATGAGCTACGACTCTTTGAGAGATTTCATCGCCGACCTGGAACAGGCCGGCATGCTGAACCGGGTGACCGAACCGGTCTCGCCGAATCTGGAGATGACCGAAATCCAGACCCGGCTGCTGGCCGAGAAAGGCCCGGCGGTGCTGTTCGAGAACCCGGTCCGAGAGGACGGGACAGCCTACGACATGCCGGTGCTGGTCAACCTGTTCGGCACTGTGGACCGGGTCGCCCGCGGCATGGGCCGAACGCCGGACCAATTGCGTGAGGTCGGGGAAACGCTCGCCTATCTCCGCCAACCGGAACCCCCGGGGGGATTGGGCGAGGCGCTCGAAAAGCTACCGCTTCTGAAATCTGTAATGGCGATGCGGCCGAAAACGGTCAAATCCGCCCCGTGCCAGGAACTCGTGCTCGAAGGCGGCGATATCGATCTCACCGAATTACCCATTCAGACCTGCTGGCCCGACGAGCCGGCACCGCTAATCACGTTCCCGCTGGTCGTCACCCAGGGCCCCGACCCCGACGGCAACCGGGCCGACAACTTCAATCTCGGCATCTACCGCATGCAGGTTACCGGACCGAACACCACCCTGATGCGATGGCTCGCCCATCGTGGCGGGGCGCAACAAGCCGCCCGCTGGGCGGAAGAGAAATCGGAACCGATACCGGCGGCGGCGGTGATCGGTGCCGACCCGGCGACACTTCTCGGCGCGGTGACGCCGGTGCCCGACACGCTCTCCGAATATCAATTCGCCGGTCTGCTAAAGAGCAAGCGTATCGACCTCGTTGAGTGCAAAACCGTACCGCTTAAAGTCCCGGCAGCGGCGGAAATCGTCCTCGAGGGCCATGTGGATCTCAGCGATACCGCACCGGAAGGCCCCTATGGCGACCACACGGGCTACTACAACGCCCAGGAACCGTTTCCCGTCTTCACCATCTCGGCGATCACCCGCCGCAGCGAGCCGATCTACCATTCCACCTTTACCGGGCGGCCGCCGGACGAGCCGAGCGTCCTCGGCGAGGCGCTGAACGAGGTGTTCATTCCGCTCTTTCAGCAACAATTTCCGGAAATCGTCGATTTTTGGCTACCCCCCGAGGCATGCTCCTATCGGCTCGCGGTGGTTGCGATCAAGAAAGCCTATCCGGGTCATGCCAAGCGCATCATGATGTCGGTTTGGTCCTACCTCCGTCAGTTCACCTACACAAAATGGGTCGTGGTGGTGGATGAGGATATCGATGCGCGCAAATGGGACGATGTGATCTGGGCAATTTCTACCCGCATGGATCCGGCGCGCGATATCACGGTGATCGAAGACACGCCGATCGACTATCTCGACTTCGCGAGCCCTATTCCCGGCCTCGGCTCTAAGATCGGGCTCGACGCAACGGATAAGTGGCCGCCGGAGACCAAGCGGGATTGGGGCCGCGCCATTCGCATGAGCGACGACGTCATCCACAAAATCGATGAAATGTGGAAAGGGCTCGGTTTGCCCGGTGACGGCAAATCCATATGGGAGTGACAGCGGAAAATACCGAATTCGCGATCTGGTTCTTTTTGGGCCTGGTGGCGTTGTGGATCATCTTCCGTCTTCGCCGGCGCGCGCGCGAAGCGGATAATAGTTTTCGCAGCAGCCATCGCCGGATCGCCCGGCGCCTCGCAGGCGAAAATCCGAAATTCGACGCGGATGACGAGGAAGAAGAAGATATCGTTACGCAGGAAGATTGGCGACGCGGTCGCCAGCAAGTGATTTTGTGCTTCGTCGCTTTGGTGCTAATCGTGAGCTTGAGTGTCGTCAGCTGCCTACGGGGCGGTTTGTAGGCTGGGAAAGAGTGAGGGAAAGAGTGAGGAAAAGAGTGAGTAACAGAGGGAATTACAAATGAGCGACGATACGCTCGAGCGGCTGCAATCCTTGTTGAAGAAGGCCACAGCACTTGGCGCCGATGCGGCAGACGGGGTCTACCTGCGCCAGCATTCGCTGAGCCACGCTCAGCGCCTCGGAGAGATCGAAAATCTCGAACGCTCGGAAAACGAAGATCTGGGCTTGCGCGTTTTCGTCGGCAAACAACAAGCAGTGGTTTCGTCTTCCGATCAATCCCCCGATGCCCTCGACGCCTTGGCCGAACGCGCGGTGGCGATGGCAAAGGCGGTGCCCGAAGATGAATTTTGCGGCCTCGCGGAACCTGATCAACTGTCAGCCGCTAACCCCGAAGCATTGGAAATATTCGACGCCACGGAACCCGAGGCGGAAACGCTGATCGACTGGGCCAAAAGCGCCGAAGGTGCGGCGATGGCGGTGGACGGCATCACCAATTCCGAAGGCGCGGAAGCGGACTGGTCGCAAGCCGAAGTCGCGCTTGCGGCAACCAATGGATTCACCGGCACCTATCGCGGCTCGTCTTTTAGCGTCAGCGCATGCGTTTTGGCCGGCGAAGGCACCGCGATGGAACGCGATTACGACTATGCTACCGCCGTATTCATGGATGACATGGAAGACCCTGAAGAGATCGGCCGACGTGCCGGTGAACGAACGATCCGGCGTCTCAATCCACGCAAGGCGGAAAGCGCAAAGGTTCCGGTGGTCTATGAGCCCCGGGTGTCGAACTCGATGGTCCGACACTTTGCCGGTGCGATCAACGGCGGCAGCATCGCGCGCGGTATCAGTTTCCTGAAAGACCGGATGGGAGAGAAAATCTTTTCCGACGAAATCTCGATTATCGACGACCCTCACCGTCCACGGGGGCTGGCCTCGAAACCGTTCGATGCCGAAGGGCTCGCCAACGATCCCATCGCCTTTATCGAGGATGGAGTGTTGACCCAATGGGTGCTCGATTTGCGCTCGGCGCGCCAGTTAGGGCTCGCCAGCAACGGACGCGCATCGCGGGGGACCTCGTCGCCGCCGGGGCCCTCCACCACCAATCTCCACATGACCGCCGGATCCATACCGCCGGACGCGTTGATTGGCGAAATCGACGACGGATTTTACGTCACCGATATGATGGGCTTCGGGGTCAACGGCGTTACCGGCGACTACAGCCGCGGTGCTTCCGGTTTCTGGATCGAGAACGGCAAGCTTGCGGACCCGGTCAGTGAAATGACCGTTGCCGGCAATCTCAAGGACATGTTTCTGAATTTGACGCCGGCCAACGATCTGGAGTTTCGCTACGGTACCAATGCGCCGACCCTCCGTATCGACGGCATGACCGTCGCAGGGAGCTAGCGCTCTAACCCAAACGCTTCAAGCAAGCGGTCGCGGCGGCGTCCAGAATGGAGTCCGCGTCGAGCCCGTGGAGCCGGTAAAGCTCGTCCACACTGCCCGATTGGCCGTAGCCTTCGACGCCGAGTGCGGAGACGCGGTAGGCACCGGCAGCACCGATCCAGGAAAGCGTTGCCGGATGGCCATCGAGCACTGTCACGATGGCGGCATCGCGGGCCAGTGGTTTCAGCAGTCTCTCCACATGCGAGCTGGCGCCCGGTGTCCGGTTCGCCTCGAGCCAGCCTTGATGCAACAAATCCGGCGATGTCACCGCCAACAGGCCGGCGCCTGGTACGTCTTCCAACAACGCCTCGTGAGCGGCGATCGCTTCCGGCGCCACTGCCCCGCAATAGGCGATCGCGATTTCGGCCCCCGGCGCCGGTTCTTTCAGCCAGTAGGCACCTTTAGTCACTGCCTCGATAAGTTCGGACGTCACATTGCGGGCCGGCTGATCGAGTGGCCGAGTGGAAAGACGCAGATAAACCGATCCGCCATCGTCGGCCTGCATGTGCCTGAAGCTCCACGCCATGATGATGCCAAGCTCGTCGACGAAGGCGGGCTCGAAATAGGCCAACTTGTCGAGGCCCATACCGACCAAGGGCGTATTGATCGACTGATGGGCGCCGCCTTCCGGCGCCAGGGTGATGCCCGACGGGGTCGAAACGACCATGAAACGGGAATCCTGATAACAGCCATAGAACAGCGAATCCAAACCGCGATTGATAAACGGATCGTAGAGCGTGCCGACAGGCAGCAAGCGGGCGCCGAACAGCGATTCCGAAAGTCCCATCGCGGTCAGCATCAAGAATAGATTGTTCTCGGCAATGCCGAGTTCGATATGCTGCCCCGATTGGGACTTGGCCCACTTCTGGATCGAGGCCACATCCTCTTCACGGAACACGTCCGCCTTGCCCTTGCGGTCGAATAGCCCGCGCTGATTTACCCAGCCGCCGAGATTGGTCGAAACGGTGACGTCCGGCGAGGTGGTAACGATGGCATCGGCCAATTCGCCATCGGCGCGGCCGAGATCGTTCATGATTTGGCCAAACCCCTGCTGCGTCGAATTTTGTCCGTCGCCGCCGACCTCGAATCGCTCGGGCACCTCGACCTGAGGAGCACGATGACGACGATCCGCATCGCTGTTGAATGGGGCCGACTCGATGAGATCCGCAAGGGCATCCGCTGCCAACTCGAGGCCCGCATCGACAGACCACTCCTCGCCATCGGAGATTCCCATATCCGATTTAAAGCCCGCCATCTGGTCGGGATTCATCAGGCCGGCGTGATTATCCTTGTGGCCCGCAAACGGCAGTTGATGACCCTTGATCGTGTAAGCGACGAAACAGGTCGGCTCTTCCGGCGGGGCGTTATGGAATGCTTCAAGTACGGATTCCATGTCGTGGCCGGCGAGATTGGTCATCAACCCGTGGAGCCCATCGTCATCGTGACTGTCGAGCAGTTCGCCAAGGCCCGACGTGCCGCGAAGCCCGTCCTGCAGTTGTTTGCGCCAGGACGCGCCCGCCTTGTAGGTAAGCGCCGAATAGAGATCGTTCGGGCAATCGTCGATCCATTGCAAAAGCGCTTCGCCGGCGGGCCCTTCGCGAGCCGCCTCGAGTTTTTTGCCGTATTTCAACGTCACCACGTTCCAACCGACGGTGCCGAAAAAACTCTGGATTTTCTGAAACAACAGATCGTTGACCACGCCGTCGAGACTTTGGCGGTTGTAATCGATGATCCACCACAGATTTCGCACATCGTGTTTCCAGCCCTCGAGCAGCGCCTCGAACACATTGCCTTCATCGAGCTCCGCATCGCCGACAATGGAGACGAATTTTCCGGGCTCGACTCCATCCGCCATCTGCCGATGGTAATGCACATAGTCCTGAACCAGAGACGCGCAGAGGGTTACCGCAACACCGAGACCGACGGAACCGGTGGAAAAATCCACATACTCTTCGTCCTTGGTCCGCGACGGATAGGATTGGGCACCGCCGAGCGCCCTGAAATTTTCCAGCTTGTCGCGGCTCTGTTTGCCGAACATGTACATTAAGGCGTGATAGACCGGGCTCGCATGGGGTTTAACCGCAACCCGGTCTTCCGGCTTCAGCACATCCATGTAGAGCGCGGTGAGCAGCGTCACCGCCGAGGCGCAAGAGGATTGATGCCCGCCCACCTTTAATCCGTCGCTACTGGGACGAATATGGTTGGCGTTGTGGATCATCCAGGAGGACAGCCAAAGCGCCTTTTTCTCAATCTCACCAAGTCCGAACAGCCGGTCCGGCGCGAGCGCCGCGTTATGATCCTTCCCGACAATATGCAGATTCTGGGACATGGTCCGGTTCCGGCAAATTGATGATTTTGCGATTAACCTTCCCCGCAATATACCTTCGCCGACAGATATTTTTCTTGCTTATCGTGCTTGATTATACAGTAATGAAACAATATTCTTTCGTTTAATTCATCTTTGGAGAAATTTTGTGCCTGATATAGCAATGGACGCGGTGGATCAGCGCATTCTTGCGGTAATGCAGGAAAATGCCCGGATTTCCAATGTTGACCTCGCCGAACGCGTAGGCATATCACCCTCGCCCTGTTGGCGGCGAGTCAAAACGCTCGAAGAGGCAGGGATCATCCAACGTCACGTAACCTTGGTCGACCCTGCGGCGGTAGGTTTGCCGGTTAGCGTCTTCATACAAGTAACACTGGAGCGCCAAATCGAAACGGCGCTGGAAACATTCGAGCGCACGGTTCTCGAACGGCCGGAAGTGATGGAGTGTTACCTGATGACCGGCGATGCGGATTATCTGTTGCGCGTGGTGGTCGCCGACCTCGCCGCCTATGAGCGGTTTTTGATGGATCATCTGACACGGATCAATGGTGTCGCCTCGATCAATTCAAGTTTCGCGCTGAAACAGGTGAAATACCGCACCGCCTTGCCGGTCGATCAAACGGAATAGTCGGCTCCGAATGCTACTGGGCCCTTGTTTTTTTGCCGATCTGGCATAATCTTTGGGCCGAAACACAACGGCCGAAAGGAGAATACGTGGCCAAGGAAGAACCGATCGAATTTTCAGGAACCGTTACCGAAGTTTTGCCGAACGCAATGTTTCGGGTAACTCTCGAAAATGAGCATGAAGTGCTCGCCCATACCTCAGGAAAGATGCGCAAGAACCGCATCCGGGTATTGGCCGGCGACAGCGTAACCGTAGAAATGACGCCCTATGATTTGACCAAGGGGCGTATTACCTACCGCTTCAAATAATCAATCCAACACCCGCACCGCGCCGAGCTTAATCAGCCAGCCAGCGGTGCGCATTAGTGTGGGCGGGTCGAAATCGCCAATCGCCTCAGCAAGCTCGGCAATGGTTATACCGGGCTTTGTCTTAACCGCATGCAAAATGGCCGGCAGTCGTTCCGGCGATATCAGCAAGTCCGGTGTGAAATAGTTCATCCGGTGTTTGATCAACCGGGTCAGTTCCGCCGGCGATTGATGCACCGCCTCCAAACGAGCGTCCCAGGACAGGACTGCGGCCGGAAAATTCTCGAACATGGTGAAGGGGTCCGGATGAGACGGAAATGCTGCTTCTCCTTCTTCCCGCGGCACAAGTTCCGAATCCGTTTGGCGGCGTTCGGCAAGCTCGGCAAATAGCGCGTCGTAGGCGGGGATAATGTGGCGCCAATCATAAACCGCTTCCGCCCGAGCGATACCCGCCTCGCCCATTCGGCGACGAAGGTCCGGGTTTTCGATAAGTTTGATAAGTGCATCGGCGAAGGCATCGTTGTCGACCGCAGTGGCCAGGGATGCGCCAGCGAGATACTCTCCGTAATTGTCTTCTTCGGTGAGATAGCGATAGGCCTGATCAACGCCGGTACCAGGCGGCGGTGCCTGGGTCGGGACCAAAAATCCTTCGACACCGTCGGACAGTGCTTCGCGGTACCCATCCCAATCGCTGATCACCACCGGCAGGCCTGACGCCATTGCTTCGATCGGCGTGAGGCCGAAACTCTCCTGAATATTGTCCGACGGAGACGCGAAGATATCGGCGGCGGCCCAAATGCCGTCGGGAAATTCCGGTTCCGTATTGATCACAAAAGAGACCGAGGCCTGATCACAGATACCCGCCGCCGTGGTTCGAAAATCCTCTTCGAATTTCTTGTTCAGAAAATATCCATAAAAGGCGAGGTGAACTTTTTTGCCGGTTTCGGCGGCCGCTCGCTCGGCAGCGAGGAAAAGCGGCAACGGGTGAACCTTGGAATAAAAGCTGAGCCGGCCCAAGAACAGGATCACCACCGTGTCTTCGTCAAAGCCGAGCAACTCCCGCTGTTTCGCCCGCAGAGCCGGCCCACGGTTTTTGGCGAAATGCGCGCAGTCGATGCCAAGCGGAATGATGGGTGTCTGAACCGGGCAGGTAAAGTCGGTGCCGAAGCGCCGTCCCACATATTCCTCCCATCCGGCCCAAAGCGCTTTTATAGCGTCGCGGATGGCGATTGACGGGCAGATGATGGCATCCCAGCTTTGCAACGGATTGACGACACAGGCACCCACAGCCTCCATCGCGCCAGCGGTCGACATGGTGTGGCTAACGCCGCAAATGCTGTAGGCGCGTTGGTCGAGTTGACGGCGCGCCCATGCAAAAGGTGCGATGAACGGTTCCGGCTTCAACAAACATCCGATTTCGGCAAACCGCTCGGATTCGGTCTCGGCGATAAACTCGCAATTCTCGACCTTGCGGCCGGCCCGTTCCGCAAAGGATTGAAACGATTCGAACGGCGCATCATTCGCTGCGACACACCAAAACCGATCCTGCTTTGCATAACGCAAAAAGGCGTCGGTAATTCCATTAACCGCGACATGGATGCCGGCCACCTTTTGGCCAACCGGCTTGCGATCGGTGAAATGAAGGGCGGCAGCAGTCATGAAGGGACGATCGATCGGATAAAGCGCTGGGTCGTGCTCAACGTTCGGCAACCGACAATCGGTTCATCGCGTCGGGCGCATTTTCAGGCATTGTGGCCTGCGCTCGTTTCCATACGAACGGCGACTTGAGTTGGCCCCAAAAACTCTGTGGCACGTAATCATCAACACCGATATTAGCGGGCGGACGGCGGTCCGGATTGTAGAAGCTGCCGAACAATTGATCCCAAATCATTAGGTTCTCGCCGTAGTTGGTATCACCTTCTTCTTTGTGCCGCGAATGGTGCCAGCGATGGAGACTTGGCGTATTGAAGACATAGCTGATCGGCCCGAAGCGCATCTCGATATTGCAATGGGTGAGAAAGCCGATATAGGGCGTAATCATCGCCGTCCAAAGCATGACGAACTCCGGCGCGCCTACCAGCAACAACATGATCTGCCCAAGCGAAATGCTGACAATGGCATCGACGAAATGAAAACGACCGGTGTTGATAAACCAGAGCCGAACAACGCTGTGATGCACCGCATGGAACCGCCACAGCGGAGTCCATTCATGCGCCACCCGATGAGCCCAATAGAGACCGAACTCCGCAGCTGCCAAACCGAGTACTACTTGGAAGAACGGATGCCATTGATCCGGCCAAAGTGGTCCACCTTTATCTCCAGCGACCTCGATTATGCCAAGCAGCATAAGTCCGGCCCAAATCTGAGTCGCGATCTTGCTCAATACAGTGTGACCAAGATCGGCACCGATCTGGCCATCATTATCGAGCCATAGCCGTTCATGGGGCATTAGCCTTTCGAGAACGAAAATCGCCGCCGCGAGACTGAAGTAGGCAATATTGAAAAAAAGAATCGGCCGGCCGCTATCGATCCCAATATGGGTAAGCACGAGGCACCCGCCCATCAACATGGGCCAGGTGAGGTAGCTAATGGCGATGCGAATTTGCGCGCGCATTGAAACCTTTTCGTCGCTTGAAACCGGCATAATTACAAACTCTTGGAAAGCTTACTCATTTCAGCCGAGAGCTCCAAGAGGAAGCTTTAAGCTGAACTCAACCCTTTGGTGTCGCTTTCGGACCTAGAGGGTCCTCTTTGCGTACATCCGGAAAAAGCTGCTTGGGCTTATCGCAGTCGCGCGGCTTATAGGTACCGCCGAAAGCGACGTATTTAGGTTTCGACACGAAGGGACCCAACTCCTTCGGTTTTCTTGCCTTGAGGCTGTTATAGAGCCGGCCAGCATCGGTGCAAAATGCGTTGAAATCCGCGTTGCTCCGTTGCGAGGCTTCGTTCGCCAATGCGGTGACATACTTGTTGAGTTTCTTTTTAGCACTCGCGCCGTAGCGTTTGCGGAAATCCGCCTTCATCACTTTCCCGTACTGCTTCAGGACAGGACGAAATTTAACGACAAATTGATTGTAATTTTCTCGCTGACCGCAGCTCAACGCGGCCACCATCAAGGTCGTCTGTATCTTGCGGATTTCCTTGGAAATGTCCGCAGGCGTCATTTTTTTAGGGGCACACGCCGCAGCTAAGACACTCGCGCTAAAGCCGATGGCGGTCAGCCCGCCAATTGCCGGACCTATAAGTCGCGCCAGAAATCTGCCCACCAGTTGTCTGCCCTTGGCTTTCATGTCGCTCCATTCACACGCCAAAAATAATCTCCGCGTCGGAGCTCCCTCTGGGGCGATACTAATGCGGCTCCCAGTCATCTCAAAGTCTCTAATGCGACAAATCCAATAAAATTCACGCGCTCATCGAAAGCATGGTTTCGACCATTTCCGGTGTCACGTTACCGCCTGTAAGGGCCGCCACCGTTTTAAGGCCCGTATCCACCTTTCCGGTCAGAAACCCTGCCGCCGCAACGACACCCGCCGGTTCGCCCATTTGTTTGGTGCGAAAAAGAATTGTGCGGAATGTATCCGCGATATCACGCTCGCTGATCAGGACGATATCGTCCAAGAAAGCTTGCAAGTGCCGAAATGGGAATCCGCCTGGTTTCCGTGACGATAATCCGTCGGCAATGGTGTCCCAATAATCTATTTCCGTCGGCTCGCCCTTTTGCATGGACACGTATGCGGCATTGGCTTGCTCAGGCTGAACACCGATGACCTTGACATCGGGCCGTTGCAATTTGATAGCGGCAGCTATACCTCCCGCAACGCCACCGCTCGACACCGGCACCAGCACTTGCTCCACATCGGAGCACTGCTCAAGGATCTCCATACCAATCGATGCGTGCCCGGCGGTGATCGGCGGGTATTCCCAGGTATCGATTGCGGTCATGCCGCGCTCCGCAGCAACTCGCTGAACCGTCGGCTGCCGCTGCATGGCATCCGTACCGCAAAATACCACTTCCGCGCCGTGGCCTTCGGTTTGCGTAACCTTATAGGGACTGGTGGCATCCAACATCACGACCGCAATCGGCGAGCCCATCTCTCGTCCCGCATAGGCAAAAGCCTGAGCGAAATTACCCGACGACGTCACCACCACACCCTTCGCCCGATCCGCATCGCTCAGGCTTTGCATCGCGGTGAAGGCGGCACGCACCTTATAGGCGCCGGTCACCTGCATGTTCTCGCATTTGAGGAAGAGTTTCTCGTTGCCGATTTCGGTCGCATCGCGCGCCAGGGGGATAATCGGCGTCGTCCGGATCGCATCGGGGAGCCCGGCACGCGCGTCTTTGATTTGCTCGAGACTCGTTAGTTCGCTCATGGTTCGGTTTTCCTTCATTTGCCCTTGCGGTGTATAAGACCGGCTGCGGCGAAAATATACTACCGCCGCAAAGAGGGAGAGAATAAATGCGTCTTGGGGAAACCGAAGAAGCAATGCTGGCGGGCGAGATGGGCGAACCGCGACGGCGCGCGGTCGAACATCAGATCAAAGTCGGCCGATTTTTCGATGCACCGGATATGGTCGAAATCGCACAAGCCCATATCATGGCGGACACGGAAGCGCTGGGTGCCGCCAATGTGGAGTATCTCGAGGAAATCGCCCGCTTTCCGGAACCCGATCGCAAAGTCGCGGTGCCGACGATCACCGATCCACGCGGTGCCGACCTCAAGCAGTACAAAGCGATACGTCAGGACGAAACCTTTATCGATTTGGAACGGCGCACCATCGCCGCATTCGAGGCGCTCGGCGTGATGATGACCGACACCTGCATCAACTATCAGCTCTTCATGCCACCGGTATTGGGGCAACATCTGGCCTACGGGGATACGGGCGTTACGATCTACACAAACAGTGTGCTGGGCGCGCGCACGAATTACGAAGGTGGGCCGTCGGCCTTGGCCGCCGCCCTCACTGGGCGAACACCGCGCTACGGATTTCACCTCGACGAACACCGTCGAGGCACGACGCTGTTCGAAGTCGACTATTCGTTCGACAGCCTCACCGACTGGGGGGCCCTCGGCGGGATTATCGGGCGCGAAATGGGATCTTATTTCGAGGTGCCGGTAATCACCGGCATTAGCGATGCGCCCACGTCGGACGCGCTCAAACATTTCGGCGCCGCCTTGGCGAGTTTCGGTTCGACGCCCCTTTTCCATATGGTGGGCGTAACGCCGGAAGCGCCCGATCTGGAAAGCGTCTTCGATGGTGCACCGCCGAAAACTCGAAAAATCGGTAAAGACGAATTCAAGAATTTCTACACCGATTACGGCGCCGGCGAAGATGCGCTCGATGTCGTGGTTTTCGCAGCGCCGCAATTGTCTCTGGTCGAATTGCAAAGCCTGGCCGAACTGCTCGATGGCCGCAACGTACACAACGAGACATCCCTGCTCGTCTGCACCGCACCGGCCTTCAAAGCAGAAGCGGATCGGATGGGATTCACGCAAAAGATCGAAGCATCCGGCGCCTTACTGTTGGAAGGCGTCTGCTTCTATCAGATGCATGCCCGCGAGATGGGCGAGGCAAACGGCTGGCAACAGCTCATGACCAATTCGGCCAAGCTGACGAATATCATCAGCGGCTATGGCTACCAGCCGGTTTTAGGCTCGATGGAGGCCTGCGTGGACAGCGCTGTCGCCGGGAGGATCGTCGGGTGAGTGGACAAATTCTACAAGGCCATACAGGCATCGGTCCCACGGTTAGCGGCCCCGCCTTGGTCGCAAGCGATAATTTCAGCGCCCGCTACGACCTGGACCGGATCAAAGGCATCTTTTCCCGGCCTGCACACAAGCTCTATGGGGAAAGCTATCTGGATACGGTCCTTGTATTGAACATCGCCAAAGGCGGCGTGGCGACCGCGTGGATGCTCTACGAAATGGTAACGCGGGGCATGGCGCCGATTGCGCTGTTGCTCAATTATGCGAACCCGATCATGGCGCAAGGTGCGGCCCACGCGGACTTGCCGATGATCGATCGCTTCGACGGCGATATCACAACGATGATCACCTCCGGCCAGCAGGTGACGGTAGAACCCGAAACAGGTAGGGTATTCGTCACGTAAAAAAGGGTTCGAGATGGTCGCACCTTCGGTCAAGCCAGGTCTCGTCGCTCGCGGTTGGCATCGATTTCTTCAGATATTTCGACGTCGGCCAGTCGAGCACAGTGAAGAACGTCACGCCGCGTTGCGAGCCCGATATCAGGCCGAGGCCCGGCGGGATGATCACCAGATGACTGTCCGTACTCACGAGCCAATGTTCTAACGCACCTTAGCCGTCGGAGGCCCTTATGCCGGTCCACGCTGATTACAAACACGCACTCATTACCGGCGCCACCAGCGGGATCGGCGAATGCTTCGCCGAGCTTTTACCGGCAACCACCAACCTCATCCTGACGGGACGAGACGAAACCAAACTCGCAGACTTGAAAGAGCGCCTGACAAACGGCCAGCGGGAAGTGGAGACGATCGCGGCCGATCTCGCTGACGCGGAAGCCCGAAAATCGCTGCTCGAGAAAACCGTTGCCGCACCCTTGGACCTGCTCATCAACAATGCCGGTCTCGGTGCCTATGGCGCATTCACCGAAATTCCGCCCGAGCGCGAAAGCGAGATGGTCGAGGTGAATGTAACCGCGGTGATCGAACTCAGCCGAGCGCTTCTGCCTCAAATGATCGAGCGGGCTCGCGCGGATCTACGACGCGCGGGGATGATCGTCGTTTCCAGCACTGCCTCTGTAACGCCGGTCCCCTTCCTCGCCACCTATGCCGCCACCAAGGCATTCGAACGGCACTGGGGCGAAGCCCTGGCCGAAGAACTCCGTAGCGATCCCATCGACATTCTGGTGCTTTGCCCGGGCGCGACCCGTACGGAATTCTTCAATCGCGCTGAGATGGATGGATCGATGCTCAATAATATGGAGGAGCCCGAAGCGGTGGCGCGCAAAGCCTTGGCCGCACTCGGCCGACACACGGTCTTCGTCAGTAACGGGTCTACTCGGCTCGCCCTGGCACCGGCAATTCTTCCCCGTCGCCTTCTGACCAAGGGAATCGGACATTTCCTAAGAGGACGGCGTTAGAACCGTCCAATGCTTTCAGAGCCCTCAGAGCGGCAATTAAAATCTAGAGATTTCCCCGGTTCAGCGTCCAGTCATAGCGGTAATCGTCAATTTCCCGTCGTTTCTCCAATTTCGTCCGCAAGGCAGGACGCGCGAAACGCCAGATATGAGCGATGATTTTTTCGTCGCTATCGCCGAAATCCTCTTTGAACCATTTGTAGATACTGGAAACCACCAGTTCCCCATCGTCGATCGATACCGCGCGCGGGTGATTGACGAATTCCCGCCCTGCCGCCTCGAGCAATGCTGGAGCATTGCGACTGTTGAATGCGGTAGGCTGCAGATTAGGGCACCCGATCGACGCACAGTTTACCGCATAGTGGATGCGCGGATCGTTCCAAATCGGACGCAGTATTCGGTGCTCGATATCGTCGAGACTGACAGCCACCCCCTCGACCTGGAACAATTTCCGACCCCATGGCCCATCGGCGAACAAACCCGGCGAGATATCAATATCGCGGATCGAGTCGACCGGAAACCGCTCGATGACCAACCGCACCGTTAGCGCGTTATAGAGATTGATCCAAAAGGCGAGCTGTTCAGCCCGGTTGTACAGACTGATCGGCACCGCTGCGAGAAACTCGATGTAGGACTTGAGATTGAGCCGGTCCGCCCGCGGTACGTTGGCATAATCGATGCGATTGATGCCGTCTCGTCCCACAAGCACGTTTCGCCGAAGAAATTTGTCCCACGGACGGTGATCGATCAATGCGACCGATTGCGGATCGTGTCGGGACCATCGTTCCCAAAGTTGCTTCTCCGGTGCCGCTTCGACCGGGCCAGCCAAAATCAGGGCGATCAAGACTAAAAACCGTTGCATTGTCGAGCTCACGCAGCGGATGCTTTTCGGGCTTCGCGCTTTCGCTCGTGCGGGTCGAGATGCCGCTTGCGAATGCGGATGGCGTTCGGGGTGACCTCGACCAACTCGTCATCGGCAATATAAGCGAGTGACTGTTCGAGACTCATGGTGATGGGGGTGGTGAGCGTCACCGCGTCGTCCTTGCCGGCGGCACGAATATTGGTGAGTTGCTTGGTCTTCATCGGATTGACCTCGAGATCGAGGCCACGCGAGTGCTCGCCGATCACCATGCCGCGATAGACGGGCTCTCCCGCACCGATGAAAAGCGGGCCCCGCTCCTCCAAATTCCACAGCGCGTAGGGTACGGATTTTCCGGTCTCGGTCGAGATCATCACTCCGGTGCGGCGGGTGTCGATGTCGCCTTTATATGGTGCATAGCCATGATAGAGACGGTTCATGACGCCGGTACCACGGGTGTCGGTCAAAAACTCGCCGTGATAACCGATCAATCCGCGGGACGGCGCCAGAAAAGTGAGCCGCTGTTTTCCGCTACCGGCAGCGCGCATATCCTGCAGTTCGCCTTTGCGTTCGCTCATTTTTTCGACCACTGCGCCGGAATATTCCTCGTCCAGGTCGATCACCACCTCTTCGATAGGCTCGCTCCGTTGACCCGCTTCATCTTCGCGGTAAAGCACCCGTGGCCGGCTGATCGAAAGTTCGTAGCCCTCCCGGCGCATTGTCTCGATCAGCACCGCCAGCTGCAACTCGCCGCGGCCGGCAACCTCGAAGGCATTTTGGCTTTCGGTTTCGGAAATTCGGATCGCCACATTACCTTCCGCTTCCCGCTGCAGCCTGGACCAAATCATCCGTGATGTAACTTTGTCGCCATCCTGACCCGACAGGGGTGAATCATTGATCGAAAAAGTCATTGCCAAGGTCGGAGGATCGATCGGCTGCGCCGGTATCGGGTCGCTGTGTTCGAGATCGCAAATCGTATCTGCCACCGTCGCGGCTTCGAAGCCGGCCAGAGCGACGATATCGCCGGCCTCGGCCTCGTCGATACCGACACGCTCTAGGCCACGAAAGGCCAGGATCTTCGTCACGCGGGCTTCTTCGATTGTCCCTCCGTCCCGAGACATGGCTTTCAAGCCTTCATTCGGCGTCAACCGTCCGGCGACGATGCGGCCGGTGAGTAGACGACCCAAATAGGGGTCCGCCTCCAAGGTGGTTGCCAGCATACGGAACTTGCCGTCGGTCTCGATTTCCGGTGGCGCCACATGATCACGCACAAGGTCGAAAAGCGGCATCATATCGTCGCGCGGTCCGTCCACACTTTCTGCGCACCAGCCTTCTTTGGAAGAGCCGAAAAGTGTCGGGAAATCGAGCTGGTGCTCGTCCGCATCCAATGCGGCGAACAAATCGAAAATTTCGTTATGGACCCGATCGGAATCCTGTTCCGGCTTGTCCACCTTGTTGATGAAGACGATTGGCCGGAGTCCCAACGCCAAGGCCTTAGCGAGAACGAACTTGGTCTGGGGCATCGGGCCTTCCGCCGCATCGACCAGCACCACGACGCCGTCAACCATCGATAGAATACGCTCCACCTCGCCACCGAAATCCGCATGGCCCGGCGTGTCGACGATATTGATGCGCACGCCGTCCCGTTCCACCGAGGTGCATTTGGCGAGAATGGTAATGCCGCGCTCGCGCTCGAGATCGTTGGAATCAAGAGCCCGTTCGGCGACCTTCTGGTTTTCCCGGAAGGCACCGGACTGTCGTAGCAGACAATCGACCAGGGTCGTTTTGCCATGGTCGACATGGGCAATGATGGCGATATTGCGGAGTTCCATGGCCGGGATATAGCGACGGCGAGCCCCGACGGCAAGCGATGCTTTTATTTATCGATCGAACGTGCCGATCAAAACCCCGTTATGTGAAGGCTTTAGAAGCAGTTAACAGCGCTTGCCCTGCACTCCCCACTGCGCGATAACCGGATTCAGTGAGGGAGTGACGTTGATGACCGAAACAGCGCCCGGCAAGACGCTTTTCGACAAAATTTGGGATAGTCACGTGGTCACCGAAGTGGACGGCGAAACCCTGGTCTATGTGGACCGGTTGCTTCTCCATGAAGGCTCGCGTCACAGCTTCACCAACCTCAAGGACCTCGGCATGGAGCAGCCGTTTCGGGCCGAACAGGTTTTTGCCTTCTCCGACCACTACGTGCCGACCCATACCCGCAAAGGCGGCATCCCCGGGGTCAAGATGAAGGACATCCGCGGGATGCTGGAGCTTATGGAAACAAATGCCGCGGACACCGGTGTCAGGCTTTTCGGCTGGCACGACGAGAATCAGGGAATTTTACATGTGGTGCCTCCGGAACAGGGAATTACCCAGCCGGGTTTCTTTATTTGCGGGGCGGACTCTCACACCTCGACCCACGGCGCTTTCGGCAACATTGCCTTCGGTGTCGGTTCTTCGGAGGCGGCGCACATCATGGCAACCCAATGCCTTTGGCAGCAGCGGCCGAAAACCTTCCGCATAAACGTCGAAGGTGATCTTCCCTTCGGCGTCCACTCGAAAGACATCATACTTGGCGTCATCGCCGATATCGGCGTTGGTGGCGGTGTCGGCCATGCAATCGAGTTCGCCGGCTCCTGCATCGAAGGCCTCACCATGGAGCAGCGTATGACCGTCTGTAACATGACCATTGAGGCAGCCGGCCGGATGGGACTAATCGCCCCGGACGAAACCACCTACGAATATATGGACGAACGCCCGTACATGCCCAAAGGCGCTCTTCTGCAGGAAGCCCTCGCCTATTGGAAGAGCTTGCCGTCGGACGAAGATGCCGAATTCGACAAGGAAACGACGCTCGACGCGGACGCGCTGATCCCGATGGTGACCTGGGGCACGAACCCTGAAATGTGTCTCCCCATCACCGGCACGATCCCGTCCCCCAATGACGCCGAGAGCGATGAAGAACGTCAGGAATTGGCGGCGGCGATCGACTATATGGAATTGACTCCGGGCATGGGGATGGAGGAGATCGAGATAGAACGGGTTTTCATCGGCTCGTGCACGAACTCGCGCATCGAAGACCTGCGTGCCGCCGCCGAAGTCGCCGCCAAGGGAACGGCGAAAGTACTGACCTGGGTGGTGCCCGGTTCAAAATCCATCAAGCGCCAGGCGGAAGCCGAGGGCCTCGACAAAATATTTACCGAAGCCGGTTTCGAGTGGCGCGAACCCGGCTGTTCGCTCTGCACCGCAATCAACGGCGACTTGCTAAACGATGGCGAGCGTTGCGTTTCCACTTCGAACCGCAATTTCAAAGGCCGCCAAGGGCCCAACGGCAAGACCCATCTTGCAAGCCCGGCCATGGCGGCAGCCGCGGCGATCACCGGCAAGCTTACCGACGTCCGGTCATTGGATTAGGGGACAAGACGCCCGATGGATCCATTCACCAAACTCACGGCAATCGCGTGCCCCTTCGACGAGGTCAATGTGGACACCAATCAGCTGTGCCCGACCCGCTTCAACAAGCTGCCCGAGGATGATCCGTATCTGCAAAAAGTCATGTTCCACGACCAGCGGTTCACCCGCGAAGGTAATCTTCGGAATACCGATTTCATTTTCAGCCGCGAGCCCTACAACAAGGCGGAGATAATCGTCGCCGACCAGAATTGGGGCATCGGCTCGTCCCGCGAGAGTGCTGTCTTCGCGATGGCGGCGTTCGGGATCAAGTCGGTAATCGCCGCCTCCTTCGGCGACATCCACTACAACAACATGACCAAGAACGGGCTTTGTCCTGTCCAGCTATCGCAAGAGGCCTGTCAGGATCTGCGCGGACAACTATTCGATAATGTGGGCGCGACGATCACCGTCGACCTTGAGGAAATGAAAGTGATCGCGCCCGACGGCACCGAATACGAATTCCAAATGCATCCGCTGAAGCGCCGCTGCCTATTGGAAGGCATGGACGATATCGCACTCACCACCCAATATATGGATGAGATCAAAGAATTCGAAGCGAGGCACCATGGCGACAAGCCCTTCATGAAGGTGCAAGCGCCGAGTTAGGGCGTCTCCGCACCCACTTCGTCGGCGAATGCCTCTGCCTTATCAGCGTCCCAGCCCAGCCAATCCACCAGCACATCTGCCGTATGTTGCCCCAATAGCGGTGGCGCGGTGAATTCCGGTTCGGCCATGGTCGATATCCAGGGCGGGCCGATGATGCGGATATGTCCTGATTTCGAATGATCGAAATCGCGGATCAGACCGCGATGGACAACCTGGCGATCCGCGTGCGCGCCCGCATAATCGTAGACCTTGGAAACCGGTACCCGCTCCGCATCGAGCTTTTCGATCCACTCATCCGCAGGCCCGGTAGCGATAACCTCACGCACCATATTGTTCACCTCGTCGCGGCGCGCTGTGCGTTGGGCGATCTTCCTTAGGCTCTCATCCGCTTCCCATTCGGGCTTGCCAAGCGCGCGGCAAATGCCGGCCCAGAAACCGTCATTGTGGCAAATAATGCTGACATATTCCCCGTCGCTCGCTTGGTAGATATCGGACGGCGCACGGAGCGGATTTGCGTTGCCGACACGGGGCGGCTGCTCATGCGCGTTCAACGTCTGACCCATGCGCGGGCCCAACGCGGCGATCATCGCATCCTGCATGCTGATATCGATATGCTGGCCCTCGCCGTCGCGTTCGGCGACGCGGATGGCATTGACGATAGCGTAAGCCGCATACATGCCGGAAATAGCATCGGCGACCGGCGCTCCGATTTGCATCGGTTCCCCATCGGGCACGCCGGTGACACTCATCAGCCCCGAAGCTGCTTGCACGATCGGATCGAGCGCCGGGCGGCCACTATTGGGTCCGGTCTGCCCAAAGCCCGAAATCGAGCAATAGACGAGTTTGGGGTTGAGCGCGTGTAGCTCGTCCCAACCGAGCCCGAGCACTCCAACCTTGCCGGGGGCATAGTTCTCGACGAACACGTCCGCCTCGCAGGCAAGCGCCTGTGCGATCTCTTGGTGCGCTTTCTGTTTAAGGTCGAGGGCGATACTCCGCCGCGTGCGGTTGTTGGCGAAAAAGTAATCCTGGTCTTCGGGTCCGCGATCCTTGTAGCGACCCATATGGCGAGTATCGTCGCCCACATGGGCGCGCTCGATTTTGGCGAGTTCGGCGCCCATATCCGCAAGCATGGTCGAACAGAACGGCCCGGCAATCACCTGAGTCATGTCGAGGACACGCACCCCGCTCAGGGGCGGTGACCCCTTAGCGTCACTCCCGTCAGACATACCTAGAAACCTTTCCAGACAGGCGCGCGTTTTTCGCGGAAGGCATCGATCCCTTCCTTCGCGTCTTCGCTGTGGAGCACGCGATCGGCGATGTCGCGGGCGAGGTACACCTGCTCGTGATAGTTCATATCCCAGCCGCGCCGCGCGGCTTCTTTGATTCCGCGAACCGCCAAGGGGGCGCACGCGTTGATCTCCTCGGCCCACCTGAGCGCGGTCGGCATGAGCTCATCCAGCGTCACCACTTCGTTGCAAACGCCGAATTGATGGCAAACCTCGGCGGGGATCGGCTTGGCGCGCAGGATGTAGGACATCGCGGTTTGCCAGGGGATATTCTTTGCCGCCATCACCGGGCCGGAGACCGACGATATTCCACGCATTACCTGGGGCCAGCCGAGCGAGGAATTGTCGGCCATTACGATGATATCCGAATTTAATGCGAACCCGCCGCCCTGGGCGTAACATGGCCCGTTAAGGGCACAGATAAAGGGTTTGAAGATATTGCGGTGAAACTCGTAGAGCTGATCGTTCGACATCACGATGCCGTCTTCTTCGCGCCTCGGCTCGAGCAAATCCTTACCCGCACAAAACACCGGACCGTTGCCGGTTATAATCGCAACCCAAACGTCGTCGTTATATTTGACGTCCTTGAAAGCCTCTTCCACCTCTTTCCGCATCGGCCGGTTGATAGCGTTCCGCTTTTCCGGTCGGTTCAGCGTGATAGTAGCGATGTGATCTTTGACCTCGTAGATGACGGTCTCGCCGGCAACCATGGCGGCTTCTCCCTTGTAACTGCTGTTCTTGTTGGGCCGGAGAGTGCCCGCTTCCGCGAAGGCGGGTCAAGCCACTCACCAATCCTCGGCCCAGTCGCGGGTACGCCAACGCTCTTCGCCGATCAGGCAATGGGGATCGATACGGCGTATCGGTTCTTTCGCCTGGACCCGGTGCACGGTCTGATTTGCACGAAGCCGAGGGAGCATTGCCGCTGCCACCGGCCTCCGGCCGGCAATTTCCAGAATCATTTTTCGTTTGATCGCACGAGCGAAATCGTCGAACCCACTGGCAACGACAACAAATGCTCCAGCGCCTCCGATAACGCACTTAAGAAAGTACGTATCGAGATATTGCGCGGTCGTAAATCTGAAACCGTCATAGTGTGTGCTCAGAATCGGAATTCCGTTGATTACAATCCCTTGATCTATCGCGTAATCGCGAGCCTTCGTCACCGGCATGCCGAAATTGTTTGCGCCGTCGCCGGCCAGGTCGAGCACTCGCCGCGATCCGGCGATACCGTTACCCCGAAATTTAGAGATCGAGGCCATGATCATGTCGCTAATCGCGGTCCGCGTTGAGGTCTCGTAGGGGGCGCGTGCCAGCATGGCGGCAAAGGCCTCTGCGCTCGCCTTATCTTTAATGATGCGCCAGCCGACGATGGTCTTGATATGGCCAAAGCCGGCCCATTCGATATAGGTAACGGCGATTTTGCCTAAAAATCCATTCTGAATCGCCCGCAAAACTTTCGGATCGCGCAATGCGGCGACATGGCCTTGGCGCAATAACCTGGCCTCGTCGTCATCGACGCTACCGGAGATGTCCACGGCGAGGATAAGCTCTAGATCGACTTCGGTTTCGGCACGAATCGACGGGACCGCAAAGACAAGGCTTGCAAGCGCCAAAACCGTGGCGCAAAGGAAATACCCTGACTGCCTCCTCACCCCATTGCGTTTACCCGCCGAACGTTACCTCGCCACTGGTGGTGATGTTCGCAAACCGCTCGCAAATATGCAGCACGGCCTGATGGTCCTCCTCGGAACCAGCGCAGCAGCAATCTTCGATAATGGTAATGATGAAATCCCGATCGTGCCCTTCTTTTGCCGTCGACAAAACGACACCGCTCGAAGAAACGCCGGTGATGTAGATATGCTCGATGCCTTGCGCACGCAGTAACGGTTCCATGCGAGTGCCGTAAAAAGGACTGACCCGGTGTTTGATGATGTCGAAATCTTCCGGCTGAGGCGCCAAATCCGGGTGCACTTCGGTGCCCCATTCACCAAGCTGAAATCGGCCGGCCTTTTTGGCCCCGGTGAAGAGCGGCGAATTGGGCGAAACCTCGCGGTAATCGGTGGAAAACCCGACCCGAATGAATCCCACCGGCACACCGGCGGCCCGCGCTTTTGCTATCGCTGTAACGTTATTGCCAACCGTATTTCGGCGTTTCAGCTCGTCGAGATAGGGGCTCGGCCCGTCCTCGTTTACGAGATCGTTCATCATGTCACCGATCAGCAAAACCGATTTCGTCATCTGTTGCTCCTCCGCTAAGCGTCGACCAAACCGCTGCAGGTTCCGACGATCGCCTTTTCACCTTTTTCGGTTTCGACCCAAACCTCACATTCGAGCCGCAGCTTGCCATCACCTTCGGGTTCCTTCGTCCGCACGACGCCACGCGCTATGCAATAGTCGTTAACACCCACAGGCCGGCGGAAAGTGATCGCATTGCGACCCCCGACGATCCAGCCTTCGCCGAAACACATGCTCATCAAGCGGAAAATCAATGAGGCCACCTGCGGCCCCACGGCGACGGCGCCCTCGAGCCCCTCGGCTCTCGCAGCTTCATCGTCATTATGAATCGTTTTCATGCCACCGGCAGCGAACATGGAAACATCGAACCGGCGGGCGATCGGCGGGAGTTCGAAGCCCACGGGGGTATCGGCAGTGAGTATCGCCATCAGATTTTCTCCGGCTTGTGGCCACTATCGATCCCGCTGCCTTCGCGGGGCGCGGACCGTTCGACCACATCGAGCACATGGGTGCGCAGGGTGGAGAAAACTTTTTCACCGTCTTCATCGTGCCCGATCGCTTCGAACTTGATGAACTCGCGTTCGTTCTTGATCCATTTGTCGACGATCTCGCCGGTGACGGTAATTTTCTCGCCCGGCCTAATCGCTTTGAAACTCTCGAATTCCCATTTGTAAAATACGCCACGGACATTGTAGGTCCGGGTCAACATCCAACGGGGCGGACGATACTGAATCTGCGGCGGTGCGACGCGTTCGTCATCGGCCAACGACGATCCGAGAACGTACGCTTCATGATAGTCCTCGTCGATCCGGCACTGCTTCTCGATATCCTCGTCAGTCACCACCCATTCCATGGTTTCGAGCGGTGCACCAATTTCGATTTCATCGAACTCCGCCCGTTTCCCGAACGAGTCCTCCGCTATGCGGACCGCCGTATTGGTTTCATCAGTCATCAACGCCTACTTTCTCACGAAATTCCGCGATCCGTTCATCATCCCAATCGAGCCAATCGGCAAAGACCTCGTCCATATGCTGATTGAGCATGGGCGGGGCAAACATTTTCGTTTCTGTATTATCGATCTTCCAACCCGGGCCAACCACACGAATATCGCCTGACGCGGGATGCTCGAGCGTCCGGATCAATTCACGATGGGCGACCTGACGATCGTTGGCCGCGTCTTCGTAGTTATTTACCGGGGCATTGGGAAGGCGGTTCTCGACCATACGCGGCAGCCAATGATCTGCCGGCTTGGTCGCGATTACCTCGGCGACCATATCGTGAATTTGGTCCTGATCTTCGTAACGCCCGTCGACCTTGAGCCACTTCTCGTTATCCAACCACTCTTCCCGGTCGAGCGACTTGCAGAGTCCGGGCCAGTGACCGTCGTGCAGCACCATGAGCTGAACGTATTTGCCGTCCGAACATTCATAGGTGTTTGCGGGAATACGAAGGAAACTGCGATTGCCGATCCGCCTCGGTATTACGCCCGCTTGCAGATACTCGCCCATGCGCGCGCCGATCGCGGACATCGCCGAACATTGCATACTGAGATCGATATGACGTCCCTTGCCATCGGTTCGCGCGGCGCACAATGCGGACGCGATAGTGTATGCGGCAGTGACGCCCGAAATGGCGTCGGTAATCGAGGCACTGGTCAAAGTGGGCGGGCCGTCCGCCTGGCCGGTGATACTCATGATGCCGCTATAGCCCTGTACGATCGGGTCGAGCGCCAACCGGTCTCGGTACGGCCCGTCCTGACCGAAGCCGGATATCGAGCAGTAAACGAGCTTTTCGTTAAGCGGATGCAGGTCTTCCCATGACGCCCCGAGGCGGGCCATTACGCCAGGGGCGAAGTTCTCGACGACAACGTCTGCCTGTTTCGCGAGTTCGCGCACCGTCTCTTGTGCGGCGGGGTTTTTGAGATCCAGTGCCACGCTCCGTTTGGAGCGGTTATTGACGTAGAAATAATCCTCGTCGTGCTGGGCACGGCCCGGATACCGCACCGCATGGCGGGTGTTCTCACCCGCCGGCGGTTCGATCTTGACGACATCGGCCCCCATATCCGCGAGCAACACCGTCGCGAACGGGCCCGAAACCACAGCGGTGAAGTCGAGAATTTTCACGCCGGCCAAAGGCGGCGACAGCTCTTCCTGATCGGCGGAGGCCGCCGAGGTATTTTCAGTCACAAGGGAACTCCCCGAGTCTCGTCTAAGGCCTGCCTAAAGGTCGGCGGTGTACTTCTTGACCTTATCTTCATCGAGTTCGATGCCAAGGCCCGGACTATCCGGAATAAGGGCTTCCGCATTCTCGACCTTGATGCTTTCGACGACAATGTCGTCGGCAAGCGAGGAGTTGATGCCCGTGGCCACGTTGCCCGGCTTGATCGGCTCCGGCCATGCGGCGCAAAGATGTAATATGGCCGCTGTGCCGATAGAGGTGGTCGGATGATTGCCGGGATAAAGCGACAGACCCGCCGCCGAAGCTACGGTGAACAGCTTACGGATATAGTAAATTCCGCCATTTTTGGAAATCTTGGTTTGGAAACCGCTCGCCGCGCGTTTGCGGATGACTTCCAGAAGATCGTGATCGTCGGCTACGGATTCATCGGCGATGATCGGCGTCGAAACCTTCCTGCTCAACGCTGCCATACCGTCGACGTCCCAAATAGGTACCGGCTGCTCCACCAATTCCAGATTGAACGGGTCGAGACGTTTCAGTGTTTGCTGGGCCTGCTCGTAATTCATCGAGGCATTGGCATCGACACGAATTTCAATGTCATCGCCGAAATTCTCGCGTAGCCGCTTAACGTTCTGATAGTCCAGCTCCGGCGTCAGCCCGATTTTGATACTTTGATGTTTAAAACCCCGGTCCATATGTTCTTGGGCGTTTTCGAACATCTCTTCGTTGCTCTTCTTCAGAACCAACGTGCAGGAGCACGGCGCCGTGTCTCGGCACTTGCCGCCCAGAAGATCGTAAACCGGCACACCGAGAATGCGACCGCACACGTCATAGAGCGCATCGCTGATCGGCGCCTGACAGTAATAAGAGTGGAAAAGGGTCTTATTGAGATCGGTCATAATCGCGGCGATGTCGAAAGGCGATTTGCCGACGATCAAGGGTGCGAAATATTCTTTCAGGATGCGCACCTGGTTGATTTGATCTTCCGCACTGCCCTGGCGTTTCCAAGCCTGGGTTTCGCCAACGCCATAAACACCCGCATCAGTATGGATCTTGACGATGGTCGAGGGCAGAGCATCCAGCGGAATCTTGATACCCGCATTCTGAATCGGCCACTTAAACGGGACCGCAAGAGGAATGACCTCGACTTCGGTGATTGTAACATCCGGCGCGGTAACGCCGTCTTTGCTGATCGGTTTGATCTCGTTCATGGTTCACTCCCTTGGACTTTCTCTATTTTTGGCGTTACCAGATCGGCGCGCTGCCGACGCTCCGGCCGCCACATACGTATAAAACTTGTCCTGTGACAAAGGATGCATCATCGGACATGAAAAAGGCAATGGCCCCCGCAACATCGTCCGGTGTACCGAGCCGGTTCAATGGCGTTCCCTCCTCCACTTCCTTCAGTTCCGGCGAGCCGTCCGGATGGGTCGAACGGAAAAGATCGGTCCCTATGGGCCCCGGCGCGACCGCATTTACGGTGATATTGTGCCGCGCCAATTCCAGCGCCCAGGTGCGGGTAAAGCCGAGCTGGCCGGCCTTTGCGGCGGAATAGGCGGTCCGCATCTCTTTACCCAACGCGGCACGGGCGGAAACCGAGGTAATGCGTCCACCACCGGCTTCCTTCATCTGCGCGATACAGGGCTGGGTCACCAGCAACATCGCACGCAAGTTAATCGCCATCACGTCGTCATAGACGTCGAGAGTTACTTCATCGACCCCTTGCGGCCGCGAGTAGCCCGCATTGTGGACGACGCCGGTAATTCGATGATTGGCGGCGATCTCTCCCATGACCTCGCGCACCGCATCCGGGTCGGTCAAATCCGCGTTGTAGTGTGGCCCCACCGGATTATCGGGCGTGCCGCGCGCGAGCCCGATCACTTCATTCCCGTCGGCACTAAGCCGACCAGCGATCGCTTCGCCGATACCGCGCGTGGTTCCGGTAACAAGAATAGTCCGCCCGGCCATGGCAGCCTCCCCTTATGTGGCCTGTTCGATTGGCCTCTTTATAGCGCACCAAGGCCACTCCCCGCACCAGGGCAGCAAAACCGACCTAATGGCGTTTTCTTTTCTTGCGAAACTTCTTGTGGCAACTGCGGCAATTCTTGCTGACCGCACGGTATGGCGATTTGGCGGTTGCCGCCGAACCTGCCGCATTTGCGAGCGCTATCGCCTTTTGTTGCAAATCATCTGCGAGTGCACGAAATCGTTGCCAGTCACTCCAGACGGCCGGTTTGGTTTGCGCCGGCTTTTCGTCCGACCCTTGGGGAAATAAGCTTGTCATCTTCTCGCCGCTATGAGCGGCAATGGCACGGGCGAGCTCTTCAACCCTGGCAGCATCGTAATCCGCGCGCCCCTTGATCATCGCTTTGATCTGCTTCATCGCCGCGCCCATATTCTTCATCGTGGCCATGCGCTCCGCGACGACGCCGACAGCGCCCTCATGCGCGATGGCAGAAACCATCGCGATCAGCACCAACGCAATTGCAATCGAAACAGACCTCATTACGCCTCTTACCGCCGGTTCGCCTTGTAGCGGCGATTGAGTTCATCATGACGGTCGCGAATATCTGCTGGCCAACGGCTCTTGATATAAGACAGTACAGCGACGATTTCCTCGTCACGTAGTGTGCCGTCGTAAGCCGGCATTGCAGACCGGTAGTTCGGACCAGCGAACTTTTTCATACCAAATTTTGTCAGTTCGAAAAGATGTTCATCCGGGTGGTGCCAAGTATGGCCGCTGACATCGTGCGGCGGTGCCGGTAGCAGGCCGTCGAGATCGCGTTGGCGCCAGTTCGGTTGACCTTGCAGATTCTTCCCGTGGCAGCTTGCGCAATGTTGCCGATAAACCCCGGCCCCGACACTGACCAGCGCGGAATCGTCCGGCTTCAACTTTATGCCGTCTTCAGCCATGCCGGTTACCAAAACCAGGCCGCCAACCAAAGCGGCAACGCCAAAAAAAATTGTGAGCCCTCGCGTGCCAGTCACCGGTCCAGCGCCGAACCAGCTAAATCGTTCAGAATAGGACAATCGGGCCGGTCGTCACCGTGACAGGCCTCCACCAGATGAGCCAACGTCGCGCGCAAGGTTTCTAGCTCCGCAATTTTGCGATCTATCTCGCCGAGATGGGATTTCGCCAAATGACGAACGTCGGCGCTGGCGCGATTTTTATCGTCATAAAGCGCCAACAACGCACGACAGTCTTCCACCGAAAACCCAAGCCCGCGGGCGCGATGCAGGAACTGCATGCGGTGAATGTCTGACGGTGAAAAATTTCTGTAGCCGTTTTCGCTGCGCGCCGGCTGGATAAGATCGATCTCTTCGTAATAGCGAATGGTTTTGGCGGGCAGGCCCGACCGTTCCGCCGCTTCGCCGATATTCACTCCGCCGCCTCCATCGAGGCGTGGGCGTGACAGGCTTTGAGCTCTTTCTTCAACAGCCAATGATTAACGGGCCAGGCCGCGAGGTAACCGGCGACGATCGCCACTCCCATGCCGATCCAAAAGATCGGCTCCCAGACCGAAGAGGCCTGAATACCGCCAACCCAGTAGTCGGCACCGTTCATGGCGATCTCCATCACCGTGATCGACACCAATTCGCCGAGCCATACCACCCGCATCGCCGCTTTCAGGTCGAGCCCGCCTTTCCGCATCAACGGCCAGAGTGCCAGAGTAAATCCGCTGATATAGGCAAGCGTGAAGGCGAGGACGATTGTCCAGAATACGCCGATCCCCATCGACACGCCGATGAAAAGCCCCGCAGCCTCGCCGATTACGCAGCCGGTCAGGCAATGCAGCGTCGCATGGGCCGAGGTCGCGAGCGGGTGCGCCGTCTCGTGACCACAATGATCCTGTGAATGACAATCCTTACTCATAACCCTCTAAATAAGGGTTCTAGTTACTGGAAGGTCAAGAGTTGGACGTTAATTCGTTACTTTTCCGAGGAAATTTCTGCCCTTTTCGCCGGCGACCGCATCCGCGAGCCAGCCATCCCAATCGGCCTGGCTGGGTCCATAGGCGGTCGGGTCGCGAGCCACCCCGAGATCGTCCAGGAATTTCTCGAACTCTTTGTGGCCGGCGACGAGATCATCGCCGAAAACGCCTTTCAGCCCTTCGTCGCACATTTCATCATGGCCCATTGCCCAGGCCATCACCATCGGCAAGGAAAACCCGCAAGCGATTCCGTGGGTCACGCCGTGATACATGGTCAGCGGATAGGAGCATTGATGGGCGATGCAGGTGCGCGTTTGGCTGAGCGCGATACCTGCCAGCATCGCCGCATTGGCCAGTTTGGTGCGCAGTTCGAGATTGCCGAGATCGTCGGCCAGGGCAGGCAAATTATCCAGCACCATTCGCGATGCCTGCACGGCAATCGGCTGGGTGACCAGATTGTGATTGGCCGTCCACATGCTTTCCAATGCGTGGCTCAAGGCATCGAGCCCGGTGGCAATGGTCTGATCCAACGGCAGGCTCAAGGTCAGCTCGGGATCGACGACTGCGTAGTCCGCATAGGCATTGGGGGACCTGACGCCCCATTTGCCCTCGTTCGCATGATCCCAGATCACCGCGCCGATGCTGACTTCGCTGCCGGTGCCGGCAGTGGTCGGTACCGCGATAATGCTCGGGTTTTGCAACTCTTCGATCCGCGCACCGCCGGTCTCCAAATGCTCTTTCAGAAGCGGCCAGTCGCCACCGCCAACGGCGAGCGCCTTGCAGGTGTCCATCGCCGACCCGCCGCCAAGTCCCACATATACTTCGGGCAAGGAGTCCAATTCCCGCATCTGCGCGCAGCCGGCCTCCACGTCTGGGAAATCGGGATTGGCCTGAACGTTGTCGACCACCAAGTCCGCCTTACCGGCAGACTGCTCGAGACGGTCGACCAGGCCCGCGAAATAAGGCTCGTCATAGGTCACCACCATATAGCTGCGGCCCGCGATCAGTTCGGGCAGTTGGTCGAATGTCCCCGGCCCGAAAATCGCTTTTACCGGATTAAAAAATTGCCCCATCGAGACTCTCCCCTGTCGCCGCCCTACAGCGGCATTTCCTTACCTTCGAGTTCTTTTGGCGACCCGGAATAAAGCCCGGCGCCCTCGCGAATTTGTACGCCACCGCGCGGCCCCGTATTCAGCCGGTCGGCAAATTCCGGCGCCAACGGCCGGCCGTTCGGGATGTTCATCCAAAGGCGATAGAGCCGGCGATGTTTGTGGTCGTCGTCCCAATCCTCGAATGCCGTGCGGTTATGCAGCACCATATGATTGTTGTTGAGCTGGATGTCGCCCTGCGAAAAATCCATGTCGAAGCGGATATCATCCCGGGCGGCGAGGTCGCGAACATATTCGAGCGCCGCCTCCTCGAGGTCGCTTAACGGATCGCCGGTCTTGATCGCGGCCCGCAAAATCGATTTCGCATTGTAGCGACAGCTCATACGGCCTTCGTGATAACTGAACACAGGAATGCGGTTGTGGGTCAGTTCGTACAGATCGCCGGTCGATCCTTCGCCCCACAAATCATAGTGAAACCCGCCGAATAACGGCGGCAGGAATTCCGGTTTTTCTTCGAGGATCGTGTTGAAAATAGTAATCGAGCTGGCGAGCTGGCTCTCGCCGCCCTTACGCGCCGGGTGCACGCAAAACAGCGCGACCACATCGCAACTGTCGCAATGCCAGGACGTCGCGCTATTAGAGATGTAGCCGCGGGCGTTGGCCTTGGTGTTGTCGAGCCCCTTATCGGTAACTTCGCAGATCAGATCGCCCCGTGCGTTCTGGCTTATCGGCGTACCGATATGCTGCGCGAGCCCCCAATAAAGCACCTTCAAGGTGTCGTAATCGTGCTCATACTCTTTTACCGGAACGCCCCGCAGCACCGAAAATCCGCGGCCGTTTTCAACCTCTTGGTCGATGATATTGGCTATCCTCGGCCCAAGCGTCGGCAACGGGAAGCTATCCTTCGAAAAGTTGTAGAGTTGAACGTCGGCCTTTTTCGCATGCTCCACCGCCCCATGAATCTCGTCGATCTCCGCCGAGTTCAATGGCTCGATCCAATCGTCGCGCTTGGCCATCTCCGGCCCCTTCCAGGCGGACGCATCGGTGATCGGTCTATTCAGTACTTTTCCCATCGTCAGCTCCAAGTGATGCTTAAGGCTGTATCGCCAAATAACGCGCCATCCATGTCTTGCGCAACTGGTCCTCCGTGCCGCCCCGGTCGTAAGCGGGACTGGTCAGCGGTGCCGCACTATCGATTTCGAACACCACGATCGCATTGACGTCTTCCGGCGCGGCGATCCATTCGGCCAACATCGCGAACAACGCATCATATTCGTCCTCGTCGGGTACGACCAGACGGAGCCGCCCCTTAAACCGGTAACCCTTGCGCGCCATGGGATCGACGAAATTTACCTCGGCCGCCGGATTGCGCTTGAGGTTCGCGACCGTGCGCGGCGAACGAATTTCTGCGAACAGCAGACTGTCGTCGTCGCGCACCGTCATGGTGCCCTTCGGTGACAGATTCGGCGTACCGTCTTTGTTTACGGTGGCGACGAAACCCAGCCGCTGCTCGGAAATCACGCGCTTCATGTCGGCGTTAAGAACGCCCATAGCCCATTCCTTCCTCTTCCTAACCCCCAAACAAATCCCCTGCCGCATCTTGGCAGAAACGGCCAGCGGCGCAATAATGCCGCCGACAATTTATCGAGGGAGAGAAAATGTCCGACCTACCCAAATTCGTGCACATCGCCGAGGAAGGCCCTCGGGAAGGCTTTCAGATCGAAAAAGGGCCGATCTCGACCGAAAACAAGATCAGGCTCGTCGATGCGCTATCGGAAACCGGCCTCAAACACATACAGGTCTGCTCTTTCGTAAACCCCAAACGGGTGCCGGGAATGGCGGACGCCGAAGCCTTGGCCGGCGGAATCAAGGTAAATCCGGATGTGGAATATACCGCGCTCTGGTTTAACGAACGCGGCCTGGAGCAGGCGCTTTCGTTCGATCATCTCAGCGTCGACTGCAAGATCACGCTCTATGCGTCGGAACACTTCCTGATTAGCAATCTCAACCGCGACCGCAAGCGCCACCTGGAAAAAACCCGCGAACTGGTGAAGTTCTGCATCGACAAAGGGGTACCCGTCACCCGCGCCGGCATCAACGCGGCATTCGGTTGCAATTTCGAAGGCGACGTTTCGCTCGACGCCTTGGTCGACACCGTCGAAGACACTCTCGCCCTCGCCGACGAGTTCAATCTCGAAATCGAGGCTTTCAGCCTCGCCGATTCCATGGCCTGGGCAACGCCGCTCGGCATCAAGCGCGGCGTCGGCGCGGTGAAGGAAAAATATCCGGATATGCCCATCCGGCTTCACCTCCACAACACCCGCGGTATGGGCATCGCCAACGCCTATGCGGGGATCGAAATGGGCGTCGACCGGTTCGACTCTTCGATTGCCGGCCTGGGCGGCTGTCCGTTCGCCAAACATCAAGGCGCGGCTGGCAATGTGGCCACCGAAGATCTCGCCTTCATGTGCGATGAGATGGGTATCGAAACCGGTATCGACCTCGATGCGCTGATCGAAGCCTCGCAAGTCGCGACCGAAGTGGTCGCCCACGACACGCCCGCTTGTATCGCCAAGGGCGGTTCGCTGGCCGCCATTCGCCAGCGGCTCAAAGAAGCGGCCGAGTAGAGGAGCACCATTCATGGCTGGAAAAGTATACGTCCTCGCGAGCTTCAAACCCGCGGACGGAAAGAAAGACGAAGTCGAGGCGGTGTTGCGGGGCATGTGCGCACCGACCCGGAACGAGCCCGGTAACGAGATTTACGATCTCCACGCGAAGACCGCAGGCAGCGATGACGGTGACTCGTTTCACCTCTTCGAGCGATATGTGGACGCCGCCGCGCTCGACGCCCATCGCGAGACCGACCACTACAAGAACTATCGCGCCACGATCATGGACCTGCTCGCGGAACCGATCCATGTGGTGGTGATGGAAGGTGTCGACGTCGCCGGGTGATCCGCTAGCGGCCTTCATTGTGCGCTGTTAGACAGAGGCGCACACCAAGCTGGCGCTTCCAAGTCTTCATAAACGCGGATTAGGCCTAGTTCATCGGATGGGAATTCGAATTGCTCTAAGGATATAGGCTGTTGCAGTAGAATTCTGCCTCGCCTTCAAGCGTGCCAAATAGCCGGAGTGCGGAATGCCGACCCATATTGCGTGTCTGACCTTCGATTTCGACGCCATGTACGGCATGGTCGCGCGCGGCCTCAAGACGCCGACGCCGGTATCGCGTGGCGAGTTCGGTGCCGTCTCGGTGCCACGTATTCTCGAATTGTTGGAGCGTTGGAATATTCCCACCACATGGTTCATTCCGGGCGTCGTTATCGAGACCTATCCGGATTTGTGCCGCCGGATCGCAGACGCCGGTCACGAAATCGGCAATCACGGCTGGACTCATATTCCACCGGCCGAGCTGTCGGCAAAGGCGGAGGAAGAGGGGCTAGTTCGGGCGAACGCCGCGATCACGGATATATCCGGCGTGTCGCCGCAAGGCTACCGGTCCCCGTCTTGGGATCTCAGCCCCGCCACCGTCGGGCTCCTGCTAAAGCACGGCTTTGTCTTCGACAGCAGCATGATGGGGCACGATAGCCAGCCCTATTTCGCGCGTGACGGGGATGTGGTCTCCGACGATGAACCGATACGTTTCGGCCCCGTGACGTCGCTGCTCGAAATGCCCATAAGCTGGTCGTTGGACGACTTCCCGCATTTCGAATATCTCCGCACCGCAACCCACCTTGCGCCGGGTCTCGCCAATGCCGGCCTCGTTCTGGAGAATTTCCTCGACGACTTCGCCTATATGACGGAGACGGAATCCTGGGGAGTGCTCACCTATACCTTCCACCCATTCGTGATCGGGCGTGGGCATCGCATGCGCATGCTCGACAATCTTATTCGCGGCTTGAGCGATCGCGGCGCGGAATTCCTACGCATGCAGGACGCGGTCGCGGCATTTCTCGCCCGCAACGCGGAGACAGCGTCGGGTGCGGACCAGTAACGACCTATTGATCGCTCTATTGGATTAACTCGCTAACGCATCGCGGGATTGCCCTATCTCGCCGCGCTCCAACCGCCTGACCAATTCAGCCACCTTGCTATTCGCCTCGACAGGGATTCCCAACGCGCGTCCCTTTTCCTCAAGGTAGCCATTCATATATTCGATTTCCGTCGTTCGCCCCTTGGCGATATCTTGAGCGATGCCCGACAGATTTCGCCCCTTGATGCGCCTGCGTTCCCGCTTGAATTGACCGTCGACTGCAGCCCGTGCGGCTGCGTCGCCAGCCACGGCGGCCCGCCATATTGCCGGCTCGAGGCCGCGCACAGCGGTCACCGTGTAATCAAGCGCCTCACCGAGTGCGAGGCCCTCGGCCGCAATGCGGACCATGAAGTCTACCAGAGCCGGGTCGTCGAACATCGTGCGCATATCTAATCCGGTAATTCCGGATAGGGCGCTCGTCATCGCGTTCTCGATTAGTTTGGTCCAGCGCTCACCCAGGATGTTCTCGCTCACGCGGGCACTGTCCACCACACCCAATATTTCTGCGAGTTGCCGGACCCGCGGCGTAGCCCGCCCGTCGAGCTCGCCGATCCGGAACACATCGTACGCCTCACCGCCGGACTCCCGCGCGCGGACGATATGTCTGGGACCGACGAGATGCGTACTAAGCGTGCTGGCGATACAACCGAGCGTACGTTCCGGTCCCGCGCGCTCGGCAACCAGCGGCTCCATCAATCCGTTCTGCATCGTGACGATGCATCCGTCGGAGCCCAAGAACGGCAGCACAAGCTCGGTCGCCCAAGCCGTGTCGTACATCTTCATGCAAATGAAGGCCGTACTGATTGATCTCTGGGACAACGCCTGCGCTTCGTCGACGTGCAGCGCTTCGATAGTCTGAACGAAATCATTCTCGGGTGTTTCGATGCGAAGACCGTTCTTCTTGATTTCAGCGATGTGCTCGCGCCATGGATCGACAAGTATCGTCTCAAATCCGCCGCGCGACATCATCGCCGCCGTGTATCCGCCGACGGCGCCGGCACCGACAACGCAAATTTCAGCTTCGCCGGTCATCTTCAGATGTCGAACGCCCCGATATGCATCATCAGCATGGTGAAATAACCGGTCACGGCGACGACCTCGACAATGCCTTCGACGCCGACAGCGTCCTTTAACTCCGCGTATTCGTCGTCGCTCAACCGGTTGACTTCCAGGAGGCGGCGGCAAGCCTTGAGGATGCAGGTTTCCACATCGGTGATATCCGTCGGTATTCCGCCGCGCTCAATCTCGCGCAACGCGTCTTCGCTGGCGCCGGACTCGATGGCGGTCGGATAATGAATATCCCAGGCAGTCTTAACATCGTGATGTTGTGCCACGGTCATGATGATCATTTCGCGCTGGCGGTAGTCGAGTGCGACGTATCTTGCGTAATGCCCAAGTTCAAGAACGGTGCGCGCGACCGCGGGCTGCTGCATCCAGAGTAGGTGCGGCGGATGCAGTTCGCGGCCGAGCTCGCCGGTAAACCAGTCCGCGACCTCACCCTTCGCGCCGGTCAGTTCTTCGCTAAGCACATGTTCTTCCCGCATGGGTCAACTCCAATCCGTCTCACTCTCGTATTTTGGCCGGGAGGCCTCGTTGCGATCCGCGCGTGGGTTGGTTACGTCGCCGATTGCGCACGCTGCTTCCGTTCCTCCCACGCCTGTTCCTTTTCGAAGACCGCGTCGTCCTCGATCTCGATGTCGAACGCTTTCACAAGCGCGCCGATGGCCATGAAATACGCGCTGGTCATCGCGATATCGATCACCTGATCTGGCGCGTAATGGCGCTGAACCTCGTCCAGCACGTCCTGCGAAACGCCGTTCGCCTGGGCAATCGCCAGTGCGAAACGGCAAAGCGCCTGATGCGCGGGATCGAGATCGGGCGTGACCACGCCGTCCTTCAACGCCGCCATTTGGTCTTCCGTTGCTCCGGCGATGATCGCCAGCGGCGCATGATGCGCCCAGCCATAGGGGACAGCGTGCGCGGTGGCGGAAATCGCCAATTCACGCTCGATACTCGTCAGGTTCGACTCGTACTTTGTATACGCGCCGAGGAGAGAAAACCTTTTCGACGCTTCCGGCGATAGTGTCAGGGTTCTCAAGATATTGGAGACATAGCCCCGCGACGAGAGAATGTCGTCGAGTACCGCTTGCCGTTCGGTCTCCCCATCGGTCGCAGCGTCGAGTTTAATTTTTGCCAATTGCGTCATCCTCCCAATCGATCGATCCACCGTCGCTTTATATTATTTTCGACGCGTATGGATGATATCGAGTGGGCAAAAAAGCGGCAAGATTGCGCCACAACGATCAATCAATCGATGGAAATATCGCCTGGCGCCTAGACCATACTTCCGCTTCTGCTCATAAGGGGACGTGCCGTGCAAATGTCCCACAAGGCGACAGGGCCTATCGTCGAATTCCCTCTCCCGAAACAGGGATAGGAGACAGCAGTTGTTTTGACGCCACAGGATAGGGCGCAAAAACGTCCCTTACATGTGAATCGAGACGTTGCCGAGCCGTTCGGTGAGTTTCATGTTTTCGGCGTAATCCACCGGTACCGCCACCAGTGCGGGCCCATCCTGGGCGAATGCTTTTTCCAGGGCCGGCACCAATTGATCCGGCGTTTCGACTTCGGTGCCCCACATGCCATAGGCCTCCGCCAGTTTGGCGAAGTCGGGATTGTCGAATTCGAGATCGCTGTGGCGGCCTTCGAAACCGACCTGCTGCTTCCACTTGATGAGACCGTATTCGCCGTCGAGCCAAACCATGGCGACGATATTGAGCTTGCGCCGCACGGCGGTCTCCAGCTCCTGCACGTTCATCGCGAAACCCGCATCGCCGGAGATAGACAATACCTTGCGGTCGGGGAACGCCATCTTGGCGCCGATCGACCCCGGCATGGCAAATCCCATGGTGCAAAATCCGTTCGAGATCAGGCAAGTGTTGGGTTCGCTGCACTGATAGTAGCGAGCGATCCACATCTTATGGGCGCCCACGTCGGACAGCACGATATCTTCGTCCCCCATGAACTCGCGCACATCGTGAAGGATGCGTTGGGGCTTCATGGGAAAGGAGCCGTCATCCTTTTCGGCGACGAAATCGTCAGCCATGGTTTTGCGAAGCTCCGCGCGCTTGCCAATATCGAAAAGCGGCAGTTTGTCCGAATGGTCGGCTTCGATCAGTTCGTTCATCTGCCAGAGCGCATCGGCAAGATCGGAGATCACTTCCACCGTCGGCAAATAGTCGCGATCGACCTCCGCCGGTAGAAAATCGATATGGATAATCTTCTTGTCGTCCTTGTTCGTACGGTTCCAGGCCGATGGTGAATATTCCACCAGATCGTAACCGCAGGAGATGATCAGATCCGCGTCGTCGAAGGCAAGGTTGTTGTAGTCGCCGCTGCCGAGCCCCATGGTGAACAAGCAATGCTCATCCTCCATAGAGATCGCGCCCTTGCCCATGAAGGTATTGACCACACCGATGCCGGTATTGTGGGCAAGGCGGCGCAGCTGAGCCGCGGCGCGCTTCCGGATCGCGCCATTGCCCGCAAGGATGATCGGATGGTCCGCCTCGACGATGAGTTCGACCGCCGCCGCGACGGCCTTATGATCGGCGCCCGGCCGGCGCACTTTGATTGGAGTCATTGGCTTGTGGTCGACCTCTTCCTTGGCCACATCCTCCGGCAATTCGAGAACGCATAGGCCGGGCTTTTCGGTTTCGGCAATCTTGAAAGCCTTACGCACGCATTCGGTAATGTTTTCGCCGGCGACGATGGTCTGGGTCCATTTGCTGATCGGCTCGCACATGCGGATCGAATCCATGATTTGATGGCTCTCCTTGTGGAGCCGCTTGGTGGAGCCTTGCCCGATGATGGCGATTACCGGCGCCCGGTCCATGTTCGCATCCGCAAGCCCGGTGACGAGGTTGGTAACGCCGGGCCCCAAGGTCGCCAGGCAAACGCCGGCTTTACCGGTCAGCCGGCCATAAGCATCGGCCATAAAGGCGGCGGCTTGTTCGTGACGGCACAGCACGAAATCGATTTTGCTGTTGGTCAGCGAAATCATCATGTCGGCGTTTTCCTCGCCGGGCACGCCGAAAATACGCTCAACCCCTTCTTCTTCCAGGCACTTCACAAACAGGTCCGAGGCTTTCATGGGCTTGTCCTTTGATTGGATTGTTCGGAACGTCAGTCCAATTAATACGGTATTTAGGTAGGAAACTGCACTAACACTCGCTCACGTTTCGGAGAGGATCGGTCATAACGATTTCGAGCGCAGCACCATCATCTTATCGATCTGCATATCTTCGACCGTATGGCCGATCCCGCCAACCCCATGGCCGGATTGGCGGAGCCCGGCAAAGGGCATCCAATCGACACGGAACGCAGTGTGGTCGTTGACCATAACAGCCGATGCATCGAGCCCGCGATAGGCGATCATGGCGGTGTCGATGTCACTGGTGAAGACCGCCGCCTGGAAGGCAAATGGTAACGCGTTGGCCCGTGTGAGGCCTTCTGCCACGCTGTCCGTGGGATAAACGCAAATCACGGGGCCGAAAATTTCCATCGCTGAAACCTTGGACTCAGGCGGCGGATCGTAAAGTACCGTCGGCGCATAGCAGGAGTCGCTCAACCGCTCGCCTCCCGAGATCAACTCGGCACCGCCTTCGACCGCCTCTTTGACCCACTCTTCGACCCGGTCCACTTCACCATGGCGGATCAACGGGCCGACCTCGGTATCCATCAGCGTGGGATCGCCGACTTGCATCGCTTTACCCTTGGCACCCAAATCATCGGCCAAATCCCGCGCAATCGCTTTATCCGCAAATACCCGCTGCACCGACACGCAAACCTGGCCCGCATGATAGAAACCGCCTTTCGCGAGCAGCGGCGTCATGTCATCAATATCCGCATCTTCGGCAACGATGACCGGCGCCGCGCCGCCATGTTCGAGAGCGCATCGGGCGCCCGGCGCCAATTGAGACCGCAACATCCAACCGACACGGGCCGAGCCGATGAAACTGAAAAACCCGACTCTCCCATCGGTGACCAGCTTGGTCGCAAGGTCGAGCGTCTCGGGCATGAGCACCTGACACCATTCCGGCGGCAGCCCTGCCTCGACCAGCATTTCCGCGATCTTGAAGCAGGAAAGCGGCGTGACATCGGCCGGTTTGACGATGACCGGACACCCGGCGGCCACAGCCGGGCCCACCTGATGGATGATCAGGTTGAAGGGGTGGTTGAACGCGCTAACCGCCACCACCGGGCCGATAGGTTCTTTCTGGGTAAAGGCAACTCGACCCTGGCTTGCCGCGTTCAGCCCCATCGGCACCACATACCCGGCGTCCGCACGGAGCGTTTCGACACAACATTGAATCCCGTCCGCACCGCGATCGATCTCAACCAGTGAATCCGGCAACGGCTTACCACCTTCGCTCGCTGCCAACATCGCTAATTCCTCGCGGCGATCGGTGATCATTGAAGCAAACCGGTGCAGTATCTCGATACGCTCGGCAAGTGGGAGCCAGTTATCCCGGGTTCGAAAAAGCGAATCGGCGGTCGTGAGCGCATTTTCGACCTCGCCCTCACCAACCTGATCGACGCTTGCCAGATGTGCGCCGTCCCACGGCGCGGTGACGTCCAACGGCTCGGCCATGCCCACCTTCTCCTATCGGGAAATTTCGGTGTGGTGCCCCCAGAGAGACTCGAACTCTCACTCCGTTGCCGGAACTGGATTTTGAATCCAGCGCGTCTACCAATTCCGCCACAGGGGCTAAACCGCAATTGGCGCCCATCATACAAAGGGATGGGAACCGGTCAACGAAACAAAGCGAAAGCACACGGTCGAAAATTTCTTTAATCTAGGACTATCATGGCCGACGACCCCGAGCAGACAACCACGCCTACCGATAAGGAAGATCCGCTTCGAGCCGCCTTGCGTTTACACCAGGCGGAGCAGCCGGCAGATGCGATACCGCTTTACGAACAGGCAATAGCGAACCATCCCGGGACCGCCCAGCTTCACTGTCTGCTTGGCGTTGCGCTCAAGCAAACCGGTGACCTGACCGCAGGTATTCAGCAACTCGAGAAAGCTGTTGCGCTCGATTCGACACGGCCGGATTTAAACGCGGAACTCGGAATTGCCTATATGCAAGCCGGTGCCGCAGAAAAAGCAGCAGCCGCTTTGGGCGACGCGGTTCCCAAACTAGCTGTCCTCGGTCAAGACGACGCTTTGGTTCTTATCGCTTACGGCGACGCCTGCTTTGCGCTCAACCGCTGGACGGAAGCAGTTACCCATTATCGCGCCGCACTCGCCAAGGCGCCGGACAATCTCGACGTTCAACTCAATGTCGGCGTCGCGCTTCACCATCTCGACCGCAAATCGGAGGCAATAGAAGCCTACGAAGCGGTCCTAGCCACGAAACCGGACCATGCAGCTGCTTTGACCAATCTCGGTGTTGCGTATCAAGAGATGAAACGATTTGATGCGTCGCTAGGCGTGCTCCAACGTGCCGCGGAGCTAAGCCCCAGGGATGCACTGATACTGACCGATCTTGGCACGACACTAGAGCGGTTAGGCCGGCTGGAAGAAGCAATCCAGCACTATACCCAAGCACTCTCCGAAGACCCGACCTACGCCAAGGCCTGGAGTAATCTTGGCAATGCCTATCAAGCGAGCCTCGATCTGACCGCAGCATGGGAAGCACATCAACGCGCGGTCAAACTTGAGCCGGACAACCCGGACCTACATTGGAACCTTGCCATGACGTTGTTGCTCGCAGGGGAATTCGAGCAAGGGTGGGCGGAATATGAATGGCGCCGAAAAAAAGGTAACGACGCCTTCGACCCGGCCGTTCCTGAATGGCAAGGCGAAGCATTAACCCGAAAAACCATTCTGCTCTCCGTCGAACAGGGAGCGGGCGATGCCATCCAATTCGCCCGCTACGCTGCACTGCTGGCCGTCGATAGTGCCCGTGTCCTGGTCCGTGCTCACACATCATTGCAACGGTTGTTCGGGACATTGGATGGTAATGTAAAAATCTTCGGCCCCGCAGACCCGTTACCCGACTACGATTTTCAACTACCTTTGCTTAGTCTTCCGTTTATCCGCCAAGAGCGGCTCGACTCCATACCATCGTCCAAAGCCTACCTCTCAATACCCGACGGAATAGAGGTTCCATTGCCAGCGGTCGGGAATGGGGTCCGGCGGGTCGGTCTTGTCTGGGCCGGCAATCCCGGCCACGCAAACGACCATAATCGGTCGTGCCCGCTCGATGCCTTGGCGCCGCTCTTCGACCTCGAAGGGGTCGAGTGGGTTTCGCTGCAAAAGGACTATAAACCCCAACTTTCCGCGCCGTTACTCGACCTTTCGGGACAGCTTAATGATTTTGCCGATACTGCGGCGGTTATGTGTCAGCTCGATCTTGTAATTAGTGTCGACACGGCCGCCGCCCATCTCGCCGGCGCGCTCGGATTGCCGGTTTGGATATTGCTGCCCTTTGCACCGGATTGGAGATGGTTGACAGACCGGACGGATTCGCCTTGGTATCCCTCCGCCCGGCTATACCGCCAGACGTCTCCCGGCGACTGGCACTCGGTCATAGCCACGATTGCAGACGACTTGAAATAGCCACTCACGCAAGCGAGGAATTCGAGCGCAGATGTTACGCCGCCTATACGATTGGACCATGAATTTGGCTGCCCACCCGCACGCCATCTGGTGGCTTGCGGGATTGACCGCGGCCGAAAGCATCTTTTTTCCGATCCCGCCCGACGTATTGATAATTCCGATGGTGCTGGCAGCGCGGGATCAGGCGTGGCGCATCGTCGCCATCGTAACCGCGGCGTCGGTCATCGGCGGCTTGATCGGCTACGGCATAGGCTACTTTTTCTACGAAGGCGTTGGCCGCCCGATTATCGATTTTTACGGCTATGGCGCCAAATACGAGGTATTCCAAAGCTGGTATCAGGAATATGGAGCTTGGATCGTAGGCGCCGGCGGCTTCACGCCGATCCCCTACAAAGTGATTACCATCGCCAGCGGTGTCGCTCAGCTCGACCTCACCACCTTCACGGTCGTCTCTCTACTGAGCAGAGGTGCGCGTTTTCTGATCGTCGCCGCCCTATTATGGAAATTCGGCACACCAATCCGCTCATTTGTCGAAGCGAGGCTCGGCTTGCTGGCCGCATTGTTTTTTGCTTTGCTCTTGGGAGGTTTCATCGCCATAAAATTCTTGGCGTAACCCGTGAGGGCACATGGCCGTTTCCGTCGACAAACCCAACCTGCCGTTGCAGCTTATCCTGCTCGCCACCATCATTGTTTTGGGCGGTGCATACGGGTCGCAATATTTCGGCGACTTACACCCCTGCAAACTCTGCCTTTACCAGCGCTGGCCATGGTGGATTGCGGGAGGCCTGGCCTTGACCGCGATTTTGTTGCCGAGCGTGGCGCATCTCAAAAGCCGTCTGATGATTTTGGTGGGCCTCGTCCTTATCGTCGGTAGTGCGATCGCGGTCTACCACGTGGGCGTCGAATTCAAATGGTGGCAAGGACCGGCAACCTGCAGCGGCAACATTGAGTTGCCGAAAAGCCTGTCTGAATTACACGCCACTTTGCAACGTGCGCCTGTGGTGCGCTGCGACGAAGTGTCCTGGTCGCTCTTCGGCATCAGTATGGCGGGCTATAATGCGCTGATATCCGCAAGTGCCGGAATTTTTTCCCTCGTGGTAGGGACTAGGACAACCAAATGACCGATACGCGTACCAACTCTGAAAATGGACCGCTTTATCTTCCGGGCGACCCTCAGCCCCAAGAGGAGCTCGCACGTATGATACGTGTAGATCATGCGGGTGAGTATGGCGCCGTGCGAATCTACACGGGCCAATTGGCGGTGCTCGGTAACGGCCCCAAGGGCGAGGTCATTCGTGAAATGGCGGAACAGGAAGTGCGCCACCGCGAACGGTTCGAAGAAATTCTGCCAAGACGCCGCGTTCGGCCATCGGCGCTGTCACCGTTCTGGCACGTCGCTGGGTTTGGGCTGGGCTACGGTAGCGCCCTTTTGGGCGAACGCGCGGCAATGGCATGCACCGTCGCGGTGGAAGAGGTCATCGACGAACATTATGCAAGCCAGGCGGACCGGCTGGGACCAGAGGAAACGGACCTTATCGATACGATCGAGGAGTTTCGCTTGGAAGAACTCGAGCATCGCGATACAGCGCTCGATCACGATGCGGAGGGCGCGCCGGCTTATCCACTGCTGACGCGAGCGATCAAATCCGCCTCTCGATTTTCGATTTGGCTTGCCGAGCGTTTCTAGCCGAAAAAACTCAATTTTCTTCGAGTTCGCTGTCCCAATATAGGAAGTCACCCCAGCTGTCGTGGAGGAAGTTTGGCGGGAAGGCACGGCCGTTTTCCTGCAACTGCCACATGCTGGGTTCGTCGGGTTTCCGGTACGGCCTCATGCCGGATTCGCCGGGCGTTCGGCCACCCTTGCGCAAATTACAAGGTCCACAGGCAGCGACGATATTATTCCAGCGCGTGCGACCGCCTTTCGACTTCGGCACCACATGATCGAACGTCAGCTCATGGGCAGGTAGGCCGTCGCCGCAATATTGGCAAACGAATCGGTCGCGCAAGAACACGTTGAATCTCGTGAAAGCTACCTTCCGCGCCTGGGGCACATATTCTTTTAGTGAAATTACGCTCGGCAGCGCCAACTCGAACGAAGGCGAGCGCACTACCGCTTCATACTCGGAGACAACATTTACCCGGTCGGTCACCACCGCCTTGACCGCATCCTGCCAGGACCAAAGCGACAACGGAAAATAGCTGAGCGGACGAAAGTCCGCATTCAGAACAAGTGCCGGGCATTCCTGCGGGACACTCGTCATTTCCGCTCCTCCTTATGCTGACGCTGCGCGGTGTCGATCCTCAACACCAGATACAGGAATTGAAGTCGACCCACAAGATGAGGCAATGGTGCGCCTTCGAAATTTACGGGGTTGTAACCAACCAGCAACGGTTCGCTTCAGAGGTCGAAACATTCGGCCAGGAACGACGACGCCCGGGCCATTCCTTCCGGGTCAATCCCGTGCCCGAGCCCGGGCCGGGTCATGGTTTCGACTTCGATACCCGCAGTCTTCAAACCCTCTTCTGCAAGCGAAAGTGACTCGTAGGGCACGACCTCATCCGCATCGCCATGGACCAACACTACCGGCGGACGGGCTTGGATTTCGTCGGCCAAAAGTTCGGGCGCAATCAACCGGCCCGAAAAACCCACGACTCCCGCAAATGCTTCGTCCCGGCGCGGCGCAACGAACAGACTCATCATCGTGCCTTGGCTAAATCCGATCAGCGCCGTTTGTTTGGCGCTCACCTCATGGCGTGCCAATTCACTATCAATGAACGCGTTCAACATCGGTGCCGTCGCTTGAACGCCTCCCAATAACGCCGGCGGCGAACGATCCTGAACGCTGAACCACTGATAACCAAAGGGTGCCATATCGCAGGGGAAAGGCGCGTTGGGCGATACGAAGGCCGCATTGGGCAGAGTCTTGGCAAGAAACGGCGCAAGCCCAATCAAATCTTGTCCATCGGCGCCCACCCCATGCAACAAAATCACCAACTGCTCCGGCTTGTCGCCGGACGCGGGGCCAAAACGCGGCCCATCCATCTGTACTAAATCATCCAGAGTCACGGAGTCCTCCCCTACGGTGCGCCCTTGTAATAGTGCCAGAGAAACATTGCCGCAATGCCGCGCCAGGGCCGCCAATGTTCGATCAGCGGTTCGGATTCCTTTCGGCTTGGGCGGTTTTCGAGAGATTTGAGTTTTCGAAGCCCTTCGGCGACAGCGAGGTCCTCGGCCGGCCAAACGTCGGCCCGTTTGAGTGCAAACAACATGTAAATTTCCGCACTCCACCGCCCGAGACCTCGGATCGCGGTCAACGCCGCAACCACCTCTTCGTCGCTCTGCTTTGCCAAGCGCCTGGCATCGAGCCGGCCGGAACACATTTCCTCGGCCAGCCCTTGCCCATATTCGACCTTTCGCCCGCTCAAACCCGCCGCACGCAGGGCATCGACGTCGGTGGCGAGAAATTGTTCGGGCGTCATTGGATCGACGGTTGCCGTCAATCGGTCGCGAATGGCCGTCGCGGCCGCACTTGAAACCTGCTGGCCCGCAATTATGCCGATTAAAGTGGCAAAGCCCGGTGGACGTTTGCGCGGGGCCGGATAGCCGACCTGTTTCAGTGCCCGTGCCACGTCAGCGTCGCGCGCTGCGATTTCATCCAGGGCTTGTTTGATCTTCTTCGGTGTCATCGCCATTGACTTAACCAATCGGGCCGGATACCGCCAGAGGGATGAATACGGAAATTCAAACCTCCGGCATGACAATTACCCGGTTTGCCCCGAGCCCGTCCGGACACCTGCATCTGGGCCATGCCTATAGCGCATTGTTCGCCGAACGCGCCGCGCGGGACGCGGACGGGAAGTTTCTATTGCGCATCGAAGATATCGATCACAGCCGCTGCCGGCCGGAGTTCGAAACAGCGATCCTCGACGATTTGACTTGGCTTGGAATGGAGTGGGATGCCCCGGTAGTGCGTCAATCGGAGCGGTTCACGCTGTATCAAGATGCTCTTGAAAGGCTTGCGGGAGAAGAATTGATCTATCCCTGTTTCTGCACGCGAAAAGAAATACAGGCCGAAATCGCCGCCGCCGGCAACGCACCGCACGGGCCCGACGGGCCCCATTACCCTGGCACCTGTCGCAGGCTCGAAAAGGCGGAACGGCAAGACCGGATAGAAAGCGGCGAGTCATACGCCCTTCGCCTCGATACCGCCCGTGCAGCATCCCTCACGGGCAAGCTCGAATTTCACGATCATGATCAAGGCCGGTTCACCGTCGACCCCGGCATAGGTGGTGATATCGTGCTCGCCCGCAAGGATACGCCGACCAGCTATCATCTGGCGGTCACGGTCGATGACGCGGCCCAGGAGGTGTCTTTGGTGACTCGTGGAGAGGACTTGCTACCCGCTTGCCATATCCATCGACTGCTGCAGGCGCTGCTGGACTTGCCGGAACCCCGTTATCGGCACCACACATTATTGACCGATGAAGATGGCAAACGATTTGCCAAGCGCGACCGAAGTCTCACCTTGCAAGCGCTCCGCGCAGCTGGAGCGTCACCGGACGAAATACGCGGAAAGGTCGGATTTTAGTCGTTAAATAGACGCCGGCGGCGGCTCCGACCGAGCGACGATAAAAATCCGCCGACCAGCGCAAAGACCAATACGAGAATTGCGAGCGCCTCCCACGCCGGACGCTGCAACAAGGGCACAATAGCGGTGTCCCAAAGACCCGGATGGATATAGCGCTGAACAAAAGATTGAGTGGTATTGAGCGAGGCACTGTCCGTCTGAAACCAGAGTTGGCCAGCGGGGACGGTAATATCCATTCCGAACAGCCAAACCCCGGCCCCCAAAATGGCGAAAAGAATACCTATCAGTACGAATACACGCCCTATAAATCGGACTATGAACACGCTGCCCCCCAAGCCGCGTCAGTTATGCCCAAATCCAACATAAATAAGGAACTAGGATATCACAAATCCCGTGCCCCTCGCGAGTCGTTTACCCGCCGCTTGCCTGAACCAATAGCCTCGGTTAGGGTCACGCCCTTCGACGCGGAGGGATGGCCGAGTGGCTTAAGGCGCACGACTGGAAATCGTGTTCACGGAAACGTGTCGGGGGTTCGAATCCCCCTCCCTCCGCCATTTTCTTTCCTGAAACCTGGAACCGGACTTAAGCGCCCACACACTTCTACAGGTCGTGTGGCGACAGGGTGACAACCGTTCCGCCGGCGGCGCCGGTCGTTTTATTGAGGTGTTTCGCCTTATACATGGCCTGGTCGGCGACGCTGATAATCTCGTCCACGTCGAGGGCAAATTCCGGGTAATAAACCATGCCGACGCTGCCGGTGACCTTCAACGTTGTATCGCCATAGGTAATCGGCTCTTCGATAGCGGTCATTACCTTTTCCGCGACCATGGTGGCATTGCCCCGCTCTTTAAAATCTTCGAGCACGACAATGAATTCGTCGCCTCCCCAGCGCGCCGCAATATCGGTCTTGCGTACCGCAGACATCAATCTCTTCCCGATGCCCGCTAAGACCGCATCGCCGGCCTCATGACCGTGATCGTCATTGACCGGCTTGAATCCGTTCAAATCGATCAACATGATGCTGACTTCCGATTCCCGCCGCTTTGCGCGTTCGAAGGCTGATTTCATCTTATCGATCAAGAGGCGCCGGTTGGCGAGGCCGGTCAACTCATCATAGAAGGCCGCCCGACGTATTTTCGCCTCCGCATCGACCCGCGCCATCACGTAGCGCATGCAGCGCTCGAAGATTTCCGGCGTCACCCGGCCTTTTTCGAGATAGTCGTAGGCCCCGAGTTCCATCACCTCGACGTCCGTATCTCGGCTCGACGATGCAGTAAGCACTACCACCGGCACATCGATTCCGATTTCGCGCATGCCGGAAATTACGCTGGCTGCGGAATCCGGCCCCAGGTAATAGTCGCAAATCACCACGTCATAGGTTTTGTCGTCCGCTTCCAATCGCTTTTCCGCGGCCGGCCAGTCGCTGGTGAAATCCAATGCATATTCCTGATGGGGAATCTGGCCGATGATACCCGTAAGCAACATCGTATCTTCGGCGTTATCCTCGATGACGAGAATGCTGATCACGTCACGTTTTCGTATTTTTGGCGTCTCGTCGGCCACCTATTCATCGCTCCCTTTTCGCTAGCAGCACGATACAACTTTCGTAGTCTGTCCGGCTAACGCTATTTGTTTATTCGGGCCTCCGGTCAACCAAGCCACTGCACTGGCCGACCATTACCTTTTCGCCCTTGTCGGTTTCGACCCAGACTTCGCACTCAACGCGAAGCTTGTCGTCGCCTTCGGGTGTCTTTTTCGTCACGTATCCTTTAGCGGTGACCAAATCGTCGATACCGGCCGAGCGCCGGGTCACTACCGATCCTTTACCGCCAACGATCCAACCATCGTCGAAGCAAAGCATCATCATGCGCGGAATTACACCGAAAATGCGTGACCCTACCGCGATCGGTTTGTCCAAACCTTCGCGCGCCGCCGCATCCGCTTCCGTATGAATAGTATCGAGTTCGCCATCATCGGTTTTGACCCGGTTGAGATCGAGCCCGAGCTTTCGCGAAACGGGCGGAAGCGCGTAGCCGACCGGCGTATCTTCGGTAATGATCGCCATTCTATTCCTCCCTACACCCGTTCCGGTTTCGGGCCGCCATCGATACCGACGCCCTCGCGAGGCGCGTCGCGTTCGATCACATCCATGCATTGAACTCGGGACGCAAAGAAGACGAGATCGCCCTCTTCGTCATGGGCGTATGTATCCCACCGCACGAATTCCCGATTACGCTTGATGTATTTTTCGGAAATCTTGCCGGAGATAGTCAGCGTCTGGCCGGGCTTGATCGCCTTCAAATACTCGAAATCGTGTTTGTAGCTGACCCCGCGCACGTTGTAGGTCCGGCCCAGCAACCAACGCGGCGGCCGCGATTGAATCTGCGGCGGCGCTATCGGCCCACCCCAGGGAGAATCGCTGATGAACCATTCATGCCAATGCTCGTCCAGCATGCATTGGCGCTCGATGTCCGCGTCGGTAACTTCCCATTCGAACGAGCCGAGGTCCTTGCCGACCTCGATCTCTTCATAGAGCGTACGTCGCCCGGTGGCATCTTCGGCCATCCGAATCTTGCTTGGCTTCGACATGGCTACTCCTTCTCCTCGCCCGGCAAAATAGCCCCGATTTGATCCGCGCTCCAGCCAAGCCAATCGGACAATACGTCGCCGGTATGCTCCCCAAGTAGCGGGGGAGCGGTAATTGCTTTGTTGTAGCTCGCGTTCATCAGAGGCGCACCTACGGTCCACACTTCGCCGTCGCGCGCATGATCGCGTTTAGTGAGTTGCTCACGATGGGCGATCTGATCGTGATCCAACGCCTCACGATAATCATGCACGTGAATGCAGGTGGTGTCCTCGGCTTCGAAGCGCGGCATCCATTCCGCCTGATCCCGTTCGGCAAACCGTTCGCCGACAAGGGCATGAATTTCGTCGCGATGATCCTGGCGTTTTTTCATCGAATCATATTTCGGGTTCTCGGCCCATTCCGGCTTTTCCAGCGCCCGGCAAAGCGCTTTCCAACGCATGTCATTGGAGCAATGGAGAATGGTCGGTCGGTTGTCCTTCGAAAAGAACACATCCGACGGTACACGGAACGGATTCTGGTTGCCGACCCGTTCGGTGACGATATCGGCCTGGAGTGTTTCCGCCATCCGGCAGCCAAGCACGTAGAGCATGGCCCCCTGCATACTGACGTCGAGATGTTCGCCAACGCCCGTCTCACGCGCCTTCAGCAATGCCGTCGAAATAGCGAACGCGCCATACATACCCGCCACCGTATCGGTGAGCGGATACCCGCTCATCATCGGAGGGCCGTCCCGCTCGCCGGTAACGCTCATCACACCGGAAACCGCCTGGATGATCGGATCGATTGCCGGTTTCTGCGCGTAAGGCCCGGTTTGGCCGAACCCCGAAATCGAGCAGTAAATCAGCTTCGGATTGATTTCTTTCAACGCGTCATACCCAAGCCCGATACGCGCCGCCGTGCCGGGCTTGAAGTTCTCGACGACCACGTCCGCCGCCTCGATCAGATTAATTACGGCCTCGTGCTGCGCCGGGTCCTTGAGGTCGAACGCCACGCTGCGCTTGGTGTTGTTGACCGAATTGAAATAGTCCGAATGCCCGTCGCGCCCTTCGTAAGCCGGGATATTACGCAGTGAATCCCCCACACCGGGCCGCTCCACTTTGACCACGTCTGCACCCATATGAGCCAGCATCATGGTGCAGAACGGACCCGAGATGACATGGGTAAAGTCGATAACCCGCACGCCCGCGAGCGGCAACGAAGCGTTCGAAGATGTTCCTTTTTCAGACATAGTCACTCTTTATAGCTAAGAGGATTATAATTGATCATCGGGTCATACACCCTCCGCTGGACAAGCGGAATACGGCGACAACTCCGTTTGTAATTAAAGCAGTGAATTTCGACGAGTTCAGACGACCGTCAAACCAACTGTTCTAAATCACGCCGTCGTCGCGGGCTTTTGCGATGTCGGCATCGCTCATGCCGAGGTCGGCCAAGACCGAATCCGTATGCTCGCCCATGCGAGGTGGCGGGCTATCGACCCTCGGACCATCTTCTTCGGACCCGAACGCCGCAACCGGCACCGCAAAGCGGCCTTCCACACCCGGGCAGCCGTCTTCGAACCAATGATGGCTTTGCCGGTGCTGTACCTGCGGGTCGTCGAGCGCCTCCTTCACGGTACGAAGCCGCGCGGCGGCGACATGATTTGCCTGGAGATAATCCTCCCATTCCTGGGCGGTTTTAGTCTTCATAATTTCTCCGATCAGCGCCTTGTCTTCCGCTTTTCGTTCGTGGCGCGCCGCATGATTGGCCTCGGCACGTTCCGGATGGCCGACCAATTTCCAGAAGCGGGCATATTGCCGGTCGTTGCCGGCACCCAGCATGATTTTCTCCCCATCCTTCGCCTCGTAAGAGCTCTGTCCCGCATGCATGCGGTCGGTGGTCTGAAAGCCGAGTTCCTGGCCGGTACGCATATAGCCGGAGACCTGAGAGCTCATAAGCATGAAGGCGGTATCGCAGAGACAGGCGGTGAGGTGTTGGCCTTCGCCGGTACGCTCGCGCCGAAAAAGCGCGCTCGAAATGGCGAGCGCCGCAGTGGTACCGGCGCCGAAATCCAAGAGCTGCGGCCCGCAACGAAGCGGCCCGGTTTCCGGCGTGCCCGTGATCGACATGATTCCGGAATAAGCCTGGGTTACCTGATCGTAGCCGGTGTAGTTGCCGCGCGGACCCTTGTCGCCCCATGCGGTCAGCGAACAATAGATGAGCGACGGGTTTATTTTTTTGAAATCTTCATAGCCGAGACCGAGCGCGGGGAAGGAATCGCTTCGGTAATTCTCGACGAACACGTCGGCGCCTTTAACCAGGTCTTTAAGAATTTCGCGACCCTGCTCGGATTTCAAGTTGAGCGTGATAGAGCGCTTGTTGGAGGCCTGATTCATATAGGTGGTGCCCATTCCCTTGGCACCCAACTCCTTGTCCGCGCCCATGGCCCGGGTTTGGTCGGGCATATCCGGATGCTCGATCTTGATCACATCCGCGCCTAGCAACGCCAGCTGATAGGTCGCGAACGGACCCGCCAGCACGTGAGTGGTGTCGATCACCTTGATGCCTTCGAATGCACGGCTCATAGGCTGTCTCCTTCCGAGCAGATTTCCGCTTTTTCTCTAATCCCTGTCGGCCAACGGCAGATGGACTTTCTCGCCCCGGCGCATGGAAAGCGTGATCGCGTCGGTCCATTCCATATATTTGACCGCAGTAGTGAAGTCCGTGAGCTTGACCTGCTCTTTTCCGCGAATGGCGTTGATGAATTCTTCCTCGACACGCCAATAGCCCTGCTTCGACTTCGGGATGGTCACCCGTTTCAGTGCTTTATCCCGGCGCTTGCCGTGATAGACCTCGAGCTTGCCGCCATGCTTCTCCTGGACCGCGATGGTCCCGTCGGTGCCATAGATATGTACGTCGATGCTCATCGGCGTATGCCCCAGCACGGACGAGATCGAATAACGCATGGTGCCACCCTGCTCCAACTCGGAGATGCTATCAACGAAATCGGGGATGGTCATTTGCAGCCGGCTGCCATCCGCTGCCTTGCGGTGTTTGATCACGTTCTGACCGAGAGCCTGGACAGTCTTCGCGGTGCCAACCCAGCGCATCATGGCTTCGTAAAGAATGCCCATGGCCATGATGTTGTTACCGGAGAAATCCCGGTCGAAGCGCCAATGCATGGGTGAATCGTAATTCGGGAAGTTACTGCCCGTATAAACCCGCGCATCCACATGTACGAGATCGCCGATCGCGCCCTTTCCCATCAAATCCATCACCGTGCGGTCGATGGCGAAGGTACGCGGCGACGGCACGATTTGCGCGACCTGACGGGGATAATCCATGGAAGCCTTCAGCATCCGGTGTGCTTCGGCCGAGTTCATCGCCATCCGTGCCTCGCACAGCACATGTTTGCCATGATCGAGCGCGCCGACGGCCAAGGTCTCATGCATATAGGGCCAGGTGCCGATGCAAACCGCGTCGATCGTCTCGTCTTCCAGAATCTCGAGCCAATCACCGCAAACTTTTTCGACACCGTATGCGTCGGCGATCTTTTTGCCCGATGCCTTGGTGCGGTTGGCCACGGCTGCCAGTACGACGCCCTTCTGTTTTTTAAAGCCCGGAATATGACGATTACGCATATTGCCGCCGGCACCGATGAGGCCGACGCGAATGGGTTTGAGTGCCATGGTGAGATCCTTCCCTAAAACGATATTGGTTTGCGGCGATTATAGAACCTCACCTGCATTTGGAAACCGTGGGCCGGGGGCCTGACAAGCGAACGAAACCCGTTACACTGCCGGTCCATGAGCATTCTTGTATTCGGAGGTACCGGCTCCATCGGCAGCGGCATCGTGGCAGCGCTTTGCCGCGAGGGCGACCCCGTCCCCGTTTCCGCACGTCGGCCCGCCGATGACGGTCCGCTCGTAGACCTTGCCGACAAGTTCTCGTTTTACCCGGGAGACATTACCGATCCGGACTATGTCTCCGAGACGGTACGCGCAACGCAACCCACCCATATTCTGCATATGGCCGCCATGTTGATCGGCGACTGCGAAAAGGATCCGGCGCGTGCCCATGCGGTTAACGTGACCGCGACGATGAATATTCTGAAAGCCGCAGCGGACGCGAATGTTGAACGGGTCGTGTTCGCAAGCTCTATCGCCGTTTATGGCGGTGGCGATGGACCGTTCGAGGAAAGCATGAACCCCGGCGCACGTTCCGTATATGGCGTCAGTAAGTATTTCTGCGAAATCGCCGGCAATCGGTTTGCCAAGCAAAACGGCCTTTCCTTCGTCGCGCTGCGTTATTCCGGCGTCATCGGCCCGGCCGAAGTTAAAGGCGAAGGCATGGCCGCCGCCCGTGACCGCATCAAGCGCACGATCGATGGCAGCGACGTCGAGATTACGAACATCTCCGGGGACGAGCGGACCCAATACACCTATATCGACGATGCGGTCGGCGCGACACTGGCCGCAATGCGCCATCCCAACCCCGCCTACCCGGTCTACAACCTCGCCGGGCCCGAAGAAAACTGCATTTCCTACAAGGACTATCACCAGCTGATAAAGAAATTGGTGCCGGGCACGGGCGAGGTACGATTTACTGGCCGGCCGTTGCGAGGCGGAGGAAGGATGGTAACGACGCGGCTGCAAGAGGATTTGGGATTCACTCCCACCTTCACCGTCGAACAGGCGCTCCGCGACGAGTTCTCATCGCGAGGTCTCCTGCCATGACACCGCCGATCCCCGAAAACGGATGGATCGCCGTCGTTAAGCGCGACTGTCCGACCTGCGCGCTCATAGCACCGTTGCTCGCAACGGAGGCGCACCGTATCGCCATCGCCTGCCAGGACGATGCAAATTTTCCCGACACGGTTTCCACCGTCATCGACGATCGCGAGCTTGCCTGGTCCCACGAGCTCGGAATCGAAATCGTGCCTACTTTGATCCGGAGGGACGGGGGTGCGGAAACCGGCCGTACGGTCGGCTGGCATCGAGACGAATGGCAGACACTCCTGGAGGATGACCACCTGGGTGCGGACCTGCCGGCCTCGCAGCCCGGCTGTGGATCGCGAACTCAAGAGCCCGGTATGGCGGAGAAGCTTGCGGTCCGCTTCGGCGATGTACACCTATCCGCCCGCGAAATTTCGCTCGGCGCGGCGCAAGATCCCATCGAGGCCTGCTTCGACCGGGATTGGTCCGACGGGCTACCGGTAGTCCCGCCGACCCCGGAGCGGGTCCTTGCCATGCTGGGGGGTGCCAATCTTGACGGTGATCGCGTGCTCGGCATGATTCCTCCGGCGGCAGTTCCGTGCACGGTGGAGAAAGCGGCGATCAATGCGGTTATGGCCGGCTGCCGGCCGGAATATTTCCCGGTCGTACTAACTGCACTCGAAGCGGCACTTGATCCGGAGTTCGGCCTCCACAGCGTTCTGGTCGGCACCGGCGCCAGCGGGCCGGTAATCGTCGCAAACGGGCCGATCGTACGCGGGCTCGGCCTCAATGCGGGTGCCAACGTCCTCGGCCCAGGCCATCGCGCCAATCTCACCATCGGCCGGGCGCTACAGTTGATTTGCCGCAACATCGGAGGCGCCAAGCCGGGCAGCACCGATGCCAGCGTGCTCGGCCATCCGGGCAAGCTCAGCTTTTGTATCGCCGAACGGGAGGACGAGCCGTCCTGGGACACTCTGTCGACCTTGCGCGGTATCGCGCCCGGCAAATCGGCGGTAACGCTTTTTTCCGGCGACGGCATGCTGGGTTTGACCGACCAGAAATCCGCCAATGCTGAGTCGCTGGTGCGTAATCTGGCGTTGTCCCTCAAATCGGTTGGCGGCGCCAAGAAAGCCGGCCACCATCACGCGCTTGTCGTCGTCTGCCCCCAACACCGACGTCTTTTCGTCGATGCGGGCTGGACGAAGCAAATGCTTATCGACGAACTGGAAGCGTTGCTGCAACTGCCCGCCGCCGAGCTGGCCCAAGGCTCGGGCGGCATTACCGACGGCACCGCAGCCAAAACCGAAAGGATAGCGAAGTTTCGTCCCGATGGTATTCATGTGATTTGCGCCGGCGGCGACACCGGCTCGATGAGCGCGATTATCCCGTGCTCCGGCGAGCATGCGGTCAACCCTGTCACCAAGGAGATCAATCCATGACCGAACCCGACACCCTACTCGATCCAACCGCCGAGATTGCGCCTGGATTAAGGCCACGTACGCCGCCGCCTGCCGACTTGGCGGGTAAAACGGTGGCGTTGCTCGATATCTCGAAAAGCCAAGGAGATATCTTCCTCGACCAGCTCGAAACGCGGCTCGCCGCCGACGGCATTGCCGCCAAACGCTATATCAAGCCGACCAATGTCAGTGCGGCGCCAGAAACGCTGATTGCGGAAATCGCTAAGGATTGCGATCTGGTTCTAGAAGCGCTGTCCGATTGAGGTTCCTGCACGTCGTGCAGTTTGCATGACATCGCGGCCCTCGACCGACGGAATATCGCCGGTGGTCTCATAGCGACCGAAGTTTTTGCCGATGCCGCCCGGCACCAGGCGGAGCTATTGGGATTCGACCCGGCAGTTGTGTACGTGCCCCATCCGGTGCAAAATCTCGAGGCCGAGGCCATCGCCGGACTCGCCGATGCGGCGTACGAAGAAATTCTTGCCATGATCAAGCCCGAAGCGAATTAGATGACCGATCCCGATTTCATCGCCGACAAAGGCCGCGCGCCCAGACTCAAGGCACCGCCAAAATCCTGCGATACCCATTCCCATATATATGGGCCGCTGGACCGCTATCCCCGCACCAATGACGGTACCCGCCTAGCCACGTTAGAGGCCTATCGCGGCATGTTGGCGAGGCTTGGCATCGAACGGTCGGTCATCGTCCATTCCTCGGCTTACGGCTTCGACAATTCGGTCACGCTCGACGCCATCGCCGCGATCGGCCAGGACAGAGCACGCGGCACGGCGGTAATTCCGCCCGGTATCAGCCGCGAGGAATTGGATCGACTGCACGCTGGCGGCATGCGGGGCGTGCGTATTTCAGGCTCGGGCAGCGAGCTTTCGGTTTTTAATGCGGACAAAATTGCGGCCCAGATCGCCGACCTCGACTGGGTTCTGCAATTGCAGGAAGCGAGCGCCGGATGGGTGCAGAAAGTCGCGCCGATGGTAAGCGACCTGCCGGTAAAGGTCGTTTTCGACCATCTCGGGAAGACGCCTATCGAAGAGAGTACTTCCGGCGAAGGGTTCCGTACTTTGTTGAAATTGCTCGAAGAAAACGATCACGTCTGGGTCAAGATCGCAGCGATTTACTCAAACTCGCTCACCGGTCCACCGGACTATTTCGATGTTGGCGACCGCGTACAGGCTTTGGTGGCGGCACGGCCGGACCGGGTGATATGGGGCATCAACTGGCCCCACCCGCGGTTTCGCTTTGACGGCGTTGCGGAAAGCGCCGATGTTCTGGACCCGCTGCTGGATTGGATTCCAGATGAAGCGGACCGCGAATTGGTACTTGCCAAGAACCCTGCCCGCCTATTCGGATTTGATTCTTAAGAAGAATAGAGTTTAATCGGGGCAACGTGGCAAAAGTCCGCGAGAAATTCTTCCGGGGGAGCGTATGCTCAAAACAGCAGGGTCTATCTCGACGGCAACCAGACGCCGCACGCCGGTTGACGCTTGCCCCGCCGAACGTCACGCCTGAGCCCATAAATTTATCAAAATTCAACTTGAAGGAATCGATCTATGAAACTCTACATTACGCCCACATCGCCCTATAGCCGTCGTGCCCGTATCTCCATCATCGAGGCTGGCTATGGCGACCAATGCGAAGAGATCGACGTCGGTCCGATTCCGGAAAATCTCGACACGTTGTTGGCAGCGCATCCGTCCGGCAAAGCTCCCACTTTAGTTCTAGATGACGGCACCGCACTGTCGGAATGCATCATTATCGCGCACCACATGAACGACCTTTCGGGTGGAAAACTCTATCCCCAAGACACCGCGGCGCGGCTCGACTGTTTTAAGCTCGAAGCGATTGGCGCGGTGTTGATGGATTCGATGTTTACCCGCAGCGGCCAGAACCGGCTCGACCCGTCGGAGCAATCACCCACCGTTCTCAAAAAGGAGGTCATCCGCTCCAATCGCATCTATGACGCTCTCGAAGGGTTGGTTGGCGAGCTCGAAGGACAGACCCATATGGGTGCACTCACCGTTGCTTCTTCGCTCTCCTACGCCGATTGGCGCGGCGCCGACGACAATTGGCGGGATTCCCACCCCAAGCTCGACGCTTGGATGAAGGGTATGGAGGCACATCCGTCCTTCGCCGCCACGGCACGGCCGGACGCTTAATTCCGAAATGGGCGAAACCACCAACTCTCAAACGAATTTGGGCGTGCTGGACACGCGCTTCCGATCGGCTTTGAACCGAATGGCGGCGGCGGGGCGCATAGAAACCTATGGCGCTGCCGCCAGTACGAATTTGGAGATCGCCGCGATCATGAAAAAGCGGGACGGGGGCCAAGCGGTCCTTTTCCCACCCGCCGACGACCACGACATGCCGATCATCGGTAACCTGCTTTGCTGCCAGAAAAATTGCGAAGCTGCGTTCGGGGTCGAATTCGGAGCAATTCGTACTTTGGTGGGCCGGGCCCTTGGAAACCCCCAGCCACCGGAAGCTGTCGACAATGGCCCCGCACAAGAAACCGTGCTGACTAACGGCTTCGACCTTACCGAGCTTCTGCCGGCCCTTTACCACACGGAAGCGGACTCGGGGCGCTTCGTTACCGCCGGCGTGGTAATCGCCGCGGACCCTGAGACCGGGGTTCACAACGCATCGTTTCACCGGCTGCAGTTGGTAGGGCCGCAAAGGACCGGGATACAACTCGACTATGGACGTCACTTGCGAATTGCGTTCGAAAAAGCGCAACGCTCGGGTGAGGACTTGCCGATTGTGGTCTGTCTCGGAACTGACCTCGCCTTGCAGTACACGGCAGCAACAATGGGCTCGCAAATGCCCGAAGGTGCCGACGAAATCGCTGTCGCCGGCGGATTGTCGGGACAACCCCTGCCGGTGTTGAAAGGCGTCACCCAGGACCTGCCGGTACCGGCGGAAAGCGAAATCGTTCTCGAAGGCAAGATGCTCGCCAGTGAAACGGTACGCGAAGGACCGTTCGGGGAATTCGTAGGGTTTTTGTCGCCGGAAGGGGACGCGCCGGTTGTCGAGATCACTGCGGTGACCCACCGCGAACGGCCGATCTATCACGCGATTAACGGCTATGGCCGCGAGACGGTGATGCTGCGGAAATATGTATTGGAAGCAAGCCTGCTTAACGTCCTGCAAACGGCAATACCCATCGTGACCGATGCGGAAATGACCGCCGGCGGACTCCACCGGTTTCATGCGGTGATCCAAGTCAAAAAAACAACGCCGCAACATAATGGTCTGCAGCGGAATGCCATTGCCGCGGCCTTCGGTGCCCTAAAAGACTTGGATTTGGTCACCGTGGTGGATGACGACATCGACATCCGCGATCCAGCGGATGTGGAGTACGCCATGGCGACGCGGTTCGAGGCCTCGAAAGATCTCATTAAGATTCCCGGTGCGCGCGGACACGAATATGTACGCGCCTCTGCGGATGGTATCCGTACCAAGCTCGGCATCGATGCGACCGTACCCTTCGAGGAACAGGAACGGTTTCGGCGTTGCGAGTTCCTCGATATCGCAATCGATGACGGTGATTTCACCACAAACGCCGATGCGCTCGGCAAGCTATCGGAGGACTGATGGTTAAGACCGGCGACCAACATCTGGAGTCCCTGCGCGATGGGCGCGAAGTGATGTTGCGGGGACAGCGCATCGAGGATGTGACCACCCACGATGCGTACAAGAATTCCGTCGCCTCCGCGGCGCATCTTTACGATTTCCAGGCAGAAAATACTGAGACCATGACATTCGCCTCACCGACAACCGGTGAACAGGTCAATAAGGCTTGGCTGCTGCCGACCAGTTATCTTGAACTTCGCGACCGTCGAGAAGCACTGGAACGATGGGCCGCCTGTCACTACGGATTCATGGGTCGCTCGCCGGACCATGTGGCCTCGTGTATCGGCGGCATGATGATGGGCATCGAAACTTTCGAAGATTACGACAAAGAGCGTGCGCACGCGCTTCGCGACTACTACACCCTGGCCCGCGACACGGATCATTTCCTGACCTATGTCATCATCAACCCGCAAGCAGACCGGTCCAAACAAGCGAGCGAGCAAAACCTGGAATTTCTCAGCGTCGGCGTCGTCGACCAGGATCAATCCGGGCTGACCGTACACGGCGCTAAAATGCTGGGCACGTCGGCGATCATGGCGAACGAAGTTTTCGTTACATGTATCCAGCCATTGCAGCCCGGCGACGAAAAACATGCGCTGTCTTTTGCGCTACCTATCGCAACCAAAGGCCTGAAGATCCTCTCGCGCAAGTCTTACGAGGAAGCCGCGCCATCCATTTTCGACAACCCGCTTTCAAGCCGTTACGACGAAAATGACGCAGTGCTCTATTTCGACGAAGTGCACGTGCCTTGGGAGCGGGTCTTTGTCAATCAAAGCATTGAGATGTGCCAGAAACAGTTCCACGGAACCCCGGCGCATGTATTTCAGAATTACCAGGCGCAGATTCGGCTGCTGGTGAAAATGCGCTTCCTGGCCGGCCTCGCCCACCGCATCGCTGACATCAACGGCATCGCAGGCTTTCCACAGGTTCGGGAAACCCTAGGCCAGATGGCAACCGATGTGGGACTTGTCGAAGGACTTGTCTACGGCATCGAAGCCAAGGGGGAGATGGCCGGAGATTATTTCGTGCCCGACCGGCAGTTGCTTTACACCGCCCAGGTCCAGACGCAGGCGCTCTATTCCAAGGTCAACAACGCGCTCCGGGAACTGGCAGGCGGCGGCATGATCATGCTCCCCTCGGGCATTGAAGATTTCGACAATCCGGAAATCGCCGATTTGATTGGCAAGACGCAGCAATCGCCGGCCGCGTCGTCGGAAGAGCGGGTGAAATTCTTCAAGCTCGCCTGGGACGCAGTAGGTTCCGAATTCGCCTCACGGCACGTGCAGTATGAAATGTTTTATGCGGGCGCCAGCTTTGTTACCAAGGCACACGCCTACCGCACGTTCGACTGGGATGCGTCGACGGACTTGGTCGACGGGCTCCTCGACAGCTATCCAACTCCGGGAAAGAAGAAATGACCGAACATACCTATCCTTATCTCACTATTCCCGACCGGCAGGAGAAGCCGCGTACGGTCGGGCGCACCATGGTTCATGACGGTGGCTTCAGTGCCTCGCATGCCGAAATGATCTTGGAAACCGCCGGGCCCTACATCGACTATTACAAGTTCCGCACCTTCACCCATAAGCTCTATCCTGAAGACCTCACGCTTAAAAAAATTGCGCTGTTGAAAGAGCACAATATCAAGCCATTCATGGGCGGCAATGTGGCGGAGTTGGCCTATGTGCAGGGCACGCTCGAAGAGCATCTAGCCTACACCAAAAAACACGGATGGGAGGTAATCGAGATTTCAGAGACCTACGTCACCTATGACGAAGAGAAGAAACTCGATCTCATCAAACGCTGTGCCGATGACGGGCTCGAGGTAATATATGAATGGGGCTTGAAACACCCCGAGAAGCCGCTTGAACCCGAAGAAGCGGCGGAAGACATACAGCGTTACCTGGAGGCAGGTGTCACCATCGCCATGGTCGAGGAAGGCGAAATCGACATGCTGATCGGCAAGGACGGTGAGGGAGAACACGGCGACACGCTCAAAAAACTCTTCGAGATTGTCGGCCCGGAAAATCTGATGGTCGAATGCGGCACCATGAAACAAGTTGGCTGGTTCATGCTCGAAATGGGCACAGTGATAAATCTCGCGAATCTCGAATTAGACGCCGTAATCGACATCGAGCCACTGCGCCGCGGTATCGGGCGCATCGTCGACAACGTGATTTACAAGCCATACCTAAATAAGAGCTGATCATGGAATTCACTACTCTCGGCAACACCGGCCTCAAGGTTAGCGTCGCCGGGCTCGGCACCGGCGGCAACAGCCGGCTCGGACGCAAGACCGGACGAAGCACGGCGGAATCGGTCGACATCATTCACCAAGCGGTCGGTCTCGGCATAAATTTCATCGACACCGCAGCCAACTACGGCACCGAGCCATTCGTTGGCGAGGCGTTGAAGACGATCCAACGCGATAGCGTGGTCATCGCCACCAAGGATCATATTAGTGACAAGGACGGTCTCTGGACCGCCGAGCGCGTTGTCGAAAATTTCGAAGCGGCCCTTGGGCGACTGAACACCGATTATGTGGATGTGTTCAATCTTCACGGCGTTAAACCCCATGAATACGACTATGCTCTCGCCGAAATCGCACCGGCATTAATTAGAGAAAAAGAGAAAGGAAAGATCCGCCATATCGGGATTACCGAAGCCGCGACATCCGATCCGGATCACACCATGCTCAACCGCGCGACACAAGAAGGTGTTTGGGAAGTGTGCATGGTCGCCTTCCATATGATGTGCCAGAACGCGCGCACCCAGGTTTTCCCCCATAGCCAAGAAAACGGTGTCGGAACGCTGTTGATGTATGCGGTGCGCAGTATCTTCAGCAATCAAGATTATTTGAAAGAAACTCTGGCAGAGCTTGCGGAGGCCGGTGAAATCTCAGCCGAACTTGCGGAGGGCGAGCCGCTTGATTTCCTGATGACCGAGGGCGGTGCAAAAAATGTCATCGATGCGGCATACCGCTTCGTCCGCCACGAGCCCGGGACCGACATTCTGCTATTCGGCACCGGTAATCCGGAGCATTTGAAAAGCAATCTAGAATCGATTCTATCGCCGCCCCTGCCCACGGAAACCACGCAAAAACTTTACGACCTATTCGGCGCCTTGAACGGGGTCGGGTTGGACTTACCTAAATTCAAGCAATAAGTCCGGGATTTAAAATAAGGAGAACGGCATGTCGGCAAATACAGCAAACGTACATTTCTTGGGCCTGTCGCCCCGTTTTTTAAACGGTGTATTGGAAATTCCCGTCTACCATATGCGCGGTGGTACCTCGACCGGCATCGTTCTTTTTGACGAACATTTACCTAGTGATCGTGCGCTCCAGGAAGAAGTGATCAAGCGCATCATGGGCGTGCCCATAGAAGGTGAAGTCCCATCCAACCGACAAATCACAGGTCTTGGGCGCGGCGTTCCGCAAAGCTGCAAAGTCTTTATTGTCGGCCATTCGGATCGAGAAGATTCGGATATCGACAGCACGCTGGCCCAACTGGCGCCGACAAAGGCAGCAATCGATTGGAGCGTTAATTGCGGCAACATGTCGGCGTCCTTGCCGATTTTTGCCGAAGAAATCGGACTCCTAAGCCTCGAGCCCGGTCGATCCAAGGTGCGTATCCATAATACGAATACCGGTGTCGTTACCCACGCTTTAGTGGACATGCCCGAACCCGAGAAGCCCATGGAAGCGGCAACCGAAATTCCCGGCGTACTCGGTGGATGGCCAGGCGTGCAATTGGCACTACTGGAGCCGGTTGGCGCCAAGACCGGCAAACTACTGCCGACCGGAAACGCGATGGACACGTTCGACGGTCTCGAAGCGACATGCGTCGACCTCGCGGTGCCGATGGTGATTCTGCGTGCGGCTGATCTCGGTAAGACAGCCGCCGAGACGCCGGATGAGCTAAACGGCGATAGCGAATTCAAGGAACGGCTGCGAAAAATTTGGGTCGAGGCTGGATTGGCCATGGGGCTGAAAGGAGCGGACGGCGAACCGCTCACACCGGAACAGCTCGCGGCCAGCGAAACGATTCCCAAAGCTTGCATCGTCGCCGAACCGAGCGAGGACGAACGCAACCGTGGAGCCAATATTCGCGTACGTTACTTCACCCCACAGGATGCCCACAGCTCGTTGGCGGTCACCGGTGGCGCATGTCTCGCCGCAGGCTGTCTGATTCCCGGCACCGTGGCGCGCGAACTCGCCATAGAAGTCAGCACGCTTAGCCCTGATCTCGTCGAGCATGAAGTGAAAATGGCTAATCCCGCGGGATTGTTGAAAGCGACCATCGAGGGGAATTGTGCCGAGGATGGCACCATTACAATGCCGAGTGCGGCCTACGAACGTTCGACACAAATCCTTTTGCGCGGGCATACGCCCATCTACAACGCATCGGATGATCTTTTAGCGCATTATCGGAACTTCGCCGACGCCGCCTAGAATCCCATCGGAATCTCTTTCAGAAAGGCCAATTCGGCTTCGGTGCTGTCGCGACCGAGTGCGTGGTTTCGGCTTGGGAACCGCCCGAAACGGGTGATCGTTTCGCGATGCCTGACTGCGAAATCTAGCCAGATCTCGTCGTCCAATGATTCGAAGAGCGCCACCGAGCGATCCTGGTCTTCCAACGATTCAGAATGTTCGAACGGCAGATAAAGAAAACTTCGGCGCACCGCACTGAAATCGCGGTCGTAACCTCTTTCGATCGCAAATTTCGCAAGTTCCACCGCTCGATCGTCGCCGGCGAAAGCTTTGCCTTTGCCGCGAAAGAGATTACGCGGGAATTGGTCGAGCAATAGAATTAGCGCCAGACATCCTTCCGGTGTCTCCTTCCAATCTTCGAACGATCCGGACAACGCCGCCTCCACGTCGGCGCCAAATTCCTCGCGAATTGTCGCGTCGAAATCGTCATTCGCCATAAACCACACGTCCCGGCGGCGATCGGGCGGGCTGTCGGCCCCAAACCAGAAATTTAGAATCTCATCTATCTTATTCATTATTAACGCTTTTTCGTAAAACCATTACAACATCGCATAAATTTGTAATAATATTTGAGCCAAACTTATAGAGTATTGGCCAACGCTCGGAGAGGAAAACATGAGCGAAGCACAGGTCAAGGAGCAGCCGGACACGGGCGACGATAGCGAAGCCGAAATTCGCCATCTGACCCAGACCATTCGGGCTATGCGCGAACAGCTGGAAGAACAGCGTTTGGACAGCGATGCCGAATCGCAGCGTGCCATCGCCCAAGCCAATAATGAGATTTCGCAACTCAAGTCAACCGCTGCAGCCCTGCGCGACGAGCTGGAAAACACCAAGCTCGAAACGAACGATGAAATACATAAAGCAACCGCTTCCGCTCAGGCAGAAATCACTCAGCTTAAAGAAACGATCCATAGTCTGCGCGATGAGATGGACCGGCTAACCGTTGATTACGAAACCAAAATTCAGGACATAGAACGCGGCCACCGCGACGAGGTGGTACAATTGCAGGACGCCGTCTCGGCACTTCGGGACCAGCTACAGAGTTGATATGCGCACCACATCGAACATAACCCCGATCGTGCAATCCGGTGGCACCGCGCTCAACGACGACGAACGTCAGCGTTTGCGTCATGTTGAGCTATTGCTGGCGGTTTCGCAAAAGCTGGCGGCTCTGGAAACACTGGATGAGATGTTGGAGCATCTTATCAATATCACCACGTCCGAAATCGGCGCCGAACGCGGCACGCTATTCCTCAACGATCCGGATACGGGCGAGCTGTATTCGCGCATCGCACTCGGAAGTCAGACCCGTGAAATTCGTCTCATGAATAATGACGGTATCGCCGGCGCGGTGTTTCAAACCGGCGACGGAATGATCATCGAAGATGCTTATTCCGATGACCGCTTCAATCAAGAGATCGATCTTCAAACCGGGTTTAAGACCAAGAACATATTGTGCGCACCGATCCGCACCGCCCGTGGTGAAATAATCGGCGTCGCGCAAACTCTGAACAAAGTCGAGGGCGATTATACGGACGAAGACTTGACGTTGCTCGAGGCGATGGCGACGCAAGCGGCGTTGACCCTGCAATCGAGCATTTCCTTCGAGCGGATGAAAAAGTCGCGCGAGCAGGAGCTCAAGTTCCTAGATGTGGTCGCGGATGTCACTTCGGAAATCGAACTCAACAGCATGCTGCAAAAAGTGATGGGCGAAGCGACCGAGATGCTGAATGCGGATCGTTCGACTTTGTTTCTGAACGACGAGAAAACCAGCGAGCTTTGGTCCAGCGTCGGCGCCGGGCTTGATGCGACCGAAATTAGGTTTCCCAATCACCTCGGTATCGCCGGTGCGGTGTACACATCAGGCGATACGATCAATATTCCGCACGCCTACGCGGATTTACGCTTCAATCCGGCGTTCGATAAGCAAACCGGATTCTTCACCCGCTCGATACTCTGCGTGCCGGTCATCAACAAGGATGGCAAGAAAATTGGTGTCACCCAGGTATTGAACAAGCGAGGCGGCCCGTTCACGGACGAAGACGAACAGCGACTGAAGGCGTTTACCGCACAGGTCTCTATCGGCCTCGAGAACGCCAGCCTCTTTAAAGATGTTCAGAACATCAAAAACTATAACGAAAGCATGCTTCACAGCATGTCGAACGGGGTCATCACACTGGATGAGGATGGCAAGATCGTCACTTGCAACGCGGCCGGCCTAAGAATTTTACATAGCACCGAGGAAGAAATTCTCGATCAGCCATCCGAAGAGTTCTTTACCGATGCCAATGCGTGGATCGTGGAACGTATTGGCCGGGTGGCGGAAACGCATGAAGCAGATAGTTCGGTCGACGCAGAGATAGAGCTCGACGATGAGAAAATTTCGGTCAATCTCACCGTTCAGCCGCTGGTTGGCGAAGAAGACAGCGTACTCGGCACGATGCTAATGATTGAAGACATCTCGAGCGAGAAGCGCATGAAATCCACCATGTCGCGCTACATGGATCCCGGCGTCGCCGACCAGCTGCTGGCCGGCGGCGAAGACATTCTGGGTGGCCAAAGCAAAATAGCGACCGTCCTGTTCAGCGATATTCAGGGCTTCACCAGTCTGACCGAAGAGTTGGGCGCGCAGGGCACGGTTAGCCTGCTCAACGAATATTTCACCGTTATGGTGGAATGTATCGAGAACGCCGAAGGCATGCTGGATAAGTTTATCGGTGATGCGATTATGGCCTGCTTCGGCATTCCGATTGCCCGCGACGACGACGAAGATCGCGCGGTGCAATGCGCAATCTCGATGATTTCAAACCTTCACAAATGGAATGGCGAACGCGCGGATCAGGGCCTTAACTCGATCAACATGCGGATCGGCCTGAATACGGACGAGGTTGTCTCCGGAAATATCGGCTCGCCACGGCGGATGGACTACACCATCATCGGCGATGGCGTGAACCTCGCTGCCCGGCTCGAAAGCGGCTGCAAGCAATACGGTGCCCGCATCATGATCAGCGAATACACTCATGCGCAGCTAAAGGGCACTTATCGTACCCGCGAAGTGGACCGGGTGATTGTCCAAGGCAAGACCGAGCCTGTCGGCATATTCGAAGTACTCGACTATCACGACGACGAAAGTTTCCCCAACATGCAAGACGTTCTCGGCAGTTTCCGCGACGGACTGGGGGCCTATCGCGAAATGCGCTGGGACGACGCGCAAGATTGTTTCAAGCGCGGGCTTTCGCTCAATCCCGAAGACGCGCCTTGTAAACTCTATATCGATCGCTGCGACCATCTCAAAGCCGATCCGCCGGCAGAGGACTGGGACGGCGTCTTCGTCATGACCTCCAAGTGAGGGCTGTTCAAAGCCGCGAATCACGTTACAAGGATGGCATCTGCCGGAACCGAGGGAGACGCCAAGAATGCCAGCGGACAGCGCCGAACGCGAAAGACTGCGCACCATCATCGACGACAAATCACTGCTGAAAGACGGTGACTTCACCCTCGCTTCGGGGGCGAAAAGCAACATGTTCTTCGACATGAAAAAGACCATGCTGGACCCGGAAGGCGCCAGCCTGCTGACAGAAGCGCTATGGGAAGAAATCAAGGACCGCGACGTGGATTGCATCGGCGGGCTTGAGATGGGCGCTGTGCCTATCGTTTCTCAGCTCAGCATGCGGAGTTTCCCGGAAAAACCCATACCGAGCTTTTTCGTTCGCAAACAGACCAAGGGCCACGGCACCGATCAAAAGATCGACGGCTATTTGCCGAAAGGCAAAACCGCGATCGTGTTCGAGGATGTCACCACTACCGGCGGTTCCGCATTACAGGCGGTGGACGCGGTTCGCAAGGCGGGTTTGACGGTGAATACGGTGATTACCGTGGTAGACCGGCTGGCCGGCGCCGAACAAGCGTTTTCTGAGCAGGATATTGAACTCGTGTCCCTTTTCACGAAAGAAGATTTTCAAGCGTGAATCCGCGACAAGTCCTGCTCGGGTCTTGAATTTAACCGCGCCAAAACGCTACTCTTAAGCTATTGAAATCTTAAGCTGGGGTGCCGCCTCTATTTGGGCCGGCTGAGAACACACCCATGGAACCTGATCTGGGTTATGCCAGCGCAGGGAGTCGATATGTCGATACCAATTGATAACGCTACAGGGTCCAAACCAACCGTCGCCATTATCGGTGCCGGCGTGTGCGGCCTCGGGATCGGTTGGCGGCTGGCGCAAGCCGGCGCGAGGGTATCGGTATTCGAGAAAAGCGAGCCTGGCCGGGGTGCGAGTTGGGCTGCCGCTGGTATGCTGGCAGCCCAGGCCGAAGCCGAACCAGGCGAAGAAACGCTACTTGAGCTCAATCTCAAAGCTCAGCAGATTTGGCCGGACTTTCGCGATGAATTGGAAGATGCCGCGAAAATACCCATCGGGTATCGCGACGAAGGTACGTTGATCGTTGCGCTCGACCGGGACGACGCGGAAGCGCTCAAGTTCAATTTCGATTTCCAATCCAAGCTGGGCCTCAATGTGGAATGGCTGAGCGGGCCCGAAGCACGCAAAAAAGAACCGTTTTTGACCCCCAATGTTACCGGCGCGGTCTTTAGCCCCTCCGATCATCAAGTGGAAAATCGGGATTTGGTCGATGCTTTGCGGATCGCCTTTAGTGCTGCCGGTGGAGACCTCCGCCTCTATACGGAGGTAACTGCAATCGAAAGCGCCGGCGGTAAAGTTACGGGTATCCGCTGCGGCGATGAAGTAACGCCGGCCGATATGGTGGTATTGGCCGCAGGCGCCTGGTCCCGCGGGATCGATGGTTTGCCAAAGGAACTTCTGCCCCCGGTAAGACCTTTGAAAGGTCAAGTGTTGGCGCTCCGCATGGATCCGTCCGCACACTTATTGCGCCATGTTTTATGGGCACCGGAAGGCATTTATATGGTCCCTCGCCTCGACGGACGGCTGATCATCGGAGCTACTGTCGAGGAAAAGGATTTCGACCACGACCTTACCGCCGGAGGCATGCTTCATCTTCTACGCGAAAGCTGGGAGGCGGTGCCGGGCCTAGACGAGCTTTCCATCGACGAAATGTGGGTCGGCCATCGCCCCACCAGTCGAGACGACGCCCCGATACTGGGTCCGACGGAAATGGAAGGTCTGATTATGGCGACCGGCCATCACCGCAACGGCATCTTGCTCGCGCCAGTGACGGCGGACGCCATTAGCCGCTATATTCTCGATGGTGATGTGCCGGAAGAGATAGCACCCTTCGGACTTGGCCGCTTCGCGAAGAGCCGAAAGAATAAGAACAAGCCAATTGACTTCGACGCCGCACGCACCAAACTCAAACAGGGAGCCGCCTGATAGGATTCGATATGGGCGAAATGATGACGATAAACGGTGAGAAAAGAGCGGTTGCAGCGGCAACGGTAATCGAGCTGCTCGAAGCGGAAGCTATCGATCCGACAGCCAAGTTTGTCGCCGTCGCCGTCAATGGCAGCGTGGTACCCCGGCGAAGCTGGCCCGATGTATCGATCAATCCCGGTGACGACATTGAAATCGTTCATCCGGCACCGGGCGGTTGAGCGGAACGAATGCGATGAGCGAACCTCTAGACGATCCGCTGACGATTGCCGGGCAAAGCTTTGCCTCGCATTTGCTAATTGGCAGTTCCAACTTCCCCAACAATCAGGTGATGTTGGATTCGGTCGAGGCGAGCGGTGCGGAAATCGTGACCGTCGCGATCCGTCGGATCGACCTCGGAGGCGGTGGTGAGAACATCCTCGACCTCCTGGAAGGCGACTATTTCATCCTGCCCAACACCGCTGGCTGTTATACCGCGAAGGATGCAGTGCTGACCGCCGAACTAGCTCGCGAAGCGCTCGAAACAAACTGGGTTAAGCTCGAAGTTATTGGCGATCGCGACACCCTATATCCCGATGCCGAACACCTACTGAAAGCCGCCGACGAACTTGTTCGCGCTGGCTTTACGGTGCTGCCCTATTGCACTGACGATCCGATTACCTGCCGCAAGCTCGCCGATTTTGGTTGTGCTGCCGTGATGCCTCTGGGCGCGCCGATCGGATCGGGCATGGGCGTGCTCAACCCTTACAACATCGAAATCATCCGCGATCTGGTATCCACGCCAGTGATCGTCGATGCCGGTATCGGCACAGCCTCCGATGCAGCTTTGGCGATGGAACTCGGCTGCGATGGTGTCTTGCTGGCTTCGGCCGTGTCGCGGGCGCATGATCCAGTGATGATGGCACAAGCCATGAAGGACGCGGTCGCGGCAGGGCGCCTAGCGCACCGGGCCGGACGCATTCCGAAAAAGCGCTACGCCCAAGCTTCCAGCCCGGAAGACGGTATCATCGGTTCGTGAGTCTGCCCGACCCGCCGCTGCTATTGATCACCGACCGCACTCAAGCGGTACGCCCACTTAAAGAAATTGTCAGTTCCGCCTTCGATGGAGGTTGCCGTTGGGTAATGCTCCGGGAAAAGGACCTGAGTTCGGCCGGGCGAATTGCCCTCCTGGGCGATCTTCGCGACCTTGCCGCGCCGTACGGCGCCACGGTTATTGTCAACGGGGATATCGATGCGGCGCTTGCCGCTGGCGTTGCGGGAGTTCATCTACCTCAAAACCATGCGGGCATCGGGTCAGCGAGGCAAATGTTGGGAGATGACGCTCTCATTGGCGTCTCGGCTCATAATTTAGAGGAAGCTCAAGCCGCAACAGACGCCGATTACATCACGCTGAGCCCGGTTTTCATCAGCCCAAGCAAGCCCGAATACGGACCTGCATTGACACCGAACGGATTCGAGAAAATCGCCCGCCAAGTGCCCCTGCCCGTTCTTGGCCTCGGTGGGATAGAGACGGATAAAGCCTCCGAGCTTGCCAGTGCAGGTGCTTCGGGAATTGCCGTGATGGGGAGCGTGATGCGTGCGGAGAATCCGGCGCGCGAGGTCGAAATGCTGCTCAGAGCATGGACATCCTAACGCATTATTGCCGTTCGCCCCTGACAGGGTTAGAACTTACCCAGAAAAAGAATTCGTCCCGCATTCAGGGACGTCGTTTGGGGGGCATCCATTGCTCGATTGTTTCACCACCGAGACCGATGGCGACGCGATCGCCATTACGCCCGTAACCAAGTCCTCGCTTAACGATTGGCTTGAGAAGCAGCCTGACGATCTTGCCACCTGGGTCAAGGCCGCCGGCTTTACCGGAAAGCCGGGCAAAAGCCTACTCTTACCACCGAAGAAAGATGGGGTCCCCGCCGGCGCATTGGTGGGTGTCGAAGGAGATACCGATATTTGGTCGTGGGGTGCGGCCGCCACCGAGCTTGGGGCCGGTTCATACACACTCAGTGACGACATGAATGATAGCGCGATCGATAACGCCGCCCTCGGTTGGGCATTGGGGTGTTACCGATTCCGTCGATACAAAAATTCGGACCGCAAACTGGCAACACTTGCCCTACCGGCGAGTGCAACGCTTCCCGCTGTGACTAATATGGCCGAAGCGATTTATTTAGCGCGCGATCTTATCAACACACCCTCATCAGACATGGGGCCTGGAGAACTAGCGGCCGCAGCCAACGAAATGGCCGAGCGTTTCGACGCGAACTGTACCGTAACCGTTGGCGATGATTTGCTGCGCGACAATTATCCGATGATCCACGCTGTCGGCCGGGCATCGGTTCGGGCCCCGCGCCTGATCGATCTCACCTGGGGCAAACCGAAAGACCCGAAGGTAACGCTGGTCGGCAAAGGAGTGTGCTTCGATACCGGCGGCCTCGACCTCAAACCGTCGAGCGGCATGCTGCTGATGAAAAAGGATATGGGCGGCGCGGCCCATGCACTTGCCTTGGGGCAGCTTATCATGGCCAATCGGTTGAACGTCCGGTTACGAGTGCTGGTGCCCGCAGTGGAAAACAGTGTATCCGGTGACTCCTTCCGGCCAATGGATGTTTTGAAAACACGTGCGGGCCTTTCGGTAGAGATCGGCAATACGGATGCGGAAGGCCGCTTAATTCTCGGCGACGCATTGACGGAAGCAGGTGCGGAAGACCCGGATTTGATTGTCGATTTCGCCACCCTGACAGGGGCCGCGCGTGTTGCGCTGGGCCCGGACATGGCGATGATGTTTAGCAACGACGATGTGCTGGCGGGCGCCATCGAGACCGCGGGCACTCATTGCGATGATCCGGTCTGGCGCATGCCGCTCTGGCAACCCTACCGCCGTTACCTTGAAAGCCAAATTGCCGATATCAACAATGCCGGCCAAAGCCGGTTTGGCGGCGCGATTACTGCCGCGCTTTTCCTGAAAGAGTTCGTCGAAGACGCTACACCGTGGGCTCATTTCGATGTTTACGGATGGAATCCAGCCAAACGCAACGGCCGGCCCGTCGGCGGTGACGTGATGGGAGTACGGGCGGTCTACGCCATGCTGGCGGAAAGATATGCGGGCTGACGATGGCGATGTTCCTATTCTTGTCGCTAAGTGGCGAATGTAAAATTACGGTCCGGCGCCGGAACAATATCGGTGATGCAAGATGGTCGAACTGACGCAAAATCAAGCACTCGATATTTGGCGCCGCACCACATTGGACGGTGTACGCAACGACGCGCCGGATTTATCGGCCCGACAAATCGCGATTTTGCTTAATGTCTATATGACCCAACCACCGCATACGGTGCGTGATCTCGCCGCAACGCTGAATATCTCGAAACCGGCTGTCACGCGCGCCCTAGACAAGTTGAGTGGTCTCGATCTGGTTCGACGCAAGAAGGACGATGCGGACCGGCGCTCGGTGCTCGTACACCGGACGGTGAAGGGCTCGGTTTTCCTGACCGAGTTTGCGGATTTGATTATTCGTTCGGCGGAAGTCAGCCTCGGCGGAAACGAAACTCAGTAACCGGCAGACCTGTCGACCAGATTAATCAGTGGCCGACCATCTTCGAGACGTCGAATATTCTCCACGACAATTTTTGTTGCCGAACGTGCTTCGGTGATCGCCGCATTGTGCGGCGTGATGGTCACTCTCGGATGATCCCAGAAAGGGTGCGCCTTTGGTAACGGTTCCTCCTGAAACACGTCCAGGGTGACGTAGCCTAATTGGCCGCTATCCAATGCATCCAGAATATCTTCTTCCACCTGCTGGCCACCACGCCCAGCGTTGATCAAGCACGCCCCGGACGGTAATTGGCGGAAAATTTTTTGGTCGAGGATATTTTCTGTTTCCGGTGTCAGGGGCAGTAAGCAAACGAGGATTTCCGTACCTTGCAAAAAGTCTGTCATGCCCTCCTCGCCATGGAAGCACTCTACACCTTCGATCTCCTTCGGTCCTCGCGACCAGCCGACGGTTTCAAACCCGAGCGCGGCCAATGCTTCTGCTGCCGCGCCGCCGATCACACCGAGCCCCATGACACCGACCCGCCGCTCGGAGGCCAGGGGCGACACGAAGGCTTTCCAGGTGCCCGCCCGCTGATTTGCATCGAGCAGCGGTTGGTCCCGGTGATGGCGCAACACGTGAAGTACCGTGAATTCGACCATGCCGCGGGTTAAAGATTCATCGACCATTCGACAAACCGGCACACCGGCGGGCAATTCGGGGTCACCCAACAATGCATCGACCCCGGCGCCAACGGAAAAGATCGCTTTCAACTTGGGGAATTTCTTCAGTGCGCCTTGCGGTGGCTTCCAAACCAGCGCGATATCGATTTCATCGAGATCGCCAGGCTCTTCCCATGGCCGCACCTCGAGCTCTGGCAGTGCTTCCTGCAGCGCCGTCTTCCAAAGATCGAAACGGTCCACATCGTCTATCGAATAAAAGATCAGCGCCATTTGGCTTTAGCTCGCCACCAATCCGGCCTCGACCGCTTCATCGGCAGTTTTGATTTCGAAGGCCGCAGTCATAAGGGCCTTGGTATAGGCCTCTTGCGGTGCCTCGAAAATTTGCGCCGCACTGCCCTCCTCCACTACCTTCCCGGCCCGCATCACGATGACATGGTCGGATAGCGCACGCACGACCTTGAGGTCGTGACTGATAAAGAGATAAGCGAGCTTGTGCTTGGTTTGGAGCTGGCGCAACAAATCGACGATTTGTGCCTGTACCGACCGGTCGAGCGCCGAGGTCGGTTCGTCGAGTACCACGAAGCGTGGCTTCAACACCATGGCGCGGGCAATGGCAATGCGCTGACGTTGGCCACCGGAAAATTCATGGGGATAGCGGTGCCGCGAGTCCGGATCGAGGTCTACTTCTTCCAGCACATCGACAACCAACGCATCGCGTTCCTCGTCGCTCTCGCCGATACCATGCACCAAAAGACCTTCTTCGATGATCTGGCCCACGGACATACGCGGACTCAAACTTCCATATGGGTCTTGGAATACCACCTGCATTTCGCGGCGAAGCGGGCGTAAATCGCTACTTCCAAGGCCTTGCAATTCGCGTCCGTCGTAACGAATTTCGCCTTCGCTCGATTGCAAGCGTAGTAACGCCATGCCGAGCGTTGTTTTGCCCGAACCGGACTCTCCGACCACACCGACCGTCTCACCTTCGCGGATCGTAACGCCGATGCCGTCCACCGCACGCACATGATCGACCGCCCGGCGCAGCAAACCTTTCTTGATCGGGAACCAGACCTTGACCTCGTTACCCTCAAGCACCACCGGCGCGTCTTCTTCGGCCGGTGTCTTTTCACCTTTAGGCTCCGCATCGAGGAGTTTTTTCGTATAGGCGTGTTTCGGGGCAGAAAAGATTTTATCGGTTTGACCGGATTCGACGATCTCGCCCTCGTTCATGACGCAGACGCGGTCGGCAATCTTTTCGACCACACCCAAGTCGTGGGTAATAAACAACACCGCCATGCCGAACTTGCGCTGAAGTTCATCCAACAGTTCGAGAATCTGTGCCTGCAATGTAACGTCGAGGGCGGTGGTCGGCTCGTCCGCAATCAACAAGTCCGGCTCGTTAGCGAGCGCCATGGCAATCATCACTCGCTGACGTTGGCCACCCGAAAGTTCGTGTGGGTAGGCGGTCATGCGCTGTTCGGCATTTTGGATACCAACGAGCTCCAATAACTCCAAAACTCGGTCCCGCACCGCGTCGCCGCTTAAGCCTTTATGCAGGATCAAGGTTTCCCCAATCTGCTTTTCGATCGTGTGCAACGGGTTGAGCGAGGTCATCGGCTCTTGAAAAATCATTGAGATGCGGTCGCCGCGCACATGCTGCAGGGTCTCGGGATCGGCATTCACCAATTCGTCGCCCTTGAACAGGATCGATCCGCTCGGGTGGCTCGCCACCGGATAGGGCAGTAATTGCAGGATTGAAAGCGCGGTCACCGATTTTCCGGAGCCGGATTCACCCACCAACGCCACGGTCTCTCCGGCACCGATCTCGAACGAAACCTTCTTCACAGCCGCCACATCGCCGCCGGGTACCCGGAAGGTAACCGACAGGTCGTTGAGAGTGAGCAGGGAATCGGCGGTCATTTAATTAATTCTTTCGTGGATCGAAGGCGTCGCGCACCGCTTCGCCGATGAATACCAGTAAGGATAACATGAGGGAGATAACGATAAAGGCGGTAATGCCAAGCCAAGGCGCGGCAAGGTTATCTTTGCCTTGTTTCAGCAGCTCACCGAGCGACGGTGAGCCCGGCGGCAGACCGAAACCGAGGAAGTCGAGCGAGGTCAACGTCACCACCGAGCCCGACGTAATGAAAGGTAAGAAGGTCAAAGTCGCCACCATTGCATTCGGCAATACGTGGCGGAACATAATTACCCGGTTAGGCTGGCCCAGCGCGCGGGCTGCTTTGACATATTCGAAATTGCGCCCGCGTAGAAATTCCGCCCGCACCACGCCGACCAGAGCAGGCCAACTAAAGAGCAGCATCAAGCCTAATAACCACCAAAAATTCGGCTGAACCACGCTTGCCAAAATGATCAGCATGTAGAGTGCCGGCAAGCCTGCCCAAACCTCGATCAGCCGCTGGCCGAACAAATCGATCAATCCACCGAAATAGCCCTGAATCGCGCCGACGGCGATACCTATCAACGAACTGAAGATTGTCAGCACCAATCCAAAAAGGACGGAAATTCGGAAGCCGTAGATCATCCGGGCCAGTACGTCGCGAGCCTGATCGTCGGTTCCGAGCCAGTTCTGTACGGACGGCGGAGACGGTGCCGGCTGCGGCAACTCGGTGATATGGGTGTCGTAGCTGAAGCGGATCGGGGGCCAAAGCATCCAGCCCTTGGCCTCGATCAGCTTTTGCACGTGTGGGTCCTTGTAATCGGCCTCGGTCTCGAAATCGCCACCGAAATCGGTTTCCGAATAGAAGGTCACCACCGGGGAATAAAGGCCACCATCAAAATAAATCAGGACGGGTTTATCGTTGGCGATGAATTCGGCGAACAACGAAAAGAAAAACAAAACGAGGAATATCCAGAGCGACCAGAAGCCACGTTTGTTTTTGCGAAAATTATCGAGCCGACGACGCATCAACGGCGTCACTTTTCGGCCCATAAATCGATCTCCGGTCCCAGCGGCCATCGTCATCGCTCAGACCTCTCGGCTTTCGAAATCTATGCGCGGGTCGACGAAGGTGTAGACGAGATCGCTGATCAGCTGCAGCACCAGACCGATCAACGTGAAAAAATAAAGCGTGCCGAAAAGCACCGGATAGTCGCGATTGATAGCCGCTTCGAAGCCGAGCAGACCGAGGCCGTCGAGCGAAAATATGACCTCGATCAGAAGCGAGCCCGTAAACAGAATACCGATAAAGGCGCCCGGAAAACCAGCGATGACGATTAACATCGCATTACGGAAGACATGACCATAAAGGACACGGCCTTCGGTCAGCCCCTTGGCCCGGGCGGTGGTCACATATTGCTGGTTAACCTGATCGAGGAAGGAGTTTTTCGTCAGCATGGTAAGTCCGGCAAAGCCACCGATCACGAGAGATATTATCGGCAGTGCCATATGCCAAAAATAATCCCCAATCAGAGCCAATGTCGAAAGTTCACGCCAATTGGACGAGACGATGCCGCGCAACGGAAACCAATCGAAATACCGCCCGCCGGCAAAGACAACGATCAACAAAATGGCAAAAAGAAATCCCGGCACCGCATTGCCGACGATTACCGCAGCGCTGGTGGTGACATCGAATCGCGACCCGTCGCGCACCGCCTTGGCGATCCCTAATGGAATCGAAATTAAATAGATAATTAGGAGGCTCCAAAGCCCTAGCGAGATCGACACCGGCATTTTTTCGACCACAAGCCCGGCAACGCTTTTATCGCGGAAATAGCTCTTGCCGAAATCGAAGGTGAGGTAGTTCTTCATCATCAAGAAGAACCGCTCATGGGCCGGCTTGTCGAACCCGAACTGTTTTTCGATTTGCTTGACGAATGCCGGATCGAGCCCTTGGGCGCCTCGATACTTACTCTCGACCGAGCCCGATTGCGGCTTGCCCGTCTGCTGGCCGCCACTCACCTCTGACCCACGGTCACCGGAGAATTGTGCGGTCGCGGAAACAGCCGTCCCTTTAATCTCCGCGATCATTTGCTCGACCGGCCCACCGGGCGCCACATGCACGATGGCGAAGTTGATCAGCATAATGCCGAACAGGGTCGGAACGATCAGCAGCAATCGACGGAGAATATAGGCCAGCATGATCTAGTTCCCGGTGGGACGGTGCTATTTACCGCCGCCCTGAGGCCCCCTTTTATTGAGCGCAGCCGCCTTGGCCCCATCGACCCACCAGGTGGTGAAATCGATTCCGTTTTTCGGCAGAACTTTGGGCATTCCGAATTTATTCCAGTACGCGGTGCGGTCGGTCCCCGTATGCCAATGGGGAATTACCAAATGCTGCCAAAGCAAAATTCGGTCGAGCGCCCTGGTATGATGAACCAAGCTTTCCCGTGTCGACGCAGCGATTAATTTTTCCACAAGCTCGTCGATGACCTTGTTCTTGAGCCCAGCCAAATTGCGGCTACCCTCGCGGCCCGCCGCGGTCGTGGACCAGAACATGCGTTGCTCGTTGCCGGGTGATGAACTTTGGCCCCAAGTCGTCACGATCATATCGAAATCGAAACTCTGAACTCGTTTTTGATACTGAGCGGAATCGACAGTACGAACCCGAATGGTAATTCCCAATTTCTCGAGATTTTTCTTAAACGGCAACACGACGCGTTCGAACAATGGGCTCACCAGCAAAACCTCGAATTCCAATGCCTGGCCTGATTCTCCATGAACCAATTGGCGCCGCTTGCGATCGAACCGCCACCCCGCCGCTGCCAGCAACTTTCGCGCTTTTCGTAAATTCGGGCGATTGTTACCGGACCCATCGGTCTCGGGCACGGCGAATGCCTTGGTGAACAATTCCTTTGGCAGCCGATCCCGATAGGGTTCGAGAATTTTGAGCTCTTCGCCCTTTGGTACCGAGGGGGCAGCAAGTTCCGAATTGGCGAAATAACTCCGGGAGCGTTTGTACTGGCCATAGAACAGGGTCTTGTTCGACCATTCGAAGTCGAATCCATAGCTTAACGCCTCTCGAACCCTTGCATCTTGAAACACCGAGCGACGCAAATTGAAGACAAAGCCCTGCATTCCCTGGGTGCGCTCATGCTTGAAAGCGCGTTTGATCAATTGGCCATTTTCCGCTGCCGGGATATCATAGGCGGTCGCCCAGGCTTTCGATGAGTTTTCGTGACGAAAATCAAACCTTCCCGCCTTGAAGGCCTCCAGGGCCACCGTGCCATCGCGGAAATACTCATAAATGACCTGACCGAAATTATGACGTCCTTTATTAATCGCCAGATCACGGCCCCAATAGTTCTCGACCCGCTCATAGGCAACCGAACGGTTAGCCTCGAAGGACTTTATACGATAGGGGCCGCTGCCGAGTGGAGCTTCAAGGGTGGTTTTTTCGGGATCGCGGCTGGCCCAATAGTGTTTTGGATAGACTTGCAGCTGTCCAAGGATCAGCGGTAATTCCCGATTTTCGCCCGGCTTGAAACTGAATTTTACGGTACGCGGCCCCAACTTCTCGGCCTTGGCGACGCTGCCGTAATAAAATTGATAATAGGGATGGCCTTTCTCAAGCAGAAATTTGAATGTCCATATCAAATCGTCCGCCGTGATCGGTTTGCCATCATGCCATTTTGCTTCCGCGCGCAGCGTGAACGTCACCCAGGACCGGTCCTCGGGCACTTCGATCGACTCGGCCAATACGCCATACATGGAAAAGGGCTCGTCATCGGAGCTTTCCATCAGTGAATCGTAAATCCGACCGAGCCCCGCCGCCTTTCGCCCTTTGACAATGAAGGTATTGAACGTGTCATAGCCGCCGATGGCACCAAGCCGCACGGTGCCTCCTTTCGGCGCATCGGGATTGACGTAATCGAAATGCTTAAATGCGGCCTCGTATTTGAGGCTGCCGTGCATCGCGAGACCATGGGCGCGGACTGGTGCATCTGCTGCGATCGACGGCGCGGCAAAAAGAAAAATGATGGCGGAAAAAACCAGTGTGATGCGCATATTTGCAATATATCTCATCGGTTTCACTTAGGTGCCGGCATGTGCGAATTCAAGAAATCGACCCTTCCTCACGCAGGATACTTATGGCGCCAGAACCGCAAGCGCCTGATCCCGCAGCTTATCATTGGCCGCCGCCAACATATGCCCGTCCGACGCAGTGCTCAGAGCCGCACCGGCCCAGTCGCAAGCAATGCCGCCGGCTCCTTCGATGACAGGTATAAGCGCCATAAAATCGTAGGGCTGCAATTTGGCTTCGACGACTAGATCCACATACCCCGATGCCAACAAACCATACGCATAACAATCGCCACCAAATCGGGATCGGGCCACAGCCGCGCTCAATTCGCTGAATTTGGACGCATCCTGCGGCGGATCGAACATACTAGGATGGGTGGCATAGAGCGCCGCATCGCCGAGATCGTCGCAGGTGCTGGTGGAGACCTTAGCACCGTTAAAGGTGGTGCCGTGCCCGCTAATCCCGATCCACCGTTCCGCCGAAACCGGTTGATCTATAACCCCGACGGTGGGCACGCCCTCGACGGACAATGCGATCAAGGTCCCGAAGATCGGCATTCCGGTAATGTAGGCTTGGGTACCATCGATGGGATCCAGCACCCAAACATGCGATGCGTCCTCCCTGACCGACCCGTATTCCTCACCAATAATTCCGTGTTCGGGAAACTGGTCTTCGATCCGCTGCCGAAGCGCGGCTTCCGCATCCCGATCGGCCAGAGTGACCGGACTTAGATCCGATTTCGAGGTGACTTCCAGCGCCGTGCGAAAATGCTGCCGCACAATCGGGCCACTGACATCGGCCAGGGCCGACGCAAATTCGGCAAATTGTTCGAGATCGTCCGTCATGACGCCACCCTAGATCATTTCATGTTTTTCGCGAACAACTGAAACGCGTTCGCGAAATACCGCAAACACGCTGCCATAGCCACGGAAAGTTCTTTCCGTGCCAATTCCTCAAACACAAAATTTTACGGTATTTAGGGGAGCGGTTTCGGGGCGTCGCTAAGCGAGCGCATATAGGCGATCAACGCCGCCCGATCGCCGGTCTTTTTCAAACCCGCGAAGCTCATTTTCGTGCCTTTGACATAGGCCTTCGGCTTCCAGAGAAACTTGTTCATTTCGGCATAGCTCCACTCACCGGCAAGTTTCTTGAATGCGCTGGAGTATTTATATTGTCCGTTCCCACCTTGCTTGCCGCCAATGATATTCCACAAATTCGGCCCAAGCTTGTTTTTACCGCCCTTGGAGAAGGTGTGGCAGGACGTACACTTACCGGACACTTTCTTACCGGCGCCGATATCGGCTTTCGCCAGCAATGGCGCTACCGGGTCAGGTCCGGATTTTTTCGGTTTCTTGTCGGTCGGGCTTTCCGTGATAGTGCCGCCATCAATGGCATAGACGTGCTGTTTCAGCATTTTAGGCTGATACACGAAACCAGTGATGAAACCCGCCGTCATGCCAATCAGCAAGGCACCAATAGCCGCTGCCGCAATTTTATTTAGCAATAACGGATCGCTACCCATTTTCGCCCCCAAATGCTTCGTTCCGTCGGTCGGTTGACCGGGCCGATCAAGCTGGCCAACCTCTTAGCGGAAAATGGTTTTTCCGCAACGCCGACATAGCCTATACCAATGCGGTCTAATGCCAAAGTTGACGCCTTTGGTCAACCTCGCGGCATAATGACGCAGAAATTTAACCTTTTTAAGTTCACTAATCGGCCTGGCAAAAATTTCAATTTAATTTCAATAAGATGAGCATGGCACAAAATCCCATCATTTTAATCCCCGCCCGTTTGGCCGCGACCCGATTCCCCAATAAGCCGCTTGCCGAGATTCACGGGGTGCCGATGATTGTCCATGTATGGCGCCGGGCAATAGAGGTGGACGTCGGCCCGGTACTGGTTGCCGCGGGCGATCAAGCGATCGCCGAGGCCATCGGAGATGCGGGCGGTGACGCTGTCATGACGGACCCTGAACTGCCATCCGGGTCGGACCGTATACAGGCTGCATTGGCCGACTATGATCCCGACCGGAATTTCGATGCGGTAATCAACCTGCAGGGAGATTTGCCAACCATCGCGCCATCGGATGTCCGTACGAGCTTGGCGCCGCTTAAGGATGCCGGCGTCGATATTGCGACAATCGGTGCGGTGATTACACGCGATGCCGAACGCGACGACCCCAACGTGGTGAAGGCCGTAGCATCGATCGCCTCCGGAGACACCATAGGCCGTTGCCTTTATTTCACCCGCGCCAGCGCCCCTAGCGGGGACGGACCCTTAATTCATCATATTGGACTCTATGCCTACCGGCGCGCCGCACTCGACCAATTCGTCAGCCTAGAGCCCGGAATACTCGAGCAACGCGAAAAGCTCGAGCAACTACGTGCGCTTGAAGCTGGTATGCGGATCGATATCGCGCTCGTTGACCCCGTCCCGCTCGGTGTCGATACTCCCGCCGATCTTGAGCGTGCGAAAGCGATGCTTGCACCCTAGACGTCAACTTCAGACATTCGACAACATCATGGCAAACGAAAACAAAATCGCCTTCCAAGGCCTCCCCGGCGCCTTTTCCGACATGTCCTGCCGGGCAGCCTATCCGGATATGACCCCTCTGCCGTGCCCTACTTTCGAGGACACGTTTCAGGCGGTTCACGACGGCGACGCGGCACTGGCGATGATTCCTATCGAAAATTCGGTCGCGGGCCGAGTCGCCGATATTCATCAGATTCTGCCGAATTCTCGCTTGCACATAATCGCCGAGAATTTTCAGCGTGTGCAGCATCAGCTGTTGGGAAAGAAGGGCGTCAAACTCGAGCAGCTGGAAACAGTTCATTCCCATGTTCATGCCTTGTCGCAATGCCGCAAGGTCATCCGCGAACTGGGAGTCAAGGCGATCGTGCATGCGGACACCGCAGGCGCGGCGATGGATCTGGCCGAAACGGGCAAAGACAGCATGGGCGCAATTGCCTCTGCGCTCGCTGCGGATATCTATGATCTCGATATTTTGAAAGAAAACATCGAAGACGAAGACCACAACACGACCCGCTTCGTGATCATGGCCAAAAAGCCAATCGATCCCGAGCCAAGCGCGGATATCATCGTGACCTCGTTCGTTTTTCGGGTGCGCAACGTACCGGCAGCACTCTATAAAGCTCTCGGCGGGTTCGCTACCAATGGCATCAACATGACCAAACTCGAATCCTACATGGTACGGGGCGAATTCACCGCGACTCAATTTTACGCTGATATCGAAGGCCATCCCGACGATGACGCGGTTCGCCTCGCCTTGGAAGAGCTCAGCTTCTTCAGCCGAGAAGTTAATATTCTAGGAGTTTATCCCGGCGCGCCTTATCGGGTCGCCGAGCGCAAAAACGGTTGATTCAGTGTACGGCGGCAACCGCCGCGATGGGTTCCGCCGTTTCGACAAACCCGCAAGCGCGATCCGGCCAATCCCGAGCCATATCTTCTTCGCTCGGATAAACGCCAGCTAATATACGATCTACGTTTTGGCCATCGTCTGAAAGCGGCAGAACAAGCTTGGAGAGCAGCAATTGCCCCTTCAATACCGTGCGCCGCTGGCGCACATAGAGCGGACGCGCCCACTCGAGGACGGTTGCATACTCAGCCATCACGTCTTGGCGGGATTCGCTGCTTAATTCGGTGATCGTCTTGTTGGTGCGGTCGTGCTGCAATAGTCGAACCAAATTCGTGCCATAGACCCGGTAAACCAATTCACCGCCCGGTTGGGCGGATTCCAGCAAAATTAAGTTGCCGAACCAGGGCGCCAACTCCAAAACGTCGAAATCGCCCCGGCTCGGCATGGCACGCTCGCCACACCGCTCTTCCCAGAACGTCAACAAATCCAACAGCTTGGGGTGTTCTACTTCGGCACGATCAAAATCGCCTGGCCGAATCGGAAACAGAGTCATACCTCACAACCTTCAAATTTCAGGCTCTGGTATAGGCCTCATTCCTTACTAATTAATTAACGGAACTGCGCAAAAATTACCCTAGCTTTCGATCCATTCGTTCAGCAATCGGCGCGATATGGAATCGCGGCGCGGCATGCGGAACGTATCGTTCTCTGGCGAATTTTTAAGCTCGTCTTTCGTGAACCATCGGGCGCCGCCCTCGAGTTCATTATAATCAACATTCAGCTCAAAAGTTGTCGCCCGTGCGTTGAACCCCAGCATGATATTCGCTGGAAACGGCCATGGCTGGGAGGAGTGATAGTCTATATCGGTAATTTCTATTCCAACCTCTTCGAACACCTCGCGCGCGACTGCGTTCTCGAGGCTTTCACCGGGCTCGACGAAACCGGCGAGGATCGAATGTTGTCCCGCACGCATTGTTTTCTTACGTCCAAGAACGACACGGTCACCGCCGTCATGAATCAACATGATGACCGCCGGATCGATGCGCGGGAAACAGTGAGCATTGCAGGATTCCTCTTTACAGACCCGAACATGCCCCCCTTCCCGGCTTTCGGTTTCACCGCCGCAAAGGCCGCAATAGAGATGACGCTTGTGCCAGGTCATATGCGCGCGCGCGAATGCCATCAAGGAGCCCTCATCGCGCGGCAATAAAGGGCCGATGCGGCGCAAATCTTCGAAGGACCCGTGGTCCGACAAGGGTGCGTCGTCAAGGTGCGAAAGATCGATACCGAAATGCGCCACCTCGTCGACAAGACCGAGAAAAACCAGGAAAGGACTTTCTTCCAACAATGTCGTATCCATCGCCACTGTGGTCAGGGTCGGGTCTTCGGGGTTCGCAACTAGATTACGGCTGCGCCAGATCGGGACGATTCGACTCGAGTCGTCGGCTAAACGCGCGAGCAGCCACTCCTGATCGCGACGCAAATGCCCCGCGCGGTCAAATCCCGGCCGGTCATAATAGTTTAGGTCTTCCATGGCCGGCAAATTGGCACGCCGCCAAAATCCTTGCAACATTGCGCGCTTTGGCTTGTCCCAAACCCTCCCCTTGCTGGTATAGTGACCACGGGCGGCCGGCCAATGGACGGGTCCCTCGCCAACCCGGTCAGGTCCGGAAGGAAGCAGCCGTAACGAGTTCGGCTCGGGTCGTTGGTCCGGTCACCCACTTTACAGTCACGAGATCGTCACAGATCGCACCATAGTCTATGTCCGATAACGAAGACCCCGCCGGTTACCGCGTCCTTGCCCGAAAATACAGGCCGTCCAGCTTTGCCGAGCTGATCGGTCAGGATGCCATGGTGCAAACGCTGAAGAACGCTATCGCGACCGGACGCATCGCACATGCCTTTATGCTGACCGGCGTTCGCGGCGTCGGAAAAACCACTACCGCACGTATCATCGCCAAGGCGCTGAATTGCATCGGCGAAGACGGCAAGAGCGAAGCCGTAACCGAGCCCTGCAGCACGTGCGAACATTGCACCGCCATCGCCGAAGACCGGCATGTCGACGTGATAGAGATGGACGCCGCCAGTCGCACCGGCGTCGACGATATTCGCGAATTGATCGAAAGCGTGCGCTACCGCCCGAGTAGTGCCCGTTTTAAAGTCTATATAATCGACGAAGTTCATATGCTCTCCAAAAACGCCTTCAACGCGCTCTTAAAGACGCTCGAAGAACCGCCGGAGCACGTGAAGTTCGTTTTCGCGACGACGGAAATTCGCAAAGTACCGGTAACGGTACTGTCGCGCTGCCAGAGATTTGACCTCCGGCGCATCGACATGGAGACGCTTTCCAACCACTTCAAATCGGTTGCCGAAAAAGAATCCGTCGAAACCGAACCGGACGCACTGCAATTGATTTCCCGGGCCGCCGACGGATCCGTACGCGATGGGCTGTCCTTACTGGATCAGGCAATTGCGCTTAGCGATGGGCCGGTGAGCGGCCCGACGGTGCAATCAATGCTGGGTCTTGCCGATCGGGCACAGCTGTTCGATCTCTACGAAACGCTGATGGGGGGAGATATCAAGCAAGCGCTGGAACAACTCTCCTCAATGTACGCAGACGGCGCCGACCCCGTAGTGGTAATTCAGGACTTACTGGATGTGACCTACTGGCTTACCCGGCTAAAAATTGCGCCGGAAATAGGCCAGGCCAATTACACGCCCGAAATAGAACGCACCCGCGGCGGCGAGCTGGCGGAGAGGCTCGCCATGCCAGTGTTAACCCGCAATTGGCAATTGCTTTTGAAAGGTCTCGGCGAGGTCCAGAATGCACCGGCGCCATTACAGGCCGCGGAAATGATCCTGGTGCGGATCGCCTATGCGGCTGATCTGCCGCCGACCGGCGAACTAGTCAAGAAATTGGACGATGCGCAGGCGTCGTCCTCTGCTAATACCGCCCCACCAGCCGCGCCGCCAACCGCTTCTCCATCGGACGGCACACCCACCGGAAGCCTACGGGGCGACGACGCTACAGCCGTCGCAACAGCGCCGGCGCCTGCGGTGGAACCGGAATCAACGCCGCAAGCCTTAATTGCCCCTACTAGCTTCCGAGAAGTGGTCGAACTGTTCGACGCTCGCCGGGAAGCAGCGATATGCACTGCTTTGCGCAGCAATGTCCATTTGGTCCATTTCGAGGCCGGTCGTATTGAATTCAGGCCGGACGAGCATGCGCCACGTGATTTGGCCAGCCGCACTGCTGCGCAGTTAAGCGATTGGACCGGCAACCGCTGGGTAGTCAGCATCTCCCAAGAAAAAGGTGAGCCAACACTACTCGAACAAGACCAAGCAGATGAACAGGCAGCGAAGGATGCGCTTGAGACACTGCCCGTGGTTCAAGCGATCAAGGAAGCCTTTCCCGGCGCCGCCATATCAAAGGTGGTGCCAAAGTTCGCATTAGATGAATTGAGCGAGGACGTGGTGCCACCGGACGAAACCGAACTCGAGGAAGAGGATTAGGGAATGAAGAATCTCGGCCAGCTCATGAAACAGGCTCAGGAAATGCAAGAAAAAATGGGCGCGTTTCAGGAGAGCCTCGCAGAGCTCGAAGTGAGCGGCGCCTCGGGCGGTGGGCTAGTGACTCTGACTCTGAACGGCAAGGGTGAAATGCGGGGCGTCAAGGTCGACCCCTCGCTGATCGATCCCGCCGAAGCAGAGATCCTAGAAGACCTGATCATCGCCGCTCATAACGACGCCAAGACCAAAGTGGAGCAGATGGTCCAGGAGAAAACATCGGAAATGATGGGCGGCCTTGAATTGCCACCGGGCATGAAACTGCCCTTCTAGCGTCGGAAACCCTAATGAATCCGATCGACCGGCTCATACAACTGCTGGCCCGACTGCCCGGATTGGGTCCCCGTTCGGCGCGGCGGGTAGCATTATTTCTGATCAAAAAACGCGATAGCCTGCTGGTCCCGCTGCGGGCGGCGCTCGACGATGTGGCGGAAAATATTGAAAGCTGCAATGTCTGCGGCAATCTGGATACGCAAATACCTTGTGCGGTCTGTCTCGACCCGAAACGCGACGAGAAAGTGGTTTGCGTACTGGAAGAAGTGGCAGACCTCTGGGCACTGGAAAGAACCGCGTCGTTCAAAGGGCGGTACCATGTGCTCGGTGGCCGTCTGTCTGCAATCGATGGGATCGGCCCCGAGGACCTGAACATTGCAACCCTTGTCGAAAGAGTCGAACGGGACGGGATCGAGGAAATTATTCTCGCAACCAATCTTACCGTCGATGGCGAGACAACGGCGCACTATATTGCCGAACGCTTGGCGCCCTCGGGCGTCAAGGTTACCCGTCTGGCCCATGGCGTGCCGATCGGCGGCGAACTGGATTATCTCGACGACGGTACGCTGACTGCGGCACTGAAAGCGAGGCGTCAGGTGGCGTCATAATCTAGCCCTAATAATACCCGCCGCCGAATTATCGTCTTTTTGCCCGAATTTCGCCTTGATCCGGCTGTAGGAAGAGAACACCAACGATGACCGAGGAGGCAGGAATGTCCGGCCGTATTTTAACCGTTGCAGCCTTTGGGGCAGCGCTTGCGCTGTCGACCGCGATCACCGCTTCACCCACTCGCGCAACCGACGAAATCACCATTGGGCCGGAAGCGCGCCAGGCTCTCAATCTCACGATCTACAACGGTAATTTGGCCCTTGTTCAGGACCGGCGCCAACTCAGTGTAGCCGCCGGTCTCAATCGGATTGGTTTCGCCGGTGTCAGCCGGGCGATGATGTCGGAAACCGCTCTTCTCGGCATCGAACCCGCCGCGCGCGTGCGCCTGCTCGAGCAGGATTTCGCCTTCGATTTGCTGACCCCATCGAAGATTCGCGAACACGCCGTCGGTCAAAAAGTACAGCTTGTAACGACCCATCCAACCACCGGCTCTGAAGCCGTCAAAGAAGGCGTCCTGCTCAGCACCCAGGGCGGACTTGTGGTGAAAATTGGCGACCGGATCGAAACCAATCCGCCAGGACGCCTGGTCTTTACCAATTTGCCGCCGGGTCTTCGCCGCGAACCGACATTGCTGGCGACTTTGGACGCGCAGGATGCCGCCAAGCGTGTGCTCGACCTCCGTTACCTCACCGGCGCCCTCACATGGCAGGCGAACTATACCGCCGACTATGCAGAGGCCGACGGAATGCTGTCCCTGCAAGGGTGGGCCACGGTAACTAACAGGACCGGAATCGACTTTGAAAACGCGACGCTCCGTTTCGTCGCCGGCAGCATCAACCGGAGAAGCGCACCGCCGCGGCCGGAACGTATGCGTTCGATGGCAAAAATGGCGATGGATTCGCCCGCGCCGAGCGGCGGCATCGCGGCACAAGCGGTCGGCGACTATTACCTCTACCAATTACCTCGCAAGGCAACGTTAGCAAATCAGCAGACAAAACAGCTCGCCTTGTTGAAAGCGACCAAGGTTCCCGTGGTCCGTGAATATCGACTGAGCGGCCGAGGGTTCCATTATCGCCGTCACGGCGGCGTACAACGCAAAAACGCGGAGATCATTCTCCGATTCAAGAACGCGAAATCGGACGGACTTGGAGTGCCCCTAGCAGCGGGAATTGTTCGGGTTTACGGCAAGCATGACGACGGAAGCTCTATTTTTCTCGGCGAAGACCGTATGCGTCACACCGCCAAGGGCCGCAAAGTAGAACTTTCTCTGGGCCGCGCCTTCGATATTTCGACGAAACGCAGGCAAACCTCGTTCAAAAAACAAGGTCTCGCCAAGAATACTTTTGAAGCTGCCTACAAAATCGAAGTTTCAAACGCGAAATCCAAACCGGCGGCGGTCAAAATCGTCGAATACCTTCCGGGCGAGTGGCGAATTCTGGAAGAAACTCACCGGCACAGCAAAAATACAGCGCAACAGGCGGTCTGGACCTTGAATGTACCGGCGGGCGGTAAGGCGGTGCTAACCTATAAAGTCCGGGTTCACCGGTAACCCCTACTCCGCAGCCTCCTCGCGCAGATCAGGGACCGGTGGCGTGTCCTGATCTTCGAGCTCCACTTCGGCAATTCGCACCGCGCGTTTCTGCACCTTTTCGGTCGAAATACGAATTTGGCGGATATCATCCTCGGCCTGGCCGAAATGGCGCTGAAGTTTCGACACGCGGTCGTCTAAGCGGCCCACATCGTCGTTCATCGCCAGGACTTCCTTTTGGATCAATCCGGCCTGTTCCCGCATCTCTGCATCTTTCAGCACAGCGCGAATAGTGTTCAGTGTCGCCATCAATGTCGTCGGCGATACGATATAGACCCGGGCACGATGGGATTTCTCGACCACCTCGGGCAACGATGCATGCAGCTCCGCATAAACCGCTTCGGCTGGCAAAAACATCAGGGCGCTATCCGCCGTCTCTCCAGGGATGATGTATTTCGAGGAAATGTCTTTCACATGCTTTAGCACATCGGCACCAAATTGCTTCCGCGCCACTTCTCTCTCCGCATCGTCCTCGGCCGCACGAAACCGGTTGAAACTCTCAAGCGGAAATTTTGCGTCGACCGCGATTGGTCCCGGTGGATTCGGCAACTTCAACAAGCAATCGACCCGACTACCGTTCGGCAGCTGCTCCTGAAATCCGAAAGCCGACGGCGGTAGAATATTTTTGACCTGATCCGCAAGCTGGGTTTCGCCGAAGGCCCCCCGGGTTTGTTTGTTCGACAGCACTTGCTGCAGATTGACCACGTCGGTTGAAAGCTGGGTGATGTTTTCCTGCGCCTTACCGATCACTGCGAGGCGCTCACGCAAATCGGTCATCGTGTTGGCGTTCTCGCTCGCCTGTTTGACCAGCGAGTCGCCGACCCGCCGGCTGACCGCTTCCAAACGTTCGTCGAGAGACTTGGTCAACGCCCGTTCCTGGGCCTGCAAACGCTCGCTCAATTGGCTCTGCGCAATTGCTTGTTGTTCGGCTAAAAGACTGATTTTGGCGGCTAATTCGGACGATTGATCGCGCCGCCTGCCGGCGATTAGCACTCCCGTCGCCACCAGCGCCAACAGCAGAGCGCCAAGGGCGACCAAAAAGGTCGGGTTGTTGAGCAGGGATTCCAGGGTGGGATTCATCACCAAAGAATCTAACATGGGGGAATCGCTTCTGCATCTCCGCACTTGATTTCCGGCGAGTGTGCCCATAGGAAGCGATGAGATTTTGCACAATGGGAGTTCGCAAATGCCGGTTCTGCCGATCATCATCGCGCCCGATCCACGGCTCAAGAAAAAGTCCGAGGCGGTCGAGACGGTAGACGCCAATGTTTCCCGGCTGATGGAAGATATGCTGGAGACGATGTATCTCGCCCCCGGCATCGGCCTAGCGGCTCCGCAAGTCGACGTTCTGAAGCAGGTCATCGTGATCGACGTGACCAAGGGCGAGGGAGAGCGGGAGCCGATTTGCATGGCCAACCCGGAACTCCTTTGGCAATCGGAGGAAACCAATACCCACGAGGAAGGCTGCCTGTCGCTGCCGGATCAATTCGAAGAAGTCACTCGGCCGGCGAAGATCAAGGTCCGCTATCTGAACGAAAAAAACGAAGAAGTGGAACTCGATGCCGATGGACTGCTTGCCACCTGTATCCAGCACGAAATCGATCACCTGCAAGGCACGCTTTTCGTGGACTATTTATCGCATTTGAAACGCGGAATGATTTTGCGGAAGCTTAAGAAAATCAAAAAACAAAAAGCCTCGGCTTAACCCCGTGATGCGTTTCCGCTGGAGATAAGAATGCCGTTTCGTATCGCCTTCATGGGTTCGCCGGATTTCGCAGTGGGCCCGTTGCGTGCCCTGCATGAGGCCGGCCACGAAGTCGCCGCTGTTTATTGCCAGCCGCCGCGACCGGCGGGCCGGGGGCAGAAGGAACGAAGATGCCCGGTGCACGACGCCGCACAGGCGTTGGACATACCGGTGTACACGCCGAAATCGTTCCGCGACCCTAGCGCTTGCGAAAGCTTTGCCGCGCTTGATCTCGAGGTTGCCGTGGTCGCCGCTTATGGCTTGATTCTTCCAAAGGCTGTGTTGGACGCACCGGAGCGGGGTTGCATCAATATCCACGCGTCGTTGCTGCCGCGATGGCGCGGCGCGGCACCAATTCAGCGCGCTATCCTCGCCGGCGATGATGAAACAGGCATCACGATCATGCAGATGGACGAAGGTCTCGACACTGGCCCGATGCTATTGGCGAAATCTTCACCCATCACGGATAAAACCACCGGCGAAAGCCTTCACGATGCGCTTGCGGAAATCGGAGCCGCGGCAATCGTTGAGGCTTTGGACGGCTTAGAAAAGGGGACGATGACACCGACCCCTCAACCGGAAACAGGGTCGACCTATGCCGATAAACTCGACCCCGCGGAATCGCGCCTCGATTGGGCGCGCCCAGCCATTGATCTGGAGCGGCAAGTCCGTGCCTTTACACCATGGCCCGGCAGTTGGTTCGACCATGAGGGCGCGCGCATAAAAATCCTACAGGCAGCCTTGGATGAACGGAACGGCGCGCCGGGTGCGGTGCTCGACGACGAACTCACGATTGCCTGCGGAGCGGGCAGTCTCCGGCTGCTTCGCCTACAACGCGCCGGCAAACGGGCGTTGGCAGCACAGGATTTTTTGCGCGGCACGCGCATCGCCGCCGGGATGCGGCTCACATGACGACGCGCTGGAAAATCGTCATCGAATATGACGGCGGTCCCTTCGTAGGCTGGCAACGTCAGGCCAACGGCGCATCGGTGCAGGAATCTATCGAGACCGCGATCGAAAACTTTGCTCAGACACGCGTGACCTTGCATGGTGCCGGTCGCACGGATTCCGGCGTCCACGCTTTGGCCCAGGTCGCCCATTTCGACCTTGATAAAGACGTCACGCGAGATTCGGTGCGTGACGGACTTAATTTTCACCTGAAACCGTCGCCCATATCGATTCTAAGCGCCGAGGAGGCGGCACCGGACTTTAATGCCCGCATCTCAGCAACCTGCCGACATTACCGCTATCGCATTTTGAACCGGCGTGCGCCGCCCAGCTTGCGTGCAGATCGGGTTTGGCATGTGCCGTCATTGCTCGATACCGCAGCTATGGCAAATGCGGCAGAGGCGCTTGTGGGCAAGCATGATTTTACAAGTTTCCGGGCACTTGCGTGCCAAGCCGACTCTCCGGTCAAGACGTTGGATCGGCTTGCGGTATTGAACCAGGAAGACGAAATTCTCATTGAAGCTGACGCACGGTCCTTTTTGCATCATCAGGTGCGGAATTTCGTGGGCACACTGAAACTGGTCGGCGAAGGCAAATGGGACAGGTCCCGGGTGGAAAAAGCGCTGGCGGCGAAGGATCGCGCGGCGGCCGGGCCAACGGCTCCGGCCAATGGGCTCTATCTGGTGTCAGTGGATTATTGACCCTACCCCAACCGCATCAGCGTCATCCCGAGCGCGAACTTTACGATAAAGAATTCCGAGAGCGAGATCATGAATGCCTTGCGCCCCCGGAAGCCCCAAACGCTCGTGACGATGAACATGTGATAAATCAGGATCAGCCCATAACTGCAGAGGTTGATGAACGCGCCGGCAGCAGGTTCCACATCCAACACAAGCACCAAAAGACCGGTCGCCAGCAAGATCGCCATCTGATACGGCACCGACCAGTTATACGCCGCGATATAGGCGGCCATATCCGGACCCTTGCCATGCAAGGGCGCGATGATGGTGATGACAACGGGCCAAATCAATCGACTGATCCCATAGGCCAATAGGAAGACCAGCAAATAATGAGGCCATCCCACCTCGAAACGAGTGGGGTGCGGGAAAAGTACAAAAACCAAAATGTAAAACGGAAATGCCAGTAACGGTCCGGTGAAAGAAAGCCATACGCCGCGCACCGACCGATCAAATAGATGAACCGCACCGGGCTTCCTAAGCAGGAACCGCCATCCCGCAATCAGCCCTTGGAAGATCGTCTCTTGTGCGGTCCTTGCCGTCATTGGCTGTCGCGGAAATAGCCCTCCAATATCGCCCGGTAGATGCCCGCCAAGGCGTTGATATCGTCGACCTTACACCGCTCATCGACCTTGTGCATGGTTTGTCCGACGAGACCGAATTCGCAAACCGGACAGTAATCCTTAATGAAACGCGCATCCGAGGTGCCACCTGTGGTGCTCATTTCCGGCCGTTCGCCGGTGACCTCTTCGACACAATCGGCGACCAGATTACTCAGCCTGCCCGGAGGGAAGATGAAGGACTCGCCGCTCACGCGAATCGAAATTTCATAATTTTCCGCACCGCCTGCCGCCAGGTCGAGTTTCTCTTTAATCCAGCTCTTGAGAGTGTCGGAGCTGTGCATATCGTTGAACCGAATATTGAACCGCGCCTCCGCGCTGCCGGGGATAACATTTTCGGTGGGATTGCCGATATCGATCGTGGTGATCTGCAAGCTTGATGCCTGGAAGTAGTCGTTGCCGTCATCCAGCGGCTCCGCGAGCAACGCGTTCATCATCCTCACCAACCGGTGCGACGCACTATCGGCGAGGTGGGGATAGGCAACGTGACCCTGCTGACCATGCACGGTGACGATGGAGTTCATCGAGCCGCGTCGGCCAATTTTCATCATTTCGCCAAATCGGGTTGGATTTGTCGGCTCGCCGACGACGCAATCGTCGAGCGTTTCACCCTCGTTTTCAAGCCATTGCAGGACCTTCCGGGTGCCATTGATGGCCGGACCTTCTTCATCGCCGGTAATCAGAAAACTAATGGACCCCGGCAAACCGCCCGCAGCAATCAAATCACCGGCGGCGGCGGTAAAAGCGCCGATCGCGGTCTTCATATCGACCGCGCCACGACCGTACAAAACACCGTCCTTTATTTCCGCTGCGAAGGGGTCGAACGTCCATTCGCCTAATTCGCCTGGTGGAACCACATCGGTGTGACCGGCGAAGCAGAAGTTTGGGCCGGCATCGCCATAGCGGGCGTAAAGGTTGTCGACGTCAGGCGTCCCCTCTTCGGAAAACGGCAACCGTTGGCAATTGAATCCGAGATCTTCAAGCGTCTGTTGCAGGAGATCGAGCGCACCACCCTCTTCCGGTGTCACGCTCGGACAGCGGATCAATTCACGGGAAAACTCGACCGCATCGACCATGAAAGATTAATCGCGCAACAACTCGTTGATAGAGGTTTTGGACCGCGTTCCTTCATCGACTGTCTTCAGGATCACCGCGCAATAGAGATTGGGGCCCGGCGAACCGTCGGGGAGCGGGTCACCTGCATGGCTGCCCGGCACAACCACCGAATATGCCGGCACTCGGCCACGCGTCACTTCGCCGGTCTCGCGATTGATGATTTTGGTCGACTGGCCAATGAAAACCCCCATCGAGAGCACCGACCCCTCCTCGACGATAACACCCTCGACCACTTCCGAGCGCGCGCCAATAAAACAGTTGTCCTCGACAATTACTGGATCGGCCTGCAACGGTTCCAGAACACCGCCGATACCCGCACCGCCGGAAATATGTACGTTCTTGCCGATTTGGGCGCAGGAGCCCACGGTCGCCCAAGTATCGACCATGGTACCGGAGTCCACATAAGCACCGAGATTGACGAACGACGGCATCAGGACCACACCCGGCGCGATATAAGCCGATCGTCTGACGACCGCGGTCGGAACACTCCGAAAGGCGGCCTTCTCGAAATCGGCTTCGGTCCAGCCCTTGGTTTTAGCCGGAACTTTGTCCCACCAGGCAGAGCCGTCAGGCCCGCCCGATTGCGCCCACATGTCATAAATCCGAAACGACAGGAGCACCGCCTTTTTAAGCCACTGATTGACTTGCCAACCGTCCGCTCCCTTTTCGGCAACTCGAGCCTGACCTGAATCCATCAGATCGAGCGCGCCTTCGATCGCATCTCTGACTTCTCCCTTGGTCTCGGGCGTAATCGCGTCGCGGTCGTCCCAAGCGGCGTCGACCGCGTTTTGTAAATCTGCGTGGCTCATGAAATTTCCCTGTCTTCTGAGTGTTATATGCGTTGTCGCTGACGCCAGCGCGGGCCGATCCTGTTGAACTTGCGGCCCCAAGTCAAGCCGCGCCCTCGCCGAGTGACTTAACAAGTTCGTCCAACCATTCGGTCAAATCCTCAACCCGATGGTCCACATAGTCGGTACCGTCAGCGTCTTCCGACCATCGATGATCGGTCTCGATCAGCACCGTCGCCATTCCGAGCGCTTTCGCCGGCTCCAAATTACGCGCCACATCCTCGACCATCACCGAGCAGGTCGGTTCAATATCATGTTTCGCCACCAGGGCATGGTAGGCGGTGATGTCGGGCTTTGGCAGAAATTCGGCAGCGACAATATCGAATACATCGTCGAAGTGATGGCTGATCCCAAGGCGCGCCATAATCCGTTCCGCGTGCGCCACGGAGCCATTGGTGTAGACCAGTTTTCGGCCCGGCAATTTCGATAATGCCCGCTCCATGGTCGGGTTGGGATCGATCACCGAAACGTCGATATCGTGTACGTAGTCGAGAAAGGCGTCGGGCTCCATATCGTGATTTTTCATTAAGCCGTTCAATGTCGTCCCGTAATCGCGGAAATAGCGCTTTTGCAGTTTGAAGGCCTCGTCCTCGTCGATATCGAAATACTCGGCGATAAAGGCCCGCATGCGAATATCCACCTGGTAGAAAAGATTGCAGCCAGGCGGATAAAGCGTGTTGTCGAGATCGAATATCCAATGGTCGGCGGTGGCAAGTGAAGGCAACATACGGCTCTCTCGGCTGAAAATTAGCCGGCACTCTATATCACGGCAATCCAGCGGTCACAGCGAGAAATCTCGCGTCCGACGAGTCCCAGCCTCACAAAACCCTTGAATCGAAGCGAAATGCTGGCTTTGTTAGGCGATGGAGCAGGGTAATCAGACCGAAATTAAGATGGCAAAAGCCGAACTGACGCAATCTCCCGGCGCGAGGGCCGGGCTGTCCGCCAGTACCGCGCTTGCCCGGTATCCGGGCCCGGTGCTGGTTTTGACGGAGGCAAAGACGTTCGAAGCGCTCAACGCAGAAGGCGAAGCGCTTGCGGAGGCGCTCGCGAAACCGTTCGGTGGCGCAATTGCATCTGTGCTGGTTGAACTTGCCACTACCACGGAAGCGACCGGCGAGGCGGTTTCGGAAAAGATTTCGATGCCGGCAGAAGCGGAAAATCCCGGCCAATGGCTGGACGCCATATTGGTCCCCCAATCGGACGGCGAGACCTTGATTCTCTGCCGGGATATCACGCTTGACGTCAACGTCCGCTCGGCACTGGTTGAATCGCGCCAGCGCTACAAGGATTTGGTCGAAGTTGCCGGTGATTTTGCCTGGGAAACCGATGTTGCCGGTGTCTTTACCTTTATTTCCGCCGAAGAAGCGCTCGGCTTCAACGCCAAAGAACTGATTGGCGTAAATCCCGAGACCCTGCTCGCGCATCCCGCGGTATCGACAGCGCTTCCATTTCAGCCCGACGACGTAGTTCTCAACGAAGAGTTATGGCTCAACCATGCAGACGGACATCCGCTTTGCATCATGGTTTCCGCGCTGCCGCTCTATGATGGGCTCGGCCGACGTGTCGGGTCACGCGGAATGTGTCGAGATATATCCGTGCAGCGTCTTCGTGACGACATCCTGTCGCGAAGCCGTATGCGAGACCGGGTGGTGTCCTATATCGTCGATACCTTCCGATCCAAAGAGCGGCCCGAAGACATGTTGCACACCGCTGTCACCTCTATTGGTCGGGCACTAGAAATCCAAGGCTGTGACATTTACATCCGCACCTCGGACGGTGAGTTGAGTCGTGCCGACGGATTCGGATCCGCAGCCGGCGAGCACGATTGGACCCAAAACGTGCTCGATCATATCGAGGACGAAACCACCTTCGAAGGCGAACTCGACGGCTATAAGGTATTGGCAACGACCACGGAGTTCCATCACCGCGGTAACGGGGCACTGATTCTATTGCGGCCGCCCGAAGAACCATGGACAGAAGAGGATCGTGCGTTAGTGGAAGCGCTGCGCGAGCCGCTCGGCAGCGCGCTTGCGCATATCACCGAACAGCGAAAGCTCGAAGAGCTGTCACGCATCGACGAGCTCACCGGATTGCTAAACCGGCGTGCCTTCAACGACGACCTTGACGCCCGTATCGGCCGTTCGGTGCGCCGGGGGCGGTCTGGGGCGTTGATTTATGTGGATCTCGATAATTTCAAACAGGTCAACGATACCCACGGCCACGAAACGGGAGACGAAGTGTTGAAGACCCTGGCCGGAATTCTCCACCAAAGCATCCGAGAATACGACCTAGCCGCTCGGCTCGGCGGCGACGAATTCGCCGTTTGGCTTGACGATACCGATCAGACCATCGCGCTCGGGCGCGGCAAAAACATTGTCTCCGCGTGCAATGATTTAAAAGAGTTTAGCGGCAGTGAAGATGAACCGTTAGGTGTTTCGGTCGGTATTGCGGTCTATAGCCCCACAAGCGAAGAAACCTTGGAAGGGCTCGTTGCCCGCGCCGATCAAGCGATGTACGAGGCCAAACGCGGCGGCAAAGGTCAGGCCACCATCGCCAAGCCGGCGAAATCGGAATAGAAGGTTCCGAAAGGCGAGACCCTATGTCCTCTAGCGACAAACCCACCGACAACAAGGCCAAAGCCTATGAGGCGGCCAAGAAGCTCTCGGGAGCAAAAGGCCTCAAAGCACGCCTGGCATTGGCGGGAAACGAAGATACCAACCCGGAAATACTTTCCTTCCTAGCCACAGATCCCGATCCCGGCGTACGCCGGGAAGCCGCACGGAACGAAGCGACACCGGGCGCAACGGATTTAGTTCTCGCCGGAGATGCGGATGAAACCGTGCGCGTCGATCTTGCACGCAAGATCGCTCGCCTCACGCCGGAACTCTCGGCGGAGCAACGCGGCACACTCTATAATTTGACAGTCGAAATTCTTGAAGTCCTGGTGCGGGACCAGATCGTTCAAGTGCGCACAATCCTATCCGACGCGTTGAAAGACGTCGCGGAAGCGCCGCCTTCGATAATCCGCCAACTCGCCCTCGACCGGGAAATCGACGTCAGTGGTCCGGTACTGGAGTTCTCGCCGGTGTTGAACGACCAGGATTTGATCGAAATCATCAATAGTGCGCCGGTGCAAGGTGCTTTAGCCGCGATATCGCGCCGCAACGGGATCGAGACGCCTGTGACCGACGCTATCGCTGGTACAGGCGATCGCCGAGCCATCGCGGAAATGTTGGCGAACCGTAGTGCACAGATTCGCGAACAAACGTTGGATGAAATTATCGATTCCGCCCCATCGGTCGAGATTTGGCATGCACCGCTGGTACACCGACCGGGCCTGCCGGTCGGTGCCGCACGCAAAATCGCTGGGTTCATCGCCGATAATCTTTTGACCGAGCTTCGCGACCGACGCGATCTTAGTGCCGATGCCATCGCCGCCGTCGCTCAAGTAGTCGAAGATAAACTTGGCGATCAATCCGAGACGCCATCGCAAGAAAAGGACGACCCGTCCTTTGCAGCACGTCGAGTGCGGGCAATGATAGAGCGTGGCGACCTCAATGAGTCCGAGGTGTTCGACGCGTTACAGAATGGCGATCCAACTTTTACCATTGCCGCCCTCGCGATCCGAGCAGAGCTGCCTGAAGCCCTGGTGCATCACGCCCTGCGTCTTCGAAGCGCCAAAGGCATTGTCGCCATCGCTCACAAGGCCGGATTCAGCATGCACCTCGCCACCGCCCTACAGCTACAACTGGCCGGCATTCCACCAAAGGCAATTCTTAAGCCTGACAGTGACGGCGGATTTCCGCTCGATAATGAAAGCATGGAATGGCAATTGGAATTTCTTGCCGGTAGTCAGAGGTAAACGAGAGGGATTAAGCGCGTATCAGCGTGCCCGAACCATGCTCGGTAAAGATTTCGAGCAGCACCCCATGGGGTACGCGCCCGTCGATGATGACAGCACCTTCGGCACCATCCTCAATCGCCTGAATGCAGGTTTCGAGTTTCGGAATCATCCCTCCGGAAATGGTACCGTCCTTCATTAACGACCGTGCTTCATCAAGGGTGAGTTCCGAAATTAGCTTTCCACTCTTGTCCAGTACGCCTTCGACATCGGTCAGCAAAAGGAGCCGGGTTGCATCGACCCCGGCGGCCACCGCGCCTGCAACCGTATCGGCGTTTATGTTAAAGGTTTGGCCCTCTCCGTCGGAGCCGAGCGGCGCAATCACCGGGATAATCTCGGTCTCCTGCAGGGCATCGAGAATATAGGGATCGATTACAGTCGGCTCACCGACGAAACCGAGGTCGACCACTTTCTCGATGTTGGAATCCGGATCGATCGTTGTGCGGCTGGCCTTTTCGACCGTGATCAAGCCACCGTCCTTACCGGAAATACCGATCGCGGTGCCCCCGGCACTATTGATGTCGGCGACGATCTGCTTGTTGATCTGACCCGACAGGACCATTTCGACGATCTCCACCGTCGCTGCATCGGTTACTCGTAGCCCGTCGATGAATTCGCTTTTGATTTTCAGGCGTTCGAGCATGGCGCCAATCTGCGGGCCGCCACCATGCACCACGACCGGATAGATTCCGACCTGCTGCAACAGTACGATGTCATGGGCGAACCCGGCGGCGAGTTTTGCGTCGCCCATCGCGTGACCGCCGTATTTGATGACGAAAGTCTTGCCCGCATAGCGGCGCATATAAGGCAGTGCTTCGGTCAGAATCCCTGCCTTTTCAAGCCATTCGGCGCGCCGTTTCGCTTTGTCCGCCATCTCGAAAATCCATATCCAGCAATGAGGCGGCGGACTTTACCCTAAAGGCGTGGCTGGGGCTAGATCAGCTAAATCAGCCAAGTCGGCGCGCAATTGCTCGATTCCCGTCCCTTTTTGCGCGCTCGTGAGATGGACCTGGGGCATCGCCGCCGGATGGTTTTTCAATTCGTTCTCGATATCCGCATGGAGTGCTTGTTGCGCGTCGGCTTTGACCTTGTCCGTCTTTGTGAGCACGATCTGATAGACAACGGCCGCCTGATCGAGTTCGCGCATCAGAGTTCGATCGCTATTCTTCAAACCGTGCCGGCCGTCCACAAGGACGCAGAGACGGCGCAAATTAGCTCTTCCCTTTAGATAGAGGTGGATGAGCTCGGTCCACTCGGCGATGGATGCCTTGGACGCTCGCGCATAGCCGTAACCCGGCAAATCGACCAGCATCAATCGAGCCCCCAAATCGAAAAAATTGATCTGTTGCGTCCGCCCCGGGGTATTGGATGTACGCGCAAGGGACTTGCGCCCCGTAAGCGCGTTAATCAGGCTCGATTTTCCAACATTGGAGCGACCCGCGAAGGCGAGCTCGGGTAAATTCGGCGGCGGCAATTGATCCAACCGCGCCGCGCCGGTAACGAACTCGCAGCGTTGAGCGAATAGGTGGCGACCCGCCTCGATCTGGGCCGCGCCCGTTTGGTCGTCGGAGCCGTCCATCGTCGCTTTTGCAGCATCCCTTATTTGATGCTGACACCCATGCGTTTCATGATCACCCATTGCTGGGCGATCGAAAGAATATTGTTCCAAGCCCAATAAATCACCAGACCCGCCGGGAACGGGGCCAAGATAAAGGTGAAAATTATCGGCATGAACATGAATATCTTGGCCTGGATCGGGTCAGCCGGGGTCGGGTTCAGTTTTTGCTGCAGATACATGGTCGCGCCCATGATGATCGGCCAAATACCGATATTTACGAAAACCAGCGCGTCAGGCACCTCCCAGGGAATTAACCCGAACAAGGTGAAAATACCGAGCGGGTCCGGTGCGGACAGATCATGAATCCAGCCGAAGAACGGCGCCTGGCGCATTTCGATCGAAACGAACAGCACTTTATAAAGCGCGAAGAAGACGGGAATCTGAATCAATATGGGGAAACAGCCCGCAGCCGGATTTACCTGCTCCTGCTTGTAAAGGTTCATCAGCTCCGTATTCATGCGCTGGCGATCTTCGCCAAACCGCTCCTTCAACTCCTCCATCTTCGGCTGCAGTGCCTTCATCTTGCTCATTGCGCGATAGGATTTGTTGGCAAGCGGGAAGAAAATAATTTTGATGATCACGGTGAGGATCAGGATTGCGATGCCATAATTTCCGAACACACCGTTGAAGTAACTGAGAGCGGAGAAGAACGGCTTAGTGAAAAACCAGAACCAGCCGAAATCGATGGCGAGATCGAATTTCTCGATCTTGAGATCATCCTTGTAGGCATCAAGCAGCGTCTTTTCCTTGGCGCCGGCGAAAAAATGGCTGGTGCTTTCGATCGTGCCACCGGGATTGACGGTGAGGGCCGGACTCAAATAGTCCGATTGATAGGCCTGGCTCGAGCCCCGCTTATGGCTGACGAAACTGGTTTTGACCTTTTGCTGCTGATTGGGTATGAGGGCCGCAAGCCAATATTTGTCGGTGATGCCGAGCCAACCGCCAGTGGTTTCGAAGCGCTTCGGTCCGCCTTCATCAAATTCGTCGTAATCGACTTCCTGCAGGGCGCCTTTCAAAACGCCGATCATGCCTTCGTGCAAAATATAAAACCCGAGGACATCAGGTGTTCCGGTGCGGGAAATCAGCCCATACGGTGCGAGCGATATCGAATTCTTGCTCGTATTTTTGACCCGCTGGACGATCCGAAACATGTAATTCTCATCCAGCGTGATCTCCCGTTCGAACAACAAGCCTTCGCCATTGTTCCAGCTCAACGTTACCGGACTGCCGGGAGCTAAAGTCGACCGATTTGCCTGCCAAATCGTTTTGCTGTTCGGCAGTTTGACGCCGTTTCCGAGCCAACCGAACTCGGCATAGTAGGGGCGCTCGGACCCGCTCGGCAGCAAAAGGACAATTTCCTCGCTCGTCGGATCCAATGTTTGGCGGTAGCCCTTGAGTATCAAATCGTCGATCCGAGCCCCGGTCAGCGATAGGGAGCCGGAAAGGCGCGATGACGAGATTTGAACGCGAGCACCCTTGCTGAGAGCCGTCGCGCGATCCATAGCGTCGGTTTTGGCTTCGACCGGCGCCGACTTCGGCATCACTTCGCTAACGTCGGAGCCCAGTTTGGGGCCCTGGTCATCGGTCTTGGGTTTCTGCTGTTGGGGAGCTTTACCTGGTGTTGCCGACGTCGTCGGCTGACCGGATTTAGAAACAGGCGCTTGTTGCCCAGCTTGCTGCTCGGTTTGCTGTTGCCCTTCCTTCGGCGCCTCGGGCGGCGGGAACAGGATGTTGAAACCGACGACGATGACCAACGAAACCGTAATCGCCAGCAGCATGTTTTTTTGTTGTTCGGGCAACATCGAGTATTTCCAGACCTATTGGGGATGACCTAGTGGACGTGCGGGGCCGGAGGGACCGGGTCGTGCCCCGAGCCACCCCAGGGGTTACAACGCATAATGCGCCATGAACCGAGCCAAAAGCCTTTCAAGGGACCGTGCAATTCGATCGCTTCCATGGCGTAACACGAGCAGCTCGGATGAAACCTGCAGCCGGTACCCATTATGGGTGCGAGCGCGAGCTGATAGGCGCGAATGCAGCCTTGCATGCATTTGCCGATGAAACTCATCATCCCTCCCGCGCCGGCGATTGGGCGCCGGCTTCGCGCCACAATTCCAATTTCTTCATCGCCGTTTCCAAATCTCGCAATAACGCGGGAAAGGACCGGCTTGAGGTAGCCCGCCGAGCAATGACCACATAGTCGTGCCCGGCGGCAGCGTGTAGAGGCATAACCTCCCCGACCGCCGCACGCAAGCGCCGCTTGGCTCGGTTGCGAGCCACCGCATTACCTACCTTGCGACTGGCGGTATATCCAACACGGACAGCTTCGCCATCTTCGGCGTTCCCACAAGCCTGTAACAATAATCCAGGGGTAACGTATTTGCGCCGAGCGGCGGCAACGCGAAGAAATTGCGCACGCCGTTTCAGCGGCTCGACGCCAGGCGGCATAACCTTAAGCGGAAAGGGACTTACGGCCCTTTGCACGGCGCCGAGAAAGAACCTGACGGCCGGATTTCGTGGCCATGCGGGCGCGAAAACCGTGGCGGCGTTTGCGAACCAATCGGCTTGGCTGAAATGGACGTTTCACGTGGGCCTCCGATAGCCGGATTCAAAGAGGCCCGCTCTATAAAAGCAATTGCAGGCGAAGTCAACGATCTCGCACGCTCACGATGCGGTAACATCGCTTCACATAATGGCTGGATGCGCTTCCCAAGGGATTACCCGCGTAGTACCAAACAATTCAATTCGTCACCCAAAGCAGTTCATAGGTGCCTCATGGCAAAGGAAGTTCAGCCCGAAAGCGCACAGGAAAAACCCGGTTTTTCGCTTAAGCGCATGATCCCATTGATAATTTTAGCGATTGGTCTAGTTCTTTTCTTCGTCTTCGATCTCGACAAATACATTACCCAAGAGACGCTCCGCGATAACCGCGAATGGCTTCTCGGGAAGGTCGCCGATCACGCGGTACTGACCGCACTCGTTTTCATGGCGATCTATGTGGTCGGTGTCGCATTCTCGCTCCCGATCGGCGCGGTTTTGACGATCACCGGCGGATTTATGTTCGGACAAATATTAGGCACGCTTTACGTGGTTTCCGCCGCGACAATAGGCGCGACCTGCCTATTTCTGGCTGCGAAGACCGCTCTCGGCGACGTATTGCGCGCCAAGGCTGGCCCCGCGATCAAATCGATGGAAGCGGGCTTCCGAGAGAACGAACTCAACTACTTACTGGTGCTTCGATTGATCCCGCTTTTCCCGTTCTTTGTCGTCAATCTGGTGCCGGCCTTTCTCGGCGTCAGCCTGCGCAATTATTTACTCGGCACCTTTTTCGGAATCATGCCGGGCTCCTTCGTCTATGTAACCGTTGGCGCGGGTATCGGTTCGATTTTCGATAAGGGCAAAACGCTCGAACTCGGCAGTGTACTGACGACTGAAATTATCACAGCACTCGTCGGACTTGCGGTACTGGCCTTGCTGCCGGTGGCCTATAAGAAGATAAAAGGCCGCAAAGAGGCGGACGGTCAGTCATAATTGGCGCGGTGGCCGGTTAGGCATTGCCTGGAAAGCACATGAAGGCAGGTAAAGATTGATGAAAAGTCTTTCGTCACGCCTCCTTATACTGACCGTGATTTTCGTCATGCTGGCGGAAGTGCTGATTTTCGTGCCGTCCGTAGCTCGCTTCCGCGAGGCGTGGTTCAACGAAAAACTCGGCGCAGCCCATTTGGCGATTCTTACACTTGATGCCACACCCGACCGGCGCATCGGTGAGATGCTGCGTGACAAACTGTTGAATCAGGTAGGCGCCTACGCGCTGTTTGTCCGCCGCAGCGGCGCGCGCCATTTCATCGCGACCGACATGCCGCCTCCGGTAATAAGTAGTTTCAACCTGGTCAACACCAACGCCATGGAACTTATCGCCGATGCATTTTTGGCGCTGATTGACAACGAGGAGCGGGTGATAAGCGTTGTCGGTCCGTCGCCAAATGACTCCAAAGTAATCATCGAAATCGTGTTGGACGAAGGTCCGTTACAGCAAGCCCTGAAAGGGTTCGCGTGGCGCATTTTCGGATTGTCGCTCGGCATTTCACTGTTTGCGGCGATCCTTGTTTATCTCAGCCTGCAATGGCTGCTGGTTCGACCGTTACGCCGCATTACTCAGACGATGACCGCCTTTCGCTCGGCCCCGGAGAAAGACGGAACCGTGATCGAACCTACCGCACGGCGCGACGAAATCGGTACTGCGGAACGCGAGTTGGCGGAAATGCAGCGAGGACTGCGTGCAGCGCTTCGGCAAAAGGCCAATCTCGCCGCATTGGGTTCGGCAGTCGCCAAGGTCAACCACGATTTGCGGGGAATTTTATCGACCGCACTCTTGATCTCCGATCAACTGGAGACCGCACAAGATCCTGAAATTCGGCGCGTCGCACCACGTTTAATGACCTCGATCGAACGTGCCATTGCGCTCTGCACGGACACACTCAATTTTGTCAGCGGTAAAAATGCGAATATCGACCGCCAGGTTTTCCCGTTAGCGCCACTAGCTCAGGAAATCGTTGAGACCGTCAGCATACCCGGCAATCCTAATGCAGCGATCAGTCATCGGCTCGAAGAAGGTTTGGAGATAAATGGCGACCGCGAGCTTCTCTATCGCGCGATCGGCAATCTCGTGCGCAATGCAGGCGAAGCCGGCGCCGATGAGATCCGAATGGAGGCCAGCAATTCGCGTAAAAATATCACAATCGATGTTATCGACAACGGACCTGGCATTCCAAAACAAGCTCAGGAGAACCTTTTCCTGCCATTTGAAGGCTCGACTCGTGCCAGTGGTACCGGCCTAGGATTAGCGATCGCGAAAGAAGTGGCGCACCTGCATGAGGGTGAATTGACCCTAATTCGTACAGATGCCGAGGGCACGGTTTTCCGCTTCGAGTTACCTTCATAGAGAAGTCAACTGCCGGAAACAAAGTTCCCTCTTGCTGCAATGCACCAATTGTGACATGACATCCGCCTTGATATTCACTGTATTGCCCGAATAGGCGAGTGGGCTTCGACCCGCGAACGAAAAATGGCCAAATCAAAGCCTAAAAAACGCATCACGGTACCGGAAATTCAGTCCCGAAAAGGCGCTGAACCGGTCGTGTGCCTTACCGCATATACCGCCCCGGTCGCGGAAATGCTCGATCCTTATGTGGACCTTTTGTTGGTTGGAGATTCGGTTGCCATGGTCCTCTACGGCATGGACTCGACCATAGGCATTTCGCTGGACACCATGATTGGCCACGGCCGCGCAGTTGTTCGGGCTTCAAAGTCCGCCCTGGTTGCCGTCGACATGCCGTTTGGCAGCTATCAGGAAAGCAAGGAACAAGCCTTCCGCAGCGCAGCCCGCGTAATGTCCGAAACCGGCTGTCAGGCGATCAAGGTGGAAGGCGGCGCTGAGATGGCTGAAACGGTACGCTTCCTATCCGAACGTGGAGTCCCCGTTTTCGGACATGTGGGCCTGCGGCCCCAAAGCCTTCACACGGCCGGCGGATTTCGCAGCCATGGCAAGGACCACGATGAAGCAGCACAAATTCTCGAAGACGCTCAGGCCATAGCCGAAGCCGGCGCTTTTGCAATTGTTATCGAAGGCACGGTCGAACCTGTTGCAGCCCGGGTCGCGGAAGACACACCGGTGCCGGTTATCGGCATCGGCGCTTCGCCACGCTGTGACGGCCAAATATTGGTGACGGAAGACTTGGTCGGGATGTTCAATAAATTCCGGCCTAAGTTCGTCAAACGCTACGCGGAGTTGGGCGAAGACATGGCCAAGGCGGTCGAATTTTTCGCCGAAGATGTGCGCCATCGCCGTTTTCCAAACGCAGAGCACTGTTTCCGCGCCGAGCCGCGTAAGGTTTCCGGCTGATTAGGCCGGCGATGTCCGACCTCGCCCGCACTGCCGCCGAGCTTCGGAAACATACTGCCGACTGGCGAGCGCAATCATTAAAAATCGGACTGGTGCCCACCATGGGTGCCCTGCATCAAGGCCACCTGTCATTGGTGGAGCGCGCGGCCGCGGAATGCGACCGAGTGATCGTGAGCATATTCCTTAATCCGAAACAGTTCTCAGCCAGCGAAGATCTCGATACATATCCCCACGATGAAAAACGAGACCTCGCCGCGTTGAAGCCTTTCGACGTGTCGTTGGTCTATGCGCCGAGTCTAGCGACTGTTTATCCTCAAGACTTCGCCACACAAGTAGAAGTTGGCGGCCTGACCGATTACATGTGCGGTATCGACCGGCCAAATTTTTTCTCTGGCGTCGCCACCGTCGTGACCAAACTCTTGATCCAATGTTTTCCAGATAAGGCCTATTTCGGCGAAAAAGATTTTCAGCAGCTATTGGTTATTCGCCGGCTTACTCAAGATTTGGATATTCCGAGCGCAATTATTGGCTGCCCGATCGTTCGCGAGACCGATGGACTAGCCCTTTCCTCTCGCAACGCTTACTTGTCGCCGGAAGAAAGACTGGTGGCTCCAGTCCTTTCGGAAACCTTACGCGAGGCCGCCAAAATGGCGGGTGGCGGCGAAGGTTGCCGGGAGGTCGAAGCATGGGCAACCGAAGAACTTAAGGCAAAGGGATTCGGGAAAGTCGATTATGTCGATATCCGCGACGCGGCGACGCTCGATTCTCTTTCCCATGTCGCCGATGCAAAGGGGCAAGCACGCATATTCGCCGCCGCAACCCTCGGCACCACGCGTTTGATCGACAATATGGAAATAAATACAGACTCCTAATCGGACTTCTTACTACCTTTGTTTCTCCACTCAGTGTCACCGGCTGGGTCCCATGGAAAGACCACCCAATCCTCTTGAGCAACTTCAACCGCGAAATGATCCACAAAGGGCCGCCCTGCTGGCTTTGCATAAACCGCCGCGTATACAGCGTCCGGAGCCTGCTCACGCACCAGCTTCATAGTCTCGCCACTATCGGCGATATCATCAATCACCAGCCACCTGCTATTCGACGGTAGATTGGCGTCTTTCAGAATTTTGGCATCGCCGCGACTGCGTCCGTCATAGGAACTGATCGCGATCACTTCGACCCGGCGCAAAGAAAGCTCGGCCGACAAAATTGCCGCCGGCGCCAGACCACCACGGCTGACCGCCAACAAGCCATCGAAAGGACCTGACGACCGGACACTTTCGATCAGCGCAAAACAGTCACGGTGAAACTGTCCCCAGCTTATCGCCAGCTCTCTTTGCGGCAGCTCTGTCATATCTCAAGACAGCAAAAAAGCCGGCATCTTTCGGACACCGGCCTTCTAGCATCATCCATCAATGTCGTTAGCGTACGTAGACCCGCACTTCGTTAGACCGCGCGGTAGCGCTGTTAGTCGCAGTGAGGTTCACACGCGACGCCGGCAGTCCCATATCGGTAAGCGTACGCAGCACGCCTTCCGCGTTCCGTTTCGCTGCCGTGGTGTTGAGGATACGCGCCGATGGCGATCCCACCTTAGGGCTCACCGCGACAAGATCGAAAGCGGCATCGGGCTTACGTTCGACCGCACGACTGACCGCATTGTAGAGCGCCTGCTGATAGGCGACGTTCGGCCAGTCGAACCGGATCACCACAAGTGGCCGGCTCGACGCACGGCGCTTGCCGGAACGGGCCGCGGTACGGGCTTTGATTTCCGCCTGTGCAAATGCACGGTTCATCAGGCTCGACCCATAACGTTCGCCATTTTTGATCGCGATCGACATGGTGGTCAGGTTACGACGTTCGTTGCCGAGATAACTGTTTTGCCGATTAATGTCGTTCGAAAGTTCGTTCAACAGCCGGTCGATGAAAACGACGGTGCGGTTGACCTCGTCTTCGAGACGGCGGAGCTGAACATGATCCTCATCGACCGCGCAGCTTAATGTATATGTGGCGCGAACGCTATCGAGCAAATAGCCGGCGACGGTAGCTTCCGAACCGGAATCGTTCGACAAGCCATTCATCTTCGAAATATTGCCCTCGATCTTTTCGAGTTGCTGCTGAGCTTCGTTCCACTGCTTGACTAGAACCGGATTGCCCGGCGTGGTGCCAGCCTGCAGCTTGGCGTTCATCGCCGCCACGATACCGTGATACCGTTGAGTGGCGGATTCGTTCTCACCACGAAGCGCCGTCATGCGCGAATTCAAGCGATCAATCGCGCCTTTCAGCTTCTCCAAATCACCACGCATGGAAACGATTTTTTTACCGACGAAGGTGCCGGTGGACTTTGGCGATGGGCCGGCGACAACAGGCTGCGACACAGCGGCTGCACCGGTCGCACTCGGCGGATTATAAGCTTGCGCAGAACCGACAGGTGCTGGCGTTTTCGGTGCCGCGATGTTGATTTTCGTCGAGGAAGATGAAGCAGCGGGATCCTCGCCGGACAAGGACGGCCACAACGCATTCGACTCGCACCCTGCGAGGAGAAGCCCGCTCGTAAAAACGACGAGCGCTTTTCGCGAAAATGTCATCTCTAAAAAACCACCCTGCGAGTTAACAACCCATTCAACCCCAAAATCCAAATAGGTAACCGTGAATCACCAGTGACCGCGCTTGCCAGAAGACTAAACGAACGGCTCACCGAGAGTCCTAACTATGATCGTTACCTACTAACATATACGACATTCAGATTCTACTGACCCGAATATGGCTAAACAAGCGGAAATGCGCAACAAATATCCAATGGAAAAATCGGAACGAATCTGGATTTAGACTAGATTCGCCGCATTCTCGATCCGCCTCACCAAATACTGCATTCTACAGACGCAGCTTTTTCAAAATGGCTGCTGTAATTAAATGGTTGTGTGAATCCGAGTAACCCACCAATCACCGCCGCGCCAAAATGTTATACCTTAAGTCGGGATTTCACCACGTAAACAAGCGCAATGATAATAGCGATGCCAATAAAGTTGGCGGCATCGACTTTTCCGGTCAACGCGAAAATATTGTCCATAACCGCTAAAACGACGACGCCTGAACTTTGACCGAGAATGAGAAAAATCAAAATAGCGAGCAATACCAGTAAAAAACCCAGTTCGATAAAAGCCCACAACGCTTTGTTCACTTTGCCGACAGTTCTCAACATCCCAGCCTCTCAAAACCGGAAAAACCGGGTGGGAGCATAAGCCCCCACCCCATTTAATACGTAAGTTTGCTTAATACGTAAGTTTGCCTGAAAAAATCAGGCAAACTTTAAGCTAAATTCAATTGCTTTACGGAAAACTTCCGAGTCTTACGGAGCCTTCCGATTCGAGAACAGCCAAAGGATAATGCCCAAGGCAATCAGACCAACGAGGCCAGCTTGCGACAGCTTATCGACGATACCGATTATGCCATCGACCACATTGCCGAGGAACGGAACCTTATTGCCGGCCACAATCGAGGCCACCACGGCCAATGCCGCAATCGACAATAAAATGTCGGTAAGCTCACCGACAATGATCTTGAATTTTCCCATATCGAGAATTCTCCCCTAAGGTTTAGAGACACAACACTAGATATGGTGCCATTTTTTGCGACACCACACAATATCGTGATTTGGGGACAAATTTTTTGTGCGGCGTACCCGATTCACCGCATTGCGTATCCAATTGGCGTCACAAGACAATTTGACGGCACAATTTTTTCAATTTTGCATCGCAGCATTGGCGTTCACAGACTTGTCCACAAAATTTAGACACTGAGATTCGACAAATTGGCCTCGCGTCTCTCGGTCAGCGCCCAGTATTTCAGCAAGGATTCGAGTCTCGTCGAACGGTATTTGGTGCTTCGAATCGTACATCCGCACCATAAGTCGATCACCAAAATGCCATATAATTTATTGATATACAACGAAACTAATTGTTTGATCTCCCCTTGCCTCAAAAATGAAATGCAAATTTCCAAACTTCTAGGTGACAATCAGATGACGCTGGGCTAAGTAGGGCGCCGCCGTTGTTCGGCGGTTTTTCCCCGAGTCGCGTCTTTTCGGAAAAATAGCGACTCGGTCCGGCATAGACTAAATTGTCGGATTTCAAGCGCCCGTAGCTCAACTGGATAGAGTACCTGACTACGGATCAGGGGGTTGGGGGTTCGAATCCTCCCGGGCGCGCCACTATTCCGAAAAGACGAAGGCGAGTTAGCTGCCCTTTCGCAAGCACAATGCAATGCGAAAACTGCCGCATATTCCAGGCTTCGACGCCTTATTCACTTCGCCCGACACCTAGTATCGATATTTATTGATCCGATGAATCGGAAGTCTCTTCCGGGTCCGTAGTATCCTCAACGACACCAAATATGCGCTCGAAAAAGGATTTTTCTTCTTTGGGCTCCGGTTCGGGTATTGCGCTATCCGCCACAGCTTCTTTGATTGCCGCAGTTTCCTCCGGCGATGGTGGCGACACCGTATCCTGCGGAACCGGCGGTGGTTCGCTCTGTTTTTGGACGGGCTTTCGTTTTGGTGTTTTCTTAGCGACTTTCCGCTTAGCCGCTTTTTTCACCTTTTTAGCCGTTGCCTTCTTGGTCTTTGGCTTTTTCGCAGGCTTGGCATTTGCTTTTGCCTTCGCAGTGGCCTTCACCGTCTTCTGCTTAATTTTCTTAGGACCCGGTTTAGCTGTTGCCGCTGCTTTTTTGGCCGCCTCCGTAGCTTTAGGCTGTTCGCTCTTATTGCCCGCTTTTTTCACCGACGCTTTTTTTTCGGACTTGGTTTGAGTCTCCGATTTCTTGGGGGCAGTCTCAGCCTTTTTTGTGTCCGGTCTCTCGTTTTTGTTTACTGCCGCCTTTTGTTTTTTGGGCGTCTCTTTCGCTTTCGACGTAACCGTACCGCGGCTTGGGAGCACCGGTTCTGCATTCGGCGCATCGTTGGCTACGGGCAACAATTCACCTGCCCAAAGCCCGCGCCCGGATTGCTTGGCGTCGTCCTGGTCGACCTTGTAGCGCTCGGACTGATCCATAAGCGCCTTGGCCCAACCCGCCCGCACCAATGCTTCACCAATGTCGTGTTCACCCGCATAACAGGTCGCGACAGTTACGCCAGCCTGCTTAGGCGCCGACTTTTCCACATCGCAGGAAAGGTATGCGCCATCAGCTATCCGAATGAGTTCGGCCCAAGCTATGACGCCGCAGCGCATTTTTACCTCGTTAATTAGGCAATTCTGAGTCCGGCGCGGCGCCTCGATCGCGAACAATTGGATGGTCTGATTTTTGATCGAAACCAAGTTACCGGACAAGACAACCGCGCGACCGCGAATCTCCTTATCCGCCGCCGATCCGGTCAACGGAACGATCGTCAACGTCAAAACTACGCATAGACAGCGGACGACCGCTGCAAATACCGGCCTTTCCCGAGGCATCGGCATGAATACTCCCGCGTCTTATATTGTCGCGGAGGGAAGCCTCCGCGTTTTTGATTACGCGATCATAACACGGTCTGTTGGCCAGCGCCCGTCCGGAAATTGGGATTCGCTAATTTTTTCGCGCGTCGGGTATGGATTTTGTCTGAGTCTCGTTCCGATCCCTAGCAGGCATCGGTGCATTTGCAGGTTCTTCGCACTGAGCACCGTCGCAACAGGGAGCCAAATTTGTTTTGCAATGAAGACACTGTGCGTGCCCATGAACATAGTCCATCGGGGTTTCGTGACCGCAAAATGGACAACGCAAGGTCGACGGCGAAGTCATGACCGGATGCTACCACATCGCAGTCCGCTACCGCTAAACCTCTTTAAAATTCATTTTAAAAGCTTGCCTACACGTTCGAGTGCTACGGGCATCGGCGCATCATAGAGTTCGGATAGTGGTCCCACTACGCGCGCAACTTCTTCGCTTCCAAGTTCGTCCATCAACGCACATGGGGGCTTGCCGAATTTCAGCGCTAATTGAGCGCCCATATCGATATCGGCTGGGCTCGCGACGGCCTCGTCCAGCTCTTGCAAAACCGGCAGAAAGATCGCCCCCATAAGCCGATCGGCAATAACCCGGTCTCGGTCATGATCAGGTTCGCTGGCCGGTGGTTCGATTAGCCAAGTATCGCCGGTAGCTCCTTTTTCCGACACGGAGGCCGCAGGTTTATAGAAAGCACCAAGTTCCACCAGATTATCCTGAGCATGTGCCATGACCTGCATGCCAACCAGATTCATGACCACGAAAGGCCCCGCCGCCGCGCCAAGCACGTCGCTTGCCACCCGGTCGATTTCAGCGGCAGTGCCGAGCCCTTCATCGTAAAGTCGCGCCGCCTCATTGGCGTATGGGCAAAAAAAGCGATTGAGCGCAAAACCACTGCTACCGCGACAGAGCACAGGTTTCTTATTGGTTTTGCCGCAGAACTCAACAATCCGGTCAACCACACTGGGCGACGTCGCATCCCCCTTTACCACTTCAACGATGGGGCTTATTGCGGGCGGGTTAAAATAGTGAATTCCAAGGAAATTTGTCGGCTCCGCAACACCGCCAGCCAGCGCGTTGACCTTTAAGCAACTGGTATTAGTGCCAAGAACGACGCCTTCCGCCAGCATCGGCGCTATTTTGGCGTATAATTCAGTTTTGACGTCAAATCTTTCGAATACCGCTTCAATTACCAAATCGCACTCGCCAAGCGCCTTAAAGTCTGTGCCGGCACTCAGGCGATTCCGGGCTGAATCGGCATCTTCCGGTGTCATTCGCCCTTTTTCCACGTTTCGGGCATAGAATTTCTCCGCCGACGCGATAGCGCGGTGCAGATTTTCCGTTGAAATATCGACTAAATTCGCCGCAATTCCATGTTGGGCGATATTCGTCGCAATGCCGGATCCCATCGTTCCCGCGCCGATGATTCCCACCCGCTCGAATGACATCTTGTGACCTCTCACGTAAAACCGCGCTCAGGTTGAGCGCCGAGGCATGCTAGTCGCGCAAAATCGCACCCGCAAGACAAATGCTGCACCGCAGCGAGAGAAATCTGCCTCCACATCGGGAGCGAAGCATTGGAGGCACAAGAAATCATAAAGTTTTTCTGTTCTTCAGGCCCGGCATCGGACACCTGACGACCCCTAACAATAGATTGATTCTAAATAATAAACGCTGCTTGGCATAAACCGGAAAACTTGCGTTTCGACGCAATATGTGCAATTTTATTTAAATTTTTTTCTATTGTGACGACGAACACATTTACGGTTAATTTTTCGTGTTAATAAATTAACAAAATATTGCCAGGATTAGTTCTTGGCGGAGCAGAGTTGAGTACATCACAGGTAGGGCCCCATGGCGGATCAGACACCTCCTTCGACACCGACCGAACCCACTTCTCAAGAGGCGGCGGACGTTAACGAAGATGCGATCGAAATCGATATCTCGCAAACGCAAGGCGAATCGCAAAACCTGACGCTGGATATCGAGAAACCAGAAGATGATAAGCCCGAAACGGCCGAGGCCAACGAAGAGGCTCCGAAAGACTCTTCGCTTAGCCAAGAGCAGGTTCAGACATTGCTCGATTTGGCCCAATCCGACCCGGAACTGGCGGCTAGCCTCGAACAACTCGACGGTGGCAAAGGCAATGACCGCTTGGCTGGCGGCGAAGGTAATGACCGTCTGAGTGGCGGCGAAGGCAACGATCAGCTCGATGGCGGCGCCGGAAACGATCGCCTCGACGGTGGTGCCGGCGATGACCGGCTACAAGGCGGCGACGGTAGCGACCGGCTGGCCGGCGGTGATGGAAATGACCGCTTGGAGGGTGGTGAAGGCAATGATCGCCTAGACGGCGGCGCTGGCAACGACCGGTTGGCCGGCGGTGAGGGCAATGACCACCTGATTGGTGGCGAAGGCAACGACCAACTCGATGGCGGCACTGGCAATGACAGGCTCGACGGCGGCGACGGTAGCGACCGGTTGACCGGTGGTGAGGGTAACGACCGACTGGCCGGCGGCGACGGTGCCGACCGTTTGGACGGCGGCGCCGGAAACGATCAGCTTGACGGCGGCAAAGGCAATGACAGATTGGCCGGCGGCGAAGGCAATGACCGCCTGAGCGGTGGCGAAGGCAATGACCAGCTCGATGGCGGTGCCGGAAACGATCGCCTCGACGGTGGTGCCGGCGATGACCGGCTGCAAGGCGGCGACGGTAGCGACCGATTGGCCGGCGGTGATGGGAACGACCGTTTGGACGGCGGGGCCGGTAATGACCGCATGGATGGCGGCGCTGGGAACGACCGATTGGCCGGCGGTGAAGGTAACGATCACCTGATTGGTGGCGAAGGTAATGACCGCCTCGATGGCGGCGCGGGCAATGATCGGCTCGACGGCGGTGCCGGCGACGATCGCCTGAGTGGCGGTGAAGGTAATGATCGCCTAACCGGCGGCGAAGGTAACGACCGCTTGGACGGCGGAGCCGGGAACGATCGCATGGACGGCGGCGCAGGTAACGACCATCTGACCGGTGGCGATGGTCACGACCGTATGGCCGGCGGAGATGGCAAAGACGTTCTCGACGGCGGCAAGGGCAACGACAATATGTCCGGTGGCGCGGGTGACGATCGCCTGAGTGGTGGTGAGGGCAACGACCGCATGGACGGCGGGGCCGGAAACGACCGCATGGACGGTGGCGCGGGCAACGACCGTATGACCGGTGGCGCTGGGAACGACCGTATGGACGGTGGCGCTGGAAATGATTTCCTTGATGGCGGCGACGGAAATGACCGCCTTGCAGGCGGCGAAGGCGATGATCGCCTGGTAGGTGGCAAAGGTGATGACAGATTGGATGGCGGTGCCGGAAATGACCGCTTGGAGGGTGGTGAAGGCAATGACCGCCTTGATGGCGGCGCCGGAAACGATCGCTTGGATGGTGGTGCCGGCAACGATCGTATGAGCGGTGGTGACGGTAATGACCGTATGTCCGGCGGTGCCGGGAACGACCGCATGGAAGGCGGAGCCGGAAACGACAATATGGCCGGCGGCGACGGCGATGACCGCATGGATGGCGGTACCGGGAATGACCGCATGGACGGTGGCGCCGGGAATGATCACATGACAGGCGGTGCTGGCAATGACCGTATGACAGGCGGCGCCGGGAATGACCGTATGGATGGCGGTGCCGGTGCTGACAATCTTGCCGGCGGTGACGGCCGTGATCGCCTGAGTGGCGGCGACGGGAACGACCGCATGGATGGCGGGCTGGGCAACGACCGCATGGATGGCGGCGACGGCAACGACAATTTGGCCGGTGGCGCGGGTGACGATCGCCTCGACGGCGGCGCAGGCAACGATGTTCTCAATGGTGGCGCCGGAAACGACCGTTTGGATGGTGGTGCCGGAAACGACCGCCTCATCGGTGGCGACGGCAATGACCGCATGAGCGGCGGCGAGGGCAATGATCGTCTCGATGGCGGCGCCGGGAACGACCGCATGGAAGGCGGAGCGGGCCACGACCGTATGGATGGCGGGGCCGGAAACGACCGCATGGACGGCGGCGCCGGAAACGACAGAATGTCCGGTGGCGTCGGCGATGATCGCATGTCCGGCGGTGCTGGGAACGATCGCATGGATGGCGGCGCTGGCAATGACCGTATGGACGGCGGTGATGGGAACGACCGCATGACTGGCGGCTCCGGTAATGACCGCATGGATGGCGGCGCTGGAAACGACAACATGTCAGGTGGAGACGGCAACGACCGCATGTCCGGCGGAGCGGGCAACGACCGCATGGATGGCGGCGCCGGGAACGATCGGATGGACGGTGGCGACGGCAACGATACGCTGGAAGGCGGTGCAGGCCGCGATCATTTGGACGGTGGTGCCGGCGACGACACCTTCATCCTCGACTTCGGCCAGGGCAGTTCCGACAACGTCCGGGGCGGCGCCGGCAACGATACCATCGTCGGTAAGGACGATGGCGATATCACCCTCAATCGCTTCAATGCTTCTAATTCGGTTGAAAACATCGATGGCGGCAAAAGCGAAAGCGACATTCACGGTACCGACGGACGCGATGTCCTCGATTTCCGTGCCACGACCCTCAACAACATCGGTGAAATCGACGGCGGTGCCGGAAACGACGTAATTCACGGTAGCGCCGGTGACGATCGCATCGACGGTGGCGCCGGAAACGACCGCTTGAGCGGTGGTGATGGACAGGACACCTTCGTTCTCGGTAGCGGCGGCGTTGATCGCATTTCCGATTTCGGCAATGGCGATAGCATCGATGTCTCCGATCTGATCGATATGGGCGAAAACACCGTTATTACCGACTATCTGACCATCGAAGATGACGGAAAAGGTAATAGCGTAGTGAAAGTCGACACTGACGGAGGCGGTGAAAATTACGAGAATGTCGCGGTGCTCGAGGGCGTGACTGGCCTCGATGTGCAACAATTGTTCAATAGCGGCAACGTTGTCGTCGACGAATCCTAAATTCGCACCGATCGATCGCTCCTACTGATTTACCGCAGAGGTACCAATTCCGTTGCAGGCAGCCGCGGAATTGCGTAAACCCCTTGTAAAATTTCGACGATTCCCCAAATGGTTCGCATATGTAATTGCTTTATATGCGATTCCCGAGGGAGTGATTGGGCCATCGAGTTTTGGCTAATGTCATAGTGGAGGAATGCACGGGATGATCGAAGTTGAAGGCCTGAGCAAGAGTTTTGGCGAGACGCTCGCGGTCGACGATATCTCCTTTACCTTGAAAAAGGGTGAGGTGCTTGGATTTCTAGGACCGAATGGCGCCGGTAAGTCGACGACCATGAAAATGATTGCCGGCTTCCTGCCACCAACCGACGGCACCGCACGGATCAACGGCTTTGACGTGCGCGAAAACCCAATCGAGGTTAAACGCTCGATTGGCTATCTGCCCGAGGGAGCGCCGATGTGGTCGGATATGAATGTCGCGGGTTTCCTAAAATTCATCGCCGAAGTGCGAGGTTTCAAGGGTGCCGAAGCGATGGACAGGATCGATGTTGCGGTTTCGTTGACACAACTCGAAGACGTCCTCATGCAACCGATCGAGACCCTGTCCAAAGGGTTCAAACGCCGGGTAGGACTCGCCCAGGCAATGTTGCACGACCCGGAAATCCTCATTCTTGACGAGCCGACCGACGGACTGGACCCCAATCAGAAACATCAGGTCCGGGATCTAATCCAGAAAATGGCGGGCGACAAAGCGATTATTATTTCGACACATATTCTTGAAGAGGTTGAGGCGGTTTGCACCCGTGCGATCATCATTGCCAAGGGCAAATTGCTCGCCGATGCCACGCCCCATGAACTGCTGCGCAAGTCGCAGCATTACAATTCTGTCTCGGTTTCCGTACCGAATGTCGAGAAGGCGAAAGAAGTGCTGGAAGGACTGGACTCGGTCAAGCGAGTTCGGGTTACCGACGAAGAATGGCTGCTTGCCTACCCGAAGGGTAAGGAGCCGATCAACGAAGAGGTGGCTCAGGCTCTGCGGTCGGCTCGCCTCAAAGTCAACGAAATTCGCGCCGAAGGTGGCCGTCTCGACGACGTCTTCCGCGACATCACCCTAAAGAGCTGAGCGAAGATCATGAGAAATTTGCTGATCGTATTCCGTCGCGAAATGGCAAGCTATTTCGCAACTCCGCTGGCCTACGTCTTTATTGTCATTTTTCTTGTCATGGCAGGCGTCCTGACCATTTTTATCGGTAATTTCGTCGGCCAAGGCCATGCCGGGCTGCAATCCTTCTTTGGTCTGCACCCTTGGTTTTATCTGTTCCTTATCCCTGCCCTCTCGATGCGGCTTTGGGCCGAAGAACGTAAGACCGGGACCATCGAGCTCACAATGACCTTGCCGCTTCGCCTTGGCGAAGTGGTTGTGGGCAAGTTTCTCGCCGCATGGTGCTTTGCCGGCATTGCGCTTGCGCTGACCTTCCCCTTCTGGATCACCGTGAACTATCTCGGCAATCCCGATAACGGCGTCATATTGGCAAGTTATATAGGCAGCTGGCTGATGGCCGGTTCCTATCTCGCCATTGGCGGTTTCGTATCGGCGCTGACCCGCAATCAGGTGATCGCCTTCGTGATTACGGTCACGGTATGCTTCTTCTTCGTTGCCATGGGCTCGTCGATAGTCATCGATTTCGTCGGCGGTTGGGTAACGCAAAGCGTCTTGGAATTCGTCCGTTATATGAGTTTCCTGAATCACTTCATCGGTATTTCCAAAGGCGTGCTCGACCTCAGAAGCGTGGTCTTCTTCGTCAGTATTATTGGCTTATTCCTCACTTTGAATGCGATCGTAATAGACCGCGTTCGCGCGAATTAAGGAGCGTTCGAGATGTTCCGGAAATTGCTTAATCGTCCCAGTGGCTGGCTTATTGCCATCGCATTGACGCTGGTGATCTTTGTCGCCTTCAACGCCGTCGTCGCGCCGATTTCTGGCTCGCGTCTCGATTTAACCGCGGAGCGCTTGCATACGCTCTCCGACGGCACGCGCGGCATGCTGACAAAGCTCAAGAAACCGGTCACGCTCAACTTCTATTACTCGAAGGAATTGGGTAGCGCCGCGCCCGCTTTCGGAAACTATGCCAAGCGCGTGCGTGACATGCTGGATGAAATGGAACTCGCCGCTGGTGGCAACCTAATTATCCATGAAAAGGACCCGGTTGCATTTTCCGAAACCGAGGATCAGGCGGTCGAAGCGGGCTTACAAGGTGCCCCCCTCGACCAAACCGGCGATCAGGTTTATTTCGGCCTACAGGCAAAATCGGGAGAGGAAAGCGAAGTCATTCCGTTCTTCCAAACCCAACGCGAGAATTTTCTCGAATATGACCTAGCGCGGATGATTCATTCGGTCGACAACCCGAAGAAGCAGGTGGTTGCGATCTATACCGGCCGGCCTCTTTTCGGGAACATGCAACGCATGATGGCCGGCCTGCCGACTCAGGCCTATCGTATCGTCCCCGAACTACGCAAGCGGTTCGAGGTCAATCATATGTTCAGTCTCCGCGACCTGCCGGACGAAAAACCCGACGTGTTGATGATCGTCCATCCACTGAAGCTGGAGCTGGACGAAAAATACGAACTGGATCAATTCCTGCTCAAGGGCGGAAAGGCGATTTTCATCATCGATCCTTTCAACGAGACCGCAGCGGGCACCCCACTTCCGCAGGGCCGCAAACCGGTAATCAATTCAGTAGCCCACGTGAAAGACTTCCTCGACCGCTGGGGTGTCGAAATTTCGGACAAGGTCATCGCTTCGGACCGCTCTATCGCGAGAATGGTCAATGCGGGTACGCCGACGCAAGTTCTGCCCGCGCCGTTCGTCACCTGGCTAGCAGTTCAAGGCCCACTGCTGTCGCGCGACGACCCGGTGACGTCGGAATTGAAGCTGCTCAACGTTCAGAGTGCCGGCATTATTAAGGTAAAGAAAAACCCGGCAATCAAAGTCGAAACATTGATTCGGACCACAGGTGATAGTCAGGAAATCGACGTTAAGACCCACAAGGGCCGAATCGACGTCGAAGGCATGGCTGCGAACTTCAAGCCCAGTGGGAAACGTATGGTCCTGGCCGCTCGCGTCTCCGGCACTTTTAATTCTGTCTTTCCCGACGGACCCCCTAAGGATGAGGAAGACGCCAAAAAAACAAAAAAGAAAGATGCGGAGAAACCGGACGACAAGCCGAAAACTGCCGAAGAAATAAAGAAGGCAGAAAAGGAAGCCGCAAAAAAGAAAAAGGAAGCCGAAGAGAAAAAGAAGCGAGAGGCTGAGAGACTTGCCGCCCACCTGAAGAAGTCCAAGAAGCCGTTCAATGTCCTATTAATTTCCGATGCGGATCTTCTTGAAGACCATTTCTGGGTGCAGGTGCGCCAATTCCTTGGGCGGCATGTACTTGTTCCCACGTCCAACAATGCGGACTTCATCATAAACGCGGTCGATCATTTCACCGGCAATTCCGACCTGATCAGTCTTCGCTCGCGGGGTACTACTCAACGGCCATTTACCAAGGTCGACGAATTACGCCGCGAGGCCGAGGTCAAATACCGCAAAGTAGAGCAGGAATTGGCCAAAAAACTAAAGGCGACGGAAAAGAAACTCGGCGAACTACGCGATAAACAAGACGATACGTCGAAAAAGGTCGCCGCCAAAAAGAAAGAAGAAATCAAAAAGGAAATCAAGGCCGCGCTCGACGAACTGATCGCCACGCGCAGAGAACTGCGTGATGTCCGGCTTAAATTGAACGAGGACATCGATCAATTGGAAATCTGGGTCCGTTTCACGAATATCGCGCTTATGCCGCTCCTGGTGGGCACTTTCGCGGTCGGGCTCGGTATCTATCGCGTCCGCCGTCGACGCCAACGTGCGGAAGAGGAGTAATCTCTCGCCGCCACGCGAATATCGGCTTAAGCTGCACTAAACTAAATACGGGGCTCGATTTTGGGCCCGTGCAACAGCGACGTCCTTATGGTTCGGATAGCTAGCCTGATTGCGAGTGCAACCGAAATTGCCGCAGCTCTTGGCTGTGAGGACAGTTTGGTAGCGCGTAGTCACGAATGCGACTTTCCGGCCTCGGTCGCCAAATTGCCCGCTTGTACCGAAGCGAAAATCAACATTGAGGCACCATCGGCGGATATCGACCGCGATATCAAGCAACTGGTTGGCGACGGACTGTCGGTCTACCGAGTCGATGCCGAAAAATTGAAATCGCTCGCGCCCGACGTAATTCTTACCCAATCCCAATGCGACGTATGCGCCGTGAGCGAAGCAGAACTCCGCGATGCCGTCAGCGACTGGCTCGACAGCGAAACTAAAATCGTCTCGCTGGAACCGAACAGTCTCGATGATATCTGGCGCGATATCCGGGCGGTCGCCGAAGCGATCGGCCTACCCGAAAGGGGCGACGCGCTGATTACCGATTTACAGAACCGCATGGGGGGTATTGCCACCCAGTGTGAGGCCATGGACCGCCCGCCTCGCGTTGCCTGCATAGAATGGATTGCACCCTTGATGAGCGCTGGAAATTGGGTGCCTGAATTGGTCGCCATGGCGGGCGGGGAAAACTTGTTCGGCACAGCCGGCAGCCATTCACCGTGGATGGAATGGGAAGATCTCAAAACCGCCGACCCTGACGTAATCGTGGTGATGCCATGCGGTTTCGACATTGCACGAAGCCGGGCCGAAATGCCGGCGCTTATAGAGCAGTCCGGCTGGGAAAACCTCGCCGCCGTGAAATCGAATCAAGTTTTTCTCACCGACGGCAATCAGTATTTCAACAGACCCGGCCCAAGGGTGGTCGAATCGCTCGAAATTCTGACGGAAGTTTTCCACCCGAAAGACTTTACCCCGACCCACTTAGGCCGCGGCTGGGAACAATTCTGAGTACCGATCACCGCTTCTTGAGGACGAACATCGCTTGCGGTGCCAGCAAATTCGCACGCAATGCGCAGGCGGAATAGGCAAGCGGAAGGCCGTCACGGTCCAGCGCGATCGCGTCTTCGATATCCGCGTCGATTTCGTCGCAAAGACGAATGAAGTCATGGATCGTGCAAAGATGGATGTTGGGCGTGTCGTACCAACTATCGGGCAAATTCCCGGTAACCGGCATACGGCCGCCAAAAGACAAATTCCACCGTACGCTCAGATGGCCGAAATTCGGAAATGACAGGATCGTCCGTTGCCCGATGCGGACCAAATTCTCTACGACACGGCGAGGCTGATGCGTTGCCTGCAGTGTTTGGCTCAAAACCACGTAATCGAAAGCATCATCGGGATACGCATCGAGATCGGTATCCGCATCGCCTTGTACGACCGAAAGGCCGTTGCTCACGCATTCGCGCACGCCGTCCATACTTAGTTCGATGCCACGCCCGTCGGTTTGTTTTTCGCGTTTCAAAAATCCGAGCAGCGCGCCGTCGCCACAACCCACATCGAGCACCCGGCTATCGGATTCGATCTTTTCCGCGATGAGACGGAGATCGCTTCGGAGGTTGGTGCGCCGAGTCATGGATACCTACCGATCCGGACGGCCCAAGCCACGATGCTCGGCGCAGGAATCGATAAATCCCTTTGCAACGCGACGAAACTCCGGTTCGTCGAGCAAAAACGCGTCATGGCCTTGGTCGCTTTCGATTTCCACGAAGCTGACGTCTGCGGCGACCGCATTCAGGGCGTGGACAATGGCTCGATTTTCCGATGTGGGGAACAACCAATCGCTACTGAACGAAACGATACAGAACCGCGTCTTGACGCCCTCGAAAGCGGCTGCCAGCGAGCCGTCATATTCCGCCGCGAGATCGAAATAATCCATTGCACGGGTGATGTAGAGGTAGGAATTCGCGTCGAACCGCTCGACAAACGTGATCCCTTGATGGCGAAGGTAGCTCTCGACCTGAAAATCCGCATCGAATCCATAGCTGAGATGCGCTCGGTCTTGCAGATTGCGGCCGAATTTTCGGTGCAACGCCGCTTCGGACAAATAAGTGATGTGGGCCGTCATGCGGGCGACGCCAAGGCCGCGCTTCGGTACGACACCGTGACTTAAATAATCACCCCCGTGCCAATCCGGGTCGGCCAAGATCGCCTGCCGGCCAACTTCGTGAAATGCGATATTTTGCGCCGTATGCCGTGCAGCACCGGCAATTGGCATCGCCGAAAAGACTCTCTCCTTGTACCGCGATGCCCATTCGAGCGCTTGCATCGCCCCCATCGAGCCGCCGGTCACGCAAAAAAGCTGCTCGATCCCCAAATGGTCTATGACGAGCTTTTGCGCACGGACCATATCGGCGATGGTGATGACGGGGAAATCGAGCCCATAGGGGCGATCGGTCTTCGGGTCGATCTCTTTCGGCCCCGTAGACCCCATGCACCCGCCCAACACATTGATACAAATCACATAGAACCGATCGGTATCGATCGGGTTTCCGGGCCCGACCATATCGTTCCACCAGCCGGGTTTACCGGTGATCGGGTGCGTTTCGGCCACGAACTGATCTCCGGTCAATGCGTGGCAAACCAGGATCGCATTGGATTTATCGTCGTTTAGAGTGCCGTAGGTCTGATAAGCAATGCCAAAAGGACCGAATTTAGTGCCGCTATCCAGCGCCATTGGCTCCGCATCTCCCAGCACCACATACCGGCCCGGAAGATCGGTACCGGGTCGGCTCGGTGCATGGTCGGCTTCCGACGTGCTATCCTTCGCGCGAGAAATGGTCTTTACCTTTCCAAATTCACGTAACAGGGCGGGATTTTGGGCCAGAGACCGTAAGTGTCAATGTTTTCTTTGATTTATCCGCGCCGAGAGACTACTAGTAGCGCCGCTCAATGGATTGATATGCAATGGCAGACAAATCGAACGAACGGGAATCCTTAAACGATCTCCGAGGTGAAATCGACGAGATCGACGAACAGCTCCACGATTTGTTGGTGCGTCGCGGCGGGCTGGTCGAACGAATCCGTGCGGTCAAACGCCTGGAATCGATTGCCACGGTGCGTCCCGGACGTGAGGCCTTCATCCTGCGCAAACTCAAAAACCGCCATAAGGGAAACTTCCCTGTAGGTGCGGTTTTCCGAATCTGGCGCGAAATCATTGCCGGCATCACACGTATGGAAATGTCGGAATACAACATCGCGGTCTACACTGCCGAGGGCGATCAGGGTTATTGGGATCTGGCCCGCGACCAATTCGGGACCATGACACCGATGACGGGCTATTCGAGCCGACGCGATGTATTGCGTGTCGTCGACGAGGGTAATTCCACGCTCGGCGTAGTGCCCTGCCCCAGCGAAGACGACACCGATCCGTGGTGGATCGGATTGATGGTGCCCGACGGACTAAGGGTTGCCTACAAGCTACCTTTTTTCGCCGACACCAACGCACGTACAACAGCGAACGGACCGGCGGTTGCCTTCGCGATCGGCCGTATACTGCCAGAACCGAGCGACAGTGATCGTACCTTGCTGGTCCTCGTTACCGAGGAACCCCTGAGCAGGGCAGCACTCGCCGATCTCACCGAACGTGCGGAACTTCCCTCTACAATGCTCGCATCCAGTCAGCAAGGCGATTGGTTCCATCTCGTTGAAATTGACGGGTTCGTCTCCGAGAAGGACGAACGTCTCACCGCCCTAAACGACACCGAGGAAATTTTACGAACCGCTATCATCGGCTCGTATGCGGAACCGATGACCGGTGGTGCGCCCGACGAGACAAGCGGCGACGACACATGAGTTCCCCAATTCCAAGACCTGGTGTGCTCGACGTAGCGCCTTATGTCGGCGGCCTCCACAGTGTGGACGGCGTCGAGCGCGTGATCGTCTTGGCGTCGAACGAAACGCCACTCGGCGCCAGTCCGAACGCCATAAAAGCCTTTAGAGACACGGCTGACGATATGCACCGTTACTGTGACGGGCATGCGTTGCAGCTGCGCGAGGCTATCGGTCGGCGATTTGGCTGCGATCCCGCCCGTATCGTCTGTGGTGCCGGGTCAGACGAGCTGATTCAAATGCTGATCCGTGCCTATGCCGGGCCCGGTGACGAGATGCTTTACAGCAAACACGGTTTTTCGATCTACCCGATTTTCGCGACCGGTGCCGGCGTAACCGCGGTGGCCGCGGACGAAACGAATCTGACCGCGGATAGCGAAGCACTTCTGGATCGGGTGACCGAGAGTACACGGCTGGTCTTCCTTGCCAATCCGAATAACCCGACCGGCACATATCTCGGTGCCGATCAACTGACGAACCTTCGCGAAAATCTCCGTGAAGACATCTTGCTCGTCATCGACGCGGCCTACGCGGAATACGTCAACCGTAACGACTATACGGCCGGAATCGACCTTGTGGAACGGTACGGCAATGTGGTGATGACGCGAACCTGTTCGAAAATTTTCGGACTAGCCGCGCTCAGATTGGGTTGGGCCTATTGCCCGCCCGCGATTGCCGACGTTCTCAATCGTGTGCGAAGCCCCTTCAATGTCAACGGCCCCGCCCAAGCGGCAGGGCTTGCCGCAATGGAAGACCGCGCTCACACCGACAAGGCGCTTTCACATAATGAGGAATGGTTACCTTGGCTCAGCACAAGATTGGCCGGGCTCGGGCTCGACATCGTGCCCTCTGCGGCAAATTTCGTGTTAGCGCGTTTTGAAGATGCCGGGGCCGCTGAACATAGCTATAACGCGCTGCTGCGCCGAGGCATCATCACCCGGCTAATGAAAAGCTATCACTTGCCCGATTGTTTGCGAATTTCGATCGGACTCGGTGAGGAAAACGAGGCGGTTGCGACCGCGCTCGAACAAATATTCGAAGGCTCGGCAAAGCAATGAGTGGACAACCGCATTTCGATAAAGTCGCGGTGATCGGGCTCGGGTTGATCGGCTCGTCGCTCTGCCATGTCATGAAACGCGATGGGCTCGCGGGCACGATCGCCGGCAATGCCCGCTCGAAAACGACCTTAGAGACCGCCACAAAGATCGGCTTTATCGACAGCGCACACCAAGACCCGACCGAAGCCGTTTCGGATGCGGATTTGATCGTGCTCGCCGCGCCCGTAGGAGCCAACGGTAAGCTGGCGGAAGCAATTGCACCGGCACTGAAGCCGGGCGCCATCGTCACTGACGTGGGGTCGGTCAAGGTCGCTGTAATCCGCGACGTTCTCCCTCACCTGCCGGACGGAGTACATCTTGTACCGGGCCATCCGGTTGCCGGTACCGAGCACTCAGGCCCCGAATCCGGCTTCCCCGAACTGTTCGACAACCGTTACTGCATTTTGACGCCACCCGACGGCGCCGATGCAGACGCGGTCGCTAAAATTGAAGGCCTTTGGAAGGCTGCCGGCAGCATCGTCGAGGTCATGGATGCGGAGCATCATGATCGGGTACTGGCGATCACCTCGCATTTGCCGCACCTGATCGCCTACACCATTGTCGGCACCGCAAGCGATCTGGAAGGGCAGCTGCGGGAGAAAAAAGCACGCGACGAAATAGACATCAAAACCGCCGAAGTAATTAAATACTCCGCCGGTGGCTTTCGCGATTTCACACGAATTGCCGCCTCGGATCCGGTGATGTGGCGCGATATCTTTCTCAACAATAAAGACGCGGTGCTGGAATTGCTCGGCCGTTTCATCGAAGATTTAACCGCGATGCAGCGCGCAATCCGCTGGGACGAAGGCGAAACGCTGGAAGATACTTTCGAACAGAGGCGAGAAATTCGCCGTAGCGTGATCGAAATGGGTCAGGCGGGCTCGTTCAATCCGACCGAGACGGAAGACTGAGCGTCGGCAATTTGAAAAGTTGGAACGGCCCCACCTGAAGGCGACCATCCCGGGCAGTGAGAGGTACCGATAACACTTTGACCCCATCCGCGGGCGATGGCTTGGCCAAAACATTCAACGCAACCCGCAACGCGGCAGCGGCGGTGCGCTTCAGAAGACGCGCCCTTTCGAGCGCTTCCAGGGTCTCGGCAAAACCTCGAATATCGGTCGTCACCGACGCCAGCGGTCGCAACCGATCGTCTAGGCCGATCGATCCGCGCCCGCGCAGATCCAATGGCCCCCAAACCAGATTGAGCCAGCTCGATTCCAGCAATCCACCGGCGCGGCGCCACTCATCCATGCCTTCACGGGTAAAATCGCGCGGGAGTGCGCCTTTGACATCGCCGACAAACTGCACGCGCTGCAAGTCACCGCCCAATGGCTCATCCGCCGCAGTCGGAATGCGCAAATTTTCGATGGCCGCCGATAGTGAAAGCTGTGTCTTGTCAGGGCCGGGTTCGGGCGTTTCGGGTTGCGAAAGCTTTGCCCAGGTTTCACCTGTGGTCGCCACCACCTCACTTGCGGAACCGGTCACGCGCATCGAGATTATCCGCGCTTCACCTTCCGCCAACCGGCCGTTGCGATGGAAGTGCAAAAGCACCAAGGATTTCTCAGGTGCCGCAGTTAGCGGCTGTTTCAGATTGGGATGGGAGAGCCTAATGCTTTGGCTATTTGGGAATTCGACACGGTAGCGCCACCAATCCCAGGGCTGCATGGCGATCACCGCCGATTTACCCTGCCACAAGGCCAGCTTGTCAGGTGTTTCTAGGTGCGGGTTTTCGAACGTTAGACGGACCACCCCCGGAAATCCATCGACACCTACCGGACCATGTTGAATGGAGTATCCCTTTGCCCGGAATATTTTCACCCAACGAGCAAATTGATCCTCGACTTGACCCGCGGCGTAATACCAATAGGCCGGATAGAGGATGGCAACGGCCAATAACAAAATGGCCGGACCGATTAACGTGCGGCGTGAAAATATCGACATTTCTGGGAATGATTTTTAGTGGCCGGGCCAATTTCGGTAAAGGGTAGCTTCGTAAGACAAATGGATGGACTCAAGCCGTGCCCATGCTCAACTGCATTTCGAGTAACCGCAGGAAAGGCAACGGTCGCAGTTTTCCTCGCGAATCAGGCCGGCACCACCGCATTTCGGACATTGCCGGTGTCCGAGAAGCGGTTCTTCACCTACGGCCTGTTCGCGGGATTCGGATTCTGCAAATGGCGTATCCGCCGACATAAATCCAATCTCGATCATGTGGCGTTCGATCACTTCGCCTATCGCAGCTAAAAGTGACGGTACATACCGTCCTTCAACCCACTGGCCCCCTCGTGGATCGAACACCGCTTTCAGCTCTTCAACCACGAAAGAAACATCACCACCGCGCCGGAAAACCGCGCTGATCATGCGCGTCAACGCGACGGTCCAGGCGTAGTGCTCCATGTTTTTAGAATTGATGAAAACCTCGAACGGCCGCCGGCGTCCGTCGCGCTCGATATCGTTAACGGTGATGTAAATCGCGTGATCGCTGTCGGCCCAACGTATCTTGTAGGTTGCCCCGCCGAGCGATTGGGGCCGCTCCAAGGGCTGCGCCATATAGACCACGCCATCGCTCGCTGAATCGGTTTCCGGTGTTGGCCGCTCGATCGAAAGCACTTCGCCAGTGACCTCGTTTGGCCGGTATGTGGTGCAGCCCTTGCAATCAAGCTGATAGGCGCGGGCGTAAATATCCTTGAAGGCATCGAAGGAAATTTCGGCCGGCAAGTTGATCGTTTTCGATATCGAACTGTCGACGAATTCCTGAACCGCCGCCTGCATCACCAAATGATCTTCCGGACTTAGCTGTGCCGCATCGACGAAATAGTCCGGCAACGGCACTCCTTCGCCAAATGTCTCGCGAAATCGCGTATAGGCGTAGTCACTAACTGCCTCACTACGCTTTCCGCCATCCTCTGTGAGGATGTCGCGGTGATATTGATACGAGAAGACCGGCTCGATACCGGACGATACGTTGTCCGCAAGCAACGAGATCGTGCCGGTAGGCGCAATCGAGGTGACAAGCGCGTTGCGCATACCGTGTTGCTCGATCTCGGCACGGATGTCCTCGTCCAATCCGGCAATGGTTTCACCGGTGAGATAGGGTTGGGCATCGAATAGCGGGAACGACCCCTTTTCCGCCGCCAATGCGGCCGAGGCACGATATGCCGCGCGCTGGAGGGTCTTCATCCAGCCACCAACAAGTTCGATGGCTTCGGGGCTGCCGTACCTAACCCGGCACATAATCAGTGCATCCGCCAGCCCGGTAATGCCGAGACCGATACGCCGCTTCGCCTTAGCCTCATTTGCATGCTGCGGCAACGGGAATGCAGAAATATCGATCACATTATCGAGCATACGAACCGCGAGCGGCACCAATCGTTCGAGCGCAACTTCGTCGAGCCCTGCTCGGTCGGTAAATGGTTGTTCGATCAGCCGGGCGAGATTAATCGAGCCCAGATCGCACGCGCCATATGGCGGCAAGGGCTGCTCACCGCAGGGGTTGGTAGCATGTATGGTTTCGCAATAATGGAGATTGTTAAGCCGATTGATGCGATCGATGAAGATCACCCCCGGCTCCGCCGCAGCGTAGGTAGCGCGCATGATCTTGTCCCACAGATCATCGGCCCGTACCGTACGATAAACCTTGTCACCGAAGCGCAACTCCCAATCACCACCCTCTTTGACTTTGGCCATGAATTCGTCGGTCACAAGCACCGAAAGGTTAAACATGTTGAGCCGACCGGGCACGTTTTTCGCGCTGATGAAATCCTCGATATCCGGATGGTCGCACCGCATGGTCGCCATCATCGCACCCCGGCGATAACCGGCACTCATGATGGTCCGGCACATGGCGTCCCATACTTCCATAAAAGAGAGTGGCCCCGAGGCATCGGCGCCAACCCCTTTTACAGGCGCACCTTTTGGCCGCAATGTGGAGAAATCGTAACCGATACCTCCGCCCTGCTGCATGGTCAGAGCGGCCTCCTTCAACGCATCGAAAATGCCTCCCATATCGTCGGGAATGGCGCCCATCACGAAACAATTGAACAGCGTGACCCGACGACCGGATCCAGCGCCGGCGAGAATTCGACCAGCAGGCAAAAATTTGAAATCGTCTAATGCCTGATAAAAGGCCTCGGCCCAGCGCTCAGGCTCGCCTTCCTGCGCAGCCAGCGCCTCGGCGACCCGGCGCCAGCTATCTTCCAGCGTGCGGTCGACCGGCGTGCCGTCCGGCATTTTCAGCCGGTATTTCATATCCCAAATTTGGCCAGCGATTCCGGCAGGGTTCACCATGGTACTCTCCTAACCAAAAGGTAGTGTGAGGAGAGGGGCAGGTCAACTTTATTGTTCGTGTTTTGTTCTAATATATAAGGCGAAATGGTGCATATTAGCTTGCTGATTTAAATGGCTTATTCCGACTTATTCACAACCGATCGAGAGTTGTACACAGGATCATCCACAGCCTGCTTCGACTTCCAATTTGTCGGTCGCTCCCTGAATCCGCTCCTGTAGTTCGGCCATGAATTCATGTCGGTCGAGACCCGGAACGATGGGCGGCAGAAACTCCATCACGATACAGCCAGGTCGTTTAACGAAACTACGCCGTGGCCAATAGGAACCCGAATTGAGCGCCACAGGTACCACCGGTAGATCAAGATCGCGATACAGAGCTGCGATGCCTGGCTGATAAGGTGGGGTCGTACGGGCTTTGGTGCGCGTGCCTTCTGGAAAAATGATAATCGTATGGCCTTCCGAAATTCGAATTCTGGCCGTCCTCAGCATTTTGCGCATTGCCGCCGCGCCAGCACTGCGGTCCACGTCGATCATACCCGCACGCCACATGAACCAACCGACCAACGGCACAGCCAGCAGCGAACGTTTGAGCACAAAAATGCAATCGTAGAAGATTAAATTAAAAATCAGCGTTTCCCACATCGATTGATGCTTAGAAGCAACCAGAAAAGGATCCGCCGGAAGGTGCTCCCGCCCCCGAATTTCATAAGTTATGCCAAGCGTAACGCGGATGATTATGACACTGCCTCGCACCCAGAATCGGGTCGCCTTCCGAAAAAGCCGCCGCGGCAAAATCATCAGCAAAGCGTAAATCGGACATAACAAAACCGTCCAAACGTAAAACAAGAACCAAAAAATGGTAGCGCGCAACACGGCAACTATTCCACTAGGTTGAAATTAGATCCGGCGAGAAGATCATCCGGCGCAGATAGGCAATCAGAAACTTATTATATTCCTCCACGATGAGCCCGGTGCTGCCCGGCCAGAACCACCATTCCTTCGCCTTAAAAGATTTCGGAAAAACCGGGTGGGCTACAATTTTTACGCCGGGCATGGCCGCGTGAAATTCGACCAGACTGCGCGGCATGTGATAACTCGACGTAACTAATCTGATCGAATTGTACTTTTCGTTTTTGAGCCAAACTGCGGTTTCCAAAGCGTTACCTTGCGTATTATCCGCGTCATAGCCGAGTGCGATACAGCATTCCATTGCCTCGGGGGCGTGGCGCGACATATGTAGCAACTGGCGAACATCGACCCCACGATGAACGCCGGACACGAACAGCTTTTGCGCTCTTTTTTCTGCAAGTAGCTCGAGCCCCGATTCAAGTCGCAAGCTGCCGCCTGTCAGCACGACAATCGCGTCGGTCTTGGCGTCCGGCGAAGCAACTCGATCCGGCAGCGTCTGTGCGAATATCAAAAGCCCGCAAACCCACCCGATTCCTAAAACGACTGCGGCGATGAAAATCCATTTAACACGCCGCAAACTTTTGCGTTTTCGCCGGCTAATCATTGCATTTGGCCCAACGCACGCAACACAGTGGCTCGTGCGGTACGCATGGCGATGAAACAAGCGACAACAGGAACAGCAAAGATCGCTCCCCAATGCCACGGCGTAAACCGTAAGTCCGGCATCAGCATAGGATCGAATTCTACTACGCCCCAAACAAACACCGACAATGTCGCCGCGGCCAATACCGCACCGGCAATCCCTCCCTTCAATGCAAGGCGAAACGCATGGCGCTGGAATTGCCGGGCGATATACCGGTCCGTCGCTCCGATCAAGTGCAGCACCATAATCACGTCGTGGTGGACCGCGATGCCGCTCCGTGTGGCGAATACCACCGCCGCCACGGCACAACCCGCAATCAAAGCGATAACGCCAGCCGCGAGCAATTGTAGCGCCAAGATGAGATCGGCGATTTGCCGACGCCAAACACCATGATCGTCCAGCGACGCATCCGCTACTGCGAGAGTCAACTGTTGGCGTAGTTGCTTAAGGTTGACCTGAGGCTCTTTGGCAATCGTGACGTCTATCAAATAAGGTAATGGCAAATCGAGCACCGAGGTGCCGGCACCCAGCCACGGCTCGAGCGAAGCGGCCACTTCGGCAATTGGAACTTGCTTGGCACCAGCAACGCCGGCCGTTCGCGTTAGCACTTGAATCGCGCGTTCGACCCGGCGTGCTGCCTCGTCACCGGTCTCACCTTCGATCGGTGGAATTTGCACCGTATAGCGCCCGCTCAGCCCTTTCTCCCAAGACGCGGTGGCGCCGGTTAGTACCAGTGCGCCCGCCAACATCAGCATCGCCAAAAACACCATGACGCTGATGATCCACGGCAAAAGCCGGGTCGCCGGGTCGCTGGTCAAAGGCAGGTCGATACGGTTCCGCAGCATGTTATCCCGCCCTCTCCGCATCTGGACTGGTCAACATGCCATCCTCCAAATGCAAAACCGGATAATCAAAATGCGAGACCAAGCCTTCATTGTGCGTGGCGATAACGATGGTCGTGCCGACTTTGTTCAGTTCTTCGAACAGGTAAAGCAACCGAACAGCAATCGCATCGTCCACATTGCCGGTCGGCTCATCGGCCAGCAGCAATTGGGGCCGGGCTATAACGGCCCGAGCGATCGCCACGCGTTGCTGCTGCCCGCCGGACAAGGTCACCGGCCGCGCATCGAGCTGACCGGCGAGCCCAACCCAACTTAGGAGCTCGGTAACTTGCTTGGTGATTTGGTCCTCACGCATGCCAGCGACCCGAAGCGGTAACGCGACGTTGTCAAATGCGGACAAATGGTCGAGGAGGCGAAATTCCTGGAAAACAACTCCGATTTGACGCCGTAATGCGGGTAACTCGTTACGCTGCAACGTGGAAATATCGCGGTCAAACAAGCTGATCAGGCCACGGCTCGGCCGTTCGGCAAGATACATCAGCTTAAGCATTGAGGATTTACCGGCCCCGCTTGGGCCGGTGACGAACCGAAACGCTCCAGGCTCGAGGCTGAAGGAAATATCGCTTAAAACCTCAGGCCCGGCACCATACCGCATGCCTACATTCTCGAATCGAATCACGCGAAGTTTCTTCTCTCGAAATCGGGCCGGTTTTTAATGCCGACGCAAAAAATACACTTATACATTCGCGGAATCCCGCTCTCCACACGCTCTCACCCAAAATGCCACGCAAAACCCAGCTGCGTAAAGCGCCGCGACGGTTGCAACAGACGATGTGACCACTTAGACTCACCGCCACAACATTTTGTGCTGACTTTTTGCTGAGTACCTAGATACGATGATTCTCACCTGCCCCCAATGCGACGCGAAATTCAACATCAAGGACGGCGCGCTTGGCACCGAGGGGCGTAAAGTAAAATGCAGCAAATGCGACAACCGCTGGCATGCGATGCCTGACGGCGATCCCGCCGGTGCGGCGCCAGCACCGCCGCCGCCACCACCGGCGCCAGAAGCCGCTCCGCCTCCACCACCGCCGCCAGCGCCAGATACCGAACCGGAAGCACCATCTGGCGAAGGCGTAGAAATCGATAGCGACGACCCGTTCGCCAATCTCGACGACGATACGCCGGGCGACGCACCCCAAGAAGGCGAGGCACCCGCTCAGGCCGGCCAAGATGGAGGTGCAGGGGGCGACCCCTTTGCCGTCGAATCCAGCGAAAATGCCGCGGCGGATGAAGAGATGATGCAGGTGGAACCGCAGGGAATGCCTCCCGAAAGCCGGTTCGAACCCCCCGAACCTAAACGTTCGATCAGCGCAATTATTGGCTGGATTATCTTCATCGCCGTTATCGTCGTGATCGTGCTCGGCGTGACGATGTTCCGCAAAGATTTGGTGACTTTCTATCCGCCCATCAACAAGGTCTTTGAATTGATCGGCATTGCACCGGATACGTTAGGTCACGGGTTGAAACTTCCCCCCGCGCAGTCATCGCCCCGCCGTGAGGGAAATAGTATCGTGATTACGATAACCGGTGAGATTCACAACACCACCAAGGACACCCTCGACGTACCTGCTCTCAAAGGTGACCTCTACAACGCCAAGGGCGAAATCATTTACACCCATTATTTCAAGGCCAGCCAGGCGAAGATTTTGCCGGGTGAAAAGATCAAATACACCACAGAGGTCAAAGATCCACCGCCGAGGCCGGTGCGAATGGAAATTACCTTTACACGTGATCAGCCGAGTAAATAGGCCAAGGTAGGCCGCGAGCGGCGGGTCTTAGAAGCGTTTCAACAACCGTCGATAATATTCTCGCTCCAATTCAGGACGTTCATATTCCCCGGCCCGACGGCGTAGTTCGTCACGAATTTGCTTTGCATCGTGAATGTCTTGAATACCGGGAATCTCCACATCCTCGCCAAGGTTCTGAGCATTACCTGAGCCGGAGCGATTTTTGCCGTCGGGTGGGCGGCCAAACGGATCGTTTCGACTTTGCGTCCCTTGCAACCAGTCTTCATCCATGTCGAACGGATCTTCGCCAGCATTCTTAGCCAAGTTACTCATCGTCGATTTAAGCGATTTCTGCAGAGCTTTGATGACATCGCCCTGATCGGTAACTGACTTACCAGCGTCACCCTGCTTAAGGTGTTTGGAAGATTGGCGCATCAGCTTTTCTGCGCTACCCATTTCATCGGGAATCGGGACATTCAACTCCGACACCCTGCGCATAATATCCCCCAGTTGGCCTCGCAGGCTTTCTTGTTGGTCCACTTCTTCTTTGAGCGAGCGCGTCTTGCCGGATTTCTTACCGGATTTCTGCTTACCGTGTTTATCCCAACCTTCGTCGTTTTCGGGACGGAACGGAACGAAGCCTTGAAAGGGAATCGTACGCTGTTTTTTTACCGTAATTTGGTTTCGATCTCGCGCCACCCGATAGGTCTTGTCGAGCAATTCCTGCTGACCTTTGACCAGTCGTTTTAAATCGTTGACCGTTCGTATTGCCCGCCTGGTCGCCTCGGTTTGCTTCGCGAAACGCTTAATCCGCATATTTTCCATCAGTTCCTGAAGCTGCGCCAACATATCGCGCGCCTTTTGCCTCTGACCAGATTGAACAAACCTGCGAATATCTTTCAGCATTCGCATCAAATCTTGACGGCGAAGCATTTGCGATTTCATGCCTAGGCCGAGCGCTTCGGACGTCTCTTTGTCCATTTCCTTTATCGATTCCGCCAAACGATCGAAGTAATCCGACAAAGTACGTTGATATTCGTTTAACAGGCGCTCGATCTCAGCGTCGCTGGCATTCTGATTAAGCGCGTCCAGCAAAGCATCCTGGGCCTTTCGCATGGCACGCTCGCTCAAGCTCAACCGGCCGTCTTCAATGCGAAGCGCGATTTCCCAAAGGAGTTTCTCCATTGTCTGTACGTTTTCCGACTGGTCATAGTGCATTAGCCGGCGTCCAGCGATGGACAGACCAAGGAATGTAACGAGATCGCCATTGAACTGGTCGTAATGCCAGGAGAGGTTATCGAGCATCACACCGGCGCGCGGTCCATAGGTGGAGGGTGCATCGACGAAACGTTTACGTTCCTTGACGATGGTTTGTGCCGCAGGATTGTTGAATCGTCGCTCAGGCAGGACCGTTTGGACTGTCTTGCTTCGCCCCTTTTGGCCAAGCGCATCGGTCGCAATCAAAGTCACGTCGACCGGCAGGCCAGCCCAACGATGGGCCGTCAAATCTCGGTAAACGGTCGTGACAAAATCACGCGCATTGTCGCCTGGCAACGGCAGCTCAATTTCCAAGGGCTTAAATTTGGACTTTGGAGCCGATTCACCGGTTTTGGCTTTGTTTTCTTTCAACACGCCCGCGTAATAGTCCTTACGCTGAATCGAAGCGATGACCTTGGTCACCCCATAGTCGTCTTTGGCGCCAATATGAAACCGTAACGCATCGCGTTTCGATTTGACCGGATCGCGAATAAATTCCACCGACGGCGGTTGGTCGGGGATAATATCGATACTCCAGCGGGCGAGGATACTGCCCGACTGGCGAATAGCTATTTCATTTGGCTGTCTCAAATCAAAGATTATTTGTGCAGTCCCGTCCGAATTACGCTTGAATTTTCTCGGTTCGCCGTCGATCAACAATTCCGCTTCACCTTCACCGCCGGTTACCTGGGCAGTGAGTTTGCTGCCTTTAGGCACTTTCGCCGAACGCACGGCGAGCGGCCCGCCTTCGGAGCCTCCCGAAGTCAAAAATACCGGCGGATGGCGGGTATAATCTGGCGGAGTAATCCAGGCATCGGCCGCAGCCACCAAACTCGCATTCCCCGAATCGAAATTCGGCTTGATGGAGCGCTTGAACCGCTCAGCTATATCGCCCTCGGCGAAAACTGCGCTGATCCCTATCGCCAAAACCAAAGCAAACCGCATTGCCCAGGGATCACGCTTAAACAACCCAGGATGCGGCCACCGAAGCCGCAGATTGGACGCGGCCTGTGACATTTGCGATTGATGCATCCGCCATAGCACTTGGCCAGTGGTATCTTCGTCACCAGCCATCTGACGGTCGCGTATCGCTTCCAGCGGTCGATGCGCAAGGCCACTATCCGCCTCCAATCGACGCTCGACACCGACACCGGACGGTAGCGGAAAGTAACGAAACCCGCGCCATAGCGCCCACAGCACCGCCGACACCAAAAGTGCTAATACCAATGCATGCAGCCAGCCCGGCAAAAGCGGCAAAAAATCGGAAAGTGTAAGAAAGACGTAAAGTCCCGCGACGCCGAGTACCGGCCAAATCGCAAGCCAAGTCTGTTCCCAAACCATCAACGTCCACGCCAACGCCCGACGCCAAATAGCGGGGCGCTGATTCATGGCCGGCTTGGCAGTTTTCGCCATATCACTCCCTCGATACCGCTCGCCGAACTCCTAGTAATTCGGCGGTGCTTGCATTTTTGACACGAACTGCCGGAAAACCGCGGCTTTAGGCCTGCCAGTCGGCAAATCGTTCGGGTGCAAGCATATCTTCATAGCTAGGGCGCTCTCGCACAATAGCAAATTCGTCCCCGCGCACGAGAATTTCCGGGACCAGAGGTCGACTATTGTAAGTTGATGCCATCGATGCACCGTAGGCACCTGCGGATTTGATCGCCAGTAAATCGCCTTCTGCGACCGGCGGCAGAGCCCGACGGCGAGCAAACGTGTCTCCGGTTTCACAAACCGGCCCGACCACATCGACCAATCCGATATCCGCATCGATCGGCGGCTGGCGCACCGGCTGAATACCGTGATGAGCATCATAGAGCGCCGGGCGCATCAAATCGTTCATCGCCGCATCGACGATTGCAAACCGACGTTCGCCACCCTCTTTGAGATAGACCACTTTGGTCACCAACAGCCCCGCATTACCGGCCACGATCCGCCCGGGCTCGAACATCAAGGTACATCCGAGATCGCCAACGGTTTCCTCAACCATTTGCGCGTAAACATCGGGTAGCGGCGGTATATCCGCATCCTCGTTATAGGGAATGCCAAGCCCTCCCCCTAGATCGAGCCGACGTATTTCGTGTCCAGCGACGCGCAATTGACGAACCAGCTGAGCCAACCGCGTAAACGCAGTCCGAAATGGCGCCAAGTCAGTGAGTTGCGAGCCGATGTGCACCGCTACCGCCACAGGCTGAATTCCTGGAAGTTGGGCCGCACGATCATAGACCGCACCGGCGGCGGCGATATCGATTCCAAATTTATCTTCCTGGCGACCGGTCGCGATCTTGTCATGGGTATCCGCATCCACATCCGGATTTACCCTAACTGCGACCTCCGCCTCCACGCCCATTGCGGTAGCCACTTCCGAAAGCGCTTCCAATTCAGGTAGCGATTCCACATTGATCTGCAGGATTCCTTGCTCAAGCGCAAAGCGCATTTCATCTTTAGTTTTACCCACACCGGAAAAAACGACCCGGTCCGCCGGAACACCCGCCGCTAAAGCTCGGCGCAATTCGCCCTCCGACACCACATCAGCGCCAGCGCCAAGCGCGGCCAAGGTACGGATAACGGCAAGATTGGGGTTTGCTTTGACCGCAAAACAGACAAGCGTGTCGCGACCGCTAAATGCTTCGCTGAAGAGACGAAATTGATAGGTCAGCGTTGCTGCCGAATAGCAATAGAACGGGGTGCCGACGGAATCTGCGATTTTTTCCAGCGCCACATCTTCGGCATACAGCGCGCCATCGCGATACTCGAAATGGTTCATTGGGTGGCGGGATAGCTACGCGGATAGGTACTTTTTCCGGGTGCCTTGGGGTCGTTCTTGACGCCGCAGGAGACCACCGTCAGGGTCATCATGGCCAAAATTAGGGCCGTCAGAACTTTTCTCACAGGTAACGCTCCTTTGCCGCTGCAATCGCTTCGCGTACGCGCTCTGGCGCGGTGCCGCCGAAACTGGTGCGGCTCGCTGCTGACGCGTCATTGCTCAACACCGAGTATACAGCCTCTGTGATGCCTTCTGCCACCTGCTGCATTTCCGCAAGTGGCAATTCGGCAAGCGCGCAGCCTTTCTCTTCCGCCCGGGCCACTAAGGTGCCCGTGACATGATGAGCGTCGCGGAACGGCATTCCCAGCTCCCGCACGAGCCAGTCGGCAAGATCGGTCGCGGTCGGGAAACCATCTTCCAGTGCCCGCGCCATGGCGTCTTTGTTCACGGTCATATCCGCGGACATACCTGCTAGGGCCGCAATTACAAGAGAAAGCAAGTCCGCCGCATCAAACACCGGTTCCTTGTCTTCCTGCAAATCCTTGGCATAGGCGAGGGGCAACCCCTTCATCACCACTAATAGGCCCTGCAACGCGCCCAGAATACGCCCGCTCTTGCCGCGCGCCAGCTCGGCCGCATCGGGGTTGCGCTTCTGCGGCATAATCGAGGAACCAGTACTAAAAGCATCGCTAAGACTGATGAATCCGAATTGCGGCGAGGCCCAAAGCACTATTTCCTCGGCAAGACGCGAAAGATGTACTGCGGAGATCGCCGCCGTGCTCAAAAATTCGGCCGCGAAATCCCTCGCCGATACCGCATCGAGCGAATTCGCCATCGGTCTATCGAATCCAAGAGCCGAGGCTGTCGCCTCTCGATCTATAGGAAAGGACGTACCCGCCAAAGCGGCAGCACCGAGTGGACTTTCGTTGACTCTTTTCCGGCAATCGTCGAAGCGGCTCCGATCGCGGCCGACCATTTCCACGTAAGCCAGCATATGATGGCCGAACGTCACCGGTTGTGCCGGCTGAAGATGGGTAAAGCCCGGCAACAAGGTATCGGAATGGGTTTCGGCTTGACCGATAAGAGCCGATTGCAACTCTTGTAACTGGCTATCGAGCCCGTCGATCGCGTCCCTTATCCAAAGCCTGAAATCTGTAGCCACCTGATCATTCCGGCTGCGGGCGGTGTGAAGCCGGCCTGCGGCCTCACCGATCATGTCTTTTAGCCGCGATTCGATATTTAAGTGGATATCTTCCAACGCGGTTTTGAATTCGAACTTTCCGCTCTCGATTTCTACCAAGATTTTGTCGAGTCCCTCCGCAATTGCGGCGCCGTCGTCCTCGCTGATGATACCTTGGGCCACAAGCATCTCCGCATGCGCCTTCGAACTCGCGATATCGTGAGCGAAAAGGCGCTGATCGAAATCGACGGAGGCGTTAATCCGCTCCATAATAGCCGAAGGTCCGGCGGCAAACCGCCCACCCCACATTTCGTTTTTACTCATCGGGGACACCCAATTGTCCGCATTTATTAATAACTATCTCAAACCCGTCTTGTTGGGCCTGCTGGCCATCGGTGCGCTAATCGCATTTTTTGCCGGTGGACAGCGCGAAGTGCCGCCGCAGACGGGCACTATGCAGAATTTTATCCTCAACCAGCGGGTCAAACCAGCGCCGCCGATACCATTTCGTGACGCAGACGGCAACGAAAAGGTGGTAAGCGATTTTCAAGGTCAAGTATTGCTGATCAATTTTTGGGCCACTTGGTGTGCACCCTGCATCCGCGAACTACCCTCAATTGCCGCATTACACGATGCCGAAGCCGGTCGCCGCTTCAAAGTTTTGGCGATCAGTGCGGATTTTAATGGTGCCAAAGTCGCAGCGCCTTTTCTTCAGAAACTCGGGCTTGAGAAACTGCCGCTTTACCTAGACCCCGAAATGGAGTTCGCCCGCGCAGTCGGCGTAAAAAGCCTACCGACTACCATCCTGATCGATCGACGCGGCAATATTACCGGACACCTCGTAGGTATCGCGGAATGGGATAGTGCCGAAGCAAAGGCACTAATCGACTTTTATAAACAGAGGTGACGAAACCGTTGGCGGATGACATCACCCGCCACGTCAAGGTGATGACGACGGTTGCCTAATCCAGCTTCTGCTCAAGCTCGGGCACTAGTTCGAACAAATCACCGACGATGCCGAAGTCGGCCACCTGGAAAATCGGCGCTTCTTCGTCCTTATTAATAGCGACAATCACCTTACTGTCCTTCATGCCGGCAAGATGCTGAATTGCCCCGGAAATACCGACGGCAATATAAAGCTCGGGGGCAACGATCTTTCCGGTCTGGCCGACCTGATAGTCGTTCGGCACGAAACCGGCGTCCACCGCTGCCCGAGACGCACCAACGGCAGCGCCCAGTTTGTCAGCAACCTTTTCGAGAATCACGAAATTGTCGCCACTTTGCATGCCCCGCCCGCCGGAAATAATAATATTCGCGGCGGTAAGCTCCGGACGTTCGGATTTCGAAAGCTCCGAGCCAACATAGCTCGATAAGCCGGAATCGCCCGAGGCATCGACGGATGCAACTTCCGCCGAGCCACCGTCTTCGGCCACGGCGTCGAACGCGGTAGCGCGAACGGTAATGACTTTCTTTTCGTCTGCGGATTCTACGGTTGCGATTGCGTTACCTGCATATATCGGCCGCTCGAATGTTTTTTCGTCGATTACGCCGCTTATGTCGGAGATCTGCTGGACATCAAGCGCGGCCGCCAGCCGGGGCATGATGTTTTTTCCGAACGTATCCGCAGGCGCGAAAATATGGCTGTAATCGCCGGCGAGATTTTCTAACAGCGGCGAGATGTTTTCCGCCATAGATCCTTCGTACTCGGATCCGTCCGCATGCAATACCTTGGCAACGCCCGCGATCTTGGCCGCCGCTTCGGCAACCGCGCCGGACCCGGCAACCAACAAATGAACATCCCCGCCCAAAGCTTGGGCAGCCGCAACGGTATTAAGGGTCGCGCCTTTGATTTCCGCATTGTCGTGTTCGACAAGAACTAGGCTCGTCATGGCTATATCACCTTCGCTTCATTCTTCAGTTTGTCGACCAATTCATCGATAGTCTCGACGATCTCACCACCATCGCGCGTCGGCGGTTCGGTTACCTTCAACACTTTGAGGCGTGGCGTAACATCTACACCGACATCTTCCGGCTGCAGGGTTTCGATAGGCTTCTTCTTGGCCTTCATGATGTTGGGTAAAGACGCATAACGCGGCTCGTTCAAACGAAGATCGACTGTGACGACGGTCGGCATTTTCACCTTTATCGTTTCCAAGCCACCGTCGATCTCACGTACGACTTCGGATTCACCATCGCCGAGACGAATTTCCGAGGCATTGGTCGCCTGGCTCCATCCCAGCATCGCCGCCAAGAGCTGGCCGACCTGATTGCTGTCATCGTCGATCGCCTGTTTGCCGGCGATAACGATATCGGGATTTTCCTTTTCGACGATCGCTTTCAACATTTTTGCTACCGCGAGCGGCTCGACCAGCTCGTCGGTCTGCACCAACACGCCACGGTCTGCGCCCATGGCAAGCGCTGTGCGGATTGTTTCCTGGGATTGTTGCGGGCCGATCGAGGCGATGACAATCTCCTCGGCCGTGCCGGCCTCTTTCATGCGTACCGCTTCTTCGACCGAAATTTCGTCGAAAGGATTCATCGACATTTTGACATTTGCGGTTTCGACACCGGTTTCGTCCGCTTTGACACGGATTTTAACGTTGTAGTCGATGACGCGCTTAACGGGGACAAGGACCTTCATCGCCTGTCTTCTCTCTGCTGTTCGTATGTGAATTGATTTAGACCGGCCTGTTTTTAAAGGCTGACCGTTCCCTGTCAAGCGGTCAGCCTGTCGCAGTAAAGATGGACTTCGTTTTCGACCATACGGCCGCCGCGTCCTTCGCCCTGTGGCACAACCGGCCAGCGCCAGGATTTTACCGGTTTACCCGGTGCCAAATCGCCCAAAAGCGCGGATTCTTCGACTAATTCACCTGCAGAATCAGTTACGCGACGAACCGCGTCGCACAGAATGAGGGTGGAACAATCTAAGCGAGAGAGCCAATCGAAGTGCTGACGAATCAGCGCGCGATGAAAAAAATCTCCGCTGTCCTCGTCAATTTCGGTGAACTTCCTCATATAGGCCAATGGAATAACGCTTAACTGCGATGCGATATTGGCGGAAACCACGAAATCGATCGCATCGTTATCCATCAACCAATCGAGGGACGGCGGGTCCGGGAGTCGCTTGGGCGAGCGCATCACCTCTTCGGCAATTCCGGTCAAATCCCGCGTGACACGTATCGCATTCTTTAGTTGGGAAATTTTTCGGGACCTTAGATGTGCCGCATCGACCAACCACACCTCGTCGAACCGATCGGCCAATTCTCCCAACGGGATATCGAGGCACGATCCCGCGCCGAGGATAACAGCGATGCGACCGCCGCCTATCTTGTCGATTAAACTCGAAATCGCCGTTCGCGACTGGGTCAAGTGATTCGTCCGCGCGAACCGGCAACGTCGATGGCGCGCCTTGATTGCAATCGCTTCTGTTAGATAGCCGAGGCGCCGCGCCCAAGATTCAGCTGGGGTGGTGCAATATTCGAAGAGTTCCGCAAGCATCGGGCGGCGTTAGTCGCCCTGGGTTTCGCCTGGCACCCACAAAACATCCGATTTGCCGCCCTGATTACAATGGCGTGCCAGCACAAAAAGGTGATCCGACAAACGGTTGAGATAGGTCAGAACCGGTGATCCGACAGACTCGGATTCGGCCAATGCACTGACCAAGCGCTCGGCCCTGCGAGCCACGGTGCGGGCGAGATGCAAATGGGCAGCCGCCATCGAGCCCCCCGGCAGGACAAAGCTTGTTAGGGGATCGAGCGCTTCGTTGATGGCATCGATTTCCATTTCGAGCCGCCGCCATTGCGTTTCGGTGACCCGAAGCGCGCCGGATTTGCGTTCTGACCCTTCCGGCGTACACAAATCGGCTCCGAGATCGAACAGATCGTTCTGAATGCGGGCCAGCATCGCGTCGACATCACCGTCTTCGATGTGTGCCCGAGCGACGCCAATTACCGCATTGGCTTCATCGACAGTTCCATAAGCAGCGACTCTGAGATCGTGCTTTGCGACGCGCGCGCCGTTGCCAAGCGAAGTCTCACCACCATCACCGCCACCGGTATAGATGCGGGTAAGGCGAACCATCAACCTTTACCGGCGAACAATGCAAACAGCGCGATCAGGGCGACAGCCAAAAATTGGAAAAACACCCGCGCGCGCATCAATTTGTTCGAATATTTGGCGTTGAATTCACCGCCGCGCGCCATGACGATAATCCCGGCGATCAGCACGCCGACCGTCGCCAACAACGCAATCAAAATGAAAATGGGAAATATCGAGGACATATGAGTCGATATAGCGCTGTAATCGAAAAAGACTAGCGTAGCATTTCGTAGGCCATTGTCATTGTGTCACGCTGCGCTTGGGTCACCTCGAGCAAATAGGAGAAAAGATCACGTACGCTGAACATGGCAACCAACTCGCCATTTTCGAGCACCGGCACATGGCGAATACGCTTTTCGTTCATGATGGCGATGACATCGCGGATTTTATCTTCCGGCGCCGCCGATATGACTTTGGTTTTCATAATGTCCGATATTTTCAGCTGCCGCCAACGCTCATCGGTTTTATTGAAGGATTTAACGATGTCGCGTTCGGACATGATGCCGACCATCTTGCCGCGGTCGTCACAAACCGGCAGTGCGCCGATATCGTTTTCCGCCAAAATGGCAATCGCATCCTCGACGGATTTGTCGGGATGGATAGTGAACAGATTACGGCTTCGTTCGGTCAGCAGATCTTCGATCGGCATATAGTGACTCCCTGAGAATCGACCCGATTTTGATTTTTGCGGAACATGCCGCGTGCCCGGGGTATTGTTCAAGTTTTATTATAGCATTTAAACTGTCTCCACACGACAACGCGCGCGCATCTGCGAGGGAGAACCGCCATGACCGCCGACAAACTTCGCAACGACCCGGACCCTGAGACCATCACTGTTATTCCTGCTGCCGTCGATATCGGCGCGGAAATCCAAGGGGTGGATATCTCCAAACCCTTGTCGGACCAGCAAAAAAATGAAGTCTGGGACGCATTTTTGAAATGGAAGGTGATTTATTTTCGCGACCAGAAGCTCGATAAGGGCAGTTTGATCGCCTTTTCGCGGCAATTCGGTGAACTCAACCGCGGCCATAATATTCACGATGTGGACCCGAAATTCCCCGAAATCTATGGCGTCGTCAAAGGCCGCCAATCGAAACGCATGACCGGCGCGCCGGCTTTCGACCCCTGGACCGGCTGGCATACCGATTTGACTCCGGCGGTAAATCCGCCGACCGCCACGATATTGTGGGGTGACGTTGTACCGCCCAATGCGGGTGACACCATGTGGGCTAACTTGATTGCCGCCTATAACGCTTTATCGCCGGATATGCAGGAAATCGTCGACGGAATGCGCGGTGTCCACACCTACCTCAATTATGAAGGTGTCAAACCCAACAAAGATTTCGCGGACCGGATCGCCAAAAGCCAAAAGGTGAGTGAGCACCCGATCGTTCGCGTCCACCCGGAAACCGGCGAGAAAGCACTTTGGGTCAGCCCCAAATTCCTGCTTGAAATCGTCGGCCTGAGCCCGACCGAGAGCAAGGCAATATTGGCGATGCTAAAAACCCATGTCATTCGGCCTGAATTCACCTATCGATTCAAATGGGAGCCGGGTTCGGTCGCAATGTGGGACAACCGCTCGACGGCGCATCTGGCACCGCGGGATATTCAGCGCGACGATAACGACCGCCAGCTCTACCGCACAACATTGGTCGGGGATATTCCGGTCGGCGTCGACGGCCAACCGTCCAAATCCATGGAAGGCACACCGTTGCTCGCTGTCTCCGCCGCTTAATCGCGATTGATCTCGGGCGTTATTCCTTCAACGCCAAAAGGTCCATAAAGTCGTCGACCTTCATCGCCGCCAGCGCTTTTCGGTCTTCGAACAGGCCTAATACCTGCTGCTCCGTCGCACCATCGAGGCGGCCGCCCAGGTTGCGCTGAAACTTCTCGCCAACCTTCGGTACGGATTCAGACCGGCGGGTACTGTGGCCGAGCGGATAAATGCGTTCGACCTTCTCGCTTTGCTCGCCTCCCTTGTAGGTTATCTGAAGGGCAGCAGACGAACTTCTGATCTCCGACGATAGAATTCCCTCGGAATAGGCCGGGTCTTCGGTGACCACCATCTTCTCGCGCAAGGGGTCGATGCGCGGGTCTGACGCCGCCTCATCCTCGTAGTGCGCATATTCGAGATCGCCATAGAGCAGGCCGATGGCGACGACATACTGCAAACAATGGTCGCGGTCCGCCGGATTATTCAGAGGGCCGGTCTTGTCGACCACATTCATTCCGTAACGGTGCGACCAGATTTCTACCTTCTCAACTTCGTCGAGACGCGGCAGCATCTCGGGATGCAAGTGGATCGCGGATTCGAGTGCTGTCTGGCAGTGGAATTCCGTCGGCCACAGCTTGAACGAGATCTTTTCCATAATTTCGCTGCCGAACGCTTCGGGGAATTCGACCGGATTGCCACCAAGATAAGCATCGCCGAATCCGAACTTTGGTGTCGACAGTGCGGTCGGGTAACCCATCTCGCCGCGCATAGCCATGGTCGCTACCCTGACCGCACGCGAAATCGCATCCGCCGCCGACCAGCTTTTGCGCCATCCGGTATTGGGCGATTGCCGGTAGATGCGAACCGGCGGGCCATCGACAAAAGCGTTCGACATGGCGTTGATCATCTGATCTCGGTCGCCGCCAAAGAAATTTGTGAACAATGCCGAACAGGCGACTTCGGCAAGGGTACAACTGTCAAAACCATGGGCCCGAAATACGTTGAATTCGCTAACTCGCCCCTGAATTTCGTGCGCCTTGACCATTGCCGACAGTACATCCGCCATGGCAAGCGGATCGCGCCCATCGGCTCGGTTACGCCGGGAAACATGGTCGGTAACCGCAAGAATACCTCCGATCATATCGGAAGGGTGCGAGCCTTCTTTACCGAACCAGCAATCGTTGAAATCGAGGAAACGGATCATCATGCCGATATTGAAAGCCGCGCTCATGGGATCCAGCTTGAGCCAGGTGCCGGGGATCGGAACGCCATTCTCAGCGGTCATACCATCGACCAATGGGCCGATCCGTTTGCCACATTCAGGATGGCCTAGCGCCAAAAACGCGCAACCCAGCGCATCGAATAGATCGAGATGGGCCGTTTCTAGTGCGTCCGCGCTCGCAACTTCATAGTCGAGAACATAATCCACTATATCGGATAGCAGTTTGTCCGGCTCTGCCGGTGCAGCATTGGAGCTCGCCATAATCCCCCCCATTCGGTATCGTTTGTTTGATTGCTAGGAGTTAACCACCCGACAAAAGGCTTGCCAAGAAGGGGCGTCCTCAGGGCACACTCTTGCCAACGTTGTGGCCACTCATCCGCCGCAGTAAGATTCAGACACGACTATTTAACGATTGATCCAGGTGACGTGGTCCCCATGGCAACACCTCAGCCCAAAAGCGAAATTGAGCATGAACGCAAGCATCGCGTTCAGGGGGTCTGCTGGGCGGACAAAGCGGCAATAATCGACAAGATCGCCGATTTTGTCGCCGACGAGACCACCCATTTCGCCACCTTGGAAGCAGCCCCGCATTCGGACGGTTTCGATAAGGAATTGGTGGCTGCCGCCCGCATGCCCTTCAATGCCAGGCCGCTGCATCGGCGAATTTATTGGGCGGCCCGGGACCTCGCCGGATATGGGAACGAAGACGCTGCAACGGTTGAAATTCGCCTCGAGCACCAACCCGCAAAAGGTAACTGGCAGCAAACGGTCAAACTCGGCGCTCATCGCCCGACGGAGAAAACCCTAAGCCGGCGCGAAATCGAATCCGACGTTGCCGGCTTTGCAGTCGATCTCGATTTGCTTCCCGAAGATGCACGCCGGGATGCAAACGTAATTTTAGGTGGACAGCTACTGAAGCCCGTAATCTGCCTGCAAGGCCAAGGCGTCCCCATTCTCTATCATCCGGACGGACACAAAGATCTTTTGTTCGAGATCAAGTTCGATAAAGGCAAGGGCTTCAGTTTCGATGGCGAGAGTTGCGATATCGTTGAAATCGAGATCGAGCTCAAGCAACAACACGCTTCGGCAGACCTAAAAGAAATCGAACGCCTCTTCGAAAAGTCAGACGACATGCTGTATCGGGCGTTCCCGGACCAAATCAAACGAAGCAATGAGTCGAAACCGACGGAGCTGTTCCGACATTTGCGGAAATGGCGGGCTCGCGACCGGGCGTCGTTTGACACTGCCTTCGATGCTCTCCCCACCGACCGTTGGGCCGACCCAGCGGCGAGCTAGTTCCGGCCGCTCAACAATCCGCGCGCAATCACATTGGCTTGAATTTCCGCCGTCCCTTCGAAAATGTTGAGAATACGCGCGTCGCACAGGACACGGGAAATCGGAAATTCCTCGGCGTATCCGACACCGCCGTGGATTTGCACCGCGTTGTCCGCATTCGACCAGGCAGTGCGCGCCCCGAGCAGCTTGGCCATCCCCGCCTCAATATCGCAGCGACGATCCTGATCCTTCTCCCGCGCGGCAAAATAAGTCATCTGGCGCGCGATCATCGTCTCTACGACCATCCAGCCGATTTTGCCCGAAATGCGGGGGAACGCGATCAGCGGTTTACGGAACTGTTCACGCTCCGTGGCATAAGCCAATGCCAGTTCGAGCGCATTCTGGGCGACACCGACCGAGCGGGCAGCAGTTTGAATTCGGGCCGCCTCGAAGGTCGCCATCAGTTGCTTGAACCCATCGCCTTCGGCTTCGCCCAAGAGGTGATCGGCTTTGACTTCGAAACCGTCGAACGCAATGTCGTATTCCTTCATGCCGCGATACCCTAGGACACGAATTTCGCCACCGGACATACCCGGTGCCGGGAACGGGTCGGCATCGGTGCCGCGCGGCTTTTCGGCCAAGAACATGGAAAGCCCCTTATAGCCAGGCTCATCCGGGTCGGTGCGCACCAGGAGCGTCATCATATCGCTGCGCGCACCGTGGGTGATCCAAGTCTTGTTACCAAAGATTCGGTAAAGGTCGCCGTCGCGTTCTGCCCGCGCTCGCAAACTGCCTAGATCCGAGCCTGTATTGGGCTCGGTGAAAACTGCGGTCGGCAAAATTTCGCCGGACGCAATTTTCGGCAGCCAGTACTCCTTCTGCGCCGCCGTGCCCCCTTTGACGATCAACTCAGCGGCAATTTCCGACCTGGTACCAAGCGACCCGACGCCGATATAACCCCGGCTCAATTCCTCGGTGACGACAACCATCGCCATTTTGCCAAGACCTGACCCGCCGTGCTCCTCGGGCACGGTCAGCCCGAACACGCCAAGACCCGCCAATTCGTCGATCAACGCGAGCGGTATCAATTCATCTCTAACATGCCAGTCATGGCAATCGGGCGCGATCTTCTCGTCCGCAAGCCGGTGAAACTGATCTGCCATCATAACCAGTGTCTCATCACCGAGGCCGGCCTGGCCAAAATTACCGGCGGCGGCGAGTTCGGCAATGCGTTCGCGCACCTCGATTTGATTGCCCGTATTCGCAAGCTCGGCCACCGCGGGCTGATCGAATTCCGCCATTGCATCATCGGACAGACCCATATCCTCAGGCCGGACTATTTCGCTCTGGCTCATCGCGATGCCGCCCCAAAGCTGATTGAGATATTCGCCAAAGGCGGATTGCAGAATCAACGCTTCGAGCTCGCCGAAGGACCCGGCTTCTTCAAGGCGTTCCGCCCAGCCACGCATCTGCCGGAGCGCCTCCACATAGGTTGCGGTCCAGGCGTACCCGTGAGCCGCGAACTGGTATTCCTCAAGCAATTCGCTATCGACACGGCCACGGGGTGCCACGCGCTCAGCCAAGGTTTCTCGGGCGTTCACGAGTAGATGTTCCGCGGTCGCCAAAGCTACATCGCAATGGCCCAGCAAATGTTCGATGGCATAGTCGCCATAGGCAACACTTGTCTCAGGTGTCAGATCGGTATCGAAATTCTCGACCAAGGCTCGGGTCCGTTCTTCATAATTAGATCGCGCCCGACCCTAATGCGAAAAATGTCCGCCGCCAACCGGGCACAGAATTAGATAGTGCGCGCGAAACGGAAGAGCGAGATCATACTCGTTTGACTCGAAAGCTTTGTACCGAGTGGGGAGAATTTACCGAAAGGAGAATCACTCGCGGTGCTTTTTGGCCCCACGAACGCGCGGATTTGGCCGTACCGACTTGCGCACGCCCTCGCGACCCTGATCGCGACTGTTCTCACGCCCTGGGAACGGGAGCACATTGTCTTCGGCCGCCGATGCGCGATCCGCAGCGACCGCAACCGAATATGCTTCCACCAGTAAGGCCGGCATGCTGTCGCATAACTGCCACGGATAGAGTGATGTCGTTTCACCGTGACGGTAGCGGACCAAGCAGGATGGCCGACGTCGAAATGCCCAAAGTTGCGACATGAATTCTCCCCGTGAGAAGCGTGAAACGTGGTCACGCCCGTTTCGGGCACTCTATCGAGTCCAAGGACGAAAGCAACGGTTTTTGCGCCGTGCCCTTGTCGTCACTGTCAATGATCGATAGACAGGAACAATGGCCTATTTAGATCATATCCGCGCCTGCAATAATTTTGATTCGAAGGGTTACCGATCCTTCGAGGTTGAAAACACCCAGGTTGGCTGGATAGCCGAGGAATTTGCGGCACGGCTCGCCAGCTGGCCGGAAATTTTCGTTCATTCAGAGGCAAGTATCGCCCTGGCAAGCCACCTGAAGGATTTCGACAGCCGGAGCGAAGCAGTCCTAGGACCACTGCAGGAGTTGCTCAAAGGCGACTATATCGAAGCCTGGCGCGGCGAATTCTATCCCGTAACGGCGGATTGGCACGCTGACCCTGTCATGCAGATCGAGCGTGCTGCGTGCCCCTATTTTGGCATTCGCGCATATGGCGTCCATTTAAACGGGTTCGTGCGGAAACTGGACGGGCTCTACATGTGGGTCGCGCGGCGCGATCCTCATAAACAAACCTACCCGGGCCTGCTCGACAATATGGTTGCCGGCGGCCAGCCCATCGGGCTCGGCCTAAAAGAAAACATGATCAAGGAATGCGGCGAAGAAGCGGGTGTTTCTCCCGAGCTTGCAGCGACAGCGGTACCGGCAGGATTGATCTCATATACGCACTTAATGCCCGAAACGCCGAAGGGCGGCGTCAAGCCGGATCAAATGTTTTGCTTCGATCTCGAACTGCCGGAGGACTTCCAACCGGTGCCCGTCGATGGCGAAGTAGAGAGTTTTCATCTCTGGCCGATCGAACAGGTTGTCGAAACCGTTCGCGACAGCTTCGAGTTCAAGTTCAATTGCAATTTGGTAATTATCGACTTCCTGATTCGCCACGGCATCATTGAGCCGGATTCGGAGCCAGATTATGCCGAGCTTGCCCACGGATTGAGATCAGGCAGCTAACGATATTATGGATCGCTCATTTTTAATGCGTCGATAAAAGCGGACTGTGGGATTTCCACCTTCCCAAATTCGCGCATTTTCTTTTTGCCCTTTTTCTGCTTCTCCAGCAGCTTCCGCTTTCGGGTGATATCGCCGCCATAACATTTCGCGGTGACGTCCTTGCGAAGGGCCGAAATCGTTTCGCGGGCGATCACTTTGCCGCCAATTGCGGCCTGGATCGGGACCTTGAACAATTGCCGGGGAATAAGTTCCTTCAGCCGTTCGCAGATCTGCCGGCCTCTGCTCTCCGACGAGTCACGATGGACGATCATCGAGAGCGCATCGACCGGTTCGCCATTGACCAAAATACCGACCTTCACCAGGTCGTCCTCGCGGTAGCCGTCGAGTTCGTAGTCGAAACTCGCATAGCCCCGGCTGATGGATTTCAAACGATCATAAAAATCGAACACGACTTCATTCAGCGGCAACCGGTAGATCGCCATCGCCCGATTACCCACATAGGTAAGTTCGACCTGTTCGCCCCGCCGGTCGGTACATAGGCTGAGGATCGGGCCGAGATAATCGTCGGGCACCAGAATCGTCGCTTTGATCCACGGCTCTTCGACCGATTTGATTTGCGTCACGTCCGGGTAGTCGGCCGGATTGTGCAGTGTCAGTTCCTCGCCATTTTCCAAATGCAAGCGATAGACGACGGACGGCGCGGTGGTGATGAGATCGAGGTCGAACTCGCGGTTGAGCCTTTCCTGAACGATTTCCAGGTGGAGGAGTCCGAGGCACCCGCAACGAAACCCGAACCCGAGTGCCGCCGACGTCTCGGCCTCGTAGTGGAACGAGGAATCATTCAAAGCCAATTTGGCGAGGCTCTCGCGCAAGTCCTCGTAATCGGCATTATCGACCGGGAAAAGCCCGCAAAACACCACCGGAACCGTCGGCTTGAATCCAGGTAAGGCCTCCGAGGCTTCCTTTTTGACTTCGGTTAGGGTGTCACCGACCTTGCAATCGGACACCGATTTGATGCTCGCGGTAATAAAGCCGATTTCGCCGGGGCCCAATTCCTCGACCATCTCTTGCTTTGGNCGGAATACACCCACTCGGTCGATCTCGTGTACAGCGTCGGTCGCCATCATGCGAAGCTTCATCCCTTTGCGAAGATGCCCGTCAACGACGCGTACCAAAGTGACGACACCGAGATAGGCGTCATACCAACTATCGACCAGCAAGGCTTTCAAAGGCGCATCTGCATCGCCCTTTGGAGGCGGCAAACGTTGGACCAGCGCTTCGAGCACATCGGCCACGCCCTCGCCGGTCTTGGCCGATACCGCAATGGCGTCGGTGGCGTCGATACCGACCACATCTTCGATCTGAGTGCGAATTCGATCGGGCTCGGCGGAGGGCAAGTCGATCTTATTCAATACGGGAATAATCTCGTGATCGCTTTCGATCGCCAGGTAGGCATTGGCAAGCGTTTGCGCCTCGACACCCTGACTCGCATCGACAACGAGAAGCGACCCCTCACAGGCGGCGAGCGACCGGCTTACCTCATAGGAAAAATCCACATGGCCCGGGGTATCCATAAAATTGAGCTGATAAGTCTCGCCGTCGGCAGCTTTGTATTCGAGCCGAACAGTTTGCGCCTTGATGGTGATGCCGCGTTCGCGCTCGAGTTCCATGGAATCGAGTACCTGTTCGCGCATCTCGCGATCGCTGAGCCCGCCGCAAATTTGGATCAACCGATCCGACAATGTGGATTTGCCGTGATCGATATGAGCAACAATCGAAAAATTTCGAATATGGTCGAGATCAGTCATCGCTTTACCGGCAACTTGCGCCCAGCGCAGTCAAATTTCCAAACCCCAATGCCATGACCCGCGACTGAGAGCAAGCGTCGCGTAACCAAGCCCTGTTATCGAGCAAAGGCGCGCCGGTAGTCCTTGACCAGCACCTGCTTGACCCGTCTCTCGCCGGCAATCTTTTTCGCCACCTCGGTGAGCATCGTCTTGATCTCCCCGAGATTGACCTTTTCGTCCGCTTTAAGAGTGGCAGCGAATTTGTACAGTTCGTCGAAAAATACCGATTTAATTTTCGGTGCATAACGCACCATGATCGAACGCTCGCCGGGCTTCTCCAACTCAATCAGAAAATTAAATAACAGGGTGCCCTGCGTCTTGCCGTTCTGCAGGATCGGAATGTTCATATTATTAATCGGAAAGTAGAGCTCTTCGGGATTGATCGGCGGATCGCTTGCCGCGTTCACCGATGATATTGGCACCATGCTAACCAAAACGGCACAGCACATCGCCACCGCTAGACCTTTCAAGCGCGCAATCGGCATATTCGGTTCCTTCCGCAAAAAAGTCCGCATCCTATTGTCAGCATATAATAACCGCGAGCGCGATCCGCAACGGATGCACTAATTCTTCGCCGCCGTCACCACGATTTCGACAAGCGTATTGGGAGCGAGTTTAGCGCCGACACAGGCCCGCTGCGGCCAACCCTGCCAATCTTCCCCGACCCAATCGCACCAAACCTCGTCCATCGCCGACTTCTGGTCCATATCCTCTAAAAAAATCTGCACCGACAGCAACCGTGTCTTGTCGGAGCCCGCGTCCGCTAGATTATCGTCAATTGCCTGCAAGGCGAGCCGGGTTTGCTCTTGAATTGCGCGATCCGGTGCGCCGGCCGTCGCTACCGTATAGACGATGCCCTCATGCTCGACTGCCCGGTTGCGCCCCTTCGCTTGTCCTTGCCAACGCTTGATATCACTCATCTTTCATTTTCCTCTTGAGGCTATTCCGGTTTTTGCCATTTGCCGGCGCTGACCGCGGTCAAAAAGTCCAAATAGGCCTTATTGAACATATCCGGGTCTTCAAGGTTGAGCACATGCCCCCCCATGGGAAAGCTCATCAAACCGGCTCGCGGCATGGTTTTTTTCAAAAACCAACTTCCTTCGATACAATTCGCATCCTGATCGCCCAGCATAATCAGTACCGGCACATCGATCTCTTTGAGCGCGTCCTCGATATCGTAGAAATTCGGCCGCTTGGGCGGAACCCCAAGTGCCGTATAGGCGGAGCCTTCGGGTGCATGCTCCAAAAAACGCTGCCAATATTCCTCATGGCCGCGCGGGTCTTTCACCTTCATGGGAAGTCGGCTTACACCATTCGATTGTTTCTCCACCACCGCTTCGACTCCACCCTCGAGGATAATCGCCGCGCGGGTGGTGAAGTCGTCGATCACCCGTTGCCGTTCCTCGCCCTTGACGCTGCCGTGCCCGACACCGATGGCGCAGATCGACTTGCATCGCTCCGGATGCAAAGTGGAAAACGCAATCGACGCATTAGCGCCAACGGAACAACCGCAAAGGTGGGCTTGGTCGATTTCGAGCGCGTCGAGCACGCCTAGCATGTCGTCCATTAGGATATCGTGACTATAGGCCTCGGCCTCGGTCGGAACCGACGAGCCCGGATAACCCCGATAAGAGATGGTGACGGCACGATACCAGCGGCCGAACACACGCATCTGAGGCTCCCAGCTTCGGTAATCGCCGGCGAATTCATGCAGGAACAGGATCGGTTCGCCGGAGCCCACCTCTTCGTAGTAGAGGTCGACCCCATTGACCGCGAGGGTCGGCATTTTCGTCTAGGCCGCCAATTGATTCTGGCGCCAGGCCCACGCGACCTTCCAGCCATCATCGGCTTTTTCAAGACAGAACGTGGTGCCGTTACCGGGACGGAACTCGATCACCCAATTGTTCTCGTCACCGGTCAGCAATTTGGAGCCGACGCGAATCAAGAAATCGCCATGGCCTGCCATCAGGATATCGCCGCCGTCGGCTTCGATTTCCGCGATAAACGGCTCGACCGGATCTTCCGGCGCGATTCCGTAATCGGCGACCGCGGTTTTATCGGAAATACCAAGCTCCGCTGCCACCCGTTCGCNGGTTTCCTTGGTCCATTGCTTGTCGCTATGAAGAACGCGCGCCGGCACCGAGCCCGTGGCTTTCATGAATTTTCCGAGTCTCTCGGATTCCGCGACGCCTTGTTCGCTCAAATGACGTACGGGATCTTCTTCGGCACTCAGCGCATCCGCATGATGGGTCAAATAGACTTTCATAATTCCCCCCTAGATCGATTTTTTTGCGGCCCTTGGCCGGGCCATTGGAAGCTTAGGTAAATGATGTCATAGTTGCGCCCGGACGCAAACAGCAATCGCTTGTTGGGAGAAATAAATGTTGGCGATCAATCGCTTGCCGGGACCGTTCGGAGCGGAAATTACGGGGCTCGACCTTAACGAGGAGATCGACGAGGCGACGTTCGATCAAATCATCGAGGCATTGCACACCCATGCGGTGCTCTGTATTCGCGATCAATTCGACCTTTCGCCGAAGAATCATGTCGCGTTCGGCGCCCGGTTCGGCGAGCTGGAAGTGCACGTGCAATCGAGTTTCAACCTTGATGGATTTCCCGAAATTTATTGCATCAGCAACTGCGTCGATGAAAACGGCAAGCCCAAAGGTCTCGCCGAGGCGGGGCGGGTTTGGCACACCGATCTCTCCTACATGCAGGAGCCGAGCCGCTGTTCGCTACTACACGCCCTGGAAGTGCCCCACGACGATGACGGCAAGCCTCTCGGCAGCACCTTGTTCTCGAGTTCGGTCATGGCCTACGAAGCGTTGTCGGATGAAATGAAGCGCCGGCTCAAGGGTATGTCTGCGGTTCACTCCTATCGCCAGGTCTATGGCCGCATCCGCGCCAGGAGCAAACCCGGCCGCCAGGGGCTAAAGGATCTAACCGAAGAAGACTTCAAGAAGGTACCGCCCGCCAACCATCCGGTGGTGATCGCACACCCCTATACCGGCGTTCCGATCCTGTTTTGCGATTTTGGCACCACCGAGGGCTTCGACGGCATGGAACAAGAAGAAAGCGACGTGCTTCTCGAAGAATTGACCGCGCACTCGGTGAGGCCCGAATTCGTCTATAGCCATGATTGGCGCGTCGGCGATTTGATGATTTGGGACAATATTCAAACTCAGCATTTTGCGGNCGACGATTACTGGCTGCCTCAACGCCGCTATATGCAGAGGGTGACCGTGAAAGGCGTGGAGCCGAAAGCAGCTGCCGCTTGATAGAGGGACGAGACATGACAACACGCCAACTTGCCACCGACGCCAGTACCTGGAAGGGCCCCGAGATGGCCGCCAGCATGGAGTGGTTGGAGCCGTTAACCGAGGATGAGATCGCCGATCTCGACCAGGCGCTGCACCAGGTGCAGAAAAAAGAAATACCGTTGTTGGAAATCACCCAAGAAGATTTCCCATTACCGGTATTCGCCGAACGGCTGGGCAAGGTGCTGGACGATGTGAAAAGCGGGCGCGGGTTTTCCGTGCTCCGCGGCATTCCGGTGGACCGCTACAACCAGGACGAAAACGAAATCATTCTTTGGGGTATCGGCACCTATCTCGGTAGAACGATCTCGCAAAATTCGAACGGCGACCTGATGGGCCATGTCTATGACCACGGTGTTCATATGCATACCGCCCGGGTGCGCGGCTATATGACTCCCGACCATCTCCGTTTCCATTCGGATCGCTGTGATCTCGTAGCGCTCGGTTGTATCCGGAAGGCCATGGAAGGCGGCATTAGCCGGCTCGTCAGCATGACCGCGCTTCACAACGAAATTTTAAACACCCGACCCGACCTGCTGGAGCCCTTCTACAACGGCTTTATGTATGTGGTGAGCGAGCTGTCGGGGGATACAAGGCCGGTACGCGTACCGTCCTACAGTGTCACCGAAGGCGTGCTGAGTTGCCGGCTGCAACGAAATCAAATCGAAATGTCGGCCGAAAAATGCGGCATTCCCCTCACCGACGTCGAACGGGAGGCACTCGATCTCCTCGACTCGCTCGCAGCCAGCGAACAATTCATACTCGAGATGGATTTGGAGCCCGGAGACGTGCAGTTCTGCAATAACTATGTCATTGCCCATGGGCGCACCGATTTCGTCGATAGCGGCAAAGAAGAAGAAAAACGGCTCATGCTTCGGCTTTGGCTTAAGTTCCACGACGCACGGCCCGTAGGCGATGCTTTCTTCGATTTCGACGGTGTCCCGGTAGCAGCAGAATGAGCGCACTCGCCCCCTTTCATGGTTCCGCCGCCTGGATGGGCGCGGATCTCGATAAAACCGAAGACTGGATTTGGCAGCTCCACTCCAGCGAACTGGATGAGCTCGCCCAAGCAGTGGAGGGTTCCACCAACCTGAAAACCGAAGACATCAAAATCGAGAATTTTCCGCTGCCTACGCTCGGCCCTCGGCTCGAACGCCTGCGGGATGAAATTCGTAATGGCATCGGTTTCGGCGTGGTGCGCGGCATCCCCACCAAACAAATGACCGACGATCAGGTCTTTCGTACCTTCTGGGGCATCGGCACCCATCTTGGATTTGCCATTTCACAAAACTCATACGGCGACATGCTGGGCCATGTCTATGACGAAAAACCGGACCCGTCGGAGGTCAGTCCGCGCGGATACCGCACCAACAAGTTTCTGCGGTTTCACACCGACCGCGCAGATATCGTTGGGCTTCTGTGCCTACGAAAGGCATTCAAAGGCGGTGAAAGCAGCATTGCCAGCTCGATGAGCATATACAATGCCATTCTTAAACATCATCCGACCTATATGGACTTTCTCTTTAAGGGCTACATGCATGCGCATGCGGAGGATGTCGGCCTCGACAAACCGCGCCGTCTCCCGGTGTTTCATGTGAAAGACGACGTATTGAGTTGCCGGATGAACCGGGGACCAATCGAAAACTCTCATATACGCGCCGGTGTTCCCATATCACCCGAAGAAGCCAGGGCGCTGGTCGCATTCGATTTTTACGCCGAACACCCTGACTACCGGCTCGACATGATGTTGCTCGACGGCGATATTCAGTTCGTAAACAATTATCGCGTCGTCCATTCGCGCAAAGGCTTCACGGACGGCAAAAAAAGGGAAGAAACGCGGCATATGGTGCGTCTTTGGCTCAACTATTACAACGACCCATGGCCACGGGGGCCGCATCTTTCAGACTATAACGGCGTGCCGAAAAAACTCGACCGCAGCACATAATAAGGAGGGGCCAGTGAAAACCTATCTCGTCTTCAGCATCATCTTCTTTGCACTGCTCACGCTTTACGGCGTATATACCGGCCAATTCGACTCTTTCTTCAAATAATCCGGCCGCACGACGGCCAGCAATCAACACGGGGGAATCAATCTCATGCGCATTGTACGATTCGACAATAACGGCACGCCCTGCCACGGCATTCTCGAAGGCGACACGATCCACGATGTGGATGGTGGGCTTTTCGATGGGCTCAACAAAACCGGTGAAACGCGGGCGCTGGATTCGGTGAAATTGATGATTCCGCTCGAGCCGAAAGTATTTTACGCCGCTGGCCTCAACTATGCGGAGCATGTCAAGGAACAGGCCGAGCTGCGCGGCGAGGAACCCAAATTGCCGGCAAAGCCGGATATCGGTTATCGCGCCAACAACGCCCTGATCGCCCATGACGAAGATGTGGTAATCCCGGCAAATGCGCCGGACACGGTGCAATATGAAGGCGAAATCGTCGCCATCGTCGGCAAGACCGCGAAAAACCTGACCAAGGAAAATGCGCTTTCCTGCATCATGGGCTACACCGTGGGTAACGATGTCAGCGAGCGCACCTGGCAGCGCGACGACCGTACCATGTGGCGGGCGAAGAACACGGATACCTTCAAGCCGATGGGTCCGTGGATCGAAACCGATGTCGATCTCGATTCCTTGACGACGACGGTTCGCGTGAATGGCGACCAGACAATTCAGTTCCCGACCAATAATTTCCATTTCAATATCCAGACATTCATCGAAGCGATGACCACCTGTCTGACGTTGCATCCGGGCGACATGATCTGGATGGGAACCGAAGGCCGTGCACCCAATCTGCAGCATGGCGACGTGGTCGAAATCGATATCGACGGTATCGGCACGCTTCGAAATCGCTTCGTGCGCGACGGTCAGTAAAGGCCCGCATATGGCGGATGTTTCGGGGGCACCGCTTCAGATCTATATCGTCGACGACGATCCGGACGCAGTCGATATTATTGCGCTGATTTTGGAACAAGCCGGCCATACAGTTCAGAAACAGCTTGTCGGCCTGCATGCTATTTCCGAAGTGGTGCGCGGCAAGCCGGACTGTGTGTTGGTCGACCTGATGATGGGTGGAATCGACGGCCTAGAGCTTTGTCGCGAACTCCGCGCCCGTCCGGAATTGAAAGAAACCAAGATCGCCGTGGTTACTGCCAAGGATGGTGAAATTTGGCGTGAACGTGCTCTGAATGCCGGCGCAAACGGGTTCTTCCAGAAACCGGTTGACCCGGCATTCTTTGCGCGCAATCTGGAAATGCTTGTTCAGGAAAGCTGACCTAGCCTGGAATTACCTTTTCGCGGCTAAACTGGCTGCGCCACATAACTCGGGGCTGGGTCGGGTTGACGATTTCGCGTCGATGAAGAGCGGAACGGTTCTCCCAAACTAATAAATCGCCGATCCGCCATCTATGGGTCCAGGCATATTTCGGTTGCGTCGCATGAGCCCAAAGGCGATCGAGTAAATCCTCGCTATCGTTCGGCATGCCTTCCACATATTGCGAGGGCCAGGTGCGGCGGCGGCCAAGGAATAGCGTTTTCTTTCCGGTCACCGGATGAATTCTCACCAATGGATGCATCGGACCCGGCACTTCCTCCGGGCAGGTCGGTTCCTTAACGCCAGGCTTCAGCACATTGGCGGAATTTCGTGTCGCATCCTGCTTGGCGCGCTTACCTTCGATCGCCTTTAATAGGTCGGCAGGTAACTCATCGTAGGCCATATACTGATTGCTGAACGAAGTCTGACCGCTGTCATCGTCGGGGATGGTAATGGCGTAAAGCGTGCTCCCGGCGGGCGGCGTCTCGATATAACTATTGTCGGAGTGCCAAACCACCTCCAAGCTACCGAGGCCATCGTTCTTTTCTACCGGCCGGCCGTCGTCGCCCAGATTGGAGAGCATCGATACTTCATCGTAATCCATCGTATGCCACAGGGACTTGGCGCCGAGCCGCGCATATAAATGCTTGGCGCCGTTGGCGACAGGATCGCCGAAGATCTTTATCGCCGTCAGATAATGTTTTTGTTCCAGTTTCTGATCGCGGAACAACAACACCAGATGATCCGCCCAGGCCTGGCGTAACGCATCTGCAATGTCATCGGATACCGGTTTGGCAAAATCGATACCTTTGACTTCCGCACCAACCGGGCGGCCGGTCGGTACGATTTCGAGCGTCTCCAGCGTGTTATCGCGACCCGGCGGCGGATTTACCGCGACCGGCGGTTTCTTAAAGTCTTCGGTGAATTCCATAGCCCCCTCCCTCATTTGGCAGCCTGGAAATTTATACTAGCCGGGGATCACCTTCTCGCCCGCAAACTGGCTGCGCCACATCACCCGGGGCAAAGTCGGGTTGACCATTTCGCGTCGATGCATGGCACTACGGTTATCCCAGACCAAAAAGTCGCCTACTTGCCATTCATGGGTCCAGGCATATTTTGGCTGCGTTGCATGGGCCCAAATTTTATCGAGCAGATCCTCGCTGTCGTTCGGTATGCCCTCGATATATTGCGACGGCCAAGTACGGCGGCGTCCGAGATAGAGCGATTTCTTTCCGGAAACCGGATGCACCCGTACCATCGGATGCATCGGCCCGGGGACCTCTTCCGGGCACGTGGGTTCTTTAACGCCGGGACGAAGCACATTGGCGGAGTTACGTGTCGCATCCTGTTTGGACCGCTTCCCTTCGATCGCCGCCAATAAATCTTCGGGCAACTCTTCATAGGCCAGATACTGATTATTGAAAGAGGTCTGGCCACTATTGTCGTCGGGGATCACCAACGAGTAGAGCGTGCTCCCTGCCGGCGGCTCCTCGATATAAGAATTATCCGAATGCCACACCACTTCGAGACTGCCCAGTCCGTCGTTTTTCTCGACAGGCTTACCGTCATCGCCGAGATTACACAGGATCGAAATGTGGTTATCCATCGCGTGGTAAAGCGATTTTTTCTTGGCCTTCTCGTAATACTTCTTGTTGGCACCTTCCTGTGGCTCACCGAAAATCGCCGCGGCGGCCATGTAATGGTCGGGCTCCAGTTTTTGATTGCGGAACAACAACACCAGATGATCGGTCCAGGCCTGGCGGAGCGCATCGGCAACATCTTTGGGTATCGGCTTTGACAGGTCGACGCCCTGAATTCGCGCGCCCACTGCTTTGCCGGTCGGCACCACCTCAAGAGTCGCCAATGAATTTTCCGAAAGCGATACCGCCGACGCAACGTCCGGTGCGTGAGTATAGGCTTCGGCGAAATCAAAAGTTTCCATTGCCATGTTACTTCCTCCTGCGGCTCTAGTATCGAGCCTTCGATCTCCAAGCGGGTTTCTTAGGTGTTCCGCCTGATCCAAATTATATCGCGTTTCACATCACCGCTAAACCGGCCTACTAAATGTGACGCGACCTTCCTCCGTCGATTTTAAGCTCGGTACCGGTGATCATGTTCGCCTGAGCCGAGGCCAAGAAAACGACACCGGCGGCAACATCTTCGGGGTCTGCGGGTCCACCGAGCGGCACCAGTTCCCGCAGCCATTTCTCCGCGTCCGTTTCGCTCATTCCCTTTTCGCGGGCAGTAATTTCTATCAATTCGTCGAACCGCCGACCGGACGTGAACCCCGGCGTTACCACATTGACCCGGATGCCTTTAGGGCCGAGTTCGGTTGCCAGGCATTTCGAGAACCCGTGCACGGCAGCATTGACGATTCCCGCCATCGCCGCCCAAGGCACAGGCTCTTTGCCGTGTAAGCCCGAAAGATTGATCAACCGCGCCTGATCGGATTCTTCGAGGTACGGCAAGGCAGCTTCGCAAACCGCGATCAGGCCCAAGGGTTTTGCATCTAACCGGCGATGCCATTCTTCATGAGGCACCACGCCCAATCCACCCCGCGCCGAGCCGCCGGCGGCATTGACCACGATATCGATTCCACCCAGTGCCTCTGCCGCATCATCAACGGCCTTTTTGACAGTCGGATTCATACCCAAATCAGCTATCGCGGTGACGAACGTGCCGTCCGGATGCTGTTCCTTAAGCATATCCGTTACTTCCTGGCACGACTCTTCGTCGCGGGCGAACAGCGCCACGTCGCACCCCTCTTCCGCGAGGGCGATAGCACAAGCGCGCCCGATCCCCCGATTGGCACCGGAGACCAATGCTTTTCTACCGTTCAGTCCTAAATCCATCCCGTTTCCTCACCAAACCAGCCTATCGCGTCAAAACCGCGAACTTCTTTTCCTACAGCGCAACACAAGCCTTGCGGATCTTCCCTGGCTTGGCGACGTGCAAAACTGCAAAATTCTTTAATTTCGTATTGTGAAATTTATTTTATAATATAAAATACCCATTGTCAATCCCAATGGGAAATGATTGGAGACACCATGGCCACTTCTGGAGTCACTGCAGTCGAACGCGCGCTCTCGGTTGTCGAGAGTTTTCGTGGCGGGGCAGACCGGCTGGCGCTTCAGACCATCGCGGACCGAACCGGGCTCAACAAGGCAACAATCATCCGCCTCATCGCCTCGCTCGAAAAGTTCGGCTACGTGCTGCGGGTGGGGCCGGGGGAGTATGCGCTCGGGCCGGCTTTCCTCGAATACGGCACGCTATATCAGGCGTCTTTCCAGATTTCGGACCATGCGCTGCCGATCATGCGGGAATTAGTGGAAATGTCGGGTGAATCCGCAGGGCTGTTCGTACGCGACGGCGAAATGCGGATATGCCTTCACAAAGTAGGCTCCGCAGCCGCGTTGCTGAGCAGTCTGCGCGAGGGCGACCGGCGGCCAATCCTGCCCGGGGGCACCGGCAAAGTCATGCTCGCCTTCTCCGACGATCAGCAGGAAAGAAAAGGATGGGGCGAAATTCGTCGCGACCATTACATCGTCAATATTGGTGACCGGCATCCGGATTTCTCCTCCCTGGCCGCACCGATTTTTGCAGCTGGCCAGAAATTGACTGCCGTGATGTCACTCTCGGGCCCGACCTCGAATTTTACTGACCGGCGCATCAGCGAAAATTTACCGCGATTGCTGGCTGCCGCGCGGGACCTGACCCGGCGTGTCGGCGGCGATGCCTCCGTATTCGAAACCAGATTGTCGGAAATTGGTTAAGCCGCGCCGGCGAACCTAGTCCCAAGGCGCGACCAAGGCTTCACCCTTGATCATGGTCCGGTTCATTACGCGAGGCTGTGTGGGGTCGAGGGCCGCACGGTGATGCATGACGCAGCGGTTGTCCCAGACAAGAAGGTCGCCGACGCCCCAATGGTGTGTCCAGACGAGTTCAGGCTTGGTCGCGTGTTCCCAGAGACTGGCTAGAAAGGCATCGCTCTCGGCCTCCGGCATGCCGCGGATATAGTTCGCAGGCGATTCCCGTCGGCGCCCCAGATAAAGCGCGGTCTTGCCGGTCATCGGATGAACTCTCAGCAAGGGATGATCGGGGCCCTCCACCTCTTCGATCGACCGCGGCAATTTTTGCGATGGCTTCACCTGCCCGACCGAGTTGCGGCTGATATCGTGACGCTGATATTTGCCCTGACAGATCTGCTTAAGATCGTCGGGTAGAGTTTCGTAAGCTAGATACTGATTGCTGAACGACGTTGCGCCACCGCCATTGTCGGGAATCTGCATAGAGTAAAGCAGCGTACCGGCGTTCGGGACCCGCGTGTAGGACTGGTCCGAATGCCAGTCGACTTCGGTGCTGCCGAGGCCGGCATTGCGACTGGTCGGTTTGCCGTCCTCGTCGAGGTTGGAGATGAAGCTGAAGTTGGCCCGCTTTGGCAGATGCTTTCCGCCGGCCTTATATCCGCCTTTGAGAAACATGTCGCGGGATTCGGTACCGCGTACCCCGCCGAATATTTCCGCGACCGCGGTCAAATGATCGTCATTCAGTTCCTGACTGCGGAACAGCAGCACCTGATGATCCGCCCAAGCCTGACGCAGAATATCCTGGACCTCGTCTTGTACAGGTTGACGCAAATCAACTCCATAAACTTCGGCGCCGGTGGGTCCACCGGTTGGTTCTATAGATACCTGCTGCGCCATTCCTATCTCCTCACGCCGCTGCCGATGCGTCCCAGGGGGCCACGAGCGGCTGACCTTCGATCATCGTCCGGTGCATCACTCTCGGCCGGGTCGGGTCGACTTCCGTTCGGTAATGCATTGCCGAGCGGTTATCCCACAACACCAATTCACCCACTTTCCATTTGTGGGTCCACATGAACTCGTCCTTGGTCGCATGAGCCCAAAGTTCGGTCAGCAAGGCTTCGCTTTCTTCGTAAGGCATATCGACAAGGTGATTGGAAAACCCGGTCCGGCGTCGGCCGAGATACATCACCGTCTTACCGGTGCCTGGATGGACACGGAGCAGAGGGTGTACAGGACCTTCTACATCTTCCGGTGATTCCGGCGTTTTTAAGGTCGGTCGTACAACGCCGGCGGAATTGCGGCTGATATCGTGCTTTTGATATTTGCCCCAGCAGGCTTCCTTCAAGTCCTTCGGCAATGTGTCGTAGGCGACATATTGATTGTTGAAGGACGTGTCACCACCACCATCTTGCTGTACGACGCGAGAATAAAGCGCTGTGCCCGCAGGCGGAGTTTCGGAATAGGAGTTGTCCGTATGCCAATCCACTTCGAGGCTGCCGAGCCCGGCATTTACTTTAGTCGGGTTGCCGTCATCATCGAGGTTGGAGATATAGGTGATACCGGGCACTTTCGATATGCGATGCCCACCCGGCTTATATCCCGCCTTCAAATAGAACTGCCGCGACGTGGAGCCCCGGGCGCCGCCGAACAGATTGCCGAAGGCGAGAATTTGCTCGTCGGACAAATCCTGTTCCCGAAATAGCAACACCAGATGCTCATGCCAGGCCTCGACGAGCGCTTGCTTGACCTCGTCCGGCACCGGCTTGGAAAGGTCTACGCCTTTGATTTCCGCTCCAACCGCAGCTCCGGTCGGTATGACTTCTAGTTTCGAGATTGTATGTCCCTCGGTTATGCGGCGCGTTCGGTTTCGTCCCAGGCGGGTATCACCGCCTCGCCTTTGATTTGAGTACGGTACATCACACGCCGTTGTTCCAGATCGATCGCTTTTCGATGATGCATCGCGACCCGATTGTCCCACAGGATCGCATCGCCGGGCTGCCATTCGTGAGTCCAAGCGAGATCCCAATCGGTCGCATGCTCCCAAAGCTGCCCCAACACCTCACGGCTCTCTTCATAATCCAGTCCGAGAATGTAGTTCGAGGGCCAGATTCGACGTCGGCCGAGATATAACGCGGGCCGCCGCGTCCTTGGATGGAGACGTACCATTGGGTGATCAGGGCCTTCGACCTCTTCCGGCGTCGCCGGCAATTTGGCCGACGGCCGCAAAACACCGGCTGAATTGCGGCTAACATCCTGTTTTTGGACCCGGCCCCAAATCTTGTCCTTCAACTCGTCCGTCAGCGTTTCCCAGGCATCGTATTGGTTGTTGAAAGATGTCTCGCCACCGCCTTTGACCGGCACCTCGACCGAATATAGGAAGCTGCCCGCGGGAGGCGTTGCGACATAGGAATTATCCGTATGCCAGTCCACTTCCATCGACCCGAGGCCGTTATTCTTCAGCACCGGCTTGTCGTCGGGTCCGAGATTCGAGACCAACGTCACCGCATCGTGTTTAGCCATACTGTAATCGCCGGCCTTGGCACCGCCGGCCATATGGAATTTGCGCCCGCCGCCGATTTGGCATCCGCCAAAAATGTCCGACGCATTGACCAGATCGCCTTGCTCCAGTTCCTGGTCCCGGAATACCAGCACAATATGGTCGTCCCAGGCCTGGTTGAGAGCAGCTTTGGTCTCCTCCGGCACCGGCTTTGAAAGATCGACGCCTTTGATTTCCGCGCCGACTGCGTCGCCGGACGGAACAACTTCTAATGAACTTAGGTTGTTGATTCCGGACATTCTACGCCTCCTACTCCGCCGCCGCCGCTTCCCAGGCGGAAACGATCGGCTCACCTTTTATCAATGCGCGATGCATGACCCGGGCTTGGGTCGGATCAACCTTGGTACGGTGATGCATGACCGCACGATTGTCCCAGATCAACATGTCGCCGACCGACCATTTATGGGTCCACGCAAGCTCAGGCTGGGTCGCATGTTTCCAAAGACGCCCCATAACCTCCTGGCTCTGCTCGTCATCGAGCTCAAGCACGTATGAAGCCGGCCATGGCCCCTGACGGCCAAGGTAGAGCGCGGTCTTGCCGGTCAACGGGTGAACGCGAGCCAGCGGATGGACCGGTCCTTCAATTTGGTCGCGGGTCGTCGCAGGATCGAAGCCGGGTCGAATGGTGCCGGACGTGCTGCGGCTGATATCGTGGCGTTGGTGCTTGCCCTGGATGATCTCTTTCAGGTCATCGGGCAATGTTTCGTAAGCGAGACACTGGTTAGCAAATGAGGTATCTCCGCCACCTTCCGTCGGCACCACATGGGCATTCAGAAGCGTTCCCGCCGGCGGCACCTCGGTGTAGGAATTGTCCGTGTGCCAATTCAGCTCCAGGCTGCCGACACTGGAATTTTTGACGCATGGTTTGCCGTCGTCGTCGAGATTTGTAATGAGCGTGATACCTGCGTGCTTGCTGACCCTATCACTGCCGACCTCGAAGCCCGCCTTCATGTAAAACTCCCGGGATTTAGCCGCCTGGCTTCCACCGAAAACCTTTGTTACTTCGAGAAGTTCTTCATCGCTGTATTTCCGGCTACGACACAACAGCACCATATGGTCGAGCCAAGCTTGTCTAAGTGCATCCGCCACATCTTCGGGAATCGGCTGGCCGAAATCTACGCCTCTGATCTCGGCACCGACCGGTCGGCCGGTTGGAATGACTTCGAATTCTTCTAGCGTATTGGGCATGATTCTTTCCTGTCGTCTTACGCCGCCGCTTGATCCCATGCGGAAATCACCCCGTCGCTTTTGACCAAGGTGCGGTGCATGAAGCGGGTTTCATTGGGATTGATGGGCGAGCGCTTGTGTAGCACCTGCTGATTGTCCCACATCAAAAGGTCGCCGACCTGCCAGTCATCGTGGGACCAAATGAATTTATCCTGTGTGATGTGCGCCCAAATGCGATCCTGTGCTTCCTCGCTTTCCTCATCCGACATCTCGACGATGTAGCAGGATGGAAAGTCATGGCGGCGGCTGAGATATAGCGCTCGTTCCCCGGTATCCGGGTGCAGGCGTACCAATGGATGGACGGGCCCATCCACATCTTCGCGGCAAGTCAATGTTTGGCCTTTAAAAACCGCACGCAAATTGCCGACCGTGTTATGGCTGTTGTCGTGGCGCATATGCTTACCTTCGATCGCTTGCTTCAGATCGTCGGGCAAGGTTTCGTAGCCGTTTACGACATCGAGGAACGACGTCTCACCGGATTTCTCCGACGGCAAAACTACCGCGTTCAGAATACTGCCCATGGGCGGATCGGGGCGGTAGGAATTATCCGAATGCCACGGTATTTCGAGGCTTCCCGATGCCGCGGTTTTGAGCGCCGGTTTCCCATCCTCATCGAGATTGGTGATATAGCTGATACCCGGGAAATCGGAGATACGCTGCGACGTTTTTTTGAATCCCGCCTTCATATACATCTTCCGGGCTGCGGTATCCTGAGCTCCACCCAATGCCTCGCCGAGCCCATATAGCGTCGGCTTGTCGATGTGCTGCCCGCGCAAGAGCAAGACCTTGTGCTCGATCCAGATTTCCCGCAGCCGGTCCGTAACTTCGTGCGACACATCCTTGGTGAAATCGAACCCACGCACTTCGGCGCCTAGCATGGCGCCGGTGGGAATAACTTCGATATCTTCGAGCCGATTCACCATTGTGGTTGTCCTACTCGGCTGCTGCCGATGAATCCCACGCCGAAATTACGCCCTCGCCCTTGACGAGCGTCCTTTGCATGAACCGCTTTTGGGTCGGATCGATCGCCGAGCGTTTGTGCAGAACTTGTTCATTATCCCACATGACCAAATCCCCAGGCCGCCATTCGGTGTGAGTCCACGTGAAGTCCCCCAGGGCGACATGGGCCCAAATTCTATCTTGCAAATCTTCGCTCTTCTCATCATCGAGTTCGACGATATAAGCAGACGGAAACCCGTGCCGGCGGCTGAGATAGAGTGCCCGCGCGCCCGAATGCGGGATAACCCGCACCACCGGATGCACCGGACCGTCCACCTCCTCGCGGCAAGTAGGTTCGACACCGTTATAGACCGCCCGCAATTGGCCCACCGTGCTGTGACTGTTGTCGTGGCACATATGTAGCCCTTCGATCTCCTGCTTAAGCTCGTCGGACATGCTTTCATATGCCGCGACCGCGTCGAGGAACGAAGTGTGCCCACCGCCATCCACCGGAACTTCCACCGCATTCAGCATGCTACCGCGCGGCGGATGCGCCATATAGGAGTTGTCTGTATGCCAGCCGATTTCGAGACTGCCCGAACCCTTGGTGCGCAGCACGGGCTTACCGTTCTCGTCGAGGTTGGAGATATAGCTAATGCCAGGGTAATCGGAGATGCGCGCGGTGCCCTCCTTCCAGCCGGCCTTCAAATTCATCGCGCGTGAGCCCGTCTCCTGCACGCCGCCTAGAGCTTCGGCGGCTTCATAGAGGTTTTTCTTTTCAAGAAACTGCTCACGCAACAGCAATACTTTATGTTCGCACCACAGTTCGTTGACCCGGTCGGCAACCTCTTGCGGCACCTCTTGGGCAAAGTCGACACCGCGGATTTCCGCGCCGAGCGATGCGCCCGTCGGGATGACTTCGATATCGTCGAGTTTATTGACCATTTTTTCCTCGCTTGATCCTTATTCTGCGGCAGCAACGCCTTGGGTCGGTTTGGGGACGTCGAATGCGGAAATTACCGGGCCGCCGGTAACGCACGCTCGATGTAAATAGCGCTTCTGCTTCGGGTCCACTTCGTTCCTACGATGGAGGGTACAGATATTGTCCCAAATAACCAGATCGGTGGGCGTCCATGTGTCATGGACCCAAACATATTTCTCCTGGGTCGCGTGCGCCCAAAGGATATCCAGCAAATCGTCGCCTTCATCGGTCGGCATCTCGACGATATAGCTCGATGGCCGCGCCCAACGGCGCCCAAGATAGAGGCAGCGTTTTTTGGTCACAGGATGGATACGCACCATCGGATGAATGGGGCCTTTGACTTCGTCGCGGGATTTCGGCAGTTCCAGGCCCATGCGCGCCCGACCCGCCGTGTTTCGGCTGATATCGTTCAGAATGTGCTTTCCTTCGATCGTTTCCTTCAATTCGTCGGAAAGTTCGTCGTAGGCCAAATACTGGTTGGCAAACATTGTATGCCCGCCCCCATCCACCGGGACGTGGACCGCATTCAGCATACTCGCCTTGGGCGGTTCCTCCATATAGGAGTTGTCCGTATGCCAGGCGATCGCGAGACTGCCGCTGCCTTCGGTATGTTTTTGCGGCTTGCCGTCCTTATTCAAATTCGAAATCTGGCCGAGACCCTTAATGTCGGAGACCCGGTGCGAGCCCGGCTTCATACCCGCATCGAGATAGATTTGCCGCGAGCCCGGAACGTAGCGACCGCCGAGCTCATCGGCGACCTCCATGACCCGCTCCCGCTCGAGCGGTTGATCGCGAATGAGTACGACCAAATGCTCTGCCCAGATTTCATTGAAACGGGCCAGCACCTCATCGGAAAAATCTTCGGACCAGTCGAGACCTTTAATCTCCGCGCCAAGCGCATTACCTGTCGGGATGACTTCGATGTCTTCAAGTCGATTGACCATGAGTTCAGTCTCCTATGCGGCTTTAGGGTTGGATTGCGGCCTGTCCCAGGCGGAAATAACCGGATCGCCTTTTATCAAAGTGCGATGCATCACCCGGGGAGCGCCCGGATTAACCGCGGTACGCCGATGCATCACTGCGCGATTGTCCCACATCAAAAGATCGTGGGGTTGCCAGCTATGGGCCCAGACATATTTGTCCTGCGTCGCATGAGCCCAGAGCCGGTCCATCAATTTCTCGCCCTCATTGTTGGGCATTTCAACCAAATGGATCGACGGCCAATTTGAACGAAGGCTGAGAAACAAAGTGCGCTTGCCCGTCGGCGGATGAATGCGTACCGCCGGATGGAGCGCGCCGGAAATGTCGTCGAGAGATTGGGGCATAACGCGATCCGGGTGCAGCGTTTCGGCCGAGGTACGCGAGCCATCATGGCGCAAATGCTTGCCTTCGATCGCCTCTTTCAAACCCTCGGGCAACTCTTCGTACGCCAAAATCTCATTGCAAAATAATGTCCGGCCGGTGTCGTCTTCCGGAACTTGGCCGGCCCAGAGGATAGTGCCCGTGGGCGGAACGTCGCGATAAGTGTTATCGCAATGCCAACGTAGCTCGGCGCTACCGGTACTGATGTTCTTTGCCGACGGTTTCCCCTCATCGTCGAGATTGGTGACGTAATTGATGCGTTCGTCCCGAGGCGTCCCTTTGGAGTATTCCTGCAGCCCAAGCGCGCGGCGGCGCATGCGAGCTCCTGCTGGCTGGTGCCCACCGAAATGGTTAGCCAGTTGGACGATTAACGAGTCGGTCATTTTCTGACCGCGAAACAACAGCACCAAATGCTCTCCCCACACGTCTGTCAATTTCTCGACCACGTCATCGGGCAAGGGCTGTGCGAGATCCACACCGCGGACTTCGGCACCGAGCGCTGCACCGGACGGAACAACTTCAAGCCTATCTAACGCATTTACGCCCATCGCCGCCTACTCCGCCGCCGCATCGCTTGCGGATTCAATGATCCAAGGCGAGATCACCGGCTCGCCTTTGATCAAGGTGCGGTGCATGACCCGAGGTTGGGCCGGATTGATCGCTGTTCGCCGATGCATCACGGCACGATTGTCCCAAACCAGCATGTCGTTCGGGCGCCATTTGTGCGACCAGACGAATTTATCTCGGGTCGCATGCGCCCAGAGCCGGTCCATGATCTCCTCGCCTTCCTCGCTCGGCAGCTCAACGAAATGAACCGATGGTGCGCTCGAACGCAGGCTCAAATAAAGCGCGCGCTCGCCGGTCGACGGATGAATGCGCACACAGGGATGAATCGCTCCTTCCACGTCATCGTAGCTTGCCGGCACCGGCTTATCGGGATGCGTAAATCCGGCGGAGGTGCGCGAGACGTCATGGCGAAAATGCTTGCCTTCGATAAAGTCCCGTAAGTCTTCGGGTAACTCCGCATAGGCCCGGATCATGTCGCAAAATTGGGTTTGACCGGACTCATCGTCGGGCACTTGTTCAGCCCAAAGGAGCGTCCCACCCGGGGGAACTTCGGTATAGGCGTTGTCGGAGTGCCAGCGAAGCTCTGTCGTGCCCGAGCCCAACGCACGGGTTTTGGGGTCCGGCAAGGCGAGGTTGCCGTTTTCGTCAAGGTTACTGACATACATGATACGCGGGTCGCGCACCGCACCTTTGAACGTTTCCTTGACGCCCTCTGCCAGCCGGCGCTTGCGGGCGCCGCTCGCTTGATAGCCACCGAAGATTTCGGCCGCCTCGACGATAAGTTCGTCGGTCATTTTTTGATCGCGAAACAGAAGAACCCGATGCGCGGCCCAGCTATCCATTAATTTCGCTTTGAGATCGGTCGGCACCGGGGCCGACATATCCACGCCTCGAACTTCAGCGCCGAGGGCCTTGCTCGTTGGGATAATTTCTAAGTTGTCGACCGAATTCGCGCTCATTTCATGCCCTCTCCCTCAAGGGCCAATTCGCTTTTGGGTCTATTCAGCGGCGGCGTTATTCTCCCATGCGGAAATTACCGGATCGCCTTTGATCAAAGTGCGGTGCAATACGCGTTTTTGAGTCGGGTTCACTGCGGTGCGCCGATGCATCACCGCGCGATTGTCCCATTGCAAAATGTCTTTGGTGCGCCAGCTATGGGACCAGACATATTTTTCTTGGGTCGCATGGGCCCAAAGTTGGTCCATCAGTTCCTCGCCATCATCACCCGGCATCTCGACGATATAGGTGGACGGATAATTCCAACGCCGCCCCAGGAACAACACACGCTTGCCCGTCAACGGGTGGATACGCACGATCGGATGCACCGGCCCGTCGATCTCCTCTTGGCTCTCCGGCATGGTTCGGTGCGGGTGGACAAGGTTCGCAGTGGTCCGTGAGCCGTCATGCATCATATGCTTGCCTTCGATGACTTCCTTCATATCGTCCGGCATATCTTCGTAGGCAAGAACCTGATTGCAGAACATGGTATTGCCGCTGTCATCGTCGGGAATGATTTCGGCCCACAACAGCGTTCCGGTCGGCGGCACCTCCACATACGTATTATCCGAGTGCCAGCGAATTTCGTGGCTGCCGATACCGCGGTTATGCTGGGTCGGCTTGCCGTCATCGTCGAGGTTGGATACGTAGTTGATCCGCATGTCGGTGGGGCTACCCTTGCCCGCGTCCTTCATGCCGATCTCGCGGCGTTGCTGGCGCGCGCCGGCAGCCTGATGACCGCCGAAATAGCCTGAGTATTTGATGATATCCTCATCGGTCAAATCCTGGTCTCGGTACAGCAGAACCAAATGTTCGCCCCAGGCCTCGGTAACCTTTTCGATCACGTCGTCGGGCATGTCTTGGCTCAGATCGAGCCCGCGCACCTCGGCGCCTAGCGCCTCACCGGTCGGAATGATTTCAATATTTTCGACAGAATTCACGGTCATTAATGTCTCCTATTCCGCTTACTCCGCGGCAGCTTCGCCGGTCCAAGCCGAAACGACCGGCTCACCCTTGATTAACGTACGATGCATTACCCGCGGCGAGGCGGGGTTTACTGCAGTCCGCCGATGCATCACCGCACGATTGTCCCACATGACGAGATCGCCCGGGGTCCAGTCCTGCACCCAAACGTATTTTTCGTTGGTCGCGTGGGCCCAAAGGCGGTCCATCAATTCTTCACCCTCGTCGCCGGGGATTTCCACGATATAGGTGGACGGATAATCCCAGCGGCGGCCAAGGAACAAGGCACGCTTGCCGCTTGGCGGGTGAATGCGCACAACCGGATGAACCGGCCCCTCGATCTCCGCCTGGGTCTCCGGCGCGCTCAGGCCTAAATGAACCTTGTTGGCCGTATTGCGTGAACCATCATGCATCATATGTTTGCCTTCGATGGTCTGCTTAAGATCGTCCGGCAATTCCTCATAGGCAAGGATCTGGTTGCAGAACATGGTCTGCCCCGATCCGTCGATGGGAATCTTCTGACCCCAAAGCAAGGTCGCGGTAGGCGGGACCTCTACATAGGTATTGTCCGAATGCCAGCGGAGCTCATAGGCACCATTGCCGCGCGGGGTCGCGCTCGGTTTTCCGTCGAAGTCGAGATTGGTGACGTAGTTTATCCGGGGGTCCTTGGTATTATTTTTCGAATGTTCGCCGAAGCCCATCTTCCGCCGGCGCATGCGCGCCCCACTCGGCTGCTGACCGCCCCAATAGTCAGAGAGTGCGAGCAATTTTTCGTCGGGCAGTTCCTGGCCCGGAAATCTTAGCACCAGATGCTCGGCCCAGATTTCGTTGAGACGCTCGAGGACTTCGTCTGTCAGCGGCTGAGACAAATCAATGCCAACCACATCGGCGCCAAGTGCAGCGCCGGTCGGCGTGACTTCGATGGCTTCGACGCTATTGGCGCTCATCGGATCTCCTATTCCGCCGCCGCCTGGTTGCCCCAGGCCGAAATGATCGGCTCGCCTTTTACCAACGCCCGATGCATCACCCGTGCTTGCGTGTGGTCCACCGGATTGCGTTGATGCATGGTGCAACGGTTGTCCCAGAGAATGAGATCATGGGGCTGCCAATCATGAGTCCATTTAAGGTGATCTTGGGTCGCATGGGCCCAGAGCTGTTCCAGCACCGCATCGCCATCCTCATCGGGCATTTCAGCAATATAACTCGATTTACCCTCGTAGCGCCGGCCGAGGAATAGGCACTTTCGACCAGTCAACGGATGAATGCGCACGATGGGGTGAGCCGGGCCGGTGATTTCTTCGCGGCTTTCCGGTTCTTGCGCGGTCGGACGCAGTTTGCCGGCGGTATTGCGAAGATTGTCGTGACAAATATGCTTGCCTTCGATCAATTCTTTGAGTTCGTCAGACAGCTCGTCATAGGCTTGGTATTGGTTGTTGAAGGAGGTTTCGCCGCCACCGTTTGTGGGCACGATCTCGGACCAAAGAAGCGTCCCGCTCGGCGGCACGTCCACATAGGAATTGTCCGTGTGCCAGTACGCCTCCAAACTGCCGATACCTTCGGTTTCCTTGGTCGGTTTACCGTTTTTGTCGAGATTCGAAACCAGGCTGATTCCTGCCTTCTTGGCCACCCGGTGGCTTTCGCCAGCCTTAAATCCCGCTTTCAGAAAAAACGCTCTGCTGCCCGCCACTTGCTGCCCGCCAAACAAATCGGCGACACCGAGAATATCATCGTCGGATAACTTCTGATTGCGGAACAAAAGCACCAAATATTCGCCCCATAGCTCGACCAGCCTGCCCTTGACATCGTCCGGTACCGGCCGAGTGAGGTCCAGACCTCGAACTTCCACTCCCAAAGGCGCTTCTGCGGGCACAACTTCGATGGAATCGACGGTATTTTCAGCCTCTGCCGCCATGGACGTTCTCCTCATATGTCTTGCGGATACTACCCGCGGGTCATCTGAATTAACCGCTCTGGCGCCGCAACTTTTATTGTCAAAGAATGTACTATTTAATCACGATTCGAGACCCATAACCAGTCAGCGAGGAACCAATGCGAGCCTTGGAAGTATTGGAATTCGGCGGCCCGGAAATGCTTCAGGTGCGCGATGTACCGGTCCCCGAACCGGGCGATGACGAAGTCCTGGTGAAGACCGCCTATGCGGGGGTGAATTTCACCGATATCTACCGCGCCCGGGGCGATTACAAGGATTCACCCACCTATCCGACCCCGCTTCCCTATCGGCTGGGCGTCGAAGGTTGCGGTTGGATTGAGGCGGCGGGAAAAGACGTTACTCAAGTTAAAGAGGGCGACAGGGTCGCATTCACCCGAGTTCACGGAAGTCAGGCTGACTATGCGGCGATTCCGGCGATCCGGGCGACTAAATTGCCCGACGACGTGTCGTTCCAACAGGGAATCGCGGTCATGTCCCACGGCATTACCGCCCACTATCTGGCTCATGACGCCTATCCAATTGATAATACGAGTAAATGTTTGATCCATGCGGCGGCCGGCGGAGTCGGGCAAATCCTCGTGCAATTAGCCAAAAAACAGGGCGCGGAAGTATTCGCCACCGTCGGCAGCGCCGAAAAGGTGGAGATCGCCAAAAGTCGCGGTGCCGATCACGTGATCGAATATTCGGAAGTGAACTTTCGCGACGAGGTAATGCGTCTCACCGACGGCGGGGGCGTCGATGTGGTCTATGATTCGGTCGGTAAAGACACGCTCATCAAATCACTGAACTCACTAAGAAAACGTGGATATTGCGTCCTCTACGGCCATGCGTCGGGAAAGGTAGAGAATTTCGATCTACTGGAGCTCGCCGAAGCCGGATCGGTCTTTATCACACGGCCGCATCTGCAACATTACGTACCCACGGAAGAAGCCTACCAAGCCCGGGCGCAAGATCTGCTGAATTGGCTGCGAGACGGCAGCATTCAGGTCACCATCGATAAAATCTATCCGCTTGAGCAAGCGGCGGATGCGGTAGGGCGGCTCATAAACCGGCAGAGCAAGGGAAAAATCTTGTATGAGCTGGCGGGAGAGGGTTAAGCCGCCCGCAATATGGCGGCCGCTACCTCAGTGAACACTGTCATTCTTTTCCCGTTCGGCTTTTGCTTCCGCCACCTGTTTTGCCTTGGCGTGCTCGGCTTCCTCGTCGAGCCCTTCAATCAGCGCCTCGATCCAGTCCCGGCTGATATCTCGGGTGATAAATACGATCCGACTGCGCTCATCTTCATCGGGCCATTTCTCGAGCCAGGCCACCGGATGCATCAAATGTTGCACCGCGTGAATCACTGCCGGCCGGCCCGGATGTTCAGTGATGTTGATGATGCCTTTAACCCGAAGCAAATCTTCGCCCCGATGCTCGAATAAAATCTGCATCAGCATATTGACCGCAAGCACGCTGATCGGTTTCTCGCGGGTGACGCAATAGGCCTGGATGTGATCGTCGTGACGATTGACGTCGTGATGGTGGTGGTGACCGAAATGATCGTGCCCACCGTGGCTATGATCGTGCTTTTCTCCGTGATCATGTCCATCTCCGTGACGTGCCTGGCCGACCGCCTCGAGCGCTTCCTGGGCGAGATAGGCCTCCTCCTTCAACCAACCGGCAACGTCGGAGGTTTTGGTTTCGGGGTTGTAATAGCCGGTGTTGAAAAGGTCGTTCGGGTCCGCGTCGCCATTCTCGACCTTGATGATCGGGGCCGCTGGGTTGAGATGCTTGAGACGGTCGCGCAACGGCATAACGCTATCGGCGACATCGGTCTTGGTCAGCAGGAGACGGTCGGCGACCGCGGCCTGTTTTACCGCTTCCTTATGGTTGTCGAGCGTTGTCTGCCCGTTGACCCCATCGATTACCGTCAACACTCCGTCGAGCTTGAAGCAATCGATCAACGTCGGATCGTTGAGCAAGGTATGGATAATCGGCGCCGGATCCGCGAGTCCGGTCGTCTCGACGACGACGCGCTTGAATCGAGGAATGTCCCCGCTTTCGCGTTTTTCATAGAGTCGTCGCATTGTTTCCAGCAAATCGCCACGCACGGTGCAACAAAGGCAGCCGGAATCGAGCTGAACGATATTTTCCTCAGTGCTTTCGAGCAAATGATGATCGAGCCCGATTTCGCCGAATTCGTTGATCACCACGGCAGTGTCTGACAGCTCCGGCTTTTTCAGGAGCGATGCCAGCAAGGTCGTCTTGCCGCTTCCGAGAAAACCCGTCAGCACGGAAACCGAGATCAGTTCTTCGGGAGGCACGTGCTTGGACAAGGTCAAACCGTGCCTTTCGCATCTTGAATTGCCCGCCAGACCCGCTCGGGCGTTGTCGGCATATCCAAATGACGAATACCGAGGGGCGCCAACGCATTGGCCACAGCATTCGCAACGCATGGCAGGGCGCCGACGGTGCCCGCCTCGCCGGCCCCCTTGATGCCGGTCGGGTTGGTCTTGCACGGCACGGGGTTCGACCCCACTTCGATCGAGCTGAGATCGTCGGCGCGCGGCATGCAATAATCCATAAAGCTACCGGTCAGGAGCTGGCCGTCTTCATCGTAATGAATATTTTCAAACAAAACCTGTCCCAACCCTTGGGCAACACCGCCGTGGATTTGACCCTTGAGCAGCAACGGATTGACGACGACACCCACATCGTCGACGACCGAATATTTCAGCACGTCGATGGCGCCGGTGTCCGGGTCCACTTCAAGCTCGCAAATATGGGTGCCGTTGGGAAAGGTCTCGGATTCCGGCAAATAGGAATACATCTCGTCGAACCCAACCTCCACATCGTGGGGGATTCGGTTCGGCATAAACGACATTTGCGCCACGTCCATAATATCGACCGACCTATCGGTTCCGACGACGGTGAATTCACCATCGGCAAATTCGATGTCCTCGACCGCAGCCTCGAGATTATGAGCTGCAATCTTCTTTCCCTTGGCGACAATTTTATCCGACGCAAAGTAGATCGCCGCACCCCCAAGCTCCGCCGAGCGCGAACCGCCGGTTCCTTCACCCATGGATACCTGATCCGTGTCGCCCTCGATCATCCGTATGCGATCCACCGGCACGCCGAGCCGGTCGGACAAAATTTGCTTGAAGGTGGTGTCGTGACCTTGGCCGTGACTGATCGTGCCCATCAACAACAGCACGGAACCCGCCTTGGTGAACCTAATCTCCGCATGCTCGAACCGCCGCCGCCCGCCTGCCTGTTCGATGGTGTTCGAAATGCCGATACCACGCAATTTTCCGCGGGCTTCCGCCTCGGACCGGCGGGCCTCGAATCCGGCGTAGTCGGACATTTCGAGCGCCATATCGAGACCCTTTTCGAAATCGCCGGAATCGTAATTGAAGGACAACGGGGTTTGATAGGGAAAAGCATCTTTCGGAATCAAATTTCGCCGCCGCAACTCCGCCGGATCGACATCGAGTTCATACGCGGCGAGATCGATCAGGCGTTCGATGATATAGGCCGCTTCGGGACGCCCGGCCCCGCGATAGGGCGCTGTGCTGGCGGTGTTGGTCAGCACCGCATCCACATGCACATGCATCGCCTCGGTCGTATAGGTGCCCGCCATGGTGCCGAGATTGCCGATCGGCGGATTGGGGCCGCGGGAGGCGACATATGCGCCGAGATTAGCCAGCGTCTTGCAGCGTACTCCTAGGAACTTGCCGTCTTTATCAAGCGCCAGCGCGGCTTCGCTAACGTTATCGCGGGCATGGGTGTCGCTGATGAAGGACTCCGATCGCGGCGCATACCACTTGACCGGTCTGCCCAGACGTTTCGCCGCCCACAGCACCAGTACATATTCGGGATAGGTGCCGCCTTTCATGCCGAAACTGCCACCGACATCGTCGGCAATGATACGGAACAGATATTCCGGCTCGCCGAAGATGTTCTCGGCGAGGTCCGCACGGATATTATGGGGCTGTTGTAGACCGGTATGGAGAACATAGCGGCCTTCATGCTTATCAAACTCACCGATGCAACCGCGATTTTCCATCGAATTGGTGGACACCCGGCTAATGACAAAGTTCTGCTCGATTATCACATCGGCTTTGGCGAAAGCGGCTTCGGTCGCCGCGGCATCCCCGACCTCATGGGAAAAAGAAACATTGTCCGGGCATTCGTCCCATACCGGCACCGCGTCGGCACTCACCGCTTCCGCAGTCCCGATCATCACCGGCAACGGCTCGTAATCCACCTCGATCAGTTCCGCTGCATCCTTGGCCTGGTTCAGCGTATCGGCGACGACGAACGCAATCTGATCGCCGACGCATCGAACCTTATCCGTGACCAGCGCCGGGCGGGGAGGACGAAAGATCGGCGATCCGTCGGTGCGTTTGGCTCCGCCGAAATCGGTAATGATCCCTTGCAAACCTTCGGCTTCGAAATCCGCACCGGTCAAAACCAATTGCACCCCGGGAGCCGCTTCGGCGACGGTGGTGTCGATACTCTTGATCGTCGCATGGGCGAAGGGCGAGCGGAGAATGTAGCCATAGGCCATATCGGCAAGCCGGATATCATCCACGTAGCGCCCGGCGCCTTTCAATAGGCGCGGATCTTCCGTGCGCGGTACCGCTTGCCCGATGGCGTAACGAACCATGATTTCCCCGCTGTCCGATTTCTCCGCTATAGTGCGGCGCTTCTAGTCCTTTAGCGATAGCAAATGCAACCCAGCCCTACAATGCGCAACGGCGCGCTCTACCGATGACCGGCGCCGAACCCATCTATACCGAAATTTCGCTGCTTACCTACGGCGTGATTGCGCTTGCCGCCTTCGTCGGCGCGGTACTGGCATCGATGAGCGGCACCGGATCGAGCCTGTTGCTGGCCCCGGTGCTGGTGCCGGTATTCGGCGTTAAGGCGCTGCTGCCGATAATCGCGGTCGGGTCGCTTTTCGGCAATATCGCCCGGGCATGGGTTTACCGCGAATGGATCGATCGAAAGACGTGTTTGAAAATCAGCATTTTTTGCGTTCCGGGCGTTATCTTTGGCGTTTTGATCTACGATTGGCTGGACCAACGGACGCTACTCGCGGTGATCGGCGCATTCATGATTCTGTCGGTTCCGGTGCGACGTTGGTCGGACCATCTGGAAATCAAACCGAGTAACCGCGGCATGATCGGGGGCAGCCTCGGTTATGGCGTGATCGCAGGCGCGCTGCCTTCGGGTGGGGTGGTGCTGGTTGCGATGCTGCTTGGATTCGGCTTGCGGGGCGGGGCGGTGCTTGGCACGGACTCGGTTATTTCGATCGTCACCAACCTCGCCCGTGTCGGCGGGTTCGGCTCGGTCGATCTGCTGAACGAGCAATATCTCATCCTCGGCCTTCTGATCGGCGCCGCCAACATCCCTGCAGCGCTGGTGGCGCGGTTCCTGGTCACGCGCATGGGCCTTAAACTGCATACGGTGCTGCTCGACGGCATCGTGACCTTGACCGGAATTTATTTCATCTACCAAGCTGTGCGTGCGTGGCTGTACCCGGCAACGTGACAGAACTTCAGGAGGTCACCGAATGAGGATTCGTGACCGCATCGGCATCGATATCGGCGCCAAAATGCCTGTCGAACAAGGCATCGATTGGGCTCATCGGCACGAGGTTCGATACATAGATTTCCGCATCGACACCTCACCTGTTTCTTTCGATGAAATGACACCTGCGCGTTGCGCCGCAATCAAGGACACGCTTGCCGAAACCGGAATCGCGATGGGGCTGCATACACTTTCCGCGGTTAATATCGCCGAGTTTTCACCGCATCTTTCGGAAGCCGCCGACGCATACCTTCGCTCCTACATCGACATCGCCAAGGCAACTGGCGCCGGCTGGGTGGAAATTCACGCTGGGCTCCATTTTACCGACGACAAAGTTCAGCGGATGGGAGCAAGCCTGGAGCGTATCAAGCGAACGGTGGGCTATGCCGAGGAAAAAGACGTAACGCTGCTATTGGAAAACCTAAACTGGGAGCCGGATCATGCGGAGGTTCACTATCTCGCGCACAATCTGGAGGAGTGTCACTTCTATTTCGACGCGATCGATTCCCCCCATCTTCGCTGGGCTTTCACGATAAATCACGCGGACCTGTTACCCGTTGGCATCGACGGCTTCATCGACGGAATGGATTTATCGCGCTGCGACGAAGTACGAGTTGCCGACAGTCACGGAGAATATGAGGAGCATCTACCGCCAGGCGAGGGGCGGATCGACTGGCAGCATGCGTTCGACCTGCTGGAGAACCACCCGGAGTTCGACGCTCACTATATGTGCGCGTTCGGCTCGCTCGAAGTGATGCTGCAAGGCCGCGAATATCTGGCCAAGGAAGCGGAAACGGCTCTTAGAAAATCAAAGTCAAAACCCGTATAGCTTGGCCGGATTCTCGACGAAGATCATCTGACGAATTTTTTCGTCCGGGACCCAACCCAACATCGGATCGAGACAATCCGCGTCTTCGGGTTTGTCATCGAGCGGAAAATGCGGATGGGGCCAATTGGCTGCCCAGACCAACCTATCGGGACGCGCCTCCACAAGCGCACGAACATGATCCGATACGTCGGCGTAATCCGGCGCGGCACCGTCTTTACCGTGATAGCCGCCGGCGGACATATAATAGGGTGCCGATATCTTTACCCAACCGCGACCGGTCTCCAGAAACTTCAACAACGCCTGGAAGCCCTTGTCACTCGCTGGCTCGCCGCTGCCGATGCGTCCGATATGATCGACCACGCAATCCACCGGCAAATCATGGAACATTGCCACCGCTTCTTCGAGCCAGGCACCCTCATTCTGAAACTGGATATGCCAACCGAGCGGGGCGACTTTTTCGGCCATTGCCGGCGCGTCGGCGAGAGTAAAGTCGTCCACCATCATAAAAAACCGCAAGCCTCGTATGCCTTGATCGTGGAAAGCTTTCAGTTCGTCGGCTGATACGTCCTTTTTGGTCACGCAAATACCGCGCGTGGTCTCTAATCCGCGAGCAGCTATCGCATCCAGCGTACACCGGTTGTCGGGACCGTAGGCGGCCGGCTGTACGATCACTGAGCGCTCGAAACCAAGCCGCGCCAGCATTTCGTTGTAAGCCTCTAGGGAACAGACCGGCTCGCCCGACCGGCCGGGCCAGAGCGGATAATTTGATCGTGGTCCATAAATATGCGAATGCGTTTCGCAGGAATTAGCTGGTACTTTCAGGCGCGGCTGGCGGCCGGCGCCGGTCATTTCTGGCTCTGCCATCTTCGGTCTCTCGCACTCCAAGGGTCTGTCCGGTCCGCACTATAAGACGGTATGATGCGCCAAAATAGCGGGGATCGGGATGGCGATCGACTACAAGCTCATTGGACCTGGATTTGCGGCGGAAATCAGCGGCGTCGATTTGGCGGAGGACTGGTCCGATAAAACGATCGAGCGCGTACGCGAGATTTGGTTCGACCATAAGCTGGTGATCTTCCGCAATCAGAATCTCGAAGATAAAGATCTCGAAAGATTTGTAGGGCATTTCGGCGAAATTTTCGTCCACATACGCTCGCAATTCCATTCCTCCGGAAATCCCGGCATCACATTGGTATCGAACGTCAAGAAAGAGGGGAAACCTATCGGTGCGCTGGGCGATTACGGCATTGGCTGGCACTGCGACCAGATTTATCGCGAGCAGCCGGCCTTTTCGACCATTCTCTATGGTGTGGAAATACCTTCGGAAGGCGGCAACACTTTGATTTGCGATCTCGCGCAGGCCTACGCGAAGATGCCAACCGATTTGAAAGCGAAGATCGATGGCAAGCGTGCGGTCTATTCGATTGCCAAGATCACCGAGAAACGCGACTACGCAACGACTCAAAAGCAGCAGGCCGCTTCGCCCGATGTGGCCCATCCCTTGGTACGCCGCCATCCTTACACCGGACGGCCGTCGCTTTTCTTCAGCCCGGATCATACGGTGCGGATCGACGGCATCGCTGAGGACGAGCAGGAAGAAGTTCAGCGCCAGCTGGTCGATTGGGCCAGTCAGGAACGCTTCGTCTATGAGCATTCCTGGCAAATTGGCGATGTCATCATGTGGGACAATAGTTCGACTATGCACCGTCGCGGGGGTTTCCCAAGTAGCGAACGCCGGTTGTTAAAAAGAACCGGATTTATGCTGCCTGAAGATTTGGCGACGCCGCTTCCCGCCGAAACTTAAGGTAAAATTTTAGACGCCTTTCCGACTCGGATGTCATTTTCACCGGGATTCCGCCGATTCGGTCATAATTTTCGTCAGAAATTTGGGATTAGTCGAAGAACCGTATTCGATTCAATTTATCATGACATCGAAAGGGGTTAGGCAAACAATTCCCATGTATCAGTGCTTGTGGACAAACTCTTTACTTGCAGCGATTCCACGAAACGACTACAGGATAGAGTATGTCGGAAGTAAAAAACCTCAATATATGCGAATTAGGCCGATGAAAAACAATATACGCGTGGCTCCTGGCAATCGATATCGCAAGGCGGATGAAACGGAACTGATTTGGGTAGTCAAGAATGTGTACACCCCAAACGGCTTCGAGACCCATGTCCGCGCCTATCCGGACAACGACCCTAGTGACGTAAGGCTATATGCCGCCTCGGTTTTTGGTGATCCGCGGTTTTTCGAAGCGGTTCATGTTCAGGTCGAAAGTGAGACCGTGGCAAAAGCCAAAGGTCCGCTATTCGCTGAACCGGCTGCATTAAAGCAGCCGAATAGGCTTTCGCGCGATACCAATTTAATCGAGGTCCTATTCGTGGCCCAGCAATGCTTGACGGAAGCGTAGCTTCATAAGCACCCCATCTCGGGTTTTAGGTACCTGTGGCGACGGGCCCTCGCTGATCTTGAAAACGAGAAATACCGGACCCGGCGCGGTTTGCGCCAAATTTACTGCGTCCTTGATTTCCTTGTGCTCGACGATCGTTTGCGCGGTGGCAAACCCTGCCGCAGCCGCCATACCTGCGAGATCCACGCCCGCCGCCGTTACCGTTCGTTGTGCGCCGGTTTCCGCATAAATCTCGTTATCGAGGACGATTATGGCGAGATTCTCAACCTTCGCCGCCGCGACTGTCGCCAACGAGTGGGAGCCCAACACAAAATCGCCATCACCCATCACGACCACCACACGGCGGTCGGGCTGGGCGATTGCAAGGCCCAGCCCCATCATCGGCCCCCCACCCATGGCGCCGTGCATGCAGAAGTTAAAATCATGGTCGCCGCGCGCCGCGGTAACATCGAAACCGGCACCGCCGAGCCCTCCGATCACCAGCATATCGTCCTGTCCGCCAATCAATTGTTTGACGATCTCGCGACGATCAAGCCGCTGATTGCTGTCCTTTTTCGCCATCACCGCCCCTCTATCCAACGAACTGCTTGGCGCCAAGTACGCGCTGCGTAAGTACCACCGCCACCGCTTGCGATGCATTAAATGCGGTTGTCGCACCCGCGCGGACCGCATCCGCAACGTCGGCGGCGTGGTCGACCTTCATTATGTGGAATCCGCCCAGTTCGAGGATGGGTTCGGCAATTTGTCCCGAATACATCATCCAGCTATTGGCCTCACCCCAACTTCCACGTTGAGAAACGATCGCCAACAAGGGAAACCGGCCCATCTTAGTGAGCCCAAAATTGTTGCCGCAATTGCCGACGCCATTGCTTTGGATGATCAGCGCGCCGCGAACGCCGCCGAGCCAAGCACCGGCCAAAAGACACGGCCCCTCTGCTTCATTGGAAAGCGCAATTGCCTCCATATCGGAATCATCGTGGCAACGCGCAATAAGATTGCGGAAACCGCCATCGGGCACATAAGCCGCCAATGACACACCTGCGTCTTTAAGAGCGTCATATGTTCCTGGTACCCAGTCCTGCCCATCCGTTTCGGCCATCTTTCCACATTCCCTCTTTTTCGGAATAGGTATCGATCTCTAGTGCACCACACGCTCACCTTCGGGCATCACCACATTGGTATCACCGACGGTGAGATCGAGTGCCCATTCCGCGGTGACACTCAGACGCATTAGCAAATGACACAGCGCATGCAGTAATTCCTTGTTGAGTGCCATGTTGATTTCGCGGCCGTCGTCGGTGTTGAACAGCACGCGCACCATGCGGCCATCGATATCGACCTTACCTCCGACGACCAAGAGCGGTTTCTCTGTCATCGGCTTGTTTTCCTTTTTCACATCATGTTTTTGCGAAAGGTCGACCGCTTTGACCGCTTCTTGATGTTGCATCGCCTTCACCGCTTCTTTGGCCTTCGGCGCCAGATCGGGCTTGATGTCCGGATTTTTTTCGACCGCCTTCATCAACGCATTCCACAAGACCTGCGTAAACCGGCGGGTCAGCCAAAGATGAATTTCAGTTTTCGCCGTCGTGCTGACCTTGAGCAGCAGGCGATCTTCCTGCGGCGAAAAGCTCATGGTCATCTGGTGAAGTTGGGTCATTGGGTTTACAGCCGTTCTCGCCTCAAAGGTAGTGCCGTTACTCCGCTGCCCGCGCCGCCGGCTCGGCAGCCACCAAACCATCGAAGGCGGCAATACTGCCCGGCTTCTCAAAATGGCGCAGCGTGGAAAATAGCTCTCCACTCGCGGCACCCAGCACCGGTTCGGCTACGCCTAAAAACTTCGCCTCCAAATCTTCCCAGCTAAGCGGGTTGTCGGGATTGCCCCGCGCGCACTCCGTACGCGCTTCGAGCTCGCGCCCGTCACTCATGAAAACTGAAATTTCCACCTGATTATGGCCGATGGATTCGTCGGTCTCGACGGTCACGCTATTTTCGATACCCATCACCCGTTCATTCGCCAACCGTTCGTCGGAGAAGTCTCCGGGGAAGCCGGTATGGCCCGTGAGCCCGATGGCGGCGCAGTAGGAAACGCTGAACTTAGCCGCCAACGGCGTTGCCGGATTTTGTTTGCCGGCAATACGCTTGTGCATCGGATTGACGGTAAGCGTTACCCCATCAACCGCACCGTCGCCAACGTCATCGGCCAAGCTCCGCGCTGCATCCAATGTCGGATGGGTGCCCTTGCAGCAAGCGTAGGGTTTAAAGGCATTTCGTTTTAATTGGTGACCGGGCGTCAATTCGGGGTCGGGGAAAGCAATCGCCTTGTCCTGCACGAAAGTGCTGGCCAAGCCCGGCTCGTTATCGAGTAGATCGGTCTTGGCCTCGAACCCGTTCGCCGCCAATTGCGCCGACAGAATTCCATCCATCGCCGCCTTACCCGCATGGAACGGTTTCGACATGGTGCCAAGGGAACCGATCAGCCCCGCCGCCGTCGTCGCCATTAATCCGAATGCGCTCTGAATTTGTTCGGCATTCAGTCGAAGCAGGATCGAAGCTGCGGTGCAGGCGGCAAACCGCCCGAAGACCGATGTCGGGTGGAAACCTCGCACCTGAATGGCCGGTCCCATGCCGGGCCCGAACAGAGCACCCGCAACTTCGTAGCCGGAGATAAATGCGCCGAGCGCTTCCTCTTCGGACCTTTCCAGTTGCTGTGCAAGCGCCAGCGTGGTCGACCAGCAGGGAGTCCCGATATGACCAAGACAATCGGGATGCGTGTCGTCGTAATCGAGCGCATGGCCAAGGGTACCGTTGATTAACCCGGCAACCGCTGGGGCGGCCGTCTCACCAATCAGTATTCGCGCCTTGCCGTCGGACGGAATTGCTGCCGCCGCACCTCGAATAACGGGGTCCAACGCTTCCAATGTGCCACCGATACTGACGCCGGCCCAATCGACCAGGCACCGTTTCGCATGGTCGATTGCGCGGTCATCGTACGTGCGCGATTCGGCCTCGATAATGAACGTGGTCACCGCATCGCTGATCGGAGTGGTCTCAACCATTTTTATCGCTCCCAACTGTCTCGCTAAATTATTCCTTACAGATTAATGTCTTCGCCTGTTTGATGCCACACCCGCCATCGGGGCGCCATGGCAACGCACTAGAATCCTCTTTAACGGGGCGATGAGGAAATGCCGCAACCACCTGACCAGCCGGCGTCGGCCGAAGCTCCGAACGCGGGCCACGTGACGCCTAAAGTCCTGTTCGCCAACAGAAATTACCTCAAACTGTGGCTCAACGGCGGTACCGCGACGACCATGCGCTGGCTCGAATTGCTCGCGATCGGGTTTTTTACGCAAAAAGCCACAGATTCCGAGTTTTTAGTCGCCATGATGTTTTTTCTGCGTTGGATTCCGATGGTTGCGCTCGGCAGCTTTATCGGCGTCCTCGCGGAACGGTTCGATCGGCGAAAGCTGTTTTTATTCGGGATCGGCTCGCTCTGGTTGGTGTCGCTGACACTCGCAACGCTTGCCTATACGGACACTCTCGAAATCTGGCACATCGCGGTCGGCACACTGGTCAATGGTTGCCTCAACGTGATCGAGTTTCCCGTCCGGCGTACCCTGATCGGCGACGTAGTCAAAACCAATCAATTGATGCCCGCGATGGCCCTGGATTCGGTGACCAACCAGTGCACCCGCATGGCGGGGCCCTTCCTCGGCGTGATCATCGAAGGTTATGTGGGCATCATCGGCGTCTACTTTTTGGGCGTGCTCATGCATGCCATCGGCTTTTCGCTCATCTGGGCACTGAAAGTACCGCCGCGCACGGTGAATACGGAAAGATCGCGTGTCCTGACCGAGATCGCTGACGGTTTTAGGCATATCGGGACCCGTGACATACTGGTGGCGACGCTGGTCATCACCGCGATCATGAATTTCTTCGCGATGTCGTTCTCGTCGCAAATTCCGGCCATCGCGGTCGAAGTCCTCAAACTACAAACCGAACAATCAAGCCTGTTGGCCGGCGCCGAGGGGCTGGGCGCTTTCATCGGCGCGCTGATAATTGCGTCGCGCCAATTCACCACGCCGGGGCGTTTGTTTCTGTTCGGCTCGATCATGTTCGAGCTGTTTATCCTCGCCTTCTCCCATGCGCCCATATTGATGCTAGCGATCCCTCTTTTGGTACTAGGTGGGATCGGCCATTCAGGGTTTTCAGCCAGTCAATCGGCATTGATGATCGCGTACTCGGACCCGGCCATGCGATCGCGGGCGATGGGTGCGGTCGCGGTTTGTATCGGGACGCAACCGTTCGGGATATTGCTATTGGGCGCGATCGCAGAAGCTTATGGGGCACCGATCGCAATCGCGATCAATGCGGCACTCGGGACGATATTATTGATTTACGCCGGGTGGCGATGGCCAGTGATTTGGCGCAAAAATCCCCCTAGCACTGCGGGCTAGGCAAATAGTAACAGCAAGACGATCGCCGATAGCACCAACGCCATGCCGACGAATTCGTGCAGCCGTGAACGTTCCTTGAACACCACGTAAGACACCAATAGCGAAAGTATCACTTCGATCTGGCTCACTGTCTTTACGTATGCGACCCGCTCCAGGGTCATGGCGCTGAACCAGCCTAACGACCCCACTGCACTGGTGAATCCTACCAGCAGGCTCGGCTTCCATTGCCGCATCACATTGCCGATCTCTTCTCTGTCACGCCAGACGAAGTATCCGGTCATCAATACCGTTTCGATGGTGAGCACGACGATCAGTACGTAGCTCGCGCGAAACAGGAATCCACCGTCCGGCAATTCCAAGGCTGCCGCACGTATAAATACCGACGCCGAGGCAAATCCCAAACCGCTGCCTATCCCGAGCAAGGCGGCGCGGGTGGCAATGCCGGTAATCAAACTTTTGAAACTGAACTCCCCACCGGATGTGGAGAGAACCATGACACCGACCATACTGAGGATGATCGCGATCCCGCCCGCGACGGACACATGATCACCAACCAGGAGCAAGCCTAGCACCGTCGCCTGGATGATTTCGGTCTTAGTGTAAGTGATGCCGACGGCAAAGTTGCGCTCACCGAAGAGCAGAACGAGGCAAAACGTACCGAAAATTTGCGCTACCGCCCCCATGAAGCAGTAGATCCAATAAATCATGTTAGTCGTTGGCACCTCGACATCCAGCACAACAAGCAACACTGCGAAATACAAAACACCGAACGGGAGGCCGAACAAAAAGCGGGTCCATACCACCCCCATCGGCTTCATGGTCGCTGTCAGGTGCTTCTGCATCCCATGGCGAACGACCTGCATGACCACCGCGAAGATGGTGATCCAAACCCAAAGGTCTAGCATCGTGAATCCCTGTCAGAGTCTTCAGTAAAGGGCGATCGGCGCGTTTAGGACTTAGCGTGCCGTGCGCGGATATCGGCGAGCTTCGCCTCGAACTCGTCGGCGGTGAATACTTCTTTTTCGATCAGCAAGGCCTGCAAGCTCCAGAGCTTGCGTTCGTAATAGTTGAGGTTTTCGTAATCCTCGCCGAGCGCTTCGATGGCACGACGCCCCTCATGAGTATTGGACAGATTGGCGGCATTCGGCCGCAAAAGCTGGTTCACGGCATCGACCCGCCATTCCCAGAACGCAAGCTCGTGTTCGTCGGTATCTATAGGGCCGCCAGGCTCCCCGCCCATATCAGCCGGATTCTTCTTCTCGCTCATGACGGCACCTTCGGCAGGCTTACGCCAATCATCGAATCCCGGGTCACCAACGTCGCGAGTTCTTCTTGGCTCATCCCGTCGGTACCATCGGGTCGCATCGGCAGGATTAAAAATCTGAGATCCGCGGTGCTGTCATGGACTCGAACTTCCACGTTGTCCGGCAATTCCGTTCCGAATTCCTTCAAAACCGTTCGTGGTTCGCGCACTACGCGGCGGCGGTAATTGAAGCTCTTGTACCAGGCAGGCGGCAACCCGAGCACCGTGCGCGGGTAACAGGAACAGAGTGTGCAAACCACCACGTTGTGGGTATCCGGCGTGTTTTCGATCACCTGTAAATCGAGATCACCCATGCCGACGTCATATTCGGCAATCGTGGCAGTACCGTTTTCCAAAAGCTTGCTCTTGAAGTCGGGTTCCGTCCAGGCGCGGGCAACAATCTTCGCACCGAGCGCCGGTGTCTTTTGTTCCCAGTCTTCGACCTGTTTGCGAATTTGATCCGCCGTCAATACGCCCTTCTCGATCAACAGCTCGCGCAACGCGATTTCGCGCATTTGCGTCTCCGTGATGTCCGGGCCCTCGGTATCGGGCTGGAATTCCGTATGGTCGTGATCATGGGCCATGTCTGGTCTCCCTGAATTACCCCCATAAGATGGCGCAAGGCCGATAAATTAGCAATCGCAGCGGCTTAATCGGTGGTCGAAACTATTTTGGAAATTTCATCCACGAGTTCGACGCCGTCGCGAGTATAGACCACCCGGTTACCATCGACCGCAACTGCCGCCGGAAATAGTTTTTGTCCCGTACATGGTCCTTCGACACATTCGCCATCTTCGATACGGAACCATGCGGCATGGGAATCGCAAAACAACAAGTCCGGGTCATCCTCGTCGAGAAAATGGCCAAGCTGATGACCATCGAGCCGGGATCCGATATGAGGGCAAAGGTTTACATAGGCCTTCACGTCTTCGCCCCGACGGATGACGATAAGACGTTGTGCAATTTCACCACCTTCGACATTGAAGCCTCGCGCTTCACCGTCTTCGAGCTCGTCAAGGCGGCAGAGTTCGAGCATGACCGAAACTCAATACTCCGCAAACATGCGCCGGAGTTCGTCGGTCTCCTTCGAAACCGTAAGCGCCATCATGGCCAGAATACGGGCCTTTTGCGGGTTAAGATTATCGGCACTGACCCAACCCTGATTGAAATATTCCGAACGATCGAGTACGCGGCCGCTACCGGCACGACAGGAGAAGATCACAGAAATACCTTTAGCGTTCGCCTCCTGCAGGGCTTCCTTCTGTTCGGGCGCGGGGCTGCCCGGGGCCATCGTCGCGATTACGATTGCTTCCGCACCGCCCTCAATGGAAGCGGTGACATGGTCTCCAGGTGCACCGGCATAGGAATAAACGATGTCCACCCGAGGCAGGCTATCGCGGCCGGACATTTCGAATTCCGTATCCGGCGCGTGGCGGCGGGTTGGTTTGCGGTAGATCGAAATGCGGTCGTCCGGGTCCGCATGCCCCAGCATCCCCATATCCGGCGCCCGGAAGGTCTGAAGCCGGTAGGTGGAGCTCTTGGTTACGTCGCGCGCGCTTTGAATCTCATTATTAAGCAGCGTCAGCACGCCCATGCCCCGGCATTCGGGCGCACCGGCAACCTGCAGTCCGTTGCGCAGATTCATTCCGCCATCGGTCGCAAAACCCGACGATGGCCTCTGGGCGCCGATCACGACAACCGTCTGCGGCGATTTATGGGCGAGATGGAGGAAATAGGCGGTTTCTTCCAGGCTAGCGGTACCGTGGGTGACAACAACTCCATCATGACCCTTGGCCGCATCTTCCACCCGGGCCAGCAGTTCAAGCCATGTGGCCGGCCCAACGGCGGAGCTTGAGATACGACCGAAATCGATAGGCGTTACATCGGCGGCGGATGCCGCCTCGGGAAAGAGTTTCAGCAAGTCCTCCGGTCCATAGCGCTCCCCGTTAGCGCCGTAATCGAAAACGTCCAGGCTGTCTTTGCCTTTGGACCCGATCGTCCCACCGGTGGTGATAAGGGCAATTTTTGGTTTAGACATGTTGCTACCTCAACCTTTGCAGAATTTTTTTGCGTCCACGATCAACTTCGCGCGGGATTTTTCGACCCGCCTGACAACGGCACCGATCGCACTCTTATCCTGGCGCAATCCTTTATTCCGGGCGGTGATCATTTCACGCATTCGTTTCGGGCCGGGCCCTCCGGTCAACTCGCGCAATTCGATATTGCGCGCCGGATCGAGCGCCTCGGAAACCGCCGCCTCGGACATTCCGAGCTTTTTGCCGAACAGCTCCATCGCAGCGTCGTCAAGATCAGCCGAGCGAATATCGGTTGCGATACCGCCTTTTTCCACCGTGTTGCGTACCACCGTACCGACCACGTTGTGCGCCATGCGGAACGAGAGCCCCGTCTCGCGCACGATGACATCGGATAGTTCGGTCGCGGTACCGAACCCGATCTCTGCAGACCGGCGCATCACGTCCTTGTTCACCGTGATCGCACCTAGCACCTCATCCAGTAAAGACAAGATATTGCGTGCGTGCCGGCAGGCATCCAGGGTCGGTTCGTTAAGCGCCGTCACCCCATCTCCAACATCGCTGAGCGACGTGTTCTTGACGCAAGCAGACGTCGCGGAAAATGCGCCGCCCACCATCGCCGCCACTGCCTTGATATGTTCGAGGGCCGCAGGGTTTTTCTTTTGCGGCATGATCGACGAAACCGACGAATGCTCATCGCCGGTCTCGATGAAACGATACTCAAAGGTATTCCAGGCCTGCAAGTCGAACGCGAGACGGGAAATATTCGTCATCAAAATCGAAAGGGCGGCGGTCGTTTCCATTGCATCGTCACGGTTGGAAACCGCGTCATAAGCGATCTCCAACGGCTTGGCGAAACCGAGCGCCTTGGAGACATATTTGCGGTCGAGAGGAAATGCGGTCGTGGTCAACGCGCCGGCACCCAACGGGCATTGGTCCGTATGGACGAGCGCGCCCTTGAGCCGGGTGAAATCGCGCTCAAACAGATCGGCAACGGTGAGCAGGTAATAACCGAGCGTGATCGGCTGGGCATGCTGGGAATGGGTGTAGCCCGGCATCACTGTCTTTATGTGTTTACGCGCGAGCTTGAGCACCGTGGCCCGCAATTGCGCAAGATAGGGCAGGATTTCCAGCATTTCGGCTCGAAGCGCCATGCGCCAGGCGGTGGTGTGCATGTCGTTTCGGCTGCGCCCCGTATGGAGCCGCCCGCCCACCTCCGGGCCCAGCTTGGAAACGATATGGCGTTCCGTATAGGAATAGAGCCCTTCGAGCTTGTAATCGATGCCGAGCATCTCGGGTCCCTTGGATTGAATTTGCAGCACCACCTTTAGGATCTTCTTAAGGTCTTTGGCCGAAACGATTTTCTGCTTCGCCAGCATCAATCCGTGCGCCAGATGGATTTGCATCTCGGTATCGAAATTATATTTGAGGTCTTTGGCGACCTTAGCGTTGAAATAGGTGTCGACGAAAATGTCCGACGGCGGTTTTTTCAACCGTTCGCGCAGATTGACTTCCGATTTGCCGGCCATGGAGCCCTCCCCCTAAATATTTGCCGCGAGTTTAGGCGAAGCCGTCCCAGATGGCTATCGCACGTCGCCTGCCCGATGCTACAAAATCCCCAAATATCGTGGGAGGACGTCGTATGAAAATCGATAAAGTCGAAGCCATCGCCATCGAGGTGCCACTGCCGAAACCCTTTGCCGGTGCCACCTATACGGTGCCGACCCGCAACACCATCGTTACCCGTATCTACACCGATGATGGTCTGGTGAGCGAGGTATACAACGGCGATAACCGCAAATGCGGACCCGAAGTCGCACGTATCGTCAATGAAGATATCGCTCCGCTGATTATGGGTCTCGATCCGACTTGCCATGAGGCCGTGTGGGAGCAGGCCTTCAAAATCACGACGCCCCAGGGTGACCGCAAATATCTCATGGAAGCGGTCGCCTGCGCCGATACCGCGGTTTGGGATTTGAAGGGCAAGGCGCTTGGCGTCAGCGTCAACCGGTTGATGGGGGGACACCGTCAGCGAATCCCGATCACCGCCACCGGCGGCTACTATCAAGAAGGTCGAACCGTCGAAAGCTTCGGCGAAGAAATGAAATGGCTGATCAGCGTCGGTATGGGCGGATGCAAGTTCAAGGTCGGCGGCCTGACGCCCGAAGAAGATTACGAGCGCGTCGCGTCCGCACGCGAAGGCGCGGGGCCCGATTTCATCCTCGGTTGCGATGCCAACCAAGGCTGGACAATCGACGAGGCAGCACGGTTCGCCGAGCTGGTCGAGCCACTGAACATTACCTGGTTCGAGGAGCCGGTGCGTTGGCAGGATGACGTGCGTACGATGGCGGAACTCAGAAAACGTATCTCCATTCCCATCAATGCAGGCCAAAGCGAAATGACCAGCTGGGCCGTAAGACGGCTGCTAGATGCGGATGCGGTCGACATCGTCAATTTCGACATGTCTCACGGCGGCGGGCCCACGGAGTGGTTACGCGCGGCCACCATGTGCGGTTCGGTCGGTGTCAAAATGCTGCACCACGAGGAAACCCATCTCGCGGTGCATGCGCTCGCTGCGGTACCGCACGGCCTCTACACCGATTGCTTCCCCGATCCTGACCGCGATCCGATCTGGGACAAGATGATCGTCAACCGACCCAACGTCGCGGATGGCTATATCGATGTACCGCAAGGCCCCGGATTCGATATCCAGCTCGATTGGGATGCGATCAAAAAATACACCATCAGCTAACGACGTCGCCCAAACCGGTAGCAACCTATGATTTTCGGCATCACGCCGTTCGAGACGATCTCGATTGCGTCCGCCATCGGGCTGGCGGCCATCTATTTCATCGCCTTTGCCCTGCGCGGATTAATTGGATTCGGCTCCTCGACGCCCGCGATTATTGGCGGCGCGTGGCTTTTGCCTCCCCATGATGCGGTGCTGTTCGCCGTCATGGCGTCGCTTTACGCCCAGGCCCAACTACTGCCCAAAGGATTCAAGACCTGCGACCGCAGAATCATCGGCCCGATGATCGCCGGCGTCATTCTGTCCATGGCGCTCGGCATCTGGTTGTTTGCAATTCTCAAGGCTGATTGGCTAACCCTGGTTATCGGCGCAACGCTGATTCTCGCGGTGTTGGCGGAAAAGCTCCAGATAGCCGAAAAAATACTTTCCGGTGTCGATCTCCATAGTTTCCGCGTGCCCTTTACCGTTACCGCCTTCAGCGGCATTTTCGCCGGCATGGCGGGTGTCGGCGCCACCTTCATGACTGCAATTTACGTCCGATGGGCGACACCTGACCTGGCGACCTTCCGCGGAACCCAGTTTCTTTTCGCGGGTTTCATGGGAATTTGGCGTGCGATCGTCGTCCTCGCGGCCGGTCTTGTTTCATTGCAGCTCTTTATCGACTCGCTGTTTCTAATCCCCATGATCTTCCTGGGCGGATGGGCGGGATTGAAAATTGGCGACAGGATCGATGGCAAGCGCTACGGCAAGGTTATCCAGACCGTATTGGTTCTTGCCGCCATCAGCTTGATATGGAAAGGGGTGCAGGCGATTTTGGATAACGGGGTGCCTGCGTGACGATCTTCGGAGTCGAAACCTTTGTCGGGCTGAGCCCGTTGCTCGTAGCCCTATTGGGCTTCATCTATTTCGCCGCCGCCTTCATTCGCGGCCTTTTAGGATTTGGTTCCGGCGCTCCGTCGGTGCTGTTCGGCGCCTTTATTCTGCCGCCCCACGAAGCGGTGATCCTCTCCATCGTCGTCGCGACGCTTGCGCAACTCATCCTGCTCAAGGACGGAATCCGCGACGGGTCCTACGTCACGTCGACACCGATCATGATCGGGTTCGCGATCGCCTCGATTTTGGGTGTATGGATTTTCGCCAATTTGCGGGCGGAGTGGCTGACCCTAATGCTGGGTCTGTTGCTGATTACGGCCACCCTTGGCGATCTCACCGATGCCATGACCCGGTTCGCATCCAAACTCGATTTGACCAAAACTCGCGTACCTTTCGGGATCGGTATGCTCGCCGGCCTTGCGGGCTCGATCGGCGGTGCCGGTATCGGCTATTTCCTGTCGGTCTATGTGCGGTGGGCCAGCAGCTCGCCGGCGGAATTTCGCGGCAATAATATTCTCATTTCCACCTTTACCTGCATCTGGCGGATCGGGGCTTTCGCCGCTTTCGGACTGCTAGCCTGGCACTATTTGACCGGTCTTCTAATCCTGGTGCCAGCAATAATTACAGGCAACTGGCTCGGCTCCAAAGCTTCCGGCGAACTGACACCGGAGCGCTATTTCCGCATTTTTCAGCTAGTTCTGCTGTTCGGCGCCATCATCCTGACCATCAAAGGCGTGCGAGGGTTGATCTAAATCCATGATTTTTGGCCTCACCCCGTTCGCCAATCTGTCACTGGAATTTATTCTCCTGGTGTTCGTGATTAACTGGTTCGGCTACACGCTGCGCGGCGCCTTCGGGTTTGGTGCCGGTCTACCGATCGTACTCTTCATGAGCCTGATTATTCCCCCACACGAAGCGGTGTTGCTGCACAGCACGGCGACATTGGTCTCCCAAGTGCAATTGTTGCCGCAGGGAGTTCGCGACGGCGACTGGAAGATTTCGAAATCTCTCATCCTGGGCTTTTTCGTTTCGACGATTTTGGGCGTGATGGTTTTCTCGGCACTGAAAGAAGACCAACTCAAAATTGCCATGGGTGGTTTGTTGCTGTTCGTAATACTCGCCGACATGGGCAATCTGCGCGATTGGGTCGCCGCCCGGCTCGATCTTCGCCGGCCGATCGTACCGTTCGGCTATGCCGGTGCCGCCGGGATCATCGGCACGATTTCCGGCGGCGGCACCGGCTATTTTCTTTCGGTTTACCTCAAATGGGCGACTGACAGCCCCCGTGCCTTTCGCGGGACAAGCCTCCTAATGGCGGTGTTCTATGCGGCTTGGCGATTTATCGCTTTTGCCATTGCCGGCTGGGTATCTTGGCAATTGGTTCTGAACGCACTTTGTCTGATCCCGGTCATTTTGCTGGGGGGCATCACCGGCCGTCTCGTTTCGGAGAGACTAAGCGCCCCTGCCTTTTACCGTGGTGTTCAGATATTATTGATATTCGCAGCAATCCTTCTGGTGCTCAAAGGCGCGGATCTATTGCCAAAAGGCTGAATCGATGACGATCACCGTAGAACCGTTAAGCGATGCCATGGGCGCCGAGATCAAAGGGCTCGATCTCGGTGCTGCCATAAGCGAAGCCGACAAGCGCTCGGTCGTCGAGGCTTTCCTAGAACATCATTTACTTTGCGTTCCGAGCGGTGTGCTCGATCCGTCGGATTTCGTCCGCTTCGCCTCAATCTTCGGCGAAGTGCAACCGCAGCTCTACCGTCACCGGTTTCATCCCGACGAACCATTGGTATCAGTGATGAAAAGCGAGATGACGGAGCAGCAGGCCGCGCAGCCAGATCAAATTCGCGTCACCGGCTGGCATACGGATGACTCCTATTTTCCCACGCCCTGCAAGGCGACGTTGCTACAGGCGATAGAACTGCCAGAGAGCGGCGGCGCCACAAGGTTCTGCAATTTGCGCGCGGCCTATGACGATCTCGACGAGACGACAAAGGAAGAACTCGACGGCCTGCACGCGGTCCATTGTTACGATACGCCCCGCGCCGCTGCACGCGCCAAAGACCGCACCCAAGTGGAGCAATCGGAAACCGAAAAGCCGGCGACGCATCCGATCGTCTGCACTCATCCGGATACCGGCCGCAAATCGCTCTACCTGAATTTCAATCGCGTGGACCGGGTAGAGGAACTGGATCAAAAGGGTAGCGATGCGTTACTCGATCGGCTGTTCGTCCATATTGACCAGCCACGGTTCCACTACCATCATGCTTGGCGTAGGGGCGATATTTTGATGTGGGACAATCGTTGTACCATGCATGCGGCGGTGCCCGATTACGCGCCTGGCGTGATGCGTTTGCATCATCGAATATTATTGCGCGGTACCGCGCCGGCCTGAGCCACGCCCGACCGTGCATGAGGGAGGAATTGGATTATGGCGATTGAGGTTCGCCCGTTCGATGCACCGATGGGTGTCGAAATCACCGGGCTCAATTTTAACGATCCGCTGGAAAAGGAAACGGTCAACGCGCTCAACAAGGCATTTCTAGACCATCATGTACTTTGCATCCGCGACCAGGACATTTCCATGGATCGCTTTCTTGAAATCGCCCAAGCCTTCGGCACACCGCAGGTCCAAAAGGTGAAGTACTACGCCCACCCGGACACAAATTTGATTTCCGTCATCTCTCCACAGGTCAATCGCGATCGCGACGGCAAAAGAGGCAAGCCGCTGGTGCGTGGAAGCTCTTTCCATACGGATCACTCCTACTGGCCACGGCCCTGCAAGGCCACGATGCTGCACGGCATTCAAGTACCCTCCAAGGGAGGCGAAACGCGATTTTGCGACATGCATCGCGCATATGAAGATTTGTCCGACAGCATGAAAGAAAAACTCAAAGGGCTGCGGGGTATTCACCGCATAACCGCGCGGCGCCAGAAAACCGGCCGCAAACACTATTCGAAAGATGAATTCGACGACGGCCCAACAGGGATTCATCCACTGACCCGAACCCACGACGAGACCGGACGACGGGCGATCTACATCAACCCCAATCGGATGGACGGCATCGAAGGGTGGAGCGACGAGGATAGCGACGCGCTTCTGGACGAATTGGAGACTCTCTGCATTAAATCCGAATATCAATACCACCACCATTGGCACCTCAATGATGTGTTGATTTGGGACAACCGGTCGGTAATGCATGCGGCGACGGCGAATTTCACCGAACCCCGCCGGCTTTACCGAATACTTCTGGAAGGAAAGGAACCGGTCGAATGACGAACTCCGTAACCCCTGCCGAACTCAAGAAACTGCTTCATGACGGCGGCGAAATGGCATTGCTCGACGTGCGTGAAGACGGCCAGTTCGGCGAGGGTCATCTGCTCTATGCAAACCCGTGCGCTTACTCACACATGGAAGCCCGTGTCGGGGAGCGCGTACCGCGAAAATCGACCCGTCTCGTGCTGGTCGATGGCGGGGACGGCATCGCCGACAAAGCGGCAAAGCGACTGGGAGAATTGGGGTATACGGATATTTCTATCCTTGAAGGGGGTGTCGACGGTTGGGCGGCCGCCGGATACGTCATCTTCAAGGGCGTGAACGTGCCCTGCAAAGCCTTCGGCGAGGTAGTCGAACATCAGGCCAATACGCCCCGGATTCCGCCGGAAGATTTGGTGGCGATGACAGAAAAAGGCGAAAAACATGTAATCTTGGACGGCCGGACCCCGGCCGAATTCAACCGGATGAATATTCCAGGCGGCATCAGCGTACCGAATGGTGAGTTGGTGTACCGAGTACATGATTTCGCACCCGACGCGGATACGACCGTCGTCGTCAATTGCGCCGGACGAACGCGCTCGATTATCGGCGCGCAAACGCTCATTAATGCAGGCCTTCCCAACAAGATCGTTGCGCTCAAGGGGGGCACCATGGGATGGACCCTGTCCGGTTTCGAGCTGGAAAATGGCGCCACCCGGCGCTATGGCACGCTTTCCGACGAGGCCAAAGAGGTAGCACTGGAGCGCGCCGGCGCTATCCAGGAAAAGCTGGGGATCGAAGCCGTCTCCATCGACACCGTCCAAGAATGGCAGGCCGATAGCGAGAGAACACTGTTCCTGCTCGACGTACGGAGTGCCGAGGAATTTGCCGAGGGTCATATGCCGGGGTCCGCTCATGCACCGGGCGGCCAGCTCGTTCAAGCCACCGACCAATGGGCCGCCACATTGGGCGCCCGCATCGTTCTTCTCGACGACGAAAACAATGTTCGCGCCGTCATGACCGCGCACTGGCTAAAGCAAATGGGGTGGGATGTTTCGGTACTGGCAGGCGGCGTTCTCCCCCATGCGAACGAGACAGGTACCCCCAAGGCACCGGTGCTGGGCATCGACCAGCTGGATTTTCCGACTGTCACTGCAGACGAGCTGGAATCTTCGCTCGCCAACGACAGCGCGATCGCAGTGGACACCGATGTAAGCTGGCTCTATCGGGACGAACATTTGCCGGGCGCGGTCTGGGGTATCCGCGCGCGTGCCGAAGAACTCGCGGCAAATTTGCCAAAAGGCAAACAAGTGGTGCTCTATTCCGAACACGAAACCCGGGCATGGCTGCTGGCGATCGATTTGGCGGAGTTGATCGACGATCCCATCGCCATTCTTCGCGGCGGCCGGGAGAACTGGCGTGCCGAAGGCCGCGCGTTGGAAGGCTCGCCCAATGTGCCAGCGGATTCCGAACAGCTCGATTTTCTGTTCTTCGTTCACGATCGTCATGACGGAAACGAACAGGCAATGCGCGATTATCTCGAATGGGAGGAAGGTCTCCCCGCACAGATCGAGCAGGACGGCGACGCCCGTTACGAAATCTTTATGCCCTAGGAAAGTGGACGATGGAGCTGAACAAACTTAGCGACGTAATGGGTGTCGAAGCGGTCGGTCTCGATCTCAAGGGCGAAATCGACGACGAAACCAAGGCTGCCCTAAACGAGGCCGTTCATCGCAGCACTGTGCTATGCATCCGCGGCCAAACCTTCGAGGACAACGGCGACGAATTTGCCGAAGCGACCGCAAAGGTGTTCGGTAACCTGGTGCCGCAGGAAAATATGGAAAAGGTCGACGGCAAACCGCCGCTGGTCGCCACAATCACCAGCGAAGATTATGACAAGCTCGGTACCGGCAAACGCATCACCCGTGCCGTCACTTGGCACACGGATCATTCCTTCGAGGAAGTGCCGCCCAAGGCCACCGTGCTGTACGCGACCGAAGTGCCCACCAAAGGCGGCGCGACCAGCTTTTGCGACATGCGCTCCGCATATCGCGCTTTGCCGGAGGAGACGAAAAAGCGGATCGCCGGGCTTCAGGGCCTGCACAAATATTACAGCGACCGCAACCCGAAGAAGGTGCCCAGCATCAAACTCAGCGACGAAGAAGACGTGCGCGCCAAATTCGACGGCGTGCCCCAGCCCTTGGTGCGGACTTACCTGCCGACCGGCGAAAAGTCGCTTTACCTCTCCACCACCCGGCTCGAGAGTATCGTCGGGATGGACCGGTCAGAAAGCGATCCGCTACTCGATGAACTGATGGCCCATGCGGACAATCCCGAATTCCACTATCATCACCAGTGGCGCGTCGGCGATATGGTGATTTGGGACAACCGCTGTTCCATGCATCATGCCAACGGCGACTTTCCCGCCGAAGATCGGCGGTTTCTCTATCGCGTCATGGTGGGCGGCGGCGAAAGGCCGGTATAGAGGGTCGGTAAAGGGAGAATAAGGGATGGCACTAGAAGTTAGATCGTTAAGCGACCTTATGGGCGCGGAAGCCACGGGAATCGATCTTCGCGAGCCGGTTTCGGCCGCGAACAAAAAGAAGCTCAACGACGCGCTACACGAGCACATCGTCCTTTGCATTCGCGATCAACAGTTCGACGGACCGGCATTCGTCAATGCGTGTGGCGTTTTCGGCGAACTGATGCGCCAAACCAACGAAGAGCTTTGTGACCCGGACCTACCCGAACTCGGCATGGTAACCAGCGACGATGTCGACAAACACGATACCGGGGTTCGCGTGGTTCGCGGGACCAGCTGGCATTCGGACCATTCCTTCACCGAACGGCCCCCATCGGCAAGCATTCTGTATGGGGTCACGATACCGTCCAATGGCGGAAATACGAGTTTCTGTAATCTCCGCGCCGCCTACCGCGCCCTGCCCGAAGATCAAAAGCAGCGCATTGAAGGGCTCAAGGTCCGCCACCAGTTCCGCTGTAGCCGCGCGGGCAACGAAATTTTCATCAAACTCAAAAACGAAAAAGAACGGCTCGCCAAATATATTTTCCCTCACCCGCTGGCACGGCTGCATGTACCAACCGGCGAGAAAACCCTGTTCATGAACCCGCAGCGGATGGAAGACGTGATCGGGCTCGATAGAGCCGATAGCGACGCCATGCTGGACGACATGATCGCGCACGCCGATAACCCGGAGTTCCACTGGGACCACCAATGGCGCCAAGGCGATATGCTCGTGTGGGACAATCGCTGTTCGATGCATCACGCAAATGACGATTGGCCGATGGACGAAAAACGATTTCTTTATAAATGCATCGTCCGGGGAGAGGTGCCGGTCTAGCCATGGCGATGGAAATTACTCCATTGAGCGACGTGCTTGGGGCGGAAGTTACCGGTCTCGACCTCAAGAAAGACCTCGACGCTGGCGCAATTACCGCGCTTAACGCGGCATTGGCGGAACACATCGTCGTTTGCGTCCGCGATCAGAATATGGACGCCGACGAGTTCCTCGACGTCACTGCCCGCTTCGGTAAATTAATGACCCACACCAACAAGCATCTTGTGGATAACGACCGGCCGGCGTTGAACTGGATTACCAGCGAGGACCGAGATATCCACGGCAGCGGCAAAGTGGTCTATCGCGGCGCCACTTGGCACACCGATCACTCCTATATGCCGGTGCCACCAAAGGCGACGGTGCTCTATGCGGTAACCGTGCCCAAAAGCGGCGGCGACACCAGTTTTTGCAATCTTCGGAAGGCCTATGCGGCGCTCTCCGACGAAACCAAACAGAAACTCGACGGGCTGCGTGCATTGCATGTCTATCGCTCGAGCCGATCGCCGCGGAAGACATTCATTGCATTGTCGGAAGAAGAGAAAAAAACCACGCCCGAAACCGAGCAGCCACTCGTGCGCTTCCATGTGGAAGCGGAGGCACCGAATTTGTTCCTGTCCACCACGCGGCTCGAATGTATCGTCGGACTGCCGCGCGAAGAAAGTGATGCATTGCTCGACGAGCTGTTCGCCCACGCGGACGATCCGCAATTTCACTATGATCATAAATGGCAAACCGGCGATTATGTCATGTGGGACGACCGCAGTTCGATGCATCACGCCAATCCCGATTGGGTCGAAGGTGAAAAACGGTTCCTCTATCGCACCATGGTCGAGGGCGAGAAGCCGGTGCTGGCGGAGTTGGAGACCTAAATCCGATGGAAGTTAAGAAATTGGGCGAACATATCGGGGTCGAGGTTACCGGCGTCGATGCGAGCAAGCCCTTCGACGAAGAATCCCTCGACACGGTCTATAAGGCCTGGGTCGATCATTCGGTTTTGGTACTGCGCGGCCAGGAGCTGACGCCGCCGCAATTCGTCGACTTCGGACGCCAATTCGGCACCCCGATCGTACAAACCTTGAGCGATATGAATATCGAGGATTGCCCGGAACTCGCTTATATCTCGAGCGATGATCGGGACGTCCATGGCACCGGCAAGCGCATCATCCGTGGGACCAGCTGGCATACGGATCATTCCTATGCGGAAACACCCCCAAAGGCGACGATGCTGCTCGGTATCGACATCCCGTCGAAAGGGGGCGACACCCAATTCACCTCGACCGCCGCTGCATTCGAAGACCTTCCGAAAGAAAAACGTACGATTCTCGACGGAAAACTATCCGTGCATGCCTATCAAAGCAGCCGCAGCCCGCGACCGATGCCGATCCGCGCAGCAAATGACAAGGAACGTTATCCCGGCGGCGTGACCCATCCATTGATCCGCACCAATCCGGACACGGGACGAAAATCGATTTACGTCAATACGGTACGGTCCGAATGCATTCTCGACATCCCGCGCGAAGAAAGCGACGCGCTCCTGGACGAGATTTACGCACATATCGATCAAAAGAAATTCCAGTACCGGCATAAGTGGAAGCCGGGCGACATCGTCGTTTGGGATAATCGCAGCGCGCTCCATAAGGCAAACGGCGATTACGATGAAAAGCGGTTTCTATATCGCATGATGATCGAAGGCGAAAAGCCGGTCTGAGGCGCACGCCCGAGCATCCGCCGGCCCCATGGACAAGTGCGGATTTAGATTTAAAGTACCGGTCTGGAAAGAAGGATCCTATGGCCTTAGACGTCCGCAAACTCGGCGACACTTTGGGTGCCGAAATCATCGGATTTGACCTGCAGCGCGACCTTAACGAGGAAAGCGCGGCGGAAATCAACGAGGTTTGGGGACAAAACGGCGTGCTTTGTTTTCGCGATCAACAGAGCCTCAGCCCGCAGGATTTCGTCATCTTGGCCCGCGTGTTCGGCGATATCCTGCCCCAACTCGCGACCGGCAAGGAATTCTCCGTGCCGGACGTTCCCGACGTTGGAATCATATCGAACCGGCAAACCGACCCCGTTACCGGGGATAAGGTCATGCGCGGGGGCAGTTGGCATACGGATCATTCCCATGCGGAAACACCGCCGCGCGGCACGATCTTGCATGCGCTCGAATTGCCCGACACGGGCGGCGATACGATGTTCGCCAATTGCCGTGCCGCGTACCGCGAAATGCCGGCGGATTTGAAGGAACGGACGGGCGACCGCAAAGCACATCACGTGTATCTATCGAGCCGGTCACCGCGAAAAATGCCCACATTGCGCGATCACGAGAAACACATAGACAAAGGTGCTTGGCACCCCCTCGGCCGCACCCATCCGCCGACCGGCGAGAAATCTATCTATCTCAATCCTATCCGGACCGAGAGCGTAGAAGGATTGGAAGAGGAAGACGGATTCGATCTACTGGACGACCTGCTGAAGCATGCGACCCAGGAAAAATATCAATATGCCCATAAATGGCATCCCGGCGACGTGATCATTTGGGACAATCGCTGTACGCTTCATGCGGCGAGCTTCGATTACGACCAAACTCAAACCCGGCTGATGCACCGCATCATGGTTGCCGGCGAACCGAGCTACTAGGACGGGACGGACCGATGAGCCACAAGATCACTCCCCTTTCCGACAAATTGGGCGTCGAGGTCACGGGCCTCGATCTGCGCCAGGCAATGAATGACGAGGAAAAAGCCGACGTTAACCGCGCCTTCGTCGACAATGTCATTCTGGTCTTTCGCGACCAGGAGCTGAGCGCGCAGCAGTTCTACGATGCCGCCCGCCAGCTTGGCGAGCCGATGACCCAGCACCTGTCGCAATTCAAAGTGCCCGAATGTCCTATGGTCTCCTATGTCTCCAACCAGGAGAAGACGGATGCCGGCAAACGCAAGCTGCTCGGTCAGGCCTGGCACACGGATCATTCGTTCCAACCGGAACCGCCGAAAGCAACCATGCTCCACGGCGTCGAGCTGCCTAAACAGGGCGGCGATACCTGGTTTTCGAATATGCGCCTTGCCTATGACACATTACCGGCGGATTTGAAATCGCAGGTCGATGGACTGGAAGCGATCCATGCCTATCGCGAAAGCCGTGACTACATGTCCAAAGAAGAACGGGAAGCCGAAACCCTCTCCGACGAAGAGGAACGTGCAAACAACACGGTCCATCCGGTAATCCGTACCCACGACGTCACCGGCACCAAGGCGATCTACATCAACCCACTCCGCATCAAACGCTTTATCGGAATGGGGTCTGACGAAAGCGCCGATCTGCTCGAGCAATTGACGGTGCATGCGACCAAGGACGAATTCACCTACGCTCACAGCTGGCGCCAGGGCGACGTCATAATTTGGGACAATCGCCAGGCGATGCACCGGGTCGAGCATAATTACGACCTCACCGAGAAGCGCCTGATGCATCGGATCATTCTCAAAGGCATAAAGCCTGAATAGGGAGACGCCCATGGCGCTTGACGTTCGCAGACTGACTGAAAATATCGGCGCCGAGGTGATCGGCCTCGATTTGACCGAACCGTTGGACGATGACAGCAAAGCCGAACTCGACATGGCATTGGCGGAAAATGTCGTGCTGGTATTTCGCGATCAGGAATTCGACCGGCCTCAATTCCGCGATGCGGTGCTTCTATTCGGCGAGCCCAAATACCAGCTGCTGCAGCAATATCTTTACGAGGATACGCCGGAGATCGGCGTCGTCACCAACCGCGACCGCGACGAAAAAGGAGACGGAAAGGTGTTGGTCCGCGGCCATACCTGGCATACGGATCATTCCAACGAGGAATATCCGGCCAAGGCTACCGCGCTCTACGGCGTATCGCTTCCGGAAAAAGGCGGCGACACCATGTTCTGCAACTGTCAGGCCGCCTACGACGAGCTGCCGCAAGCGCTGAAAGACAAGGTCGACGGCTTGAAGGCCATCCACACTTACAACAGCCGGTTCGCACCCCGCAAACTGCCGAAGCGCACCAAGGAAGAGGAAGCGCGTTCGCCGGATGTGGTGCATCCCGTGGCCCGCACTCATCCCGATACGGGCAAAAAGGCGATCTATGTGAACCCAGTGCGCATCGAGCAATTCGAGGGAATGGAGATCGAAGAAAGCCAGGCCCTGCTCAACGAGCTGATCGATTTCGTAAGTCAGGACCGGTTCGTTTATCGCCACGAATGGACACGTGGCGATATGGTGATTTGGGACAACCGTCAGGCCCTGCATCAGGCGACCACGGATTACGACAAGTCGCAGTTCCGTAAGCTCTACCGCATGATGGTCGAGGGCGACCGGCCGGTCTAGGCATGGAGATCACGCCGCTCAGCGACGTCATGGGGGCCGAGATACGCGGTGTCGATCTCAACCAGCAGCTCGACGCAACCACACGTGAGACCCTCTACCAGGCATTTCTGGACCACCTGCTGGTGTGCGTCCGCGACCAACATTTCGTCGATGTGGGTGCGTTTCTCGACGGCTCGCGGCATTTCGGCGAACCCAAGGTGCAACACATGCAGTCCTACCGCGTCGACGGGCATCCGGAAGCGGGTGTCGTCTCGAGCGAGGATCGGGACGTCAATGATGGCAAACGGATCGTTCGCGGCACCATGTTCCATACCGACGAAAGCTTTATCGCGGTACCTCCGAAAGCAACCGCGCTTTACGCGGTGGAAGTGCCGAAAAGCGGCGGCGACACGCGTTACGTCAACATGCAACTTGCCTATGAAAAGCTGCCTGACCAAACGAAGGCCAACATAGCCGCTCTGTCGGCGGTGCATTTTTACGGTAAGGACCGTGGCGGCCGCAAAGTGCCGTCATTATCGGCAGAGCAAATGAAACAGACGCCACCGGTCACCCATCCCATCGTGCGCACCCACGACGAAACCGGCGTCAAAGGTCTTTACGTGCACGAGGCCATGACTGACGTCGTAGCCAACATGGCTCCGGAAGATAGCGAGAAACTGCTCCGCAGCCTTTACGATCACTGCACCGAGAATTCCGCTTTCCAATACCGTCACAAATGGCAAAAGGGCGATTTCGTTATTTGGGACGACCGCGCTACATTACACGCGGCAACCGCGGATTACGCGGAAGACGAAAAACGCCTATTATATCGCACCATGTTGGCGGGCACCCCGCCTGCTTAAGCACATCGTACCAGGGAGGTTTTGGTGGCCAAAATAAGCATCGGTTTCAGCCGGTATTCGGCATTCTACAGTCCGTTAATCGCGACCATCGCGTGCGGCTTCTTAAAGGAAGAAGGACTAGAGCCCGACTACAAAATCGCGACGCCAGAGCACCCGGCGATAGCGATGATCAAGGATGGTACGGTGAACGTCACCCAATCGGCAGTGTCCGCATGCTGGGCGCCGCTCGAAAAAGGGGGTGACGCGCCGATGAAGCATTTCGCCCAGATCAATCTCAAGGACGGCTTTTTCATCATCGCCAAGGAGCCGGACCCCGACTTCAGCTGGGAGAAGCTCAAAGGTAAGAAAATGATCGTCGATCATGGCGGCCAGCCATTGGCGATGTTCCGTTTCGCGTGTCACCAATCCGGTATCGAGTTCGATGCGATCGACGCCATCGACCTAGGCGGTTCCGATTCCATGGAAGCGGGTTTCCGGGCGGGCCGGGCGGACTATGCCCATTTCCAAGGTCCTGCACCGCAACAACTCGAAGAAGAAGGCGTCGGACATGTGGTGGCCTCGGTCGGTGAAGCGATCGGACCGGTTGCCTTCTCCAGCCTCGCCGCCTCGCCCGAATGGCTGGCCACGGACGAAGCCAAGGCTTTCATGCGTGCCTATCGCAAAGCACGGAAGTTTTGTATCGAAACGCCCGCCGAAGAGATCGCGCGCATCGAGGATGGATATTTCGAGGGTATCGGCCAACCGGCACTAATAAAATGCCTCAAGGCCTACCAGGAGCTCGGGAACTGGGATCCGGCGGTGGAAATTTCTCCGGAATCCTACGAACGCGCGCTCGATGTCTTCGCCCATATTGGCGGCATCACCAAACGGCATCCCTATGAACAAGTGGTCACGTCGCCGCCAGATGCATAACGCTCCCGTTCAGGGGTCACTATTTTAGGAAAAGTCGGTGCAGGACACCTCATCCGAAACCACCGCGACCGGCGGTTGGAAACTGCCGCTTGTCATATTCACGCTCGCGCACACGGTGGGTACCGTCCACAGCACGGCAGTGACAGTGATGGTGCCGGTGATCAAGGATTTCTACGACGTGCCCTATACCGCCGTCGCTTTTTTGATCACCAGTTACAGCATCGGTCAGACCGTATTTTCCATTCCCAACGGCAACATGATCGACCGGATCGGCGTCCGGAACGGATTGCTTGTCTCCCATGGGGTGCTTTTGGGTGCAGCGATTTTGCTGTTTTATGCCGCCAATATCTGGTTCGCGTACCTGGCGTTATTTCTAATGGGCTGGGGCTATTCGGCGATCAATCCGGCAACTGCAAAAGGCGTGTTTCAGTCCTTCTCGGAAAAACGCCGCGCCACCGCAATGGGTATCAAACAAACAGGCGTACCCTTAGGCGGCGTTATGGCGGGCCTATTAGGCGGCGTTGCGGTTGCCACCCACGATCAAGCAAGCGGCTGGAATCTACAATGGCAAACCATCATGCTCATCGTCAGCGCTATTACGGTGGCCGGCGCGGCGCTCTGTTTGTTGTTACCGAATCTGGCGATCGAAAGCCGCGACAGCGGGGAAAAGCGCTCCTTATGGAAGGATCTTGGAGAGATCGCCCGAGACGGACCGTTCAACCGTTTCGTTCTCTCGATCATGGCATTTAATTTCGGCCAATATAATTTTTTCACCTTCCTAACAGCGTTTTTGACAAAAGTGCTCGGTGCGAGCCAAGAAATGGCCGGTGGCGCATACAGCCTGGTTCAGGCATCCAGCGCCATCTTCCGCGCCTTCTGGGGCTTTGCCAGCGACTTCTTTCTAAAAAGCCGAAAGAAGGCACTGACGATCGGCATCTGTGCCGTCGCCGTGCTCTGTTTTATCGCTTGCGCGCTCATCAGCTACGCCGGTGCACCGATCTGGCTCGGCGTTGCGATTTCCGTTGTATTGGGCGCGACCATTGCGTCCTACGCCCCGCTCATTCAGGCGATGGCGGTTGAGGCGGTGCATCCCTCGATGATCGGCTCGGGTCTCGGTTACGCCCATATGGGCACCCATCTCGGTGCCACCGTGGGGCCAATTGCCATGGGCGCGTTGCTCGATTTGTATGGTTATGACGTGGGATACGGATTGACCGCGACCATCGTCGCTATCGGCGTCTTGCTATTGACGTTCGGTTTCCGCGAACGGGCAATCTGATGTCCGAACCTGATCCCAAAACCACCGCTGTACCCACAGGCGAGTTATGGACCCTCAGGCTTGGTCTGCTGGTGACACCGCATTTTTTCGGCTCTTTCAATCAGGCCGCCATCGCCAGCATGGCGCCGGTGATCAAGAAAGCGCTCGATCTTTCCTATACGGAAGTCGGTCTGATTATGGCGGCCTACACCGCCGTACAAGCGATCTTCGGCATACCCGGCGGTATCTGCACCGACCGGTTCGGTATCGGGTTTTCGATATTCTTCGGATTTCTGCTGTTGGCGGGCGGTGGCTTTGCTTTCGCCGAAGCGGATGGACTCAGTTTTTGTCTTTTAGCAGCTGGGTTAATGGGAGCCGGCTACGCTTTCATGAACCCGAGCACGGCAAAAGCGGTTTTCAATTGGTTTCCCCGTGACCGAAGGGCGACCGCTTCCAGCTTAAAACAATCGGGCGTTCCCATCGCCTGGATGGCCGGCGCGCTGACTTTGCCCTTGGCCGAAGTCGTTCATTGGCAATGGATCATGATGGGGCTTTGCTTTATGAGCGCCGGCACCGCACTAATCTACCTGCCAATGATACGGCGACCAGATGGACGTAACGGCGAGACCCGCGAAAAAGTGTCGTTCAGCGATCTCTGGGGGATCATTAAGAACAAATCCGTACTGGCACTGGAGATCAACGGTTTCCTGTACCATGCCGCACAACAAAGCCTTTATTCCTTCATCACTCTTTTCATGACCGACGCACTACGGGCGAGTTCCGGTCTAGCCGCCGCCGCACTTCAATTGGTGCAAGTGGGCAGCATCTCAGGCCGCCTCGGGTTCGGCACCGCGAGCGACTTTCTGTTTAAAGGCCGGCGCAAACCTATTTTGGTAATTGCCGCCATCGTCTCGGCGTTTGGCGTATTCGGGCTCAATCTGATCGATCCCGGCTGGAGCATCTACATCGTCTTTGGATTGGTGCTCATACTCGGATTTTTCCTCTGCTCGGGCTCGCCGATCTATCAGACCGCGGTCATGGAGGCGGTCGATCCACGCTTGAGCGGGACCGCCATCGGCTACCATTCGAGTATATTACCGGCGGGGAAAGCCGTCGGCGCGGTCATGTTCGGAGCGCTGGTCGATGCCTTCGATTTCGACAGCGCGTGGCTCGTAACCGCATTGCTGGTGGTGCTGGCGGCAATCGTATTGATCGCTTTCTTCAAGGAAGCCGCGCCCGAGGAACATAGCTAAACCGGCTTGGTTCCCTTTACGGTGGTTCGATGCATATGGCGTCGCAGCGGCGGCGCATAGTCGAGAATCGCCAGGTGTTGAAGCGCGCAGTTGTCCCAAATCACAAGATCGCCCTGCTGCCATTTGTGGCGATGGATAAATTCTTGTTTGGTGACATGGTGCGAGAGCATTTCGATAATCTCCAAGCCCTCGTCATCCGCCAAGCCGACGATGGCGGTGCATTCGCCCTCGCGCACAAAAATACATTTGCGGCCGGTAAAGGGATGAACGCGCACCACTGGGTGAATCACATCCGGATGATCGGCTTTTTGCTTTGCTGTCAGTTCTTTGTTTTTGCCGCCGCCTCGCTTGCGGGCGGCAAATTGATGCACCGCCTGCAATCCGTCCAATTTCTGCTTCATCTCTTCGGGCAATGCGTCATAAGCCGCGGCGGCACTGGCATAGAGCGTATCGCCCAGCACCACACCATCTTTTTCCGGCACCTCGAGCGCATAGAGCAAAGTGCAGCGGGGCGGCTCCTCAACATAGGACTGATCCGTATGCCAGGTGTGGCCCGCCTTCGGGTTGCCAAGCGGTTTGCCATCTTGGCTTAGGTTGGAGACGCGCAGCACCTCCGGATGATCGGGATGAGCGTGTTCGGTGAAGGTATATCTATCTATACCGCCGAGACGTTTGGTGAGCGCGATCTGGCATTCGGGCGTAACGGCCTGGCCCCGGAGAACGACAACGGAATGCTCGTTGAATGCCGCGTCCAGTTCCGCGAATTCGGCGTCGTCAATTCCGGCAGCAAGATCGATACCGCGAATTTCCGCCCCACAAGCATCGCCGCTGGGCACTACTTCAATGCCGCTCATCTACTTCTCCCCAAAGCGGAAGAAGCATAGCACGAAGTGATCAGAAGGGCTTGGTTCCGTTGATCGATGTGCGGTGCATGTGGCGCCGGAGTGGCCGGTCGTAATCGTTTTCGGCCCGGTGCTGGAGCGAACAATTATCCCAGATGATAACGTCGCCTTGCTGCCATTTGTGGCGATAGATGAATTCGGGCCGGACGGTGTGATCGGAAAGTTGTTTGATCAGCGGCACCGCTTCTTCGTCCGCCATACCAACTATGCCGGTGCACTCGCCTTCCAGCACATAAATACATTTGCGGCCGGTAAAAGGATGGGTCCGCACCACCGGGTGAAAAACATCCGGGTTCGCAGCCTTCTGTTCGGCCGAGAGTTCCTTGTCCCGCCCCGGCCGGCGCTTGCGGGCAGCGAACTGATGGACCGCGACGAGCCCGTCGAGCTTTTCCTTCATCGTGTCCGACAGTGCGTCATAGGCCGCCGCCGCACTCGCGAACAGCGTATCGCCAAAGATCTTGCCGTCTTTCTCTGGCACTTCAATCGCATACATGGTGGTACAGCGGGGCGGTGTATCGATATAGGACTGATCGCTATGCCAGGTAATACCGGCTTTTTCATACCCAAGCGGTTTGTCGCCCTCGATCAGGTTCGAGATACGAAATATCTGCGGATAGTCCGGATGGCAGAATTCCGAAAACGCATGGGGGACGATGCCGCCCAATCGGTCGCTGAGCTCGATATGGTGCTCGGGCGTGATCGACTGGCCACGCAATACCACGACCGAATGAACATTGACCGCTTCATCTATGACAGCGAAAGACGCATCGTCGAGACCATCGCTGAGATCGATACCGGCGATTTCGGCACCGCACGCATCACCACTGGGAATGACACGAATATCACTACCGGACATCGTATCGCCCCTTGGCAAGACCTAGCCGCGCCAGAGTCGGTCTAGGCCGATATTGACGAATTCCTGCAGAAGTCCTTTCGGATATTCCAACGTCAGGTAATAGGCGAGTATCCCGAGGAAAATCGTAAAGGACAGCGCACAGATGAAGGAACCGAAATGTGTGCGTTCCGCTTTCAGCTTGGTGAAGATGTAGATATAGATCGCGACACCGATCTCAAAGCCGAATAGCGCGCAAAGGCCAAGCATGCCAACGAGCCAGAGCAAATGATATTCGTTGGTACGCTTTTCCGGGTGATCGCCGAAATCTTCTAGTTCCGAGTCATAGAAGTGTGTCGCCGGCTTCTTGCCCAAGACCATCTGAATGCCAAGCGGCAACAAGAGGAGTGCCGAGAGCACCGTAACGAATTGCGGATAGAACCGCGTCAAATCCTCTTTGTAGAGGCTATTGATAAACATAATCGCCACCCAAGCCACGAGGACGCCGTAGAAAATAAGCTGCGGTCCCTTGTTTTTATGGGTGAATGGCCCTTCCTCGGAAAGATCGACCGGCCGGGGCTTGTAACGAATGCAGGCGATAACCGAGAGGATAATCAGGATAACCATCGTAATCACGATGGGCCGGTCGAAGAAGCTAAAGCCGTAGACGGTATAGGTTTCGTAGACACCTTGCTCCACCTGTTTCGACAGCACGAACCCGATCAGAAGCGCCGGGCGCGGCCAACCGAAGCGTTTCATATAAACGCCAAGTGTACCAACAACGAACAGCATGATGAGATCGCCCCAATGGCGCGTCGCCTGGAAGGCGGCAAAATAAATGAGGCCCATCATGAAGGGTGCGATCAATGCGTATCGAATCGTCGTCAAAAGCGCGATCTGATTGGCGAAAAATACGCAGAAGCCGGCACCGAACACATTGGCAAGTGCCACCGACCAGATCATGACGTACACCAGGTCAAGCTGTTCCGTGACCATCTCGACACCGGGTTCGATACCGATCAGCACGAAACCGCCGATCAGGATAGCCATAGAACCGGATCCGGGAATGCCGAATAAGAGCGTCGGCACAAGGGCCCCGCCTTCCTTGGCGTTATTCGCCGATTCCGGTGCGATCACACCACGCACGTCGCCAGTGCCGTAATCATCCTTGCGATCGGTGGTCTGAATAGCGTGGCCATACGCGATCCAATCGACCACCGAGCCCCCGAGACCGGGCATGGCGCCGACGATACAGCCGATGACGCAACAGCGGGTCGATAGCCACCAGTTCTTTGCCCAGTCCTTGACGCCCTGAATCCAGCCGCCCTGGGCACGAAGATCGCCGGACCTGGAGATGGTTTGGCTGCGCCGCAGGAGATCGATGATTTCGGGCATTGCGAACATGCCGAGACCGACGATGACCAGCTTGACGTTATCGAGGAAATAACCGGTGTCGAGATCGAGGAAGTCCAGCCTTAGCTCGGCCGTCATCGGTGCCGGGCCAATGACCTTGACCATGAAGCCCATTACACAAGCAAACAGACCTTTCCAGGCGTTATCGCCGGTCAGCATACCGATCATGGTCAACGCCAATACGATCAGCATCAACTGCTCGGAAAAGCCCATCGCGAGGATCAATGGGATGGCATAAAACACCGCCACCGACAGCACCAACGCACCGAATATGCCCCCATACATCGAGGAGACGAAGGCCGCCGACAGCGCGCGGGCCGCCTCGCCCTTTTTCGACATGGGAAAACCATCCATCACCGTCGCCTGGGAGCTCGAGGTGCCGGGGATACCCATCAACACCGATGGAAATGTATCAGAGGTCGCAGTGACCGACTGCAGGCCGATCATCATCGCCAGCGCGATTGACGGATCGGCCCCGAACAGGAAGGGCAAGATAAGCGACAGACCCGCAACACCACCGAGACCGGGCAGAATACCCACGACGAGGCCAAGAAACACGCCGCCACAAAGTGCGAGCACATGGCCGATGGTGAACATGCGCGCAAGCGCTGTAAAAATTGCTTCTTCGACGGACATTTCCAGAATTCCCTAAAGATGTTCGTTTTTGAATTTTTGCGGCTTTATTTAGCCGAAGCCCCGCCGTCCCGCTAGCAAAATTTAAAGCGGGGCGACGGGGCTATTAGCTAACCGGCTACTCCTATAGGCGCCAAAGCATATCCAGTCCGTAATCGAACAGATAGGTCTGGATGAAGCCTTTCGGGTACTCGAGATGCAGATAACTCGCGAGCAGGCCAAGGAAACAAATGAAGCCAACGCCACACAATATGCTGGCCTTCTGCGACAACATTGCCTTGGTGCGCACGAACAGATAGATGAAGAAGCATACGCCGATTTCGAACCCGAACACCGCCGAAACCGCCAGCATTCCCAACAACCAAAGCAAATAATGTTCGGCGGACCGGGATTGGAATCCTTCTTCATCCACCTGCAGGCGTTCGGAATCGTAGAAATGGGTTCCGGGCGAGCTGCCACGCAACAACTTGATGCCTAGCGGTATCAGCAACAACGCACCTAAAGCGGCAACGAAGCGCGGATAATACGCGGTTAATTCATCTTCCACATTGACCGTATCCATCGTCATCACGAGGAGCCAAAACACAAGGAAGCCGAAAAATGCCAATTGCGGGCCCTTCTGTTTGTGCGTATGCGGGCCTTCCTCGGAGAGATCCGGCGGATTCGGCTTATAGCGCAAGCAGGCCCAAATCGAGGCGATGATCAAGAGAATCAGCACAATCACGATCGGCCGGTAGAGGAATGTCTCCATGGTATAGGTGACAGCGGTATTGTAGACGCCTTTCTCCACCTGCTCCGACAGTACGAAACCGATCAAGAGCGCCGGACGCGGCCAACCAAAGCGCTTCATATAGACGCCGAGCGTACCGACCAGCATCAGCATGATCAGATCACCCCAATGGCGCGTCGCCTGGAAGGCGGCGAAGAAAATCAGTCCGAACATGAAGGGGGCGACCAGCGAATAACGGATTGTCGTCAGCAGCGCGATCTGATTGGCGAAGAACACGCAAGTTCCTGCCCCGATCACGTTTGCCAGACCGACGGACCAGATCATGACATAGACCAGGTCGAGCTGCTCGGTGACCATGTCAACGCCGGGCTCGATTCCGATCAGCACGAAACCGCCCAACAGGATTGCCATCGAGCCAGAACCCGGAATACCGAACAACAGGGTCGGGACCAGAGCGCCGCCTTCCTTCGCATTGTTCGCCGATTCCGGCGCGATCACGCCGCGCACGTCGCCGGTACCGTAGTTCTCCTTGTTATCGGTGCTCTGAATGGCGTGCCCATAGGCGATCCAGTCGATGACCGAGCCGCCGAGGCCCGGTAGCGCGCCGACGAGACAGCCGATCGCCGCACAGCGGAGCGACAGCCACCAGTTTTTGGCCCAGTCGCCGACACCTTGGAACCAGCCACCCTTAGCGCCGAGAACACCGGATTTTGAAATCTTCAAATGACGGCGCAGCAAGTCGATAATTTCGGGCATCGCGAACATGGCGAGCCCGACCACGACCAGTTTGACCGTATCGAGGAAATAGCCGGTTCCGAAATCGAGCATATCCATGCGCGGCTCGGCGGTCATCGGCGCCGGGCCGATAACCTTGACCATAAAGCCCATGGTACAGGCGAACAGACCTTTCAGCCCGTTGTCGCCGGTCAACATGCCGATCATGGTGAGCGCGAGGATGATCAGCATGATCTGCTCTGGAAAACCCATCGCCAAGATGAGCGGAATGGCGAAGAACACCGCCACCGACAACACCATAGCGCCGAAAATGCCACCGAACATCGACGAGACGAACGCTGCGGACAACGCACGTGCCGCTTCGCCCTTCTTCGACATCGGGAAACCGTCCATAACGGTGGCTTGTGAGCTTGCCGTCCCCGGAATACCCATCAGGACGGACGGGAAGGTGTCGGAGGTCGCGGTGACCGATTGCAGACCGATCATCATCGCCAATGCGAGCGACGGCTCAACACCGAACAAGAATGGTAAAATGAGCGAGAGGCCCGCAGTTCCGCCAAGCCCCGGCAGGATACCCACCATCAAGCCGAGGAACACCCCGCCGGCCAACGCCAAAACATGCGTGACGGTGAAAATCTGTGAAAGTGCGGCTACTGCCGCGTCAGCGATATCTATTGGACCACCCTCCCGAAAAAGCAGTAACTAAAAAGTTTAATAGCGGAAACTCACGCAAAAAAAAAGGACCGGCGCGAAACCGCGCCGGCCCTTGTGACGGAACTTAGGAGCTTCCGCCGAACTTCTTCTTAATCCAGGCATTCATCCACTTCTTGTTCTTAGGAGACATCGTGGTCGCGAACTTGATCACGGCCTGTGCGTCCTTACCGAACGAATGCTGATATTTACCCATATCCTTCTTAATGAAGTCCAAGAACTTCGGATCTTTGTAGATCTTTTTGAAGGTGTCGACATAGGTCTTGTAGACGGCATCGGAAGTACCCTTAGGCAACGCCATCGACTTCGAAGCACTCACGCCCATGGCGATGAAGTTCTTGAGAACTTCCCAATGGGTACCGGAAGGCTTTTTGCCATTCGCGGCTTCGTAAGCTTCGACAACACTAGCCGAACGATGACCCAAGAACGGGTCTTTGATGAGCTTACCTTTCGGGGTCAACACGCCGAGATTCATGAACAACTTGACGTCGCCCTTCTTCTCCCACTTGGTGACCGACTTGTTGAACTTCGCTGCGCTATCGTAGTTGATATTCAACTCGCCACGCAGGATAGCTTTACGCTGCTTGCCCGTGGAGAGACCGAACACCGGCTTCGGGAAGAAGCCGAGCAGGTCAAACGCCAAAAAGGCACGAAGTTCTGCAGAAGTCTTGTTCTTGGCACCGAAAACGAGCTTCGACTTACGGAGCGACTGAACGTCCTTCTTAATGTCGATCGCGGCCACGCCGGTTTGATCCGGACGGGCATAGATCGCGGTCCCGAGCGGGTTCGCAATGATGATGCGCCAGCTATTGGGATCGTATTTGACCTTTTTTCCACCAAACAAGTAGCTGGTCATGGTCGAGGTCGAGCAGGTCAGAAGAGTGAGACCGTCGCCCTTTTGCCGTTGGAAATAGTTCGCGCCCAAGATCGAGCTGCCGCCCGGTTTGTTCAGAACCACAACCTTCGGATTGCCCGGCAGATACTGCTGCAGGAACGGTTGGAAAGTACGACCATAACGGCTGGCACCGCCACCCTCTTTAAAGGGGACGATGATGGTTACGGTTTTACCGCTAAAGTCAGTCATGGCAGACGCCGCGGCCGGCGCCAAAGCAACACCACCGCCTAAAGCGGCAGCGGCCATAAGTTTGCGTACAGACATATTATGCCTCCCTTGCACTGCCGCGGGCGGGCCCTTCGCCTACATGACGTATGCCTCTTTGGCAGAAGATGGCGCCCCTTCCGGCCCGGATCGTTATTTTTTTCCCGGACTTTTGGCGATCGCCACCGGCAACCCTCCCACAGACGGTAATATTGCCGTATTAGTGCGCTAATTTTTGCAGAATCGGCCTATGAGTCAAGAACCTATATCGATTCGACCATATAAAAATGGAATCGGGACCACCCGTGATTTCAATATAAGTTGGTCAAACTGCGAAAATTACGCGGTCGACGGGTCCAAGAACACTATTATTGTAATCCTTGCTTAGCCATCATTGCAGAATTGAACGATATAGGAATCATTCGGAAACCACATAGGATCGAAAAAGAGGTTTCGATGGATAAATTGGACCATTGGCGCGAAACGATTGCGCTTTCCAATGACGATATAGACCGTCTGCGCCGTGCCGGGCACGGACGTGAAATTGGCTTCGGGGACCGGCCCGCACTTTTGAATGTGGATAGCCACAACCTGTTCATTGATCCGAAATACCCGTTCTGCGCCGCACTCGACCCAGAAGGCTTGGAGAACGTGCTCGCAGAAACCACGCGGTTATGCCGCACGCTCGGCCTCCCGATTTACTATGTCCGGCGCGATATCCGCGATCATCCGGCAAAAATGGGTATGCGCAACAACCGCTATGAAGGCCTCCGCACGGCGGAAAATAACGACCCCGGGATCGCCCATGACCCCGAGGCCGACGACTGGCCCCGGTCATACGCCCCAACCGAAGAAGACGTCATAGTCTACAAAAATAAAAGCTCGGCCTTTTTCGGCACACCACTCGATGCCTGGCTCCGTTACCAAAACGTCGACACGCTGATTGTCTGCGGCATGACCACGAGCGGTTGCGTCCGCGCCACCGTTACCGATGCGTTCGCGCTAAATTTTCGCGTTACCGTGATAGCGGACGGCTGCAGTGACCTAAGCCCGGCCCAGCATAATGCCAGCCTGTTCGACATGGACATGAAGTTGGCCGACGTAAAACCGATCGCCGCATTATCCGACGAGCTTAAGGAGCGGTTCGGATAGACTGGGTTTCTACTGGAACGGCCAGGGCAAATTGACATGGAAATAGTATTGCAGGATGCCGCGTGGATATTCGAGCGTCATCAAATGCTGGATCGTGCCTAACAAACAAATAAAGGCGAAGGAATTGAGCGCACAATAGAGATGGCGCACGCCGCCTTTGATGCGAATGAATAGATAGGTGTAGGCGGCGACACCGATCACAAACCCGACCAGCGCCGAGACCAGCAGCATCAACAACAGCCAGCCCATGTAGTGTTCGCTCGAGCGGTATTCCACGTGCTCGCTGAATTCCTCGCGTTCGGAATCATAAAACACCGAATGCGGCTTCTTCCTAACCAGAAGCTGGACCCCCATCGGAATCAGGAATGCCAACGTGATGCCGCACGCGATTTGCGGATATAGCCCCGACAACCAGGTAACGGTGAAGGAATTACCTAGCATCACCAGCGTGAACACCAGAATAACGCCGAAAAACACCACTTGCGGCCATCGGCGAATGTGCGTGTGCGGACCGTCTTCAGGCATTTCGGGCAAGGGCGGCTTGAACTTGGCCGCCGCGATCACCGAGCCAATGGTAAAAATCAACAGCATGATCACGACCGGACGCTCCATGAAGGAAAAGCCATAGGTTTTGACCGCGTGATAGACCGACTCTTCGACCTTCACCGCCAGCACGAAACCGATCAGCATCGCCGGACGCGGCCAGCCGAACCGTTTCATGTAAACACCGAGGGTGCTGAAGATGAAAAGGGCAATAAGATCGCCCCAGTCCCGTGTCGCCTGAAAGGCGGCGAAGAAAACGATGCCGAACATGAAGGGGGCGACCAGCACATACCGGATCAAGGTAATCTTGGCGAGTTGGCCCGCCAGCACGGTGCATAAGCCTGCGCCGACTACATTGGCAATCGCGATCGACCAAATCATGACATAGACGAGATCGAGCTGGTCGGTCACCAATTCGACACCGGGCTCGATACCGATCAGCACGAACCCGCCGAGCAGAATCGCCATGCCGCCGGAGCCGGGAATACCGAACAGGATTGTTGGGATCAGGGCGCCGCCTTCCTTCGCGTTATTCGCGGATTCCGGTGCGATCACGCCGCGAACATCGCCGGTGCCGTAGCTTTCCTTGTTGTCGGTAGTCTGAATGGCATGGCTATAGGCGATCCAATCGATCACCGTGCCGCCCAGGCCCGGTAGGGCACCAACGAGGCAGCCGATGACCGCGCAGCGCAGCGACAGCCACCAATCCTTACACCAATCGAAAAAGCCCCGTGTCCAGCCCGATCCGAGTTTCTCGCTTTTTGAGATCGCCCATTGCCGCCGCAAAAGATCGACGATCTCAGGGGTCGCAAACATCGATAGACCCAACACCACCAACGGAATCGGCTCGATCAGATATTCGGTTCCGAAGGTAAGGCGTAAATCGCCCATCATTGGCGCAGCACCGATGGCGCCGAGCATGAGACCCATGCCGCAACTGGCGAAGCCTTTGATTGGGTTTAGGCCCGTCAACATGCCAACCATGGTGAGCGCAAGCACGATCAGCATCATTTGCTCGCCGAAACCGATCGTATTCAAAATTGGAATGGCAAAGAAAATCGCGAAAGACAGCACCACAGCACCGAAGACGCCGCCAAACAGCGATGAAATGAAGGCCGCCGACAGTGCCCGCGCGCCCTCGCCTTGCTTCGACATGGGAAAACCGTCGACCACCGTCGCCTGACTGCCCGAGGTGCCCGGAATGCCCATGAGCACCGAGGGGAACGTGTCCGACGTGGTGGTGACCGATTGCAAACCAATCATCATTGCCAAGGCCAACGAGGGTTCGGTTCCATAAAGGAAGGGCAATATGATCGCGAGCCCCGCCGTGCCCCCAAGACCCGGCAGAATACCCATGGTTAAGCCCAGCAGCACGCCGCCCCATAGGGCGAGCAGATGATGCCAAGTGAAAATGGTCTCGAGTGCCTTTACGGCTGCTTCTTCGATAGAAATGGCCGAACCTCCCCAAGTGCCGACTTATATAGTGCCTTTTTTAGCTCAGCTGAGCCGGATTGGAAAACCCGGTAGCCCTTACTGGAACGGCCAGGGCAAGTTGACCCCGAGATAGAGTTGCAAAATGCCGCGCGGGTATTCGAGCGTCATCAGATGCTGCACCGTCCCCAACACGCAAATAAATGCGAAGGAATTGATGGCACAATAAAGATGTCTGACCCCGCCTTTGACCCTAATGAAGGTATAGGTGAAGATCGCAACGCCGATCACGAACCCAAAGATCGCGGACGCTCCAATCATTACCAGCAACCAACCGAGATAGTGTTCGCTCGATCGGTACTCGATATGCTCGCTGAACGTTTCGCGTTCGGAATCGTAAAACACCGAACTCGGTTTCTGCAGCGTTAGCAATTTGTACCCAAGCGGAATTAGGAACGCCAAAGTCATGCCGCAGGCAACCTGCGGATAGACACCCGATAGCCAAACGACGGTGAAGGAGTTGCCTAAAAGCAGCAAAGTGAACGCAAGGACGACGGCGAAAAAGATCAGTTGCGGCCGCCTGTCGATATGCGTGTGCGGGCCGTCTTCCGGCATTTCCGGCAGCGGTGGCTTGAATTTGGCGGCTGCGAACAGCGACAGGACCGTGAGAATTATCAACACGATCGTGAAGGGACGCTCGAGGAACGTAAAGCCATAGGTTTTGATCGCATGATATACGGAGGCTTCGACTTTTTCCGCCAACACAAAGCCGATCAGCATCGCCGGTCGCGGCCAGCCGAACCGCTTCATATAAACGCCGAGAACGCTGGCCAGGAATAGCCCGATAATATCGCCCCAGTCGCGGGTGGCCTGGAAGGCTGCAAAGAATATCAAGCCGAACATGAAGGGCGCGACCAGCACGTAGCGGATCAAGGTTATCTTCGCTAGTTGGCCGGCCAGCACAGTGCTAAGCCCCGCACCCAATACGTTGGCGAGCGCGACCGACCAGATCATGATGTAAACGAGATTAAGTTGGTCGGTGACCAGCTCGACACCGGGTTCGATACCGATCAGCACGAAGCCGCCGAGCAGAATCGCCATCGAGCCCGAACCCGGAATTCCGAACAGAATGGTTGGGATCAGGGCGCCGCCCTCCTTGGCGTTGTTGGCGGATTCCGGCGCGATCACCCCGCGCACGTCCCCCGTACCGTAGTTTTCCTTGTCTTCGGTCGTCTGAATGGCATGGCTGTAGGCGATCCAATCGATCACCGTACCGCCGAGACCGGGCAACGCGCCAACCAAGCAGCCGATTGCGGCGCACCTGAGCGACAGCCACCAGTTTTTGCACCAATCAAAGAAACCCTGGGTCCAACCGGCGCCGAGTTCCTCGGATTCCGAGATCGCCCATTGCCGGCGCAGAAGATCGATGATTTCCGGCGTCGCAAACATGGCAAGTCCCATGATCACCAACGGAATTTGCTCAATCAGATATTCGGTGCCGAAAGTCAGCCGGTGGTCGCCCATCATCGGCGCCGCACCGATGGCTCCCAGCATCAAACCTATGCCGCAACTGGCAAAACCCTTAATCGGGTTCAGACCGGTCAACATGCCGATCATCGTCAGTGCCAGCACGATCAGCATCATCTGTTCGCCGAAGCCGACATTCTCCAGCAGAGGAACTGCGAAGAAAATTGCGAAGGAGAGCACAGCGGCACCAAAAATGCCGCCAAACATCGAAGAAATGAACGCCGCCGCCAAAGCGCGGGCGCCCTCGCCCTTTTTCGACATGGGAAATCCGTCGACGACCGTCGCCTGACTGCCGGAAGTCCCGGGAATTCCCATCAATACCGACGGGAAGGTGTCCGACGTCACCGTCACCGACTGCAAGCCGATCATCATGGCAAGGGCGACCGAGGGTTCGGTGCCGTAAAGGAATGGCAGGATAAGCGCCAGCCCGGCGGTACCGCCCAGTCCCGGAAGAATGCCCATGGTGAGGCCGATCAGCACGCCGCCCCAAAGGGCCGCCATGTGATGCCACGTAAATATCGTGTTCAGTGCCTTTACGGCTGCTTCTTCGAAAGAAATGGGACCACCCTCCCCCAGGCAGATTATTTTTTGTTTTTAAATTTAAAAAAAACCGGCACCCGAGAGTGCCGGTCTATATCGTCAGACTAGATATTCACGTCGTAACGCTTTTTGATCCAAGCCCGCATCCACTTGCGAACCTCGGGCTTCATTGTCGTCGCATTGCGAAGAATTTTCCTGGCATTGGCGCCAAACGCACGCGGCAACTTGCCAAAACGTTTCTCGGCGAGTTTCCGGAATTCCGGATCCTTGTCGATCTTATGCATCGCAGCCTGATAGGCATCGACGACCTTTTTCGGCGTGCCCTTCGGCAACGCAATCGCCTTGGACGCATTTACGCCGATACCGACGAAGTTCTTATAGGCTTCCCACATGGGACCGGACGGCTTTTTACCATTAATGGCTTCATAGGCTTCGCCGACGGTCGGCAGGTTCGGGAAAGTCAGATCGCGCGCGATGCCGCCTTTGCCATCGAGATAACCGAACGACATGTACGGCGCTACCGTGCCCTTTTTCTCGTGCTTCTTAACCTTTTTGATATAGGGGCCGGTTGCATCGTAGTTCAGCGACAATTCTTTACGATTATACGCTTTGCGCTGTTTGGAAGTGCTGAGCCCGAAAGTGGTGTCGTGAGAAATACCGAGCAGTGCATAGGCCAAAGTGCCGCGGAGACCCGCATCCACCGGATTTTTGGTTCCGTTGGACAGGCCCTTTGTTGCGCGCAGAGCCTTGATATCCGACGCAACGTTCTTACCGAACCCTTTCAGACCTTTGACGATCTTCGGGTTGCTGTAGAAAATATTGCCGCGCGGGATCAAGATCACCGGGTGCCACGACAGAACGTCATACTTCACTTTTTTGGCTTTCATCGTATAGGCGGTGAGCGCCGAGGAAGAAACGCCGATGATCATGGTGCCATCCGGGCGTCCTTCGCGCTGAAACTTGTTCGACGCCTTGGAGCCTGCACCACCCGGCTGGTTCAACACCAGAATGGTGGGGTTGCCAGGCAGATATTTGGTCAAAAACGGCTGAAAGATACGCGCCATCGTATCCGTGCCGCCGCCTTCTTTATAAGGCACGATAAAAGTGACCTTTTTGTCTTTTAGGCTGAACGCCGAAGCCGGCGTAACGAATGCCGCCGCCGCGAATGCCGCAGCGGACAGTAATCCGATTTTTCGTGTGATAGACATATAATGTCCTCCCTAAACATGGACCGTGTAGCAACACGCCGGTTGTTTCCAACAGGGAGAACGCCTCACATTGCGAGCCATTTCCCGAGAACCCGGCGAAACGGCGTCTTGAATTTTATTTTTCGTTGCACGCGAATCTTCCGTCCGCCTAGGCAAATGGTCTTTTTTTAAAGACGCTTAATCATATTGTGTGGTCAGATTGTCGCAGGAGTCAATCCAGTGAAATTCGTAGGCGCCAGAATTTGGCGTCTCCAGGAGCGCCATTGGCTATTCTCCCATATGAGTTATAGTGAATCTGCATGATCGTTATTGAAAGGGGTCTAATCCATGTCAGAAATCCAGGTACACATTCCTATTGATGTTCGGGATGTGCCACCCATGGACCTGGCGCCGCGAAAAGACAGCTTGAAGGGGCTTAAAATCGGCCTTTTGGACAATGGTAAAGAATTTACCGACCATGTCATGGAAGGCTTGAAGGAAGCTCTGGAAGGCGATCACGGCGTAGGAGAGGTCGTATTTTGGCGCAAGGGCTTTCCCTCGAAAGCCGCACCCTTCATCGAGCAGATGGCGTCATCGGTCGATGTCGCCGTCAGTGGTGTCGGTCACTGAGGCTCGTCCTCTCCGTGGAGCGTCCATGACGCCGTGGCCCTTGAATCCCAAGGGATCCCAACCGTAACGCTGATTAGCTGCTCTTTTTGTACTCTGGCCCAGGCGGTCTCGAGCCAGCTGGACTATCCGGGGCTGCCAATTCATCTGCTGCCGCATCCGCTCGGCCATTCGGATCTCGACGTGGTCAAAAACCGGGGTCGCGAGGCAGCGTCGGAAGTTGTGCGCATTTTGACGACACCCAACGAAGTTCTTGCCGCTGAATTCACCGACAAGGAATTTCCCCTGCCGGAACACGCGGTCGGTCGATAAAAAAATTGGCCACCTGAACGGAGCAAGAATATGGCGGTCAAGCCCATCAACGAACTGACGGAGGGAGAAGTCCGCCTTCCAGACGACCTCGAACTGGTCAATGATCATTTCTACGAAAAGGGCTGGACCGACGGCTTGCCGATAATTCCGCCAACCGAAGAACGTATCGAGCGTATGTTGGGCGGCATGGCCTGGCGTGATCCCGATGCATTGATCGGCGAGGTACCGCCGTTTCAGGGCAACGCCACGTTGCGCAAAGTCGCGGTCAACGCGGTTATGGCCGGCGCCAAGCCGGAATTCCTTCCGGTTATCGTTGCTGCACTCGAGGCCACTCTGGAAGAGCGTTACGGCCTGCATCACCGTCAAACCACTACTCATGCCGCCGCGCCCTTGATTATCGTCAGCGGTCCGATCGTCGACGAGCTCAATATCAATTACGGCAATGGCTGTTTCGGGCCCGGCTGGCGCGCGAACGCCACCATCGGGCGGGCACTCCGGCTCGTTCACCTCAATCTCGGTGGCGCAGTTCCGGCGGTTGTCGATTTCGCCCAGCACGCACATCCCGGCAAATTCACCTATTGCATCGGCGAACATCAAAAAGCCAATCCGTGGGACCCGGTGCATGTGGACCGCGGTTACAAGGCCGACGACAGCGTGGTCACCGTGGCCCAATGCGAAGCACCGCACAGCATGACCGAAAATATGCGCACCGCGCCGGAAGATATCCTGGAAGTTTTCGCAGATTCGATGGCGACCCTCGGCTGCAACAATCTGTATTCCCAAGGCGAACCGGTATTGGTGATCTGCCCCGAGCACGCGGCCTATTTTCATGCCGGCGGCTGGACTAAGGAAACAATCCGTCAGAAAGTTTATGAGCAGGCTCGCCAGCCGTGGCGCTTGGTGGAGGGGCGGGGCAAGGCCCATGGACCGTTTTTCCCCGAGGAGGGCGACAAGAGCGACCCGGAATCGATGGTTCCGATCATCAATCGGCCCGTGGATCTGGTGGTCGTGATCGCCGGCGGCGCCGGGGGCAAATCCATGTGGTGCCCGACCGCAGGAGCACAAACTTTGAGCGCGGATAAACTGATCGAACGCGGTTAAGCGCCCGGTACCTTCCCTTAGCCTTTCAGGCCGTTAGATTTTCAGGGTTTTTAAATCAAGCGATTGCCTGGCACGCGGCGTCGAGCGCCTCGACGCTCTCTTCCAAATCCTCATCCGTATGCACCGCGGACACGAAGCGTCGGGTATTCGGCATGACGAAAACCCCTTCGCGACTAAGTGCAACATCGAGGGCCTTGGTTTTAGCCATGTCGGCGTTCAAGAAATCCGCGTAATCGGAAGGCTCTTTGTCGCCGGCAAAAAATTGCCACCAGGATTCGCGGCCGATCACCTTAATCCCAAGCCCATGCTTATCCAGCACTTCTTGAAAGGCCGTTCGCACTGCATCGCCCTTTTTACGCAAATCGTCATAGGGATCGAGTTCCTTCAGCACCTGCAGACAAGCGAGACCCGCCGCCGCGCTCAAGGGATTGCCATGTAACGTGCCGCTGATGGCGGTTCCCTTGCTGTCGCCGACAATGCCGGGGTTGGCGTTAAGCATGATATCCTCGCGCCCGGCAACGGCACCCAAAGCCATGCCACCGCCCATGACTTTGCCGTAACAAGCGAGGTCAGGCTCGACGCCGTAAAATTCCTGCGCGCCCCCATAAGCAAGGCGAAATCCGGTCACCACTTCATCGAAGATCAGTAAGGTGTCGGCCTTGTCGCAAAGGTCACGCAAGCCTTGCAAAAATCCTTCTTTCGGGAAGAGGACCCTTTGCACCGGTTCCAGCATTACACCTGCGAGCGCATCCTTATGTTCCTCGATGATACGCGCCGCCGCGTCGAGATCGTTATAGGGCGCGACGATGACCGAGCCCTGCGCCCCGTCGGGAATACCTAGGGCATCGGGCTGGCCCGCAGGATAATTCGACGCCGCGTCGGGGGCGACGCTAATGTTGGAGTAGTCGTGATTGCCGTGATAGCCGCCCTCGAATTTCAATATAAGGTCGCGGCCGGTAAATGCGCGGGCAAACCTCATCGCGTAATAGGTCGATTCCGATCCGGTCGTCGTGAAAATCATCCGCTCGGCACAGGGGGCAGCAGCCACCATCTCTTCCGCCAGCTCCAAGGCCTTGTCGTTGACGAGCCCAAAGAAGTGGGTGCCCTTACTTGCCTGTTCGCGCACCGCCTCGACGATTTCCGGATAGGCATGACCGAGAATCAAAGCCCCGGCGCCGCCCACATAATCGATCCGCCATTTACCGTCGGTGCCGAGGACACGCGATCCTTTGCCTTCGCAAATGATGAAATTGATATCCGCCGGCAACGCATTCTTGGTCATGCGCCCGCCGGGGAACGTCTCCTGCAATTGCTGCTCGGTTTCCGAAATCTCCGCCGACATCGTATCTCCCTCGTTCTGGTTCGGATCGGGAAAAGTGAACCTAGCGGCAGCTATGCCACTCGCCGGCGCAAAAATGCAATAGCGTCGTTGAGCTGGCTCATCCGATCCGTATCGCCGAGCATGGCGTCCGGATGGTAAATCTGCGCCAATACTCGAAAGCGTACCTTGATATCGTCCTGGGTCGGCCTCGAATGGGGATGGAACCCCAGTACGTAAAGGGCGTCCGCAAAAGTTTCGATTCCTCGTTCCACCGGCTGATAGGCAAGCAACGAGAGTGCATTTCTCAGCCGGTCCATATCGCTACGCGCCTCGCGCAATCGGTCCCGCGCGCGCGGACTGCGGCCATCCTCCAAAGTCACCGCCACATCGCCTGCATCCATCGCCAACGCGAGACCGAGGGCGCGGCGGATATCGGCAATGTCGTATCCTTTCGGCAGCCGAACCTGCAAACGTGGCTTGCGGCGCCACGGCTTGCCCGCACTCGGACCCGATTTCAACACCACGTCTTCCCGGTCACCCGGCGGCGGTTCGCCCGGATCAGGGCAGGCGCGAATTGTCTCGTTAGGGACGATCAACATTACCGAACGCGCTATATCGGCAACATTCACCCCACGGGCCTCGGCCAGCGCCGAGACGGTATCGCGAAAAGCAGATGAGCACGGCACCACATAGGAATGCTTGCGTTCGCGCTTTTGAGCCATCGATTATCCTTCAATTCTTCTAGTTCCTGCCAAAACCAACTTTTGCAAGCTGACTGATTCGCCGCATAACGTCAACTACGATTGAAGTAGATTGGGGGATTTTTTAGCCAGATTTTGGCCTTCGCGGGCCACAAATTTAGGCTCTTAACATGAAAAGAGTTAAAAACTAGCCGTAGAGGTCAAAATTTTGACCAAATACTAGATATTGCGGTTTTAGGAAAGCACCGCCATTACATTGATATCGGGAGTCGACCCGTTGCCAAAAGCTCTTTTCCGGCAACTTTCCGAGCCGAATTCACCAATAATTCAGGACCGCAACGTCCCGCCGGTTTGCTTGTTTACGTTTGCAACGACCTTATCCGCCACCGCCTCGATTTCTTCGTCCGTGAGCGTGTGATCCCGGGGCTGAAGCGTCACTTGTAACGCAACGGATTTCTTATCGTCCCCGAGGGATTCGCCTTCGAACACATCGAAAATTCCGACCGCTTCGATCAAGGTCTTGTCCGCGCCCTGCGCCGCGCGCGCCACCTTGTCCGCGGGCGTATCGCGGTCGACCACGAAGGCAAAATCACGGGTCACCGGTTGCAAGGGCGATGCGTCGAGAGCCGGCCGGGTCTTGCTTGCTTTGGTTTTCGGCAAAGGAACCGCTTCGAGAAAAACTTCGAAGCCCGCCGCCGGGCCTTTTACATCGAGACTCCGCAGCACTTTCGGATGAATTTCGCCGAACCGTGCAAGAATGTTGGGACCGAGCTGAAGCGTGCCCGATCGACCCGGATGATACCAGTCCGGTGCTTCGTTCCCCACTTGCAAGCTCGCCATCGGCGCATTGCAAGCCTCGAGCACAGAGAGTGCATCCGCCTTGACGTCGAAGGCATCGACCGGACGCGCGCTCTCGCGCCAATGGCGCGCGATGAAGCTGCCGTGCCGGAGGCCGCCAACCATCAAATCCTGGCCGTCGGGCGTATCGTCGCGAAAAGCGGGTCCAAGTTCGAACAGAGCGAGATCGGGATAACCACGATCCGCATTGCGGCCTGCCGCCGCTATGAGATTGGCAAGCAACGATGGGCGCATGGCATCGAGATCACTACTGATCGGATTGTCGAGGTTGAGTGCGGACGCACCGCCGCCGAACAACTCCGCCTGTTGCGAGGGCAAAAACGACCAGGTCACCGTTTCCATCACCCCGCGCCCTGCAAGCGCCCGTTTCGCGAAGGCCGCATGACGTTGGCGCGCGGTGAGAATCGGCTTCGGCAGCACCGTCTCGCGGTCCATCGGTACGGTCGGAATGTCGTCATAGCCATAGATCCGAAGCACTTCTTCGATCAGGCAATGCTCGCCTTCGATATCCGGACGCCAGCTAGGCGCGATTGCTTTCAGCACCTTGCCCTTGCCGGACACGATAAAACCAAGCTCTTTCAAAATCTCCGACGTCTGTTTGGGTTTCAGCGCAATACCGCCGAAACTCTCCAACCGGTCGACCCGGAGCGAGATCGGCTTGGCTTCGCCCGGCAGCTCGCCAGCAACGGAAAGGTCACTGGCCTCGCCTCCGCACAGCTCGAGGATCAATTGGCTCGCCGCTTCGGTGCCCCAGACCGCGGATTGCGGATCGACACTGCGTTCGAACCGATAGCGCGCATCGGACTCGATGCCGAGTTTGCGCCCCGTAGTCGCGGTGCGGATTGGATCAAAAAGAGCCACTTCCAGGAAAACGTCGGTGGTCGTTTCGGTGCAGCCGGAGTCGAGCCCGCCCATGACACCGGCAATGCCTTGCACGCCCGCTTCGTCGGCGATCACCGTCATACCCTCATCGAGTTCGTAGGTGTTTTCGTCGAGCGCCTCGATTTTTTCGCCTTTACGGGCCAGGCGCATGGTCAGATTGCCCTTGAGCTTGGCAATGTCGAACACGTGCAGCGGCCGGCCAAGATCATAGGAAATATAATTGGTGATATCGACCAGCGCGGAAATCGGCCTGAGCCCGATCGCGACCAACCGGTCCTGAAGCCATTTCGGGCTCGGTCCGTTGCGAACGCCCTTGAAGCTGCGCCCGACAACCATCGGGCAAGCATCCTCCTCGCCATCGGGGAAGTCGCGCTGCCACTGGACCGGCGTTTCGAACGTAGCCTCGACCTCGCTCTCATCGAGCGGCTTTAGCGTGCCAAGACCAGCCGCGGCCAAATCTCGCGCGATACCTCGAACACCCAGGCAATCGCCGCGGTTCGGCGTAATCGCAAGCTCGATCATGGGATCGTCGAGACCGGCGATTTGGGCGAACGGCACACCGACGTCCGTATCGTCCGGCAATTCGATGATGCCGTCATGCTCGTCGGAAATTTCCAATTCCTTTTCGCTTAGCAGCATACCTGTCGATTCAACACCGCGAATTTTGGCTTTCTTGAGCTCGATCCCGAGGCCCGGGATAAAGGCTCCCTCCGGCGCGAACACGCCTTTCAGGCCGGTTCGCGCGTTGGGCGCGCCGCAGACGACCTGAATTTCCGCCTCGCCAGTATCGACGATACAAACTTGCAGCCGGTCCGCGTCCGGATGAGGCTTGGCTTCTACCACGCGCGCGGATTTGAAAGCGGCGAAATCTGCGGACCTGTCCACAACCTCTTCGACCTCGAGGCCGAGCATGGTCAGCCGCTCGGTGATCTCCTCGAGCGAGGCGTCGGTTTCCAGATGGTCTTTCAACCAGGACAGGGTGAATTTCATTTGTGCTGCCTACCGCTCTGCCATTTCAAGCTAGCTTAGTCCCCGCACCAGGCTCGGCGCTTCCAACGGTACGAAGCCGTAATGTTTGAGCCAGCGCAGGTCGGCGTCGAAAAAAGTGCGGAGGTCGGGGATGCCGTATTTGAGCATCGCCATGCGCTCCACGCCGAGGCCGAAGGCGAAGCCTTGGTATTCCTCCGGATCGATTTCACAGGCTTTGAGCACGTTCGGGTGGACCATGCCGCAGCCGAGAATTTCCATCCAATCCTCCCCGCCGCCGATCTTGAGCTCACCGCCATCGCGTGAACAGCCTATATCCACTTCCGCCGAAGGCTCGGTGAAGGGAAAGAAACTCGGCCGGAAGCGGAGCGGCAAATCGTCGACCTCGAAGAAAGCCGAGAGGAAATTCAGCAGACACCCCTTGAGATGCCCGAAATGGGTCGACTTATCGATCACCAACCCTTCGATTTGATGGAACATGGGCGTGTGCGTCATATCCGAATCGCAGCGATAGGTGCGGCCGGGCGCGATAATCCGCAGCGGCGGCTCCGTCGAGCGCATGGTCCGAATCTGCACCGGCGAAGTATGAGTTCGGAGCACGAGCCGGCTGCCGTCATCCTTTTCCGGCAAATAGAATGTGTCATGCATTTGCCGGGCCGGATGCTCGGGCGGAATATTGAGGGCAGTAAAATTATGGAAGTCGTCTTCGATTTCAGGCCCTTCCGCAACCGCAAATCCCATTTCACCAAGAATGGCGATGGCCTCGTCGATAGTTTGAGTGATCGGGTGCAATCGACCTTGGGCCTCGGGCCGGACCGGCAACGACACGTCAACCGATTCTTCGGCCAACCTGGCATCGAGGGCAGCAGTTTCGAGATCGGTTTTTTTGGCCTCGATCGCCTCCGCGACTGCGGTTTTGACCGCATTCAATGCCTGGCCGGCGGCCTTGCGATCTTCCGGTGGCAATTTGCCGAGCCCTTGCATCTGCTGGGAAACGCTACCCTTTTTGCCCAGCGCGCCGACACGGACGGCTTCCAGCGCCGCCAAATCAGCGGCCTGGTCGACGCTCGCCAGCAATTCATCGCGTAGCTGATCCAGAGTCTCGGTCATCGGAATCCTTCCCGGCCCAACAGAGCCGGCGATTACGACAAATACGCCGTCTAGCTAAGTGCGGCCTGGGCCTGTTCCGCCAACGCCTTGAAAGCCGCCGGCTCGCGTACCGCGAGATCGGCCAGCACTTTGCGGTCGATCTCGATGCCGGCTTTTTTGATGCCGTTCACGAATTGGGAATAGGTCATGCCGTGTTCGCGCGCGGCCGCGTTAATACGCTGAATCCAGAGCCCGCGGAAAATGCGCTTCCGGCGGCGCCGGTCGCGATACGCATATTGCAGGTTCTTGTCCACGCGCTGCTTCGCTGCGCGGAAGGTGTTTTTCTGCCGTCCCCGCGCGCCTTTGGCGCGATCGACGATTTTTTTGTGCCGGGCGTGTTTCGTCACGCCGCGTTTGACGCGTGCCATATCTCTCGTCCCTTAAATGTTAGGCGCTATACGTTGCGCAAAAAATTGCGTTTGACGATCCGGGCATCCGATTTACTCATAATCTGAGTGCCCCGGTTAGTGCGCTTCATCTTTTGCGAACGCCGGCGGAGCATATGGCTCAATTTGGCGCTGTTGAAGCGGACTTTGCCTTTGGCGGTGAGACGAAAGCGCTTTTTCGCGCTCGACTTATTCTTAATCTTGGGCATTTGTCTGTTCCTTAATTCAGGTTGACCCTTTAGCGGACGGGCAGGCATACCCATCGGGCCTACCGGCGTCCTGATTCATCCCGTTTTCGGGAAGTGCGGCCTTATAGCGTTCAGCGAGGCAACGCGCAAGCAATATAGGGGAGAGAGAAATGGCCAAATCGCCATCTGTTACCACCGAATTCCGTACCTCCGGGACGGGCGAAATCGCCACGGTCACCTTCGACAACTCCGCGCGGGCCAATTGCCTGACGAGCGAACTGGTTGCGGAAATAGGTGCTGCCTTTCAGGCACTTAAAGATCGCGACACGCTCCGTGTCGCAGTGCTCGCAAGCGCCGGCGATCGGGCATTTTGCGGTGGCGCCAATGTGGCCGAATTGGGGGAATTCGATCCCGACGGCGTCCGCACCTACATCACCGGTCTCCACAACACCATTCAGGCGATCAGGGATTTGCCGGTACCCGTCATCGCCCATATTCAGGGCGTTTGCATCGGCGCCGGGCTTGAAATGGTCGCCGGCTGCGAGATCCGCATCGCAGCCGACCATGCGCAATTCTCCATGCCCGAAGTCGTGCTCGACATCCCGTCGGTGATCGAAGCGGCGTTGCTGCCGCGTCTGATCGGTTGGGGACGGACCTCGTGGATGCTCTACCGTGGCGACGCCATCGACGCGAAAACCGCAGAAAGTTGGGGTTTGGTGGAAAAAATCGTCCCATCGAACGACCTCGATGCCGCTGTCGCGGAGTGTGCCGAAACACTCGCTGCGAACGGTCCCACCGGTATGCGGCTGCAAAAAACATTAATGCAGGATTGGGAGCGGCTGCCGCTCGACCAAGCTATCGAAGCGGGCATCGACTCCCTCACAGCTGCATACGAAAAAGGCAGCCCGAACGAGTACATTCGGGCTGCGGTCGCCAAGCGGAAAGGGAACTAGCCCTCGTCCTTCAACGGCGCCGGCCAGCTATGGGCGAAAGCCATGCGGGTGAGGCGATGAACAACATACATCGAGGTCAGGATCGCGGCGGCAAACAGGTATATGCCCCAATGGACCTCGACATCTGCGACGATGGAGATCTTGATCGCCACCACAGACAGCGCGACCACAAACACGTCCAACATCGACCAGCGGCCGAAATGCTCGATCATTCCGAGGTAACGGCTGAGATCGGGTCCTTTGGCATCGACGCGGCGCCAGAGCACGAAAGCGAGAATTAATTTGGCCGCGGGAAAAATCACCGAAAACAGAAATAGCAAAAAGAACAGGCCAACCTCGCCCGCGTCGACAAGCTCAAACAGGGCCTGAACAAAGGAAAGCTCGTCTTGCCAGAAAATAAAACGCTCGACGCTCATCATCGGCAGAAACCAGGCCGCGACCAGCATTGCGCCAGCAACGCAGATCATCGGGCCTAATAGGCGGTCGACCCCACGGGCGCCCGACGCCAAGGAGCCCGGATGCTTCGGCAAAAATCGCATGCTGCGGATATCAGGGCGAAGGGCGGACCTGTCAAGGGCGCGGTGCCACCCTTCCAGATACGATCAACGGGGCACGAGGATCATCGTCATCTGCCGCCCTTCGAGTTGCGGCATCTGCTCGACCTTCGCGTCTTCGTCCATTTCGTTACGTACGCGTTCAAGCACCTTCATGCCCAAATGCTGATGCACCATCTCGCGGCCACGGAACCGCAAGGTCACCTTGACCTTGTCGCCTTCATCGAGAAACCGCCGCATGGCGCGCATTTTCACGTCGTAGTCATGTTGTTCAATATTGGGACGGAATTTGATTTCCTTGACGTCAATCGTCTTTTGCTTTTTCCGGGCTTCGCTTTTTTTCTTCTGCGCTTCGTATTTGAATTTGCCCAAATCGAGAATCTTGCAAACCGGCGGCGAAACATTGGGTGCTACCTCGACGAGATCCAATCCCGCCGCGTCAGCTCGCGATAACGCATCGCTTATACCTACAACGCCTACCTGACCTCCCTCTTCGTCAATCAATCGAACCTCTGGGGCTTCGATATCTTCGTTGGCCCTTGGTCCTTCTTTGACCGGCGGGCTCATCATGGGTCGTCTTGCTATAGAACCATCCTCCTTGGTTGTTGAATTTATAAATTCGAGAATCGGCAACCGCGATTTCGATCTCGATCAACCACCCGATCGCTCAATCGATCACGCACCCGATGACAATTCCGCATCGGGCGGTGCCGCTTCTTCTTTAAGTCTATGTATCGCGTCGTCGAGCGCAAGCATTTCTTGCTGTTTTCCGCCGAGTCGCCTGATCGCCACCGTGCCTTCTTCAGCCTCTCTTTTGCCGACAACAAATAATACCGGAACCTTGGCATGGGAGTGTTCGCGGACTTTATAGTTGATCTTTTCATTTCGCAGATCGGCCTCGGCCCGCAGTCCCGCCGTCTCGCAAGCCGCGAGGACCCGCTCCGCATAGGCGTCCGCATCGTTGGTGATCGTCGCGACAACGACCTGGGACGGTGCCAGCCAGAGTGGGAAACGGCCGGCATAGTTTTCGATCAGAATGGCGATAAATCGTTCGAACGAGCCCAAAATAGCCCGATGCAGCATGACAGGACGGTGCTTCTCGCCGTCTTCGCCGACGTAATTGGCATCAAGCCGGCTCGGCATGACGAAATCCACCTGCAGCGTTCCGCATTGCCAATCTCGCCCGATCGCATCCTGCAGCACGAATTCCAGCTTCGGCCCATAAAAAGCGCCCTCGCCCGGGTTGAGCGTGAATTCGAGCCCGGCGGCCTCGGTTGCCTGTTTCAACGAAGCTTCTGCCTTGTCCCAAACCGCATCCTCGCCGGCGCGCACTTCGGGGCGGTCGGCGAATTTCACCATCACTTGATCGAAGCCGAAATCCTTGTAGATCGATTTTAGTAATTCGCAGAAGGTTTTAGTTTCATCGACGATCTGATCTTCCGTACAGAAAATATGCGCATCGTCCTGGGTAAAAGCGCGCACGCGCATGAGGCCGTGCAAGGCACCGGACGGTTCGTTGCGATGACAGGAACCGAACTCAGCCATCCGGATCGGCAGATCGCGGTAACTGGTGACACCGCGCTTGAAGATTTGCACATGACCAGGGCAGTTCATCGGCTTGACCGCGAGCATCCGCTCTTCGGACTCGGCGATAAACATGTTTTCCTGGAATTTCTCCCAATGGCCGGACGCTTCCCACAAACTGCGATCAATCAGCTGCGGTGTTTTCACTTCGATATAGTCTTCCGTCTCCAGGCGCCGGCGCATGTAAGATTCGATTTCGCGGTAGAATGTCCATCCGTTCGGATGCCAAAAAACCGATCCGGTGGCCTCCTCCTGTTGATGAAACAAATTCATCTCGCGGCCCAAACGGCGATGGTCGCGCTTCTCCGCCTCCTCAATCATGCGAAGATAGGCTTTGAGCTCTTTATTGTTTCGCCAACAGGTACCGTAGATCCGCTGCAACTGCGCATTTTTGGAATCGCCCCGCCAATAGGCACCGGCGAGCTTGGTGAGCTTGAACGCCTTGCCGATCGTGCCAGTGGTGGGCCCATGCGGGCCACGGCAGAGATCGAGCCATTCCCCCTGACGGTAAATCGTTATTTCCTCATCCGCGGGCAGATCTTCGATAAGTTCGACTTTGTAGTCCTCGCCCATTTCCTTAAACAGAGCGATGGCCTCGTCGCGATCCCACACTTCGCGCGTAAAGGGTTCGTCACGATCGATGATCTCACCCATGCGTTTTTCGATCTTTTCCAGATCTTCCGGCGTAAACGGCGTTTCCCGCGCGAAATCGTAATAAAAGCCATCCTCGATGGGCGGACCGATGGTGACCTGCACGTCAGGCCACAAACCTTGGACCGCCTCGGCCAAAACATGTGCGCAATCATGGCGCAGGATTTCAAGCGCGTCGTCCGCATCGCGGGTGATAATGGCTATTTCGGCGTCGTTTTCGATTGGCCGGCTCAAATCCCATTGAGCGCCGTCGACGACGATAGCTTCCGCGGCCTTCGCCAGACCCGGACCGATAGATGCCGCCACCTCTGCGCCGGTTACCGGGCCGTCAAACGACTTTTCGGTGCCGTCGGGCAAGGTAATGGTAACCCCGTTAGCCATGCTGTCTTTCGCTCGCTATCGCTTTCATTTCGGAAGCCTTTTCGCCGTTTTGGCCGATCAGGTCAACGCCATTAACGGCTTTCGCCATCTCAACGGCAATGCAATTCGGCTTCTACCTCGGCGGTCGCCAAGCCTTCCAGTGCTGCCCGGCGAAGAATTTTAACCGCCGGTCCACGTTGGCCACAAAGTTCGGGATCGGAAGCGTTGGAATAGAGCACAACCGACGGGCACCCGACCGCCGCGGTGATGTGCATCGGGCCGGTGTCATTTCCGACCGCACCCACTGCGCGCCGTGCGAGACCGGCAATTTCGAAAATATTGGTCTGCCCGCCAAGATTACGCGCTTGGCGGCAACCCAGCGCAATCGCGTCCAGCACCTCCGCCTCGTCCTTGCCCCCAAGCAACACCGGGCGCCGGCCCCAGGCGATTAAATCATTGGCCAGTTCGATATAGCGTTTTATCGGCCAACGCTTTTCGGGGCGGTGCGCCGCGCCACCCGGCGCGATCAGAACAAACCCGTCCTCTAGCTTAAAATGTGTGGTTTCCGAATCGAACCAGGCCAAATCGGGCGACGGCACCTTGTCGATACCTGCCATCGCCAACTGTTCCGCCTGACGCTCGACCGTATGCATGAAATCCCGCTCGGGATTGGCATGGGGATGAGAGCATTTCTTAGCGATGCCCGACCATTCGGGTTTGGGCTTTTTGAAAAGGCGAAAATAGGAACTGCTGCGCTTCGAGGTCTGCAAGTCATAGACGCGAGCGAACCCGCCACCGTTCAGATTGGCGCGAAGCGTCAGCCGCGCCCCGAAATGCCACCAACTAGGCCGACTATCGGTCCAAATCTCGTCGAACCATCCCGTTGAGCTGCCAAGTGCGGAAAACCCGGGTGTCGTCAAAAGCGTGATGTGAGCTGCCGGATGGTGGCGGCGGATCGCCTGAAATGGGCCCAACGCCTGGATGAAATCGCCGAGTGCGCCGAGTTTAATGACCAGTATCCGCTCGCCCGCTTTATCGATCACGGACCCGTCCTCTTTTTTTATCAATTCGCGACATAAATATTTGCGGCTATGCAGACTTACGCTCGATCGATTCCAGCGTATTTGCTGCCTGTTCCATTACTTCGCCATAAACGTCCAGGGTTTTCGCACACATTTGGGCGCGCGAAAAATTTTCCCGTACATTGGCGATCGCGCGCGTCGCTAATTTTTCGCGCGCAGAGGTATCGAGCGCGAGTGCACGCCGTAGAGCCTCGGCCAACGCCGCCGGCTCCTTGGGCGGTACCAACCAACCGGTTTCATTGGGAATTATCAATTCGCCGCTGGCGCCGTGATCTGCACCAATCACCGGTTTGCCCAAGGCCTGACCTTCGGCCATCACCCGCCCGAACGCTTCCGGATCGGTCGACGCTGAGACAACGACGTCCGCCAGCATATAAGCCGCCGGCATATCCTCGCAGTGGCCTACAAAATGGACTTTGCTTTCCAGGTCGAGCCCCTTCACCATTGTAATCAGCTCCTGACGGTAACCGGTTCGGCCTTGATCGCCGCCAACCAGCAAACATCGGAAATCGAGATCTTTCATCGCCGCCATGGCTTCGATCAGTACCGCCTGCCCTTTCCATCGGGTTAGACGGCCCGGCATCAGAATCACCGGCACACCATCGGGCAATCGCCATTGTTCGGCCAATTGGACGATGCGGACCGCCGGCACCGCCGCCGGATCGAATCTCTCGACGTCAACGCCACGGTGGATGATCCGAATACGCGCGGGATCGGTCTCGTATTCGGTGGTTACATGTTTGGCAATAAAACCGGAAATCGCGATAACACGCTCGCCTTGGGTCATAATCGCGTTGTACCGGCGTTTCAATCCCGATGTGATGTTGTAGGTGCCGTGAAATGTGGTGATGAAATGCGCTTTCGTCTTTTGACAGGCCTTCAAACAACTCCAAGCTGGTGCCCGGCTCCTGGCGTGGACGATATCGACCCCAAATTCACGGATAATCGACATCAGCTTACTTACATTCGCTCGCATACGGAGCGGATTTTTGGAATGAACCGGAATGTTGAAATGCCGCGCGCCGGCGCGATCCAGGTCGCGCACCATGCCGCCACCGCTGGAAGCCACCAAAGCCGTCCCGCCGGCATCGACAACCGCCTTGGCAACATCGACGCAACCGCGCTCTGCCCCGCCAGTCTCCAAGGACGGTAAAACCTGCAATACGACCGGTCCGGATCCTTGGGCCGTGGTTTCGTCAAACGCTGTCATGTGAGATGTTGCGCTGCGGTCTTCACTTTTGATGGTTTGGATTGGGAGGATATCTCATATGGCTGATACGCCAGCAAGCCTCGCGTGCGAGCACGGGCTCGATTTAGCGTATCATCATACGCCAGGTAGCCAACCCGGCGTAATGTTTTGCACCGGATTTCGCTCGAATATGACCGGTGGCAAGGCGATTTCGCTGGGTGCGCACTGCCGTGATCGGGGTCAACAATTCACCCGGTTCGATTATCGCGGGCACGGCGCTTCGGGCGGCGAATTTATCGAATCTACGATCGGTGACTGGCTTAACGACACAATTTCAATGCTCGATTCGGTCACCGAGGGGCCGCAAATTCTGGTTGGCTCATCCTTGGGCGGCTGGATTGCACTTCTCGCCGCCCGCGCCCGGCCCGAACGCGTGGCCGCGATTGTCGCCATCGCCCCCGGTGTCGATATGACCCGGCGCGCGCTCGACAAGCTGACCGACGAAGCCAAGCGCGACCTTTCCGAAAAGGGTGTCTGGATGCGCCCCTCGGAATATGAGCCCGAGGGGTATCCGATCACGCAAAAACTTCTCGACGAAGGCGCAAACCACCTGCTTCTCCCAGGGCCGATCCCTTTCGACGGGCCGGTGCGCATTCTACATGGCATGGAGGACGATGCGGTACCGTGGCAATTATCGCTTGAAATCTCGGACGCGCTGACATCGAAGGATGTGGAGATTACCTTCATTAAGGACGGCGATCATCGTCTTTCCGGTGCCGACGACATCAAGCGCTTGTTGGCGACGGTCAGCACGATAACGAATCGTCTAACAACCCTTTGAGTCCAGCGCGATAATTATCCCATTGGAGCCGAACTCCGAGCGCATTCTTGATACGAGAATTGGAAACTCGTTTGTTATCCGCATAGAAGCTTCGGGCCATGTCGGAAAGTTCGGCATTTTCGAACGGCACGAGAGGTGGGGCTTCGACTGCCAACAATTCACAGGCATAGGCGATGACTTCCTCCGGCGCCGCCGCCTCATCGTCGCAAACGTTATAGGCCTGTCCAGGATCCGGTGCGGCAATGGAGGCCAAAAGAATTTGCGCAATATCATCAACATGGATCCGGCTGAACACCTGACCCGGCTTGTCGATCCGCCTCGCCCGGCCTTTACGAACCGTCTCCAGCGCGTTACGGCCAGGTCCGTAAATTCCGGCTAGGCGAAATAAATGCACCGGGATTTGATTGGCGTGCCACAAATCGAGCCAGGCATCTTCCGCCGCCACTCGGCGGCGTCCCCGGTCTCCGGTGGGTGTCCGCGCCGACTCTTCATCGACCCAGCCACCGTCACGATTGCCATAGACGCCGGTGGTGGAAAGATAACCCACCCACTCGAAATGCGATTGGGATGCGATGTCGGCGCCATGACACGCCAATACCGAGTCGCCCTCGGGGCTCGGCGGCACCGAACTTAAAATGTGCGTCGCCTCGAAAAAATTTCGCGGCATCGGCGTCATCGGCGCAGTCCCATCGAAAAGTTGTGCCTCAATACCGTCCTTGGCCCAGTCGGCCGCCGCCTCCTCGCTCCTGCAGGTGCCGGAAATGTGCCAACCGGCCGGCTTCAGCTCGGCGGCCAAACGGCGCGCGCTGTAACCCAGCCCAAAACAAAACAGCCGCTTGCTGGAATCGCTCATTGCCTAATCGCCCCTTGCAATGGCCGTCGCGAGCGACGACCTTTAGCATCGATATCAGGAGTAACATAATGGCTGGCCCTTGCCACCGGCACTTACTTATCGCTGTTCTCTGCGCGTTTACGACCGCTCAAACAGCGGCTGCCCAGAAGCTTGCTCCGCTCGGAGAAAGTGAATCCTATCGCAAATGCATGCGCCTGGCGCGCAGCGCCCCTGACCGGGGATTCGAGGAAGCGCTTCGCTGGCAGGACCATGGAGGTGCCGAGGCGGCTCGCCATTGTGCCGCGGTTGCACTCATTCATCTTAAGCAATTCCAAGAGGCGGCCAAACGGCTCGAAAAGATCGCCGCTGCGCTGCCAAAATCCGCACCCAACAAAGTACGCGCTCAATTAATGTCGCAAGCGGGTCAAGCTTGGTTCGACGCCAACAAGCCCGAACGTGCCCACGCGGTTCAATCCTCGGCACTCAAGCTGGACGCCAAAAACCCGCTGATTTGGATCGACCGTTCGGTAACTCTCGCCAGCCTTGGACGCTTCAAAGACGCCATCAAGGATTTAACCGCCGCATTGGAATTGAACCCCAGGTCTGCCGACGCTCTTACCTTACGCGCCAGCGCCCACCGCTTCGCCGGCGACATGCCGGCGGCCCGCAGGGATATCGTGCAGGCGCTCGCGATCGCGCCGACCCACGCGGAGGGGTTGCTCGAAAGCGGCATACTGATGCGACTGGCCGGAGATAAGGTGGGCGCGCGTCAGGATTGGCTCGAATTGATCGAACATCATGACGGGACTCCGGCAGCCGAAGCAGCCAAACGCAACCTTGAAAAGTTGGACGTGAAGACCCGTTAATGCGGGATCATCAACGGATCAAAAATCCGGATCGGCGTAGTGGCGCGGCGGCGGATACCCGGGAATATGGTCGGCAAGAATTTCACGAAAACTGGGCCTGGACTTCATCCGGGCATACCATTCCTTGGCGGGACGGTGCTCATCCCAGGGCACGTCCCCCAAATAGTCAACGCAGGAGAGATGTGCCGCCGCAGAAATGTCCGCATAGCTCAGGGTATCGCCTGCCAGCCATTGTCGTTCCTCGATTAGCCAGCCGATGTAATCGAGGTGATAGTGGATATTGGCCGAGCCGGCGCGAATAGCTTCCGAACTCGGCTCGCCCATTTTTAAGAACCGCTTGAGAATTTTTTCGTCCACCAGATTGGCGGTAACCTCGGTTTGAAACTTTCCATCGAACCAGGACACCAAGCGCCGGGCCTCGGCGCGATTTTCCGGCGCACCGCCGAATAACTGCGGTTCGGGGTATTTCTCATCGAGATATTCCGCGAGCGCATAACTATCGCAAATGATCTGTCCGTCGGGCTCCTGTAAAACGGGTACCGCGCCGGCGGGATTCATCGCCAAAAACCCTTCGCGCCGCTCCCACACCTTTTCCAGCTTCATATCGAATTGAAGCTTTTTTTCCGCCAGCGCTATGCGGACTTTGCGACAGCCGGGCGACAGCCAAAGGTGATAAAGAATGCGCATTCGAAGAACTATTCAGATTGCCGGTTAAAGACGAACATCGAGACCACAACGGTCCATACCGGGGCAATTTAGCACAACGAATCAGCCATTTTGGTATGTTATGTATGAATCGCTGTTCAAAGTGCGAGGGGAGTTGCAGCGTCTATGGAGCTTTATCAGCTCGCCATCCTGGCTGTCGTACAAGGCATTACGGAATTTTTACCGATTAGCTCGTCCGGCCACCTGGTGGTCACTTCAAAGGTACTCGGTTGGCCCGATCAGGGATTAACGATCGATATAGCGCTCCATTTCGGAACTCTTGGCGCGGTGCTGGTTTATTTTTGGCGTGACATTTGGCAGATGGTTCTGGGATTGGGTCGCATGTTCGTCGGAAAGCCAAACAAGGACACCAAACTCGCACTGAACCTAATTGTCGCGACCATTCCCGTCGCCGTCATCGGTTTTACTGCGCGCGACCAGGTTGAAGCCTATTTCCGCAGCATCGAAGTGGTCGCTTGGGCTACCTTTGGCTTCGGTATCCTGCTTTGGATCGTCGACAAGATTACGCTCACCATCCATCGCAGCGAACATCTTACGGTTTTGCACGCCGCGTTTATCGGCATTGCACAGATATTGGCATTTATCCCCGGGGCCAGTCGTGCCGGCGTTACCATGACCGCGGGTCGACTTCTCAGTATGGAACGGGCCGAAGCGGCACGATTTTCGATGCTGCTCTCGATCCCAACTATCGCCGGCATCTCTGTCATCGCAGGTCTCGACCTTTATCAGCAGGGAAATTTTGCTCTCCAACGCGAAGCGTTGATTGCCGTCGGCCTGGCCTTCGTCGCCGGTTTGATCGCCATCGCCGGCATGTTGCGCTGGCTAACCCATTCGAGCTTTACACCCTTCGTGATCTACCGGCTGCTACTCGGCGGGTTTTTGCTGTACTGGGTCTATGCTTAAGCGCTATGCGCTGCTGAACCGGCTAAATCGGCCGCCCTTGCAATATTGATCTAGATAAGTGGGCAGGATCGACTCGACCGTTGTCGGTTCGATGCCGAACGGTTCAAATCCGTGTGTCCCATCGGCCAATATATTGTCGGTCTTGAGCAATGTGACCTGATCGCGGGTCAACGGCGGCACCGGCAACAACTCCGCAAAGAAAGCACCGATCGTCGCCGCCCAGAATGGTATCGGCAATAGCAAATCCTTGCGTCCTGTCCCATCCAGAATCAATTCCATGATTTGTTTGAAACTGTATACCGAGGGCCCACCCAGCTCGTAGGTGTTGCCTCCCAGGTCGTCCTTTTCGAGCGCAACAACCAAAGCTTCCGCGACATCGCCGGCGTAAACCGGCTGAAACTTCGTGCCGCCGTCACCATAAATATCAAGCTTGCCATCTCTAAAACGCGGCGGCGGGCAGCCAAAAACCGGCAATGCCGGCAGCAGACAAGCCAACTCGGCAAACCGGTTAAAGAAATCGTCCTGCGGCCCGAAGATCACGCTCGGCCTTAAGATTGTTGCTTTCGCGAAGCAATCTCGTACAGCCGCTTCGCCTCCCGCTTTGCTCTGGGCATAAAGAGAACGCGATTCTTCCGATGCCCCGAGCGCGGACATATGGACCAGGCGCTCGACGCCAGCCTCTGCCGCCGCCCGAGCGATGTTCTCCGCACCGGCTCGGTGAACCTTGTCGAAGCGCTGCTTGCCGCTTTGATACAGAATTCCGACCAGATTTATCACACCGTGGGCACCATCGATCGCAGCAGCGACCGATTTTGGGTCGCGAATATTAGCCTGCACCGGCGTGACCTGGCCCACATCGCCCATCGGTTTCAGAAAAAGGGCACCTTCCGGAACGCGCACCGCGGCACGGACAAGATAACCCCGCTGGGCCAATCGCTTGACCACGTAGCGGCCGATAAAGCCGGATGCACCGAACACCGTTATTAGTTTTGCTGCCATCGCCCGGACTTGCTTCGCCTCACTCCAAACACATACGCCGCGACAGATTTTCCTCAGATATACAAAGCCCGGCCGCGCAAAACCAGAGGAAATGCTGTTGACAACCGCTTTCCGGCGGGCCATCACTCTCGCCCACTTGGCCCAGGTGGCGGAATTGGTAGACGCGCAGGTTTCAGGTACCTGTGGGGGCAACCCCGTGGAAGTTCGAGTCTTCTCCTGGGCACCAGCATTTCGCCGGTCCGAATCACGGCGAATCCGCCTGCCGCCAGACAAAGGTTAACGGTGGTAATCCGGTCCACGACGGCGCTATGATAGGCTTACAACCTAAGAACTAGGCTAACTATTTAGGATAATTGACCCTTGAGCGTTCATTTTCATCGGGGTGACCTGCCCAAAGATCTCGATCTCGGCAATGTTATCGCCGTCGATTCGGAGACAATGGGCCTCAATCTACATCGCGACCGATTATGTGTGGTGCAACTGTCCGGCGGCGATGGCGACGCACATGTGGTGCAAATTCCACAGCATCATGATGGAGCGCCCAATCTGGTCAAGCTGCTGTCGGACCCCAAAACCACGAAATTATTTCATTTCGCACGCTTCGATGTCGCCGTGTTGAAATACTACCTTGATTGCGATTGTCAGCCGGTTTGCTGCACAAAAATCGCTTCGCGCCTGGTGCGTACATTTACTGATCGGCATGGCTTAAAGGATTTATGCAAGGATTTGCTCGGCATCGATATATCGAAGCAACAACAGTCCTCCGATTGGGGTGCGGACGAATTGAGCGAGGCACAGATGGAATATGCGGCGAGCGACGTTCTCCATCTCCACCAAATTTGGGAAAAACTCGAGGAAATGTTGGTCCGCGAAGGTCGGATGGAGCTAGCTCAGGCAGCGTACGATTTTTTGCCGACCCGCGCGGCGCTTGATATCGCCGGCTTTGAAAACGACGATATTTTCGCACATCATTAAACCCGAAACGGGGTATCGGCGTGTATATGCGCGCCCCCGAACCGGACCGGTAAAATGACTGCAGTCAAAAAGAAAAATTCGACCGCGAGCGACGTGGACTCCAACACCGCGACGTCGCCGGAAGTTGCCGCCGCCACCCGGGTGTTGCGCCTCGAGGCCGAGGCGATCCAGGCGCTCGCCGACCAAGTCGATGGCGCGTTCGGCGAAACCATCGAGATATTGCATCAAGTAAGCGGTCGAATAATCGTCACGGGTATGGGCAAGAGCGGGCATATCGCGCGTAAAATCGCGGCGACCTTAGCCTCCACCGGCAGTCCGGCCCAGTATGTCCATCCCGGCGAGGCCAGCCATGGCGATCTCGGAATGATCACCGACGAGGATGCGGTTATAGCGCTGTCCAATTCCGGCGAGACCGACGAACTGCGCGACCTGATGGAATATTCCCGCCGCTACTCGATTCCGTTGATTGCCATTACCAGCCGCGACAACAGCACGCTCGGTGACATGGCCGATACGGTTCTACTGCTGCCCGATGTGCCCGAAGGGTGCCCGATGGGCCTAGCACCGACTACGTCGACCACCGCAAGTCTAGCCCTTGGCGACGCGATCGCAGTCGCGCTTTTGGAACGAAAAGGTTTTTCGGCAAATGATTTCCGCGTACTCCACCCTGGCGGCAAGCTCGGCAGCAGTTTGCTTCGGGTTTCGGACTTGATGCATTCGGGCGAAGAAATGCCCTTGGTCGCACCAGACACTAAAATGAGCGAAACGATTGTGGAAATGACCACCAAAAGTCTCGGCTGCGTGGGCATCATTGACGATAATCGGTTGGTCGGAATTGTGACCGATGGCGACCTTCGGCGACATTTGGAAAGCGATCTTCGTGAGGTGACCGCTAATGACATCATGACAGCGTCGCCCACCACAATTCGCTCAAACGCGCTGGCCGCAGAAGCGCTGGCGGTGATGAACGAAAAATCTATCACCAACCTCTTCGTAATCGACGAAGGCGCCGAAAACCCGGTAGGCGTTTTACATATTCACGATTGTCTTCGAGCCGGTTTGGTGTAGCGCCATGGACTCAACGTCGATGCCGCCACCTCCCTCGCCACCACACGCGCCCAAGCCGGCTCCGTCTCGCACCCAACAACGCGACCTTGCGATCTCCGCGCGTCAGGACGTCAAAATGTCACCGTTCTATGGTCGATTCGTCGGCACGATGCGGGTTTTGTTGCCTACCGTGGCAACCGGGCTGATCTTATTAGTTTTGATTTGGCCGCAACTCGACGATCAGCAAAGACGATTCACATTGGGCCCGGCCAAAATCGATAAAAATGCTGCCAAGAACCTAACCATGCTAAATGGCCGCTACGCGGGGATGCTGGAAGAAAAACCGTTCACGATCACCGCCAACAAGGCGCACCAAAAAAACGCGAAGGATATGGAATTTTCGCTGCAGGGACCCAAAGTAGATATCATGATGCAGAATGGGTCCTGGGCTGCAATAACCGCCAAAGACGGATTCTACGACCATAAAAAGCAAGTTTTGGAACTCTCGGGCGGGGTCAATGTATTCCATGACACCGGTTACGAATTTCGCACCAAAAATGCGGTCGTTGATTTAAAGGCCGGCGACGCGCGCGGGGTGGACCCGGTCGAGGGGCAAGGCCCCCTTGGCAATCTCAAGGCCGAAGGGTTTGTACTGTTCTACAAAACAAAACGAGTCATATTCACCGGGCGCTCCAAACTAACCTTGTTTCCACACCGGATGAAGGAAGGATGATCAGCCGCCGTTCGGTCTATATTTTCGGATTTATAAGTTGGTTTGCGCTCGGCTTGGCCAGCGTTGGCTACGAAGTAAGCGCGCAATCTGTCAATATTCCGCTCGTCGATGGCGCAAATTCCTCTCCCTTGGTGATCGATGCCGATGACGGGCTCGAATGGATTCCGAAAAAGGGAAAATATATCGCCCGTGGCAATGCCAGGGCCAACCGAGGCGCAGTCACACTCCGTGCAGACGAAATAATAGCGCATTACCGTGATACTAAAGGCGGCCAAGGCCAAGAGATGGTCCGGCTCGATGCGAAAGGCCGGGTCAAGATCACGTCTATCAATAAAGACGCCAAAGGCCGTCGAGCGAAAACCACCGCCACCGGAGATATCGCCGTCTATCACGTCAAAGAATCGGTTTTCGTGCTCAATGGTAAGCGCCTTCGTCTGGTTTCGCCCCAAGGCGTACTCACCGCGCGCGACAGTCTCGAATATTGGGACAAGCGACAAACTGCCGTTGCGCGAGGGAAAGCTGTCGTTAGCCAAGGCAAGCAACGCCTGCACGCGGATATTCTTACAGCCTACATCGCCGATTCGTCTGGCAAGAGAAAGACAAAATCCGCATCCGCTGGTCAGCGGGTCAACCGGGTCGATGCTTTCGGCAATGTCCATGTCTCGGTGCCCAACGCAATCATTCGCGGTGATAAGGGCGAATATTATCCGGGCACCAGCGTCGCAACCCTGCGCGGCAATGTGAAAATTACCAGTAATAAGAACCAGCTAAACGGCGACACTGCACGGGTAAATCTAAAAACCGGTATCTACCGGCTCATCGGCAAGCGCGTAAAAGGTTTGATCACACCCAACCGGACGCGATAGTAATGGGGTATACGCAAGCTAGCCGAGAGCGCACCGCGACGTGAACAAACCGCCGAACCCGCCACAAAACCCTCCGGGAAACCCGCCCCATCTGAGGCCGGTGGCTCCGCAAGGGAACCAGCAAGGCGCGCAGGCGGCAGGCGAAGGCCCGCAACTGGTCACATCTAATGCCGGGTTGGTAGCCCGAAATCTCGGAAAACAATTCAAAAAACGTCCGATCCTGCGCGATGTCAGTCTTTATCTGCAGCGCGGTGAGGCAGTCGGTCTTTTGGGACCGAACGGTGCCGGAAAAACCACCTGCTTTTACATCATCACCGGCTTAATCGCCGCCGACTATGGCGCCGTGATGATGGATGGTCACGATATAACCACGCTTCCCATGTATCGCCGTGCCCGGCTTGGCATTGGTTATCTGCCGCAGGAGCCATCAATCTTCCGTGGCTTAAATGTCGAACAGAATATTCGTGGCGTGTTGGAGGTGGTCGAAGGCAACCGCGAACGTCGCGAAGCAATGTTGGAAGCATTGCTGGCGGAATTTTCGATCACCCATCTGCGCCGCACGCCGTCCCTGGCACTCTCCGGCGGCGAACGTCGACGGGTCGAGATTGCTCGCGCACTTGCCTCGCAACCGAATTTTATCCTTCTCGACGAGCCCCTTGCCGGCATCGATCCAATTGCGGTGCGTGATATTCGCGAACTCGTGATTCACCTAAAAGACCGCGGCATTGGCGTATTGATTACTGATCACAATGTGCGCGAGACCCTTGATGTGGTCGACCGCGCTTATATCCTTCACGATGGTCGGCTCTTAATGGAAGGCCGCCCGGACGAAATCGTAGCGAACAACGAGGTTCGCCGTGTTTATCTTGGAGAACGGTTCAGCCTTTAGCGGCTGATCCTATTGCCTATGGCCCTTTCGCAGCGCCTCGATCTGAGGCAATCGCAAAACCTTGTGATGACGCCGCAACTGCAACAGGCGATCAAGCTACTGCAGTTTTCGAGTGTTGAGTTACGAGAGTTTGTCGAAGGCGAATTACAAGAAAATCCGATGTTGGAGCGCGACGAATCCTCCGGCAGCGATCGCCGCACCGACGATAGGGCCCTTGAAGACACGACCGCGGGGAGCGCGGAGTCGGGCACCACAGAAACCGGCGATGAGCCTTCGCCTCCGGATACGCTTGAGTTTGCGACCGGCGAAGCAACAACGAACGAATCTGAAAGCCCACTCGATATCGATCACGACACGGTCTGGGAAGGCGAGAGCCCGACGGACGCGGCCACCGCTCCTAGCGATACGAACGGCATGGATTCAAGTCTCTCGCTGGATCGGTTTAGCGCCGGCGCTGGAGGACGCACCGATTTCACAACACCGATGAACGATATCGAGGCGACGCTTAGCGAAGACAAATCTTTGCGCGATCACCTCACCGAGCAATTACTGGTCGATCTGACCGACGCGAGGGATCGCATGATCGGCCGACACTTGATCGAATCGCTGGATCAATCCGGCTGGATTGTTACCCCGCTTCCGGACGTCGCCCAAATGCTCGGGTGTTCGGAACAACGGGTGGAGCGGGTATTGCAATCGCTCCAGAAATTCGATCCGCCGGGCATATTTGCGCGCGACCTAAAAGAGTGTCTCGCTCTGCAGCTTCAGGACCGCAACCGGTTCGACCCGGCAATGGCGGCGCTGCTTGAAAATCTCGATTTGCTCGCCAAGCAGGACAAATCGGCGTTGATCAAGATTTGCGGTGTCGACGAAGAGGACTTAACCGAAATGGTTGCCGAGGTGCGCGCGCTCGACCCGAAACCGGCGCAAAACTTCGAACAAGAAATTCTGCAGACGGTAACGCCGGACATATTGATGCGGCCACATCCCGACGGCGATTGGATCGTCGAGCTTAATCCGGAAACTCTACCGCGCGTGTTGGTCAACACCGAGTACCACACTCGGGTTTCCGAAGAAGCCAGAAACAAAGACGAAAAAGACTACATCGCCGAACAGTTCCAGTCAGCAAACTGGCTTGTAAAATCCTTGCACCAGCGCGCAACCACAATTCTCAAGGTGGCGCGTGAAATCGTCCGCCAGCAACATGGATTCTTTGCCCAGGGTGTCGAACATTTAAGGCCGCTTATTCTGCGCGATATCGCCGAAGCCATTGAAATGCATGAGAGTACTGTAAGCCGGGTAACTTCAAACAAATACATCCATACGCCGCGCGGCACTTTCGAGCTGAAATATTTCTTCACCTCGGCAATCGGTGGGGTCGGCGGGGCCGATTCGCACTCCGCAGAATCCGTGCGCCATCGCATCAAATCTTTGATCGACGAGGAAAATTCCGATTCGATCCTGTCAGACGATGGAATTGTTGCGATTCTGAAGTCTGATGGAATCGATATTGCCAGGCGCACTGTGGCAAAATACCGCGAAGCGATGAAGATTCCTTCTTCAGTCCAACGCCGGCGAGAAAAGAATAAGAAACTGTAACAGGTTAGGCTCCAGTTTTTCGAAATTGACACCCTAAAAACCTCGCCAAAACAGCGGAAAATCGCATTTTTTTGCAACCCGACGCTCGAATCTCGGAGCCTCCTATGGCATGCTGTTTAGAGCATCGTGCCGGACACGGCGTTAAACAATCTATTGAAAAAACCGTGCAGCTATCTATCAACGGCAAACAGATCGATATCGGTAATTCGCTCCGCGAACATGTGGAGCGTGAGTTGTCTGCGGCCGTTACCAAATATTTCGAGAAACCGACAGACGCTCAGGTAACGATCTCGAAAGAAGGTTCCGACTTTCGCTCGGACATTAGTGTCCATGTGGGTAAGGGAATCATGATCCAGGGTCATGCAAATGCTGGTGACGCACGCGCGGCCTTTGGAATAGCGACGGACCATGTCAGCAAACGGCTCCGACGCTACAAACGGCGGCTTCGCGACCATCACAAACGACTTCGTGACCATCGCAAACAAAAGAGCGAACAGTTTCAGTCGGCGATTGCTCAGCAATATGTACTGGCCGCAGAGCAAGACACCCCAGTTCAGGAAGAAAAAGGCGAGCCGGATCAACCGGTCGTCGTCGCCGAAATGGAAACCGTGATCGAGAATTTAACCGTTGGCGAGGCTGTAATGCGCATGGACCTTGCCAATTTACCGGCACTGATGTTTAGAAATAGCGCTCATGGTGGGCTCAACCTGGTCTATGTCCGCGAAGACGGCAATATCGGTTGGGTAGATCCGAATAACTCATAAAAAAACGACAACTCAAATTCATATTGGGAAATTTCCAGATGAAGGTTATCGATTTCACCACACCCGACGCGATTTTTATCGATCTTCCAGCGGGCTCAAAGAAACAAGCTCTGCAGGAACTCTCGAAGCGAGGGGAAAAATTGACCGGCATTAAAGCCCGCACGATTTTCGACGTTTTGCTTGAACGCGAGAAACTGGGGTCGACCGGAATTGGCAATGGCATCGCCATTCCCCATGGTCGCGTTGCCGGCCTTTCGCATATGCGCGGACTGTTTTGTCGATTGGATCAACCGGTTCCGTTCGGTTCGGTCGACGAGCAACCGGTTGATCTCCTGTTCGTCATTCTGGCACCGGAAGATGCGGATTCCGAACATGTGAAGCTGCTTGCACAGACCGCCCGCCAATTGCGCGACGAAAGTTTGAGTGCAGACCTGCGTCAAGCGGACCGGCCGGAAACATTTTTTGCCCTGCTAACCGGCACGCCAACTCAAAACGCCGCTTAGACGAACTCAATTTTTCCAATAGGGGTAAAGATCGTCAGTGCACGCTGACGGGAACGAACTCGTTCTCTATTGCCGAGGCAATCGCAGTTTCGAAATCTCGGACCACCGCCATCTGCCTGCCATCGGCGCTGTTGACCGCAAAGGCAAGCTCAGAGTCGACCGTAACCGGTTTGACATAGACGATCTCTTCAGTGCCCAACAGCGCCAAATCTTCCGTCGTTATCGTCCGTAAGAATTCCGTATCCATCATCGCTTTAACTCGTTTCCACATCGACCGCCTTGGATTTACGGTCGGTGTTTTTATCCGCATTGATTTCGATCGTCTGAACCCGGCTCTCCACCGGCGGACGCGTCAAATCAATATGCAAAAGGCCGTTATCCAGCTCGGCGGCGGTAATCTCGATGCCGTCGGCAAGCACGAACGAACGCACAAATTGACGCGATGCGATACCGCGGTGGAGGTACATGCGTTCGGACTCATCGATCTGCTTGCCGTGGATGCGGAGCTGCCGATCCTCGACTTCGATACTGAGATCGTTTTCGCCGAAACCCGCAACCGCAAGTGTTATGCGGAGCCCATCCTCGCCAATTTGTTCAATATTGTATGGGGGGTAGCTATCGCCGGCATTCTTGGAAATGCGATCCAGCATGCGCTCGACATGGTCGAACCCGAGCAATAGCGGACTGTTAAACATGGTTAAACGCGACATTTCGCAGTCTCCTCTCATGAGCGAGCAGCGTGCGGCGGAACTCCCGCCGCGCAGGGGTAACCGGGCCCGATGGCACCCGTTTCGGACAAGCTTTCGCCTTGTCCACCCTTATATTGGGGCGAATTCCTTGTTCTTCAAGATCGGTCTATTGCGCCGTCAGTATCGCCGCCAGGTCTTGCGCCGACATATCATCCAAGCTCAGCACCGCGTCACGAATGGCTTCTGCCTTGTCGCGTGGCAATTCCAGCAACGCATTGTCGAAATATTTGGCTTCGATTTCCGCTTCGCTCAAGGCACGGTCTCCGGCACCCCGGTTTACGCGCTCGTGATGGACATGTTCGGTGCCGTCCTTGGTGGTGACCACGATACCGCCGGAATAGTAGTCCGGATAACCGGTCTTCGGGTCCAGCTCGTGGCTCACCTTGGCAGCCAACGCCAAAATATCCGGGTCCCGCAATACATCTTCTTCGAGTTCCGCAAGCCCAAACTTTCCTTTGTGGAAACAGGCGGAGACGATGAATTGGACCGAGAATTTAGCATCATAGTCGCTGACCGGATTTAGCTTGTTCGCCACCGGTTCGGCGATCAGATTTACCGCCAGTTCGGGAATCTGCACCCGAATTTTCTCGATATCATCGGGGCCCACGCCATGATCGCGATGTACCGCCAATGCACCGTCGGCCAACGCATGGGTGAAATGGCAGCTTGGGAACGGTTTTACCGCCGTCTCGACGCTTTCCCAGACCTCCCCAAGACCGCTGGTCAGCGCGCCGTAATCGACAAAATCCTCATCGCCGTGAAGATGGCTCTTATACAGCCCGTACCGCCCTTCATACGGATAGGTCGGCCCGACAAACCCGTTTTTCGCCATATAGGCGGCGGTGATGCCGGCAGCGCCGCCCCAGCCCGCGTGCATGCGTTTATTCCAGCCGCCTTCCTCAACGAACTCCATGCTGGCCGACGTGGTACTACCGGCCAAGGCCTGGGCCATTGCCAATTGGTCCACGTCCAACCCCAGCAATCGGCCCGCCGCGAGCGCGTTGGAAAAGTGCGCGCAAACGCCGGTCGGATGGAATCCCCATTTATGCAAACCGCCTTTGGCAGCCATACCGATGCGAATGACGTTTTCCATTGCCAGCACATAGGTCGTCAGCAACTCGCGGCCATCTATGCCAAGGTGTTCGCCGAGACCAAGCGCCGCACTGAACGAGCTCGCGGTCGGATGGACGACACTCAACATATGCGTATCGTCGTAGTCGAGACCGTGGATCAATGCACCGTTCATGATGACCGCGTCGCGAAGCGGCAGTTTTGCGCTGTGACCGATTACCGAATTACCGCCCTCGCCCGCAACATCCTGAAGACCGGCCAGAATCTTGCCGGAAAATTCATAATGACGGGACGCATAGGCAATACCTACCGCATCCAGAATGAGATGCTTCGCGCGTTCGCGGACTGCCGCGGGTATATCGTCGTATTGAAACGAGTGAGCGAATTCAGCGAGCTTACGCGCGACCGGAGCACCGGTTTCCAGATCCGGCGCGGTTGCAATGGAGCCATCGGCCATAATCTTCCTCCAAAAATCACGGAATAGCGCTATTTAGCGCATCCGCCGCTAGGAGGAAAGCGATGTTATCGCGGTCTATGGGCGACGGGTTGCAAATTGCGCCGCGTGGGTGACCCATCTAGCTTCACAAATTCCGCCTTATCCGCGTCTTCGCCCCAATAGGCGCTCGGCATCGGCGCGTGGAACGGGCGCCCGTCCAGTAAATAGTTCGTCAGGCCAAAAACGCCGACTATCAATAGCGCCGCAACGGTCGCGGTAAGGTGTAATTGGCTCATTTTCGCTCTCCTAGATCCCCAACAATTCATATTGCGTGCCAATCTAAGTCGCCAAAATGGCTCGAGTTGGCCGGATTTACGGCAAACCGGAGATTGAATCGGGCGTTTTCGGGGCAATTCCCCAACCTCGATGCCCGACAGGCCTAGTCAAGCCGGAAGGCTTGCGCTACCGTCCGGCAAATTCTTCCGCACGATTATCCAAAGGAGAGGAACGTGGCTGAAATGCGCATGATGGCGACCACCGGCATGGTGGGCTACGGCTTTACCGAAGAAGCGTTCAATCGGGGGCTCGCTCAGGGTCTCGATTTTATCGCCGCCGATGGTGGCTCGATGGACCCAGGGCCCCATTACCTTGGGGAAGGTATTCCATTCGTTTCGCAAAAAGCGATCAAACGCGACCTCACACTGATGCTCGAAGCCGCGATCGAGCATGATATTCCGATGCTTATCGGCTCTGCCGGTGGTGGCGGCGGCGAGCCCCAATTAGCCCTGGTGCGCCAGATCATCGAGGAAATAGCCGCCGAAAAGGATTTGCATTTCAATATGGCTGTTATCCACGCCGAACAATCGGCGGATTTTCTCAAGCAAAAGCGGGCCGAAGGCAAAATCGAGCCCCTCGGGCCGATTTCCGAAATCACCGACGAAACCATCGAGGAATCCCACCGCGTGGTCGGCATGATGGGCGTGGAGCCATTTCAGCAAGCGATCCGCGATGGCGCGCAAGTGGTGCTGGCGGGACGTGCGACGGACGCGTCGATTTACTCCGCTATACCGCTAATGAAAGGATTCGATCCCGGCCTATGCTGGCATCTGTCCAAAATCATCGAGTGCGCGGGACAAGTAACCACACCGCGTCCCGGCCAGGACTGCGTGCTCGGCACCTTGTATGACGATCATTTCCTGGTCGAACCGGGGCATCCGGACAAGCGTTGCACGCGCATGCGAATTGCCGCCCACACGCTCTATGAAAATCCGAGCCCTTATCACCTGGAAGAGCCCGAAGGTACGCTGGTCACCACGGATTCGTCCTACGAACAGATCGACGAGCGGGTGGTCAAAGTCAGCGGCAGCCGGTTTGAAAATTCCAACCGCTACACGGTCAAGCTGGAAGGGGTGAAATCCTCCGGTTACCGCACGGTCTTTATCGCCGGTGTGCGCGACCCGATTTTAATTTCGGTGATCGACGAGTTTATCGCGTCCTGCCACGAGCGTGTCGCCCTGGAAGCGAAAAACTTGGGCATTCCTCAGGATCAATATCGGCTCAACATCCGGGTTTACGGCAAGGACGCAACCATGGGTCCGCGCGAGCCGATCGAGACCCCGCAATCGCACGAGATCGGCCTACTGGCGGATGTGTTGGCCGACGATCAGGAAACCAGCAAGGCGATCATGGCAAAAGCCCGCTACGCACTGCTGCACACGGACTTCCCGGGTCGGAAATGCATCTCGGGCAATCTCGCCATCCCGTTTTCGCCTTCGGACATGCCGGTCGGCCAGACCTACGAATTCAATATCTGGCACGTAATGGAAATCGACGATCCGCTGGCGCCGTTCCCGATCGAGATGGTGGAGGTCTAAACGATGGCAACTTTAGCCGAACTGACCTCGGTACTGCGCTCGAAGAACGCAGGCGCTTTGCTGTGCACGCTCGATCTCATGTTCGAGGAAGAATCCACATACCAAAAGGTACGCGACAGCGGGGTGCTCACACCGGGCCTGATTGCGGGTCTTTATGGCCTTTCCGACAACGAAGTATCGATCATTCCGTATGACGTCGCCTATGCCATAAAGATCACCATTCCCCGGCTGCACAAATCCGGCGATCCGGACGATTCGGATATTTATGGCGCTCAGCAACATGCGCCGCTGCTGGATATCGACATACCTGACTGATCGCCGCAAAATCGTCGGATAGGATATGGCGACACAACCGCTCCCTTTCGACGATGTAAAACGCCTTGCCGTTCGCCTCGGGTCCGACCCCGACCTGGTCCAGGGCAGGAGCGGTACGATCTCGGTCAAGGAAAGCGGGTTGATGTGGGTGCGGGCCGAGGTGGCGAGCCTCGCCATTGCCGAACAGTCCGACATTTTCATTCCCCTCCGCTTGGATAAGGTGCTGAGCGGTATTGGAACCGATGTCGACGACCCCACCGAACAAGCTACCCTGGAGGCAGAGCTGGGCCACGAAATCGACAAGGTGGTGCGGCCGTTCCCATTTACAGCCCTGGAATCGCTTTTTGCACAGCGGATTGTCGCCCAAGTGACCCCGCCCGACCTGTTGGCCATCACCGTTGAATCTAACGCAGAAGAAATTCTGTCTGAGCGATTGGAAGGATTACGATGGGCATTCGCGCCATTGGCCTCGCCAGGCGCACCGCTCAATAGGGCTGCCGCATCGGCGCTCGGCAGTACTTCCGACCCGCCGGACATCCTGATCCTCTCCCATTGGGGAGCAGCTGTCGGAGCACCCGACTGCGATGCGCTTGAAACGCTCATTGGTGAACTCAAACGCCGCCTGGGCCGGCAAGCACGACCGGTACCAGCGCCCGATCACGGTCGCCTAGGGACCCTTCTCGCCGCAGACGACGAATGGCGGCTTCCCGCACACGGGGAAATTCATGCACTCGGACGCGACACGCAGAGTTTAGATTGCTGCTCCAAAGGTTTTTTGACGCTTGGTCAAGCAATGGCGCTGGGTCTTGGTCCGCCCGCGATAGAACCGGAAGAGACGCTTTGGCAGGCGGCGCTTCGCCACGAAAAAGCCTTCCGCGAGCGACCGGGTTATTTAATCGTGCCGGAAGCAGGCGTCGTCGTGGCCGCCGATTTGACGCCGCAGACCGAATCCTTGCTCGCCGGCTTCGCCCGCATGACCCTCAGGATTCAGGATTCAGAAAATCTCGCCCCATTCTCGGTCGACGATATCTCCCATTATCTAGATTGGCAGCGGGATCGTTGGCGCGAGGAGGCCGAGCAAACCGAAACGCCGAGGCTCAATACAAATGTCTAGAATCTGGTGTATAACGCAGCCCGCAAACGCACTGATTTCGGCGTAAAAAGAAGGGGAAATCCGATGGGAAATAAAATCAACGCCAACGGCATCGATATAAATTACCAGATCGAAGGGCCGGAAGACGCTCCGGTTATCATGTTCAGTAATTCGCTAGCTTCGAATCTCGGCATGTGGGACGGCCAGGCAGCGGCATTTTCCGGCGACTATCGCATCCTGCGCGCCGATACCCGCGGCCACGGCCAAACAGAGCCGACCTCACCCCCCTATTCGGTCCAACTGTTACTCGACGACGCGCTGGCGCTGTTGGATGCACTCGGTATCGACAAGGTTCACTTCTGTGGCCTGTCGCTGGGCGGCATGATCGGCCAACGCTTCGGTGCTTTCAACGGCGACCGTCTTCACAGCCTGACCATCTGCGACACCACCGCTGAAATGCGCGACCCGTCGCTTTGGGACACGCGCATTGCCGCAGCGCGAGAGAACGGTATGGAAGGCATTCGCCCGACGACGGTCAGCCGCTGGTTCACCGAAGCTTTTGTCGAAAGCGGCGATCCCGTACTCGACAAGGTTGGCGTAATGATCGAATCGACACCGCTCGATGGTTTCATCGGCTGTTGTGAAGCTATTAAAGTCATGGATCAAGTCGACATTCTGGCCGACATCAAAACACCGACCCTGATCATCAATGGCAAGCAGGACCAAAGCACGACGGTCGAACATGCCCAGTTCCTCAACGACAACATCGCGGGCTCGAAACTTGTCATCCTCGATCCCGCGGCCCATTTATCGAATGTGGAGCAGGAGGGCGAGTTCAATGCCGCGCTCAAGTCCCACATCGACGCCAACTAGTCATAATCCGGAGTAACAAATGTCCAACGACAAACCGTCGATCGCCATCATCGGCGGCACCGGCGATCTAGGCTCGGGGCTCGGCCTCAGATGGGCCAAAGCGGGGTATCCTGTCATCATAGGTTCGCGATCGAAAGAGAATGGCGAACGGGCGGCCACCGAACTAGCTGAAAAGTCCGGTGGAACCGTGACCGGCAATGAAAACGCCGCCGCCGCCGCCGCCGCAGATTTGGTGGTCCTTACCGTTCCCTATTCCAACCACCAGCCGATGCTGGAAGCCATCAAAGACGCCGTCCAAGGCAAGATTCTGGTCGACGTCACCGTTCCGTTGATGCCGCCCAAGGTAATGCGCGTGCAATTGCCCGAGGCGGGATCAGCGGCCAAGGCGGCGCAAGACTATCTTGGCGAGAATGTGCGCGTCGTCTCCGCGTTTCAGAACATTGCCGCCGACCTGCTGCAGGATTTGACGGCAGAAATCGAATGCGAGGTTTTGGTCTGCGGCAACAAAAAGGATGCAAGGGCCGAAGTGGTGGCACTTGCCGAAGCCGCCGGTATGACCGCCTGGCATGCGGGTGCGATCGGTAATTCCGCTGCCGCAGAAGCGCTCACCTCACTCTTGATCTTCATCAACAAGAACGGCCCGGTAACCCATGCCGGCATTCGGGTGACCGGCGATCCAAAATCGTGACGCCGGCAAGGCTCGAGATTACGGCGCTTGAAGATTTCCCCCTGGTCGCGCCGGGGGACGACCTTGCCCGTCTCATTCTTGAGCACGCCCCCGGCGACGGCTTCAAAGACGGTGATATCATTGTCATCGCACAAAAAGTTGTCTCCAAGGCCGAAGATCGATATCGGGAGCTTGCAACGGTTTCCCCATCTACAGACGCCGAAGAGCTTGCGGTTAAAACCGACAAGGACCCGCGGCTGGTCGAACTGATCCTGCAGGAATCGACCGAGATCGCGCGGCATCGTCCTGGGGTTATCATTGCCGTGCACCGTCTCGGTTATGTATTGGCAAATGCAGGTATCGATGCCTCCAACGTGGACCGGGAAGGCGAGCATGTGTTGCTGCTGCCCGAAGATCCCGACAAGACCTGCGCCGACCTACAGGCAAAACTCAGCGAAGCTACCGACGCCCGTCTCGCAGTGATCATGAATGACAGCCTCGGCCGTGCCTGGCGTCACGGCACCGCGTCTGTTGCGCTCGGCGCCGCGGGCCTACCCGCCTTGCTCGATATGCGGCAGCAGCCCGATCTTCATGGGCGCCCCTTACGCGTAAGTTTGGTTGGCCTTGCGGACGAACTCGCCTGTGCGGCTTCCCTTGTGCAAGGCCAAGGCGATGAAGGACGCCCCGTAGCTCTGGTGAGAGGGTTCGATCCGTTCGACCGCGAGTTGCCGGCCACCGGCCTGATCCGCCCGAGAAGCGAGGATTTATTTCGATGACCCGCTGTGTAGCACTCACGGGCGGGGTCGGCGGGGCGAAACTGGCGCTCGGGCTGAGCCATGTACTGGCACCGGATGAACTTTTGATCGTCGCCAATACCGGAGACGATTTCGAACATCTGGGGCTCACCATCTGCCCCGATATCGACACCGTGCTGTATACGCTTGCAAGCATCGTCAATCCCGAGACCGGCTGGGGCCGGGCCGAAGAAAGCTGGCGAGTACTGGAGGCGCTCGATACGGTAGGTGGGGACTCATGGTTTCGTCTCGGCGATAAGGATATCGCCTTGCACCTGACCCGCGCCCAACGGCTTGCCACCGGACATACCTTGAGCGAGATCACCGCGGAACTATCGCAACAATTCGGCGTACGGCACCGGATTCTTCCGATGAGCGATCGGCCGGTCAGAACTATGGTGACGACCGATCAAGGCGAATTGCCTTTCCAGGAGTATTTCGTCAAAAATCGCTGTGAGCCTCGCGTAAGCGGCTTTCGTTTCGAGGGCATCGAAACCGCAAAACCTCATCCCAACCTATTAAAGGCGCTAAAAGATCCGGCCTTGGAAGCCGTAGTGATATGCCCATCAAACCCGTTCATCAGCATTGATCCGATATTGGGGCTACCGGGCCTGAAGTCCTCACTTGAAGACTGTCCGGCACCTGTAATCGCGGTTTCGCCGATCGTTGGCGGCAAGGCGTTAAAGGGTCCCGCATCGAAAATGCTGCACGAACTGGACCAGAAGTCCGACGCCACGGCCATTGCCGAGCATTACGACGACTTACTCGACGGCTTCGTCATCGACCGCGAAGACCGGGAACTCGAAGACGAGCTTTCAACCGACACTCGACGGGTATGCGTTACCCAAACCGTGATGCGATCGCTCGAAGACCGGATCGCGCTCGCACGGGATGTACTCGAGTTCGGCGCGGCAATCCGCGCCTCTCGGTGACTGGGACAAGCAAGTTCGCTCTGCTATAGTCGCGATCTCACCGATTCGGGCTCCCACCGTTTAAGGAGCGGTCAATGTGGGCTGTCTTGCCCGCGAAAGATTTTCGCAACGCCAAGGAACGACTCTCGCCGGCTTTAAGCCCGGCGGAACGGCAAGACCTGTTCGCGGCCATGCTGGAAGACGTGTTGGCGGCAGCAGCAGATGCACCGTCGCTCGCGGGCATACTGGTGCTTACGCGAGATGCCAAAGCCGCCGAAATCGCCGGGCGTTACGGCGCGAGAGTCGAAGACGAGCCCGCTAATGACGGCCAGAGTGCTGCCGTGACTCGGGGCGCGCAACATCTGATCGAGGCCGGAATCGACAGTATTTTGACCTTGCCCGGCGACACCCCGAATTTACGGGCTAGCGAAATCGAAACCATTATCGCGAGACATGACTCTCAACCGGCGATGAGCATCGTGCCCTCCCATGACGAGCGGGGCTCCAATTGCATCGCGCTATCGCCGCCGGACTTGATTCCATTTCATTTCGGCCATGACAGCCTCGCGCCGCATCTCGATGAAGCGGCAAAGCGCAATATCGAACCGCTCATTCACCATGACTTGCCAGGCCTGGCGCTTGATATCGACACGCCGGCCGATTTGGCTCTGCTGTTGGAGAGCGATGCCGACACACGGGCGCGGGCCTACCTTGAAGCAAGCGGCATCGCCGAGAGGTTCGCCGCCGAAGCGAACCGACCGGGCGCCGCGTGATGGAAAAACGGGACCTTCTTAATGCCGATTTCGCTTCGCTAATGCGCGAGGCCGGTGCTAAGCGCGACCGAGCTCACGGCACTGTCGTCAGCTACTCGCGCAAGGTCTTTATTCCTCTGACAAAACTCTGTCGCGACGTTTGCCACTATTGCACCTTCGCGAAGCCACCCAGCAAATGCGAACGCGCATACCTTACCGCCGAAGACGTGCTTGCCATTGCCAAAGCAGGGAAAAAAGCCGGCTGCAAAGAAGCACTTTTTACCTTGGGCGATAAACCGGAACTGCGGTACCGGGTCGCGCGGGAGGAGCTGGCCGCGCTCGGCCATGAAACCACGCTCTCCTATCTCGCGGAAATGGCGGCCCTTGTGTTCGAAGAAACCGGTCTGCTGCCCCATCTCAATCCGGGCGTGATGGATGAAGCCGAACTTTCCGAACTAAGACAGGTCTCCGTCTCGCAAGGAATCATGCTCGAAAGCATATCCGAGCGGCTGACCGAAAAGGGCCGGCCCCATTATGGTTCGCCCGACAAGCTACCCGCAGTCCGGTTGGCCACGATCGAGAAAGCGGGCGAACTCGCCATTCCCTTTACGTCGGGTATTCTGATTGGCATCGGCGAAACACGCGGCGAGCGGCTCGACGCCTTGATCGCGCTTCGTGATTTGCACCGGCGCCATGGGCACCTTCAGGAAATCATCATTCAAAACTTCCGGGCCAAGGACGGCACAAAGATGGCCTCGGTCGAGGACACACCCACGGACGAATTGCTGTGGACCATTGCCGCCGCTCGGCTGTTGTTTTCCCCTGAAATGAACATTCAGGCACCGCCCAACCTCAGCCCTGGCATGCTGGCACCACTCGTCGATGCGGGGATCAACGATTGGGGCGGCGTATCGCCGGTAACGCCGGATCACGTTAACCCGGAGGCCCCTTGGCCCCACCTCGACCGGCTCGAACGGGAAACCGCTGCCGCCGGTAAAAATTTGATCGAACGCTTAGCGATCTATCCGGTTTATGCGCAAACACCCGGCGATTGGACCGAACCGTCCTATGCCAGCGCCGTTCGCAAAATGAGCGATAGTGAAGGGTTCGCCCGCAGCGAAACATGGACACCGGGCGCCCCAATTGCGATCCCCGAAGTTTCCACCAACGGTCCCGCCGACCCTCGCCTGTCGGAGATTTTGACCAAGGCGCGTGACGGACTTCGCCTCGGCGAAGGAGAAATCACGACGTTATTCAATGCGCGCGGTAGCGGCTTCAAGGCCGTCTGCGAGGCGGCGGACGAGCTTCGGCGCGAGACCGTCGGTGATGACGTCACTTATGTGGTCAACCGCAATATCAACTACACCAATGTTTGTTCCTATCGCTGCCAATTCTGCGCCTTTTCCAAAGGTAAGCTCAGCGAGAACTTGCGTGGCCGGCCCTACGATTTGGAGCTCGATGAAGTTGCCCGGCGGGTCGAAGAGGCCTGGGACCGGGGCGCGACCGAAGTTTGCATGCAAGGCGGCATTCACCCGGACTATACGGGCTCGAATTATCTCAATTTGTTGGCAACAGTACGCGCCGTCGCACCGGGTCTGCACATTCATGCGTTCACACCGCTCGAGGTCAGTCAGGGCGCGCGGACGCTCGGCCTTTCGGTCGAGGACTTTCTGCGCGATCTAAAAACGGCGGGTCTGAGCTCGTTGCCCGGGACGGCAGCGGAAATTCTCGACGACGAAGTGCGTGACATTATCTGTCCGGACAAACTCACCGCGGCCGAATGGCTCGAAGTAATGGAAATTGCCCATGGGGTCGGCCTACGCTCGACGGCGACGATCATGTTCGGACATGTAGACCGACCGATCCATTGGGCGCGCCACCTGTTGAAAATTCGCGACCTTCAGTCCCGCACCGGGGGCTTCACCGAATTGGTGCCGCTACCGTTCGTACCGATGGAATCGCCGATTTACCTAAAAGGCCGGGCTCGCTATGGGCCTACCTTCCGCGAAGCGGTCTTGATGCACGCGGTTGCCCGTCTCGTGCTGCATCCGGTGATCCAGAACGTGCAGGGCTCCTGGGTGAAGCTGGGAACCGACGGCATGAAAACATGTCTCGAAGCCGGCGCCAACGACGCCGGGGGTACCTTGATGAACGAGACGATTACCCGCGCCGCCGGCGCCGAGCATGGTCAGGAAATGCCGCCGGCCAGACTGGAAAAAATAATCAAGTCCATAGGCCGTAATCCGGTGCAACGGACAACGCTTTACGATACGGCCTCCACCGACCGCCACACCGCGGCCCGCGATGCGGCCCCGTTGACGGACATCGTAAATGCACCGGCGCGCAAATATGCGCGCAGTTCCGTACCGACACTGAACGCAGCCGAATAACGTTAGGCGCTCGCCACCTTCGGCATCACTTCTTCGGCAAACAAATGCATGGATTCGAGCATTTGGCTTTGGGGCATACCGACACCCTGCATGCCGAGCACCATGTGGGTAACCCCTAGGCGTTGCTCGTAGCCGATTATCTGCTCGGCGACCTCGTCGGGTGATCCGAACAGGAAACGGTCGCGGGTCAGCTCGTCGAAATCCAGGTCGAGGTTGTCATCGCCTTCGGGCATCGCCTTGTCCTGGCCCCACTGGTGGTAAACTTTGTATTTTTCCTCCAAGTAAGGCCGCGCGACTTCTTTTGCCTTGTCGCGGGTTTCGGCCACGAAAATTTCCCGCATCATCGGTAGTTCGTCGGGGAACGGCTTGCCGAACTCGTCGAGGGCGGCTTTGTAGATATCCAGCTGGCGTTCGATCGTATCCATGCGCTGATGGGGGTTGATGAACCAAGTATCGACCAACTCCGCCGCCCGGCGCACCGCCGCGTCCGCATTCGCTCCCATCCAGAGCGGAGGATGCGGCTTTTGCAAAGGCTTCAAGGAAAGCGTGGTATCGACCAGTTCGAAATGAGACCCTTTCATGTTTACGTGGTCTTCGGTCCAGAGCCGTTTGATCGCTTCGAGATTTTCCACCAACCGCGGCACACGCTCGCTTTGAGTGGTGCCGAAGCCGCGGAATTCGACTTCGCGGTAACCGAGCCCACTGCCGAATACCAGCCGCCCGCCGGACATCACGTCGAGGGACGATAGCTGTTCGGCAATATCCAGCGGCTTGTGAAGCGAAAGCAGAATAATCCCGGTGATGATCCGCATCTTCTCGGTCTCCGCCATCGCACGGGCAAGAAACGGCAGAAGCTGGAATTGTTGCAGCGGATAGCCCGCATAGTGCATGCCCGACAAGAGATCGCTAAATCCGATACTCTCGGCAATGCGCACTTGCTCCATCAATTCGTCGAAACGCGCTTTCATGTCGGTTTCGTCGGCGCGGTACTGACCGCGAATGAAAAGACCGTATTTCATTTTTCCCTCTTAAATTTTTGAAGACCGGGGTTTTTTAAAGACCTTGGCGCACCCGAGGCATCACCTCTTCGGCGAAACATTGGATACCCTCCATCACCAAGCTGTGGGGCATGCCCGGCCATTGGCAGCTGGTGATGAAATGATTGGTGCCAAGGACATTGCAATAGTCGACGATCTGCTCCGCAACTTCGTCGGCGGTGCCGAAGATAAATCTATTCTCCAACAGGTCATCGAACTCGAGACCGAGTGTATCGCCTTCGGGCATTGGCTCCGACTGGCCCCAGGCGTGATAGGTGGCGTATTTGAGGCCTAGATAGGGGCGGACCAGTTCGATCGCCTTTTCCCGCGATTCGGCGACGAAGACCTCGCGACGGAGCGGCCATTCGGCGGGGAAGGGTTTTTTGTATTTATCCAGGCAGCGCTTGTAGAACTCGACCTGACGCACCAGCGTGTCTTTACGGTGGTGGGCGCTGATATACCAGGTATCGCCTAAGCGTGCGGCGCGATCCACCGCCACGTCCGCGTTGGCCCCGATCCAAATCGGCGGATGCGGTTCCTGTATGCAGGGCATGGATACCGAAGCACCGTCGAGCTCGAAATATTCGCCCTTCATGGAAACTTTGTCTTCGGTCCAAAGTCGTTTGATCGCTTCCAGGTTTTGTTCGAAACGGACAACGCCAGTGCCCTTTTGAACATTGAAAGCCTTGTACTCCACATCGCGATACCCAAGCGCCGCACCGAATACCACCTTGCCACCGGACATTACGTCCATGGTTGCGAAATATTCCGCAATCTCCAAAGGCTTATGCAGCGACAACAGCACGATCCCCGCGATCAGGCGCATACTGGGCGCTTCGGCCATCAACCGGCACAAAAGCGGAATCTGCTGAAACTCGAAAAACGGATCGCTGGAGTAGTGATTGCCCTTGGCAAAGGAGGAATAGCCGAGTTTCTCCAATAACCGCACCTGCTCGACGAGATCGGCAAACTGTTCACTCATATCCTCGTCGCGGGTGTGCTGACTCCGCGTCATATAACCGAATTGAATGTCCGACATTCGCTTTCTCCCAATCCGCGTTAGGCGGCGCGTACCTTCGGCATAACCTCTTCGGCAACCAGGGCCAGCGTATCGAGGACTTGACCTTGCGGCATGCCGACGCCCTGCACGCTCATGATGATGTGGTTGACGCCGAGCACTTCGTTATAGCGGATATATTCCGCGGCGACTTCGTCCGGATCACCGACGATAAAGCGATCCTTGGCCAATTCTGCATATTCTTGCGTGATATCCCGATCCTCTTCCGGCATCACCTTGTCCTGTCCCCAGGTTTTATAGGCGTCATACATGCCCTTGATGTAGGGGGCGGCCAACTCCACTGCCTCGTCATGGGTCGGTGCGCAGAAAACTTCCCGCCGGATCGGGAGTTCCTTCGGGAATGGCTTGCCCACCCTGTCGAGTTCCGCCTTATAAACGTCCATCTGACGCAAAAGCGTCTCAACCTTTTGATGCGGGTTGAGATACCAGCAATCGCCCATCCTTGCGGCACGCTGGATCGCTTTGTCCGCGTTCGCACCGATCCAGATCGGCGGATGCGGGTCCTGTTGCAAGGGAACGGATATGCGTGCCTCGTCGAGCTCGAAGGTGGAGCCCTCCATCGAAACCTTTTCCTCGGTCCAAAGCCGGCGAACGGCCGTGAGGTTCTCCTCGAACCGCTTTACGCCCTGACCTTTCTTGACGCCAAACGCCTTGAACTCCACATCGCGGTACCCGAGCGCGCACCCGAAGATCATGCGACCGCCGGACATCAAATCCATGGTCGCGAAATAATCAGCAACCTCCATTGGGTTGTGTAGCGCCATCAACACGATGCCGGCGTTGAGCCGTACATTCGGCGCCTCCGACATGACCCGGCAGAGAAACGGAATCTGGGTCATTTCCTGATGCGGATAGGTGGAAAAGTGAGAGCCCTTTGTAATGCAGTCGTAGCCGAGCTTGTCGATCAGCCGCGCCTGTTCCATCAGCTCGTCGAAGCGGACGGTCATGTCGTCGTCCCAATCGAAAAGGCCTCGCAACATTACGCCGAATTGCATGTCCATCTTTAAACTTCCTCCGCTCTTCTTCCTTAGGCGCTTTTAAGATTCGGCAGCACTTGCTCGCCCAGTAGATGCAACGAATCCATCACTTGAGAGTGCGGCATGCCCGCCCCTTGCGGGCTGGCGATGATGTGATTGACACCAAGCGTCTTGTGGAGGTCCAGCAACTGTTCGGTAACTTCGTCCGGCGACCCAAGCACGAAACGGTCATCGATCAATTCTTCCCAATCCAAATCCAGATTGTTGTCCCCTTCGGGCATGACCTTGTCCTGTCCCCAAGAATGATAAACCTCATATTTGAGGCTGATCGCGGGCTTGGCGAGTTCTAGGGCCTTCTCCCGCGACTCCGCGACGAAGATTTCCTTTCGCATCGGGAATTCGGCAGGGAATGGCTTGCCCGCCTTGTCGAGCGCGCGCTTATAAACGTCCAGCTGGCGGAGAAGCGTGTCGTTGCGGTTATGGGGATTGACGTACCAGCAATCCCCGATCATTGCCGCGCGTTCGATCGCAGGGTCCGCGTTGGCGCCGATCCAAATCGGCGGCCGCGGCTTCTGCACCGGTTTGATGGAGCAGACCGCCTCATCGAGTTCGAAGAAAGACCCTTTCATGGTGACCTTGTCTTCGGTCCAGAGCCGTTTGATGGCTTCGATGTTCTCGGTAAAACGGCGGACGATTTCTTTGCGCTGGACACCGAATGCCTTCAGTTCCACTTCGCGATAACCAAGCGCGGCACCAAAAATGATTCGCCCGCCCGACAGTACGTCCATGGTCGCCGCCAATTCCGCGTAATCCAGTGGCTTATGCAGCGCCAACAGGACGATCCCCATATTGAGACGCATATTCTTGGTCTCGGCCATGGCGCGGGAAAGATAGGGCACCATCTGCATGTCCTGGAGCGGCCAACTCGAATAATGCATGCCCTTGGTGAGACAGGAAAAGCCAAGCTTGTCGGCGAGCCGGACCTGCTCGAACATTTCTTCGATTCGGACCTGCATGTCATCTTCTTGCGGGAATTGCCCGCGGGTCATCAGACCCAGCTGAATATCGGCCATAATTCCTCCCCTTCGGAACGGCGTTTTTAAATTACCTGCCTGCTTTTACATTCCCTGGCGGACTTTCGGAAATACCTCTTCGGCCAGAAGATTGATGGTATCCAGCGCCATCGATTGCGGCATGCCTGGCCATTGTACGCTGAACACATGATGGTTGATGCCGGTTTCGCGACTGTATTGGATAATTTGTTCGGCAACCTCATCGGGCCCGCCTAAGAAAAACCGGTCCTTGATAAGATCGTCGAAATCCACATCGAAGTTATTATCACCTTCGGGCATCACCTTGTCCTGGCCCCAAGAGTGATAGACCTCATACTTTTTCGCGAGATATGGCTTGCAGAGCCTGATTGCCTCTTCGCGAGATGATGCCACGAAACATTCGCGACGGCCCGGGAACTCTTCCGGAAAGGGTTTGCCTTCCTTGTCCAGCGCACGCTTATAGACTTCGATCTGTTTTTGGATCGTATCGACGCGATTATGCGGATTGACGTACCAGCAATCGCCGATGCGCGCCGCACGTTCGATCGCCGGATCCGCATTAGCACCGATCCAAACCGGAGGATGGGGCTTCTGGACCGGCTTAACCGAACAACTGGCATCAAGCAATTCGAAGAACGTCCCCTTCATGGAGACGGAATCTTCCGTCCAGAGACGCTTGATCGCTTCCACGTTCTCGGTCAATCGACGGACGATTTCCTTGCGTTGCACGCCGAACGCGGCGAGCTCCACTTCGCGATATCCCAACGCGGCGCCGAAAATAACCCGCCCGTTGGTCATTACATCGAGGGACGCCAGTTGCTCGGCAATTTCAAGCGGCTTGTGCAGCGCCAATAGGATGATGCCGAAATTATGCCTGAGATTCTTGGCCTCGGCGGCCATGCGCGAATGGAACACCAGTTGATTGAAGACCTGCATCGGGGATGAGGAGTAATGCATGCCCTTTGTCAGCGAAGCGAACCCGAGTTTGTCGATAAGGCGGACCTGTTCCACCATTTCCTCAAAGCGGACCCGCATATCCTCTTCCTGCGGGAACTGGCCACGTATCATCAACCCGAATTGCATATCGCCCATTGGCTAACCCCTTCCGATCTGGTGCTTTTCCAATTCATTTTTCAACCGCCCGGTTGCCCACAAACCGAACATCTTTAAATCCGAGCACGCCGCCCACACCGTGTGCGGGCGTACCAACGCACTGTTGCCTTCGATCACCGGATGGCTCGCAACCGCAACACCGTAGCCCCCAGCGATGCCGACCAAAACCAACCACCAAATTTGCGTCACCAGAGCTGCTACCGCGCAACCAACGCCGATTATGGTGGCAAAGTAGTGACACGCCCGTGTCGCTGGCCTGCTATGAGCACGCAAATAGGCTGGCCAAAATTCTTCGAATGAGTTGTATCGCTGGGACATAAAATCAATTCTCTAGCGCCGGACAGCCGCGGGCAACCTACGTTAGCCAAGACGCTAAAACAAGAAGCGCTGTTCAGTCCGAATTTAACCAATAAATTTCGGTATCGGCCGGTCTGTATAGCCGACATCGATCAACCACGCGATGGCATCCCGAAGGGATTCCGTAACCGGCCGTTGCGGCATTCCGAGCTCCCGAACCGCTTTCGAACTGTCGAGTTCAGCCTCGGTGCAGGCAAGTCGAACACCGGTGACAGGCGCGCAAGGAGATCGATGGGTAATCCAGTCGGCAATAGTTTCGTCTATGCAAGCCACAATAAATGCCAGCCAATAGGGAACGCGCTTTTTCGGCATATCCAGACCAGTCAGCTTTTCCAATTGGTCCAGCAAACCGCTCAAACGAATATTTTCATTACCGAGAATATAGCGTTCGCCCGGCTTGCCTTTTTCGGCAGCTAGAATATGACCGCGGGCGATATCGCGGACGTCGTTCATATTTAGCAGGCATTCGAGATAGGCAGGGTGCTGCCCATTTAGAAATCCAAGCAACATACGCGTCGGGGGCGTGATCTTCTTGTCGCCGGGCCCGATCGGCAATGTCGGATTGACTATGACTACCGGCTGGCCGCGCCGGGCCGCTTCCCGGGCACACATTTCCGCTTTGAACTTGGACCGGCAATATGGACCCGGCATCTCGCTCAATCGACGCTCGACGGTTTCATCGATAACCGACCCCGCATCGGGCTTTCTTCCGATCAGGATCGATTCCGTTGAAGTGAAAACGATCCGCTCAAGATCGAAACGGGCGGCCTCGCGCAACATAACTTCGGTGCCGTAACAGTTAACGACACTGAAATGGGATTTCTCCGGCAGCCAAAGGTTTGGATTTCCAGCGACATGATAAAGGATATCGATGCCAGCCAACGCTCTGCGCACACAATCGCTATCGGTGATACAGCCCCGGACGAACTCGACCTCGTCGCTGAACCTTTCATCTGCGTCGATATCGAGCACTCTCACTCGGTGGCCGTCGGTGAGCAATTGCTCAACCAAGTGCCGGCCGATGAAACCGGCACCTCCGGTGACCAGACAAGCCTTCGCGCCCGTCATTCGTTGCTAGCTCTCTTAATCGACCGCTGCCGAACGTAATACCGCCGGCCACGGCCCGTTGGTACTTACGCGATTAACCCAGACCCAATTCCTCGGCACAGCCGAATTCGACCGCCAGCGCCGTTAATTTCTCCCAGGTAGCGTCTTCGACGAAAATTCCGTCTTTAAGCTTCTGCTGGGCTTTAACGTGTTCGGGCTCGCCCGGATAATAGACCCGCTCGTATCCCGGCTGCGGCGGCGTCGTGTTGAGATATTCGGCGAACTCGGTGACTTCTTGTTTGAAGGTGTCGAGATCACGGAACGCGGACACATTGAAACACGCCATGAAGACACCATCATTGTGCCGGCCCGACGGATCGATGCCGAAGCCGAGACCCGGCAACACGCCGGACATCAACTCGACCATCGCCGAAAGCGCATAGCCCTTATAACCTTCCGCACCGCCGAGCGGCAGGATCGCGCCGCCCGCCCGTTGCTTCGCGGGGTCGGTCGTCGGATTGCCGTCGCTGTCGATGAGCCAGCCTTCCGGGACATTCTCGCCCCGACTGAGGGCTACTTCCAACTTGCCCGACGCACCGGCGCTGGTGGCGAAATCGAAAAAGAAAGGTCCATCCAAATTGGATGGCATGGCAATGCAAATCGGGTTGGTGCCGAGCCGTGCCTCACGCCCGCCGAAGGGGGCGACACCTTTGTTGGAGCGGCCGGAATCGGCGGTCATGATGCTGATCATGCCTTCCTCGATTGCCATCAACGGATAGTCGGTCAGGCGCCCCACATGGCTTTGCTGATAGACCGTGGTCGCCGCGACACCGCATTTCTTGGCTTTTTCGATGGTGATTTCCATAGCGCGTTCGGACACCACATAACCGAATCCCCAATTGCCATTGATATGAGTTGTTCCGTCGGTTTCGCGCTCGATTTCAAAAGGCGCGCCCGGCACGATATGGCCGTCTTTGACACGCTGAATATAGGTCGGAATTTTGATGATCCCGTGGGAATCATGGCCCGCCAAATTCGAGTCGATGGAATGACGCGCGACAATTTTCGCTTCTTCTTCGCTCGCGCCCGCGCCCTTCAACAGCGCGATTTCAATTTCTATTAAACGATCAGCCGATTCGACGGGCATGATGATCTCCCCTTCAGATATGTTTTCGTAAGGGCATTCTAGAGGCAAAGACCGAATGCCGCCATCCCGTGGCTGTGCTGCCACCGGAATCGTTAGGAAACGAAAATTTTAGAATTTGGTGGAGCCGGACGGAATCGAACCGACGACCTCTACAATGCCATTGTAGCGCTCTCCCAACTGAGCTACGGCCCCATTTTGGGCGCGGCCGGCGTCGGCCGGTCGCGGCGGAGAACTCTTATAAGAGAATGCGAGTAGCAGGCAAAGAAAAATTCACGCTCTAGGCGTCGTCTTTCTTTTCTTCCGGCGAATTCTCCACAACTTCCGCCAGTTCATCGTCTCCGCCTAAATCGCTGGCGTCCTCGAGCACCGCGTCGTCGTTTTCTTCTTCGACGCTATCCTCGGATTCAGCCTCCTCGGCTTCATCTTTTTTCTTTTCGGCTGCCGCTTTGGGCTCGGCGGGCACCGAGCGCGAACGCTTCAATCGGGTCAATTGCTCGGGCTCAAAACTCGATTCGCATTTCGGGCATACGATCGGCACTTTGTTGAGATCATAGAAAGGCGCCCCGCAACTCGGGCAAAAGCGCTTAGTTCCCCATTCAAGCTTCGCCACATTTCGCTCCATTCACAAAATTCGCTGCCCGGCCAATTGCCATGATCGGCGCTTGGGAGCAAGAGCAAATTTCGACCTCTATTTACCGGTCGCTATCCGAGGTCATCCGATCGCTACCACAAAATCCCATTATCGTGCTAGAGACTGCAACCAAGTTAGATCCTAAACCTTTCGATCAAACCCGACGTGCCGATGCAGCCGCTCAAATCCGACCCGATCGACGCGCTTTCCGGCACCGTAGAGGTGCCAGGCGACAAATCGATTTCCCATCGCGCCGTCTTGTTCGGCGCGCTTGCCGTGGGCGACACACACATCGAAGGCCTGCTGGAAGGCGAAGACGTGAAGCGCACGCTAACCGCCATCACCGCGCTAGGATGCAAGACCGAAACTAAGGGTCCGGGAAACTGGATTATTTCCGGGCGCGGTATTGGCGGCTTGAGCCCACACGACGGCGTGCTGGATATGGGAAATTCAGGGACGGCGGCGAGATTGCTGCTGGGTGTTTTGGCGAGCCATCCTTTTACGTCGTTTTTGACCGGAGACGATTCTCTTTGCAGCCGACCGATGGCTCGGGTTACCGACCCACTCACCAAAATGGGGGCCAACTTTGTCATGTCAGACGGTGGGAGGTTGCCGCTTTCGGTAAACGGGGCCGTAAATCCATTGCCGGTAAGCTACACACTGCCGGTCGCTTCCGCGCAGGTGAAATCCGCTATTTTGCTGGCCGGCTTGAATACTCCCGGTGAAACCACGGTGATCGAACCAGCGCCCACGCGCGATCACACCGAGCGCATGCTCGGACATTTCGGCGGCAAAATCCGTGTCGAAGGACAAAAAGATGGCGGAAACGCCGTCACGGTGATTGGCCAGCCCGAGCTGGCGCCGGCGAAAATTTCGGTGCCCGCGGATATCAGTTCCGCTGCATTTCCATTGGTGGCCGCACTTATCCTTCCCGGCTCAGAAATTACCCTGCCCGCAATCGGCATGAATCCCGGCCGCACCGGATTATTGACGACGTTGCAAGAAATGGGTGCGGAGATCGACATCGCCAATCCGCGCGAAGAGGGCGGCGAGCCCGTTGCCGATCTCACCGTGAAGGCAGGCGGTTTGCATGGCACGGAGGTACCTGTGGAACGAGCGCCATCGATGATCGATGAATTCCCGATCCTCGCCGTCGCCGCCGCGGTCGCCAACGGCCGCACCACAATGCGCGGCCTGGCAGAACTGCGGGTCAAAGAAAGCGATCGCCTCGGCGCCATTGCGGCAGGTCTTGGCGCTGCCGGCGTTGGTGTGGAGGAAGGTGAAGACAGCATCATCATCGATGGATGCGCGGGTCGACCGGCCGGCGGCAACGACACACCGATTGAAACCCATTACGATCACCGGATCGCAATGAGTTTTCTCATCCTCGGCATGGCCAGCGAACGGTCGATCACGATCGACGATGCCCGTGCGATTACAACCAGTTTTCCCGATTTCGTGCCGTTGATGAACCGCCTCGGAGGAAAAATCTCCGAAATGGCAAACTGATGATTATCGCCATCGACGGGCCCGCCGGCTCCGGCAAAGGCACCCTTGCACGCAAGATTGCAGAGGCGCTCGGATACGCGCATCTCGATACCGGCAAGCTCTATCGCGCCGTCGGCCTAAACGTATTAGCGGTGGGAAAGGACCCCTCCGATCCCGATGCAGCGCTGGAATCGGCCCGAGCGCTCGACTCTCAACTGCTTGATAACGATGCACTATTTGGCGATGACGCCGCGAGCGCTGCGTCCAAAGTAGCGGCTATCCAAGAGGTGCGCACAGTACTGCTCGAGTTCCAGCGGCGATTTGCCAGCGAGCCACCGGAAGGCGCAGGCGGCGCAGTCCTCGACGGTCGCGATATCGGCACAATCGTCTGCCCCGACGCGGAGGTAAAATTGTTCGTTACCGCGTCGGCCGAAGTGCGCGCCGATAGGCGTCATAAGGAGTTGCTTGCACGCGGCGAGGCCAGTATATATGCGCGCGTCCTGCAGGACATGAAGGCGCGGGACGAACGCGATCAATCGCGATCGGTTGCGCCACTCAAACCCGCTCTTGACGCGATGGTGGTGGACACGTCGGAGCTAGACGCCGATGCGGTTTTTAAAACCGCGATGGAAATCATTAAGGCGCGTTCATAAGCGACCCTGCGGTACAAGAAGTAAGGAGTGACGGTTTTCGGGCCATAGATTCGGCCGCCGTCGGTAATTGAAACAAATTTTTGGATCAAGCCGAATAATATTTCGGCATTGGACAACGATAGTAACCAGAGAGGATTACGGGACATCATGCCTGCGGTTGCAGCTGAAAAAGAAAGTTTTGAAGACCTTTTAAATGAGTCGTTGGGTGCATCCGACGGCCTGGAAGGCAGTGTAATTAAGGGGCTCGTCGTTTCGGTTGAAAACGACTTTGTCGTCATTGACGCCGGACTAAAATCGGAAGGCCGTGTGCCGCTGAAAGAATTCGGTGCGCCGGGACAGCTTCCAGAAATTAATGTCGGCGATACGGTCGAGGTCTACCTCGAGCGAATGGAAAATAAAAATGGCGAGGCCGTGCTATCGCGCGAGAAAGCCCGCCGCGAGGAAGCCTGGATCGAATTGGAGAAAGCCTTCGAGCGCAACGAGCGTGTGAACGGCGTTATCTTCGGTCGCGTCAAGGGCGGCTTCACTGTCGACCTGCAAGGGGCGGTGGCGTTTCTGCCGGGCAGCCAAGTAGACATTCGTCCAGTACGCGACGTGGGGCCCCTGATGGGCAACCCGCAGCCCTTTCAAATCCTCAAGATGGATCGTAGCCGAGGAAACATCGTCGTTTCCCGCCGCGCGGTGCTGGAAGAAAGCCGGGCAGAGCAACGCAGCGAATTGATCGAAAACCTAGAAGAAGGCCAAGTCCTCAAAGGCGTGGTCAAAAACATCACCGATTACGGTGCCTTTATCGATCTCGGCGGCGTCGACGGCCTGTTGCATGTTACCGACATCGCCTGGCGGCGCATCAATCATCCGTCCGAAGCGTTGCAGGTCGGCGAGACCATCGATGTGCAGGTGATCCGCTTTAATTCCGAAACCCAACGCATCAGTCTCGGGATGAAACAGCTCGAGTCCGATCCGTGGGACGGCGTCGGCGCCAAGTATCCGTTGAACGCGCGCTTTACCGGCCGGGTCACGAACATCACCGATTACGGTGCATTCGTCGAACTCGAACCGGGCATCGAAGGTCTGGTTCATGTCTCCGAAATGAGCTGGACGAAAAAGAACGTCCATCCCGGCAAAATCGTATCCACGAGCCAAGAAGTGGAAGTCATGGTGCTCGATGTGGATCCGAACAAACGCCGCATCAGCCTCGGGCTCAAGCAATGCATCGACAATCCCTGGGAAAGCTTTGCTGCCAACCATCCCGCGGGTTCCGAAATCGAAGGCGAAGTCAAAAACATTACCGAGTTCGGATTGTTTGTTGGGCTTCCCGGCGAAATCGACGGAATGGTGCATCTCTCGGACATCGATTGGGAGAAATCCGGCGACGCTGCGATTGCCGACTTTAAGAAGGGCGATCAAATCAAAGCCAAAGTGCTCGACATCGATACTGAGAAGGAACGCATCAGCCTCGGCATCAAACAGCTGAGCGACGATCCGTTCGCAGCCGGTATCGCCAATCTCAAGAAAGGTGCGATCGTCACCTGTACCGTCACCAAGGTTCAGGACAATGGAATCGAAGTGCGTGTCGAAGACAACATCACTGGCTTCATTCGACGCGCCGACCTTTCTCGCGACCGGGGCGAACAGCGCCCGGATCGATTTGCCGAAGGCGAAAAGGTCGATGCCAAGATTACCAACATCGAAAAGGGCAGCCGCAAGCTGAACCTCTCGATCAAGGCGAAGGAAGTCGAGGAAGAAAAGGAAGCGATGGCGGAATATGGCAGCTCCGATGCCGGCGCTTCACTCGGCGATATTCTCGGCGCAGCGCTGAAATCGAAAGAAGAGGAAGGCGGCGACGGCGAAGAGGCCGCTGCCGAGGCAACCGCGGAAGAAGCCCCTGCCGAAGAACCGGCGGCGGAAGAAGCCGCGGACGACTCCGCAGAAGCGTCTGAGGAACCCGCCGAGGAAGAAAGCGCGGATACCTCCGACGATGCCGAAGCGACAGCCGACGACGCAGCAGGTGAAGACGCCGATCAGGCGTCCGATGCCGAAGAAGAGAAAAAAGACGACTCTTAAGAGTGTCTCCGAGCAGGGTGCCGTCTTTCCATAAGGCGGCACCCACTCGAGAATTCTTCAAAAAATCTCCTGAAATTACGGGGTTAGCGCTTGACGCGGTGTAAACGCTCTGGCACGCTTGGCCATTATATGTGGTTCCCTTAGTCTATTTTTTCGCTCGCAGAAAGCATTGGGGACGCTCTGATGCCGGGGGGTTTTGGCAGATGACGAAGTCGCAATTAATTCAGCGTATAGCGGAACTCAATCCGCATCTTTATCAACGCGACGTGGAACGGATCGTATCAACGATTTTCGACGAAATTTCGACCGCGCTGGCAAATGGCAATCGGGTAGAACTGCGTGGTTTTGGCGCATTTTCGGTCAAACATCGCGATGCTCGGCTAGGCCGAAACCCGCGCACCGGCGAAACCGTGAATGTCGCCAAGAAAGCAGTACCGTTCTTCAAGACCGGCAAGAAACTACGCGAAATGCTGAACCGCTAGTTTGGCGGTTTTGCCATAGAACCGCGCAACCGCAAGAGGCCGCAAGACTAGGCAATGGGTTTGATGCGATGGGTAATCGGCGCGTGTTTTATTGTCCTTTGCGTCATCTTCGCCATCTCTAATCGCAATTTGGTCGCCCTCCAGTTCTGGCCTTTTCCGCACGCTTTTTCGATTCAAACCGGGCTGGCCGTTTTGCTGCCCGCGTTCCTGGCCTTTCTACTGGGAGGAGTTTGGATTTCACTCGGCAAAACGAAGTTATGGAGCCGCGCGCGGCAGGCCGAAAAGCGAGCCGAACGGCTGGAGAACGCGCTCGCGGCAGCCGAATCCCGCCTCGCCGAAAACGAAACACGCGATATCGCCGTCATTGATGCGCCAACGGACTCCACGTCGGCATCGACTGTCCCAGCGCAGGTTCAGAACCGTTAACATGGCCCGAGGATCGACGGACGCAGTAAGGCGTTTCTCCGATTGGTATTTCGATCGCACGCTGCCCCATTGGCGCCATCACGTGATCGATCAAAACGTTGGCGGGTTTCACGAAGCGTTAGACAAAAGCGGTGCCGGAACCAGCAACGGCGGAAAACGCACCATGGTGCAGGCACGGCTTTGCTTTGTTTTTGCCCACGCCTTTCAGAAGCACGGCAATCCGGCGGATTTGGCGGCGGCTCAAGGCGGTTTCGAATTTCTCAGCTCTCATTGTCGGCACCCCGACGGTGGATGGTTCCATAAATTGACCGAAGACGGTGCCCCCCTGGATCAAGATCGCGACCTTTACGACCACGCCTTTATCCTGTTTGCCACCGCCTGGCTCGACCGGGCAGGCGTCGAATTGGCTCGTGAAACCGCTGAGACCACACAATCTTTCCTCGATGCGGAAATGGCACACCCGGAAGGTGGGTTTATCGAACAGGCGGGAAGAGCGACGCTACCACGACGGCAAAATCCGCATATGCATCTGCTCGAGGCCTGTCTCGCCTGGTACGAGACCAGCAACGAAAATATCTGGCTCGACCGGGCGGCTCGCATCGTAAGCCTTTTCAACGAGGCATTCGTCGTCGATGGATCGCTGCGCGAGTATTTCAGCGAAAATTGGCAACCCATGGCGGGAGATTCCGGCCGTCTTATCGAACCCGGGCATCACTTCGAATGGGTTTGGTTGTTGCACCGTTATGCGAAACTAACGGGCCAACAAAGCGAGCATATGCGATCGCTCTACGATTTTGCCTGCGCCCATGGCGTCGACAAGGTAAGTGGCGGTGTCGTCGATGTAATTTCCGCCGACGGAACACTTCTGTCACCCAACCATCGTCTTTGGCCGCAAACCGAGGCGATCAAAGCTCATAACGTTTATCGGAAATCCGGCGACAAGGACGCGGGCAAGAGACTCGATGCAACGCTCAATGCCTTCTGGCAAAATCATCTGAAAGACGAGCCCAATGGCGTTTGGCGGGAACATATTGGACCCGATGGCAAACGCCTGCGGGACGATATGCCCGGTTCGAGCCCTTATCATTTGGCCATGGCCGTCGGCGAGATTTTAGACGAGCCTGACGCGTGAAATGCTTTCGCATTCGATGAAATCAGGGTAAAGACGCTGAAAAGCGGAGCAGAACAATGCCCAACCCAATTTTTGTGGCCCTCGATACCCAAGATTTAACCGCCGCCACTGATCTTGCGAAGAAACTCAGCGGCAGTGTTGGCGGGATCAAGCTCGGGCTTGAATTTTTCTCGGCAAACGGCCCGGACGGCGTCCGAGAAATTGCCAAGACAGGGGTGCCGGTATTCCTGGATCTTAAATTTCACGACATCCCAAATACGGTCGCGGGCGCGGTCCGAGCAGCCATGTCGGTTGGGCCGTCGATCCTGAATGTGCACGCAGCCGGTGGCGAAGCGATGATGAAGGCCGCAGCTGAGGCGCTGGACGAGGCCACGACGGCAACAGATTGCGAAAGGCCCCTTCTGATTGCCGTCACCGTACTCACCAGCCTCGACCAGTCTGATCTGGTAACGGTCGGTCAATCCGGAACGCCTGAGGAGCAGGTGGTTCGCCTCGCTCGCCTGACTCAAGCGAGCGGGCTCGATGGGGTAGTCTGTTCGCCGCGGGAAATAGGAGCGATCCGCGACGCTTGCGGCGCAGATTTCAAGCTCATCGTTCCCGGCATTCGCCCAGAAGGCAGCGACACGGGCGATCAAAAACGCACTCTTACCCCAAAACAGGCGATCGACGCAGGGGCAGACTACCTGGTCATCGGCCGACCGATTACCGCTGCGTCCGACCCTGCGGTCGCGGCCAAAGCAATCGCCGCATCGATTACGCCATGACCACCGCCAAAATCTGCGGCATCAACGATACAGCCGCCATGGAAGCCGCACTTACCGGTGGGGCAAGCCATGTGGGGCTGGTGTTCTACCCAAAAAGCCCTCGGGCAGTGAGCCCGGCAGAGGCCTCGGAGTTCAGCGCATTGGCCACCGGCAACGCGGTGCGGGTCGGGCTGTTTGTCGATCCAGATGATGCTTTTCTGGATCAGGTCCTGGCGGCCGTACCGCTCGATCTCATTCAACTCCATGGCGGAGAATCTGCTGCGCGGGTCGCAGCCATTCGCGAAGCAACAGATATTGCGGTTATGAAGGCAATCTCGGTAGCCGACGCGGCGGATATCGACCGAGCCCAAGAATACGGCGACGTTGCCGATTGGCTAATGTTTGACGCAAAACCGCCGAAAACGCTCGAAAACGCGTTGCCGGGAGGCAATGCGGTCGCGTTCGACTGGTCACTTTTGGCCGGCAAAACCTGGCCCAAACCCTGGATGCTGGCCGGCGGATTGACGGCTGAAAATGTGGGTCAAGCGATCCTCGAGACCGGCCCTGACGTCGTCGATATTTCGTCGGGCGTGGAAGACCAGCCAGGCCGGAAAAATCCAGCCAAAATCAAAGCCTTTTTGGCCGCGGTCGCGAGTGCCCACTAGGTCTCCTAAGCCGTTAGCCAAGGTGGACTTAGCCGGTTTGGTGCTGTATTACGCCGGTTCTCAATCGTGCGTAATTTCCGGCAGGTAAGGCGAGTTCGACCCGTCATGGCAGAACCCAACACCTTTCGTTCCGGCCCCGACGATCGCGGGCATTTCGGTATCTTCGGCGGCCGATACGTAGCCGAAACCCTGATGCCGCTGATTCTGGCCGTGGAAAAAGCCTATGAGGACGCGAAGGCCGATCCCGCCTTTCAGGCTGAACTGGATGATTTGCTTGCTCACTATGCGGGGCGGCCGAGCCCGCTTTATTTCGCCAAGCGGCTGACCGACCATTTCGGCGGTGCGAAAGTCTATTTCAAACGCGACGAGCTCAACCATACCGGCTCGCACAAAATCAACAATTGCCTTGGCCAAATCCTGCTTGCGAAACGCATGGGTAAACGCCGCATCATCGCCGAGACCGGCGCCGGCCAACATGGCGTTGCGGTGGCGACAGTCGCCGCGCTCTTCGACCTACCCTGTGTCGTCTATATGGGCGCGACCGATGTAGAACGTCAGCAACCCAACGTGTTCCGCATGAAACTTTTGGGCGCCGAGGTGGTTCCGGTGACCAGCGGCAGCCAGACTTTAAAAGACGCCATGAACGACGCGCTTCGGGACTGGGTCGCGAATGTGGAAGAAACCTTCTACATCATCGGTACTGTCGCTGGACCGCACCCCTACCCTGCCATGGTGCGCGATTTCCAGTCGGTAATCGGCAACGAAGCGCGGCAACAGATGCTGGACGCGGAAGGGCGATTGCCCGATACGCTCGTCGCCTGCATTGGCGGCGGTTCCAATGCCATGGGGCTATTTCATCCCTTTCTTGACGATGCGTCGGTACGCATGCACGGGGTCGAGGCTGCCGGCAAGGGAATCGAAACCGGCGCCCATGCGGCGTCGCTTACCGGTGGTCGGCCAGGCGTGTTGCATGGCAATCGCACCTACCTTCTCCAAGACGAAGACGGTCAAATCGTCGATGCTCACTCGATTTCCGCCGGACTCGATTATCCGGGTATCGGACCCGAACATGCCTGGCTCAAGGAAATCGAACGTGTCGAATACGTCTCGGCGACCGATCAAGACGCACTCGAGGCCTTTCAGCTCTGCGCCAAACTCGAAGGCATCATTCCGGCATTGGAACCGTCTCATGCCCTCGCTCATGTGGGAAAGATTGCCGGCGACCTACCGTCCGATCATTTGATTTGCATGAACATGTGTGGCCGGGGCGACAAGGATATTTTCACCGTCGCCGAAATGCTCGGGGTCGACCTGTGACCGGACGCATCGAAACACGCTTTCAATCGCTCAAAGATCAGGGCCGGGGGGCGCTGGTGACCTTCGTTACCGCGGGCGACCCGGATCCGAAGACCGCCCGCGCCATTGTCGAGGGCCTGCCGACCGCCGGCGCCGATCTGATCGAACTCGGCATGCCTTTTTCCGACCCTATGGCCGACGGTCCGGCGATTCAGGCCTCCTCGCAACGGGCGCTCGCCGCAGGTATGACCTTGAGAGGGACGCTCGACCTTGTGCGCGATTTCCGCGCCAAGGATACCGAAACGCCAATCGTTTTGATGGGCTACTACAACCCGATTTACAGCTTTGGCGTCGACGAGTTTCTGAGAGACGCGCTCGACGCCGGCGCGGACGGATTGATCATCGTTGATCTGCCGCCGGAAGAAGACGATGAACTTTGTCTGCCGGCCCGACAGGCAGGGCTCGACTGGATTCGGCTCGCAACGCCTACAACCGATGACGGTCGTCTACCGGCGGTGCTTTCGAATGCCGGCGGTTTCGTCTATTACGTCGCCATTATGGGCATTACCGGTACCAAGTCGGCAGACCAGGACGAGGTTCGCATCGCGGTCGAACGACTGCGGCAGCACACCGACTTACCGATCGGGGTCGGGTTCGGTATCAAAACACCCGAAGACGCTCGCGCCATTGCAGATACCGCCGATGCGGCCGTGGTCGGCTCGGCAATTGTCAACGTTATCGAGCAGGGATTGGATGCGGACGGCAAGGCGGGCCCTGCGCTGGTCGATGACGTTCTCGGCTTTGTCGAAAGCCTAGCCCAAGGAGTGCGCGGCACATGAATTGGCTGACCAATTTTGTCCGCCCGAAGCTGAAACAGCTCGTAAAAAGAGACGTGCCGGACGACTTTTGGCACAAATGCCCGAGTTGCGACCACATGATCTTCCATCGGGACCTCGAAGCGAGCTTATCGGTCTGTCAACAATGTGGTCACCATCTACGCTTGAATGCCAAGAAACGCCTCGACATGCTTTTCGACGAGGGCGAGTACCAGCGCATCGAACTGCCGAAGGCGGCGCACGATCCTCTAAAGTTCCGCGACCAAAAACGCTACACGGACCGGCTCAAGGAAGCGCGCAACAAGACCGAAGAAGAAGACGCGATAATTGTCGCACACGGAAAAATGGGAAATTTGCCGGTGGTGGTCGCCGTGCTCAATTTCGATTTCATGGGCGGTTCGATGGGCGCTGCGGTAGGTGATGGATTGATTGCCGCAGCAAGACTTGCGGTCGTCCAGCAGGCACCGTTGATCGCGGTTACCGCATCGGGCGGCGCACGTATGCAGGAAGGCGCGATTTCGCTGATGCAAATGCCGCGCACCGTCATCGCCGTCCAAGAGGTCAAGGAAGCGGGGCTTCCCTATATCGTGGTGCTTGCGGACCCGACTACCGGCGGCGTAACCGCGAGCTTCGCCATGCTCGGCGATATACATATTGCAGAAAAGGGCGCGATGATCGGCTTTGCGGGCGCCCGCGTAATCGAGCAAACGGTGCGCGAAACACTTCCCGAGGGTTTCCAGCGGGCAGAGTATCTGCTCGATCATGGGATGGTCGATATCGTCGCCGACCGCGCCGACCTTCGAGATACGCTGATCCGTGTCATATCTCTGTTGCGCCAACCCACACCGCCGGGTGACGTCCTCGCCCTGCCGCAAACGGATGAACCGGCGGAACAAACCAAAGACTCCCAAACACCTGCACTCGAACCGCCGCGTCCCGATTAGGCGGCACATGAATAACGTGTCGGACAACGGTGCAGATAGCGGCTCGGGGCAGGAAAGCGATGCAATTCTCGAGCGGCTTCACGCGCTTCATCCAAAACTGATCGATCTCTCCCTAGGACGGATCGAAGCATTGATGTCGCGGCTAGGCTCACCGGAAAAGAACTTACCCCCGGTCATCCATATTGCCGGTACCAATGGCAAAGGGTCGACCCTCGCATTTCTACGCGCCATGCTGGAAGCCGCCAGTTTGCGTGTTCACGCCTACACCTCGCCCCACCTAGTGCGTTTCGCCGAGCGAATCATGCTCGCCGGCAACATCGTCAAAGAAGAGGACTTGGTTAAACTCCTGTCCGAATGCGAACGAGCCAATGGCGGCGAAGAGATCACCTTTTTTGAAATCACCACCGCGGCCGCGTTTCTCGCCTTCGCCAACGTCGCCGCCGAAATCGTATTGCTGGAGACGGGCCTTGGCGGCCGCCTAGATGCGACCAATCTGGTCGCCAAACCGGCATTGACCGTGATCACACCGATCGCGATGGATCATATGCAGTATCTGGGAGACAGCCTTTCGGAAATCGCGGGCGAAAAGGCCGCAATCCAAAAACCCGGGGTGACTTCGGTCGTAGGACCGCAAGACGAAGTCGCGCAAGCAGTGATCTTGGCCGTGGCAGAAGATGTCGGAGCAGAGGTTTTCCTATATGGACGCGATTGGCGAATAGATATCACCGATGACGGCTTTGCCTATTCATCGGAGGCATTGGAACTGGATTTGCCGCGCCCATCACTGCCGGGGGCACATCAACTGATCAACGCCGCTACCGCGATCGCTTGCCTCGAGCAGTTGACGGATTTCGAACTATCGGACCGGGCCATCGTTCGCGGGCTGTCCAATACGGACTGGCCCGGCCGCCTGCAGAATCTTACCGAGGGTAATTTGGCCGAAGCATTGCCGTCGGGATGGGAACTTTGGCTCGACGGGGGCCACAATGCCGCCGCCGGCCAAGCACTTGGGTCGGCACTTTCTGTCTGGAGCGACAAGCCGACCCATCTCGTGCTCGGCATGCTGCAAAGTAAACAGGCACTGGAATTCCTGAAACCGCTCGCGTCGGTCGCCGAGAGCGCACAAACGATCGAGATTCCAGGCGAAAAATCAACGGCGGCGGCCCACGGTTTGGCGGCTACCGCCGCTGAAGCGGGTTTGCGCGCAAGTCCCGCCGCAGACCTCCGCAGTGCAATCGGTGCGATCATGGCCGAAGAGCCTGGGCCAGCGCGAATTCTGATTTGCGGCTCGCTCTATTTGCTAGGTCACGTCTATCGCGTGAACGGCGCCGGGGGCCCGGCGTAACCTAATGTCGGTCGCTATCCAACGTATCGGGGAAAGTTTCGTTGCCGAGGTCGACAATATCGACCTAGCGCAGCCGATCGATGACACGGCTTGGGAAAAAATTTATCGCGCCTATCTCGATCATCAGGTCCTGGTCTTTCGCGGCCAATCGCTGACCCCCCAACAATATTGCGACTTCGCCGCTCGGTTCGGACCGCTGGAGCCGCATGCGGTGGTCGCCTTTCATCATCCTGAGAACCCCGCCATCACAGTACTTTCCAACCGCATCCACAAAGGCAAACCGAAGGGTATTCGAGACGCGGGTTCCCATTGGCATTCCGATTACACCTATAAACAGGTGACCTCGAATGCGACCTTGCTTTATGCGCTGGAAGTGCCCGATGCGGGCGGCGATACATGGTTCGGCGACACTGCAGCCGCCTACTCCGCACTTCCCGAAGCCGTCAAAGCCCGTCTCGAGGGCTTGGAAGCACGGCAACAATATCGCTGGCTGAAAGACCGCACCCACCCGGAATCGCGCTGGGTGCTGTGCAGCGAAGCCGAGCGCCAGGCAACCCCGGAGGTCGTCCATCCGGTGGTACGCACCCATCCGGAAACCGGCCGGAAGGGAATATTCGTATTTCCCGGTGTGACGGGAACGATCAAATCGATTGTCGGTCTCGATCAGCCGGAAACGGATGACCTGCTACAAATGCTTTTCGAGCATTGCCAGCAGCCGCAATTCCTCTATCGGTTCAAGTGGCAGGACGGCGATCTCGTCGTTTACGACAACCGAACGCTTATGCATTGCGCGACGACCAACAAGTTGCCGGCAAACCATCACCGCACACTTTACCGAATCAATACGACCGGCAGCGAACCTTACTGAGCTTCAAATCCTGTAGATAGGATTGGTCAAACGACAGATTCGACCCATTGAACAAGCTGGCTTTTCGGCAACGCGCCGACCTTCGTCGATGCGACCTCGCCATCTTTGAAAATCATCAGAGTGGGAATACCGCGAACGCCGTACTTCGACGGGGTTTCCGGGTTGTCGTCGATATTGATCTTCGCGACCGTCACCTTATCGCCCATATCGGCGGCGATCTCTTCCAGCACCGGAGCGATCATTTTGCATGGCCCGCACCATTCGGCCCAAAAGTCGACCAAAACAGGCCCACCCGCCTTCAAAACGTTCGCTTCGAATTCGTCGTCACTCACCGCTACGGTGTCAGCCATGGAAAATACCTTTCGAATTGATTGGGCGAAATCGTTACCCGAACCTTCAATCTAGGGAGCGGTGCTGTAGGAATCAAGCAGCGCATCTTCGAGCAACATAAGGCTTGGGTTTTCGGTCCAAAGCAACGCGCATTTTACTGACCGATCGGGCCATACGCCTTGGAGTAGCGCGCGGTAGGCGGCCATTTGGCGAATATATGGTGTCGGCACGTCATTCTCCCGATCCGGCGGTGGGCGTAGCGATTTGTAATCCACGACCAACACCTCTTCGTCGCGTACCAGCAATCGATCAACCTGGCCGGACACCACTTCGAGGCCGTGCGCCATATCGACGGTGCCAACCAAAGGCACCTCAGCTTTCGAGTTTGGGCCGAACAGATCGGCAAATTCGGGGTCGTCCAATACCCGGAAGACCGTCGCGACAATATTTTCGCGCTCCTCAGGCACCAGCCCAATCCCTTTTCGATCGAGCATGCGTTCCGCTGCATTCCTCCGCGCCGCAGGTTCCAGGTCGGGCAATGTTTGTAGGAGACGATGGATAAGAAGGCCGCGCTTGAAGCGCTCACCGCGATCTACACCTAACGGCGATGCGACAGGCGGATCATCGCCGGGCCGAGAGGGTGCCAGTGGTTTCGGAGGTGTCGCCTCCGCAGGTGCATCAAAATCGACCCAATCGGGCAAAGGGACGGTATCGGCTGCACTCGAAATAGGTTCGCGGGCATCCACATCCGCCCGTTGCGCTGTCTCGAGCTGAAGTCCTTCCCCCTGCCAGCCACGGGAAATTTCGGCTGAAAATTTAAATTCCATCGGGTTGGCGACCTCGCCGAGACCCTCTCGCATCAGCGCGTACCAGCAATCGTCGGCCGGTTTTTGAGCGCCATGGTGCCCACATATATACAGCCGATCTTCGGCGCGGGTCATCGCCACATAAAGGAGGCGACGGTATTCCTGATCTCGGCGGGCCTCTGCCTCGGCTCGCAAGCCGCGGCTCAATGAAGGTTCGAATTGCCGCCGCGGCGACCACAGGGGTAGTGCGTCTTGCCATAGAATCTCAGGGCTGGCGGTGGGTTTGGCCATCGTATCGGGCAGGAAAACAACAGGCGCTTGCAATCCTTTCGCACCATGGACCGTCATCACCCGAACTTCATCGGCGCTGCCCTGTTCCAAATCTCGCTTGATCTCGACCGCACCTGCTTCCATCCAATGGAGAAACCCCTCGAGCGACGGGATGTGCGTGCGTTCATGGCTCATCGCCAAATTGAGGAATTCGTCGATGGGGTCTTCGCATTCCGGCCCCAAGCGTCGAATCATTGCTTCCCGGCCCGTACCCTCCGCCGGGACGGGAGCCGCCAGAACCGATGCAAACAATTCGTAGGGCCGCTCGAAACCTGTCCGCGCCAAAAGCGACTCGAGCCAAGCGCCGGCAGAGGCGAAAGCGGGATCATCGTTGCGCAACTGGGTCAATCTGCGCCACAAACTGTCCGCGCCGCGATCATAAGCAAGGCGGAAGAGTTGTTCTTCGTCGAATCCGAAGAGCGGCGATTTCAAAATTACCGCCAAGGTCAAATCATCTTCGGGTAGGAGCAAAAAGCGTCCCAGCGCCATCAGGTCCATTACTGCCAATTGTTCGGTCAGCATCATTCGGTCGACGCCAGCAACAGCGACATTTTTGGCTTTCAACGCTGCAACGATCTCTGCCATGAACCCGCTCCGCCGGCGAAGGAGAATCATAAAATCGCCCGCACGCAGGGGGCGGCCGTGTGATGGCAAAATCTCGTTTCCGATCCAACCCGCAATCTTGGCAGCGATCAGTTCCGCAAGCCGGCGCGACGGGTTGTCGTCGGCAATACGTTCGACCGGCGGCGTCCAAGCCGGAAGCGGATCTGCGGGCTCCGGACCCACCGCGGGCCACAGCTCCACCAGTCCTGCTGCGCCGGATCGGTAGGGATGATGTTTCAATATTTGATCGCCTTCGATAACGCCGTCTTTAGCCGGCGTCCGAGCAAATACCGCATCCACTGCGGCGAGCACCGCATCGGTTGAACGAAACGAAACCGACAGGTCCAGATCGCCCCATTGCCGTTCCACCGCTTTTGCCTGAGCACGGAATTCTTGCCGATAACGTTCGAAAAGCGCCGGTTCGGCACGCTGAAAACTGAAGATCGACTGTTTTACGTCTCCCACGGCGAAAAGTGTTCGCAGCTCGGGACGCGCGCTCTCGCCGGCAAAAAACTCGTCTGCCAGGGCGGCTACGATCTGCCACTGTTCGGGATTTGTGTCCTGCGCCTCATCGATCAGAATATGGTCCAGTCCTCCATCGAGCTTGAACAGCACCCACGGCGCAATCCCGGGCCTGCTTAGCAGGTCACGCGCCATATAGATCAGGTCGTCATAGTCGAGCCAAACCATCCGACGCTTGATAAGGTCATACTCATCGAGGAGCGCGGCGCCGAGCCGCAACAGGGCCGCCGAACTTTCAGCGGTAACAACAGCCCTGAGATGTTCCTGAACCGCTATTAAGCGCGCCGCTTCGCGCTCCAATATTTCTTCCGCACCGGGGTCCGCCTTCAGGGCACCCGCGGTGATAAGCCTTTTACGGCACTCGCCGGACTGAGTTAGATAGAGCGCGATGTAGTCATCAAAGCGTTCGAGCCGCCCACTCAAGTCGCTTTCCAGCCAATTTGACAGCAATTGGCCACGTGGCTGGTCTGTCTTCTCAGTACCCTGTGAAAGAGCCGCAGCGGCCTGGGTTAAAGCGGATTTATCGATCGCATCATCCGCCACCGCACTGGCACGGACGTCGTCGACGGTATCGTCGCTCTCGACCTCGAATTTGCGATAGATATTTGCAATCGCCGGCTGGAGTCCGCCTTTCGCTACAAGTCCCCGGTGCAGCCTCCCACGCTCTTGGGACATGGAGGCTATCAGTCCCGCAAACCTGTCCTCTTGCACGTGCCGCGTTAGGACGGCCAATGCCTCAGTGAGGGAACTTTCCGTGCTGGCACCCGCAAGCATTCGGTCGCGGGCACGGATCATCAATTCCGCGACACTTCGTTCATCCATAATGTCGAAGTGGGGTGGGATGCCGGATTCGAACGGAAACCGGGCGATTAAGGATTCGCAAAAGCTGTGAATTGTCTGAATCTTAAGTCCGCCGGGAACGTCGAGAACTTCGGCGAATAATCGACGCGCTCGCTCAGTCTCGGATTCTTCGGGAGCGCGGCCAAGAAGGTCTCCCAAAATTTTCGCCAAGGCTGCGCTGTCAACCGTCGCCCAATCAGCCAACCGTTCCGTAACGCGATTGGCCATTTCCGCTGCTGCAGCCTTGGTAAAGGTCAGACAAAGGATATGGCCTGGCGGGGTATCGCCAAGCAGCAAGGTCAACACCCGGTCGGTCAGCACTTTGGTCTTGCCGCTGCCGGCGCTCGCTGCAAGCCATACGCATTTGGCAGGGTCTGCCGCCTGGCGTTGCTGTAAATCGGGGTCGGGGTAGCCCGCCGGTTGGCTCATCGCTAGTCCCCTGCCCCGCCCGACCATTCGAGAATTCGCTCGAGGTGGGCATAATCGTTGTAACGAGGCCGGTGCGCCGGTGCCGGAATTGCCGCGTAGGCGGTCCCGGGATCACTGAACCTGTCGACCAATTCCTGCAGCCCCTTCAGGGCTTCGGCGGCAAGAGCCTCCATATCCTTGGAGATACTTTTCACTTCACCGGCGGGGTCTCCCCCCGTGAGGCGCCAATAGGAAAGCGCCTGAACCGAAGCGCCATCGAGACCGGCGAATCCCGACCGTTCGGCGATCTCCGCCTCCAGCGATAATTGGGGTGCGAAGCCGAGACGGACCTCCTTTTCCGACGGAACCGCTCCGGTCTTGTAGTCGATCACCTCTAATGCACCGTCATTCAAACGGTCGATACGATCCGCAAGCGCGGTCAATTCGAAGGGTCCGGCTTTGGTATCAAGAACGATCGAACCTTTCGATTCCGTAACCGATCCTTGGATACCGTCACGCCGCCGCCCCTCGAGATCGATGAACCATTCGGCAATCCGCCGAAACCTTGGCCACCAGAACGCTCCAACCGCCGGGCGCGCGAGTTCTTCACCGAAAATTCCTTCCCCGATCGCCAGCAAGGCCGACAGTGCGTCGCTCGGAAGCTTCTCAGGATGAAGGCGCATGAACCGGTCCAAGGCAGCATGGATAATGATTCCCCGCTCCGCCGAGCCCGGGTCGGCAGCTAAGGGGTCTAATTTTCTGAGATCCAGGATGTGACGTGCGTAGATGCTGTAGGGGTCGCGCATCCAGGTTTCTATTCGCGTCACCGACAACTGTTTCGGCCGGGCCGATAGAGGCGGCACAGGTGCCGGCGGCAGTGTCGGTTCTGGCGAGCCCGGCCGGACAAGGGCCCGTTGCCATTCGATCCAACGATGCGGCACTGCCAATCCGTCCGCATGCCCCGCGGCATGCAACACCGACTGCAGTCGGCTTAACCATCGGGTTGGTACCGTCGGCGCTCCATCGGCTTTACGAGCGCGGGTCAGGATGACTTCAGGGCCCGCAAGCGCCTGCGTAAAGTCATGTGCCGACAAACCGATACGCTGTTCCGGTGCCGGCAGCCCGAAGGACTTTCGCATCGGACGGCTGAGCCACGGGTCGGGGGCCGGATCGCGTGGCCAATTGCTTTCGTTAAGGCCGCCGACGATCAAACAGTCCGCACGCTGCATACGAGCTTCCAGTGGTCCCCAAATATTCAAGCGCGGATGCTTACCGAACCGTGGACGGACGACGGAACGCCCAAGCAAAACTTCCAACATTGCCGGATAGTGCGCGGGCGCGAGATCGGAAAACGCGTCTGCGGAGTCACGCAGATCAGCAAAAAACAAAGCCAAAGCCTCGCCATTCTCTCCGGCCCAAAGGCGCTCGGCCCCGGGATCGCCCGCGGATTCGGCGAGTGCTTCGCACACCTCGATGTGGGCATCAACCAAAGCGCTCAAACTCACTTCCCCGTCGCCGAGTGCCAGCATTGCTGTCGTTCGGTGCTCCAATCGATCGAACAGCTCGACAAAATCCGCCTTTGCCGATTTGGAAAGTGCCTTGCCATCTCGACCGGCCAACACCGCCCTTAGTCCGGCAATGCCGGGCGCCGGTCTCGGTCCTCGCAATAGGTTCTTGTCGAGCGCCCGCATCAGGCTGCGGAACCGGGCCGGTTCGTAGCCGGCAGCGGCCAGCGGATGCTTGCCGAAACCCAACAGCGCGACCGGACCGAAACCCTCGGCAATCATCTCGGCGACGAGGCGCATGAATACCGCCGGCGGTGTTTCCGATAACGGGACACCGGCAGAATCGTCGATTTCGATATTCCAACGTTTGAGCGCTGCCGCGACTCGTCGGGCTAACCGCCGATCGCCGGTAACAAGTGCCCCCGTCTTGCCTTCGGTCTCGAGACCACTGCGGAGGATCAAAGCGATGACGCCGGCTTCTTCCGTTTCGTTCGCACACTCGAGTAAGGAAAGACCTTCGAGCGAAGCGGTTTCGAAACCCTTCAACGATTGCCACGCGGTTGTGGTTCGCGCGGGCCGCATTGCTTCGAGAATAAGCCGCGCGCGAGGAGACGCCTTATTGACCGGTTTCTGCACCGTGTCCCGTGTCTCCCATCTCCTGACGTCGCTCCGCGATACCCCAAACCGGCGAAGCAGTTGAGCCATGGCAAATTGCGGATGTGTGGGATCGTCCTCGATCGCCTTCCAATTTTCGTCATCGCTATGGATATCGAGCCCAGGCAGCACGACTCTCCCCCGAGGCAGCCCGGCGATCACTTTCAACAAATCCGCGGTTGCCGGGATACTGCCGGTGGAGCCGGCGGCGACGATGTCGCCGGCCGGCGGTTGCTGTTTCCATTGCCGCACCTTGGCTTCGAGCAATCGATTTCGCCGCATGACCGGCTCGAGAAATCCCATTTCCTCGACTTCATCGGGCCAGTACTCGGTGAACTCGCGCAGAAAGGCCAGCGTCTCCTGCCAGTGAATGGCAAGTTCGTCCGGGACTAGGGCGTCGAGGCCGGCAAAACTGAGCCGTTCCGTCTGGACCTGATCGAGAAACCGCGCCAGTTCCGCCGCCAGCAATAAGGACTGTTCCGGTAGCGACACATACTCCGGCGTGTCGAGCAAATCGGCGCGATACTTTATAATTCGTTCTGCCAACGCCATGACGCGCCGGCTGTCGGGCATCGCTGGCGGTAGCTCGGCGAGATCGAGCCCGGGAGCTTCTTCGAGCGCCAGGCCTTCTTCGTCTGTATCGCCGAGCGCACGCATCGCCGGCAAAACCAAGGGTTCGCCGTCGCGGAGCCTTAAAAAGGCTTCGCTCAAAGCCCTGCAAGCACGTCGGGTCGGTAGCAATAATGTGGTATCCGCCAGCCGAAGCGGATCATCATCGGTTTCAGCCAGTAGGCGAGCGGCTAAACTATCGACAAATGAATGATCGGCAGCGATCGTGAAAATCGAAAGGTCGCTATCAGCCATTTCCGTCGCCGTAACCCCGCTATGCCTAGCGACTGTTGACCGAAACATTGCGCAAGGAAATCGCCGATTCCGCCTTCCGCAACTCGTCGGGCGTGCCCACATGATACCAATCGCCGTCATGGACAATGGCAAACAGGCGTCCGGCCGCCTCTGCTTGGTCATAGAGGTGATTGAGCGAAAAACTGCCTTCCTGCGCATCGGCAAAAAGCCGTGGATGGAGGATTTGCACACCTGCAAACAAAAAGGCCGCGACTTCGGTTTCCTCGCGTCGCCTGGCTCGGCCATCGGGCTCGAGGTGATAATCGCCGAGTCCGCGATATTGGATCAGCCGCACCGTTGGCTGGAACAATAATAATGCGTCCATTCGCCGGCTATTCCACGCGGCGGCAAGCCGGCCGAGCGCCGAACTTGGACCGTCGAGCCAAAGCGCATCGCTGTTGAGCACAAAAAATGCACGCTTACCCAATAACGGCAACGCATTAAGAACACCCCCGCCGGTCTCGAGACGTTCAGGCTCACGAGAAATCTCGATATTCTCGCGTCCCGCCAAATGCTCTTCGACCTGATCGGGCAAATAATGAGTGTTAACGACGATCCGCTTCAAGCCGGCCGCGGCGAGATGGTCGAGGCTGTAATCGATTAACGCTTTGCCCATCACCTCGACCAGCGGTTTCGGCTTGGTCTTGGATATCGCCCCCATACGGGTGCCCAGCCCGGCAGCCAGAACCATGGCGCGCGTAATTCCGGTCATGACAGCGTAACCGGTTCGGGAACCGTTCGCCGCTCCGGCGGTAAATTCTCATCGAACCACGCTTTCACTGGCGCCAATTCCGTATGGGTGAGATCGCCTTCTAGCCACCTCCAGACCCGAGCTATGTGCGGAAGATACACAGGCTTACCGTCGCGCCGGTCGAGACGCGTGAAAATTCCTAGAATTTTCGCGCTGCGTTGCGCGCCGAGAACTGCATAAGACGCCATCAATGCATCTCGATCCAGCGATGGAAAAGTAGCCAAATAATGAGAGATCAATTTTTGAGTCAGATCGGGCGGCACGTCGCGACGGGCATCTTCGAACAACGAAACCAAATCATAACTAACCGGCCCTATCATCGCATCCTGAAAATCCAAAAGCCCGCACGCCGCAACGCCAGGCCGATCATCCAGCCTGATTAGATTGTCGACATGAAAATCACGAAGCACCAAACTCGATGGAACAGCGCGCGCGATGGGAAAGACCGAACGCCACGCATCCTCATAAGCCGCGATTTGGGAGCTCGATGTGTCTTCACCGAAAACTGCCGGCATATACCAATCAGTGAGCAAGCGCGCTTCCGACAACAAAGCTGAATCGTCGTATAGCGGGGCCCCGCACTTGTCTTCAAATTTATCGTGCAGATGCGCCAACGCATCGACCGCCAAGCGGTATAGAGCCTCGTCCTCGCCGCAGGTCTTGAGAATTCGGGTGTAAGTCGCATCGCCGAAATCTTCCAACAGCAGGAAACCGGCGGCTTCGTCGGCAAAAAAAATCTCGGGGGCACTCAGGCCCAGCGCACGCAATGTATCGGCAATCGCCATGAATGGCCGAATGTCTTCCGTTGGCGGCGGTGCATCCATCAAAACAGCGCGTTTTCCCGCCATTTCGAGACGTTCATAGCGGCGAAAAGAAGCGTCACCGGCCAGCGGCCCGCGTACCGCCGCTTGCCAGCCAGCGCGGCTAAGAAATTCTTCGGTCGCGCGATCACGTTCAGACATCCAACGCTCCGGCAAATTCGGAGAATTCGTCCTTCAGCCGAGAATGCCATGCGGCTCCCGGCAGGAGCGTCACCTGACGTTGATTGGGTTGAGCAGAATCTTTCTCGGAGAAAGCCAAGTCGAGACGGGACATGCCACCGAGACCTCCAACACGCTCCGGCCATTCGATAAGGGCGATTCCATCCGCCAATGCTTCCTCGAAACCCAATTCATCGAGCTCATCGTCAGACTCGATACGGTAGAGATCGTAGTGATAGATGGGCACCGGCCCGCTGTCATAGAGCTGCATTAGAGTATAGGTGGGGCTTGGTACCGTTTCTCCACTGTCGACCAAGCTACGAATAAAGGCACGGGCAAAAACAGTTTTGCCGACGCCGAGCGAGCCTGAAAGGCCGATTACGTCACCGGCCACCGCGAGGTCGGCAATGCGCGAGGCGAAAGCTTCGCTCGCCGCTTCGTCGGCAAGGTCGATCATGCGGTTCCCGCCGTATTCGCCAGCGTATCGGTTGTGGGAAGACGGCATATCGCCTTGGTGCCTTTATCGACCGCCGACTCCAATTCCACCGACCCCCCATGCAAGTCGATCAGGCTGCGGGTCAGGGCAAGCCCCAAGCCGATACCGGATTCGCGGGAGCGCGTATCGCCAATTTCGAATTTCTCGAACAAAGTTTCGCGTTTCGCTGAGTCGAAACCGATGCCCGTATCCTCGACGGTTACGGTCACAACGTCCGCCGTTCGGGCGGCCTTCAAGGTCACCGTGCCGCCATCGGGTGTGAATTTGACCGCGTTCGATAGCAGATTAAAAATTGCCTGGCGAAGGCGAGTCGCATCGGCGGATAGGGTGCCTATGTCCGGCGGATAATCGAGCTCTACCGCCACGCCGCCCTTTTCCGCCCGATCGCCCATCATCGATGCCAGTCCGTCGAGTAATACGGCGAGGTCTATTTCCTCCCGGTCAAGTTCCAAATACCCGGCCTCGATCGTCGCCAAATCCAGAATATCGTTGATAAGGGTCAGCAGTTGGTTGGAACTACTCATGATGTAATCCACATATTCCCTCTGGCGATCATTCAGTGCACCGACTATTTGGTGATTGAGAAAATCGGTAAACCCGATGATTGCGTTGAGGGGCGTGCGCAATTCGTAACTGATATTCGCGATGAATTCGCTTTTTACCCGGTCCGCATTCTCGAGCGCTTGGGTGCGTTCCTCCAAGGCGCGTTGCACACGCGCGGTATCGGTGACATCGAGATAGGTTGCCATGCAACCGCCATCGGGCATTGGGACGATGCCGTAATCGAGCATGGTATCGTCTGTGAGTTCCATTCGTCCGACTTCCGCTTTGGGCTCCGTTACCTGGACAACGAGCGCTTCCTTGGACGTCCTTGCCGCCTGATGAGGTTGCAAGCGCTCGAGTATTTGCTCGACCAATTCGCCCACATGGGGCGCATCATCAAGGTCTGCGGCGGCAAAACCCCAGAGCCGTGCAAAGGGAGGGTTCCAAACACGAAGCCTGCCGTCGCCGCCGAACACGGCCACCGCCTGACGTAGGTTGTCCAGCGTCGTTCGCTGCATTTCAATCAGAGTGTTGTAGGAACGCTCGAGGGATAAACGGTCGGTTACGTCTTCATAGAGGAAAAGTAGGCCGCCTAACGGATGTGGAGAAATCACCAACCGCAAAGTGCGATCGTCGGGTAAATGCATTAACCGCTCTTCGGGCTCGAGCAGCGAGGTAAAGAGCCGATTTTGGCGTTCTTTATAAGCTTGAAAATCAACCACCTCCGGGAGCCGCCGCCGATCTTGCAACAGGTCCAACAATTGATCGAGGGTTGGGTCGCCGGCAAGGTCCTCGGGCTCCAGACGCCATAAATCCGCGAAAGCCGAATTCGAAAATCGCAAATGCCGGTCGGCACTGAAAATCGCCACCGCGGTTCGAAGCACCTCCAGCACTTCGCCGTGTGCTGCGATATGTTGGGCCAACTCGGATTGGACTTCCTCCAGGCTGGTCCGGTCGAGCGCAAACCCTAGCGACCCCCCATCGATTGCTTCCAATGGAACTTCCGTGATCTCGAAAAGGCGCCGGGCGCCATCGACGACGACGTACTGGCTTTCCGAGAGCGTTAGCCCGGTTTTCATCGCCCGATGAGCCATCGCCGGCCGGTCATCCTGATCCTGGCGGGCGCCGATTTCCGGTTGGCGTTGCGGTAATTCTCCGCGTGTGGCGTTCACCAATTCCAAATAGGACCGATTGGCGCCCAGTAGCCGGGCATCGCCATCCCGCCGCCAGACCGGAAACGGGACCGCATCCAAAAAGCGCCAAAGCGCCGCTGCATCCTGTTCCGTACGGCGTTCGACTAAAAACAAACGCACAGCCAATCCGCCGGCCAGAATCACGAGCAATAGACATAAGCCTGCCCAAATCTCCGGATCAAAAAGTTGTGCTATTGCCGACATCCGCCTTACTCGCCATCAGCGATCGGCGTTGAGTCTAAGGACTGCGCCGGTTCCTAACAAGCGTTCCCGTAAGACAATCCCAGATATTAGGTCGAAGATTAGTAGCGGTAGTAATCGGGCTTGTAGGGTCCCTTTTGGTCGACGCCGATATAATCCGCTTGTTCCTTCGACAATTGGCTCAGTTGCGCTCCGAGTTTTTTCAGGTGGAGAGCCGCGACCTTTTCGTCGAGCGACTTCGGCAATACGTAAACCTTGTTTTCGTAATTAGCATAGTTCTGCCATAGCTCGATCTGCGCCAGAACCTGGTTCGAAAACGACGCCGACATGACGAAACTCGGATGTCCGGTGGCGCAGCCAAGATTGACCAGGCGTCCTTCCGCCAGCACGATCAGTCGCTTGCCGTCCGGAAACTCTACTTCGTCCACCTGCGGTTTAACGTTGTGCCATTGAAAGTTCTTGAGATCGGCAATCGCGATTTCAGAATCGAAATGGCCGATATTGCAAACGATCGCCCGATCTTTCATTTCACGCATATGGTCCAGCGTGATGACGTCGATATTGCCTGTGGTCGTGACGAAAATATCGCCACTCGGGGCGGCCTCTTCGATGGTCGCCACCTCATAGCCTTCCATCGCCGCCTGAAGCGCACAGATCGGATCGATTTCAGTCACCACCACGCGCGCACCTTGGCCGCGCAAACTTGCCGCCGAGCCCTTGCCCACATCACCATAACCGCAAACCACCGCTGTCTTGCCGGCCAGCATGACGTCGGTGGCGCGTTTGATGCCGTCTATCAGGCTTTCACGACAACCGTAGAGATTGTCGAATTTCGATTTGGTGACCGAATCGTTAACGTTGAATGCCGGCACCGCAAGCGTGCCACTTTTTTCCATCTCGTGAAGCCGATGAACGCCAGTGGTCGTTTCTTCGGAGAGACCGCGCACCTCTTTCAACAAATCCGCATGCTTGTCATGCATGACCAGCGTTAAATCGCCACCGTCGTCGAGCAGCATATTCGGCGTCCACCCGTCCGGTCCGGTGATTGTCTGGTCCATGCACCACCAATATTCCTCTTCTGATTCGCCCTTCCAGGCAAAGACCGGAATACCGGCTGCCGCCATTGCCGCGGCAGCTTGGTCCTGGGTCGAAAAAATATTGCACGAGGCCCAACGCACCTCGGCGCCGAGCGCGGTCAGCGTTTCGATCAACACCGCAGTTTGTATCGTCATATGTAGCGAGCCGGAAATACGAGCACCGTCGAGCGGCTTCTGACCGCCATATTCTTCGCGTATGGCCATCAAACCCGGCATTTCCGTTTCCGCGATAGCGATTTCCTTGCGGCCCCAATCCGCGAGATCTATATCCGCGACCTTAAAATCCTCGACCGTAGCCATTTCTTCCTCTTTTCTTAAAAATCAACGTCTTCTGACAGAGCACCGCACGCTATCAATCCGACGTTGAGGGTATAACAGCGCGACGACTACAAAATCAACAAAAATATATAACGATATCTTTATATTGTTATGGATATGTGAGTTTACTTTAGGATTCTATCTTAACTGCCGGATAAAACGCGACAAATTCCTTAATATGCGCGGCCTCCTCTTTCGGATCCTTGTAGGTCCAGGCTACATTTTCTGCGGTTTCGCCCTCAACCGTGATCGAATAATAGTTCGCGGTCCCTTTCCAGCCGCAAAAGGTAGTGTGATCGGTTTCGCTGAAATTCTCGCGTGTCAGTGACTCAGGAGGGAAATATGTATTGCCTTCAACACTTTCGGTCTGGTCTGAGTCGGCGATTACCTTGCCGTTGAATATCGCTTTGGCCATAGCGCCAATCTCCTGCTAGTCCTGTTCGCCGAAACCGTTTGCAACAAGGTTCGAAAGCGCCTCAACAGCGCTTTTTGCATCGGATCCGTTGCTACGCACTACAATTATAGTGCCCGGGCCTGCGCCGAGCATCATCAATCCCATGATCGAATCGCCCGGCACCTCTATCCCGTCTTTCGAAACCACTGTACCCGCCTCGAACTCACCGACCAATTTTGCAAACTTCGCTGCAGCGCGCGCATGCAGGCCTTTAGCATTGACGATACGGAGCGTACGCACGATCTCGCCACTTTGTTCCGTCGATGAAGACGAGGCTGGCAATGACTATTCACCTCCGCCGGACAGTAATTCGGATGCTACGTTGATATATTTTCGCCCTGCTTCCTGCGATTCCTCAACCACTTCCGGCAGCGACTTCTCGGCTCGGATCGAGACCAGTTTGATCAGCATCGGTAAATTTACCCCAGCGATGACGTCGATCTTGTCCTGATCGAGCAGCGAAATCGCCATATTCGAGGGCGTGCCCCCGAACATATCGGTCAACAGGATGATGCCATCCCCCATGTCGACCTCCTTCGCGCTCTCGATAATTTCTTGGCGACGTTGATCCATATCATCATCGGCGCCGATCGAAATTGCCGCGAAATGGGTTTGGGGACCAACCACATGCTCCACCGCCGCAAGGAATTCTTCGGCCAATCGTCCATGGGTGACCAGTACCACGCCAATCATCGATCCTTCTTTCCTTTCCAGCTTTGAGCTAAAGCATATCCCCACCAGCGTCGCGATTTATATCACGATGCCGCAAACTCACCGGCCAGTTTTCCGTTTCCAGCCAATTCGCCAATTCGATGGCGGTAAAAACCGACCGGTGGCGTCCGCCCGTGCATCCAACGGCAATGGTCAAATAGCTTTTGCCCTCCTGGCGATATCTAGGCAGGCAAAGACCCAGCATGGTCTTGATGCTTTCGAGGTAAGCCGCCATCTCCGGATCTTCGGCTATATAGGATTGCACCGACAAATCCTCACCGGTTAGCGGGCGCAACTTTTCTTCATAGTGCGGGTTGCGCAGAAATCGAACGTCGAACACCAAATCCGCCTCACGGGGCAATCCGTGGCGAAACGAGAACGACGTGACAAAGATATCGGTCCCCGGTCCCCGATCGAGAGAGAAATGCTGGGCCAGCACCTCTTTCAGTTCCGCCGGCCGACGTTCGGTCGTATCGATGACCAGATCTGCACGATCGCGCAGTCGGGAAAGCAAGCGACGTTCGAGTTTGATCGTATCCGGCAAAGGTCTGTCCGGTGCCAATGGATGCCGCCGCCGCGTTTCGGTATACCGCCGAACCAAAACCGAATCTTCGCAATCGACAAACACAGAGAAAACGTTGGCGCCATGTTCTGTCTTCCAGCGCTCGATTTCGTCGATCACCAAGTCGACGGTAAAATCGCGCGTGCGAAGATCAACCCCAATTGCCAACGGACGGCCTTCGCCCAGAAGATTTTCGGGTTCGGGCTGATCGACGAGCCGCCCTAACATTGAAAGCGGAAGATTATCCACCGCCTCGTAGCCTAGGTCTTCGAGGCCTTTAAGCGTCGCCGTTCGGCCCGCACCGGACATACCGGTCACCAATACGACACGCTCATTCATGAATTTTCTCCTTTGCCCGACCTCTTATACACCGCACGCTAGGTCGATCCCACATTGCGCAAGGCCTGTTTGAGTTTAGCCACCGCGGACGCTTCGAACGCGCGAAGCGCTATCTGTGGAATTTCAACATCACATAATTTTATCCATGTCGGGTCGGGCAAACGATCAATCTCACCATCGGTTTCAAGCAAGACCGCCATCTTTATCGGTGCCTCAGCTAAAACCGGCACCTCGACAATACCAATTCCGCGCACCTCGAGACGGCCAGTCAACTCCGCCGGAGCGGACGCCAAAACTGTACCGTCGTTCGCTCTTAGTGATGTCTGATCGTCCGCCACCAATATCGCCCCGTCATCTATCAAACGTAGCGCCAAATCCGATTTTCCCGAGCCAGAAGCGCCTTGAAACAGCACGCCCTTACCATCGATCGCCACCGTGGTTGCATGAATGCAAGTGGAAAGGTCCGCCATCGCAGCATTACTCAGTTGGCAAACTGACGGTAAACCGTGCGCCGGCACCGGGCTTGCCATCTTCGCTTCGATTTTCCGCAACAATCGAGCCGCTATGGGCCTCGACGATTTGTTTCGAAATCGAAAGACCGAGCCCTGAATGGGTGCCGAATTTTTCACCTTCGGGCCGCTCCGTATAAAAGCGGTCGAAGATAGCAGCCAGTTTCCCCTCGGGTATACCGGGCCCGGCGTCCTCGATTATGACCTCAAGCAAACCCTCCCTCTCCTTTGCCATAACCTGAATCTTGCCCCCGGGCGGGCTAAAACTCGCCGCATTTCCAAGCAAGTTCCTGAACACCTGCACCAGCCGGCTCTCGGAGCCAACCACCACCAATGCCGCATCCCCTTGCAGATCAAGCTCGATTTCCAATTCGCTGTCGGATGCCGTACCGGACTCGACCTCGACCAACGCCATGAGCATGCGCCCAACGTCGACCGTACCCATTTCTTCGCGACTCAGTTCGGAGTCGAGGCGAGAGGCGTTGGAAATATCGGTGATCAACCGATCGAGCCTTTGAACGTCTTCCAGCACAATTGCCATAAGCTGTTTTTGTTGTTCCGAATCTTTCAGTCGGGACGCAGTTTCGACAGCGCTCCTGAGGGATGTCAGCGGATTCTTGATTTCATGGCTCACATCGGCGGCGAATCTTTCGGTCGCGTCCATGCGCTCGTGAAGCGAGTCGGTCATCTCGCGCAATACACTCGACAGGTCGCCGATCTCATCGCCCCGGGAAGAAAAGTCGGGAATTTGTTGCGATTCACGCCCGTGCCCCCGACGCACCCGTTCCGCCGCTGCCGCGAGACGCAATACCGGGCGGGCGATCGTTCCGGCAAGATAGACCGAAAGCAGAATCGTAATCACCAACGCCAAGCCAAAGACCGTAACCACTTTCTGGCGTAAATCGCGGATCGCGGCTTCGATCTCGGTCGCATCCTGGGACAGCATCACCGCACCGACCACGCGCCTGTAATGTTGCACCGGAATTGCCACTGAGAGCACCAGCCCGCTCTTGCCGCCGGTGCGGACCGCACCGATCATATCGCCGGAAAAAGCGCGAATGACTTCTTCATAATGGGTCGCGCGCGGAGAGGCGGCTTCGCGGTAGGGCTGCAGCTTTTCGCGCGTCGGGAGCCAGTCGATACCCCATTCGATGAGTCCCAGCGCCCAATCCCAGAATCCTTCGTGCATCACCGGTGGCGCGAGCATTTCGACCTGAATAATTCCGCCTTTACCGACCTGATAGCTGTCGACGATCTGCTCGCCGTTGATGACGAAGAGGCGGGTGCGGAGCTTTGGCGTATCGCTTAGGCGGCGAACGATATCGCGTGCGATGATCGGGTTGATAAATTGCCGGCCGGTACGAGTTGCCTCGACCGACGTTTCACCGAGCGCGGCGGCAACAAGCTTGCCCTTGTCGCGCATCGCCTCCAACTCCGCATCGATCAGACCGTCACGATAGGGCCCCGAATAGAACAGAAATCCAATCGGAATAAGCAGAGCGATTACGTTGACCGCAAGTATGCGGAGCGTGAGTGGCGAGAGCGTCCGGCGGCGCTGTCGGCGGCGGCGACTCCAATTTGTCAGCGTCTTGGACAAACGGCTACCGGACGTACTCGTCCCGTCTGCGCCGCCGTCACGCGCTTCATCCGACCCACCCGCCGTGTCTTGCGTCATGATTCGCTATATCGGTATCCGACGCCGTAAAGCGTTTCGATTTGATAGAATTCGCCGTCGACGTCACGAAATTTCCGGCGAAGCCGTTTGATATGGCTATCGATGGTACGATCATCGACATAGATGCTTTCACCGTAAGCCGCGTCCATCAATTGATCGCGCGTTTTTACGTGCCCCGGGTGCTGCGAAAGCGATTGCAGCAACAGGAATTCGGTGACAGTGAGTTTGATCTCCTTGCCATCCCAGCGGCACGAATGTCGCTCCGGATCGAGTTGAAGTTTGCCGCGTTCGATCAGTCCTTTGGGGGTTCCCTCTGCCGGTTCGACCGGGAGATCCGACCGCCGCAAAATCGTTCTGATGCGCTCGATAAGGAGGCGTTGGGAAAAGGGCTTTTTGATGTAATCGTCCGCTCCCATGCGGAGGCCGATTACCTCGTCGATCTCGTCATCCTTGGAGGTCAAGAATATTGCCGGCAATTGCGATGTTTTGCGCAACCGCTGCAACAATTCCATGCCATCCATTCGCGGCATTTTTATATCGAGGATGGCAAGATCGGGCGGTGAATCGGTGAGACCACCGAGCGCTTCCTCGCCATCACGGTAGGTCACCACTTTATAGCCCTCGGCCTCCAATGCCATCGAAACCGATGTCAGTATGTTCTGGTCGTCGTCCACCAGCGCGATCATTTTCTGCATATCAACCTTCCCGCTTTATTCTAGGCACAGCCCCCTGCATCCTACAATCACACATACTCATGGCAGCTCCAGGGCGGCAATGGGGCAAAGTTGGGGCAATGCGGATTTTCGGGCATGTAAATTCGTATCCTGGGCGCGACAATGAGGCGCGGCCATGCGGCGATTTGCCCCCTATTGCGAAGAGGTTAGCGGCCTGTATGAGTGTTTTACAGGGTTGAATAGGTGTCGGCGAGACACAAATTAAGATCATATCTCGCAGTAAAAAACCGGCGCCACATGAGGCACTTGAGGCACTTTTGACGATGAAACGCAGTACATCGCTTTCTGTCATCAGCATTTCATTAGCCGCGCTCGCAGCGATCGCCATCGCAGCGTTGCTGGTTTGGCATCAGCTCGGCACCGCCGGGGCATCGGTGGACACATCGCAAAATGTCGGCTTCCGCCCGGCAATCGAAATTGGCGGCCCGTTCTCACTGGTCGATCATACCGGCGCCAAGGTTACCGAAGAGAGTTTTTCCGGAAAATATATGCTGATCACGTTTGGCTATACCTTTTGTCCGGATATATGCCCGACCGGGCTCACAAAGATGTCTAGCGCTTTAAATAAGCTCGGCAAAAACGCATCTAAGGTTCAGCCTATATTCGTTACCGTCGATCCTGCGCGCGATACGGCGAAAGCATTGTCCGACTACGTCACCCACTTCCATCCTTCTTTCAAGGGTCTGACCGGGAACGCAGAACAGATCGACAAAATCGCCAAGGCGTATCGTGTGCTTTATCGCAAGGCCGAATCCGGCGACAGCACAGAATACTTGATGGATCATACGACATTTGTCTATTTGATGAATCCAACGGGCAAACTATCGATGATGTTCCGCTATGAAACCGATCCTGCAGATATGGCGAATGCTATCGCCAAGGAAATCACCGGTAAAAGCTGATATTCGGCCCGGGCGTTGCACAAAATGACGTCCGACCAAACCGACATCGATAAAAACGAATTGGGACGGGATTGCCGGCTTCTCCTGCGCCGCGCAAATCGGGCGACACTGGCCACAATCGACGAAGGAAAAGACCCCTATGCGTCGTTGGTAATCATCGCGTGTCGGCCGAATGGAACGCCGATATTGCTTCTTTCCAATCTGGCGGAGCACACCAAGAACCTCACTCTAAACTCACAAGTTTCATTGTTGATCGACGGCACGCAAGGTTTGGACGATCCGCTTACCGGCGCCCGTGTAACAATTCAGGGTCGCATAGCGAAAAGCGAAGACACCAATGATCGACGAAGGTTTCTAAACCGCCATTCAAGTGCGTCGGTCTATGCGGATTTTGCGGACTTTTCGTTTTATTCGGTAAATTTGACACGCGGGCATTTGGTTGCCGGATTCGGCCGCATCGACTGGATCGACGGAAATGAGATCCTGTTCGATTGTGCTGGCTGTGAGGAACTGATCGAGGCCGAATCAGATATCCTCACTCATATGAATGAGGATCATGCCGATGCGGTAGACCTATATGCCAAGCAAGCAGGCTTCGAAGACGGCAATGGATGGGAGATGACAGGGATAGACCCGGAGGGCATCGACCTCCGTAAAGGAGCCAAAATTGTGCGAGTCGACTTCGAGTCCGTCATTTTTGATGCCAAGGATGCCCGCCTTGTCCTGGCGGGGCTCGCCAAACAGGCGCGGCGCGCGAATTTTTAGGGCATTGCGACTCGCCAATTCGCCACAATCACTAGCCGCGACATCCTGACCGTTGATTTTGGGAATGATTCCCTATTGATTTGCGTACCGATATCACAGATATCTAAATTCTAAAGATTGGGGAAACGTTGTCCGTCAAGAGTTTCGTTGTTTCACGCAACGGCGGATGATGAGAGGGAGCGCCAGCGTGACTAAAGCAAGCAATCAGGGGCTTGAAGCCCAGGGCGTCGTCAACGCGAATTCGATTTCTTGGAACTTGACCGCCGAACCGCTTTACGAAGCGACCATTCGCGGCGAGCAAGGCCAACTGTCGACCGGTGGCGCTTTGGTGGTGGATACCGGCAAACATACCGGTCGGTCGCCCAAGGACAAATTCCTGGTCGAAGAATCCTCAAGCAAAGACGACATCTGGTGGGGGCCCGTCAACCAGGGCACCGACGACGCCAGTTTCGATAATCTCCATTGTAAAATTCTTTCTTATTATCAAGGCCGCGACCTCTATGTTCAGGACCTATATGCGGGAGCTGACGTGGCTCACAGACTTCGGGTTCGCGTGATCACCGACATTCCCTGGCACAGCTTGTTTGCCCGAAACATGTTCATCCGCCCGCCAGCGGAAGAGTTGGCCGGTTTCGAGCCGGATATGGTGATCCTGCATGCACCCTACCTGCACATGGTACCGGAGCGCGACAACACGAATTCCGAAACTGCCATTATGATGAGCTTCGATAAGAGGCTGGTACTTATCGCCGGCACCGTTTATGCGGGCGAAATCAAGAAGTCGGTTTTTTCCTATCTCAATTTCACCTTGCCCGGGAACGGTGTGATGCCGATGCATTGCTCGGCCAATATGGGCAAAGACGGCGACGTAGCGATTTTCTTCGGACTTTCGGGAACCGGCAAGACCACGCTATCCGCCGACGGATCGCGCACGCTGATCGGGGACGACGAGCACGGATGGTCCGATAACGGCATTTTCAATTTTGAAGGTGGCTGCTATGCGAAGGTTATCAACCTGTCTGCTGAAGCGGAGCCGGAAATCTTCGCCGCGTCGCATCGCTTCGGCACCATACTCGAAAACGTGGTTATGGACCCGGCAAGTCGTACACTGGACCTTTTCGACGACAGCAAGACCGAAAACACCCGTTCGTCGTATCCGATCGATTTCATTCCCAATGTCGACCTGTCAGGTATGGGAGGCCAGCCGGAAAACGTGATCATGCTCACGGCAGACGCCTTCGGCGTGTTGCCACCGATCAGCCGCTTATCTTCCGAACAGGCGATGTACCACTTCCTTTCCGGCTATACCGCACGGGTCGCCGGAACCGAGAAAGGTGTGACCGAGCCCGAAGCCACATTCTCTACCTGTTTCGGGGCTCCTTTCATGCCGCGACACCCGTCGGTTTACGCGAAAATGCTGGGTGAACGCATCGAAAAGTCCGGCGCAAAATGCTGGCTCGTGAATACCGGCTGGTCCGGCGGCGCCTATGGTACCGGCGAGCGTATGAAGATCGCCTATACCCGTGCGATGGTTCGCGCAGCGCTCGACGGAAAACTCGCCGAAGTAGCCGCATCGCCCGACCCGAATTTCGGTGTCTTGGTGCCGGAGAACTGCCCGGAAGTGCCAAATGACGTGCTTAATCCGCGCACGACCTGGAAAGATAAGTCGGCCTACGACCACACCGCCGGGGATTTGCGCGGACGTTTCGAGTCGAACTTCAAGCAGTTCGAAGAATATGTGAACGACGATGTCAAAAAGGCCGGCATCTACGCCGCCGCATAACTTTTTGCAATTCCAGAATTAGAAAAGGCCGGATCAACCGGCCTTGTTTTATGTTACCTGCCGAGAGCGAAGCTCAGTCGAGGTGGGGCCTTTTTTAGGCTCTTAATATTCCAGACATAGACGATGAGCGGACCGGTTCGATATTGCTTGTCCGCATTATGCTTAATCACCTTGGCGTCGGTTTGGATTCGGAACCGCCCATTCGCTTTTAAATCGGACTTTTCCAGTGCCTCGATAAGCTCCTTATTGGGCCGGTCGCCAAACACTTTCACAATCCAGCCTCCGGGTTTCGACTTGTCGGGGACCCGGCTAATGCCAAGCATCCGCGCATTGGTCCTAACGAATACGAATGAACGCTCCTGTTCGATATTGCCCTGGCGCTTATATTTGACTTCGAAACTTGCGTTTTCCAGGTGCTTGATCTGTTCGGCACGCTCCTTAATGCTATTGCCTGCCCCGAATCCCTTGTCGCGCGCCAGATCTCGCCGAATTACCGCGACCTTTTCGAGCGCTTCGGGTTGGGTGATTTCCTTTTCCGCGAGCTGACGCAAAAGACCCAGATGGGTCAACTTGCCCTCATAGCGAAATATGTAATTGCCCTGCTTGTCGATTTGCAGATCGGCGTTGAAATCGGTCGGCAGGTAACAGCCGGCGGACAACAATGCCAGCCCGGCAATGGCAAATCGCAAAAATCGCATCAAGCGTTTTCCAGCCAGTGTTCGTAGAGATCGATGATGGTGGTGTCCTTCACATCACCATCGTAGTCGGACCATAGGTCGGTCTGCTGAAAGCGCACGCGGTAAAGCGGCAGTTTGGGTCCGTCCGCCTTTCCGACGGCGAGCTCTTCAGGGTTCGGAAACATGCCGACGTAGCTTTCCACGACGCCGTTTTTTCCACGCGCATAAAGTGGCGTTCGAATATGCCCGTCGGGATAAGCTTCACGCACTTGCACCGATTCACCGATGTTGAACTTTATCGTCATCTTTCGTCACGCAATTGTTTTAGTTCCAAAAACCAGTATGACGCGAGGTCGAACCTTGGCGCAAGTTCGCGCTATTGCAGCGGAATCAGGCAATGGTGATACGCAGGCCGTTGCTTCAGGCGTTCGAACCACGCGAGCAAGTTTTTCATCTCGCCTGCCGGTTCCGGCCGTAATTCGATCCAGCGTCGAGCGTGGACCCCGAGCGGAATATCGCCGATGGTAAACGTCGCGCCCGTAACGAAGTCATTCTCCGCCAAATGTTGATCCAACATGCCCCACAGCCGGGTTGCTTGTTTTGTACCGAGTGCGACTTCATCCATATTGCGCGTTTCATCGGTTTCCCGCACCAGGTTGCGGAACACCAGCACCATCGGTGCGGCGACCGTCGTACTGAGCCACTCCATCCATCGATCCGCACTGGCACGGATTTGCGGGTCGTTGGGCCAAATATCCGAGCCGTCGCCATGCTTATTGGCGAGATAGCGCACGATCGCATTGGATTCCCAAAGCACGAAACCGTCATCGATGATCGTCGGCACCAGCCCGTTGGGATTCATCGCCAGATAGTCCGGCTGATCGTTTTTGCCGAAGGCCCCGCCGACATCCTCTCGGTCGTATTCGATTCCGAGTTCGTCACACACCCAGAGCACCTTCATCACGTTGGATGAGGTGTTGCGTCCGAGAATTTTAAGCATTGAGAGTCTCTCCCTGTTTCGGTTACGCCAGCGGCTGCATCACATGACGCTTGTAGGCATGACGCTCGGTTAAACGTTGATACCAAGCGTCCAAGAACGGCATATCGGGCCGTTCGGGCACCATCTCACGATAGCGATAGACCGCACAACCGAGCGGAATATCGCCGATCGTGAAATCTTCGCCGGCGATATAATCGTTCAGTTCCAGATGCCGGTCGAGCAGTTGCCACCATTCGCCAATCTCCGCCAGGCCTTTTTCCGCCGCCTTGGCATCGCCATCGGGGGAATCGGGCCGGTACCGATTGTGGAAAACCCACCGCAGCCGATATTTGATATTCTGCACCATCCAGTCCATCCACCGGTCCGCATTGGCGCGAATTTGCAGATCCTGCGGGTAGAGGGATCCGTTCCCGTATTTGGCACCCAGATAGCGCAGGATGGCATGGGATTCCCATAGCACGAACCCGTCTTCGGCGATCACCGGCACCATGCGGTTGGGATTGAGTGCGACGAAGGCAGGGTCGTCCAGGCTCGAGTAACCGAATCCGCATAGCTCGAGCGTATAGTCGAGCCGAAGCTCGTCCAGGCACCACAATACCTTGATCGAGTTGAGCGAAGTCGGCCGGCCCCAAATCCTGATCATACCGGTCAGTGGGCCTCGTCCCAGTTCGCGCCGATGCCGGCTTCGACCTCGAGCGGCACACTCATATTTGCCGCCGGTCCGACCGCACCTGCCATGACGGCGGATATCGTTTCGATGACGCCATCGACCTCCTTGGTCGGTACTTCGAACAAGAGCTCGTCATGCACCTGCAACAGCATCTCGGCTTTGAACTTATGCTGCTTGAGTGCTGCGGGCACCCGTATCATGGCACGCTTGATTATGTCGGCGGCGGTCCCCTGGATGGGTGCATTGATAGCCTGGCGTTCCGCATAGTTACGCCGCATATGGTTCTTGTCGTTGATACCCGGTAGATGGATTCGCCGGCCGAATAAAGTTTCGACAATACCGGTCTTGCGGCATTCGCTCTTCAACTCTTCCATATAATCCTTGATGCCGGGATAGCGTTCGAAATAAGCCTCGATATAGGCTTTCGCCTCTTTCTGTTCGATACCAAGCTGGCGCGCCAGCCCGAACGCGCTGATACCGTAAATGATACCGAAATTTATCGCCTTGGCCTGGCGCCGCACCAGCGGGTCCATTCCTTCGACCGGAACGTCGAACACCTGCGAGGCGGTTATGGCGTGGATATCGGCGCCGTCATGGAAAGCCTGGATCAAGGCGTCGATACCCGCCATATGGGCGACGACGCGAAGCTCGATTTGCGAATAGTCGAGCGAAACCAGCTTACAACCCTTTTTGGGCACGAAAGCCTGACGAATTTTACGGCCCTCTTCGGTACGCACGGGAATGTTCTGCAAATTTGGATCGGTGGAGGCGAGGCGGCCGGTCTGCGCGCCGGCCATTGCATAGGAGGTGTGTATGCGACCGGTTTCCGCATTGACGTCCTCAACCAGTGAATCCGTATAAGTGCTCTTCAGCTTGGAGAGCTGGCGCCAATCGAGGACCCGCGTCGGCAGTTCATGACCGTCGGCCGCCAAGTCCTCGAGGACTTTGGCATCGGTCTGATAAGCCCCGGTTTTTGTCTTTTTCGCACCGGGCAACCCCAGTTTATCGAAGAGGATTTCACCGAGTTGTTTCGGCGAGCCGACATTGAAATCTTCGCCGGCGAGCTTTTTAATTTCATCTTCGAGCCCGCCCAACCGCTGCGCAAAGTCGCGGCTTAAGCCCCGCAACATTTCCGGGTCAACACGTATCCCTGTTTTTTCCATGCCCGTCAGCACGGGAATGAGAGGTCGCTCGATAGTCTCGTAAACGGAGACCATGCGTTCTTCCAGCAAGCGCGGTTTCAGCAGACGATGAAGCCTGAGCGTGATATCCGCATCCTCCGCCGCGTAGTCGCATGCTTTTTCCAGCGGCACATAGTCGAAAGTCACCTGTTTTTTACCGGTGCCGACCAGGTCCTTGTACTTGATCGTTTGCAGACCGAGATGACGATCGGCGAGATCGTCCATACCGTGTTTCCCTGCGCCCCCTTCCAGAACGAAAGAGCACAGCATGGTGTCATCGACCGGCCCGACGTCGATCCCGTACCGGGAAAATACCAGAGTGTCGTATTTGATATTTTGCCCGATCTTGAGGACCGAAGGGTCTTCCAGCATAGGCTGCAACAGATCGAGCGCTTTTTTACGGGAGATTTGCTTGGGGGCTGGTGCGTCCTTGTCGTCGTCTCCGCCGCCGTCTGTCTCTCCCAAGTCGAGGCTGCCCTGCGCGCCATTCGTCTTGTGGGCGACGGGGATGTAACACGCCTTGCCAGGCTCGACCGACAGCGAAATGCCGACCAGCTCCGCCGCCATCGCATCGAGGGACGTGGTCTCGGTGTCGACAGCGACCGTACCTTTCGCGACTGCCCGGTCGATCCACCCTTGCAGCACCTTCACGTCTTGCACCAGTTCGTATTCGACGTCTTTGGGGGCCGCTTCTTCCTCAGCCTGCCCACCGGCCGCATCGGGCGCCAGTCTGGTGATAATGGAGTTAAACCCCTGCTCGCCGAGGAATTCGACGGCTCGATCCAGATCGAGTTCCTTACGCACGAACTCAGACAGTTCCGCCGTGACCGGAACATCCTGCTTGAGCTCGACCAATTGACGAGAGATGCGTGCCTGATCGGCAAATTCGATCAGGTTTTCGCGTCGCTTGTTTTGTTTGATCTCGCTTGCCCGCTCGAGCAACGTGTCCAAATCGCCGTATTCGTTGATCAGCAAAGCAGCGGTTTTAACACCGATGCCCGGGACGCCCGGCACGTTGTCGACGGAATCGCCTGCCAACGCCTGTACTTCGACCACTTTTTCCGGCCCCACCCCGAACCGCTCGACCACCTCGTCCGGGCCGATAATGCGGTTTTTCATCGAATCGAGCATCGACACCTTATCGCCTACAAGCTGCATCAGATCCTTATCCGAAGACACGATGGTGACTTTCGCCCCAGCCTCGGCACCGAGCCGCGCGTAGGTCGCGATGATATCGTCCGCCTCGAAACCTTGCATTTCGATGGCGGGCAAGCCGAATGCTTCCGCCGCTTCCTTGACCAACGAAAATTGAGGAATCAACTCGTCCGGCGGTGGTGGGCGATGCGCCTTATAGTCGGGATAGATATCGTTACGGAAGGTTTTGCGGGCAGCATCGAAAATTACCGCGATGTGGTCCGCGCCACTATCCTCGACCAATTTCAGCAGCATCTGGGTAAACCCATAAACCGCGTTGACAGGCGTGCCGTCGGGCCGTGTCAGTGGGCGAACCGCGTGAAATGCGCGAAATAAGAAACTCGATCCATCGACCAAATAAAGATGTTTCATGCCCCGTCTCCCCAACGTCGGCGGTTTGCCTGCCGTCGGTCAGAGTGCCGGATGATGTGCTGAATCGCAACATCGACAGTAGCTAAGAAAGAAATTTTCAATCAATGGCCGGCTGGTGCCACAGCCCCTTCTTGGAGTCGAAACTGACGTCCGCAATAGGGACAGTCGACTTCATCTTTCTCACCCATGTTGAGGAAAACCCTTGGATGACCTGCCGCGCCGCCACCACCGTCGCAGCTCACCTCCCGGCTGGTCACTTCAATTTCTTCAGGTGGTTTCATGTCGTTCGTCATTCCCTCTCGATGACCGAAAACCTCGCCGGTTGACCGGCTATAAGCGCGGATGATAGCGAATGCCGAGCGACAATCAATCTTTGACACACACTCGATTTAAGGGCCAGCGCCCATGCCACCGCCATTCGCCGTCGAAGTGACACAATTGGGGAAGACCTATTCCGGCTCGAAACGCCGGCCGCCGGTCACCGCCCTCGATGCGGTTGATCTCAGCGTGCCAAGCGGTTCCTTGTTCGCGTTGCTCGGGCCCAACGGTGCCGGCAAGTCGACTTTGATCAATATCCTTGGCGGGCTGGTGATGAAAAGCTCCGGCAATGCTCGAATTTGGGATATCGATATCGACGAAAAGCCACGCGACGCCCGTGCCGCCATCGGTATCGTTCCTCAAGAGCTCAACCTGGATGCCTTCTTCACCCCGCGCGAATATCTCGAAATGCAGGCAGGGTTATATGGCGTACCTCCGGCTGAAACAAACACCGATGAAATTCTCGAAAGAGTAGGGCTTAGTAAGGTCGCCGATTCCTATGCCCGCGCGCTCTCGGGCGGTATGCGTCGACGCTTGTTGATCGCAAAGGCCATGGTGCACGATCCACCGGTGCTGGTTCTCGACGAACCTACCGCCGGGGTCGATATCGAGCTTCGCGAACAACTGTGGGACAATATTCGCACGCTCAATGACGGCGGCGTAACGGTCCTGCTAACGACGCATTATTTGGAAGAAGCCGAAGCGCTCTGCGACCGCATCGCGATCATAAATCATGGCAAGCTAGTCGCTTGCGAGAAAAAGGAGACGTTGCTTAGCCGGATTGACGGAAAGACCTTGCTGATAACCTTAGAGCAACCACTTACCGAAATACCGGACACCCTGGCCGCATTTTCCGCCGAATTGACGGATACGGGCGCGGTGGCAATCCACTATCAGAAGGGCTCGACGCGGGCCGACGAGATTCTCGAATGTTTTCGCCGCGCAAATTTGACCATCATCGATATCAAAAGCGACGAGACCGACCTCGCCGATATATTTATCCAGCTCACGCGCGATGAATCAGCCGTGGCCGAAAACGGGCTTGCATAAGATCAAGTATATGAGGTTGGAGGCGGCGATATTGATCGGTGTGGTGCTGGTAGTCAGCGCGTGCTCGCCTCGAATACTCACCCCTGGCGCTGCGACACAACCGGCAAGCCTCGAAGATGACCGCTTCATCATGGCCGATGGCGCGCCATTGCCCCTCCGCCGCTGGTCACCCAAAGGCAAGCCGGACGCAGTCATCCTCGCACTACACGGCTTCAACGACTATTCGAAAGCGTTCGAGAAACCAGCGACTTTTTGGGCCATGCATGGGCTCCTGACCTACGCCTATGATCAACGAGGATTCGGCGACGGACCTGCGCCCAGCCGTTGACACGGAGCAACCACGCTTACTGCCGATCTCGCGAGGGTGAGCAAATTGATCAGAGCGCGCCACCCGAATCTCCCACTCTTCCTGCTCGGCGAGAGCATGGGCGGGGCCGTAATCATGGCTGCAACTGCCAACCGCGATTTAGCCGAGCATGACGGGATTATTTTGTCCGCGCCCGCAGTCTGGGCGCGTCAAGTAATGCCTGGATGGCAACGGGCGGCACTTTGGTTACTCTCGCATACTGCCCCGGGCCTCCGGGTCAGCGGTGGGGGCTTGGGACGCAAGCCATCGGATAATCTCAACATGCTGCGCGCCCTGTCGCGCGACCCGAAGGTCATCAAACGTACCCGGATCGATGCGGTTTTCGGTTTGGTCAATCTTATGGACATGGCTTTAGCCGCCGCCAGCGGTCTCTCCGGGCCGGCATTGATTCTCTATGGCAAACGCGAGGATATCATCCCCGACAAAGCCCGCTTGGCGCTGGAAAAGAAGCTGCCAGGCAAGAGTTGCGACATAAAGATTAAGGAATATCAAAGCGGCTACCACATGCTGCTACGAGATTTGAAGGCCAAGCTGGTCTGGACCGATATTGTCGACTGGACTGCCAACCTCAAAGAACCACCGCTGTTTGCATCAAACGCGGAGCGGGTTGCGGCCAGCGATGGACAGCCACAGAATGAACTGGCATGCGAGCCCGCCTTGCCGTAGATTTCCGCCCGCAACGAAGCGCCCGTAGCTCAGCTGGATAGAGCGACGCCCTCCGGAGGCGTAGGTCAGGGGTTCGAATCCTCTCGGGCGCGCCATTTCACCCCACCAATCCAGTTTAGGACCTTACAAACTGGTGCAAATTGACACGTTGACGGCTTGGGTAGGGGCCTTGTAATGAATCGGCAACGAACGGGCGTTTTTACCCGCACACCAAATGGGCAATATCGAAAGCGGCTACCATGAAACTCAATATCGGCGGGGCAACACCCGCAACCGGCTGGAAGACAATGCATCCGAGCGACACCGTCGAGGCCGATTACAAAGGCGATTTCGGTGATCTCGGCCAGTTCGAAGACGGTTCGGTCGACACCATCTATAGCTGCCACCTATTGCAACGGTTGGGCTACAAGGAAGAAATGCCCCAAGCGCTTGGCGAATGCCTGCGGGTGCTGAAGCCCGGCGGCGAGCTGATGGTCAGCGTGCCGGATATGGCCGCACTTTGCGTACTCTTCGTTCATGAAAAGATTACGCCCGATCACCAGTGGCACCTGATGCGCATCTTGTTCGGCGGCGAGGTGGATGACGACGACTACAATGCCACCGGCTTCACCGCAGATTTTCTTGGTAGTTTTCTATCCGAAGCCGGCTTCGAAGATATCAAATGTGTCGAGGATTTCGGCCTGTTCGAAGATGCGAGCCTGGAAAAGCTGAACAATATTCCTGTCAGCTTAAACATGAAGGCCGCTAAGCCCGCATAAGCTCTGAATTCCGCCGCTGCGGGACGCACATAAGCCGCTTTATATTCTTGTTTTGTTCTGATACCGTCGCGCGATGCCCGATGATGCGACAAGTTATGAACTCGACAAAGTAGCCGCCGGATTGGCGCGCGGACTATCGCGATATTTTGGCGATCTTGGCCAAGTTTGTCTGACCGAGTTCCGGCTCAAAAACCGACGGCGAGCGGACGTAATTGCGTTGGATCGAAACGGTGATTTCACCATCGTCGAAATCAAATCGAGCCGCGCAGATTTCATGACCGATCATAAATGGCAGGAATATCTGGAGTACTGCGACCGTTTCTATTTCGCGGTCGACGAAAATTTTCCCGCCGAACTGATCCCCGACAGTTGCGGGCTGATCATCGCTGATCGTTTTGGCGCAGCGGTAGTCCGTGAAAGTAGCCACACACAGCTTCACGCATCGCGGCGAAAGGCACTTAGTTTGCGCTTTGCCCGCACAGCGACGCGGCGTTTGATGGATTTGACCGATCCCGGTCCGGCGGGACTTTAATTTCGCTCATTTTTTCGACCCGGCCTCTAGCTTGGCAATGGTTCCGGTCGTGCTATGACCATCCAAAATATCGGCCAGCATCACTTCTCCACCCCAACCTGACACCAATTCCCCACCGACCACTTCGTCGAGTGCATAATCAGCACCCTTTACCAAAAGGTCCGGGCGTAGCGCCTCGATCAGCGCTAACGGTGTCTCTTCGTCGAAGATCACCACGAGATCGACGCTAGCGAGCGAGGCCAGCACCTGAGCGCGGCTGGATTCCGTTTGCACCGGCCGCTCCGGGCCTTTCAGCTGGCGCACCGAGCGGTCGCTATTCAAGCCGACGATCAACCGGTCGCAGGCTTCCCTCGCCTGGGCGAGAAGCGAGATATGGCCAGGATGCAATAAATCGAAACAGCCATTGGTGAACCCGCACCGAAGTTCTTGGCGTCGCCAGGTCGCGACCATGTCCTGGGCACCTGCCAATGCGGCAACTTTCGCCTCCGTGCCCATCAGTGCGGATTCGTGTAACGCGGACAAGACCTCGGACGGATAGACCACTGCGGTGCCTATTTTGCCCACCACGACGCCAGCGGCGATATTTGCGAACGCCGCGGCTACGGGTAGCTCCGCGCCAGCTCCGAGCGCCGCCGCCACTGCCGCGGCGACCGAGTCGCCTGCGCCCGAGACGTCGAAAACCTCGCGCGCGCGCGCCGGCAGATGTTCCGCGGCATCTGCGGTAACCAGGCTCATGCCTTGTTCGCTCCGGGTCGCCAAGACGGCTTTTGCACCGGATGTTTTGATGATCTGCCGAGCCGCAGCTATTACCTCTTCGTCGCTATCCACTGCCATTCCGCTGGCAGTGCTGAGTTCTTGGCGGTTCGGGGTCAACAAATCGGCACCGCGATAGCGGCTGTAGTCCGTCCCCTTTGGATCAACGACCACTAACGCACCGCGCTCCTGCGCGACTTGGATTAGGTCGGCGATGATATCGTCAGCAAGCACGCCTTTCCCGTAATCGGACAACACCAACACGCCGTTCTGCTTCGGCAATTCTTTCTTTGCTGCCGCAAGAACCGCATTTGCCGATTTTTTTTCGATTGGCGAGGTGGATTCCCGGTCGGCGCGAAGCAATTGTTGGCCCGCGGCAAGGTAGCGGGTCTTGATTGTGGTCGGGCGGTTCTCTTCGGCAATCAGTGTGGCGGATAGGCGAGGGGTATCGTCCACCAGCGATTGGACATTACCACCTGCGTCGTCCTTTCCGATCACGGAGATCAAAGCGGCCTCAGCCCCAAGAGTGGCGATATTGCGCACCACATTTCCGGCGCCGCCCGGTATCTCGGTCTCGCGCTCGACACCGATCACCGGTATCGGCGCTTCGGGCGAGAGACGATCCGCGCGGCCCTCGATGAAACGGTCGAGCATGATGTCGCCGACGCAAACGACCCGAGAGGTGCCCAGCTTTTCCAGGAGCGCCGACAGAGTGCCGGTATCAGCCATGGCCATCACTGAAAATCGGTTCAGTCATCCGACTCTTTGGGCGGCAGGCCGTAGCTACGCCACTTCTCGCGCCCGCCGCTATTGTCCAAATGGTTGGCAAGTGCGGTAACCACCTTGCGATCGAAACTCTTGCCCACTTCGCTCAGCAGAATATCCACCGCCTTGTCGAAATTCATGCCCGGCCGCCAAGAGCGCGCGCTTACCATACCGACAAAGGCATTGGCGACAGAGACCACACGGGCAGTGACGAGAATCTCCTCGCCTTTGAGACCCTTGGGCCCACCACTGCCGTCGAAGTTCTCCTGAATTTGACGCAGTGTGCCTTCGACCGAGCCATCGAATTCGATGTCTTTGATGAGATCCGCGCTAGTAAAGACGCTTTCGCGGATCATTGCCATCTCTTCGTCGGTCAGTTTGTCCTGCTTGGTCAGAACTTCTGTCGGCACTTCGATCTTGCCCAAATTCATCAATGAGCCGGAGATTTCGACGGTTTCCGTATCGACGTAATCGAGTTCCATCTCACTCGCGAGCGCGCGCGAAACTTCGGCGACGCGGGTCGAATGGTTGGCCGAGAACGGATCGCGACGATCGACCACGCTTACCAATGCACGGACGAGCTGTTTAAGGATGCGTTCCCGACGCGCCCGTTCCGCCATCACTTCCGAGATATCCTGGGAGACCATCAGCACGCCGGGCGGGAAATCTTCGCGGGCGGGCAACGGGATAAAATCCGATTTGTAGGTCATTTCTCCCTTGCCGGCGACCAACACTTCGTGAGTGACGCTCATAGGCTCATCGCTCATCAAAACGTCCTGGACCCAACGTTCGATGCGTCGCCCTTGTTGCGGGCCGAGAACGCTGACCACCGATTTATCGAACAAGTCGCCACGATCCATGCCGGTCAGGTCGAGGGCGATCTGGTTGAACCAGCGATACTTGCCTTCCTCGTCGAAGACAATTACCGAGTTCGGCTGGCTGTCGGTAACCAAATGCATGAAATTGCGTTGACCTTCGAATCGGATCGCCAGGGCCTGGAACCGTTCGGCGGCTTCGGTCGCGCGTTTTGAAGCCCCCTTGAACCACACTGCGACAAACGCGATCAGCAGCAAAATGATCAGCCCAACAAAGCCAAGCACCATATTGCGCAACCGCTCTTCGGCTTCGGCGAGAGATTCTTCCGAATCGATCTTGTACATCAATCGCCAAGGCGCTCCTTCGATCGTCCGATGTACTACCAACACCTCCTTCTCGCGATAGTCGGTCTTGATGGCGAATTGTTCCTTGCCATCGACAGCAAACGCCGCAGCCAAATTAGGCGTATCGAGATTGAGTTTGCGCTTCAGCGCCGGCGACCCATCAAGCAATGGCGAGATATATTGGATCGTTCGTTCCTTTAGCCGCAGCAGCACCGCCTCGGCGGTCTTGTCCACATTGCCCGGCTGTTTCAGGAGTGGAAACAACTCCTTGCCGTAGACTTTCACGCCAACGACCAACCCGACGCTCTTATCAGGATCGGTTTCGGAGGCAATTGGTGCCGTAAACATAATCGACGGAGTTTTGTCGGGGCCGAAATAGATGGTCGACATAGCCGGCTTGTCTTTAGGTGCCCGGGCAAGTTCGGCGCGCAATTCATCGTTGATCGGCGGAAAACTGTCGCTGGCAACTAGCGCTTCTCCCTTCAATGAAACGATGCCGAGACCCGAATAGCCATATTGCTCTGTCGCCGCCTTGGCACCTTCGCCCTTAATTTTACTAATGAAGCCAGCTTGTTGGGCCCGGCTGTTGAGCAAATTTTGGAGAAATTGCAGTTCCGGCGAATCTGCTACCTGCCCACCGGCGGCCTCGGCCTGCTCGACATAAAATCCAACGCCCTGGGTGACATTGGGGTCGGTGATTGCGCGGACTTCCTCGACCTGTTTGGAAATCCATTTTTCAATGACGTCGCGGCGGCTATCGATGATGATCGACAGACGGTCTTGCCAGCGCTGCACCTCACGCTCCCTTTGCGCTTCGACGAATTGCAATGCCGCGAATATTCCAGCCACCGCTGCGACCAAAAGCACCAGCCCGGTGATCGCCATTTTCGCGACGGTGCTTTTCTCCGCCGGGCGCACCGCACTACTGGGCGCCTTTTTTTCCTTAGCCGCCGGTTTGCTTTCTTCCGATTTCTCTTCTTCTTTGGTTTCTTTTTCAGCGTCGGATTCGCTCATGATGTCCCCCAAGGTGCCGCCGCCTTCCGGCGCGCAAGTTCAAATCTCGGTGATTTGACCACAATAACGCACAATATGTGACAAATAGCACTGTCGGTCGATAGAACGTTTTATATAGTACACTGTCGAAACCGTAAGAATAGTTGATAAAGTACCAATAAGAAATCTATAAGACACTAGGTTGAGGCACAAAACGTGCGTAAAGTATCTGAAATAAAAGGATAAAATCAAACGGCATCCCTTGCCGCAGGGATTCTATTGCTGGCCGTTGCGCTAGTGCCCGTGTCGGCAAATGCGGCAAAACCGCAAAAGTTGTTCGGAACATCCGAAATCCGCTCGTCGAAAATCACCAAATTCAAAAAATGGTCGACGGTGGTTACCCGGTACAACAAAGAAAAACCCAACGAATTGAAGGCCTGCCGGCCTTCGCCCCGCAACCGGTGCATGCTGGCTCGCTGGCGCATTTTCCTAAAGCAGATCGCCAACGACCCACCCCGCGTTAAAATCAACAAAATCAACGCGTATCATAATAAATGGCGCTACCTGTTGGACCCGGTCAATTACAAGAAAAAGGACTACTGGGCGACGCCGAAGCAGTTCTTCGCACGCCGCGGAGACTGCGAAGACTATGCGATTTCCAAATATATGGCGCTAAAACATGTCGGCTTTTCCGAAAAGGATATGCGGGTTGTGGTCGTACAGGATCTCAATTTGCGCGTCGGACACGCTATCCTGATCGTCTATTTGGATGGCAAGCCGCTACTCCTGGACAATCAGATCAAACAGGTAATCGACGCCAATCGGGTCCGCCACTACCGACCGATTTACTCCATAAACGAAAAGAATTGGTGGCTTCATCGCGGCTTTAAAGGCAAGGGCAAAGCCAAACGCAAGCGGCGGACACGCCGATAAAGTCAGGCCGGAGCAGAGAAAAGAATAAGGACTGTAATAAAAGTCTTATCGCGGTCTATAGTGTGAACGGATAGGTATTATGATGCGCTATCAGGGAATTTTGTCGGTTCGCCGGCGGGCGCAATAAATTTAGGAGCAACGTCTAAATGGCCTTGGAACAACAAGGTGCCAGCCAAGAATATTTGTTGTTGGACTACGCGCAACGCCTCGAACGGCATCGCCAGGACCGGCGTGCGGTTCATATACATTTGTCGCGTCTGAAGCCACAAAACCGGCGTGAGCAGCACATTCGGATTGCCGCGAATACCTTTGAAGAGTTGGTAAAGCAATTCGAAGGACAAATTTTCATGCTCTCCACCGCGGATTTGATCTTTGTCTGTCGAGGCGCCTCCGAAGCGGATATCGACGATGCGATCGTCAAGCTGCGGTACCTCTTCAGTGAAGATCCGCTCGCTGCCACCGATGGAGATCAGGATCAATTCGCCACTTGGTATGACGTCGAAACTCAGTATCCGCGTTTTTTATCGATGGCGGAAAAGCTCTACGAAGAGGAACAGGAGCGCGCCAAAAAACAGAGTCAACTGGCGGAACAGGAAGACGGGGAAAAAGCCGAAACACGAAAACCTTTGGGCCCCGAGCAACTCGGCCGGCTCGAATCGTTCCTGCGACAGGCCGATTTATCCAGCGTTCTACGTCGCCAGCCGGTTTGCGTTATGGCCTCCGATGCGCCGCCGAAGCCGATATTGAAAGAACTATTTGTCGCTATCGGAGAACTGGCGGAAACGGTCTTGCCGGAAGTGGATTTGGTCGCCAATCGTTGGCTTTTCCAGCATTTGACGCAAACCTTTGACCGCAGAGTATTGAAGGTATTGAGCCGTGGTGAAGATACCGATCTTCATTCGTCTTTCAGCATTAATCTCAATGTGGACACATTGATGTCACCGGAGTTCCTCGACTTTGACGCGTCACTGCGTATGGGGAGCCGCGGTACTATCGTCATCGAAGTACAACTGGTCGATATTTTTGCCGATATTCCAGGCTTTATGTTTGCCCGAGATTTCGTACGCGAAAAAGGCTATCGCGTGTGCCTCGATGGGGTGAACAGTGCAAGCTTGCCTTTCGTCGATCGACGCAAGCTCGGTGTAGATCTCGTCAAAATTTTCTGGAGCCAGGATATGCTCGCGGCGGGCGACGGCGACAACCAAGCTAACGATACGGTGCGCGAGGCAATCGGCCAAATCGGCAAATCGCGCGTCATTTTTGCCCGGTGCGACAGCCCAACGTCGATTAGGGCGGGCCAAGGTCTAGGTGTCACCATGTTCCAGGGTCGCCATGTTGATACCGTGTTGTACGCGGAATCACGACGGCGGCCGGTAGCCAGACCGGCGGCTCGCTAAGCTCCGATCCTATCGTCTAATTTCTCGGCGCGTGTTTGTTCAAAATACGCTGCAGGGTTCGCCGATGCATTTTCAGGCGCCGCGCTGTTTCGGACACATTGCGGTTACATTGTTCGTAAACTCGCTGAATATGTTCCCAACGTACACGGTCTGCCGACATCGGATCCTCCGGCGGCGGCGGTAAAGGTCGTTCGGTTTCCAGCAAGGCGGCGGCAATCGCATCCGCATCGGCCGGTTTAGGTAGGTAATCGACCGCCCCCGCTTTTACCGCTTCGACAGCGGTCGCGATATTTCCATAACCGGTCAGTATAACGATGCGCACATCGGTGCGGACTTCTCGCAACGCCTTAACGATTTCAAGTCCGTTACCATCCTCCAATCGGAGATCGACAATTGCATAGGCTGGCGGACGATGCGAAGCCATGTCGATGCCTTCGGTGACGCTTCCAGCCACTTCGGGCATAAAATTGCGTTTTTCTAACGCCCTGGCCAAACGATTCCGCAATGGGGCGTCGTCATCGACGATCAGGAGCGTACGATCCGCAGGCAAACCCGACGACAATTCGTTCACAATCTCTCTCCTTCAGTAGCGCTATTATCCAAGATAGCGCGTGACCAGCTTATCTCAACCTTAGCACCGTCTCTATTGCTGAACCTCAAGTCCGCCTCGGTGCGCTGCAATAATGTATTTGCAATGAAAATACCCAATCCCAAATTCTCGCCGCTACCCGCCCGCGTCGAAATATAAGGCTCGCCGATAGCCGATAAAACCGATGGCGCAAAACCGGGGCCATCGTCCTGGACCGTTAGCCGGATCGTTTCATCGGTCCAATACAATTTTAAACGCACATGTCGATCGGCGAACTGCACCGCGTTTTGAATGAGGTTTCCCAGGCCATGCACCATCTCGGGTCCGTAAGGAAGATAGGGCTCCTCGCCGACGGCATCTTCCTCGACCAAAACCGACACCTCGATACCTTCCACACTGTAGGGCGCGCGTGCGGTTTCAATCAGCGCAGAGAAAGGCAAGCGCGCGAATGGCGCTGTAGCAGAGGCTTCCGGCGTTTGAGCGAGCCCGGTGATGATTTCGCGGCAACGTTCTGACTGGCTGAGCAAGAGCTGCACATCCTCGGCAATCGGGCTGTCCTTGGGAACCTCTTGCGAAAGCTCGTTGGCAACAACGGTGATTGTTGCCAGTGGTGAACCCAACTCGTGCGCCGCAGCAGCCGCCAATCCCCCAAGCGCAGAAACCCGCTGTTCACGCGCCAACGAGGCCTGGGTCGCTGCCAACGCTTCGGACATCCGTCTCCCCTCTTCAGAGACCGACCAGACATATGTCGCAATGAAAACCACCGCGACCGCAAGCGCGGTCCATATTGCCAGCAAATAAGTCGGTTCGAGTTCGATAGGCCATCCGCTCCAAGGTAAGGGAAGGTGATAGCTCCCGAGAAGCGATATGCAGACCATTGCCAGCACGATGAGACCAATTGTCGCGCCACGCGACAGAATAGTCGCTGAGACCATTGCTGGGGCAATGATCAGGATTACGAAGGGGTTGGCTAGCCCGCCGGTCAGATAAAGCAACACGCTTAGCTGTATTACGTCGAAGCCCAGCAACAGCACGGCTTCCCGCTCGGTCATGCGCCGGCGCCCACGACCACGGCCCATAAGTATTAAGTTCGAAAGCGCCAAAGCAAAAACGGCACCGAGACACGGCAGCAACGGCAAATCGAACTCGAGCCCGAAATTGACCACGACCAGCGTCGCAGTCTGGCCAGCGGCAGCAACCCAACGCACTAAAATTAGAGTTCGCAGATGAATTTGCCCTGCTTGAATTACACTCAAGCCGGTGCGCGTGCTGTCGTCATTATCTGGTGTGCGCTTGAACATCGCTCCTTTCCATACCTTCCGATTTAGAGCATCCGCCCTTGCTTTCACAGGCGCAACCCAACCATATAAGTTTCGTCATGTTAGAAAACCCCATCATTTCCGTCAGCAATCTATCCAAGCGCTTCGGCGCAGTGCGAGCAGTCGACGAAATCTCTTTCGAAATTGCGGCCGGGTCGGTTACCGCACTTCTGGGCGCCAACGGCGCTGGCAAAACGACCACAATTGCCATGCTGTTGGGCTTGGTCGTCCCGAGCGCGGGCAAAATTTCGATATTCGGTATCGACATGCTTAAAAACCGATATCGGGCTCTGGCGCGAATGAATTTTTCTTCGCCATATATCGACCTACCGCAGCGTTTGAGCGTGAAGCAAAATCTTGCGGTCTATGCTCGCCTCTATGGAATTGCTGCAATCGACGAACGGCTCTCGACACTCGCCAAAGATCTGCAAATCTCTGAGTTTATCGATCGGCCATACGGCACTCTTTCTGCCGGACAACGAACTCGGGTGATGTTAGCAAAAGCACTCCTTAACGAACCCGAGCTGCTGTTGCTCGACGAACCTACCGCAAGTCTCGATCCCGATAGCGCCGATTGGATTCGGCGCTATCTCTCCGACTATCGAAAGCACACCGGCGCAGCAATCCTGCTGGCTAGCCACAACATGCAAGAAGTCGAACGGCTCTGCGACTACGTGCTCATGATGGAACATGGCCGCATTACCGACACCGGAACACCGAAGCGGCTGATCGAAGCCTATGGCAGAGATAGCCTGGAAGAAGTCTTCCTCGCCGTTGCACGCAGAACTCCAGAAAAGCAGGTCGATTGATGGACGATTTTTCCGGACGATTGGAGATTTCGCTGGGCCGGATTTACGGTCTAGTTTTACGCTATTGGTACTTGATCAAAGGCTCGGTGCCACGACTGCTCGAGCTTGCTTATTGGCCCAGCATTCAGCTCGTTTTATGGGGGTTTATTTCCCAGTTTTTCCTCAATCAATCATCCGTTCTAGCCGGCGCTGCCGGTGTGCTGATCGGCGCGGTATTGCTCTGGGATGTGCTGTTTCGGGGACAATTAGGATTTTCGATTTCGTTTCTTGAAGAATTATGGTCCCGCAATCTCGGCCATATCTTCGTGACACCGCTGCGCCCTTATGAATTCGTCATCGCGCTGATGACCATCAGCCTAATTCGGGTTTTGATTGGCGTCGGTCCTGCAGTGTTGATCGCAATTCCGCTCTATCAGTTTTCAATTTTCGAACTGGGCCTGCCATTGATCGCCTTTTTCATCAATCTGTTGGTTTTCGGCTGGGCGATCGGTTTGTTGGTAACCGCACTCCTGCTCAGGGTTGGCGTTGCCGCCGAAAGTATCGCCTGGGCGATGATTTTTTTGATCGCACCGATCAGTGCAATTTATTACCCGGTGTCCATCCTACCCGAATGGCTGCAATGGGCCGCGTGGGCGCTACCGCCGGCGCACGTCTTCGAGGGAATGCGAGCCGTTCTTACGCAAGGTCAGTTCGAGATTGAATTATGGTGGGCCGCGTCGGGCTTGAATCTGTTTTACCTGATCCTCTGCAGCGCGGTCTTTTTCTATAATTTCCATGCCGCGCGTCGCGATGGACGTTTATTACAAATCGGGGAATAACAGCCGGATTAAATTTTTTCGCTCACCTCCGCCTCGGCAAAGCTCGCCATTCCATTGTGACACGCGATAGCGCCCCTCAGGACTGCCAACGCCATCACCGCGCCGGACGCTTCGCCAAGGCACATATCGAGATCTAACAGCGGAGATTTATCGAGCGCATCAAGCAAACGGCCATGCGCGGACTCCGCCGACAGGTGCCCGACAATGCAATGGTCCAGTGCTTGAGGGTCAATTTTTTGCAGGACCGCGGCCGCTGCTGTCGCCGTATAGCCGTCAAGAATCACCGGGACACGACCAATTCGCGCCGCGATGACGGCGCCAGCGATGGCCGCCAATTCATGGCCACCCAACCTGCGCAAACATTCGAGCGGGTCGTCGAGACTATCTTGATGCCGAGCTATTCCTTGGCTCACCACTTCGATCTTTCGGTTTAGGGCTGCCCCTGCAACACCTGTTCCGGGCCCGGTCCAATCCGCAGGGGAGTCGCCAAACAAAGCGCAGCAAAGTGCGGCAGCGCTCGTGGTGTTGCCGATACCCATTTCGCCGAGGCAAACCGCATCGACGCCGTCTTCCACGGCCATCATGCCGTACGCCATCGCGCCGGCGCACTCCGCCTCCGATAACGCAGGACCCTCGGTAAAATCCGCGGTCGGTTTTTCCAGTGCCATTTCGTATACGCGTAGTTCTGCGTCGAAACTTTTGCAAAGCTGATTGACCGCCGCGCCGCCGGCTTGAAAATTATCCACCATTTGCCGAGTGACATCCGCAGGAAAAGCCGACACCCCATGGCGAGCGACGCCGTGATTTCCCGCAAAGACGGCAACGCGCGGCCGGTCCAGGCGGGGCGGATGTCGCCCTTGCCAGGTGACAAACCACTCGCTCAACGTCTCGAGCAATCCCAGCGCACCTTCGGGTTTGGTCAGCGTTGCTTCGCGTGCCGACGCCTTAGCGGCAGCTTTGTCGTCGGGGCCAGGGAAGCGACGAATTAGGTCGCGTATCTCAGCAAACGAGGCGCTGGTCGGTCCATTCATTGAAATTTCCATCAAATCTGTGCATTTCTCCTATTCCCTACTGTACGTGAGCTGCCTTTGCAGCAAATAATGTGGGTGTCATGACCGAAGCTAAAGATCCCGATAAAAAAGACGCCGCGCCCGAGCCTAAAACCGGGCCCGAGACAAGCAAAGCCGAACCCAAGGAAGAGAAGGCGGAGACGCCGGCATCTGACGAAGCTGCGCAAAGCACTGACAATTCCGAAACCAGTTCCAAGTCGGAGTTCGAAGACGCGCTCGCTCTCGACAGGCGACTGGGGGACTTTCTGCTATCGCTTGGCTTCTTCACACGCTTGCCGGTCCCGATGGACGAAGAAACCGCCGCCCGACCGCTGTCCGATGCCGCGTGGGCTTTCCCGGTCATCGGTACAATCATCGGCATAGTTGGCGGATTGATCGCCGCGCTCGCAGCAGGTTTACCGGCCTTGGCCGCAGGACTGATTGCAATCGGGGCCATGGCATGTCTCAGTGGTGCGCTACACGAAGACGGCCTGGCCGATTGCGCTGACGGCCTGTGGAGCGGAGAAAGTGCCGAAGCGCGCCTTGCCATCATGCGCGATAGCCGGATCGGCGCGTTTGGTGTCATTGCTCTGGTAATTTTCATCGGCCTGAAAGCGTCAGCGATCGCACAACTTTTAACCATCGGCGGGGTATGGGCTGCTGCCCTAGCCATCGTAGCTGCTGCTGCTGCCTCGCGAGGCCTGCTGCCGATCACCATGAGCGTGCTCCCCCTTGCCGGCAAAACAGGCCGCGCTGCAGAAGCGGGCCAGCCCGACAAACAAGATATGATAGCAAGCGCCGGTCTTGCGGTGTTGATCGCGCTACTAACCATCGGCTTTGTACCGAGCGTCTTCGGCTTGGTTGCCGGTGGCGTGTTCGCCGCGGCTCTCGGTTACCTCGCTGTCAAACGGATCGACGGCTATAACGGCGACGTGCTGGGTGCACAACAACAAATTCTCGAAACCGCGATACTGTTGGCAGCCGCTGCCGCCATATAGAAGAAAAGGGCTCCCGAATGACGACTGTGGTTACCCGATGGTGGTGGATACGCCACGCGCCGGTTGTCGATCATGACAACAAGATTTACGGACAAACCGATCTTTCCGCCGACGTTTCCGACGAGAAAGTATTCGCACGACTTGCAGAGATGCTCCCGAGCGAAGCCGTTTTGGTCACATCCGACTTGCAGAGAACCACATTGACCGCCGCCGCTATCGCGGACGCCGGCCTCGAGCTACCTACGCCGATCAAGGAACCCGCACTGCGGGAGCAACATTTCGGCACCTGGCAAGGCATTCGACGCGATCAGTTCGACAAGGAAACCGGGCGGATGATGCACCGGTTCTGGATCGCGCCTGCTTTCGAGCGGGCCCCGAAAGGTGAAAGCTTTACTGACGTCATCGCTCGCGTAGCACCTGCCATCACACGGCTGACCGCCGATCACGCCGGTCGCGACATCATCTGCGTTGCCCATGGCGGAACGATACGGGCCGCCATCGCGCTCGCTCTAGGCCTCGGCCCTGAAAAAGCGCTTGCCTTCCGCAGTGCGAATTGCGGACTGACGCGGCTCGATCATATTCTCGATGAAAAGGCGGATGGCGGAGTCTGGCGCGTCGTTACCATAAATCACGACCCGTCCGAATGAGGCTGTCACTCGAACAAACACAAGAGCGCGTAACAGCTGTCAAACCAGCGTTCGAAAAGAACGTACAGCACGATATCAAGCGCCAACCCCAAGGCCAGGATCGGCAATGCGATATAAAAGCCAAAATATATCCATGCCCAGCGGGTAAAGCGGGGACCCGGCAAGTCGTGTCCCTTAACCGGCCGGCGGCGAAATCGATCAAAGACTGTCATGTCGTATTATAACGAAGGACACCACACGCTTGGAGATAAGCTGGGATAGCGCCTCGCGCACGGACTGGAACAGGCTCGTGGCCAAAGCCTGGAAATGTCCGTTTGAGCAAAGCTGGGCCTATGGCGAAGCGATTGCAGCGACCGGCGGTGCGGTCCACCGGGCGGTATTACGGGACGGCAAAAAGCCCATCGCATTTGCGCAGATTTTTTCGAAACGACTGGGCCGGGCCGCAAATTTGCAGCAACTCCTGCGTGGACCGGTTTTTTTCGAATCAATCCGCGACGAAAAACAAGTCTTCGATTCGTTAAATCTGCTCGCTCAAGAGAAGTTCGGTCTTCCTCGCACCCTGCGATTTTGGACGCCGGAAGTCGATGCAACGCTGGCGTCGGGATTCAAAAAACTTCGATGGCGACGAGTCATGTCCGGCTACCATACCGCTTGGCTCGATCTCGATCCGTCACCTGAAGTACTACGGCGCAATCTCGATGGAAATTGGCGAAACGGGCTCGCGAAAGCAGAAAAAAAATCGCTTCGCATTCGCGACAACAATGACCGAGATACAATGGACTGGTTACTCGCACACTACGAAAATCTTCGCCGTAAACGGCGATTCGGTGGTCCATCGCCTGCATTGCTAGCTGCGGCTGAACGATATCTATCTCACAAGAAAGACTTTTTTGTGTTGCGCGCATTCGAGAACCGTACCCCGGTGGCCGGCGTGCTTCTGGCCCGTCACGGCAAATCCGCGACCTATGTCATCGGTTGGAGCGATGACATAGGTCGACGCGCGAACGCGAATAATCTCCTACTTTGGCAAGGTTTGCTCAATCTCAAATCCGAAGGCGTGCGCTGGCTCGATCTCGGCGGAATCGATACGCAGGCATCGCCCGGAATTGCCCGGTTTAAATTGGGATTAGGCGGTGAAATTGCCTCTCTCTCGGGCACCTATTTCTAAGCGTATCTCAAGAAAAAACAGATGCGGAAAATCTAACAAAAATAGCTATGATCGCCTCCAAATTGTCACATTTGCCCACGATGATGACTGTCGTTCGGTTTGGCGTACAACAGACGAAGGAGATTGCTTCGATGAAATCTTTTGCCCCCATCGCCGCGATGGCTTTGGCCTTTATCATGGCTCTACCAGGCGCTGCCTTGGCCGGAATCGAAGAAGACGAGCTTGTTTCGAAAGCGCACTTCACCGTCGAACGCATGGCGAAAGACGAAAATGTCGGACCGAACGTACGCAAGCTGATTCAACGCGCGAAAGCAGTAATGATCTTTCCAAATGTTTTGAAGGGCGCGTTTTTCATCGGTGCCGAAGGGGGCAGCGGTGTATTGCTAGCGAAAGACGCCAATGGAAATTGGGGGTATCCGGCCTTTTACACCATGGGCTCGGCAAGTTTCGGTCTTCAAATCGGCGGCCAGTCTCAAGAGATCGTTTTGTTGATCATGTCCGAGCGCGGGCTTTCTTCGATCCTCCACAACGAAGTCAAGCTAGGCGGCGATATCAGCGCTGCAGCAGGGCCGATCGGAGTTGGTGCCGAAGCGTCGACGACAACGAATTTCCGCGCCGATATATATTCCTTCTCGATCAATCAGGGCGCCTTTTTAGGAGCCAGCGTGGAAGGGGCGGTCATCCATCCGCGTCAATCCAAAAACAGTGCCTATTACGGCAGCGAGAAAGCCACGCCGGAAGAAATCGTACTTAAAGCCCGGTATCAAAATGTCCAGTCCAATCAGTTGAGAGCGTCATTGCGTCGGTTACGCTAAAAACTCAAGGCGCGAGCAGCGAGAACGCCAACACTAAAACTCCATTCGCAAGGCAAGCGGCGACAAAAAGATAAAGTGCGCGATTGACATCCTTTGGCGTGAGGTTGGCACGGCCAGAGCCGATCCAAACACTTTCTTCGACCCCGCCTTCATAGACGCGTGGCCCGCCAAGGGCGAAATCAAGCGCGCCGGCCATTGCAGCCTCCGGCCAGCCTGCGTTGATCGAAGGGTGCTTTGCAGCGTCGGACCTGATCGCTCCAATCGCTCGAAAGGGATTGCCCGACGGCGTGACGCAAGCACCAACAATTAGAAAAATGACCGACAAACGGGCCGGTACCCACATAACCGCGTCGTCCAGACGGGCAGCGGTACGTCCGAACATATTGTATCGCTCGTTACGGTACCCGAGCATGCTGTCCATAGTGCTGACCGCTTTGCAGAAAAACAGACCGGGTAGACCAAACAGCAAATACCAAAACACCGGCGCAACAACGCCATCGGCAAAGTTTTCTGCAAGCGACTCTATTGCCGACCGCGCCACACCGCCGGCATCGAGTTTTTTTGGATCGCGGCCGACGATATGTGCGACCGCCGCCCTTCCTTGATCGAGCCCCCCTTCGTCGAGCGCCTTCGCAACCGCGCGCACATGGCTGTACAGACTCCGCTGAGCAACCAACACCGTGACGAGAAAGAGCTCGGCGAGCCAGAAATTATAAGTCTCGATAAATACCTGAAGCGCTATGCCGAGACCGACCGCCATGGCGACAATAATCGTCACAACTACGCCGCCGCGTACTAGCCGAGTGTGATCACTGCGCCGCGCGCGGTTGAGTTTGAGCTCCAAGATTTCGATCGCGCGTCCCAAAAGTGCCACAGGATGCGGGATAGAACGGAATACCCACGCCATATCGCCAACCAGCGCGTCCAAAAACAACGCAAATGCCAACAGTAAAAATCGGTCGGGGACAAAATCTGCATGCCACATCATCGCGGGTCTTTCATACGCCGATCGATTGATGCTTCATAGGCGACAATTTTGAATCAGGTTCGGAAAATGTTGTTCGACGAATATATCATGGTCGATTGGAGCGCCGCCGGCTCACCCCGTGCCGGGCCTGACAGCATCTGGATCGCAATACTAAACCGTCACCGTGCAGGCCGTCGCCTAGCGCCGCTGCGAAACCCCCGAACCCGATGGGAAGCAACCCGCTGGCTCGGCAATCACCTCGCAAAATCCATAAATTCGGGTCGGCGCTCACTGGTTGGTTTCGACTTTCCTTTCGGATTCCCCGCCGGCACGGCGGCCGGTGTATCGTTGGCGGGCCTGCCGTGGCGAAACTTCTGGCAACTCTTAAGCGATGGGCTCTGCGACGACGACGAAAACCGGAATAACCGCTTCGATCTCGCAGAGAATCTGAATCGGAAGCTATCGGGCGACGCATTCCCGTTCTGGGGCAATGTGCGCGAGGAAACGCGCCGATATCTGGTTCGGCGTGGTCGTCGACCACATGGCGAAGGTGAGGTGGCCGAGCGGCGCCTGATCGACCTGCGCGTTCCGGGGGCACAACCGGTTTGGAAGCTGGCGGGTATCGGTTCGGTCGGCAGCCAAGCCCTGACCGGAATTCCAAAAGTATGGGCGTTGCGTCGCGATCCCCGCCTCGCCATGAAAAGCCATATTTGGCCGTTCGAAACCGGTCTCCGTTACGATCCTGGCCCGCAAATCATCTTTGCCGAAATATATCCCTCGCTGTTTCCAATCCGAAAGATCGTCGGAAAACCGAAAGATGCGGCACAGGTCGCCGCGACGGTGCGCGCCCTAGCTGTAGCCGACGAAACCGGACGGCTCGAGTCGCTGTTTGCGGCAGATCCTGAACTCACCGCCACTGAAAAAGCCGCGGTCGAGCGAGAAGAAGCCTGGATTCTAGGGGTTACCGGTGGTTCGGAAAAATAGCTGGAATCTGACTCACTAGCCTGTACATTCAAATCGATCTTCCATTTTTCCAGCGGCAATATCGGACGAGCATGGATTTTCGTGACCTTGACGCCCTTCACGCGGCGCACGATTTGGCAATTGAAATTCACGATGTCAGCCAGTCCTTTCCAGGGGACAATCAATTCACGCTGGGCGAATCGATCTGCACAACAGCTCTGGAGATTCCTGCCTCGTTAGCCGAGGGCTGCGGGCGCGGCAGCGATGAGGACATGCATAATGCCATTGTCCAAGCCAAAGGGCTCGCACAGCGGCTCGAATACCTTATCCTGCTTGCTGGGCAACTCGGCATGATCGACGAAGAAACGTTAGGCGACATGACCGAATTACTGGATGCACTCAAGTCCCAACTTGAAAAAGCACCTGGTTGACGTCTAGCCGGTCGCTCCGGCGCGGCGCAGTATACTTTCGATTTCCCGATTCCGCTGGGTTCGAGCCCAATCCAAGGGGCCGCGCCCCGTATAGTCGCGTATCGATAAATCCGCCTTCCTGTCGAGCAAGAGTTGGACGACTGCAGGTTGACTGCCTTTTATCGCCATCATCAAAGGCGTCAGCCCCTCGCGGTTTTGCTGATTTGGGCTGGCGTTCGCGTCCAGCAACTGAACGGCTATTTCATACTCGCCAAGTTCGGCGGCCCAGCTTAGCGCCGTGCGCCCGAAATTATCCGCCATGTCCGGACGCGCACCAAACTTCAGCAGAGATTCGACGATATCGAAATAACGCCCGATCGTCGCCATAACCAAGGGTGTTTGCCCATTCTCGGAATCGCGTACGTTCGGGTCCGTACCCCCCTTGAGCAAATAGTCGACCGATGGCCAATCGCCATTTCTAGCCGGCCCAAAAAGAGGATTAGGCCCGATATCCTTCAAATTTAAGCCGCCGAATTGGGCTTGTGACACGCTGGGAGCCATAAACATGTTCACGGACAACGCGATCCCAAGGCCAAAAAATGCCGCACATAGACCGTTAGTTTTCACCATTTACGAACAATCCCAATGGACAAAATTTACTCGTTTCGAACCATAATATGATGTCTTAGAGCAACATCAGCAATATGTGCAGGTAGATTTTTCGCCGGCCCTTTGCACTCCCTGACCGTCCGGCGCGATGATAGTATGACGCCATGAGTAACATGTCTTCAGGCCTGATTATCGCCGCGCCCGCAAGCGGCAGCGGCAAAACAGTGATAACACTTGGGCTTATCGTCGCCTTGAAACGCGCCGGATTCGATGTCGCCGCAGCAAAGGTGGGACCGGACTACATCGATCCAGGATTTCTGTCGGCCGCTGCTGGGGCACGTTGCCTTAATCTAGACCCATGGGCCATGCGACCGCAGACCCTTTCGGGAATTTGTGCCAGGCTCGGTGAAACGGCGCCTTTGATCCTGTGCGAGGGCGTCATGGGACTCTTCGACGGTGCAACCGGCGGCAGCGGTTCAACTGCCGACTTGGCGTCACTCACTGGCTGGCCCGTGATTTTAGTCGTCGACGTGCGGGGCCAAGCCGCATCCGCAGCAGCTTTGGCGCGTGGATTCATCACATTCCGTAATGACATCAAATTCGCCGGAGTCCTGTTCAACCGAACCGGTGGCGAAGGCCACTGTCGTGCAATCCGACACGCCATGGAGGAGTCACTTCCCGAAGTGCCGATCTTAGGTTTTTTGCCTCGTACTGCCGACTTGGCCTTGCCGGAGCGGCATTTGGGGTTGGTCCAGGCGCGCGAGCATGACGAGATCGGCACCTTGCTCGACCGGGCCGGAAATTTGATCGAAGATAATGTTGACTTGGCTGTTGTCGAAAAGTCGGCCCGCCCGACCCACTCCCGGCAACCGTCAACATCCACACCGTTACCACCACTTGGTCAGCATATCGCCATCGCCCGGGATGAAGCCTTTTCATTCGCCTATGATTCCGTACTCGATGGCTGGCGCAGGCAAGATGCAGAACTTTCTTTTTTTTCGCCGCTGGCCGACGAAGCCCCTGACGATCATGCAGACGCCGTCTACTTGCCGGGGGGGTATCCTGAACTACATGCAGACCGGCTGGCAGAGAACCGGCACTTTCGAACCGGCCTTGAGGCTGCCGCCAATCGCGCGTTCATCTATGGCGAATGCGGCGGATTCATGGCGTTGGGAACCGGCTTGATCGATCGCCATGGCGCGCGCCACTCGATGGCCGGCCTACTGCCGCTGGAAACAAGCTTCGCAAAACCCAAACTTCATCTCGGCTACCGCCGTGCCGCCGCAAAATCCCAGACACCGCTCGGACCGGTAGGAACTCGGTTTACCGGACATGAATTTCATTATTCCACCGCTCAGCACCCCAGCGGCAACGCGAAAGCATTGTTCGCTTGCGAAGATTCTTCAGGGATCGATGTTGGAACCGCCGGTCTTGTCGCGGGGCGGGTAGCCGGATCGTTTTTACATTTGATCGATCAAGCCCAATGACCGGTACGCCGTTTTGGAAATCCAAGTCTTTGTCCGACATGTCATCGTCGGAATGGGAATCGCTTTGCGACGGTTGTGGACGCTGTTGCCTGCACAAGATCGAAGATATCGATACCGGCGATATTGCTTTCACCAACGTTTCCTGTCGATATCTCGATTTAGGCTCGTGCCAGTGTTCGGATTACAAAGGCCGCCAACGCAACGTGTCCGATTGCGTCGAACTCGCTCCCAAAAATATTCGCTCCTTGAAGTGGTTGCCTGAAACATGCGCTTACCGTTTGCTCGACGAAGGCAAAGATCTTTATTGGTGGCATCCTTTGGTATCCGGCAAAGACGAGACGGTACACGATGCGGGTATTTCGGTACGGCGAAAGGCGATCTCCGAAGACGATGTGGAAGATATCGAAGATTACGTGCAGGAATGGCTGCGCGAAAAACCTGATATTTTCGACCGATCATGATCGAAGAGCGAAAAATTCACGAAAATAAAGAGCTACCCCTAGTGATTCGAAGGTCGGCCCGGGCCCGGCGAATTTCGTTAAAAATCGATACCAAGGCCCGCCAGGGCATTCTCGTTTTGCCGGTCGGTATATCTGAAATCGAGGGGCTCGATTTTGCGGAGCAGCATCGTGAATGGCTAAATCGCCAGTTGGCCGAGCTTCCAATACCCATCCCATTTGCCGATGGCGCGACCATACCGTTTCTTGGAAACGAGACGGTCATCCAGCACGGGGGGCAATGTCGCGGAATCGTTGAGGTCGGTGAAAAATCGTTGACGGTTTTCGGCCGGCCCGAACACCTTGCGCGGCGCCTTACCGATTGGCTTAAGCGCCAAGCTCGGACGGAGATCAGCCGTTTAGTCGCTGAAAAATCTGCGCAGCTTGGCCGCAAAGCGGGCCGCATTACGATCCGGGATCAAAAGACCCGCTGGGGCAGTTGTGCCGTCAGCGGAAACCTTACGTTCAATTGGCGGCTGATCCTGGCACCGAAATTCGTGCTCGATTACGTGGTTGCCCACGAAGTCGCCCATTTGGCGGAACATAATCACTCAGCGAATTTTTGGGCCATCGTTGCCACGCTCACCGAACATTCCGAACCCGGCCGAGCTTGGCTGAGGCGCCACGGGAGCGAGCTTCACCGTTACGGGTAGCGGACTCTATCGAGCGCGCGAGACTTTCGAAGCAACGCCCGGCAGCGAACGAACCGGAAGATTCCGGTGCGCATCACGCATGATTTCCTTCCAGAGACGCGCCGGCAGGGAGCCGCCGGTGATTTTTTTCATAGACCGGGCATCGTCATTACCCATCCATACACCGGTGGTCAAATGACCCGTATATCCGATAAACCAAGCATCCCGATGGCCTTGGCTGGTACCGGTCTTGCCGGCGGCAGGATGGGCGAGGCGCGCCGCGCGTCCGGTGCCCCAATCAACAGCCGCGTGTAATAGGTCATTGATCAGCCGGACGCTGTTTTTTGCAACTAAGCGAAGTGGGGGGGCTTGGGCACGACGATAAAGGACGCGACCATCGGCACCACGAATGTCCAAAATGCCAAACGGTTCCACCGCCCGCCCTCCATTGGCGAAAACACCATAGGCGGCGACCAGTTCCGCCAAAGTCATTTCATAGACACCGAGTGCCAACGAGGGATCGCTACCAAGCGGACTTGCAACCCCGAGACGACGAGCGGCCTGTAAAACCTTATCGCGGCCAACTTGCTCGGCAATAGCGACCGCAATAGCATTCGAGGAACGTGCGACACCCTCACGCAACGTCATCTCGCCACGATGTTTCCGATTATGGTTCCGCGGGGACCAACCGTCGATCGCGACCGGTACATCGCGGACCCGCTGATCGGGTCGCATTCCGTTCTCCAGCGCCGCCAGATATACGAACAGTTTGAACGCCGAGCCGGGCTGACGACGAGCCTGGACCGTGCGGTTAAATTGGCTGGTTCCGTAATCGGCGCCGCCAACCATCACCCGCACTGCGCCGTCCGGTGCCATCGCCAAAACCGCCGCCTGCTTTGCTTGGCGCGATTTTGCTTTCCTTAATGTGGATGCCAAACGTTTTTCAGCAGAGCGCTGCAACCTCTGATCTAGTGTCGTTCTAATTATTAAATCCGTGTCTAATCCACCCAAAAACCCGTTTGCCCTGCGCATCACCCAGTCTGCGAAGTATCGGAGGTTGGCGCGTGGTGCGTGGCGACGCGCAGTGCGGACCGTCTTTCGATATTGGCTGGTCGCCGAATTCTTCGACAACCAGCCGGCGGCAACCATATTGCGAAGCACTTGGTTCGCTCGTCTCGCGGCACGTTTCGGATAGACTGTGGGATTGTAACGCGTTGGCGCCTTCAACGACCCGGCGATCACCGCTGTTTCGTAAAGTGTCAGCTTTCTTGCTGACTTGCCGAAATAGGTATGGGCGGCAGCATCGACGCCATAGACGCCTGCTCCCAAATAGACCCTATTTAGATAAATGGTCAGAATTTGATCCTTGGAAAAACGATATTCGAGCCAGAATGCGAGCAATGTTTCGCGTATTTTACGTGACAATGTCCTTTCCTGAGTCAGAAACAGATTTTTGGCCAATTGTTGGGTGATAGTGCTGCCGCCTTGGCGAATGCGACCGGCTTTCAAATTGCGAAGAAGAGCACGAGCTACGCCGATAACATCGACACCGATATGGCTATAGAAACGGCGGTCTTCGGTCGCCAAAACAGCCTGACTCAGCGTTGGCGGTAATTCTTTCAATAGGACTGGCTTACCGTAAAGATTGCCATAGCGCGCAATCGGACTGCCGTCGCGAGCCAGAATTTGCACGGACGCTTGGCGAGCAGACGCCTGTTCGAGATTTCGAATATCCGGCAAGGTGAGTGCGTGCCATCCCAGCAGCGCGCCAAGGCCGATCACCCCCCAAAGAGTGATCGTCAAACCGAATCTCAAAAAGGCTCGGCGTCGCTTACGCGGCTTTTTTTCCGCCTCATCTTTGGCGGATTTTTTACCTTTCGGATTTCCCATCGAAATCCCACCAAATAACTACAAGATATTGTAGTAAATAAGCTCTTATTTAGCACATATTGCGGACCAAAGGGGAATGACAGACCATCTCACTGCAAATCAATGGCACGCCGCTTGCCTTTGATTTGATTTAAGATCATATGTCGGGCACAATCAGCGGCTCGAAAATACGGAACAGATACAAAATTCGATGATTACAGCTAGGCCATACGCACATCTAGTCGAGCGTTTGAAGGCGGCAAAGCTTCGCCCGACGCGGCAACGTTTGGCTTTGGCAAAATTGTTGTTCGATAATGGCGACCGCCACATTACAGCCGAAATACTCCATGATGAGGTGCTTGCCGCAGGTATGAAAGTCTCGCTGGCGACTGTCTACAATAGCTTGCACCAGTTCACCGAGGCAGGTCTTCTGCGGGAAGTGATTGTCGATTCGGGCCGCTCCTATTTCGACACCAATACGGTGGAGCATCATCATTTTTATCATGTCGAAAAGGGCGAACTGGAAGATGTCCCCGACGGTGCATTAACCTTAGGCGATTTGCCGGCAGCACCGGATGGAACGACGATCGAACGTGTCGATGTGATCATTCGAGTCCGCTGAGTATCGTAAAAACCCACCGAATTCCTTGCCATTTGTTAGAATCATTCTAATATAAATTTGTGTGCGGATGTTTGCCGCATAACAAAATTCGGTCTCCGGTTTTCTTGGGGATCAGCATTTGCCGATTCAATGAGGCTGAATTGCGATGCAATTCAGAATCGGCAAATGCATCTAAGTGAGTGAACTGATCAATCTAGAGGGAGAGGGACACATGTCCTTGAAAGGTTCTAAGACTGAGGGAAATCTTAAAGCCGCATTCGCTGGCGAAAGCCAGGCCAACCGGCGCTATCTTTATTTCGCCCAAAAGGCGGACATCGAAGGCCACAACGATGTGGCGGCGGTGTTCCGGTCGACGGCGGAAGGCGAGACCGGTCATGCGCACGGTCATTTGGAGTTTCTCGAAGAAACCGGTGATCCCGCGACGGGCGAGCCGATAGGCGACACCACGAGCAACCTAAAAGCTGCCATCGCCGGCGAGACTCACGAATATACAGATATGTATCCGGGCATGGCACGGACGGCGCGCGACGAAGGATTCGACGAAATCGCCGACTGGTTCGAGACTTTGGCAAAAGCCGAAAAAAGTCATGCGGGCCGGTTCCAAAAAGCGCTGGACGACGTCTAGCGACGGAAACTGTCAAAGGACGCCAGTGCAATGGTCTCGCGCTGGCACCTTTAGCTTCGTTGACCAATTGAAAAGGGCTAATCGCCATGCGAGAGGGCAGCCTAGAGGCGCCTATACGTCACCCTATTGACTGGACCAAGCCGGAATTCTTCGACGAAGAGAATTTGGACGCAGAATTACGCCGAGTCTTCGACATATGTCACGGCTGCCGGCGCTGTTTCAATCTTTGCGACAGTTTTCCGCGCCTGTTCGATCTTATCGACGATTCCGAATCCGGCGAATTGGATTCGGTCGATAGCGAGGATTTCAAGCCGGTCATCGACGCCTGTACGCTTTGCGACATGTGTTTCATGACCAAATGTCCCTACGTGCCGCCGCATGAGTTCGATCTCGACTTCCCGCATTTGATGCTGCGCGCCCGTGCTGTGGAAAATAAGAAAAGCGGCAGCGGATTTTGGCAAGGGCAGCTCACCGAAACCGACCGCAACGGCAAAGCCGCAGGGGTGATCGCACCGATCGCCAATTGGGCATCCAAAGAAGGCAACGCGCTGACCCGGCCGATTACAGAAGCAATCGCCGGTATCGACAAAAATGCCGCCTTGCCTAAATTCACCGGCAAAACACTCACCGCGCGCACCAAACAGAACCCGTTGCCCGCGAATGCGACGGCCCCGGCGGCCAGCCGCAAAGCCGTGCTCTACGCCACTTGCTTCGGCAATTACAACACGCCGGAAATCGGCGATGCGGCGCGCGCCGTATTGGCACACAACGGCGTTGAGGTGGAAGTCGCCTATCCGGGGTGCTGCGGCATGCCACAAATGGAGAAGGGCGATATCGCCCGTGTCGCGGAGAATGCAAAACGTATCTCGGCAGATTTGGTTTCGTGGATCGAGGAAGGTTATGACGTGATAGCGCTGGTGCCATCCTGCGCACTGATGCTCAAATTCGAATGGCCATTGATCCTTCCCGACGATGACGCTGTCAAAAAGCTATCCCAAGCCACATACGATCTTTCCGAATATATCGTTGATATCGCGGAAGTTAATGGCCTCGTCGACGGCTTGGCATCGATCGATGCCGGCATTTCCCTCCACCTTGCCTGCCATGCGCGAGCACAGAATATGGGCGCTAAGGCTTCCGAAATGCTTCGGTTATTGCCGGAGGCCGATGTCGCAATTATCGAGCGTTGTTCCGGCCACGGAGGAGCTTGGGGCGTTATGGAAGAAAATTTCGAAACCGCACTCAAAGTCGGGCGCCCGGTTGCCCGCCAAGTTCTCAAGAATGAAAAACACTATATCGCTTCCGAGTGTCCGCTCGCGGGTTCACACATTGCCCAAGGTGTCGAGCGGCTCGCCGATGATCCGGTCGAGATGGAAACGGTGGCGCATCCGATTTTGCTGATCGCCCGCGCTTACGGTCTCATGGACGAAAATTATAATTTGCTCGAACAGGGGTAACGTAATGGCATCGCTCAGGACCGAGATTACTCGAGATGATTTGATGGAGCTGTCCGCCTGGGCCGAAATCCGCAAAGAAAAGCGTCGAGAGTTGGTTGAGATTAAAAAAGACCGGCGCATCGAAATCGGTCCGGTCGCCACCGCCTACTTCGAGTGTTTCGACACTATGTGGTGGCAGGTTCAAGAGATGCTCTATATCGAAAAAGGGGGCGAAGAGCAGATCGCCGATGAACTCGCCGCCTACAATCCGTTAATTCCCAAGGGGGCGGAGTTGATCGCCACGGTGATGTTTGAAATCGACGACGAGTTCCGTCGGCGAAAATTTCTGTCTCGGCTCGGCGGCATCGAGGAAACCATGTTCCTGGAGTTCGATGGCGAAATTGTGCCCGGGCGCCCCGAAGAAGATGTGGATCGTACAAACGATGCGGGTAAAGCATCGTCGGTGCAGTTCGTTCATTTTCCCTTTACCGAGCCACAAATTCAAAATTTCCGAACCCGGAACGCTAAAGTCGTGATTGGCTTCCGCCATCACGAATACAGTCATATGTGCGTTCTGCCCGAGCGCGTACGTGAAGCGCTGGCAAAAGACTTCGTATAACGAAATACCGGTGGCGGGTTAGCGAATTTGTTCTTTCGGGTAGAGACCCCAAAGACCCTGACGCCGCACCCAGCCTTCATGGCCCCTGGCGGAAACCAGGCACCATTCGAGATTGCAGCGTTTCGCGAGCACAATCATTTTGTTCGCAACGCGAGCAACCGCAGGCGATCCGTCGCTTGGCCGGCGGCGCATGGTTTGGGTATTACCCGTCAACAATAGGCTCCGCTTGCTAGCTAGCATGGCACGGTGGACCCAGCCTTCGCCGCCTTCCCAATCGCGAATCTTGCGCCAGGTATCGTATTGCGCAATCACCTCGACCGGTGTGTGACGTTGAACGAACTTCCATTTCACAGGGTAGCGCACGCCGGGCCCGGCCCGTACATTCACATCGTTCGCCCGTAGCGATGCATATCGCTGGACCAACTTGCCTTTTTTTGCCTTTTGCGCCGCCGCTTCAATTGGACTAAGGAATGCGATCGACGCTGCAAGACAGATAGCGAAAACGGTTTTTGTCGCCATTTCTAACCGCCCGATTCAAACGCCCCATGCCCGAAATTTGCGTACATATAGCATATTTTTCTGCGAAAACCGCAACATTTAGGCAGAGTCATCCTTGGAACCCCGCAGAATGAGAATGCGACCGCACGCCATCGAGATTCCCTATCGCGATCCGGTATCGGCCTTTACGCCTTTCGCAGCAAATCCCTATTCAGCGTTCCTCGACGCACCCGGGGACGAAGGCCGCTATGCCTATATCGCTCCAGCGCCGGTCGCGGTCGAGATTGCAGAGGTGGGCGACACCGACAATCCCTGGGATCGGCTGGCGGAGCGACTTGCCGAATTTCAGCTGTGCCCGCTTGAGCATTTACCCCCGTTTCAAACAGGCTTGGTCGGTTATTTCGGCTATGAAATGGGCCGTCACCTCGAACAGCTGCCAGCACCGCACATAACCGGAACTGAACTGCCTGAAATGGTGGTGGGTTTCTACGACGTCATTGCCGCCTTTGACGTCGAACGGAAAAAATCCTGGGTCGTCGCAAGCCCTTTTTCAAATCACTCCTCAGATCAAACGAAAGACCGGGCCGAAACACTCGCCCGCGAAATTGCTGCCGCGCCGACGGAAATTGCCGAACCCGAGATAGAAGTCGAACAGTGGCAGCCGGAAATCGCGCGGACGGAGTACGATGCCAAGGCCAAAGGGATTATCGATTACATCCAGGCCGGTGACATCTTTCAAGCCAATCTTACCCAGCGTTTCCTAGCCGAAAGACCGGCGAGGCTAGCGCCGTTCGATCTTTATCGGCAGCTTCGGCACCTGAACCCTGCGCCCTTCGCCGCCTATCTCGGTTGCGGGTCAGGCCGGGCAGTGCTGTCCGCATCGCCGGAGCGTTTCCTATCGCTCGGAACCGACCGAAGGGTCGTGACCGAGCCCATCAAAGGCTCCCGCCCCCGAGGTGCAACGGCGGAGGCGGATCGCGATTTGGCCAAAGCGCTCGAAAACAGCGCCAAGGACAAGGCCGAAAACTTGATGATCGTGGATCTATTGCGCAACGATCTGTCGCGGGTCTGCGAAATTGGCTCGGTCGCCGTACCCTCCCTAAATCGCTTGGAAAGTTTTGCCGAAATGCATCATTTGGTTTCAACGGTAACCGGCACGCTCAAACCCGACGAAACGGCGATCTCGCTGTTAAAAGCGTGTTTTCCCGGCGGCTCTGTCACGGGAGCGCCGAAAATTCGCGCAATGGAAATTATCAATGAAATAGAGCCAGCCCGACGCGGACCTTATTGCGGCGCAATCGGCTGGATCGGATTCGACGGCGCGATGGATACCAGCATCGTCATCCGCACTTTGGTGGTCGAAGAAAACCAAATCATTGCTCAGGCCGGTGGGGGCATTGTTGCGGATTCGCAGCCGACACTGGAATATGAAGAAAGCATGTCAAAAGCACGCGCGTTATTGCGCTGTCTCGACCCTAAAAATCAGAGCGGCTTATGAACATTTGGCTGAACAGTGGGATCGTCGAGAACTACGAGCGGGCAATTTCGATTGCCGATCGTGGTTTTACTTTGGGCGACGGGCTGTTCGAAACCATGCTGGCCCGGGACGGGGCTCCGCTCAGGCTAGACGCCCATCTTCGGCGCCTTCGGAACGGTGCGGAGATTCTGAATCTACCGATACCCTATGATGATACTGGACTTGCCCATGCGCTCGCGGAAACCCTACACGCAAACGGGCTTGAGGCAGGGGTCCTGCGGCTAACACTAAGTCGAGGCCCGGCGGAGCGTGGGCTGATACCCCCGAAAGGCACCGAACCGACCCTGCTGATTACCGCATCGGCGGTGCCTCCGCCGCCGCCGCCAGCAGGGGCGGTTATTTGCACCGTCACCAATCGCAATGAAACGTCGCCCCTCTCCCGATGCAAATCGCTTTGTTATCTGGATAATATTCTTGCACGCCAGGAGGCAGAAACACGCGGCGCCAACGAGGCTTTGTTGCTGAATAGCCGCGGCAAACTTGCAGATGCAACGATAGCCAACATTTTCCTGGTTATCGAAAATCGTATCCTCACACCGCCCGTTTCCGACGGCGCGCTACCGGGCACCCTGCGAGAAGCAATCATCGATGAATTCGACGGCATCGAGTCAACACTCGATCCAAATGAAATCGGCCGTGCGACGGAGGGCTTCCTTACCAACAGCCTTGGCATCCGACCGCTCCTCAGCGTCGACGGATCGCCAGTAGGCAACGGAGAGACCGGTGCAACCACCGCCCGTTTGATGGAGGTTTTGCCGTGAGCTCTAAGCTGTGTCGGGAGATAACGTGGTGATCGAAGGGTTTTTTCCGCAAAGCGGACAATCCTGATCTCGTTTGACGTCGAGCTTGGTAACCCGGGCACTCAAGCCATCATAAAGAATAAGGTTTCCGGACAGCCCGTCGCCCAGGTCCAATATCTCCTTAATTACCTCGGTCGCCTGCATTGTCCCCATTACACCGGCAACGGCGCCGAAAATGCCGGCCTGTTCGCAACGCGGCACTGTGCCGGGCGCCGGCGGGCTTGGAAACAGGCAACGGTAGCAAGGATACTCGTCACCTTTTAGATATGGCTTGAAGGTGGACAGTTGGCCCTCGAAACGGAGCAACGCCGCGGCGACCAGCGGCTTTTTCGCGAAAAAACACGCATCATTCAGCAAATATCGGGTGGTGAAATTATCCGACCCATCGACAACCAGGTCATAGCTTTCGATCAAGGTTAGGGCGTTTTCCGTTGTCAGCCTGGTTCGGTGCGCATTAACGGCGATTTCGGGGTTAAGTTCTGCCAAACGGTCTGCCGCACTCACCACCTTGGCATCGCCGACGCCATCGTCGGAGTGAATAATTTGGCGCTGCAAATTGCTGATATCCACAGAATCGAAATCGACGATACCGAGCGTGCCGACACCCGCAGCGGCCAGATAGAGGAGCGCCGGCGAGCCGAGACCGCCGGCCCCCACCACCAGCACCTGGGCCGCCAGCAGTTTCGCCTGGCCCTCTTCGCCCACTTCGTCGAGCACGATGTGGCGGGCATACCTTTGTTTTTGCGCGTCGTTCAACATTGGATGTCCACCTTAGAGTGCGTCGAACAGCGGTGTCGATAGATAGCGCTCGGCGAAGGAAGGCACGATCGTAACGATACGCTTCCCTGCCATTTCTGGGCGTGCCCCTATTTCAAGTGCGGCAGACAAGGCGGCGCCTGAGGAAATTCCCACCGGCAGTCCTTCGAGCTGCGCCGTCTTGCGCGCGGTGGCAAACGCGGATTCGTTGGCGATGGTCAGCACCTCGTCGATCAACGAACGATCCAGGATCGGCGGCACGAAGCCCGCTCCGATGCCTTCGATCATATGACTGCCCGGCTCGCCACCCGACAAAACCGCACTGTCTTCCGGTTCCACAGCAATCATACGGATTGCGGGATTGCGTTTTTTCAGAACGCGACCGCAACCGGTCAAGGTGCCTCCGGTGCCCACACTGGACACCACTACATCGACAGTGCCGTCGGAATCCGTCCAGATTTCCTCCGCGGTCGTCTCCGCATGAATGTCCGGATTGGCGTTATTGTGAAATTGTTGGGGCATCACCGCGTTGGGCATACTCTCGACCAGCTCCTCCGCACGGCGAATAGCGCCGGCCATGCCTTGGCGAGCCGGCGTCAGTTCCAGTTCCGCCCCCAATAACTTCAACATTTTGCGCCGTTCGTCCGATTGGGATTCGGGCATGGTCAGGATCAGTCGAATCCCTTTGGCCGCTGCCGCAAACGCCAGCGCGATCCCCGTATTGCCGGAAGTCGGTTCGACAATCACACTGTCTTTTTCTAGGCGGCCTGCAGATTCCAACGCGCCGATCATCGCAAGGCCTATTCGATCTTTGACCGAGCCCATTGGGTTGAAGAACTCGAGTTTGGCGAGAAGCTCCGCATCTAAGCCCGCATCTTCTGCCAAGCGGGACAATCGAACCAATGGCGTCGCGCCAATGGTCTCCAGAATCGAGCTATAAATTCGACCGCGCGCGTGAAGTGCGGGCTGCCTGTTATTTTCCGACATATTACTGTGATTTATTATTTTTACGCTGTCATAGCGTATTTCTTATCGCGCGGCGGCAAAATGGGCGCAAGGACGGAGTTCCGGTACGCAATCAACGGATCAGATGGCAAAGTCCATCGGTACTTTGTTGGCTTGGTCAATGCCGGCATCGCGCGCCTGCAGACAAAGATCTTCGATGCTGATGGCATCCAGCCGTTTCAAGGAGTCTTCCTGCAAATCCTGCCAAATCGGTATCAGCACCTCGCGGCCCAAATCAGAACCGGCGGGGCTTTCCAGTAGCCCGCCATCCATTTCGCCGATCAGTCGAGCTATTTCACCGAGGAAGATGCGCCGACGTTCCCGCGCAAGCCGGTAACCACCGCGGGGGCCACGCACGCCGCGCAAGATTCCCGCGCGGACGAGATGCTGGAGAACCTGTTCCAAATAGCGCTTTGGAATTCCCTGGCGTTCGGCAATTTCGCTGCTCTGAACCGGACGGTCGGCGGCGTTATAGGCGATGTCCAAGACCGCCTCGATCGCGAACATCAATTTGCGTGTGAGTCGCACAGCCTCAGGTTCCGGTCCCAGTCGAACCAAACCCGCCGGCGCCGCGGACCGTTTCGGGTAATTCTTCGACTTCGTCCCATTCGAGCTGGGTCACCGGTGCGATAATCATCTGCGCAATGCGCATGCCCCGCTCAATGGCAAAGGCGTCGTTACCATGATTGATCAGAATAACGCCTATCTCGCCTCGGTAATCCGCATCAATCGTACCCGGGGAATTGAGCACGGTTACACCGTTTTTATAGGCAAGACCCGAGCGCGGGCGAACCTGCGCTTCGTAGCCACTGGGGAGCGCGATCGCGAGCCCGCTTGGCACCAACGTCCGCTCGCCAGGCGCAAGTATCAGCACGTCATCAATGGCCGGCAACAGGTCAAGGCCGGCGCTGTCCGCAGTGGCATATTCCGGCAACGGAAGGTCGGCGCCATGAGGAAGGCGCGTTATGGCGACGGTAAGGCGGCTCATGCGGCTTCGAAATATTCGGCGACGCGACCGGCCAATTGCCTTGCGGCAGCGGTTTTGCTCATCCGGTCCCATTTCTCAACGCCAGTTGCCTGAACCAGATGGAGGGCGTTGTCGTCTCCGCCAAAAGTCCCACTTTCGGCCGAAACGTCGTTGGCCAAAATCCAATCACAGCCCTTTCGCTCACGCTTTTCGACCGCATTGGCAACGACATTTTCCGTTTCGGCGGCGAATCCGACCACCAAGGACGGACGTTTATTGTCGTCGCGTCTCGCGAGCGTCGCCAAAATATCCGGATTTTCGGTGAGCGAAAGTGAGGACGGCGACGAGCCGGTTTTCTTTATTTTCTGATCCGCGAGATCTGCCACGCGCCAATCGGCAACTGCCGCGGCACAGACCGCTATATCTACAGGTAGCGTCGCTTCGCAGGCTTGCATCATTTCCAGCGCCGACGTCACATGAATGGTTTCGAGCCCTTGCGGGTCGGGCAACGAAACGGGCCCTGAAACAAGCGTGGTTTCGGCCCCCAAGGCAGCTAACGCAACGGCGACCGCATGCCCCTGCTTACCCGAGGAGTGATTAGCAATATAGCGGACCGGATCGATAGGCTCATGGGTAGGGCCGCTTGTGACCAGTGCCCGGCGCCCCAAAAGAGGCAACACCCGACCACCGCCGCCAAAAAATCCCTCTACAGCGGCTACAATTTCTTCGACATCGGCCATTCGGCCTTCGCCGAATTCGCCGCAAGCCATCGGTCCTTCCACGGGACCCACTTGCAAAACGCCGCGCGCGGCGAGTGTCTCCAAATTGGCTTGGGTTGCCGCATGTTCCCACATACGAACATTCATCGCAGGCGCGACCATCACAGGCTTGTCGGTCGCCAACAGCGCGGTCGTCGCCAAATCGTCGGCAATACCGGATGCCATCTTTGCCATGATATTTGCCGTCGCCGGCACCACCAGCAATAGGTCCGCATCTCTGGATAGCTGGATATGCCCCATCTCCGCTTCATCGGTGAGCGAAAACAAGTCGCCATAGACTTTGTCTTCGGAAAGCGCAGAAAGCGAAAGCGGGGTGACAAACTCCGCACCGCTCGCAGTCAGAACACACCTGACCCTGTAGCCGCGCTCGCGCAAACGGCGGATCAAATCGAGGCTCTTATAAGCCGCGATGCCGCCTGAAATGATCAGGAGTATGCGTTTGTTCGATTCCACCTGGTGCTCACTCGTTAGCTATTTGATTGATTTAATTTACAGTGTTCGAGTGTGATTGGACACTACCTTGTCACCTTTGAAGGCGCAAGCAATTCGGCCAGTCCCATTATTGGCGAGTATGAGAAAATAATGATTAGCTTTCCGGAATATAAACATCTGCATATGCAGACAATAGAGATTCTATTATTCAAATGCTGCTATTATTTATTACATATTATCAATAAATATTTACTCAATAGGATTTTGTAATTTAAAGTATGAAGTAACCAATCGAGATTCCTATAATTATACTTAGTAGCACGATCACCGCGCTGTTCGCCGATGGCGGGCTAAAGATAGACTGCCAAATCCGGTTTTTTTCATGAGCGTCACCGTTTTTTTCCGCCAATCGTTGCAACAATTCGTCCGCCTGTGCCGCCAACCTTGGCAAACGTCTAGCGAGCGAGGTTAGGCTATCGATTCCCTCGATTATGCGGGCTTCCGGGCCTCGATAACGGCGCATCCAAGCTTCTATCAGAGGCCTTGCCAGCATCCACATGTTCGAGTTGGGGTCGAGCTTTCGCCCCACCCCTTCCGCAACCAACATTGTTTTTTGCAATAACAGCAATTGCGGCTGCACTTCCATGCGGAAGGATTCCGCGGTTTTGAAAAGCTGCGCCAAAAGTCGCGCAATAGAGACTTCGTGCAATGGCCGGTCGAAAATCGGTTCGGAAACGGAACGAAGTGATAGTGCAAACGCATCCCGCGACTGGTTTGCCGGAACGAGCCCTGCATCAAAGTGGATGTCGGCGACCTTTTTATAGTCCCGCTCCAGGAATGCCATAAGCATGTCGGCCAAATAATATCGCGTCGACCGATCGAGACGGCCCATAATACCGAAGTCCACGGGCATCAAAGTTCCATCCTCGGTTACGAACATATTGCCGGGATGCATGTCGGCGTGAAAAAAACCGTCGCGAAATACCTGTTGAAAGAAGGCTCCAGCGGAGTTTTTAAGGATTTCCCTGCGATCCAGCCCCGTTTTATCGATTTTTCCCACATCGTCGATGCGAATGCCGTTGATCCGCTCCAGCGTCAGAACCCGTTCGCCGGTACGCGCCCAATCAACTTTCGGCACTTTGAAGTTCGTATCCTTTTCGGTCGTTGCGGCTAACTCCGACGCCGCAGCCGCCTCCAACCGCAAGTCCAATTCGGTGCGAACGATCTCTTCGAAGCGGGCAACAACCGCGCGCGGCTTGAACCGCGCGAAACTCGGAACCAGCAATTCGACCGCCTTCGCCAACCAGATGAAAAGTTCCAGATCTTTGGCAAAAGCGGCTTCTATATCCGGGCGCAATATCTTGACCGCAACCGCTTCTCCATCGATGGTTTCCGCAAGATGTACTTGCGCGATCGATGCTGCAGCGATCGGTTCGGAATCGAAACTATTATATATATCACTGATTTTACTGTCTAATTCAGATTCTACCGTGGCGATCGCCTCGCTGCTTTCGAAGGCGGGCATCTGGTCCTGCAACAAGGCCAAGTCGTCGGCCGCCTGCTCTCCGATCAGATCCGACCGTACCGCCAGCGATTGCCCGAATTTGACGAAGCTCGGTCCCAGTTCCTGCAGTGCGCCCGCCAACCGAACGCCAAGTCCTCCAACATCGTTTTGACGTCGAAATATCGAATATACAATCCGAATTGCGAATGCTTGCCCGTCGGGCTTGGGCAGTACGTCGTGACGACCGAGGACCCGCAAAATTCGGAGCAGTCGAAAGCTATTGACGAGAGAGCGTCGCATGGGCGAAATCGGCGCTAAATACGCCAGCCGGAATGGAGCGCGACCACGCCGCCGGTCAAATCACGCCAAGCAACCTGATCGAACCCGGCGTCGCGGATCATAGCCGCCAATTCCGATTGCGGCGGGAAACGGCGGATACTCTCTGCAAGATAGCGGTAGGACTCCGCATCTTTTGCCACCCACCGACCAAGCAACGGCAATACCTGAAACGAATAACGCTCATAAAGCCCAGCCAACCAGGGCAAGGTTACATGGCTGAATTCCAGACACAAAAATCGTCCGCCCGGTTTCAGCACCCGTCGCGCTTCCGCAAGTGCGATCTCGGGATGGGTAATGTTTCTAAGGCCGAAAGCAATCGTGTAGGCATCTACCGACCTGTCGGCGACCGGCAGAGCCTCGCCATCGCCGACACACCAGTCGAGTCCGGTCAATTGGTTTCGATCGATCGAACGGTCTCGGCCATGGCTCAGCATTTGTTCGTTGATGTCGCAAATCGTGACCGGCCCACCGCCGGACGCACGATATCGGAACGCGATATCCCCGGTACCCCCCGCTACGTCCAACAGATGCATCGAGGATGTGGGACGCAACCAATCGATCAGTGCGGCCTTCCAGAGCCGATGTATGCCACCGGACATCAAATCATTCATGAGATCGTAGCGCGGCGCCACCGAATCGAACACCGAGCGGACCATGCGGCTTTTCTCGCCGACGCCCACGTCACGAAAACCAAAATGGGTTTGTTCTTCAGTGCTCATGCTGCTCGTGTGCAAACTATTTTCGCTCGGAATACCCACCATGAGCGGACGATAGCGCACCGCCTCGGGCTTTGCTAGAACAGCGCACATGCCTGAATTGCCCGAAGTGGAAACCGTTTGCGCTGGCTTACGCCCAGCACTCGAAGGGCAGCGCCTTGAAAATGTTATTCAACGGCGTCCCGACTTACGATTTCCCTTTCCCGATAACTTCACCACCGACCTGACAGGCCGGCGCGTACAGTCGGTAAGGCGCCGGGCGAAATTCATCCTGATTCATCTGGACGGCGGATTAGTTCTGATGATTCATCTCGGCATGTCGGGGCGGATGATTTTGTTTCCCGCAAACCCTCCTCCCCCAGGACGCCACGATCATGTTGAATTCCTGGCCGAAAACGGGACCACAATCAGGTTTTCCGACGTCAGGCGATTTGGGTTTATGGATTTGATTCCGATTGAAAATTTGGATAGCCACCCCATGTTAAGAGAGTTGGGGCCCGAACCACTGTCCGAAGAGTTCAATGTCGAGATGCTGAACGACAAACTCCATGGGCGGCGAACCCCGATCAAAGCCGCTCTTTTAGACCAAAAAGTCGTTGCCGGACTCGGCAATATCTATGTTTGCGAAGCGCTATTTAAGTCCGGAATTTCGCCACGACGCCTCGCACGTTCGATTCCTGGCAAGCGATGCGAACGATTGGTACCGGCAATCAAAGACGTGTTGCGCGACGCTATCGCGGCCGGCGGATCCAGCCTCAGGGATTTCGTGGGAACCGACGGTGAATTAGGCTATTTCCAAACCCAATGGTCGGTTTACGGAAGAGAGGGCGAGGAATGCCGAACTCCGCTGCCGGAACCCGGCAGCAATCGGACGTGTCCGGGTCCTATAAAACGTATCGTTCAGTCTGGACGGTCGACCTTCTATTGCGCAAAGTGCCAACGGTGAAGTATGACGATACCTATGCGAAACACTATTAGGATTTTCGGAGCGTTTTTGCTGGTGTTCGGGTTCGGCACTCTGGCAAATGCAGGCGAATTTCTGAACGGCTTCGACGACGTGCCCGTGATGCGGGGGCTGTCACCGGTCCAGAACAAGGATCTTGTCTTCGACACTCCGGGGGGCCGGATTGTCGAAGGGACTGTCGCGGGCAGCGTTACACGCTCGGCGGTTCGCCGCTTCTACCGCTCAACATTGCCACAGCTCGGCTGGGAACGGCTCAGTGATCAGGAGTTTAGCCGCGAAGGTGAAAAGCTGCGCATTGGTTATTCCGGTCAGGACGGAAATCTCGTAGTGCGATTTACGCTGACTCCTAAATAAGTAATTTTTAAATTTTCGCACCGTGGAACAGAATCCTCGCTGCTATATCAATAGGAATTTCAAATTTTCGAGTTCGGATGCCGCCGGCACTCGCAAACCCATAGCGCCACAAGGGAACCGAAATACATGTCTTACCAATACCTGATCACCGAATCCCGGGGCCCGGTCGGGCTGATCACGCTGAACCGGCCTAAAGTCTTGAACGCGCTTTGCGCAGACCTAATAGCTGAACTCGTCGACGCGCTTGACGAATTTGAAGATGACGAGGCCATTCGCGCAATGGTGCTAACAGGCAACGAAAAGGCTTTTGCCGCCGGTGCGGACATCAAGGAGATGCAAAGCAAAAGCTATATGGACGTCTATCTTGGCGATTTCATCACCAAGGGCTGGGAACGGGTCGCGACGTGCCGCAAACCGATTGTTGCCGCCGTTTCGGGCTATGCGCTTGGGGGCGGCTGCGAGCTTGCCATGATGTGCGATTTCATCCTTGCCGATAAAAGCGCCAAATTCGGCCAGCCGGAGATCACCATCGGCGCCATTCCCGGTGCCGGAGGGACGCAACGGCTGGTGCGCGCGGTTGGAAAAGCGAAAGCCATGGATATGTGCCTGACCGGCCGCATGATGGACGCGGACGAAGCCGAGCGTTCGGGACTGGTCAGCCGCATTGTGGATTCCGGCAAATTGCTGGATGAAGCGATCGAGACTGCCGATAAAATCGCCTCAATGTCGCTGCCGATTACCATGATGGCAAAGGAATCGGTCAACCGTGCATTCGAAACTACCCTCGCCGAGGGACTTTTGTTCGAACGCCGCACGTTCCACTCGTTGTTTGCCACCGAAGATCAAAAAGAGGGAATGGCCGCATTCGTGGAAAAGCGCAAACCCGACTTCAAACATCGCTAATCGCAACCGGTATCCTTGGCGCAAGTTATGGGAGTCGCATCCCTCTCGAAGCGCTTGACGGCACCCGGACAGCGGTCTATAAGCCGCTGCCCATAATGGTAAATTTCGTAATCAGGACTTAGGTCTCGTCATGGCCCATACCGTCTCCGCACGCAAACGCGTGCGCCAAGCCGAACGCCGCAATCAACGCAATCGTGCGCGGGTGAGTCGTATCCGAACCCATCTTCGAAAGGTCGAAGAAGCCATCGACAGTGGCGACAAAGACGCGGCAGCGGCAGCATTCAAGGCAGCGATGCCCGAACTTCATCGCGGCGTCAGCAAGGGTGTGCTTAGAAAGAATACGGTCTCGCGAAAGCTCTCGAGACTCAACAAACGCATCCGCGCCCTCGCCTAAGACGACTTTCAAATTTTGTAATTTCCAACACCGAGTCGCGGCCACTCGGTCGGAATATTGGCCTGACCGACCGCTGCCGACACCCTCCTTCGTTAAATTTTCGTCTCTCGGGTCCGTTGCGGAAGCAAATTTGATCGCAAAAAACCCGTCCCGAGATTGTCAACAAATTTATTTTCGATTCTTTTGCGGAATCCGCCTGAATCCCATTGCAGTGAATTTGGGCGGTGGTTAGAGTGGTCTCGCTGTCCGTCAGGGAGGCCATTGAGAACCAAGCCAATCCAAGAGGCAAACAATTGTCTTCGCAAGTTCCGCCAAACAAAAAAACGATTATCGGGACATTAAATTTTAAGATTAGATCGATAACCAACCTCGCTTAAACTGCGTGTCAGGCGGAATTTGACGCCCTGTTCGGTGCCTCGATCTTTGCGAAGTCGCAGCCAGTTGGTTCTTATCGCCAGGCGACGTTGGGGATGTGAAGATTGCATCGCACGTTTGGCATATTGGGGTTTCTGTTTGACGCAGTTTGGATTATCAGGACCTTCGGGTCCGTTGGGGAAGCGCGTTAAATGGTTGATACTTTGCCCGCTCAATGGGCTCGAATTCGGAGCCGACTGCGTGCGGAATATGGTGAAGCCGCCTATCGGAGCTGGCTTAAACCGCTGACATTGAGTGGTGCCTCAGGAGAAGCTGTCCAACTGACCGTCCCCACGCGCTTCATGCGTGATTGGGTCGAGGCACAATATGGCGACCGTCTGGTGAGCCTTTGGGCAAGCGAGAATGCGGCCATAAAAAATGTCGACATCCTGCTCGAAGGTAGTGCCGCGGCCCAGGTCGTCGAGAGCCAAACCGCCTCAATGCAAAAATCAGCCGTCGCTGAGTCTCGTCAGGACGATATCAGCGCGCCTCTCGACCCACGCTTCACCTTTGACAATTTCATCGTCGGCAAACCAAACGAGCTTGCCTTTGCCGCCGCGCGACGCGTCGCCGAGGCGGAGACGGTGCCGTTCAATCCGTTGTTCCTCTATGGAGGCGTTGGACTCGGCAAAACCCATTTGATGCATGCTATCGCTTGGCACATTCGTAAGCGCAATCCGGATCGTCGGGTTGTTTACCTATCTGCTGAAAAATTCATGTACCAATTCATCCGCGCGCTTCGCTACAAGGATACGGTTGCCTTTAAGGAACAGTTCCGCAGTGTCGATGTATTGATGATCGACGATGTCCAGTTCATCGCCGGTAAGGACAACACACAAGAAGAGTTCTTCCACACCTTTAATGCGCTGGTGGATCAAAATCACCAGGTGATCATTTCGGCGGACAAATCACCGAACGATCTCGAAGGCATGGAGGACCGGATGAAGTCCCGTCTCGGCTGGGGCCTCGTCGCAGACATTCACCCGACCACCTACGAACTGCGGTTAGGGATTCTTCAGGTTAAGGCGGAACAGCTCGAGTCCGAGATTCCGCCCAAAGTGATGGAATTCCTGGCACACAAGATCACGTCGAATGTGCGCGAACTGGAAGGCGCGCTCAACCGCATCGTGGCCTATGCGAATCTCGTCGGTCGACCGGTCAGCCTCGAAGGCACTCAAGAAGTATTGCACGATATCCTCCGCGCCAATGATCGGCGCGTAACAATCGAGGAAATCCAGAAACGGGTCGCCGAGCACTACAATATCCGCCAGTCTGAAATGTATTCTTCGCGACGCGCCCGCGCCGTCGCCCGTCCTCGTCAGGTGGCAATGTATCTTTCGAAGCAACTGACCTCGCGATCGCTGCCTGAAATTGGGCGTAAATTTGGTGGGCGCGATCACACCACGGTGATGCATGCGGTGCGCAAGATCGAAGAATTACGTGCCACCGACAACAGTTTTGCCGAGGATATCGAGCTGTTGCGGCGAATGCTTGAAGGTTAGACCTCCGGATTTCGGTATCGTTGGCGCGCAAACCGGCGCTGCCTTAAATTTATTACTAAAAATCAATGCGATAAAACTAGCCCGCCGCGGCGCTAATTTTGGAAATTTGCTGCAGGGGGCCTGCCCCTGTGCTATAGTTTTTGTCCGTTTTCAAATCGTGATTCCCTAAAATTTCGGTGCAGAAAATGGGCCGGAAAATCCGGACTCCGAGGGGCAGACATCTAGCCTCATTTACTTTTGGCAAGAGACGCAAATAACAATGAAACTGACGATTGAACGCGCGGCGCTGCTACGGTCTTTGAACCATGTGCAGAGCGTTGTCGAGCGACGCAACACGATTCCCATTCTATCAAACGTGCATTTCAGTGCCCAAGACGGCCAGCTGGCGTTAACCGCGACCGATATGGATTTGGCCATCATTGAATCCGTCGACGCGGCTTCGGAAAATGGTGGCTCGACCACGGCGCCAGCCCATACGCTTTACGACATCGTGCGTAAACTGCCCGAAGGTGCGCAAATTGAACTCGACGCGTCCGGCGAGGACGACCAGCTGATTTTAAAATCGGGCCGGTCGCGATTTACCCTACAAACACTCCCGACTACAGATTTCCCGCAAATGAGCGGCGGCGATCTGCCGACGGTTTTTACCCTGCCCGCGGACGAACTGCGTATGCTGATCGACCGCACCCGATTTGCGATCTCGACCGAAGAGACACGCTATTACCTTAACGGCATTTATTTTCATAAAGCGGAAGCGGACGGTATCCCGGTGTTGCGCGTGGTTGCCACCGATGGTCACCGGCTGGCACGGGTGGAAATGCCTTTGCCCAACGGCGCGGATGGCATGCCGGGCATCATCGTGCCACGCAAGGCAGTCAGCGAGCTTCGCAAACTGATCGATGAAACCGAGGCCGATGTGGAAGTTGCGCTGTCGGATACGAAAATACGGTTTAGCTTCGGCGATGTGGTGCTGACCTCGAAGTTGATCGACGGCACATTCCCCGATTACGACCGGGTCATTCCCGACGGCAATGATAAGACGCTTGAGGTGGATTGCGACGAGTTTGCCGCGGCGGTCGATCGGGTTGCGACGATTTCGACCGAAAAATCCAGAGCCATCAAACTCTCCGTCGATTCGGGCAACATCGTGCTATCCGCATCAAGCCCCGAAAGCGGCACCGCTTCCGAGGAAATCGAGGTCGATTATTCGCAAGGACCCATAGAAATCGGCTTTAACGCCCGTTATCTGCTCGATATTGCCCAGCAAATCGAAGGGGCGAATGCGCAATTTGTGATGGCGGACTCGGCGTCGCCGACTATCGTGCGCGATACCGACGACCCTACCTCGCTTTACGTTCTTATGCCGATGCGGGTCTAAGTGCAGGGCGCACCGGACACAAACCTGGCGTTAAGTGACCGCGACGTATGCTCGGTGGTTACCCTACCGGGCGACCATGGCTCCAAGGTTGCCGTGCAAAAACTGACATTGACGAATTTTCGGTGTTACGACCGCGTTAGCCTGGAAAGCGATAGCCGAAGCGTTGTGCTGACCGGGCCCAACGGTGCCGGAAAAACCAACCTCTTGGAAGCAGTATCACTGTTGGCCCCCGGGCGTGGTCTACGCCGAGCGCGACTGAGCGAGATGGACAGGCGCGATGAAGCAAACGGCCATGAAGCTAACGGGTGGGGTATTGCTGCATCGATCGGCACCCCGACCGGCCCGATCGAAATCGGCACCGGACGCGATGTAGCAAGCGAACGTAGACGAAAAGTACGTATCAACGGCGCCGATGCCAGCAGCCAGAACGCGCTCGCAGAATTTATCGGTGCGGTCTGGCTAACGCCGCGCATGGATCGTTTGTTCGTCGAGGGAGCAACGGCGCGGCGGCGATTCTTCGATCGCCTGGCCTTCGGCTTCGACTCCGCGCATGCGGGACGGGTCAGCGCCTATAATCACGCCATGCGCGAACGAATGGGGCTTTTGCGCGAGGCCAAGGGCGACGACCTTTGGCTCGATTCGCTGGAACAAACCATGGCCGAACGTGGAATCGCGATCGCCGCGGCACGGCGCGAGTTGGCCGCCCGGTTAGACAAAGCTTCCTTGTCTGCAGCTGGACCATTCCCCATTGCGGGTGTCGTCGCCACGGGCACGCTTGAGAACTGGCTAAATGAAATGCCCGCACTCGATGCGGAACAAAGGTTCGTCGAGGCTCTCAAAGGTAATCGCCGTCGAGACGGCGATGCCGGAAAAACCGAACTTGGGCCGCATCGCAGCGACTTTGCAGTAACACATCTGGCAAAAAATCTGCCTGCGGATCAATGTTCCACCGGTGAGCAAAAAGCGCTCTTGATCGCTATCATTCTTGCCGATACCCGCCTCCAGGCGAAGGAACGGAACCGCACGCCGCTTTTGTTGTTGGACGAAGTGGCAGCGCATTTGGATGCGGAACGGCGCGCCGCACTTTTCGCTGAAATTTGTGCACTTGGCGCCCAGGCCTGGCTCACCGGAACCGACATCAGCCTTTTCGAGCCGTTTGGCAACAAGGCGCAGTATGTGGCCGTTGCCAACGCAACCCTAACGGAAATGCCCAACGCATCGGCGGCCTGAACGCCGCATCGAACGAGGATAGTATGAGCGATACAGCAGCTAACATGGACCCAGCCGAAAACGGCGACGATTACGGTGCCGATTCCATCAAGGTGCTACGCGGGCTGGATGCGGTGCGAAAGCGCCCCGGCATGTATATCGGCGATACGGACGACGGTACCGGTCTTCACCACATGGTGTTCGAAGTTGTCGACAATGCCATCGACGAGGCGATGGCCGGCCATTGCGACCGGATCGACGTGGTATTGAACGGCGAAGGGTCGGTTAGCGTCACCGATAATGGGCGCGGAATTCCGGTCGACATTCACGACGAAGAAGGTATTTCGGCCGCGGAGGTCATCATGACCCAGCTCCATGCGGGAGGAAAATTCGACCAAAATTCTTACAAAGTGTCCGGCGGCCTCCATGGTGTCGGCGTTTCGGTCGTCAATGCGCTGTCATCCGAGCTTAAACTCACCATCAAACGTGATGGAAAAGTTCACGAAATGACCTTCGAGCATGGGGATGCGGTCGCCCCGCTCAAAGTAGTCGGCGATGCCGAATCGGAAACCGGCACGCTGGTAACGTTCATGCCCTCGGCGGAAACGTTTAGTAGGACCGAGTTCGATTTTCAGATTCTCGAGCATCGATTGCGTGAACTCGCGTTTCTAAATACCGGCGTCCATATCGTACTGACCGATGCGCGGAAACCGGAGCCTGAAGTTATCGATATGTCCTATGAGGGCGGGATTGCCGCATTCGTTGAATATCTGGACCGGGCCAAGACCGCGCTGATCGATTCGCCGATTGACATCCAAAGCGAGAAAGACGGCATTACAGTCAATTTGGCGATGGAGTGGAACGACAGCTATCACGAATCGACACTTTGCTTCACCAACAACATTCCCCAACGAGACGGCGGCACCCATCTCGCAGGCTTTCGCGGTGCCTTGACCCGCCAGGTCAACGCCTACGCCAACACGTCCGGAATAGCCAAACGGGAAAAAACCGCAATTACCGGCGACGATGCGCGCGAAGGCCTGACATGCGTTTTGTCGGTGAAGGTGCCCGATCCGAAATTCTCCAGCCAGACCAAAGATAAACTGGTCTCCTCGGAGGTGCGTCCGGTGGTCGAATCGATCGTGAATGACAAGCTCGGCCAATGGTTTGAGGAACACCCAGCCGAGGCAAAAAAGATCGTCCAAAAAGTCTTCGAGGCAGCCGCAGCACGCGAGGCAGCTCGTAAGGCACGCGAATTGACCCGCCGCAAGGGCGCGCTTGATATCGCTAATTTGCCGGGTAAGCTCGCAGACTGCCAATCGCGCGACCCGGAAGAATGCGAACTTTTCATCGTCGAGGGTGATTCCGCCGGCGGGTCTGCAAAACAGGCACGAGAACGGCGCTTTCAGGCAATCCTGCCGCTACGCGGTAAAATCCTTAATGTGGAACGCGCGCGTTTCGACAAAATGATCGGATCAGCCGAAATCGGCACTCTTATCGCTGCGCTTGGCACCGGGATCGGACGTGAAGATTTCGACCCCGATAAGGTGCGCTATCACAAGATCATCATCATGACGGATGCAGATGTGGATGGAAGCCATATCCGCACCCTATTGCTGACATTGTTCTATCGCCAAATGCCCGAACTTATCGAGCGCGGCTACCTATATATTGCCCAGCCCCCGCTCTATCGAATCAAACGCGGTAATTCCGAGGTCTATCTCAAGGACGACCGGGCGATGGAAGACTATCTGCTGCGCGACTGTATCGAAGAGGTGACGCTGGAACTCCATGACGGCAGTCAGGTTGGAGGCGAAGATTTTTGGGCGCTGATAGAAGAAGCGCGCCAAGCACGCAACCACATGGAGCCTATTCAGCGCAAAGTAGGCAACCATGCGGTGGTGGAACAATCTGCGGTCGCCGGTGCGCTTAGTCCGGCCATTCTGGACGATGAAAAGACCGCCGCCGATGCGGCAAATTATGTCGCGACCCGGCTCGATGCTTTGGCCGATCCGCTTGAAAAGGGCTGGACCGGCGAACCGAGTGCCGATGGCGGCCTTCTTTTTCAGCGTACTTTGCGTGGCATTACACAAAAATATGTCATTGACGGTGATCTCATTCGTAGCCGTGACGGACGTTCGTTAGACGCCATTGCAGGGGCCATGCAAAAAATTTACGGGCAATTTGCGACGCTCAAGACCAAATCCGAGGACTTGCGTATTGAAGGTCCCGCAACCTTGATCGAGAATTTGACCGAAATCGGCCGCAAAGGACTGAGTTTCCAAAGGTACAAAGGTCTTGGCGAAATGAACCCCGAACAACTTTGGGAAACCACCATGGACGTCAATGCCCGCGTCCTGCTTCAGGTTAAAATCAATCATGTGGATGACGCGTCCGAAGTATTTTCGACGCTGATGGGGGACCTGGTGGAGCCCCGTCGGGATTTCATCCAATCCAACGCCTTGAGTGTTGAAAATCTCGATATTTAACCAATTTTTAGGGAAGACAGGTTTGGATTGAGTTATCGTCGCGCGTGAGATATTGGTAGCGATCTGAATCAGTGACAAAATCGGTGTTTGGCCTTGAATCTGAAGAAACAAAATAGTTACGGCCTTGAGGATCTGCTCGAATGTGCTCACGGGCGCCTGTTCGGGCCCGGTAACGCGCAGCTACCGCTGCCGCCGATGCTGATGTTCGACCGCATTACCCATATTTCCGAAGAAGGCGGCAACTACGGAAAAGGTGAGATTGTCGCCGAACTCGATATCAAGCCCGATCTATGGTTCTTCAACTGCCATTTCGAGGGTGATCCGGTAATGCCGGGTTGCTTGGGACTCGATGCCATGTGGCAATTAGTGGGATTCTTCCTTGGCTGGAAAGACGGGCCGGGTAAAGGTCGTGCGCTTGGCGTCGGCGAAGTTAAGTTTTCCGGTCAAGTCCTCAAGACCGTCAAGAAGATCACCTATCACATCAATATGAAGCGAGTGATCATGCGCAAACTGGTGATGGGGATTGCCGATGGCGTGCTGAAAGCGGACGGCGAACCGATTTATGAAGTTAAGGATATGCGGGTCGGCTTGTTTACGCCGCAAGAATCAACCTAATTCCACGACCTGCGGGGAGTTTTCATGCGACGCGTTGCGGTCACCGGGCTGGGCATTGTCTCAAGCATCGGCAACAACAAAAACGAAGTGCTCGATTCGCTGAAAGAAGGCAAATCGGGAATCGAGTTTTGCGAGGAATATAAAGAGCGCGGGCTTAGAAGCCACGTTCATGGCTCGGTCAAAATCGATATCGATGAACATGTGGACCGCAAGATCCGTCGGTTTATGGGCGATGGCGCGGCCTACAATTACATCGCCATGGAAGAGGCGATTGCCGATGCCGGCCTTAGCGAAACGGATGTTTCCGACGAAAAGACCGGCATGATCATGGGCTCTGGTGGTCCGTCGACGAAAAATCTCCTGCTCGCTTGGGATACCGCCCGCGATCGTGGGCCTAAACGCATGGGGCCCTACATGGTGCCTCGAACCATGTCGAGTACCAATTCGGCAACGCTTGCGACTCCGTTTGCAATCAAAGGCGTCAACTATTCGATCAGTTCCGCTTGCGCTACGAGCGCGCATTGCATCGGCAACGCGGCGGAGCTCATACAATGGGGCAAACAGGACGTAATGTTCGCAGGCGGCGGTGAAGAGCTGGATTGGACCATGACATCCCTGTTCGATGCGATGCCCGCGCTATCGGCCGGATACAACGACACGCCGGAAAAGGCCAGCCGGCCCTACGACGTCAATCGCGACGGATTCGTCATTGCAGGCGGCGGCGGCGTCGTGGTGCTGGAAGAACTCGACCGGGCGAAAGCGCGTGGCGCAAATATTTACGCGGAAGTTGTCGGCTATGGCGCCACATCGGATGGTTTCGACATGGTGCAGCCTTCTGGCGAAGGCGCGGTGCGGTGTATGAAAATTGCCACCGACGGCCTCAATATGCCGGTCAATTATGTCAATGTTCATGGCACGTCGACACCCGTCGGCGACATCAAAGAGCTGGAGGCGCTTAAAGAGGTGTTCGGCGAGCACATGCCTACCATCAGCTCGACGAAATCGCTCACCGGTCATTCGCTGGGCGCCACCGGGGTGCATGAGGCAATTTATTCAGTTCTCATGATGCAGGATCGGTTTGTTTCCGCTTCAGCCAATATCGAAGATTTGGACCCGGGTGCCGAAGGCATGCCAATCGCTCGTGAGCGGATCGATGATGTGGATTTGGATTGCGTGGTATCGAACAGTTTCGGCTTTGGCGGCACCAATGCGAGCCTAGTTTTCAAGCGTCACGACGCGTAAATCAAAAAACGCCGCGCCGCCACTCAGAAAACAACGCGGAAGATCTTCAGGGATGACCAATGCCAAAATCATGTCGGGGCGCCGCGGCGTGATTATGGGCGTCGCGAACGACCATTCGATCGCCTGGGGTGTCGCCGATGCGTTGCATCAAGCCGGTGCCGAACTAGCTTTTACCTATCAATCAGAAGCGCTAGGCAAACGGGTCCACCCATTAGCGGAGTCCATCGGTTCCAAACTCGTTCTGCCCTGCGACGTGACTGACACTGATAGTTTGGACCAGGTTTTCTCAGCGGTAGAGAAGGAATGGGGCGAACTCGACTTCGTACTCCATGCAATTGCTTATTCCGACAAAGAGGAACTAAAGGGTAAATACGTCGAGACCAGTCGCGCAAATTTCCGCGCTACCATGGATATCTCTTGCTATTCCTTCACTGCCATCGCGCAAAGGGCCGCGCCTCTCATGAAAGAAGGGGGCGGGTTGGTCACGCTTACCTATTCCGGCTCAGAGCGCGTCATGCCGAACTACAATGTCATGGGCGTCGCCAAGGCGGCGCTGGAAGCGAGCGTCCGCTATCTCGCAGTCGATCTCGGAAGCCGTGGTATTCGAGTGAATGCGATTTCCGCCGGTCCCATGCGAACACTCGCCGGCTCTGCCATCTCCAGCGCGCGAACGGTCTATAAGTGGCAAGGCGAGCACGCGCCGCTTATGCGCAACATCAGCCTTGAAGATGTCGGCGGCGCGGCTCTCTACCTTTTTTCCGACCTGTCGAACGGTGTAACCGGCGAAATCCACTATGTGGACGCCGGCTACAACGTTATTGGCATGGTCAATCTTTCCGAAGACTGACCCCATCGAGGACGATTTCAGGCGTAAGGCCTATTCCGCAGCGCCACGGTCTTGGTCGCGACGGGGACGGCGCCGGGGCTCCCGTTCCTTGCGCTCAACCGGAATTTCTTCGCCGGTTTCCTGATCGACCGCGCGCATCGAGAGCTTGACCTTGCCTCGATCGTCAACCGCCAAAACCAGAACCTTTACCTCTTGGCCTTCCGAAACCACGTCGCCTACCGACGGTACTCTTTCGTTGGCCAGTTCCGAAATATGGACGAGCCCGTCCTTGGAACCGAGGAAATTAACGAACGCTCCAAAATCAACGATCTTGACCACCTTGCCATCATAGATCGTACCGACCTCCGGTTCGGCGACGATCGATTGGATCCAATCGATCGCTTTCTGGCCGGCATCGTTGTCGACCGACGCGACTTTGATCGTTCCGTCGTCTTCGATGTCGATCTTGGCGCCGGTGGTTTCACAAATCTCGCGAATGACTTTGCCGCCGGTGCCGATAACTTCGCGGATCTTATCGCGTGCGATCTGGAAGGTGGTGATACGGGGCGCATTTTGCGACACGTCGTCGCGCGCGGACGTGATCGCCGCCTTCATTTCGGCGAGGATATGCAGCCGGCCATCCTTAGCCTGGGCCAAGGCGATCTTCATGATTTCCTCGGTGATCGAGGTAATCTTGATATCCATCTGCAGGGCGGTGACACCTTCTTCGGTGCCGGCGACCTTGAAATCCATGTCGCCGAGGTGATCCTCGTCGCCGAGAATATCCGACAGCACCGCGTACTCGTCCTCTTCCTTGATCAGGCCCATGGCGATACCGGCACAGGGTCGCTTCAACGGCACCCCCGCATCCATCAGCGACATCGACGTACCGCAAACGGTTGCCATGGAAGAAGAGCCGTTGCTCTCGGTAATTTCCGAGACCACGCGGACCGTATAGGGAAAGTCCTCATGTTCCGGCATCAGCGGACGAATGGCGCGCCAGGCAAGCTTGCCATGACCGATTTCCCGTCGGCCCGGCGAGCCCATGCGGCCTGCTTCGCCGACCGAGTAGGGCGGGAAGTTGTAATGCAGCATGAAATGGCGGCGGAATTCGCCTTCGATCGCATCGATGATCTGTTCGTCCTGACCTGTGCCGAGCGTCGTTACGACGAAGGCCTGGGTTTCGCCGCGCGTAAACAACGACGAGCCGTGACTTCGCGCCAAAACGCCGACCTCGCTCTCAATCGGGCGAACCGATGCGGTATCGCGCCCATCGATCCGTTGACCGGTTTTCAGAATATTTCCGCGAACCACATCCTTTTCCAATTTCTTGAATAAGGACGAGGCCAATTCCACATCCTGCTCTTCTTCTTCGAGTTGGCCCAAGACGCCGTCTTTGACGTCGCCGATCGCATCCATACGCTGCTGTTTGGACGTGATGGCGTAAGCGTCGCGCAGGGGCTGTTCGGCCCGATCCTTCAGAATCTGCAGCAATTCGTCCTGACCTTCCGGTGCTTCCGGCAGATCCCACGGCTCTTTTGCGCAGTCTTCGGCCATCGCGATGATCATGTCGATTACCGGCTGGAACTGTTCATGACCGAACACGACAGAGCCCAGCATGACCTCTTCGGAAAGTTCCTTGGCTTGGCTTTCGACCATCAGCACACCTTCACGTGTGCCGGCTACAACGAGATCGAGGTCGATCTCATCCATTTCGCCAAGTTGCGGGTTCAGAATGTACTCGCCATCTTTGTACCCGACGCGCGCCGCACCGACGGGGCCAAAAAAGGGCACGCCGGAGATGGTCAAAGCTGCCGATGCGCCAATCAAGGAGACGATATCGGGATCGTTCTCCATGTCATGTGCCAACACGGTGCAAACCACTTGAGTTTCGTTACGAAACCCGTTCGGGAACAAAGGCCGGATCGGCCGATCGATCAAGCGCGAGGTCAGCGTTTCTTTTTCGCTGGGTCGCCCTTCGCGTTTAAAAAACCCGCCTGGAATTTTACCGGCGGCGAATGTCTTTTCCTGATAGTTGACGGTGAGCGGGAAGAAGTCCACGCCCGGGCGCGGCGACTTGGCCGCAACAGCGGTGCACAAAACCTGCGTCCCACCATAGGTCGCCATAACCGCACCATCCGCTTGGCGGGCGATCTTGCCCGCTTCCAAAACTAAAGGGCGTCCGCCCCAGTCAATTTCTTTTCTAGTAATATCAAACATTTATATGTGTCCTTCACATACCTACTGCCGAGACGGTCTTTCCCGCCCTCGGCCTGCAACGGCCTTAAAACAAAGACCGGACCCTTTCCGGTCTCAACCAATATTCGACGGCCAGGGCCCTTGCCCAATAGCCGCACCAGGCGCCGGCATCGCGCACGGCACCTGCGAGGAGGGTCGTTGCGAACTCCTCAGCGACGCAATTCGAGACGCTCGAGGAGCGACTCATAACGCTTGACGTCTTTGCGCTTTACATAGTCCAGAAGTCGCCGCCGTTGACCGACCATCATCAAAAGGCCGCGGCGGGAGTGATAATCCTTTTTGTGTGATTGCATATGCTCGGTCAGGTTCCGAATTCGTTCGGTCAAAACCGCGATTTGCACATCGGCCGAGCCTGTATCGCCCGGCTTAATAGCGAACTCACCAATGAGCTCTTGTTTACGCTCTGGCGTAATCGACATCGGATACTCCTTTTCTATTCTTATAAATTCAGCACCCTGAAAGGCCGTACCTCTCCTGCGTTGTACTCCGTTAGAGCAACGGGTTTTCCGCGGTCCATAGCCAGGACCGTATCCCCTTCGCCCAATTCGGCTACGCGTTCGAGGTCGCCTTTCCGAAGTAGCGCTACCGGCTGGCCGTGGCGCAACCTGCTAGCTTCGGTGTCGGTCAAGGCCAGAGCCGGGATGTCGTCCAGCGCGGTCTCAATCGGCAAAAGGCACTCTAAAACGGCGGCAATGTGCCCAAATCCATCCAATTCGTCCAGTGAAATCGCATCGCTTAGCGAAAATGGCCCGACCCGGGTGCGACGCAGTTTTATTAGATGTCCCACTGTTCCCAGCGCTACCGCCAAATCGCGGGCAAGAGCGCGCATATAAGCGCCGGGGCCCGAGACGACTCGAAACACCGCATGATCGCTATCTGGGATCTCGACCAGTGTCAATTCGAAGATTTCGACCGACCGCGGTGCCAAGGTGACCTCTTCACCCTTACGCGCAAGATCGTATGCGCGTCTGCCTCCGATCTTGATTGCAGAGAAGGCTGGCGGCACTTGTTCGATGGTACCAATAAAGCTGGAAAGTACGCCCTCTATTTCCGACTGGGTGGGCCGATTGCCCGACGATGCAACCACTTCGCCTTCCCGGTCGTCGGTCGAGCTAGCCGTTCCCCACTCCACAATGAATTCATATTCTTTGGTATTATCAACGACATAGGGAAGTGTCTTCGTCGCCTCACCAAGAGCAATCGGGAGTATTCCGGTCGCCATCGGATCGAGCGTGCCGCCATGACCAGCCTTGGCCGCGTTGGCGAGCCGTTTGACGATCGCCACCGTCTTGGTCGACGTAATGCCTTCGGGTTTGTCGATAACAAACCAACCGTGCACCGGATCGCCTTTGCGGTTGCGCCGCCCCATTTTGGTGTCTTACCTACGGCTTTTGCGGAGTCAGGTCGCGAGCGACCGCCGGATCGGCTAACAATTTGTCGATCTGAGTCGCGTTGTCGAACGAATCGTCGCTAAGGAAGGAAAGTTGGGGCAAATATTTAAGATGCAGCTTGCGCCCGACTTCGCCGCGCAAATACGATGCTGCCCGCCCCAGAGCCTCGACAACAATTTTTTCTTCACCACCTCCGAGCGGCAAGACAAATACCGTCGCGTTTCGCATATCGGGACTAACCCGCACTTCCGAGACAGTGATCGAGCGCCCGGCCAGATCCGGATCACGCAAATCGCCCCGGGCGAGAATTTCAGCCAGGATATGGCGTAGTTCTTCACCAACCCGCAGCTGACGCACCGAGCGTTGCTTTTTATTCGCCATCTTTACCTACTATTCGATCGGGTCTCGCGGTCCGGCTGCACGAGCGCGCCGAATTGTCGGTACGCACACTCGCGCAATTGTCTCGCCCTAGAGCGACCGGCTGATCTCCTCGACCTCGTAACATTCGACCATATCGCCTTCTTTGATATCGTCGTAATTTTCGAATGCCATGCCGCATTCGTAGCCTTGCTGCACGTCTCGCACATCATCTTTGAAGCGCCGCAATGTCTTCAAACTGCCTTCGTGGATAACCACGTCGTCGCGCAGTAACCGGACCCGGGCGCCGCGTTTGACTTCGCCTTCGGTAACCATGCAACCGCCGATCTTGCCGACCTTGGAGATCCCGAACACCTGACGGATTTCCGCATAACCAAGCTGCTTTTCGCGCATTTCCGGCGCCAAAAGGCCGCTCATGAGCTTCTTCATGTCGTCGATCACATCGTAAATGATCGAGTAATAGCGAATATCCACGTTGTCACGCTTGGCAAGCTCGCGGGCCTGCGGATTGGCGCGTACGTTGAAGCCGATGATCACCCCTTCGGATGCCCGCGCCAAGATGACATCGGACTCCGTAATTCCCCCGACACCGCTGTGCAGCACCCGCACGCGAGCTTCGTCGGTTTCGAGCTTTTGTAAGGAACTGTTGATCGCTTCCAACGAGCCCTGCACGTCGGTCTTGATCAAGATTTCCAGCTCTTCGCTCTCGCCGGTTTTTATCTTGTCGAACATCTGTTCGAGCGTGCCCCGCGCGCCGGCAGCCATATTGGTTTGACGAAGCTGGCGGGTTCTATACTCGGCAATTTCACGGGCCCGGGCTTCATCTTCGACAACATTGATCGTATCGCCTGCGGAGGGTGTACCTTGCAGGCCGAGTACTTCGACCGGATGCGCCGGGCCGGCCTCTTTAACCGAGGTGCCGCGGTCGTCGATCATCGCGCGAACCCGGCCCCATTCGGAACCGGCGACGAAAATATCGCCCGTGCGCAGGGTGCCGCGTTCAACCAGTACAGTCGCCACCGAACCGCGGCCCTGTTCCATTTTTGCTTCGACAACAACACCCTGTGCCAATCGGTTGGGATTCGCCTTCAGTTCGAGAATTTCCGATTGCAGCAGGATTGCTTCTTCCAATTTGTCGATATTGGTCTTTTCCTTTGCCGAAACCTCGACATCCAACACATCGCCGCCTAGCGATTCGACAACGATTTCGTGGTTCAGCAATTCATTGCGGACTCGATTGGAATCGGCGCCGGGGGTATCGACTTTATTGATAGCAACAATGATCGGCACTTCAGCCGCCTTGGCATGGCTGATCGCCTCAACCGTTTGCGGCTGAACTCCATCATCGGCAGCCACCACCAAGATAACAATATCTGTGACGCTCGCGCCGCGGGCGCGCATTTCGGTAAACGCTTCGTGCCCCGGCGTATCGAGAAACGTAATCGCAGCCCCCGACGGGGAATTTACACGGTACGCACCGATATGTTGGGTGATACCACCGGCTTCGCCGCCCGCGACATCGCTTTCCCGCAACACATCCAACAAGGATGTCTTACCGTGATCCACGTGACCCATCACGGTGACAACCGGCGCCCGCTCGTCGAGATCGCTCTCCTGGTCTTCGGTGCCCTCGAGACCAATTTCCACGTCCGCTTCCGAGACGCGTTTGACCTTATGGCCCATTTCATTAACCACCAACTCCGCCGTATCGGCATCGATGGTTTGGTTAGCGGCCGCCATAACACCCATATTCATCAATACTTTAACGACGTCTGCGGCTCGGGTTGCCATTCGGTTGGCCAGGTCAGAAACGGTGATCGATTCGGGAACCACCACTTCACGAACCTGTTGTTGCACCTCGCCTTTTTGCAGTTCGGCACGCTGGCGTTTCTTTTCGCGTTCCTGTGCCCGGCGAATCGCCGCAAGACTGCGGACGCGACCTTCGTCACCATCTTCAGCCTGACGTAGCGCGTCGCCGATTGTGAGCTTGCCCTGCATCCGTCGACGTGGCTCGTCCTTCGAGCGACGAGGCCGCTTGGTATCGGGTTTTGCCCGCCGTTGAGGTTTTGCCGATTCCGCTTCTTTGTTATCGGCCTTTTTAGAACCAGCGTCCGCTTCCGTAGCAACTCTGCGGTTGGCCTCTTGCTCCGCACGCTGGCGGACCTCTTCTTCGGCCTTGCGTCTTGCATCATCGTCCGCCCGGCGGCGCGCTTCTTCCTCTTCCTGTGCGCGGCGTTTGTTCTCTTCTTCAACCCGCCGACGCTCATCTTCAAGCTCGTCAATCCGGCGCTTTTCGGCTTCCTCCGCGGCCCCATGGATAGCCCGCATGCGCGCAGCGCGTTCCTGTTCGGTTAAATTGCCGAGATCTTCCTCTTCGATGGGGGTTTCCGGTAGCTGCACTTGTTCTTCCGAGACCGCGCGCATTTTGCCGGCGGAATCGCGGCCGAAGGTACGCTTCTTCTTGACCTCGACCATGACCGATTTCGAACGGCCATGGCTAAAGCTTTGGCGTACCTGGCCCGTCTCGACAGTCTTCTTAAGCTCGAGCCGTCCCGGTCGGTTGAGACTGAGTTTGCCTTCTTGTTCAGATTTCTGCGTCATGCCTACCCTCGTCCAAAGAAGACTTACCACGAAACTCCGCCAGCCGACGACCGTCTATTTTCAATTGTGTGGCCAAACCGCCCTTGGCTACAGCCGCCTGTACCGCGCGGGTTCGCGAAAAAACGACACCGATTTCTTGCGCCGACAATGCTTCTAGCCGGTCGGTTACCGGCGCAACTGCCGCTAACTTTTTCCGGGCGTTTTCGGAAGCATCTGTAGCAATCGCAAGCAATGCACAATCGCCGGATTTCAATGCCACGGCTACTTTCTCAAACCCGCACACTGCCTGACCCGCCTTGCGCGCCAGTGAAAATGTATTCGAAACACGATCGACCAACAGACGTTCTACCTGCTCGGTGAGATCTGTCGGCACATTCACGTTTGTTCGAGCGGCCCGGTCGAAAAGGTTCTGCTGCACCGCAGCCTCCAACAGATTACGTTCGGCCCCAATCCATATGCCGCGCCCACCGAGTTTTCCGCGTATATCGGGCACAACAGCTCGATCCGGCCCAATGACAAACCGCATCAACGCATCTGTCGGCAGTGTTTTACCGCTGACGATGCAGCGCCGCTCTGACGGGGAGTGGTCCGGTCTGGGTTGGGATACGGTCATCTTCGCTAAGTCTCGATTCTCGCTTTCGCCACTAGTCCTTCGAGGGCTCTGGTGCAGCCGCTGCCTCCGGTTCTACTTGCGCTTCGGCGTCACCCTCGGCTTCTTCCGGCTCCTCCACCGGAGGCGCCAATGCGATCGCCATATCCTCTTCGGTGATCCAACCGGCGACGACTCGCGCACGGAGGATCAACTCATTTGCGAGTGCTTCGGTAAGGCCATACTCACGCAACACGCCTTCCTCGCCACCAGTCAACTCGTCACTTGCCAAATCAGCGAAATCCTCAAGCGTCGTAATTTCCGCCTCGGCCAGGGTCACAACCATTTCCAAACCCAAGCCATCGAGCTTCTTGAGAGTCTCTTCGACACCAAGCTCGTCGATACGTGCTTCCATGCGCTCGGTTTCCTGAGCCAGGAAGTTTCGTGCTCTTAAACGTAATTCCTCGGCAACCTCGGAATCGAAACCCTCAATCGAGGTCAATTCTTCCTCAGGCACGTAAGCCACTTCCTCTACGCTGGTGAAGCCTTCCGAGACCAAGAAATGCGCGATCACTTCGTCGACATCAAGCGCATCGATAAAGGTTTGACTGCGCTGTTGGACTTCTGCCTGGCGCCGCTCGGATTCCTCCTCTTCGGTCAGGATATCAATCTCCCAGCCCGTGAGGGTCGACGCGAGACGCACATTTTGGCCACGCCGGCCGATTGCCAAGCTTAACTGCTCATCGGGAACGACAACTTCGATTTTGCGCGCGTCCTCGTCCAACACCACCTTGGCCACTTCTGCCGGGGCCAAGGCATTAACGACAAATGTCGCCGGGTCCTGAGACCAGGGAATGATATCGATTTTTTCGCCCTGCAATTCCGCAACGACCGCCTGCACTCGGCTGCCGCGCATCCCAACGCAAGCGCCAACCGGATCGATACTGGAGTCATGGGAAATCACCGCAATCTTTGCGCGGCTTCCCGGGTCCCGCGCCACGGCACGAATTTCGATAATGCCGTCATAAATTTCCGGCACTTCTTGGCCAAAAAGTTTTGCCATGAATTGCGGATGAGTACGCGACATGAAGATTTGCGGCCCTCGCTGTTCGCGCCGCACGTCGTAGATATAGCCACGCACGCGGTCACCGCGACGGTATTTCTCTCGGGGCAACAACTCCTCGCGTCGAATTACCGCTTCGCCACGACCGAGATCGACCGTGATGTTGCCGAAATCCTCGCGCTTGACGAGACCGTTGACGATTTCCTCGACCCGGTCTTTGAATTCTTCGTACTGTCGCTCGCGTTCGGCCTCGCGGACCCGTTGAACGATGACTTGTTTCGCGGTCTGAGCCGCAATCCGTCCGAAATCGATCGGTGGCAACGGATCAATCAAAAAGTCTCCGACCTTGATATCCGGCTCGCGCTGCTGAGCGTCCGCCAGAGTGAGTTGGGTTGCCTCGTTCTCGATCTCGTCGGCAACTTCCATGTACCGTGCGAGACGAATTTCACCGCTATCACGGTCAATCTCGGCTCGGATATCGTTCTCCTGGCCATATTTCGACCGGCCGGCTTTTTGAATAGCCTGCTCCATGGCTTCGAGGACTTCTTCTCGTTCGATACCCTTTTCACGCGCCACCGTATCCGCCACGTTTAGCAGTTCGGTTCTGGGCATTGGGGTCGCGCCTGCGGTCTCCATTTCCTTATCCCTCTCTGTTAAGCCTCAATGTAAGGCATTCTCCGAGCTTTGATTTTCATGCGCGGCAATTAGATCGTCGGTTAAAACAAGTTTTGCCGTAGCAATATCTGTAACAGGCAAGGTCGCCTCGCCTTTTTCCGTCATCATGGTAACGATACCGTCTTCACAGCCCTTCAATCGGCCACGAAAACGACGCTGGCCGTCTTGCGATTCTTGCAGTTCGACCTTGGCCTCGAACCCGGCAAACCGCTCGAAATCCCGTTCCTTGGTCAATGGCCGATCGATTCCGGGCGAGCTGACCTCTAAAACATAGGTGCCGCTAATAGGATCTTCCACATCGAGCACTGCCGAAAGCTGCCGGCTCGCGAGCGCGCAATCTTCGACCGAGATCGGCCCTTCGTCGGTTCGGTCAATCATGATTTGCAGCGTCCGCCGGTCAGCGGATCCCATCAACCGCACGCGCACAAGCTCAAACCCCATCGCATCCAAGCTGGGGGCAATAATTTCTTCGAGTTTACGCTCGGGCGCCATTGTATCCCGGTGCCTCTCTACTTTTTGCCGGACCCGAACGATTGGAACTAAAAAAGGCGGGCCTCGGGCCCACCCATCGTCACTGTTCAGGTCTTTTCATTTTGGAAAAGCTTGCAAATTCATAAGCTATTCCAACTTTGGGTTCGGCGGCTGTTTTACGGCTTTTTTGCCTGTTTCACAAGTTCTTTGTCTCAATCACAGCGCCGAAAAGTGAGATAAACGCAGACCTCGCCACGGGCCAGAGCCTTGGATTCGTAGCGCGTCGGGATCGAGTCGCGATCGCGTTGACGCCAATCCTCCGGCCCCTCCGCAAGCCATTCGAATTTTGGGTGGCGGCCCACATGCCACAGGGTCCAGCGCACATATTCCATATGGTCGCTGGCGAAGCGCAGTAGTCCGCCCGGACGCAACAGGCGAGCAAATTGATCCAAATTCGAAGGTGACATCAGCCGGCGGCGATGATGGCGTGTTTTGGGCCACGGATCTGGGAAAAGTGCGTAAATTCGTTCGAATGCGTTGGCCGGTAAATGCGGCATTAATAGACGAGCATCATCGGGAAAAATTTTTAAATTTTTCGGAGGGCCCGCCTCATCGCCGGCCTCTATCTTAGCTAGCAACGACGCCACACCGTTTATAAAAGGTTCGCATCCGATAAATCCCACACCGGGATAGTCCTTAACCAATGTCGCAAGATGTTCTCCGGCGCCGAACCCGATTTCCATCCAGAGGTGCTCGGGCGCTGAATCAAATTGATGATTCTCCGCAGTCCTATCCGGCGAAATTTCCAGTAAGGGCAATATCTCTGAAATCAGCCTGCGCCGGGCCGGGCGCAGCTGTCTTCCGTGGCGCCGGCCGTAAAAGCGAATTTCTGTCCGCTCCGCCATGGAGCTCCATTTCCGCGTTGATTAGGTAAGCGCCGCCTTCAAATTCTCGACAAGATCGGTGCGCTCCCACGAAAACCCACCATCATCGTCTGGCGTGCGACCGAAATGACCATAGGCAGATGTTCGAGCGTAAATCGGGCGGCTCAAGGAGAGATGTTCACGAATGCCGCGAGGACTCAAATCCATCACCTCGGAAATTGCGCCGGTCAGCTGGTCCTCATCGACACGTCCGGTTCCGAGAGTGTCCACATAGACGCTGAGCGGTTTGGCCACACCGATTGCGTAAGCCACTTGAATTACACACTTATCTGCCAATTCCGCAGCAACCACATTCTTTGCCACATAGCGCGCGCCATAGGCAGCAGAGCGATCGACCTTGGTCGGATCCTTGCCCGAGAACGCGCCACCGCCATGGGGCGCCGAGCCGCCATATGTGTCGACAATGATCTTGCGACCCGTCAAGCCGGCATCACTATCCGGCCCGCCGATCACAAAGCGGCCCGTGGGATTGACGTAGAATTCGTCATCACCGCACATCCAGCCATCGGGGAGGCATTCTTCGACAAATGGACGCACGATCTCGCGCACGTCCTTTTGCTCGAGTGCATCATCATGCTGGGTCGAAACCACGACCGATGTACAGCCGACAGGAACGCCGTTTTCGTAGCGCATGGTCAACTGGCTTTTAGAATCCGGGCCCAGACCGGAAATTTCGCCCGCATGCCGCGCCTCGGCCATCCGGCGTAGAATTTTATGACTGTATTGAATTGGCGCCGGCATTAACTCGGGGGTTTCACGGCAGGCATAGCCAAACATCAGACCCTGATCGCCCGCCCCCTCATCCTTATTACCCGATGCGTCGACACCGATGGCAATATCGGTCGATTGGCTATGAACGAAACATTTCACATCCATGTCTTGCCAATGAAAATTTTCCTGTTCGTAACCAATCTCGCGGACCGCCTTACGCGCGAGTGCAATCATCTCATCTGCATCCACCTGTTCCGGTGAGCGAACTTCACCGGCTAGTACGACTTGATTTGTCGTTACCAACGTTTCCACGCCGGTGCGGATTGTATCTCCCTGTGTGAGAAACAAATCGACGATTTCGTCGGAAATCCGGTCACAAATCTTGTCCGGATGACCTTCGGAAACGGATTCACTGGTAAAAAGATAATCGCCCTTTGCCAACTTCACCCCCTATTTGGATTTGTCGCATCTCGGTCAATGCGAACGGCACGGCGCCAGCCACCGAGATTGGCAAGAGCAATTGCCGACAGCGACAGACTGCCGGTTTTTGGCAATGATTCGGGACACCGTCAAGGCGCTAAACGCGATGATCGGGCCTCAATGTTATTTAAGCGGGATATTCGATCGTCGGTTATTTCGGATCGCTGGCGTTGGCGAGCGCCTTTGTCAGTTCGAATACGCGTTTGCGCACCATTGGTTCTTTGATTCGGTAATAAGCCCTCACCAATTCCAATGTCTCGCGCTTGGCCAGAGGATCAGGTTCGAAAGGTTCAACCGCTTGTTCCGCTAAACCGATAATATTACGTGGCGATTTGGCCGAGGTTTCGGGCGACATATCGTCGTAAAAGAAGGAAATTGGAACATCGAGAACCCGCGATAAATCAAAGAGCCGACTGGCGCCGATGCGGTTGGCACCACGCTCATACTTCTGTACCTGCTGAAAAGTCAGGCCGAGCGCCTCACCAAGTTTTTCCTGGCTCAATCCCAATAATGTGCGGCGTAGCCGCACACGGCTTCCAACATGAACATCAACCGGATTTGGTACACCCGTTCGTCCCGCCGACGGGCGGCGTCCAGCAATCATGGCCATTTTCGTTTTCCCTAGCAGTTACGCGAGATAATAGATTTAAATTGCATGCGATAGTATGCAAGTTGTTAAACAGCTTTAGGTCGATAAATCAAAATATCTTATTTATCAATCCCTTTTCTGAAAATCCACGTTAATAAAGTTAATAACAAAAATGCAACAACTAATAAATTAGAATACTGAACATAAACTGTAGAACCGACAGGCGCTTTTGGCAAGCGCGTATCCAATACCCCACTTTCGGTTAAATCGAGCCGCGACCACTCGCGTCCGTAAGCATCAAAAATTGCGGAAATCCCCGTATTAGCTGCACGCACCACCGGCAGTCCCTCTTCCACGGCGCGCAGTTTCGCCAAAATCAAATGCTGATACGGTCCGGAGGATCGTCCGTACCAGGCATCATTGGTCAATACCAACAGCCACTTTGGTCGCGGCATATCGACCGAAACTTGGCCGGGAAAAATTACTTCATAGCAGACGAGTGGACTGACTACGGGGAGAGATCCAAGCTGCCATGAGACCGGTCCCGTCCCAGCGCTATAATCGAGCCGGCCGGCGGTGATCTTTTCGATGGGTAGCCAATTTTTCAGTGGGATATATTCGCCAAAAGGTACGAGATGGAACTTGTCGTAGTTGGCTCGGATTTGGCCCTTTCCATCGAGTGCGACTATAGAGTTCCAAATTTTTCGCGTTGGCTCATACTGCCTGCGAATCATGCCCGAGATCAGCAATCCTCCTTGGGGCACACTTTTCGTTGCAGCTTTGCGGGCTCCTTCATGCGTATCGAGCGGAAACGGGCTTGCGGTTTCGGGCCAAATCACATGACTGATCCAACCGGGACGATCACGCAGGCTGAGCGACAAATGCTTTTGAAAGTTTCGAATCAAATATCGCCGTTGCCATTTTTCCTTTTGCGGGATGCCCGCCTGCACTAGCCGAAGTCCAATTCCTGGAACCCAATCCTTTCCGACTTCGGGGGCGTGAGCAAGACGGAAGAAACCATAGCTTGCGGTACCCACAGGCAACGCAATGGCAATCCCGATTATCAGGAAAATCGTTTTGGATTGGCGTTGCGCCACGACCGCCAACATACAGCCCGAAAGCAAGGCGGCAAAAGTGATCCCGTAAATACCGATGAGGGATACGCCCTGCAGCAATAACTCTTGCCCGGTCCAAGCTTGTCCCAGCAAATTCCAAGGAAAGCCCGTTAGCACGTGACCTCTCAGCCATTCGACGGCGCCAAGCGAGGTTGCCAGAAACAACGCCCGCGAAAAGTGATCCCTCGCAAAGAGGGTCGGCAGCGCCGCCAAAGCAAAAAAAAGCGCCAAGAATGCGGGCAACCCCAGTGCGGCGAAAGGAATCATCCAGGCGTGCTGGCCCGCTTCCACCAGCATTGCGTTACCAATCCAAAAGAGACCGAACGCAAAATACCCGAAACCGAAACACCAGCCGGTCGCAAACGCACTACGCCAACTGGCCGCGCCGGCCAGAACCCATATCAAAGGCGGCAGTGCGAGATAAAATGCCGGCCAAAATTCGATCGGCGCCATGGCCAGGTTGAGACCGGCACCTAGAGTGAGCGCAGTTCCGTAGCGGATCCGCGCACGCGCCGCTCCGAGCTGCCCCGATATCCTTGCGAATAAACCCAGGCAGCGGCTGATCGGACTCACCTCACTCATCTCTTAAGCGACGGTCCCCGAGACTGCTGACTTTAATCCGACGAATTCGTCGTGGGTCGGCTTCTCGCACTTCGAATTCGATGCCAGAACTTTCATGCCGGATGATCTCACCGCGGACGGGCACATGTCCGGCTATACTAAAAACGAGACCGCCCAACGTATCGATATCGTCTTCACGGTCCTCCTCGGTCAAAAACTCGCCTACCCGGTTTTCGAACTCTTCCAACGTGACACGCGCATCGGCAAGGACCGAATCCCCGTCGAGCGAACGCAGCTGCGGTCCATCGTCCACATCATGCTCGTCTTCGATTTCACCAACGATCTGCTCAACAAGGTCCTCAATGGTCGCCAACCCGCCAATGCCGCCGAACTCGTCCACCACCAACGCCATATGAGTGCGTGCAACCCGCATCTGCAGCAATAGATCGAGCACGCGAATGCTGGGCGCCACATAAAGCACCCCGCGGACGATATCTTCGAGCTTGGTATTTTTCTCGCGTGTCGTCGCCGCCAGCACGTCTTTGATGTGCACCATGCCAATCGCATCATCGAGCGTGTTGCGATAAACGGGTAGGCGGGAATGGACTTCGGCGGCCATCAAGCCGACAATTTCATCGAGAGGCGTGTGCCGTTCGACGGCGACGATGTCGGCTCTCGGTACCATTACGTCATCCACGGTTAGTTCGCCGATTGTGAGAACCTTCTCGAGCAACGCTCGCTCACGATCGTCAATCGGCAATTCGCGCTCTTCGTGCTGTTCGATCAGCTCTTCGAAAGTTTCGCGAATGTTAGAGCCGTTACGGCCGTTCCTTATCGAGCGCAACCAACGCCGGAGCCCACCCGGACGTGTTTGTTCGTTTTCGGAAATCGATTCTGCAGCTTGATCGGTTATCGGTTGGTCGTGGTCGGTCATGCCGCTCCGTCTATCCAGTTTTGGTAAGGATCTCCTATGCCGGCGGCCGCCAGAATTTCAGTTTCGAGAACTCTCATTTTCTCGGCCTCGGCCCCTGTCTCATGGTCGTAACCGGCCAAATGAAGCACCCCGTGAACAGCCATATGACAAATATGATCGGCAAAAGTCTTTCCGTGGCGTTTCGCTTCTTCACCAATAATGCCATAGGCGAGGACGATGTCGCCTAACAAAATCGGCGCATTGTCTGCCTTCGGCGCCTCAACCTCTTCCGATACAAAGGAAAGCACATTGGTCGGCCGGTCTTGATCGCGATAAATCTTGTTTAATTCGCGCATATGCGCATCGCCAGTAAGCAGGAGACTAATTTCCGCCGTTTCTTCTGATTTGTTGATCCAACTCCAAGCGCATCTGGCAAGCGACGCAACTGATTCGAGTAATTCGTCCGGCACATCCTCCGCCAGCGTCTCGTCTACGCTTATATCGATAATGATTGAGTCAGCCATCGCGGTTCGTCTTCGCGGATTTTGAATCGCGCTTGGCATAAGCCCGCACGATTCCAGCCACCAATGGATGGCGGACCACATCGGCATCCGTGAAATTGACAAATGCTGCCTGACTGAAACCGTCCAACGTAGCCACCGCATCGGCCAGGCCAGACGGGCTTCTCGGCGGCAAATCTACTTGACTTAGATCGCCTGTCACTACCATGCGGCTATTCTCGCCAAGGCGGGTCAGAAACATTTTCATTTGTACCGGAGAGGTGTTCTGCGCCTCATCGAGAATGACAAAGGCGCTCGACAGAGTGCGTCCACGCATGAAAGCCAATGGTGCGATCTCGATATCACCGTTCTCAATGCGTTTTACTATCTGATCCGATGGCAGCGTATCGTGAAGCGCGTCGTAAATCGGACGGAGGTAGGGGTCGACCTTATCGCGCATGTCACCCGGCAAAAAACCAAGATGCTCACCCGCTTCCACCGCCGGGCGCGACAGAACAATGCGATCTACTTCACCTCGCAGTAACCGCTCAACGGCAAAACAAACGGCAAGATAGGTCTTGCCCGTTCCAGCTGGGCCTAATCCGAACACCAACTCGTAATTCGTCATCGCTTCGATATAGGTCGCCTGCAGAGGCGATCGCGGCGTAATTCGGCGTCGGCGAGTCTGAATCACCGGACCATCACCGGATTTTTGGCTATCCGGATGGCTCGCCATACGGAGCGCCGCATCTACTTCGGCCGCATCAACATTTTCACCGTCCTGAAGCCGTCGGTAGAGACGATTAAGAGTCTCGCACGCGATCGCCACCGAATCCGCCGACCCAGTTACCGCCAACCGATTTCCTCGACTAATTAGGGCCACGCCAAGCTTGTTTTCGATGCGGGCCAAATGTTTATCGTGCTCACCGAACAACGGCACTAACAGGTTGTTGTCGTCAAAATAGAGTTGGCGCGCGCTATCAGAAGATATGCCGGTCCGTTCGCTCAAAGGTACGCACCCTCGCGGGCTGGAACGCTTGGGTTTGGAACAACGGCATGCTCCAGCGCGCCGGAAAGACTATTTGCCATCGCCTGGTCCACGCGCACCTTTTCGAGACGGCCGATCAAACGCGCCGGCGCATTGACGTGCACAGGATGCATATAAGGTGAACGGCCGATTATCTGGCCCGAATGTTTACCGGATCCATCGAACAAAACATCCAGAACCGCGCCCGTTTGCTCCTTCAGAAAAGCGTCCTGTTGCGCGCGCAGCAATTGCTGCAAGCCGGAGAGGCGTTCTGTCTTGGCCTTTTCCTCAACCTGCACGCCCTTGTCCGCAGCAGGAGTGCCCGGCCGCGGGCTGTATTTAAACGAATAGGCCTGAACGAACCCGATTTCGTTGACCAGCTTCAGCGTCTGCGCGAAATCAACGTCCTCTTCACCGGGGAAGCCGACAATGAAATCAGAAGAGAGGACCAGGTCCGGACGAGCGTCGCGCAACTTCTCTACAATGCGCCTGTATTCGTCTGCGCTGTGACGCCGGTTCATGGCAGCAAGAATTTTATCCGACCCGGATTGCACCGGGAGATGCAGGAACGGCATCAATTGTGGCACCTCGCCATGGGCTGTGATCAGCTCATCATCCATATCCACCGGATGACTGGTGGTGTAGCGAATGCGCGCCAACCCATCGATTTCGGCAAGATGGCGAACAAGTCGTCCGAGCCGCCACTCGTTTCCCGTCGGCGATTCGCCATGCCAAGCATTAACGTTTTGCCCGAGCAGGGTGATTTCTCGCGCCCCATCGTCAACCAGCCGCCGGGCTTCGGCAGTAATTGAGGTTACCGAACGTGACTGTTCCGCGCCTCGCGTGTAGGGCACGACGCAAAAGGTGCAAAACCGATCGCAACCTTCTTGAATTGTCAGAAAACGCGATACGGTGCCCTGTTTACGCTCTTCGGCAAGGAAATCGAATTTGTCTTCGACCGGAAAATCCGTATCTACGATGCGCCGACCTGTCGTTGTCGCTTCTTCGACCATAGCCGGCAACCGGTGATAGGTCTGTGGGCCGAACACCATATCCACATAGGGCGCTCGTGCGAGAATTTCTCGCCCTTCGGCTTGGGCCACACAGCCAGCAACGGCAATTAGCATTTTTTCGTCACCGTTCCCGCGTTCGGATTTCAGATGCGCTAAACGACCGAGTTCTGAATAGACCTTCTCCGCGGCTTTTTCGCGAATGTGGCATGTATTGAGAATGATCAAGTCTGCCCCGTCCGGCGCCCCGGTTTGGGCATAACCCACCGGCGCCAAAAGATCTGCCATACGATCGGAATCGTAGACATTCATTTGGCATCCATAGGTTTTGATAAAAACCGATTTGCCCAAATTCAAATCCCCACCGGATACGCCCTGCGGAACCTCGTCCGGAGGGCGTGAAGGGCAACTGCAGTGATCATTTGTCGAACTTTTTCCAACAAATTGGTTTCAGAAGGCATTTTACCTGCAACTAAATCTACAGTTCCACATGTGAAATAGTCTTGCAAGACCAGCGTTATACCAAATCCGCCTCAGCAACGGATTCACCAGGCGATACAGCAAGCGCCCTTTCTGCGCGTCCCTGCAACGCTGAGGATAAGCCCACGGCCACCGCCCGCTCGCAATGTTCCGCCAATTCCTTGCGCGAAGCAAATTCGGCCATTTTTACCGGCGGGTGGAAAATTATGTCGATACCAAGCTGACCGGCGCCCAGCAACTGCCAGAAATGTCCGATCATATCCATATCCCCGTACCAAGCGAAAATTGGGCGCAACCGTCGACCCATCGCCATATCGTCCAGTTCGGTGTAACCGATAGTGACCGGCTGGATAGTAAGCGGCATACCATCAGCTTCCCATTCGGCAGCGCTAAAAAGTGCGCTTTTAAAGGGCCGAACGAATGTCCCGCTATTGCTGGTGCCTTCGGCGAACAGGATCAAACTGTCGCCCTCGGATAGCCGTTGAAACAGCTCTTCACGCTGAGCGCGGATTTTCCTTCGATCGCGTTCGATGAATACGGTCCTTTGAAGTTTGCAAAGGATGCCGAATAACGGCCAATCCATGATCTCCGCCTTGGCAATAAAAGTCGCGGGAAGAATCGAACCGACCGCGGGGATATCCAAATAGGAAGTATGATTGGCGACGTAGAGCGTCGGAACATCCATTGCGGGCTGGCCATGACATTGTACTTTCATGCCTATCGCCCACCGGCACCATTTGTGCCAGGTGTGACCCCATCTATAGCTCGATCGTAGACCCAACAATTGCGCAGGGCCCTGGACCAGGATGATAAACGCGAAAATGGAGAGCAGCGCGATTGACCGCCTGAGAGCGAGGAAGTGTGACGTTTGCATAGGAATTGCGGACGCTGGCCCTAAATCGAATGTAAATCCGAGCCGTCCCGTTCGAAATGTCGGGCGTATTTATCCGTGATCAGCTTCGTCTGTACTACAATACAAACATCCGTCGTATTGAATTGTTCGTCGATCACGACACCGTCACCGACAAATCCGCCAATTCGTAAATAACCTTTAATCAGCGGCGGAACGGATTTGAGGCCTGCTTTACGGTCGATCTCATTGACCGAGATCCTGTTCATATCGACAAACCTGGCGGGAACCGCCCGCGGGCGAATTTCCGCCGGCGCCAAATGGTGGTGGTACAAATAGGATAAAGGCAATTTCAACGCATCCGGATCGCAGCCCGGCAAACTCGCGCAACCGAACATGATACGGATGTCGTGTGCGACGCAATATGCGGCAATCCCATCCCACAACAAATTAATCACCCGGCGATCACGATACGCCGCATCGACGCAGGATCTGCCCAACTCTAGAATTTCATCCGGCAAGGCCGTCAAAACATCAATGTCATATTCGTCAGACGAATAAAACGTACCGCAGGCCTGGGCTGCGTCTCGCCGGATTAGACGGTAGGTGCCAACCACCGATTCGGGACCGTCACCCAATTCTTTATCCAAAACCAGCAAATGATCTGCAAATTCGTCATATTGATCGAAATCTCTCTTCCGCAGCGCCATTTCCGCGGTAGCCTGGGCCTCCATTTCCTCATAGAAAATCCGGTAGCGCAGCGACAAAGCCGCATCGATCTCATCCCAATTCCGCGCCAAACGTACTGCCAGGCTACCTTTTTCGATCGCGAATTCCGCAGCCGCGCGCGCATATGCCGTGGTTTCAGGATCGAAAACAGATTGGGAGATCGATTGTGTCATGATCAAACGGTAACTCGGCGTTATTCCCAGTTTGGTCCACTATATATTACCATTTTGTGACAGTTTTCGTCTTGCTCCCCTTTTTTTTGTGAAAGGCCTACTGCGGAAATAAATTCAATATATGGTCAACGGCCCACCGAACCCGGAATTCCGCTACTTTTTCGCTAAATAATTCGACCGGGCTAGTGCGAAGATTCGCTGGATTCGCCGCCACTCCGCTCGATCGGATAATTGTGAGATCGTTCAAATTGGCTTCGAAAGGCTTGAAAATTTAGCATTCGCGGTCCTGTTTTTGGCGGAATCGCCCATAGATCGGGCCGCTATGGCTGCCGCTTCCGAGCCAAACCGAAAAACACCACAGAAAGCTGCGCGCCGCAGGGACGCACAGCCCGATTTACACGATTTTTCGGTATTCTAATGTATTAGATTTCGCTTCTACGCCGCGAACGAGTGCCGAGACCGATTTCCTTGGCCAGCCGGCTCCGCTGCTTGGCATAATTCGGCGCAACCATCGGATAATCCGGCGAAAGCCCCCAGCGCTCGCGATATTCCTCCGGCGTCATATTGTAGGCGGTTTTCAAATGCCGCTTCAGCATCTTCAGTTTCTTTCCGTCCTCCAAACAGACGATATAGTCCGGTGTAATGGACTTCTTCAGCGGAACCGCCGGCGTCGGCCGATCGGATGCTCCGCCGTCGATCCCACCGATCGCCGCCAGCGTCTTATAAATTTGTTCGATTAATCCCGGAAGATCAGAAATTGCGACTGTGTTATTGGAAACATGCGCGGCCACGATCTCCGAGGTATAACCAAGAAGATCTTCGCGTTTGACCTCTGCGGCCGAAGTCTCGGTCATCTTTCATTGCCCCTGTTTTTGTTTTGCCACTTTCGTGACTTGCCACCGGTAATTTACCGATCACACAATTCGCCAAATTATTTGATTTTCGGCTTTTTCAGAATTTCTCGGAAATTATAACCGAATGAGTCCCACTAATCACCAAGAAATGTCTGTAAAAACCATTGTAACAAGCAACGACGACAAACATCAAGGTATGGATACTGATTCATTACCAGCACCAATAATCTAATTTTACAGCATCGATTTCATGATCAATGCATCTACTAATTCACGGTTTGCGCGCCTGTAGTAATTTTTTCGCCGGCCGATTTCGACATATCCGAGTTTTTTGTACAGTTGCTCCGCTGCCGCATTGTCGGCACCTACTTCCAGGAATATCATTTTCGCACCGGCGGTGCGCGCTTGTGCAGATACGGCGGCCATCAAAGCTTGCGCAACCCCGAGGCGGCGAAAATCCGGCGCTACACCCACGCTCAGCACTTCCGCCTCTTCGCACACCACGCGCGCCAATAAAAACCCGGCTGGGTGCAACACCTCGTCCTTGGCACACTCCGCAAGCAACGCCCAGCAGCCGGAAGGTGCGAGAAGGTTCTCTATCGAAACCAGTGGCCAAGGTTCGTCGAAACTTTCGCCATATAAAGCTGCCACCACCGGCCAGTAAGGTCGGTCGGCATTGCTGATACGAATATCGGCCAATTCGATTCTCCGCTCTATTTCGTTGCCGGAAGCGTCACGCTCGGCGAACGTAAATAAAGCGGCTCCGCATCACCCAGAACACCATTCTGTAACCGCTCGGCAGCAAGAGAGACGAACTCCCCGGCTATCGGCATGATCGATCCTATGCTTTGGGAGTTCGGGCCGCCCGCCTCAGCCAGTGCCAGCGCCAACCGCTCCGCTCCATCGCCGACCAAGGTGACCGGTTCGGATGGCAAGTGGGCCAGCACTTGCTCTGCAGTCAGGGCCGACGGAGCCATCGCCGCAGTGCCTGCATGATCGAACAGCTGGATATAAAAGTCGTCCCGTTTTGTTTCGAGCGCGACAAGAAGTGGCGTCTTTACGGTTGGCGATTGCCAGTGAACCGCGTCGATTGTCGTCAGACCTATAATCGGTAGTTGGCGAGGTAACGCCAGTGCACGCGCCATGGCTAAGCCAATGCGTACGCCTGTGAAGGTGCCAGGCCCGACGGTCACCGAAATCGCATCCAATTCAGCGAAACCATCGCGCAAGACCGGCGCCTCTTCGAAAAGGTCTGCTATCATCGGCGCCAGTGCCTCAGCCTGGCCACGCACCATCACTTCATGACGCGCGGCAACCACGTCGCCTGCAACCCAAAGCGCCGCGGAGCAAGCATTCGCAGCAGTGTCGAACGCGAGAATTTTTATGGATTTATCCGAATTCAAAAATCCCTCATAAATATCCGGACTTGCCCAGATGTTTGGGTTTATCGCTTTGTTTTAAACGGATTTGGTTTTTTTGGCATTTATCGTGACACAAGTGGAACGCATCGAATCCTTCTTGCAAAGGTCCCTGAGACTAGGAATTCTTTGCGGGGTTTGCCTCGTAGCCATGGCAGAAAGATCCGGCGCCACCGAATCAGCGATCGGACTTCTTTATCACCGGTTCGCGGAATCCGATCATCCAGCAACGTCATTAAGTGTCGAAAAATTCTCCTCGCATATCAAAGAATTGAACTCCGGCGAGTATACAGTTCTGCCACTAGCCGATTTAATCGATAAGCTCGAAAAACAAGAACCGCTGCCCAAGCGCGCCGTGGTTATCACCATCGACGATGCCTATGTCTCGGTCTACAAGCATGCGTGGCCGTTACTAAAAAAAGCGGCCTTGCCCGTTACTCTTTTCCTCACCACACAACCGGTTGACAGCGGCCAGCAGGGATATCTCTCCTGGGAGCAATTGAAGGAAATGACCGGGGCAGGCGTCACGATAGGTCTAAAGGCCCATAGCCAAGCACGGCTTTCCACACAGTCGCCAGAAGCAATTAGGCGAGAGATCGAGACCGCTTCAGATTTGGTTCGCAAAAACCTGAATGTTACGCCTGTCGCTTTTGCCTTCCCCTACGGCCTTGCCAGTAGACAAGCGCAGAGGATTGTCTATGCCGCTGGCTACAAGGCCGCCTTCGGGCAACATTCCGGTGTGCTTCATCGAAGAACCGATCGGTTTTTTCTTCCGCGCTTTTCCTTTACCGACGCCTATGGCGATCTCAAAAGGTTTCGGACCGTGGTCAATGCGGCCCCATTGCCGATCACAGATTTAACGCCGAGCAATCCACTATTGGCTGACGCCGACAATCCGCCCAATCTCGGTTTTACTGTTTTGCAAAATGTCGAAAATCTTAGCCGGCTTGCCTGCTATCATTCGAAATTCGGCAAACTGAAATTACAGCGCCTTGGTACGAGCCGTATAGAAATACGTTTCCAGAAAGCATTCCCTCCAGGACGGTCGCGCATCAATTGCACAATGCTCACGCCTAGCGCACGTTGGCGCTGGTTCGGGATGCAATATTACTTGCCCGCACCTCAATAGCTTGGTGCGGCTACATCGTTAGCGCTGGATTCTGATGGAGTTACTCAGAATCCGACCGCACGGACCTCGACGACTTCCGGAATATAGTGTTTGAGCATGTTTTCAATGCCCATTTTCAAGGTTGCCGTCGAACTCGGACAGCCGGAACAAGCCCCTTGCATTTGCAAATAGACGATACCTTCGTCGAAACTTTCGAAAACGATATCGCCGCCATCCATGGCGACCGCCGGACGAACGCGGGTATCGATTAACTCTTTGATCTGATCGACCACTTCATCGTCTTCTTCGGAGCTTCCGGAAGACGTCGCCGTCGCCTCAGCCGCTTCGACTTCGTTCATCACGGGCAGGCCTGCGGTGAAGTGCTCCATAATCGCGCCGAGCACCGAAGGTTTCAGTACATGCCACTCTTTGACGTCGTTCTTGGTGACGGTAATAAAGTCGCTGCCGAAAAAAACCGCCTCGACGCCGTCGACGCCGAACAGACGGGCAGCCAATGGCGAACGCGATTCTGCCTCGCTAACTTCAGTGAAATCCGCGGTTCCCGTCTCGATTACCGAACGGCCCGGCAGAAACTTCATCGTCGCAGGATTGGGAGTCGCCTCAGTTTGGATAAACATTCTCGGTCTCCTTAAAGCCGGTTAGCGCCTCTATACCTAAGAAATGGGCGTTTCGGGCATTCAGGTCAAGCGTAAAGCCTTTGTATTTAAGTGCCAACGAAGCCAATTGTTCGATAAACCTCGGCCATTACCGGGGCAGAAACCGCCCGCGCCCGCTCTCCGCCCTTGATCAGGACATCATCTATATAGGCTTGATCGGCGACTAATTTCTGCATTTCACCGTTTATCGGCCCCAACACCGTGACCGCCAAGTCGGTCAATTCCTGCTTGAAGGCGGAAAATTGCTTGCCCGCATTCGCCGCTACCGCGTCATCGCGACTAAGGTCTGCGAGCGCTGCGTATATACCGATCAAATTTTCCGCCTCGGGACGATCCGCCAAGCCATCCGACGATGAGGGCAACGGCTCGGGGTCGGTCTTCGCCTTGCGGATTTTCTGTGCGATCGTATCTGCGTCATCGGTGAGGTTGATACGGCTATATTCCGAAGGGTCCGATTTCGACATTTTGTTGCTGCCGTCTCGAAGCGACATCACCCGCGTCGCTGCTCCGAGAATCAACGGCTCGGGTAGCGGGAATAATTCACTATTGAAATCATTGTTGAATTTTTGAGCAATGTCGCGGGCCAGTTCCAGGTGCTGCTTTTGGTCATCGCCCACCGGCACGTGTGTGGCCTGATAGGCAAGAATGTCGGCAGCCATCAGATTGGGATAGGCGTAAAGCCCGACCGAAGCGTTTTCGCGGTGTTTGCCGGCTTTTTCCTTGAACTGGGTCATCCGATTGAGCCACCCAAGGCGGGCGACGCAGTTGAATATCCAAGCCAGGCTCGCATGATCAGGATTCTGGCTCTGATTGAAAAGAATATGCTTTTCCGGATCAATTCCGGCGGCGATTAACCCAGCAACTACCTCGCGGGTGCTGGCAGTAAGTTCGGCGGGATCCTGCGCGACGGTAATCGCATGCAAATCGACGACACAGTAAATGCAGTCATAGTCCTCCTGCAGCGCGACCCAATTTCGGATCGCACCCAGATAATTTCCGAGATGAAGATTCCCAGTCGGCTGAACGCCGGAAAAAACGCGTTTCATGGTTCAGAGCCCTTCGCTTTGGACACGCGGGATGGCGCGGTTTACCGAAGCCGGGTTATCGCCGCTCGCGGTGCGGTGGTCAACATTCAAGTGAGCCGGTGTTCCTGCGCTCTTGGAATAAATTGACTGTTCGCGACATGGCGCACGCCTTTGTCTTCATGCCCAACGCATTTCTGGTACACCGCAAGAAATAGGTTGCCGGCGGCGGTTTCTCCCCAGAACCAGTCCGCCACTGCGCGGCTATTGGTCGTTCCTGGTTTCGCCGTCGCCGCCTCGAAATACCACATCTTGATGTCCTCACAGACGAAACGGAGAGTTTCGCCAAGGGTAATATCGTCTCGGGGGTTTTCGGGCGTGCCATCGAGGAATCGAGCCATAAACCGCACTGCTTCTTCGATCGATAGTTTGGCGACCCCGAATGTGCTGCGGCCACGTTCATCAATCGCTAAATTGTACCAGGGAGCCAACTGCCCGATTTCTTCCAAAATTTCCCGCAAAATTTCGGATTCCGTTTCGCCCTTCGGTTTCGGGAAGCTGACCGGACAACTCCAGCCGGATTGGTCATACGAATGCCCGCCTGGCGGATCCTCGTCGAAATCCTCCAAGATCACCGGCCCATCTTGCCGCTCGAAAAGCGCCAATAACGCACGCAGTACTTTGTTCTGGAACGCCGCATCGCCCGGCGCCCCGAAGGGGCGGCCAAGCTCGAAGGGAACCCACAACGCTCTCGGTGGCCGAATTCGCTCGGTGTTGTCTCTGACCAGGCTGATTCCAGCCGTCGCCAGACCCTGCTCTTCGATATAATGCCCAACCGCACCGACCGCGCGGGTACAGTTGGGTCAGACCGGCACAAGCAATACCGCGTTGACGCCGTCTTCTTTGAGATGGCCGGCCAACTCCTTGCATGTGGGTTCGATTTCATGGGGCAGCCAGCCGGCTCCCATCAACGAATAATGGTAGCGGCCGAGAGAACCGATCTCGCCTGCCGCCTCCAACTCCCGCAACCTATCGAGCGGAAATACCACGTTTACGTCCTGTTGAAATCCTATGCGATCGTAATTGACCGATGTGTGACTCATGACGACATCGTCCAGATCGATATCGCCTGGCAAAACCCGGTAACCCGTATCCTGCAGGAAAAAATTCTTATCCGACCGTCGATGAAGGCCAGCCGTCGTGATGACCGCCACTCGACGTTCTTTTAGGGGCGGCCCCTCGATGAAGGGCTCGGTTTCGTATTCCGGACATTCCTTTTCGAGCAAATGCCGTGCGTCAAGGTCGGGGATATCTTTAATTCTGACCACGATGCTCAACCCAACTTCGTTGGCACCAGATCTTCGTAATGCCGCGGTACGATCCCTTTGCCACCCAACGCCTGAAGACCCTTATGCTCCGACGCTCGCATTGTTGCCGCCATTTTCAGCAGGGCGCTTCCGGCCACTGTCTCGTTCCAAAACCAGTCCGCCAGTTCTCCGGCCGTCGCGCCCGGCTGTGCCGTAGCGGCCTCGAGATACCAGGCCTTTAAATCCTCGGCAGAAAATTTCAGCATGACCGGCAATGGTTTATCCTCACGAGGGCTGGGGATTTCTTGATCTTGGATAAAATCCACAATCAAATTTGCCGCGGCATCGATATCGATTCCACCGACCCCAACCACGGTTCGCCCCTTATTCTCAAAATTTAAATCAAACCAAGGCCGAAGCGATGCCATCTCTTTGATAAGCGCCTGATGAAGGCCGTCAGCCTCCGCAGCGGCCGGCGCCAGATTGACCGGGCAAACCCAACCCGACATATCGCCCGGTGCTTCGCCAGGCGCATCTTCAGGGAAATCTGCCAACACAGGGCCCCTATCGCTCGCCAACAATTCGAGCCCGCTTTGCAAAACCTTTCGCTGAAATTCGGGCGCATCTGGCGCGCCCATGGGACGGCCAAGGTCAAACGGCACCCAAAGCGCGCGAGGCGGTTTCATCTGTTCGGTATGTTCGCGCACCAAGCTAACGAGCACGGTCGCAATGCCTTCTTCTTCGATATATCGAGCCAGCCCGCCGCCGGCGCGCGTGCAGTTGGGTCAGACCGGTGTGAGAAATACTGCGTTGACCCGGTCCTCTTTTAGAAGACCGGCCAAATCACGGGCACTTTCTTCCAACGCCTCCGGTTCGGTTGCGCCCATAAAGGAATAATGAAAGGCGGCAGCCGAGCCGATGATTCCCTCCGCCGCCAATTCCCGCAACCGGTCGACCGGAAAAACAGTATTGAGGTCCTGGGCAAAACCACTTCGGTCGTAATTGGTCGACACGTGGCTCATCACCAAGTCGCCGGAGGCCACATCACCGGGAATGACGCGATAATCGGTAGCGCCGGCGCGAAACGTTTCGTCATCGCGCCGCGATAAGCCGGCCGAAGTGATCAGCGCAACGCGAGCATCCTTCAGCGGCGGTGCCTCAGCAAAAGGGGCATCGTCGAATTGCGGGCACTCCAACGCCAACAAATGCGCGGCTTCATGTTCGGATAGGTCGCTTAATCGAACCATTCAGTCGGCTCCACATATTAGGGCGTGGAAGCTACTCCCGTGGTCGATGCCGGTCAATTCAGCTTCGCCGCAATGCCTGTCGCAGCTCAGCCAAACGCATAGCGCCTGTCATCTGGGCCACGCCGAAATAAATAACCAGCCCGAGTAAAACCAGCGCGCCAAGAGCACCGATCCGCACCGGCTCGCTGCCCGCAAGGGCCGTTGCGGCAACCTGTCCGCCACCCCAAAGACCGCCTGCCATAAACGCGGCGGACAGCAGCAGCTTCGGCACGCGGGCACGCAAGACGGAATCAAATCGAAAATGATCCCGCCGAATCAACAGAACAGCTAACGCGCCCGCATTCAGCCAAGCGGTAATCGCGGTCGCAAGCGCGATGCCCGCATGCGCCAGCACCTGCATGAGCAAAACTGCAAGAACCACATTGATGATCATTGCGGCGACAGCAATCTTGACCGGTGTCACCGTATCCTGGCGTGCGAAATAGCCCGGCACAAATGCCTTTATCAGTACGAAGGCGGGCAAGCCAAACGCAAATGCCGCCAAGGCCCGGGCCGTCGCCAGCGCGTCGTCGGGCAAGAACGCGCCCCGCTGAAACAAAACCACCGCAATCGGTTCAGCCAATATCATCAACGCAGCAGCGGCCGGAATGCAGAGAAACAGTGAAAATTCGATGGCTCTATTCTGGGTGTCCAGCGCCGCTTCCATATCGCCTTCGCTCAGCTGCCGGCTCAACATCGGTAAAAGCGCGACACCGACGGCCACGCCGACAACACCTAAGGGGAGTTGATTTATCCGATCCGCGTAATAAAGCCACGATACGGAGCCTTCGGCGAGCAAGGTCGCCAAAATAACGTCGACCACGAGATTTATCTGAACCACGCCCGCGCCGATAATGCCCGGCACCATCAACGCGAGCAGTCGCTTGACGCCCGGGGTCAAACGGGGGCGCGGTAACCGGATCATCAAGCCGGCACGGTGGCAAGCGAATACCAACCAAATGAACTGCCCGGCCCCGGCCAAACAAACTCCCCAAGCCAGAGCATGCCCTGGCGCCGACAAAACGCCTTCGCGAATCAACAACAAACTCGTAATCAAAATCACATTCAGAAGGATTGGCGCCGCCGCGGTAGCCGCGAACCTTTCGAGCGCGTTCAACATGCCGCCGAGCAGCGACAACAAAGCCATAAACAACAGGTAAGGAAAGGTCAGCCGTGTCAGTTCGACCGCAAGCTGGAATTTTTCCGGCTGTTCACGAAACCCAGGCGCTATCAACAACATCAGCCAAGGCATCAATAAAAGAGCCAGGAGCGTAAACCCGGTCAAAAAGCTGACCATGATCGTGGCGACTTGTCCGGCTAACTGTTTCGCGGGTCCGCGGCCCTCTTTGGTGAGTCGCTCCGAAAAAAGCGGCACAAAGGCGGCGTTAAACGCACCTTCGGCAAACAACCGGCGGAAAAAGTTAGGAAACTTGAACGCGACAAAAAATGCGTCCGCCACCATGCCGGCGCCGATCACGCCGGCGATCAAAACATCACGGACAAAACCGAGAATGCGGCTGGCCATCGTCCAGCCGCCAAGGGTGAATATCGCGCGATAAAGGGACATGCGACGGGTTTATCGGACGATGAAAAGAGTTAGAGACATTTGATAATACGCACAGTCAGGCTAAAAATTAATGGTTTCATCGATATTTTATGGCCAATAAACGGACAAATTAGTGCACTCATCGGGTGTTATAATTATTTAGCCGCTGAAATTGATGTGTTTTTCGACGGTTTTGTATCAAAATTGGATTTTTCGGTAATTTTAAGGCGATTTTCGACATTTTCAGCCGAATTTTTGCCTTGTTTTGAGTCGGTGGTAGTGTCGAGTGGAGCGCAGTGGGGATCCTTCAGCGCCTCCATCAATACATCACGAACTTGAGCGATCTTGCCGGCCTGATCGACCTTGGTGCCGAAAACATCCTGGACATAGAAGACGTCGACCACCTGTTCGCCGAAGGTGGCGATTTTCGCCGAATGCACTTGTAAGCTTAGGCGATAAAGCGCTCTGCTCACCGAAAACAGGAGGCCCGGTCGGTCACGCCCATTAACCTCGATCAGGGTATAGCGATTCGAGGCCTTGTTATCGATGAGGACTCTTGGTTCTACGGTAAAGAACCGCATTCGACTCGGTTGAAATTGACGTTTATTCAATTCCTCGGCCGTCTGCAATTCTCCCGACAGTGACTGGTCGATCAAATCCGAAAGGCGCGCCACCTTGTCAGACCGTGAGAACGCACCGCCCTCGGCATCTTGAATCAAAAAGCTATCCAACGCTTTGCCATTCTCTAACGTCGTGATCTTCGCTTCGACAATGTTTGCGCCCGAAACCGCCAACGCTCCCGCAATTCGGCTGAAGAGTCCGGGATGGTCGACAGCGTAGATCGTCACTTCGGTGGCACCCTTATCCATATCGATGTTCGTATCGAGCGCGAGAGGTTCAGAATTTTGCTCCGCTGCGCGGATGAATTGAGAATGGCGATACAGTGTGTCCGCATCATAGGCGGTCCAGTATCCCGCATGACCGCGGGCAACATGGTTTTCAATCTCGTCCGCCGGCCAGTCGGCCAATGCGGCGCGAAGATCGGCCACCGCCGCCGCCGCCATTGCGTCCCGGCCGTCTTCGGCCAAGCCGCCTGTCATCACCGCTTCCGCACGCGCGTAGAGGTCTCGCAACAGAGTTGCTTTCCAGTTGTTCCACCGGCCCGGCCCGACCGCGCGAATGTCAACGACGGTTAAGCACAAGAGCAGCCGCAGTCGCTCCGGCGACTGCACCACATCCACGAAATCGATAATAGTTTTCGGATCGCCGAGATCGCGTTTCGACGACGTATCGCTCATGAACAGGTGATAAAGCACAAGCCACGCCACGGTTTCGGTCTGCTCGGCGGTGAAACCGAGCCGCGGGCATAGTTTTTTCGCGACTTCCGCGCCGAGCACCGAATGATCGCCACCACGCCCTTTGGCGATATCGTGAAGCAAAACCGCCATATAAAGCACTTCGCGATTGGCGATCTTATGAACTACGTCGCTGGCCAGCGGGTGGTCTTCCTTTAATTCGCCGCGTTCGATCCTACTCAATATTCCGATCGCCCGGATCGTATGCTCGTCGGTGGTATAGACATGGTACATGTCGTACTGCATCTGCGCGACAACGCGGCCAAAATCCGTTACGAATCGGCCGAAAACACCGGCCTCGTTGAGACGACGTAATGTGGTCTCAGGATCCTTTGGCGAGGTCAGCATCTTCAGAAAGATTTCATTTGCTTCCGCATCTTGACGAAGATCATGATCGATGCGGAGAAGATTTCGCGTGATCATCTGCAGTGCCGCCGGGTGAATATCCAGATCGTGGCGCTGAGCGACCTCGAATAGACGCAACATGTCTTTCGGATGATCCGCGAAGTGCGTGGTCGAGGAAACTGTCAGGCGCCCACGGTTGACTTCGAACTCCTCGATCTCACGATGAAATAACGCCGGCATTCGGAAAATGCTGCGCCGCTGATGACGCTCCTCGAGCGCGGCGCAAAATATTCGTGTTAGATCGCCGACGTCCTTTGCGATCAAAAAATAATGTTTCATGAACCGCTCGACGCCGGTCGTACCCGCATGGTCGCGATAACCCATTCGGTCCGCCAGTTGCGGCTGGACATCGAAGGTCAATCGCTCTTCGGCGCGGCCCGTGAGATAGTGGAGATTGCACCGCAAAGTCCAAAGGAAGAGCTGCGCCTTATCGAAGCGCCGCACTTCGCGCGCGGTTAAAACCTTCTCATCGACGAGGCGACCCACATCGGTGACCTTGTAGAGATATTTCGCAATCCAGAACAAAGTCTGTAAGTCACGCAGGCCGCCCTTCCCGTCCTTGATATTCGGTTCCAGGACATAGCGAGAATTGCCCAACTTGTCGTGACGCTCGTCGCGCTCGGCAAGTTTGGCTTCGACGAAATCAGGACCGGTCCCCTCGACCACATCTTCGAAAAAGCGCTCACGCAATTCCCGATAAAGCGCCTCCTCGCCCCATACGTATCGCGATTCCAAAAGACCGGTGCGGATGGTGATATCATCCTTGGCTTGGCGAATATTTTCGTCGATCGAGCGCGTCGCGTGGCCAACCTTGAAGCTCAAATCCCACAGCGTATAGAGAATGAATTCAACAAGCTGCTCACCGCGCGGAGTCTGCTTGTAGGGCAGCACAAACAGCAGATCCAAATCCGATTTCGGAGCTAATTCACCCCGCCCATAACCGCCGAAAGCGGTAATGCAAAGCTGATCGGCTGCGGTTGGATTGGGCGCTGGGTAAAAATAAGTCGCGGCAACGTCATAGATCACCCGGATCAACTGATCGATTAGAAAACAATGACCTTTGACTGCCAAAGCGCCATTCTGGTCATCCATAAATCGGCGTTCGAGCTCGTCGTATCCGCGCTGAACCTGTGCCTTATAGAGATCAAGCAATGCAGTTCGCCCGGCATCTTCGGTACCGTGCTTGTCGACCAGTGCCGCCGCCGCCTCCTGCAGACCGGGGCGGTCGATAATGGCACGGTGACCCTTAAGCTCATCCATGCTTTTAGATGTGCGCCACTCGCCGGTCCATTGCAAGCAAAACCAAGCCCTTTTCCCAGGTGGTTTTTAGTCCTGCTCTATAGATATCTTCTTCAAATGATAGAGAAATTCGAGCGCATCCCGAGGTGACATATCGTCGGGATTTGCCTCTTTGAGAGCATCATCGATCGGCGACGGACCGCTGTTCGCGGGCTTCGGCGTATCCGCCATTGCCGCGAATAAGGGTAGATCGTCCGCAAGCCGGGTGATGCCACCCGATTGCTCGCTACGCTCGAGAGTCGCCAACACCTGTTCGGCACGGGCGATCACCTCCGCCGGCAATCCGGCAAGCTTAGCCACATGAATGCCGTAGGAGCGGTCTGCTGCACCGGCGGCAATTTCGTGGAGAAAAATTACGTCGCCTTCCCACTCCTTGACCCGCATGGTGAAGGGCTTCAATGCATCGAGCTGATTGGTCAGCGCCACCAGCTCGTGATAGTGGGTCGCGAACAACGCGCGACAGCGGTTTTTTTCGTGCAAATGCTCCACTGCGGCCCAAGCGATCGAAAGCCCATCGAAGGTCGCGGTACCCCGGCCAATTTCATCGAGAATTACGAAAGACCGGTCGCTCGCCTGATTGAGTATCGAGGCAGTTTCAACCATTTCGACCATAAAGGTAGACCTTCCGCGGGCCAGATCGTCAGCGGCCCCAACGCGGCTAAACAGCCGGTCGATAACACCAATTTGGGCCTGCTCCGCCGGAACGAAACTGCCGATTTGTGCCAATATTGCGATCAGCGCGTTTTGTCGTAGAAAAGTGCTTTTGCCAGCCATATTGGGGCCGGTGACGAGCCATATCCGCCTATCCCCATCGAGATTGCAATCATTGGCAACGAACGCTGTCTGCTGGCCCTCACCAAGCGCTGCCTCGACAACCGGATGGCGGCCCTGAACGATATTGAACTCCGTGCCGTCGACGACCTCCGGTCGGCAAAAATTCTGTTCCGTCGCCAATTCAGCCCCGGCAGCGGCAACGTCAAGCGCCGCCAAGGCCGATGCTTCGAGACTGATCGTCGTGCCTTTCGCGGTGACCGCGGCGGCCAGTTCTTGAAAAATCTCAAGTTCCATCGCCAAGGCGCGATCGCCGGATTCGGAGATTCTCCGCGCCAAATCCGCCAGTTCCGGCGAGGAAAAACGAACCGCATTGGCCATCGTTTGCCGGTGAATGAAATCTTCCCCGAGCTTCTCTGACTGACGGGCGGAAACCTCGATGAAATAACCCAAAACATTGTTGTTCTTAATCTTCAACGTCTCGGCGCCGGTTTGATCTTTATATTTGGCCTCTAGAGACGCCATCAGTTGACGGCTTTCGCCGCCCAACTGCTTTAACTCGTCAAGCGGCGGTGAATAGCCTTCGGCGATGAACCCGCCATCGCGGGAATTGAGCGGTAGATCGTCCGCCAGTGCACGACCGAGCAGATCGACCAACGCATCGTGTCGACTGAGATCGCCAAGCGCATCGGAAATACCGTCCGGGGCAGGGGCTTTGGCGATCTGCAAAGCGCCCTTCAAATCCCGCGCGGCGATCAGCCCATCCCGAACCGCAGCGATGTCACGGGGGCCACCCCTGTTCACCGTGACCCGGGACAACGCACGCTCGAAATCCGGACATTTCCGCAAACCATCGCGCACAGCGGTGCGGGCACTCGAATCTGTAACAAACCATTCGACTGCATCGAGCCTATCGTTGATCGCGGCGAGCCCGGTCAACGGAGCATTCAGCCTCGCAGCGAGAAGCCGAGCCCCAAACCCGCTAACCGTGCGGTCAATCGTCGCCAACAGGCTGCCCTTGCGTTCGCCCGAAAGCGTGATGGAAAGTTCGAGGTTGCGCCGGGTCGCCGCATCGATTTCCATGATCGCACCGGCGGAAATCTGACGGGGTGCCGACAAATGCGGCATTTCTCCGACCTGGGTCAGTTCCACATAGTCGACCAGCGCACCGGCAGCGGCGAGTTCGGCGCGTGAAAATTCACCGAACGAGTCCATCGCTGCGACACCAAAAAGGGTTTCGAGCCGGCGCGCGGCATTGGTCGAATCGAACCGGCTGTCGGGCAACGGCACCGCTGCATCTGGCCATTCATCCCAGATTATCTGCAGTTCGCCTTGCCCGTAGGTCTTTTCGGGCAACAAAATTTCGCCGGGCGCTATGCGTGCCAAAGCCGCAGCCAAAGCCGCCGGTGAAAAAGGCCGGACACATTGGAGATAAAACTCGCCGGTAGATATATCGAGCCAGGCAAGCGCATGTTCGCCACCGGCACTGCCCAAGGCTGCGAGGTAATTGTTGGCGCGCGCATTCAATAAACTATCTTCGGTCAGTGTCCCCGGCGTTACCAGGCGAACCACATCGCGCTTCACCAGGGCCTTGGAGCCACCGCGCTTTTTCGCTTCAGCCGGGTCCTCCATCTGCTCGCAGATTGCGACCCGGAAGCCTTGTTTGATCAGCCGCGCCAAATAACCGTCCGCCGCATGAACCGGCACACCGCACATCGGAATATCGTCGCCTTTATGCTGACCCCTTTTGGTCAGCGTGATATCGAGCGCTGCGGCCGCAGCAACCGCATCGTCGAAAAACATCTCGTAGAAATCGCCCATACGATAAAATAAGAGGCAATCCGAATGTTGTTCCTTAAGCTTCAGATACTGCGCCATCATCGGCGTCGCGCCCGTACGTGCCCGCGACCGCGGTTTTGTATGAGCCGGTGCTGCGGATGAATTTTGGTCTGAAGGCGAGTTGACCACGATAAATGCCGAGGTTCGGGTTGTCAGAAATTCGTTTGCGAATCTCATTGATTATCCGGCCTGAGGCCGGCCTTGGCTAGGGCGGATACGGCAAAAATGCCTCAAAATTGCGCCATTTATTAGGTGACAGCAGCGCTGGCCATGTGTAGGCCTTCATGTCAAACTATTCGGCAAATCCGGTTCCCGTTCTGGCGACGGGTCGACGGACAAAAGAAAATTGCACAGGGAGCGATGATTCACCGTCATGTCCGACACTAAAATCAGCGAAAGAGACGCGCTCAATTTTCATACCCGCGGCCAGCCGGGCAAAATAGCCCTGCGCGCGACCAAGCCCCTGACCACTCAGCGTGACCTGTCGCTCGCCTACTCGCCGGGTGTGGCGTATCCCTGTCTCGAAATCGAAAAAGAAATCGACACCGCCTACGACTACACCTCCAAAGGGAACATGGTTGCGGTTATTTCCAATGGCACCGCCGTGCTTGGCCTCGGAAATATTGGCGCGCTGGCCTCTAAACCGGTGATGGAAGGCAAGGCCGTACTGTTCAAACGCTTCGCCGACATCGACGGATTTGATCTGGAGGTGGAAACCGAGGATGTAGAGGAATTCATTTCCTGCGTTCGACTGATCGGAAATGGTTTCGGCGGCATCAATCTCGAAGACATCAAGGCCCCGGAATGTTTCATCATCGAGCAGAAACTGCGTGAGGAACTCGACGTTCCGGTTTTCCATGACGATCAACATGGAACCGCGATCATCTCCGCGGCAGGCGTAATCAACGCGCTCGAGCTTACCGGACGCAAGATGAAAGACATCAAGATGGTGGTGAACGGTGCCGGCGCATCGGCTATCGCCTGCATCGAGTTGATCAAATCCATGGGCGTACCCCACGATCAGGTAACACTCTGCGATTCCAAAGGCGTCATCTATCAAGGCCGCGAAGAGGGCATGAACCAATGGAAGTCCGCCCACGCGGTGCCAACCAAGGACCGCACGCTGGCGGACGCGGTCAAGGGCGCAGATCTGCTATTCGGGCTGTCGGTCAAAGGCGCAGTGTCGGGAGAGATGGTTAAATCGATGGCCGATAACCCGATTATCTTCGCGATGGCCAACCCGGATCCGGAGATCACACCGGAAGAGGTAGCCGCGATCCGCGATGACGCCATCATGGCCACGGGTCGATCCGATTATCCCAATCAGATCAATAATGTACTTGGGTTCCCCTATATCTTCCGCGGCGCATTGGATGTGCGAGCCTCGACGATCAATGATGAGATGAAGTCCGCAGCCGCCCATGCGCTCGCCGAACTGGCCCGTGAAGACGTGCCCGACGAAGTCGATGCGGCTTATGGGGGCAAGCGGCTCCGCTACGGCCCCGACTACATAATTCCGGTGCCCTTCGATCCGCGTTTGATTTCAGCGATCCCGCCAGCGGTCGCCAAGGCAGCGATGAAAAGCAAGGTCGCCCGAAAGCCAATTGAAGACATGGATGCCTATCGCACCCAGCTTTCCGCACGCCTCGACCCGACGACGTCGAAACTGCAATTCATTTTCCAGCGGGTACAATCGGAAAACAAACGCATCGTCTTCGCCGAGGGCGAGGAGGAACGCGTCATTCGCGCAGCTTTGGCCTTCCGCAATGCAGGCTACGGCGAACCAGTGTTGCTCGGACGCGCAGACCGGGTAGAAGAGACCATGGCAGGCCTCGGTATCGAAGGTGTCGCCGATCTCGAAATTCACAATGCAGCACTCAGCACCGACAAAACGACCTATTCCGATTACCTTTATGACCGGCTGCAACGGCGGGGCTTTTTGTTTCGGGATTGCCAGCGACTGGTCAATCAGGATCGAAATATATTTGGCGCTTGCATGGTCGCGTGCGGGGATGTGGACGGCATGGTCACCGGCGTAACTCGCCCGTTCGCAGTCGCCTTTTCGGAAGTGACCCGCGTGATAGACGCCAAGGACGGCGAGCGCCCGATGGGTATCACCATGATGATGGCGCAGGAAAAAACCATCCTGATCGCCGACAGCCGGGTGCACGAATCGCCCAACAGCGAAGAGTTGGCGGACATAGCCTGCGGCGCCGCGGCCTACGCACGTAAGCTCGGCCAAGAGCCACGCGTTGCGATCCTATCGTTCTCGAATTTCGGGCAGCCCAAGCGGCGGCAAATGGAACGTGTTCGCCATGCGGTAACGTTATTGGACGAACGCAAGGTGGATTTCGAATATGACGGCGAAATGGCAGTCGATACGGCTCTCGATTTCGAACTGATGCAACGCCTGTATCCGTTCTGCCGCCTATCGGGCCCGGCAAATGTTTTGGTGATGCCCGAACTGCACAGCGCCAGCATTTCCTCGAAGCTTTTGCAGGCTCTCGGCGACGGTACGGTTATCGGCCCGATCCTGGAGGGTCTGTCGAAGCCGGTGCAGTTCGTTCAACTGGGGTGCCGGGTCAGCGATTTGATCAACGCCGCCGCGATCGCCGCATACGATGCGATCGAATAAGAATTAGATACGGTTCAAAACGTCCTGATAGGTCTTGGTAGCCTCGGCGCCAAAACAACAGAATGTCACCGAGGTGATTGGAGTATCTTCCGCCAAAACCGACTTGACGGTTTCCACTGCGATTTCGGTCGCTCGGGCGAGCGGAAACCGGTAAACCCCGGTTGAAATCGCCGGAAAAGCCATGCTTGCGACGTCATTTTCAGCCGCAAGACGCAGACTGTTGAGATAACAGGATTCGAGTAACGCTTCTTCGTCAGCGCTTCCCCCTTGCCAAATCGGGCCCACTGTATGGATCACGTAACGGGCCGGTAATTGGTAGCCGCCGGTGATCTTCGCCTCGCCGGTCGGGCACCCCCCGAGCGTGCGGCATTCCGCCAGCAGGTCGGGGCCCGCTGCGCGGTGTATGGCGCCGTCGACGCCGCCGCCGCCCAGCAGCGATTCATTCGCCGCATTGACGATGGCATCGACCGCGAGCGTGGTGATATCGCCTTCGAAAATCTGCAGTGCGTCGGTCATGATGCCTCCTTTTTTGCCTGTGCCCGCGCGGCCAAATAAAGACAAAGAAAAATTGCCGGCAGCCCAAGCATGCCCGCATAGGCAAAAAAGGCCATATAGCCTGCCCCATCGACCACGATCCCGGAAAACCCGCCGATAAATTTACCCGGCAAGGTCATTAACGAGCTGAACAAGGCGTATTGGGTCGCGGTGTAGGGCGTACGGGTGAGGCTCGACAAATAGGCGATAAACGCCGAACCGGCGAGCCCGCCACTGATATTGTCCGCACTGATGACGATTGTGAGCAACGTCAGATCGCGGCCGACCCAAGCCAACAGCGCGAACAAAAGATTTGCCGCAACCACAAGCACCGCGCCCAACAATAACGGCCCCATTATGCCGTAGCGCGCGACCAGCACACCGCCCATGAAAGTGCCCAGAATCGTCATGCCAAAGCCGAATGCTTTGATGATGTTGGCGATCTCCGTCTTGGAAAACCCGAGATCCACATAAAACGGATTGGCCATCACCCCCATGGATATGTCGCTCACACGGTAGACCGCCACGAACAAAAGAATTGGCAGCGCCAATGGACCAACTCGGCGGAAGAATTCGCTGAACGGCCGAATCACCGCTTCGTCTAACCATTCGGCAAAGTTTCGTGCGCGTGTTGGAAGCTTTGTGTCTTGGGGTTCCGGAATCACCCAAACGGTGACAATCCCGATTCCCATCAATGCTGCCATGATGCCGTAGCTCACAGTCCATCCGGCAAATTCGGCGACATAAAGCGCTCCCGCGCCGGCAACAAGCAAGGCAACACGGTACCCGAGCTGATACGCCGCCGCGAGGGCGCCTTGCATATCATCGGGTGCGATTTCGATGCGGTACGCATCAATGGCGACGTCTTGCGTCGCGGAGAAAAACGCCACGGCAAGCGCAAACCCTACCAGCATTTGCGGGGCGGAACTCGGCTCGGAGAAGGCCATCCCCGCAAGCCCGCCCGCAATACCGAGCATTGCCAAAAGCATCCAGGATCGCCGCCGGCCGAGCGCGCGAGTGAAGCCGATGATCGACATGTGATCTACCACCGGGGCCCAAATCACCTTGATCGAGTAGGTGATTCCGATCCAACTCACAAACCCGATCGCGGTTCGGCTGATTCCGGCTTCGCGCAACCAAAGCGACAGCGTCGAAAACACCAACAAAAACGGCAAGCCTGCGGAAAATCCCAGGAAAAGAAGCGCCAGAACGCGTTTTTCCCCATAGATGGTGAGCGCGTCACGCCAGCTTCTTGTTGGCGGGTTGGGCACCGTTCGAACTTTTAGGACAGCTTCGCTGCGACCAGCGCCGCCAAATCCTGTTCCGGCCGGGCTCCGTAATGACTAATGACCTCGGCCGCAGCGATGGCGCCAATTTGTCCGCATCGAGCTAAATCCATGCCCTTGCTGAGCCCATAGAGGAATCCTGCGGCGAATTGATCGCCGGCGCCGGTCGTATCCACCAGTTCGGCAACCGGTTCTGCAGCCACCTCGATCCGTTCGCCTTTCGCCATGATCACCGCTCCCTTTTCACCGCAGGTAACGCAGACGATACCGCACTTGCCGCTCGCGCAGCTAATTGCCTGATCGAAGCTATCGGCCTCGTAAAGGCTTACGATTTCCAGCTCGTTGGCAAAAAGAATGTCCGTATGGTGCTCGACCAAGTCGATGAATGCGCCGCGATGACGATCGACACAAAAGCTGTCCGATAGTGTTACCGCCACCGCCCCGCCAGCAGTATGAGTAAGATTTGCTGCCCGCAAGATCGCCTGTTGCGCCACCGGCTGATCGAACAGATAGCCCTCCATATAAACAATTTCGCTGTCGGCAATCGCCGTTTCATCGAGATCTTCCGGGGCCAACAGTGCCGCTGTGCCAAGATGCGTACACATGGTGCGTTGGGCATCGGGTGTTACGAAAACCAGACAGCACCCAGTCGGCAAGCCGTCCGCCGCCGGAAGCCCAGCGAACGCACAGCCCAGCTTTTCCATGTCCGCCTGAAAGGCGCGCCCAAACTCGTCGTCCTTAAGCTTGCCGATGAAAGCGCCCTTGCCACCAAGTGAGGCAAAACCGGCCATCGAGTTGGCGCACGAGCCGCCGGACGCCTGATGCGGCGCGGACATGGTCGCAAACAAATCGTCGGCCTCGCCCTCATCAACGAGCTGCATGCCACCTTTCGGTAGATTTTTACGAGTGAGAAAATCGTCGTCAGCATCGGACAGCACATCGACCAACGCATTCCCGATACCGAGAAGATCATATTTGGCCATAAGGCCCTCCAAATAGTTCTTGCCGCCGCCGCCGGCAGGCGCCAGGCGGCGTGAGTATAGCGGGACAAGCGGGACCGACAAGAAGTGCGACCGTTTCCCTTGCGGCTGACGCGCACCATCGTTATTGATGCGAGATGTTCAAGTTTTTATTGAAAGCGTTGGCCCAATTATCCGACCCCGCACTACGCCGGGTAATGTATTTCGGAATTCTGGGTTCGGTCTTGGTATTCGGCACGCTCGCCATGGGGCTTTGGTATCTTTTCGACACCATACCCGCTGAAAGCGTGCCATTTCTCACCACGATCCGGGATTGGCTCGGCGGTTCATTCGAATGGGTCTCGGGGATTTTGTTCGCCGGCGGTATCGGCGTGCTGACCTTTTTGCTATTCCCCGGCGTGGTCACGATCATCGTCGGCATATTTCTCGAAGACGTCGTAAAGGCTGTCGAAGCCAAGCATTATCCAAACTTACCGGCGGGCCGGGATCAACCGATTCGGGAAATCGTCATCTCAACGGTGAAATTCGCTTGTCTCGTATTATTGGTAAATGTGCTGGCGCTTCCGCTTTACATCCTGCTGATTTTCCTGCCGCCACTCAATCTGGTGCTTTTTTATGCCATCAACGGCTATTTGACGGGCCGCGAATATTTCGAACTTGTCGGGCTGTTACGACGCGAGCCAGCGGAAACCGAACGGCTTCGGAAACGCCATCGGGGTCGCGTCCAATTGGCAGGAATTATGCTGGTCTTTCTGATGACAATCCCGTTCGTGAACTTGCTGGCGCCGGTTATTGCAACAGCCTTTATGGTGCATTTTATTCACGACCTGCCGGCGGACACCGAATAAGGTCAACCTCCCCCGCACCGCGATTGGTTGACACCGCTTCGCGGTCCACTACATTGCCTTGATAGGAGAAGATTGGCTCGCGCGGGCCGTTTTTAACGCCGGAGGGGCAAACTATGGCCGCAGATCCCAAGTCACCGACTGCTTTACCCGAAGGATTCGCCAAACGTGTGGTGAGTATTCCTGGATCCGCCAGTCCCGGATCTGTTTCAAGTGGCGAGACCGGCAAAAAGCTGGTTGTCGGCAAGGATATTTGTTTGTCCGGCGAGATAACCGCTTGCGATACGCTGGTTGTCGAAGGCCAGGTCGAAGCTTCGCTGAAAGACAGCCGCATGTTCGAAGTTACAGAAAGCGGCGATTTCAAAGGCAAAGTGGAAATCGACGTTGCCGAGATTCGCGGCAAGTTCGAAGGCGAGTTGACCGCAAAAACACGGCTAATCATTCGTCGGTCCGGTGTCGCCACCGGCACGATTCGCTACCGCTTACTGGAAATCGAACAAGGCGGAGAAATAGCAGGCACGGTGGAAGTGCTGCCGGATCTCGACGGAGACGGCGACAATGACGATTCCGAGGCCGCCTAAGGTGTTATCCCGCAAATTTGTTCGTCTGGCAGCGGTTGCCCTTTTCGCCGGAGTTTTTGCAAGCGCCTGTGAGATTGGTCCCGATGGGCAACTGACATTCGCTGTCGATCCCGCACTCTTTGGCGGAAGCGCTCCTGCCGAAATCGAAAAGAAGGATGCAAAGGCAACGGTGGATATGCCGACGGCGATTACGCTCGGGATTTCGAAACTCGACGAAAACGGTGCCAAGGAATTTAAGGGTCAAAAGGCAGAGTCACTGGTGCGCGTCATCGGCCGGCCGGACTTCGTGCGCCGGGATGGGCCCGCCCAGATCTGGCAATATCGTTCCAGCGCCTGCATCCTGGATCTGTTCGTTTACGGAAAACAAAGCGAGCAGAAGATTGCCCATTCGGAACTGCGCGGCAGCGCCGTTGGTAAAGCGCCGGCAAATGGATGTTTCGCGAAATTGTTAGAGGGCCGAATCGGCTCGAAACACGCGCTGCGCTCGATTAAAGCGTCTTCTCTTTAAATCCGCACAAATCGCTAACGACACAAGCCGGGCATTCGGGTTTGCGCGCCTTGCACACATATCGGCCGTGAAGAATGAGCCAATGATGGGCGTGGCGCATATATTTATCCGGCACCACGTTTAAAAACTTATTCTCCACCGCCAGGGGCGTTTTTCCGGGCGCCATGCCGGTTCGATTGCCAAGCCGAAACAGGTGCGTGTCGACGGCAATCGTTGGCTCTCCGAATGCGATATTCAGCACCACGTTCGCGGTCTTGCGACCGACGCCGGGTAGTTTCTGTAGGGCGTCCCTGTCTCTCGGCACCTCGCTGCCATGCTCGTCTATCAGGATCTGACTGAGCGCGATGACATTTTTGGCCTTGCCGTTAAAAAGCCCAATCGTCTTGATGTAGCCTTTGAGTTTGCGCTCGCCGAGCTCAACCATTTTTTCGGGCGTATCGACCACCTTGAACAAAGGCCCCGTTGCCTTATTGACGCCCACATCGGTCGCCTGCGCGGACAGCACCACCGCCACCAGCAGGGTATATTCATTGACATAGTGGAGTTCGCCTTGGGGGTCGGGCCGTTCTTCCTCGAGACGGCGAAAGAACTCTTCGATGCGGGTATTTTGCATGGAGAGAATCCTAATCGCCCTTTGTCCTATAGCCAAGACCGAACCTTCATTTTTCACGAATTTTCATTAAGCTGGACAGGTCAGGACATGGAGGTGATAAACTTCCGCCATGAATGGTGAGACTCCAACCTTCGATTCTCGGCGAGATGTATATTTCGCCGCTGCGCTTCGGCCCAATCGTAGCCTTAACGCGCCCGGTTTCTGGATATTGATGGGTATCGCGTCTGTTTTTGCACTCGGCATTGGTACCGCATTTATGTTGGTCGGCGCATGGCCCGTATTGGGGTTCTGCGGCCTGGAAATATTACTGCTCTACTGGGCATTCCGAGCCAATTATCGGAGCGGACGCGGAGGCGAAGATCTGCAATTGACCGAAAAGGTGATGGAGGTCGTACGCACATCGCCTTACGGCCAAACCCGGTATTGGCATTTCGAACCAACCTGGCTGCAGGTGCTGATCGATGATCCCCCCGAACACCACAGCAAACTCAAACTGGCGAGCCACGGAAGGTCGTTGGAAATAGGTTCCTTCCTAACGCCCCAAGAGCGTCTACAGGTCGCTCACGCGCTGCGCGACGCACTGAACCGCTGGCGGCGGCGCTAGTCCGACTCGTCCCTTTCGATGTCGTCAAATTTGAAACCTGCGCATTTGGCCGCGCTATGCGCCTTGGTGCTTTTTTGGAGCCTGGCATTCGTGATGCTGAAAATCGCCGTCGCGACGGTGCCGCCGGCAAGCGCTGCATTTTCACGCCTGCTGGTTGCCGCGGTGATGTTGTGGGCGATCATGCGGTTGATGGGCCAACGGTTGAGCTGGAACCCGACACATTGGCGCTACTTTCTGTTGCTCGGCTTTATCGCCAACGCACTGCCATTCCTGTTGGTCCTACACGGAATGCGGCATATCGATTCGGGCCTGGGTGCGATCCTTATGGGAGCAATGCCCGTCGTAACCGTGGTGCTCGCGCATTTCTTCTCCGACGGGTCGGAGAGGCTGACGCCAAGGAAGACCATTGGCGTCGGGATCGGGTTTGCCGCCCTGCTGTTGCTCATCGGGCCGGCCGCGCTGGAAGGACTGGGCCGTCATGTGTTTGCGGAACTCTCGGTAATCGGCGGTGCAATCTGTTTCGCCGTTGCCGCTGTGGTAACCCGCCGGGCCCCGGAGCTGCCGATTTGCACCTTAAGCGCAGGTGTAATGATCACCGCAACCCTCTGCGCACTGCCCATCGCTCTCATTTCCGATTGGCCATTTTCCATCTCGCCGGACCCCAAAGCCCTGTGGGCACTTCTTTGGCTCGGAATATTTCCCACCGGCCTGGCGACCCTGCTTTATTTCTTCGTCGTCCTTGGGGCAGGCACCGGATTTTTCGCCATGAGCAACTACCTGGTACCGGTTGCCGGCGTATTTTGGGGCGTTCTGTTTTTGAGCGAGCAGCCGGATTGGCAAAGCCTTGCAGCGCTCGCGATGATACTTGCGGGAATTTGGCTCGTGGGACCCGCTCAAGCAAAAAGATAGGCCAATTTTCGATTAGGCCCGTCTAGTCGTCGAAACCCAACACCGATTTCATCGAATAGAGGCCAGGTGCTTTGCCTTGCGTCCAAAGCGCGGCACGCACCGCGCCAGAAGCAAAAACAACTCGCGACGCCGCCTTATGAGTCAATTCGATACGCTCACCCTCGCCGGCAAAGACCACCGTGTGATCGCCAACCACGTCGCCGCCTCGCAGGGTCGCGAATCCAATCTCCCCTTTCGGCCGGGCGCCGGTGTGACCGTCCCGCACGGCCTGTTTCACATCCCCAAGGGCCACTTCTCGGCCGGCTGCAGCCGCCTCGCCCAGCCCGATCGCGGTTCCCGAAGGTGCGTCGACCTTATGGCGATGGTGCATTTCGACGATTTCAATATCGAACTCCTCGCCCAACAGGCCCGCCACTTGCTCTGTCAGTGCAAGCAACAAGGTGACCCCGACGCTCATATTGGGCGCACGCACGACCGGCACGGACTTTGCCGCACCGGTGATCTCCGCCTCCTGCGCCGTATCAAGGCCCGTGGTGCCGGCAATCAAGGCCGTGCCGTTCTCCTTGCAGAGAGATGCATACATTGCCGTAACTGCGGGCGCGGTGAAGTCGATGATCGCATCCGCCGCCGCGACCATGGCCGCCGCATCATCGCTCAGGGGCACGCCAATCTCGCCGATTGCGGCAAGCGTACCTGCATCCTGGCCCAGAGCCGGATGGCCTGGCGCTTCAGTCGCCGCGCAAACTGTGCAACCCGCAGTCTCGCTCACCTGGCGGACGCACATTTGGCCCATCCGACCAGACGCGCCGACAACGCCGATTTTCATATCATTGGCCATGACAATTTCTCCCGTTAGGTCGGGATGTAGCACAATGGACTGGAAATTGACAAAGCGGAGAATTCACCCCTACTCGGTCAAATCTTCCCAGATTTCCTTCACTTTGCTGAAAAAACCCTCGGACATGGGGCTATGCGACGCCTTGCCGCCGGAATTTTCAAACTCCTTCAGCAGTTCCTTCTGCTTCTTGGTGAGATTAACCGGCGTTTCCACGGTGGTTTCCACATACATATCGCCGCGGCCCTTGCCGTTCAGTACGGTCATTCCCTTGCCCTTGAGCCTGAACTGCTGGCCAGTCTGGGTGCCGTCGGGAATGTTCATCTTGGCGCGAGTGCCGTCGATCGTCGGCACCTCGATCGACCCGCCAATCGAGGCCGTGGTCATTGGGATCGGAATTCGACAGAAAACATCTGCGCCTTCGCGCTCGAAGATACGGTGGCTTTCGACACCGAGGAAGACGTAAAGATCGCCTGCCGGAGCGCCCCGCAAACCGGCCTCACCTTCGCCGGCAAGCCTAATCCTGGTTCCATCCTCAACGCCGGGCGGAATGTTTACCGCGAGGTTTTTCTCCTTATGCACCCGTCCGGAACCCGAACACGTACCGCAAGGGTTGTCGATAACCCGTCCCTGGCCCTGACATTGCGGGCACGTTCGTTCGATGGTGAAAAAACCCTGCTGGCTCCGCACCTTGCCAGCACCCCCGCATGCCGGACAGCCGATCGGTTGCGCCCCTTCCGCGGCGCCGGACCCGCTGCAATCACCGCAGCTGACCGTCGTGGGAACGCGAATTTCGACCTGCCGCCCTTTGAAGGCGTCTTCCATGGAGATGGTCAAATTGTAGCGTAAGTCAGCCCCTCGCGACGCGCCGCCCTGACGTCCGCCGCGCCGGTTACCGCCCATAAAATCGCCGAACATTTCATCGAAAATATCCGAAAACCCACCGGAGAAATCGAATCCGCCGGCCCCCGCCCCGCCACCTTCAAATGCCTCGTGGCCGAACCGGTCGTACGCAGCCCGTTTGTCCTCGTCCTTAAGGACTTCGTAAGCTTCGTTGATTTCCTTGAATTTGGCTTCCGCCTCTTCGTTATCGGGATTGCGGTCCGGGTGATACTCCATGGCAAGCTTGCGATAGGCACTCTTCAACCCATCGGACTCGCAGTCGCGCGAAACGCCGAGCACTTCGTAATAGTCGCGCTTTTCCATCGCCACCCCTTAAAACAGGTCGGCCCGGAACATTATGCGGCGGGCGCCAAGACTGGTGCGCCGCCTGTTCCGAGCCCAACGACCAGCCCCATTAGGATCCGGTCTTTTTCTCTTTCTCGTCGCTATCGTCGTCGACTTCCTCGAAGTCCGCGTCGACGACATCGTCGGCTTTTTCGGCTTCGCTCTCGGGCGCCTCTTCCGATCCGCCGGCATCGTTGGCCGCCGCTTCTTCCTGACTCGCCTTGTACATGGCTTCGCCGAGTTTCATAGAGGATTGCGACAATGCTTCGGTGCCCTTTGTCATCGCTTCGAGATCTTCCGCCTCGATCGCTTCCTTCAGGCTCGCGACATCCTTTTCGATTGCCTCTTTTTCGGAAGCATCGATCTGGTCGCCAAACTCGCCAAGGCTTTTTTCAGTCGCATAGACCAAACTATCGGCGTTGTTCTTGGCTTCGATGATTTCGCGTTTCTGTTTGTCTTCGGACGCGTGTTCTTCCGCTTCCTCGACCATCTTGTCGATATCGTCGTCGGACAGACCGCCGGAGGCTTGGATTCGGATCTGTTGCTCCTTGCCAGTAGCTTTGTCCTTAGCTGACACGTTGACGATACCGTTTGCATCGATGTCGAACGTAACTTCGATCTGCGGCATGCCGCGCGGCGAGGGCGGAATTCCAACCAAATCAAACTGGCCCAGCACCTTATTATCGGCGGCCATTTCGCGCTCGCCCTGGAAAACGCGGATGGTGACCGCTGTCTGATTGTCTTCGGCTGTCGAGAAGACTTGGCTCTTCTTGGTCGGGATTGTGGTGTTACGGTCGATCAACCGCGTGAAGACACCGCCCAACGTCTCGATACCCAGCGATAGCGGTGTCACGTCGAGCAACAACACATCTTTGACGTCACCTTGCAGTACGCCAGCCTGAATCGCAGCACCGATGGCAACCACCTCATCGGGGTTGACACCGTGACTCGGATCCTTGCCGAAGAAATTTTTCACCGTCTCGCCGACCTTCGGCATCCGGGTCATGCCGCCGTCCAGGATCACCTCATCGATTTCGCTCGCCTTCAGACCGGCATCCTTAAGCGCCTTCTGGCAGGGGTCGATGGTGCGTTGGACGAGGTCGTCGACCAATGCTTCCAACTTGGCCCGGCTGAGTTTGATGTTGAGATGCTTCGGGCCCGCCTGATCAGCAGTGATAAACGGCAGATTTACATCGGTCTCCATCGCGCTCGACAGTTCGACCTTGGCTTTTTCACCGGCTTCCTTCAGCCGTTGCAGCGCAAGCTTGTCTTCGCGAAGATCGATCCCGTTTTCCTTCTTGAACTCGTCCGCGAGATAGTCGACCACGCGCTGATCGAAATCCTCACCGCCCAAGAACGTATCGCCATTGGTCGATTTGACCTCGAACACACCATCGCCGATTTCGAGAATCGAAACGTCGAAGGTGCCGCCGCCCAGGTCATAGACCGCGATGGTACCGCTGCCCTTCTTGTCGAGCCCATAGGCGAGCGATGCCGCCGTTGGCTCGTTGATAATGCGCAGAACCTCGAGCCCGGCGATTTTACCGGCATCTTTAGTCGCCTGGCGCTGTGAATCGTTGAAATAGGCAGGCACCGTGATGACAGCCTGATCGACACTCTCGCCCAAATAGGCTTCCGCGGTGTCCTTCATTTTTTGCAGCACAAACGCACTGATCTGGCTCGGCGCATATTTTTCGCCCGCGCATTCGACCCATGCGTCGCCGTTTTCGCCTTCGATGATCTCGAACGGCGCCAGCTCCCGATCTTTCTCAACCTCGGCATCGGTGAATCGCCGGCCGATTAGACGCTTAATCGAAAAGAACGTGTTTTCCGGATTTGTAACCGCCTGGCGCTTGGCCGGATGGCCGACCAATCGTTCATTGGTTTCGGTAAACGCCACCATGGAAGGGGTTGTGCGAAAACCTTCAGCATTTTCAATTACTTTTGCTTGGCTTCCTTCCATGACAGCGACACAGGAGTTTGTCGTGCCCAAATCGATACCAATAACTTTTCCCATCAAAACCTCATTTCTGTCGGCAGGCCAAACGATCGGGCAATGCCTCGCGGCAACCTCTAAATCGGTCTTGCTATTTGCCTTTCCCCGCGGCCTGTTCGTCAGCGCCGCATTTTTGGCCCCCGGCTACACCGGTTTGTTGTTAACTGCCCGAGATATAGGCAGCCGGGCGGTACTCTGCAACCCATCCTTCGATAAGAAAATTTAACCCCTCGATTGGACCGCAAACGGCGCTAAACTTGTCCAGTCGCCATACATATGAGCTTTGCCCGTGATTTTGTCCGCCAGCTACAAAACCGACATCCCCGCCTTTTACTCGGAATGGTTCCGCTCCAGGCTGCGAATGGGCCTTTGCGAGAGCAAGAACCCCTTTAATGGCAAGATTTCTCAAATTTCCTTGGATGCCGAGGAGATCGACGCAATCGTCTTTTGGACCCGCAATATTCACCCGTTGCTGGACTATTTGGACGAAATCCGCGCGCAAGCCCCATTTTCGGTACAATTCACCATCACAAACTATCCCCGCGCCCTCGAAACCAGCACCATCGCATGTGAAAATGCAGTATCCGACTTGCGAAAACTGGCTAATCTCTACGGACCGAAAGCCGTTGTCTGGCGCTACGATCCGATTTTGTTTTCGACGCTGACACCCGCCGAATGGCACCAAAAGAATTTTGCAAAGTTAGCGCGGGACATGGCCGGTGCGGTTGACGAGGTCGTGGTGTCATTCGCGCATATTTACCGCAAAACCAAGCGTAATCTGGATCAAGCCGCCGAATTTCACGAATTTCACTGGATTGACCCCGACGGGATCGAAAAGGAAGCGTTGCTCGAAAATTTACGGGACATTGCCGATCTGAATGGGATTCGGCTCACCATATGCGCCCAAAAGGAATATCTGGTGCCGGGAGTCGATCTCGCGCGATGCATCGATGCGGAGCGCCTATCCGAAATCGCCGGCGCGCCAATCGTAGCGCCGAAACAAGGCAACCGTCCTGACTGCCTCTGCCACAAGGCGAGAGATATCGGCGCCTACGACAGTTGCCCCCATGGCTGTCGCTATTGCTATGCGGTCAATAATCACACCGCAGCAAAAGCTAACTATCGCGATCACCAACCCGAGTTCGCAATGCTTGGAAAACATTGAGGTTAAATGGAGAATTAGGCTTGGCCGCGCTCAGGCGGTCGTGTCCACATGCTCCACATCGTCCGGGGGCTCGTCCGCAGCGCCTTTTGCAATCGCCACCATAGCCGGTCGCAGCAGGCGATCATGCATGACATATCCAGGCTGCAACAATTCGACGATGGTGCCCGCAGGCTGGCCCGAATCTTCAACCTCGTACATCGCCTGATGGTAATCGTGATCGAATTTTTCGCCGAGCGGCTCTAACTTGGTCACACCGTGTTTTTCGAAAGCGGCAAGAAATTCTTTCTCGACCAACTCCACCCCGACCACGAGATTTTTAACCGCTTCATCCGATTCTTTGACGTCATCGCTAACTGCATCCAAGGCGCGGTGCAGATTATCCGAAACATTGAGCAGGTCCTTCACCAGCGCGCTGGGACCGAATTTCTTCGCATCCGCCACATCGCGTTCCGCACGGCGGCGGGTATTTTCTGCATCCGCCAGGGCGCGCAAGCTTCGGTCCTTAAGGTCGGCCAGTTCCGCCTCTAGCTCCGCTACCCGTGCGTCCGCAGAAACATCTTCGTCCTTTGTATCGACCACGCTGTCTTCGACGATCGGCGAACCGAGTGATTCCTCTTCCGCGCCGTCCGCATTCTGCTCGAGAGATTCGTCCGACGCTTCTTGTGATACGTTAGATTCGGGAGAATTCTTTTTATTATTTGCCATAAGTCCTGCCTGTTTTTATCCGATCAATCGGCCAACGATCTTTGCCGTGTAATCCACCATTGGGATCACCCTTGCATAATTTATCCGTGTCGGACCGACAACGCCGATAGCACCAATAATCGCTTCATTACGATTTTTGAAAGGGGAAATGACCATGGAACAACCGGCGAGCGAAAACAATTCGTTTTCAGCACCAATAAAAATCTGCACTCCCTCCGCATCGTCCGCGGCTTCGATCAGGCCCAACAACGCCTCTTTGGTCTCAAGCGCCTCGAAGAGGGCCCTAATTTTTTCCAATTCCTCAAGCGCGGTCACATCCTCGAGCAATTTGGCCTGGCCGCGCACGATCAATACTCCGTCCTCGCTGTCGCCGGACCAGGTTGCGAGACCCGCTTCCACAACTTTTTGGGATAGGGAATCGATTTCCGCACGCTGGGTTTGGATTTCAAGGTTCACGTCCGCAGCTGCCTGATTGAGATTGCGGCCGACAAACTTAGCCGAAAGATAGTTCGACGCTTCGATCAGGCTGGATGCGGGCAAACCAAGCGGCAAATCGATAATCCGATTCTCTACGGTCCCGTTTTCGAAGACCATAACCACCAGCGCACGGCCGGGGCCGAGTTGCACGAATTCCACATGGCGTAAATTATCTTCGGATTTCGGCGCCATCACCAAGCCCGCACAGTTCGATAGGCCGCCCAAAAACGACGATGCCTCCTCTAGCACCTGGTTGACGCTGCGGCCGGCGCCGACGCATTTCGCTTCGATGTCGCTGCGATCTTCCGAACTGAGATTGCCAACTTCCAGCAGACCATCGACGAACAGCCGCAGGCCTTGCTCCGTCGGCAAACGCCCGGCGGAGGTATGTGGCGCGTAGAGCAAGCCGAGCTCCTCCAAATCCGCCATCACATTGCGGATCGATGCGGCCGAGAGCGATAATTCCGACAACCGCGATATGGTCCGCGAGCCTATGGGCGAACCGGTCGCTACATACGCTTCGACCACATGCTGCAGTACGGTTCGCGCGCGCTCGTTCAATTCCTCAATCATGATGACCAAAATCTAGTGTCGCACCTGGGCAGCGTCAATCTGACCGGACTTTTAATCGCTCAGCGATCTCGCTGGACGAAGCCCCGTCGCCGGGATAGCTTCTCGCCAACAATTTGGAGAAATCTCAATGCGTCCATCTGGTAGGTCGGCAGACCAACTCCGCGCGGTTTCGCTGGAAACCGGTGTTTCGAAATATGCTGAAGGCTCATGTGTCGCCAAATTCGGCGAGACACATGTCCTTTGCACCGCAAGCGTCGAAGACAGTGTCCCGCCTTTTTTGCGGAATTCCGGGCGCGGTTGGGTGACGGCGGAATATAATATGCTGCCGCGCTCGACCAATACGCGCTCTAACCGGCGACGCACCGCGCGATCGGGCCGGACCCAGGAAATCCAGCGCCTTATTGGTCGAAGTTTGCGGGCAGTCACCAACTTGGAAGGCTTCGGCGAACTGCAGATTATTGTCGATTGCGACGTTTTGCAGGCAGATGGCGGCACACGCACCGCGTCGATTACAGGTGGCTATGTGGCACTACATCTCGCATTCCAGCATCTCAAATCCATCGGCGCGATTGAAGATATACCCCTCACGGGTCAGGTCGCCGCGGTTTCGTGCGGGATATGGGAAGGGTCGTCGATTCTGGATCTGGACTATGCGGAAGATTCGACCGCCGAAGCGGATGCGAATTTCGTTCTCACTGCTGATAGTGGCATCGTGGAAATACAGGGAACTGCGGAGGCAGACCCATTCAGCCGCGCACAATTCGACGAGCTGCTCGACCTTGCCGTCAAAGGCGTCGACGAGCTCTCGAAGGCACAAAACAACGCGCTTGGTCTCTAGACACGTCAAAAACGGTGATGCCCTGTGGCAAGGACTGGTTTCGGGAAAAATTTGGTTATCGCAAGCCATAACGAAGGCAAGGTTCGGGAAATTCGCGAGTTATTCGAGCCTTACGGTCTCGACGTACGATCGGCTGCCGAGCTGGATCTGCCCGAGCCCGAGGAGACTGGTGCAACCTTCGTCGAGAACGCGATTTTAAAGGCCGAAGCCGCTGCAACAGGTTGCGGAATTGTTTCGCTGGCGGACGATTCGGGCCTTGTCGTTCCCGCATTGGACGGCGCGCCGGGTATCTATTCCGCCAGATGGGCGGGACCTGAAAAGGATTTCGATCACGCAATGGCGCGCATCGAAAACGAACTTGGTCCCGACGGCGATCGCGCAGCGCACTTCGTTTGCGTATTGGCGCTGGCGCACCCCGATGGAACCTGCGACACCTATGAGGGAAAGGTCCACGGCACGCTGGTCTGGCCCCCACGCGGCGATAAGGGCTTCGGCTACGATCCCATGTTTCGACCAGAAAATTACGATGAAACCTTCGGCGAGATAGATCAGACGCAAAAGCACGATATCAGTCACCGAGCGGCGGCGTTTCGGTTGTTCATCGAGGATCAATTCAAGGATGGCTAGTCGCTCCTATGAGCCGCTGGCGCTTTATGTGCATTGGCCCTTCTGCCAATCGAAGTGTCCCTATTGCGATTTCAACAGCCATGTACGGCTCGAAATCGATCAGCGGCGTTGGCGAGAGGCATTGCTTCGCGAGCTCGAATCCGAGGCCGAGGCAGATCCCGACCGTCGCATCACCAGTATTTTTTTTGGCGGCGGAACGCCATCCCTGATGTTGCCTGAAACCGCAGCGGCAATTATAGAAGCCGCTGATCGGTATTGGGGACTCACGGATAGTGCGGAAATTACCATCGAGGCAAACCCCAGTTCGGTCGAAATTGGCCGCTTGCGGGACATTCGTGCTGCCGGTGTAAATCGGATTTCACTTGGCGTGCAGTCTTTCGACGACGACGCGCTCGATTTTCTAGGCCGGGCCCATAGTGCCGGCGACGCCCGAACAGCGCTCGACAAAGTGCGAAGCTTATTTTCGCGCTATTCCTTCGATTTGATCTACAGCCGACCCGATCAATCGGTGCGGGCTTGGAAAGATGAGCTGGCGCACGCGCTCGAGTTTGCCGGCGATCATCTATCGCTTTATCAATTGACCATCGAGCGAGGAACCGCCTTTTTCGCTCGCCACCGCGATGGCGCTTTCGAGTTGCCCGACGACGAAACTGCCGCTCGGCAATTCGAGCACTCCCGCAAAACTTTGGAGAATGCAGGCCTTAAAGCCTATGAAATCTCCAATCATGCCGAGCCCGGTGGCGAATGCCGCCACAACCTCGCCTATTGGCGTTACCAGGACTATGTCGGGATTGGTCCCGGCGCCCATGGCCGAGTGCGACGGGGTGGAAAGAAATGGGCAACCCGACGAATTGCCAAGCCCGAAAACTGGTTGAATCAGACCGAATCCCAAGGCGACGGGTTGCAGGAAAAGACAGCGCTCACGGATACGGAAATTTTCGAGGAAATGACATTGATGGGCCTTCGGCTTGCCGAAGGCTTGAATTTAGACGCGATCACGCGAGAAACCGGCGCCCGGTTTGAAGATCAGACCAATTCTCGCGCTTTGGATAATTTAATTGAAGGCGGGTTTCTAGCTAAATCCGGCAGTTACCTTAAAGCCACACCCGCGGGCGCCCAACGCTTGAATGCGGTTACCGCAAAGTTGCTGGACGCCTGAGATTAGCGGTGAAAATCCTGGAACGTTCGAGCCGATCGGTTAAGTGTCCGAAATCCTTTTTTGCGTACCTCTAAAACCGCAAATGCGCGTTCGGCAACACCATCCTCACGAAGCCGGAACAGGCCATCCACGCCGTCGAAACCATTGGGATTGGTAAGTGCGCGCCGCGAGAAATCCGGCCCCCCTGGTGAACGCGCCAGAACCGCAGCCAACGCAGTGGCATCGTAAGCGAGCGAGACCAGACGCGGTGGCGGTTTGCCGAAAGTTTGCGAGAACCGCTCGACGAAAAACCTCCGCTCCTTCATCGATGGCGCCGCGAACCAGGCACGGCGGAGCGACGGCTCGCGTTCCAGGTTCGGGATTTGATCCCAATTGCGCAGGCCCAAAAATCGCACCGCAGGCTGATCCACATCGAAAAATGCAAGCTGGGCGGCCAAAACGCTCATGGACGGCCCTGTATCCGGCAGTAAGATTGCGTCAAAATCCACTTCGCCGATTGTATCCAGATTTTCAAGTCGTTTTAGCGCCTGCTTGGAAACCTCGTCTTCACGATCTTCCAGCAAGGCCCGTTGTTTCAACAAAGCCTTGCGGCGCTCGTCATAGTTGGAAATCGCCTTGATTTCGGTGCTGAAGTCTGTGGCGCCAGGTCGATAAAAAGCGAATTTCACAATTTCAACGCCCCGGCTGGCGGCTACGTTTTGCAGGCTTTGAAACACCGCTTTACCGTAGGGATTGTCCGGCGCCATCAACGCCAGCCGTCGAAGCCCCCGACGGGCGGCATAATCAACAACCGTATAAACCTGTTGGCGTGGAACGAATCCCATTATGAAAACGTTGTGGCCGGCCACATCGCTGGAATTGGAAAAGGCGACTACGTTAAGCCCGACACGGCCGGCAACCGGCGCGACCGAACGGACCGAGTTCGCAAGTAACGGGCCTAGAATCAAACTTACTCCGTCCTGAATTGCCTGGTCAGCGGCCGACCGAGCCCCTTCCGGAGTGCCTCTGGTATCGATTGGATGGAGGGTGAATTGATCCGTCGCCATTTCAAACATCGCCAGTTGCGCTGCTTCCAACATGGCTTGACCGAGCGCCGCCTGCGGGCCGGATAACGGCAATAACAACGCGACCTTCGTATTTCTTGTCGGACTTGCGAACGGACTCAAGCGTACATCCGGCACGGCTGTCGCCGCGGGTGTCTCGACCGACGGCACTACATTTTGAGCAAGCAGCGCGCGTGGATCGATGGGATCCGCGAACGAGTTATTGGTTTCAGCGACGACAAATGCTGTAGTGACCAAAATAGCGAAGGCCCGGGCGGTAAACCTAACCAGTCTTTCAGTAACCGAGCGGTATAAATTTGATGTTGGCACTGGAATTCGACGCATGACACTAGCTATTCACGACAAGTCCGCAGGTAAACAGGCGAAAACGCCCGAAGGACTATATGTGATCCCAACTCCTATCGGCAATCTCCGCGATATCACTTTGCGGGCACTCGACATACTCGCCGAAGTCGATCTCATTGCTTGTGAAGATACCCGCATCACTCAACGGTTGCTTAACGCCTTCGAATTGAAAACGCCAATGGTACCATATCACGACCATAACGCCGCCAAACAGCGGCCGCGCCTTTTGAAAAAACTGGCGGCCGGCGAAACGATCGCTCTGGTCAGCGATGCGGGAACGCCTTTGATATCGGATCCCGGCTACAAGATGGTGTGCGAAACAATCGAAGCAGGATACTCGGTAACAGTGCTACCAGGAGCGAGCGCGGCGATTACCGGCTTACTCGCGGCGGGGCTTCCCACCGATCGTTTCTTGTTTGCGGGTTTTCCGCCCTCTCGTTCCGGTGGACGTCGCAAATTCTTCGCCGAATTCGAGTCTTGTTCCGCCAGCCTAATTTTTTTCGAATCACCGAAACGGTTGGGCGCATCCCTATCGGATATGGCTTATGCCTTTGGCGACCGGCCAGCATCGATCGCCCGCGAACTCACCAAAAAGTTCGAAGAAGTCAGGCGAGGAAGCTTGCTTGAGCTTGCGGCAGCCAGTGCCGACAGCCCCGCTCCCAAAGGCGAAATCGTCGTCATCGTCGGCCCGCCAACCGAGGCAGAAACACCGACGCCTGATGAAATCGATAAAGCAATTCTCGCAATGCTGGACAATGCCAGCCTAAAACAGACCGCAGAAGAAGTGTCAGCGGCGCTAAACCTTCCCCGTCGTCAAATTTATCAACGCGCATTGCAATTACGTGACAATGGCAAAAGCAGTTGACCCGGGATACGCCAAACGCCGAAAGGCCTGGCGCTGGGGTCGCGGCGCCGAAAAACTTGCTGTCGCAGCTCTCCGTTGCCGCGGCTATCGAGTACTCGCACGGCAGTATCGCACCAAAGTAGGTGAGATAGACTTGATCGCGCGACGGAAAGACGTCGTCGTGTTTATCGAAGTCAAAGCCCGGTCCAGCCTTCCCGATGGACTTGTGGCAATTTCTCCTCGTCAGCAAAAACGAATTGTGAAGGCTGCAGGATGGTTTTTGCAAAGACATCCGCACTTGGCGAATTGTAGTATGCGATTCGATGCTATCATTATTGTGCCGTGGCGTTTGCCGCGACATGTGAGGGATGCCTGGCGGCCGGAAGGAATAGACTAGGAACTGGGCAGTCGAGAAACACCTAATGCGGTTCTCTAGATTCTTTACAGGTCCCAAGTTGCGAAATGCCTTAACGGCCCCTTGCGCCGTGCTTTTCGCTCTATCTCTCACCAATTGCAGTCCCACTGGCATGGCCATCGGGGCTGGCGCCGAAGTTGGTTCGGCAACCATGGAAGAGCGGAGTTATAGCGCCATCGTCGACGATGCCGCGATCCGGACCCAGATCAAGGGAAACTTTTTCAACTTCTCGACCGAGCTATTTGTCGACGTCGGCGTGACCGTGAAGGAAGGCAAGGTTTTCCTAACCGGGTCTGTACCTAAGCCCGAAACACGGATCGAAGCGGTTAAGATCGCGTGGCGCTCAAAAGGCGTGCGTGAGGTCGTGAATGAAATTCAGATCGCGGACGGGAGTTCCTTGCTGGACGCTGCACGGGACCGTTGGATCACCGCGAAACTGCGTGTCAAAATCACCTTGGATAAGGAAATTCGAGCGGTTAACTACAGCATCGATACGGTCAACAAACATATCTATTTGATGGGAATCGCACGTTCAACCTCAGAACTGGAACGCGTGTTCGCATATGCCAGGTCGATCGCTTATGTACGACGGATCGTTAGCCATGTTCAGGTCAAAAGGTCACAGGCCGCAGCTGGGTCGCAGCGATGAAGGAGAACGACGCGTTTCACGCCAAAAACATTCTCCGCGCTATCGGCGCCGGGCCCGACAGTGGATTCGACCTGGCCGAGGGCGCACTGGCGTTTGCTGCGCTCGACCGGCCCAGGGTGCCGCTCGACCATTATACCGGACATCTCGGCGACCTCGCGGTAGCTGCCGGAGCCAACCGGTCCGCGACGCCCCTCTCGGCTGAAGCTGCCGCAGGACAGTTGCGCGAGGTGGTCGTCAAAGAGTTTGGCTATGCGGGCGATCGTTTAACCTATGACGATCTTCAAAACGCAAACCTAATGCGTGTCATCGACCGTCGACGGGGCCTGCCTGTCGCACTTGGAATTCTTTATATCCATATCGGCCGGGCGCTGGGTTGGACGCTGAACGGATTAGCCTTTCCCGGTCACTTTTTAATTCAGCTCGATTTTGCCGGTGACAGGGTGATCCTTGACCCCTTCAATGACGGGCGCACGCTTGGCGCCGGCGATCTCCGCCAATTGATCAAAACTTTGGCCGGCACCGAGCGCGAGCTAGAAACTTCCGATTATGCGGCGGTCAGCGATCGGGAGATTCTTCTTCGCTTGCAGAACAACATAAAATTTCGGCATATGCAGATGCGTAACGGCAAGGCCGCGCTTATCACGGTGGAGAATATGTTGCTTATCGCGCCGGCGTCGCCTGCGCTGTGGTGGGAAGCGGGCATGTTGAATGCGGAAATCGGTAACCTACACGCGGCGACCGACGCGCTAGAAGAATTCATGCGGCTCGAAGAAAGTTCGGAAAACCGACATCGCGCTGCCACGTTGATGCAAAAACTGCGCAGCCAATTAAATTAGAGGCGAAATAACATGCCGGCTTTTAGGCGCCGATATGCGCCTATGAAACTAAAGCGCCGTGGTATAGTTCTGCGCGTGACCTAATTCTTTTCTGGAGGGAGTTTTCGGTGAGTCTGGCCTGCGCGATTCAAATGGATCCGATCGAAGATATTGATATCGATGCGGACAGCACCTTTATGCTTGCGCTGGAAGCACAGCGTAGAGGTCATGGTCTGTATCATTACCTCCCCGAAGATCTTTCGCTGCGGCACAATCGACTCTATGCCAAAGCACGCATGCTTACGGTCAAACGCGAGAAGGGCGATCATTACACACTCGGTCCCGCCGAAGAGCTCGATCTTGCCGGCATGGATGTGATTTTAATGCGCCAGGATCCCCCCTTCGATATGGCCTATATCACCGCGACGCACCTGTTGGAGCACATTCATCCTGCAACGCTGGTCGTGAACGATCCGGCCGAAGTACGCAATGCCCCAGAAAAGCTATTCGTTACGCTATTCAGCGATTTGATGCCGCCTACGTTGATCACCAGCAACATGGAGGAAATCGTCGCGTTTCGAGACGAACACAAAGACATTATTTTGAAGCCGCTTTTCGGAAACGGTGGTGCGGGCGTATTTCATCTTTCCCCTGAAGACGAAAATCTTTCGGCATTGGTGGAAATGTTTGCCGAAATCAACCGCGAGCCAATCATTGCGCAGCGCTATTTGCCAGAAATCCGACAGGGTGACAAACGCATCATACTTGTGGACGGCGAGGTGGCGGGTGGTGTCAATCGCGTGCCACAACCCGGCGAAGCGCGCGCAAATTTTCACGCAGGCGGAGCAGGTTACAAAACTGAACTCTCCGGGCGGGAAAAGGAAATCTGTCGCGAAATCGGTCCGATCCTCAAAGAAAAGGGTCTTTTATTCGTCGGTATCGATGTAATCGGCGACTACCTCACCGAGATCAACGTGACGTCGCCCACGGGAATTCAGGAAATCAACGGGTTTGACGGCATTCAGATAGAATCGCAGATCTGGGACGCCATCGAAGGCAGGCGCGACGAAACGGCCGTGTGATCTCGCCTTAAGGTCTTGGCGCCGTTAAATAGAGAAATCGAAAAACGATGGTCCGGTCAAAGTTAGCGGGCCGCCCTGACGATTGAACGATAGCGTGCTTTGCAGGGTCGCCGAAAATAGAAGTTGCTCCCGTTGCGCTTCGAGAGCCGCCTTGCGCTCCTCGGAAAATGCTTGGGCTTCGACGCTAGCCGCAAATTCATTGCGTTCCTTGATCTGACCTTCGACCAAGGTCTGCGCGGCGGTTACCTTGGCCAATTCACCTTCGAGAAATCCAATATTGAAACGGATCGTTGCCGATGCGGCGTCGACATCGCTCAGGGCCCGGCTTCGGCTGGAGTCGTCCTCGAAGTTGTTATAGAGAAACGAGAACAAGATCCCGAGGCCTTTGCGAGTCAACGTCCCATCGAGATAGGGCGAACCTTCGCCGTCATGGGTTAGAGATATCGCACCGGTATCAGGGTCGAACACCACCGTGTCATCGGTCGCGACAATCTCACCAGATTCGTCATTGGGGTTGGGAAACTTGGTCAGCACCGAGCCGAAAATATCCGGATAGAAATTATCTCCGCTTCCATCGGTAATGAAAAAATCACTTTGCGAAAAAATACCCGATACCGTGTTGCGGACCGGACTATCTGGCTTTGTCTGATAGGTGATTTCATCAGGATCGAAATCATCGCGAATTGTGGTGCCGATTAAATTGGTGCCGATGAAGCCTGCGGTTTTAACACGGCTATTCAGTTCACCAAGGAACTGATCAAATCGGTCGCCGAATACGCGGCGTTCTTCGGTCGAAACAGTCGGCTCGCTCGCATTGACCACCTGGCGACGTATGTCGATGACATTGGTCTTGATCTCGTTCAATCGTTCGATCGCTTTCTCGATCGTATTAACAGCACGGTCGAGGCGCCCGGTTATACGGCCGAGATTTTGCGCTTCACGCTTGGCTGTTCGCGCTTTGCCTTCCAATGCTCGTGTATCGACATCGGGCACTCGATCGCGCGACGCCGCGGAGGCCGCCGCCCGTGCCGCCGACTGCAAACCGCGAGCTGCCGCCGCATCCGGCAACACGGCAAACAAACTGCTGGGCGAAGTCGGAAGGGTTCCGACTAAGTTATTGAAGCCGCTGTCAAATCCACCGATGATGCTCACAACGCGCGTTTCCGTCTCGTCGATGTGCTCAAAATACGTGCACAACCCGGCAATTTTTGCCTATTAACATATTGTATTATAACACATTTTCGCGAAACGCCCAAATACGCGTTCGCCAATCAACTTAACCCTTCCGCAGCAATGCGTCGCGAACTACAATCATTGCGAGAGGGATGCATATTGGTTACACGTGTTAACACAGTCGCCTTCCAGGGCATCGATACGCTCGACATCGACGTTCAGGTGCAAATCGCCAATGGGCTGCCGGCCTTTACCGTTGTCGGGCTACCCGATAAGGCGGTAGCCGAAAGCCGAGAGCGCGTGCGGTCTGCATTGGGTGCGATGGGCCTCGCACTCCCCCCTCAAAGGATTACGGTCAACCTGTCACCCGCCGACGTTTTAAAAGAAGGTAGCCATTTCGATTTACCGATCGCGCTTGGCCTGCTCGCGAGCATGGACGTCATCGCCGCAGATGAATTGGCGCCCTATACCGCAGTGGGAGAGCTTGCGTTGGATGGTGCGATCGTTCCCACAACAGGCGTGCTGCCAGCTGCCATCGGTGCGCTAGCCTCAAGCCGCGGCATAATTTGTCCCGCTGCATGCGGTGGCGAAGCGGCCTGGGCGGGCGATATCGAGGTCGTGGCGGCACCCAACCTGTTGGCGCTGATCAATCACTTCAAAGGCACACAGGTGTTGACGCCGCCGGAACCTCAAATTGCCGTGATCAAAACCAATTCGTTGGATCTTCGAGACATCAAGGGCCAGGAAAGCGCCAAACGCGCATTGGAGGTCGCTGCCGCCGGAGGCCACAATCTCTTGATGATCGGCCCGCCCGGTGCCGGCAAGTCCATGTTGGCCCAACGCTTGCCCGGACTTTTGCCATCGCTGGACCCGAAAGAAGCGCTTGAAGTCAGCATGATCCAAAGTGTCGCCGGGCAGCTTGAGGATGGTCATATAACCAAACAGCGGCCATTCCGTGATCCGCATCATTCCGCTTCGCTGCCCGCGATGGTCGGCGGCGGTGCGCGCGCCAATCCTGGCGAAATTTCCCTCGCCCACCACGGTGTTCTGTTTTTGGACGAATTGCCGGAATTCTCTCGTCAGACATTGGAATCTCTACGTCAACCGGTAGAAACAGGCCGTACCACCGTCGCGCGCGCAAATGCGCATATCACCTACCCCTCTAGATTTCAGCTGATCGCTGCAATGAATCCATGCCGCTGCGGCCTTCTCGATGACGGGGGCCTAACCTGTTCGCGTGGCCCCCGATGTGCCATCGACTATCAAGCCAGAATTTCGGGCCCATTGTTCGATCGGATCGATATTCATGTGGAAGTTCCAGCAGTGAGCGCAAACGACCTCGCACTGCCGCCCGCTGCAGAAGGATCGGGAGACGTTGCCCAGCGCGTCGCATCGGCTCGGGCAATTCAGCGAGACCGATACGCTGAACAAAACGGAGACGAGATCATTCGGACAAACGCCGAAGCGGACGGAAAAACACTCGAGGCCGTGGCGACGCCCGACAAGGATGGCACGGCTCTGCTAAATCAAGCCGCCGAACAGTTGAGACTTTCGGCGCGAGGTTACCATCGGGTAATTCGCGTCGCACGCACCTTGGCAGACCTTGCGGGTGCCGAAACCGTGGCCAGGCTCCATATCGCCGAAGCTCTAAGCTATCGACGAATCGCTCCGGCGCGGTCATAACTACGTCCCCCGTCGGCCCCCGGCTGATTAATTTTCCGCTTGCAGCAATTAAAATTCCGGATAATTAATGCCTCAGCTTGCAAAAGTTCATCGGCGCAAAGCCTCATCAGGGAAACACACCATGACCGAACAGGCCGCAAATTCAGGCTCAGCGGGCATAATCGCAACATTGCAGAAGTTTATCGAAGCGTCGGCGGTGCGAAATTTTATTCTCATCGTGATCATTTTGAACGCGATCGTGCTCGGACTCGAGACCTCCGATACGGCTGTTCAACACGCCGGCACGTGGCTAAAGCTGCTCGATCAAATTGCTGTCGGTATTTTCGTGGCCGAACTGGCGATCAAATTAATTGTTTATCGGTTGAGTTTTTTCAAAAGCGGTTGGAACGTTTTCGATTTTATTATCGTCTCGGTAACGCTGATGCCCGCGGGTGATGGTACGTCGGTACTGCGGGCACTCCGCATCGTGCGGGCGTTCCGTTTGATGTCGGCAGTGCCCTCGATGCGGCTCGTGATACAGGCCATGCTCAATGCCATCCCGGGCATGGCTTCGGTAATCGCGCTGCTGTCTTTGGTGTTTTATGTCGGCGCAGTAATGGCGACGGTACTATTCGGCGAGCGATTCGAGGACTGGTTCGGCACCATCGGCGCGTCGCTCTATTCACTATTCCAGATCATGACCCTGGAATCCTGGTCGATGGGAATTGTGCGGCCGGTGATGGAACAGTTCCCGCTCGCCTGGATGTTTTTCGTTCCGTTTATCCTGTGCACGTCGTTTGCGGTTTTGAACCTCTTCATCGCCATCATCGTCAGCGCTATGGACGACGTGCAACGCATGGAGAACGCCGACGAAACGTCGAATGACGATATTGTCGAAGAGCTGCGCGCGCTGCGCCAGGAAGTCGCCAAGCTGAAGAAAAAGGGCTAAGGCAGCATTCGGCCGAGGTCGCGGCCACCCAAAATATGAACGTGATAATGCGGAACCTCTTGGTGCCCGTTTCGATTGGTATTGGCAATCAAACGGTAACCGGCTTCGTGCACGCCGGTAATATCGATCACTTCGCCGATCAACCGCTGCAATCCCGCCTGCTCCGCCTCGGAGGCGGTTTGGGAGAATTCGCTGGCGGATGCATATTCACCTTTCGGTATCACCAACACGTGGACCGGCGCTTGCGGACTAATATCGTTGAAGGCGATGGCATGGTCGTTTTCCGCCACCTTGTCGCATGGAATGTCGCCGCGCAGTATCTTCGCGAAGATATTTTCCTTGTCATACCCCATCACATACCTCGCTGAACTCCACTATCTAAATTTTGCGACGCTTTTCCAAAATTCGCCATACGTCTTCGGGCGCCACCTTGCGGTCCGCCCAAAGCACAAGCAAATGATACAGCAAATCCGCACTTTCTTCGGCCAGCAGCTTCTTGTCTTTGCGCATCGCCTCGATAACGGTTTCTACGGATTCTTCGCCGAGCTTCTGTGCGATCTTCGCCGTCCCTTTTGAAAACAGGCGTGCCGTATAGGACTCATCCGGGTCCGCTTTTTTCCGGCTGACAATCACCTCGTAAAGTGCGTCGAGCGTATGAGGGTGTTTGGCCTTTCCGGTTTTTTTGGAAGATTTACCCATTATCCTTCACCCTGCCTCAACTCGGTACCGAGCGCACCGCGATACCGGCATCGGCCAAGTGGGCTTTAGCTTCGCCGATAGTGAATTCACCAAAATGAAAGATCGACGCGGCCAATACCGCCGAGGCGTGTCCGTCGCTCACCCCGTCGGCCAAATGGTCCAGCGTGCCGACCCCACCGCTGGCAATTACCGGAATAGTCAGGCTGTCGGAAACAGTACGGGTCAATGTGTTGTCAAAGCCCTCCCGTGTCCCGTCGCGATCCATCGAGGTCAGCAGGATTTCACCAGCGCCCCGTCGTGCCATATCTTTCGCCCATTCCACCGCATCGATTCCGGTCGGCTTGCGGCCCCCATGGGTGAAAATCTCCCATTTCTCGGAACCCGTCTGCTTGGCGTCGATGGCAACCACGATACATTGGGTGCCAAATCGTTCCGCCGCCTCACCGACGAAGTCGGGATTGTGAACGGCCGCTGTGTTGATCGATACTTTGTCGGCGCCCGCCAGCAACAGTTTCCGAATATCCTCGATTTGACGCACGCCGCCGCCGACAGTCAGCGGCATGAAACATTGCTCTGAAGTGCCCGCGACCACCTCAAAAATCGTATCGCGGTTTTCATGGGACGCAGTAATGTCGAGAAAGCAGAGCTCGTCGGCACCTGCTGCGTCATAGACTTTGGCCTGCTCGACCGGGTCTCCCGCGTCGATGAGATCGACGAATTGCACGCCCTTGACGACCCGGCCCGCGTGGACATCCAAACATGGGATAATGCGAATCTTAAGCATCGCTCAGGACCCTAACATGCCCGCCGTTGCTTCAAGAGCAGCTTCCAGCGTCACGCGGCCGTCATAAAGCGCGCGGCCGACAATGACGCCAGCGATAGGCGGCGACGAAGCCACCGCCTCGATATCTTCCAGACCCGAAACCCCACCGCTGGCGATGACCGGCGTCTGGACACTGTCGGCCAAGACCATGGTGGCGTCGATGTTCGGGCCGGCGAGCACCCCGTCTCGTCCGATATCCGTGTAAATAATCGCCGCTGCGCCCGACGCTTCGAATTGGCGAGCCAGATCGATCGCCGAAATATCGGATATTTCCGCCCAGCCTTCGACCGCAACAAGACCATCTCGCGCATCTATTCCGAGCGCGATTTTGGCAGGCCAGCGCTTACACGCCTGGCGAACGAGGTCCGGATCCTTGACCGCAACGGTGCCCAGAATGACGCGCGTAACGCCTCGTTCCAGCCAGTTTTCTATTGCCTTCTCGTTGCGAATGCCACCGCCCAGTTGCACCGGTATTTCGACCGCATCGACGATCGCCTCCACGGCCTCCCCGTTGACCGGATGGCCTTCGAAGGCCCCGTTAAGATCGACAATGTGAATCCACTCGGCGCCAGCACGCTCGAACGCCTGTGCCTGAGCTGCCGGATCATCATTGAAGACGGTGGCGCGATCCATGTCGCCTTGTTGAAGGCGGACGCACTGGCCGTCTTTCAGATCAATTGCCGGATAGATAATCATGCCTACTCCGCCTTTTGCAGGTCTTTGTAATAATAAAAACCCGCGATCCAATCGCCATCGACCATCGCATAGCGCGGATGCTCGCCCCAACGCTCGAATCCCCTACGCTCGAAAAATTTAATTGCGGCGGTTTGAGTTTCGCGAACATCCAAATTAAGCACAAGGAAGCCTTCCTCGGCCGCCGCCTCTTCAACTGCAATGGCGAGACTGCGTGCTAGACCGTGACCGCGCGCCCAAGGAGCCACAAAATTCATCGTCAGCGTGGCGGCACCGGCTTGGGCTTCGTTGTTACGAGTGGGGCGGACCAGTTGGGTCGCCCCAGCCACGACCCCATCCATCCGGCCAATAAAAAGCGACCGCTCAGGCACCAACATGACTCCACGCCAGAAATTTTCGAGCCCGCTTCGCGGCGGCGGCACCAGCCAACCGAATCCACCGCCCGCTTCGATCGATTGTTCGGTAGATTCGCACAAATCCTGCAAATCGGAATCGTTAAGCTCGGTAACACGTTCAACCACCATATTTGGCGGTGGTGCATTTGGGTCCGGCGTAGAAACCGGCTGGACTATTTTTTTATCCGACGTCGCCATCGCTCTATTCGATCAAGGTTTCCATCCAAGAAAGTTCGCAATTACCGCCAAACCTATCTTCTGGCTTTTTTCCGGGTGAAATTGAGTACCGATCATATTATCGCGACCCACCGCGGCTGTAAGTGCGCCTCCATAATCCGTGGTTGCTAACAAATCCGCATCGTTTTCCGGTTCGAAGTGGTAGCTGTGAACGAAGTAAACGTCCGAACCCGCCTCTAACCCCTCGAACACCGGGTGGCTCACGCATTCCCGCAATGTATTCCAGCCCATATGGGGGATTTTCAAGCGATCACCTTGAGGGGAGATCGGCGCAACGGTTCCGGCGATCCAATCGAAGCCGCTATGTTCCCCGTACTCTAAGCCGGTAGTTGCCATTAGCTGCATACCAACGCAAATGCCCAGAAACGGCCGTCCTTTTTCGATAACTGTCTGGCGCAATGCTTCTTCCATACCATCGACCGCAGCCAGCCCCCGCTTGCAATCGGCAAACGCGCCAACTCCCGGCAACACGATCCGGTCCGCCGTCAAAACTTGTGCGGGGTCTGAAGTAACCAGCACTTTTTCCGTTGCCTGACATTCGAATGCCTTGGCAGCGGAATGCAGGTTGCCGGATCCATAGTCGATAATCGCAACGGTCATTGGGAAAGATTCCCTATAGGGGACGCCCTACCGGTTTCGCCCTAAAGCGAGCCGCCTAGTACACCTTTGGTCGACGGAACTCTGTTGGCCTGGCGCGGGTCGATGTCCACTGCTTGTTTCAGCGCGCGCGCCAATCCCTTGTAACAGGATTCGACGATGTGGTGCGTATTGTCGCCATAGATATTCTCCACATGCAGCGTGATACCCGCGGATTGCGCAAAGGCTTGGAACCACTCTTTGAATAATTCGGTGTCCATTTCGCCGAGCTTCGACTGCCCCAGCGCCACTTTCCAGACTAAATAGGGCCGATTCGAACAGTCAAGCGCCACCCGCGTCAGCGTTTCATCCATCGGAATAAAGCTGCTGCCGTAACGGTTTATGCCCTTGCGGTCGCCGAGCGCCTGCGCCACCGCCTCGCCGATCGCATATCCGGAATCTTCGGTGGTGTGGTGACAATCGATATGCAGATCGCCGCGTGCTTTCAGCGAAATATCGATCAAACTGTGGCGCGAAAGCTGTTCCAGCATGTGATCGAGAAACCCGATCCCAGTGGAAACGTCATAGCTGCCGCTACCGTCGAGATCTAGATCGACAGTAATTTGAGTTTCTTTAGTGTTGCGTTCGACGCTGGCTTTACGCATGGGCCAACCCTCAACCGGTACCTGCTGTGACGATGATTTAGAGCCAAAGTCGCGCTGTTTCTAGCAGGATCGTAAGAGAGCGAATAGAGGAAGTTTCAGACGCTTGCTTTTTTGCATATGAAGCAGCCTCGATCCGGCCCCCTTGATCCTGAAGCGAAAATCGCCACATGGTAGCCTCAGCCGGAACGAACCGGCGATCCGGGGAGCCAGAACATGGCAGAACAAACCACATTGCACGGCACAACTATTCTTGCGGTCCGCCGTGACGACGACGTGGTCGTTGCGGGAGACGGCCAAGTGAGCTTTGGTCAAACGATCATCAAGGCAAATGCGCGCAAGGTCCGGCGCCTGGGCGACGGCAAGGTGATTGCCGGATTCGCTGGCGCGACCGCAGATGCGTTTACCCTGTTCGAACGCCTCGAAGGAAAATTAGAGCAATATCCCAACCAGTTAACCCGTGCCTGCGTAGAGCTTGCCAAGGATTGGCGCACAGACCGTTATTTGCGCCGCCTTGAGGCGATGATGGCGGTGGCCGACAAGTCGGTTTCACTGACACTGACCGGAAATGGCGACGTTCTGGAGCCCGAAGACGGGCTGATCGGAATCGGCTCCGGCGGCCCATTTGCGCTTGCCGCCGCCCGCGGACTGGTCGAATCAAGCGACCTCAGCGCAGAAGATATCGCCAAGAAAGCTCTCGAGATCGCCGCAAATATATGCGTTTACACAAACGACAACATAATCATCGAAAAACTATGACCGCTCTTACCCCACGGGAAACCGTTTCCGAACTAGATCGCTATATCGTCGGCCAAACAGAGGCCAAGCGCGCGGTTGCCGTTGCGCTGCGCAACCGCTGGCGACGCCAACATGTACCCGACGACATGCGTGATGAGGTACTGCCGAAAAATATTCTCATGATCGGCCCCACCGGCGTCGGCAAGACCGAAATCGCGCGCCGCCTGGCAAAGCTGGCCGAGGCGCCCTTTTTGAAGGTCGAGGCAACCAAATTCACGGAAGTTGGCTATGTGGGGCGCGACGTGGAACAGATTGTTCGCGACCTGGTCGACAACGCTATTCACATGACGCGGGACATGCACCGCAAGGAAGTTTCCGCCAAAGCCGAATTGATGGCCGAAGAGCGCGTGCTCGACGCGCTGGTTGGCGAAAATGCGAGTTCGAATACGCGCAACAGCTTCCGGCAAAAGCTTCGCGATGGCGAGTTCGACGATCGCGAAATCGAGCTGGAGCTGGTGGATCATGGCGGCAGCGGCATGCCAACCTTCGATATCCCCGGCATGCCCGGCGCCCAGATGGGAATGATCAATCTGAACGACATTATGGGAAAAGCTTTCGGTGAGCGAACGCGCAAGCAACGCATGACAGTCTCCGAATCCTACAATGTCCTCGTTACCGAGGAAGGCGACAAACTGGTCGATGAAGATAAAGTGGTGCGCGACGCGCTCGAAAATGTGGCGCAAAACGGTATCGTCTTCATCGATGAGATAGACAAGGTTTGTGCACGCTCCGATCGTCACGGCGCCGATGTAAGCCGCGAAGGCGTGCAGCGCGATCTATTGCCCCTCATCGAGGGCACGACGGTCTCGACCAAACACGGCCCGATCAATACGGACCATATTCTGTTCGTCGCGTCTGGCGCCTTTCATCTTGCGAAGCCGGCGGATCTCTTGCCGGAACTGCAGGGACGACTGCCGATTAGAGTCGAGCTCGACGCGCTGACACGGGAAGATTTCGAGCGCATCCTGCGCGAGCCCGAAAATAGCCTCATTAAGCAGTATGCGGCCCTTCTCGGCACCGAAAAAGTAACACTCAGCTTCAGCGAAGAAGCCATCGACGAGCTGGCTCGTTTAGCTGCAGAGATCAACGAGAACGTAGAAAATATCGGTGCCCGGCGGTTGCACACGGTAATGGAAAAATTGCTTGAGGAAATAAGTTTCACCGCCACGGACCGACCCGGCGAAGAAATTGTTATCGATCAAGACTATGTCCGCGACCGAGTCGAAGAGCTGGCCAAAGACGCAGATCTATCGAAATTTATTCTCTAGCCCTTATTCGATATCCCGATTGAGCTGGATTTTGAGCTTCAAATAATCGAGCAGGGATTCGATTTCGGTCTCTGAAAACGCACCGATATTCTCCGCAAGCAGGTTCGCAAGTTCGGTAGCGTCCGGGCTGAGGCCACCTGTATCGACCACCACCCGCGGCTGGGATAGGCGCGCAAGCTGCTGCAGCTCGTCTGCGTCGTCCCAGATGATATTGAAATACTGACAGATCTGATGGAGCATCACGATGCTGGGCTTTCCGCGTTTGCCGTGCTCCAGCGCCGACAGGTAAGCCGGCGAAACCTCAAGTGCCCGCGCCATTTCGGTCAATGTAGCGCCTTTTTCAGCACGCATTTCACGAATTCTCTGGCCAAAGGGGGTCATGGACCTTCCGTTTCTCCCGCCGGGCGCAAATTCAAGCCTTTGAGATCGAACCCATTATAGGCCTAGCGCATACGGCGGAGCAAAACATAGAGCGCGCCGGCACCTCCGTGCCTGGGTTGGGCATGGTTGAATGCCAAAATGTGGTCGCGCAGAGCCGGCTCGTTGAGCCAGCGCGGTACCGCGTCCTTCAAAACCCCGCCGCCGCCGCGATAGCTGCCCTTGCCGGTAATCACGATGACGCAGCGTTTACCTGCCACCCGTTGCCCGGAAATAAATCCGCTTAGCGCTTGGTGCGCCTCGACCTGGGTCATGCCGTGCAGATCGAGACGGCCCTCGATCGGCAATTTCCCGCGTTTAAGGCGCTCGCCCGTACGCTTATCGAGACCGGCGATTGATCCGTGTGACAATTCCGGTGGCGGGGATATCGGCGATTGAGCTGGCGCAGGATGGACAGGACGCGACGGTGTCGCTGATGTTTTTTGGACACGCTGCGGTTGGGACTTTGGCTTGGGAGCCGCAACGCGTTTTTTTAATGGCGTCACGCCGTCTGCCACCCGCCGCCAAAGATCGGAATCTTCGTCGCCGGCCTTATTTTGCGAACTGGTCGGGTTTGTGCGTTTTATCGTCATTGCTTGGAAATATTACATTCTGAGGTATCGGCGTGTAACCGCCCATGCGTCCGATATTGAGCTGGTGCGCCTTAGTAAAATTTTTTGAGTTTTTAACGCCAGTCGCGAGGCAACAAAACAAAATACCGGCCTTGTCCTTTCATGGAGCCTGCATACCGTAGGGCGCCTTTGCCGTGACCCCAAAAGAAATCACCCCGTACCGGCCCTTTAATGGCAGCCCCTGTATCCTGCGCAACCATCAGGCGCCGGAGTGGCCTGGATTCATCATTCGGCCAGTGTGTTGTGAGCCACACCGGCGCGCCAAATGGTAGATACCGCCTATCCACGGCGAGGCTGCGACCAGGCGTCAGAGCAACTCCCTGAGCCCCAATGGGTCCTTGGCCTCGCACGCTTCGGAAAAAGATAAAGCGCGGATTTTCGGCAAGCAGTGCCCGGGCCTTACCGGGATTTTGCTCGATCCACCGGCGAATATCTGGCCATGAAGCGCCGCCCTTGCGTAGCTCGCCTCTCCGGATCAAGACGCGACCGATCGAGCGGTATCCATGTCCGTTGTGACCGGCGAAACCGACACGCAGCACTGAACCATCTCGCAGCTGCACACGGCCCGAACCCTGCACATGCAGCAAGTAGAGATCTATCTGATCGTCGGCCCAGATCAATTCGACCCCTTGATTGCTCAGGGCGCCCGCATCGATCGCGCCGCGTTTGTGATAGGGCACCAGGCGCCTGCCTTCGACCCGGCCTACAATTTTCTTGCCAGTGAGTTTGGGATCGAATTTTGACAGATCGACGCTGACATGGTCGCGAGGCAATCCGTAAAGAGGAATTTGCGATGCGTTTTCGCGACGGCGGCTACCGGTCAATTCAGCCTCGAAATAGCCGGTAAATAGTCCGTCCTCTCCTTTGGGCCCGCTTACCCGGTAGGGCCGAAACCACTGCTCGAAATACGCACGCGCGCTCGCGGTGCTGGCATTTGCCGGGGGCAATGCGTTGCAGGGACCTTGCCAATGGTCCACCGAAATGGCGATCCACTTCGTACCCACATTGCCCCGGCCGGCTTTAAATTTTTTACAAGACGCCCGCAGGGCCGGCAGAGCTTCTGCCTGATTATCCCTCTGCCAACCGGGAAGCTCCGAAAAACTCACCGGCTCAATGCTGAAAGTTGGGACCTTTTTCGGCTCGGGCGCACAACTAGCGACGCCAAGAAGCAACAAAAAAATGATTGTCCGTTTAAATAAAGGCTTCACGGCGACGAAACGCGAGCGTTCAATTCGAGCTTCGTGTTTCCACCAATTGCCAGTTCGGATCCTTCGACCGCGTATCGCGGGCGAATGTCCAAATATCGGTGACTTGATTGACCAAATCGGGATCGCCATCCTGAACATCGCCGGCTTCGTTGCGGGTTACGCTAATTTGCTGGCTAATGAATTTTACCGTTACCTGGGCAATCGTATGAGCCAAATTTGCTTCGATTATTTCCGCTGTATCTATGCCTACCAAGGTGGTTTCCTGAGTTTCGCCGGCTCGTTCCCGCTGCGTAATGGCATTTTCGAAATTGGCGAAAACCGCATCGCTGAGAAGCGCCTTTAATGTGTTGCTATCGCCGAGCGCAAACGACGTGATGACCATCTCGAACGCGCCGCGTGCGCCGTTCAAGAATTCCCCTGGCTCAAATGTCCGGTCCGCGGCTTGAATCTGTCCCAACGCCTCAGCCAAGGGCGACACAGATTCTGTAACTTCGTCAGGTTTTTCCGTGCCCGGTAATGGCACAACATTTTCAGAAGGGTTATCGGGCCCTTGCGCCATATCGCCACCGCGCGCCATGCCGAACGGATCGCGCGGCTGTTCCTCGCCGGTCCGTTTTCCGAGCACGCTCACTAGGCGAAACACCAAGAACGCCGCGATCGCCGCAAAAATTATGACATCGATATAGTCGCCGCCCATCGATTTAGGCCTTTCTTTCATTCCGGGCGAGAAGGTCGATCCGGCGCCCGATACCGGCGTTGTTTAGGGTTTGATCACTTTCGGTGCTACCGTCAGAGTACCGACCCATCACCTTGCACCAGCCCATCCCCGACCTTAGGTTATGGGGGATACCGACGCAACCATTGCAATGTGCTCGACCGCACATTCTTCAGTTTACATACGGTTGACGAGCTCAAAGGACAAGTATGGCGCTTCTGATTCTTCTGATTTTTATTTCGGTACCGATTGCGGAGATTGCGATATTCATCGAAGCCGGTGAATTGATCGGGCTGGCGCCTACGTTGGCGCTGGTAGTTCTGACGGCAATTATCGGCACCGCGATGCTGCGCCATCAAGGGGTTCGCGCATTACGGCGCGCCGAAGCCTCTCTCCAGCGCAATGAACTGCCGATGGACGAGGTCCTGACTGGCCTCTGCCTGCTCGTCGCCGGCGCACTTTTGCTAACACCTGGGTTTTTAACCGATTCGGTTGGGTTTGCGCTCTTTGCACCGCAGTTCCGGCGATTTCTCGGCCATGCTTGTTTTCGCTATCTGCTGCGAAGTGGCCGTACGCATATTTGGACAAATGAAAATGGCGGTGACGACATGTCGGGGCGCCGCCCCATGGATGGCAATGTGATTGACGGCGAGTTTCATGAGGTTAAGGAGCCTTCCCCTGCTAGTCGAAACCAAATAGAAACCGAACCGCGATAGCGTCGTTTCCCACAGCAATTTTCTAAAATTCGCAAATGTACCTTCTTCGGCACGGGCAATCCGAATTTAACGTAATTTACGGCGAGACTCGCCGCGATCCAGGCATCCGCGACCCCAAATTAACCCAGCTTGGAAAAACGCAAGCGGAAGATGCAGGCGATTTTTTAAAATCCTTTACAGCAACTAAAATCGTTTCGAGTCCCTATTGGCGAGCGCTCGAGACCGCGACCATCATTGCAGCAAAGCTGAAACTTTCTATCGAGGTAACACCGCTAACCGGCGAACGAGCGGTCTTCGAATGCGATGTCGGCAGCCCCGCCAGCCAATTGCGAGAGGAATTTCCCCATATCGATTTTAGGTCATTGAAATCTGAAAGCTGGTGGCCCGATCGGGAGGAAGATTTGGAGTCGCTCGACCGGCGCTGTCAGCGATTTCGCCAGGATTGCGAGAACAGCAGATACGAAGGCGCGATCTTTGTCACCCATTGGGGATTTATTCGCGGCCTGACCAATATCCGGGCTCAGAATTGCGGTATTTTAGAGTTCGATCCGGCGAGCAACCATCCCGGTGGCGGTACGGTTGTTTCCAACTGCGATCCATGTTAGCCACCGCCGTCTTAACAGGAAGAGGCGTGTAATGGCTGACGAAGACGTGGAAGTGGGTAGCGAAGCGGTGATGACCGATGCACCCATCGACATTACCCATCAATACATTAAGGACCTTTCTTTCGAGAATCCTCAATCGCCGCGCTTTTTGGTCGAGGCCGAAGCGGCGCCCGAGATCGCGCTTCACATTAACGCCAACGCGAGACCCCTTGGCGACCGCCGGTTCGAAGTCATTTTACTGCTTGAAGCCAGCGCCCGGCATAATGATGAGGTGGTATTTATCGCCGAGCTGCAATATGGCGGCCATGTGGTGGTCGGAGAAGTAGACGAAGAACACGTTCAGCCCCTGCTATTGATCGAGGCGCCCAGAATGTTGTTTCCATTTGCGCGGCAAATTCTCTCCAATACGGTGCGCGACGGCGGGTTCCCGCCTTTGTTGCTAAACCCTGTCGACTTCGTCGACTTGTATGCCCAAGGCATCATGGTAAACGAAGAAGATGGGGAAGATGAAGACGGAGAGAAGGCGAATTAGCGCCGCCAGATAGCTTCCGACATCCCATCGACCAGTTTTTCATGTGCGGCCAGTTCGGCCGAGCTTGCCGCATGAGGACGCGGAGGCCGATATTCTCGCTCCACGGCTGCGGCCTGGGTGGTGTCGGCCTTTTCCTGCTGCAACGCCAAGTCTTGTTGCCGGCCGCCAATAAGTTCCAGATAGACCTCGGCAAGAAGCTCCGAATCCAGCAGTGCTCCATGTTTGGTGCGCGCCGCATTATCGACGCCAAATCTCCTACAAAGCGCGTCCAGACTTGCAGGTGATCCGGGAAATCGTTTGCGGGCGATCATTAGCGTATCGACAGCGCGCGCCAGTGGGATCGCTGGCCGGTCCGTGCGCATCAGCTCCGCATTGATGAAGCCCATATCGAATTCCGCATTATGGATCACCAGCGCTGCATCGCCGACAAACTCGATAAATGCTTCGGCAATTTCCGCAAAAACCGGATAGTCCGCCAAAAAAGCCTCGGACAACCCATGCACCCGATACGCCTCGTCGGGCATGTCGCGCTCTGGATTTATATATTGGTGGTATGTCCGGCCGGTCGGCAGATGATTTTCGAGCTCGACGCAACCGATTTCGACAATTCGGTCTTCGCCGGTTGCCTCAAGTCCGGTCGTTTCTGTATCCAATACGATTTCACGCAATGAGATGTCTCCGTCGTTTTTGGTTAAGGCCCGGTCAAATCGGCCTTGTGCCTTCAAGAATGGTGCGAAACAGCCTGCGCTTCTGACCAGAAGGTACGTTAGGTGTGGCGGCGTGGAGCAAACAACGATTGTCCCACATCACCAGATCGCCCCGTTGCCAATGATGGTGATACTGAAACCGATCCGCATAGAGGTGGTCGTAAAGCGATTGGAGAAGCTCGTCGCTCTCGGCCCGGTCCATATCGACGATATGCTCGGTTCGCGTATTGGTAATAAACAACGCCTTTGCGCCGTTTTCCGGGTGGGTGCGCACGATCGGATGTATCACGTCGGGCACCTCTTTCGCTTCTTCCGCCGAAAGCTTCGGCAAAACGAGCGTTGGGTCGTTACCGGGTTTTTTGAACGCGGAATGTTGATGCCGGAACAACCCCTTTAGGCCGTCAATTCGATCCTTGGTCTCATCGGGCAGCATTTCGTAGGCGAGGCGCAGGTTGATAAACCGTGTTTCACCGCCTTTTTCCGGCACCAGATCAGCGTAAAGCAGTGTCGATTTGCACGGCACTTCCTTGTAAATCTCGTCGGAATGAAAATGAGCAGCCCGATTATAGGTTTTGCCCGAACCGTGGGTATCTTTGTCCTCATTGGAAACGATCGATACCTCTGGAAACTCGTCCAACCGATAGGCTCTGTATAGATGTTGTTTCGGTGTGCCGAACTGCTTCGCAGCGGTCAAAAAGTCTCCTATTTCGAGATCCTGCCCGCGAAAACAGACCGCACAATTATCGAGAAAAAGCTGATTGATTTCGCCGAGGGTCTCAGCCTCTAGCGGATTGCGGAGATCGATGCCTTCTACGGCAACGGCCATGACGTCACTCAGCGGCGTAACTTCGAGTTTCATCAGCTCCCCCCCCTTCACCGATTCTTTCTAGCGATACGACTCGGAACGAGTCTATCGCAAACTTCAATCGAGGTCAGAAATTCTGGAATTCGATGCGAGCCGCAATCCGAGCAAAATTCGTTTTAGGCCGTTGGAAGTATGCCGGCGACCCATATGACTTGCCACAACGAAGTCTGCGCGGCGGCGTTTTTCTACGTCGGGCATTTGCCGGGCTTTAACCGCTTCAAACCTTTCTTTACTCATGCCGGGGCGGGACAGGACGCGCCGCGTCTGCACTGGCGCCGGCGCACTGATTACGATTGTACAATCGCACTCCCGATCGGCGCCGACCTCAAACAAAAGAGGCACGTCAGCAGCGACGGCAAATAGCCTTTGTTGCCGCCAACGGCGAATAAATTTCAGCCGGTCTTGCTGAACCAGCGGATGAAGAATGCCTTCGAGTTGGGAAATAGCTTGGTCATCGTGAAAAACGATTTTGCCCAATGCCTGCCTATCGACGATGCCGTCGCTGACGGTACCGGGGAAAGTTTTCTCGATCGTGGGCACCGCCGCACCGCCCGGCGCGAAGGCGCGGTGCACCGCTGCGTCGGAATCGTGGACCGGAACGCCAAAGCTCTCCAAAATACGGCCCGCCGTCGATTTTCCCATTCCGATCGAGCCGGTCAGTCCGATGATCCACATGTTACTGGCGCTCCAAATCTCCGTTAGGCGAGCACAAAGGATCTTTGCTGTTCACTCACTTCCGGCCGGGTACCGAACCAGGTTTCGAATCCCGGCACTGCTTGGTGAAGCAGCATTCCAAGCCCATCGACAGCCGGATTGCCGTTCGCCGCAGCCGCCACGAGTAAATCTGTCTGCAACGGGGCATAGACAATATCATTCACCACTGCCCGGCTCGGCAATGCGGAAAGGTCGATTTCAAGGGCTTCATGCCCGGTCATGCCAAGGCTTGTCGTATTGACCAAAAGCGCAGCATCTTCGAGCGCATCGTTCCGGGAATCCCAGCTTTCAGTACGCGCATTTTCGATATTGGCGCTTTCTATAAGGGTCTCCGCGCGTGCAACGGTTCTGTTGACAATGCGTATTTCGGGCACACCCGAATCAGACAATGCAACCGCAACAGCCCGCGCAGCGCCACCGGCGCCGAGGATCACCGCAGGGCCGTCAGCCGCCGACCAATCACTATTCTGGCGTAGGTTTTCGATAAAGCCGAATGCATCGCTATTGCTACCGTTCAGCGAGCTATCCTCACCTACCGTTATCATATTTACCGCACCGATTCGTCGGGCAGTGTCATCCAAGCTATCGCAGAGCGGTATCACGGCTTCCTTGTGGGGAATGGTGAGGTTCGCACCCTGAAACCCGAGCGCAATCAAGCCAGCGACCGCTTGCGCCAGATTTTCCGGTGCCACCTCCAGCGGCAGATAGGCACCGTCTATGCCGAGTTCTTCCAACCAAAACCCGTGCAGCCGTGGCGACTTGGAGTGGCTCACCGGCCACCCCATGATCCCCGCCAACCTTGTTTCACCGCTCAGGGTCATTTATCGATTATCCCTTCCTCGCGCAGGAAACGCATCATGGGCAGGAGAGGCAAGCCCAGAATTGAAAAATAATCGCCGCCAATCTCGTCGAATAGCTGCGCGCCGAGCCCTTCCAGCTGATAGGCACCGACCGACCGGCAGACCTCGTCACCGGTCTCGCTCAAATATTTTTCGAGAAATGCATCGCTGAAATTCCGCATGCGCATCTCCGTTCGGTCGCCATAGCGCCAAACGCACGAGCCGTGTGCATAGACAACCGTGCTGGAGACGAGAAAGTGGGTTTTACCGCGGAGATTTTTCAGATGATCGCGTGCCTGATCCAAGTTTTTCGGTTTATCGAGCCAAGAGTCATCGCATTCAAGCATCTGGTCGGCAGCGATAATATAAGCGCTCGGGAAATTTCCGGCGACGATTTCGGCTTTTCCTTCGGCCAATGCTTGCGCCACCTCGGAAACGGTCGCGCCGGCGTGTTTAAGCCGTGTCTTAATGGAATCTTCATCGCAGTCGGAGGGCTGAATGCCGAAGTCGATGCCAGCCTGGCGTAGAATTGCCGCTCGCGATGGACTGGCCGAAGCGAGAATCAGGGTCGGGTTTTCTGCATTTCCCATGATCGGATTTAATTTTCCAATAACTGCATCACCGCAGCAGCCGTCTCTTCGATGGAGCGCCTTGTAACATCGATTACCGGCCAACGCTGATCGGTAAAAAGCCGCCTTGCTTCAGCCACTTCCTGGCGCACAATATCGATTTTGACATAATCCGTTTCATCTTCCTGCGCTAACGATCGAAGTCGGTTACGGCGGAGCTGGATTAAACGTTCCGGCGAATTGGTCAAGCCCACAATCAGAGGTGCACCAGGATCGTTTAACTGAAACAGCTCCGCGGGCAGCGGAACATTTGGCACGAACGGAACGTTTGCTGCCTTGATACCGCGATTAGCCAGATACATGCATGTGGGTGTTTTTGACGTTCTCGAAACGCCAACTAAAATCAGGTCCGCGCTCCGCAGGTTCCACGCCGATTGGCCATCGTCATTGGCCATGGCGTATGTCATCGCGTCGATACGCTCGAAATATTCCGCGTTCAACACATGCTGGCGGCCCGCCTCGCCCTTACTCTCCACCCCGAAATAGTTTGCAAGCGTGCCGATTACCGGATCGAGAACCGGAATGCATGGTAGCTGCAATGCTCTGCAACCGTCTTGCAAACGAAGGCGCAGTTCTTCGTCGACGATCGTGAACATCACCACGCCAGGATTTTCAGCAATGCTCGCTAAAACCTTTTCGATCTGGCCCACGGTCCGTACCAAAGACCAATGATGCTCTTCGGGCTCCACAGAGTCGAACTGTGACAAGCAGGCCCGAGCCACGCTGTGGATGGTCTCACCGGTAGCGTCTGAAACCAGGTGAAGATGATAGCGCTCGCGCATTGGGTGTTCCGACCGGTTGGTAAAACATTTGTATTAAACGGTGATCGATGGNGATGAAAAGCGTCTTTTCCACAAATGGCATCTTCGGTCAGACAGCAAAGGCCACTTAACAACAGTTTTGAAAATTTTATCGCCATTGGGAAAAGCGAAGATCACGTCATTGCAAACTGCGTGGAATCGAATCCGGCTAAAAAACTATCCTTGTTATCCTCGATTCTTTTGTGGTCTGAAAAATCAACCTTGTCGTATCAATTTCAGCGAGTCGATTATCGCTATACGAAGTCTATCCACAGCGCTAAGAGTTAATCCACATCTTTGGTGGACAAATTCGGTAAAAAAACTAATCCCCACTATGCACCGTAAAACAACAACAACATCCTATTTTTTTAATTTCTATTTTTTATTTTGCGTGACCCTTCCAGGATGGTGATCGATATTCCCAAAAGCTTTTCAAAGCCCATTTTACAGGTCTTGCAGGGCAAGAAACCCGATCAGGTGCCCATTTGGTTGATGCGTCAAGCGGGGCGGTACTTGCCGGAATATCGCGAAATTCGAAAACAATCGGCGAATTTTTTGCAGCTTTGTTATTCACCGGCGCTTGCGGCGGAAATTACGTTGCAGCCGATACGCCGGTTTGGATTCGATGCTGCAATACTGTTTTCAGATATTCTCGTGTTGCCCGATGCGCTCGGTCAGAAAGTCTGGTTCGAAGAACAAGTCGGCCCTCGCCTCGAACCAATTACGCCGGAAGCGCCATTATCATCTGATGCAATGGATCATTTGCATGGGGCCGGACATCAGAAATTGTCGTCCGTTTACGAAGCGATTGAGCGAATTCGCACCGATTTGCCCAGCGACTGCACCTTGATTGGATTTGCGGGCAGTCCGTGGACGGTGGCCACGTATATGGTGGAAGGCGGTACAAGCCGAAACTTCGAAAAAATACGGCACTGGGCAACTTCGGATCGTGATGGATTTACTGCGCTCATTGACCTGTTGGTCGAAGCAACGATCCATCACTTAACGGGTCAGATCGAGGCGGGTGCGGAAGCGATACAGCTTTTCGAATCTCATGGCGGCGTTTTGGATTCGGAAGGATTTGACCGGTGGGTGATTGCACCTAATCGAGTGATCACGCAGTCCTTGAGGGCGCGATTTCCAGATACACCGGTCATTGGATTTCCGAGAGGAGCTGGTGCCAATATTTCCTCATATATTTCTCAAACCGGTGTTAATGCAGTGGGCCTGGATCAGGGCGTTCCTCTCGATTGGGCTGTAGACCATGTTCAGTCCGAACTTCCAATACAAGGAAATTTGGACCCGGCCTATCTTCTTTGCGATAACGAAATAATTTTACGAAAAACGAAATCTATCCTCTCTTCTTTCTCCAACGGCCCGCATATATTCAATCTCGGACACGGAGTTATAAAAGAGACCGATCCGGAAGCGGTTGAATATCTTGTTAAAGTGGTAAGAAATTATTCAAAAGACGAAATTTGAATTTAATTTGTCAGCGAATAACGAAATTCGTGGGGAATTGATTAGAAAATATATTTAAAACCTAATTTAAAACCTACCGTGCGTGAAAATAATTAGGAGGCAAATTGTTTTTTTTATAATTTCGGGCGCCGTGTTAAAACTCATTGCGAAAAATTGCTCTGAGCCGAGTTTCAAAAATTCTGCTGTGTGTTTGGCGAATTCGGATCTTCGCGGTTATTTATTCCCAAAAAAACAATCGCTTGGAATAAACACCGAATATTTTGCTAAAGTGACCCATGCTTTGGATCAAATCACTCCATATAATCAGCATCATTGCTTGGATGGCTGGCCTACTCTATCTGCCACGTCTTTTTGTTTATCATTGCGATAGCGAAATTAACTCCACTCAATCGGAAACGTTTAAGGTTATGGAGCGCCGTCTCTATCGAGGGATAATGGGCCCCGCGATGATGATGTCCTGGATATTCGGTCTGATCTTGGTGCATTTGTCAGGCGTGATATTGGAGCTTTGGTTTATTTTGAAAATACTCTTGGTAATCTGTCTTACCGCTGTGCACGTAAAATTGGGCCGACACCAGAAAGCATTCGAACAAGATGCCAATCACTATTCCGCTAAATATTTTCGGATATTAAATGAAGTACCAACGGTATTAATGGTAGGCATCGTCATTTTGGTTGTTGTGAAACCTTTTTAGCGATTGGATTGGGATTTAACTTGTCCCGTCTCGTGGTTGAGCTATAGTTAGAGCAATATTCGGTACCGTCTTATCAAATCGCCGTCGGCATTGGCGTTCTGCCAGGTTCATTCCAGGGCGAATTCTTAAACAAACGACTAAATTTCGCTTTGGTGCAGCTGCGAGTCGAATGAGGCGTCGACCGAGCCATCATAAAAATCGAGCAATAAGATGAAATTTGAAGAAATCAGTCTTCATGATTTGAAGCAAAAGGCACCCGGCGACTTGTTGGCGTTGGCGGAAGAACTCGAGGTCGAGAATGCCAGCAACCTCAGAAAGCAGGACATGATGTTCGCTATTCTGAAACAGTTGGCGGCTGATGAGGTTCCTATTGTCGGGGAAGGCGTATTGGAAGTGTTGCAGGATGGGTTTGGATTTCTGCGCTCGCCGGAATCGAATTATCTGCCAGGGCCGGACGATATCTATGTAAGTCCGAGCCAAGTTAAACGTTTCGGATTGCGTACGGGCGATTCTGTAGAGGGTGAAATTCGTGCGCCTAAGGATGGCGAGCGTTATTTCGCATTGTTAAAGGTCGGCAAGGTTAACTTTGATGAGCCTGAGGCTGTGCGCCACCGCATAAATTTCGACAATTTGACGCCGCTTTATCCGGAAGAAAAACTCAATCTCGAAATCGAAAACGATAAAAGCAAGGACTACACATGCCGCGTGATCGAACTCGTAGCGCCTCTGGGAAAAGGCCAACGTGGCTTAATCGTTGCGCAGCCGCGAACCGGCAAGACCGTGATCATGCAGAATATCGCGCATGCGATTACCAGCAATCATCCCGAAGTCTATGTGATTGTGCTGTTAATTGACGAGCGGCCAGAGGAAGTGACCGATATGGCGCGCTCGGTGAACGGCGAAGTCGTCAGTTCCACCTTTGACGAACCGGCGGCGCGCCATGTCCAAGTTGCGGAAATGGTAATCCAAAAAGCGAAGCGTTTGGTCGAGCATAAACGGGACGTGGTTATCCTTTTGGATTCGATCACCCGTCTCGCTCGAGCCTATAACACCGTCGTCCCCAGTTCCGGTAAGGTGCTGACGGGCGGTGTCGATGCCAATGCGTTGCAACGGCCGAAACGTTTTTTCGGCGCTGCGCGAAACATCGAGGAAGGCGGATCGATGACGATCATTTCGACCGCATTGATCGATACCGGAAGTCGGATGGACGAGGTCATCTTTGAGGAATTCAAAGGAACCGGCAATTCGGAGATCGTGCTCGACCGTAAGCTTTCCGACAAACGCGTATTCCCGTCGATCGATATTCAAAAGTCAGGCACTCGAAAAGAAGAGTTGTTGGTCGAGAAAGGCACATTGGCAAAAATGTGGGTGTTACGGCGGATATTGCTGCCGATGGGTGTAACCGATGCCATGGAATTCCTGCTCGAGAAGCTGAAACACTCGAAAAACAACGCCGATTTCTTCGACGCAATGAATCAATAACGTTCTTGGTGCAATCCGGGCCTACAAATTATAGGAGCGCTGGAGTTGCGCTATTGGATTCCGGTTACGGCAAAAAGACCGTCGAGCCGGTGGTTTCCCGATTCTCGAGCGCAACATGCGCGGCGGTTGCATCTTTCAACGGGAACTTTTGATTGACTTCAATCTTGAGACCGTTTTCCACATAGCCGAATAACCAGCCGGCCAATTCAGCGATTTGTTCGGGCGTCGCGATGTGGCTCATCAAGGTCGGTCGGGTAAAATATAAAGAGCCTTTTTGCGATAGGATCCCCGGATTAAACGGCGGCACCGGACCTGATGCATTTCCGAACGAGACAAATGTTCCAAACGGCGCCAAGCAGTCGAGGGAATCCTCGAATGTCGAAGCTCCCACCGAGTCGTAAACTACTGGGACGCCCTTTCCATCGGTGATCTCGAGTAGACGGTCCTTGAAGTTTTCTTCCGTATAAATCACCGGATGATCGCAACCATGGGCGCGGGCAAGGTCGGCTTTTTCTTTATTGCCGACCGTTCCGATGACCGTGGCGCCGGTTTGTTTCAAAATCTGACACGCGATTAACCCAACACCGCCGGCTGCCGCTTGCAGTAAAACGGTGTCGCCCTTTTGCGCTTGGTAGGTGCGATGAATGAGATATGTGGCTGTGAAGCCTTTCAGCATCAGCGCGGCGGCGGCTTCGTCGCTCAGGCTATCTGGGATTTTGACCACACTGCCGGCGTTAATAATTCGGCTGTCGGTATAGGCCCCTACTCCGCCACCGGCATAGGCAACCCGATCCCCGGTGCTGATGCCCGAAACCCCGTCACCGACAGCGTCGACCGTCCCGGCGGCTTCCATGCCTAATACCGCCGGCAGTGGTACCGGATAAAGACCGGTACGATGATAGGTGTCGATAAAGTTCAACCCAATAGCCGATTGGGCAATGCGAATTTCACCCGCACCCGGCTCAAGAGTTTCCGTATCGATGGCCTGCATTACTTCGGGGCCGCCGGTTTCTTTTATTTGAATTGCATAAGGCATGGATCAGCTCCGGTCGGAGAAATTTTTGAAAATCGCGACTATGTCAGATTGGCGGCGAAACAGGCCATCGTTCGCTCGTCCGCTGCTTTAGCGGCATTTTCGTCGTAGTTGACGCCGTCATGGCGGGCAAAGGCGTGGTCGACACCGGGATAATTGTGGATCGTGATTTGGTTATGACCCGCGAGACCTTCATTGATCTTAGCTTGCGCTTCTTTGGATACGAACCCGTCTTCTTCGGCAATATGCAGGATCGTCGGATTGGCAATGTTCGCTGCCGCATCTAGCTGTTCGTCAATACCGACACCGTAATAGGCGACGTTGCAATCCGCATCCGTATTGGCGGCCATCAGATACACCAATAATCCGCCGAGACAGAACCCGACCGTGCCCGCCTTGCCGTTGCATCCGTCGACTTGGCGGAGATGTGAGAGCGAAGCGGTCAAATCGATAATGCCTTTTTCGACGTCAAAGCCCTGATAAAGCTCGAACGCGCGGGCCCACTCCTCGTCGCTTTGATCAGTAAGCTGAATGCCGGGTTCCTGGCGCCAGAAAATGTCAGGGCAGAGCGCGAAGTAACCAGCCGCGGCCATTTGGTCGCAATGGGCGCGCATATCTTTGTTAACGCCGAAAATTTCCTGAATAACGAGAATGCCACCGCCACTGCCGCTGGCAGGCGTTGCGAGATAGCCGGAAAAGTCGCCGTCAGGACCGTTAATTGTGATATCGGGCATTTGCCGTCCCTCCTTGGTAAGATCTTTGATTTACTTTGCGTCAAAACATAAATGCGCTGCGCAGCCTTGTCACCTGAGGAAGCTCTGTGTTTCTCGCTCGCTTCTAGTCTCTGGTCGATCCCAATTCTTCGCGCAATAAATTCTCATCGGTGATCGGCGCAGAACAGATCATCGCGCGGCATATGTATGTCGTGGCTTTGCCGTCGATTTGGGTTTTGCCTGCCGCCGGGTGGCCGGCGGGAATTTTTTGATCCGGGGAAATTTTGGCGATCACGCGGTTGGGGGCGGACGCTTCTCTAATAATTTGGCAAAAATTCTGGAACTCGGGATCGTCATCGGCACCGATTACCACGATCTGTTCGGCACTCAATAAAATTTCGTTGCCGTTAATCAAGGTGGAAATGGGGAAAAAATTCCGGGAAACCTCACCCGAAAAACATTTGATCAACCGTTCGGCCTTGTCACGATATGTGTCGTCGCCGGTAAGATAAAAGAGCCGCGCAAAGACACCCACCAAAACACCGTTGCCTGCAGGAACTGCATTGTCGTTGGCATGTTTGGTCCGAGTTATGAGATTCGGCGTGTCGTCGGCGGTNAAGAAGTAACCGCCGGTCTCGTCATCTCCGTAATGTTTGTCGAGAACCGCAAGCCACCGCACTGCCTGGTCTAGGTATGCGGTATCGCCAAGCGCCTCATATAAAGCTACGGCGGCCCGGCACATATTGGCATAGTCGTCCAAGGTTGCCGGGTGTTGCGCTCTACCCTCCCGCCAGCCATGCCATAGCCGGTCGCCGTCGGAGAGATCCGATTGAATGAAGGCGAAGGCTTCGGCGGCGCGTGCAATCCAATCGTCCCGCGCAAAGACCTCGCCGGCAAAGACGAGCCCGTCGATCATCAATCCGTTCCAGTCCGCGAGCACCTTGTCGTCCCAGCCCGGCCGAATGCGTTCGGCCCGGCCGGTCAGCAAGACCTCACGCTGATTTGCCAGTCGCTCTTCCGTCTTCTCGTCGAGGAGGTCCATCTGGCTGAGGCGGTTTAGAATATTTTTGTTTTCCCAATTGCCGAGTTCGCTGACATCGTAGACGCGCTTAAAATCGGCGGCGTCTTCGCCCAACAGCGCATCTATTTCGGCNTCCTGCCAAACGTAAAACTTGCCCTCTTCTCCTTCGCTGTCCGCATCCAAACTGCTGGCAAATCCGCCACCGTCCACTCGCATTTCTCTCTCAAGCCAGTTCACGCATTCTTCAACGCGTTGTTTATAAAGGGGATTTCTTGTCTCCTGCCATACAAGCGTGAGCAGGCCGATAAGCTGGGCATTGTCATAGAGCATTTTCTCGAAATGAGGCGCGAGCCAGCGTTCATCGACCGAGTAACGGGCAAAACCGCCCCCCAGATGATCGTAAATTCCGCCCTGGCACATGTTGTCGAGGCTTATAATCACAGCCTTTTTGAAAGGCTCCTGACCGGTCCGCAACCAGGCGCGCCAGAGCTGCTCGAATATCTGAGGCTGAGGAAACTTTGGCGCGCCACCAATGCCGCCGTGGAACTGGTCGACATTTTGGGCTAGCTTTTGGGCAATCTGGTCTAGGGTTTGGAAATCGATCACTTCGCCCGAGTTTGAAATCGAAAGCTTGGTCAAGCCGTCGCGCAGGGCGGCAACGTTTTTGGCCACCTTTTCGGGCGCAGACTGAAAGGCCTCTGCGACCCCCTTCAAGACATCAGGAAAGCCTGGCCGGCCGAAGCGCTGGGTAGGCGGGAAATAGGTCCCGCCCCAAAACGGCTCGCCGTCCGGCGTCAGAAACATGGTCAACGGCCAGCCGCCATGTTCGCCCAACATGGCCAGGGCCGATTGATATATCGCGTCAACGTCGGGACGCTCCTCGCGGTCTACTTTAATGTTGACGAAATGCTCGTTCATCAGGTCGGCGATGTCAGGGTTTTCGAAACTCTCGTGGGCCATCACATGGCACCAATGACAGGCTGCGTAGCCAACCGATAGTAAAATTGGTTTTTCTTCGGCTTTTGCCAGGGCCAAAGTCTCTTCGGTCCAGGGGCGCCAGTGCACCGGATTATCTTTGTGTTGCAGCAAATATGGGCTGGTTTCGTGGTCGAGGAGATTTTCAGTCATGATCGTCGCCGCCTGTGATGGGCACCCACCCTCTTACGCTTGCGGCTTGAGGTCAACGGATATTCGGCCCGCCCAGCCAGCGGTTGGGGAGGGCGGAACAGAGGTAGGTCGCCGAGAGGCTTTAGGCTAAAACACGCTCATGAACGAAACGATTTATGCCCTGGCCAGTGGTATCGGACGAGCCGGAGTCGCAATCTTTCGGCTGTCAGGCCCAGAAGCCGGACCGACGCTGACATCGCTGACGGGAGCTGATTTGCCGCCGCCGCGTGTGGCTGTACGGATCAAAATTGCCGATCCCGAGTCCGGCGAGCAAATAGATGACGGGCTCGCGCTTTGGTTTCCAGCGCCCCGGAGCTTTACTGGCGAAGACGTTGCCGAATTACACCTACACGGAGGGACCGCGACCCGAGAGCGCGTCCTCGTATTGCTAGGTAATCAATCGGGCCTTCGCCTCGCAATGCCAGGCGAATTTACCCGTCGCGCGGTGCTCGCCGGTAAAATGGACCTTACCGCGGCCGAAGGACTGATCGACTTGATCGATGCGGAGACCGAGGCTCAACGGCGCCAGGCTCTGCGGCAATCGCAGGGTGCACTGGGCCGACTTTACGATTCCTGGCGCGACCGATTGTTGCCGAGCCTGGCACATTTGGAGGCAGCAATCGATTTTCCCGACGAGGATTTGCCTGCCGATCTCGACTCAGCAAGTGCAATCCAATTGGCCGAGGTGATGGACGAGATAAGCGACCACCTTCGGGATAATTTTCGCGGTGAAAGATTAAGGGATGGACTCAAAATCACCATCGTCGGCCCACCGAATGTGGGAAAATCGAGTTTGCTGAACTGGCTTGCTCAAAAAGACGCGGCGATTGTATCGGCTGGTGCGGGAACGACCCGCGACGTGATCGAGGTGCATATGAATATGGACGGCTATCCCGTGGTATTGGCGGATACGGCGGGTATTCGTTCTACGGCCTCGACTGTCGAGGCAATTGGTGTCGAGCGAGCGTTCGAACGAGCTCAAACCTCGGATTTGAAAATTGCTGTATTAGCCGCGGACGATTTGGGCGCGCTGTCGCAGATGGAAGAAATAATCGATTCCGAAACAATATGTGTATTAAATAAAATCGATTTGGCTAACGAATGTGAGTCCGCCGCAGATATTTTCCCACAAGGTGTTGATTCGTATGATATTTCTGTTAAAACCGAAGTTGGACTAGAGGCTCTTATTGGAGGTATTTCAAAGGCGGTAGCGAATCAGATCGGAGGGGGCGATGCGCCTGCCATTACACGCCAGCGGCACCGAGAGGCTTTGCAGAGTTGTAGGGATGCACTAGAGCGTGGGGTGGCGCAAAAAGACGTTGAATTGAGAGCCGAAGATATGAGGTTGGCGGTCAGGTCTCTTGGAAATATCACCGGTTTAGTCGATGTGGAAGACCTATTGGACGTCATTTTCCGAGATTTCTGCATTGGAAAGTAAAATTTAGTAAAGGATTCACGTAGTAAAATAGGTGCAGTACGTAATTTTGAAAAAATGGTCGTTTCACGTGAAACACGGGCAATATTTCCCTGCGTCTGCAGTGAGTGATTTTTAGGAATTGATTCCCCGCTTGGCTTTGGATGGGTTTGGGCATAGATTTTGGTTATGGTGGAAGAACGAAATTGGGACGTGATTGTCATTGGGGGTGGCCACGCTGGATGCGAAGCCGCGGCCGCCGCCGCGCGATGTGGTGCAACCACGCTTCTGGTCACGCATAAAGTCCAAACGATTGGCGAAATGTCCTGCAACCCGGCCATTGGGGGCTTGGCAAAGGGACACTTGGTGCGCGAAATCGATGCGTTGGATGGCGTCATGGCAAGGGTAGCCGATGCGGCGGGCATTCAGTTTCGCATTCTCAATCGCAGCAAGGGGCCGGCGGTGCGGGGGCCGCGGGCGCAGGCGGACCGCAAGCTATATCGCGAGGCTATGCAACGCGGCCTTGGGGCTCAGCAGAACCTCGAGATTAGGGCTCTGGCGATCGAAGACCTAGACATCGATGCGGAGGGCAGGATTACAGGCGTTATCGCGGCGGACGGCACCATTTTGGGCGCGAGAACCGTAATCCTCACCACCGGCACCTTCCTCAAGGGCATCATTCATATCGGTGAAAGTCAGATTCCCGCCGGCCGGGTTGGCGAAGCGCCCTCCTACGGGTTGTCGGACACTTTGGCGCGCTTTGGGTTTAAACTGGGGCGCCTCAAAACCGGAACTCCGCCGCGGCTCGACGGGCGAACCATCGATTGGGAGAGTTTGGACGCGCAAAAAGGCGATCAACCCCCGACGCCCTTTTCCTTCCTCACCGAGCGGATTACCACACCCCAGATTGACTGCCACATCACCTATACGGGCGCCGAAGGCCATGAGATCATTCGTGCGAATATCGACCGTGCACCGATTTATTCGGGACAAATCGAATCGAGTGGTCCCCGCTATTGCCCGTCTATCGAAGACAAGGTGGTCAGATTTGCGGATAAGCAGCGCCACCAGATCTTTCTCGAGCCGGAAGGGTTGGACGATCACACGGTTTATCCCAATGGAATTTCCACCTCGCTTCCCGAAGAGGTTCAAAAGCAGTTGCTCACCACCATTCCGGGGCTGGAACGGGCGAAGATGATACGGCCTGGATATGCGATAGAGTATGATTTTGTCGATCCGCGCGAATTATTCCACACGCTTGAAACCCGACGGATTCAAGGGCTTTATTTCGCAGGGCAAATAAACGGAACGACAGGCTATGAAGAGGCTGCGGCCCAAGGTTTGATGGCCGGTATCAATGCTGCTCGGGCGGTTCAGGAATTGGACAGTTTCACGCTCGATCGGAGCCAGGCGTATATCGGTGTAATGATCGACGATTTGGTGACCAAAGGTACGGCCGAGCCCTATAGAATGTTCACATCTCGCGCGGAATATCGGCTGAAACTTCGAGCAGATAATGCGGACCAGCGCCTGTCGCCGCTCGGCGAAGACTTGAATTGCATGTCGCCTGCGCGGATTGCCAAATGGCATGGCAAGCGTGACGCTCTCGCGGAAGCCCGTGCGCTCGGCGCCGAACTGACCGCAACGCCGGCGCAACTGACTAAGCAGGGCCTGGAAGTTCCGCAGGATGGTAAACGGCGCAATCTCGCCGAGATTCTAGCATTGCCGGGNATGCGGGTTGCCGCATTGCGTGCGATTTGGCCAAGCCTTGCCGCAATCGCGCCGGAAATAGCTGAGCAGCTCGAAACCGACGCGCAATATCGTCATTATTTGGCCCGGCAAGAGGCTGATATCGAAGCATATCGAAGAGACGAAGCGCTCGAAATACCGGTGGATTTGGATTACGCTCAAGTGGGCAGTCTATCTGCGGAAGTTCGCCAAAAGCTTGAGGCTGCGCAACCCTCGACACTTGGCGCAGCGGCGCGTATTTCCGGAGTAACGCCGGCCGCCGTGATCGCGCTTCTTCGACATGTCAAGCGAGGCGATGGAACAAGACCCACCTAAACCCCTGACGCTCGAGGAATTCCTGGCGCTTGTCCCTGTTTCACGTGAAACAGCCTCGAAATTCGAGCACTATCTCGATCTGCTCACCAAATGGAACCGAACGATCAACCTGGTTAGCAAAGGAAGCCTGGCAGATCCTTGGCGCCGTCACATTCTCGACTGTGCGCAATTGGCCGAACTCATTCCAAGCGGCCATAAGCGGGTTTTGGACTTGGGATCTGGGGCCGGTTTGCCCGGAATTATTCTTGCCCTGCTCTGTCCCGACAAATCTTTCCACCTGATCGAGTCCGATCAACGCAAGGCGGCGTTCCTCAGAGAGGTAGCGCGGGCGCTAAAATGCGAAATTACGATTCATGCGGAACGCATTGAAGATATAATCGAGAGATTTTCGAATATTAACGCGGTAACAGCACGCGCATTGGCACCGCTTCCGGCATTGATCAAGCTTATTAAACCCATCTTAAATGAAAAAAAACTATGTATTTTTCCTAAAACAAGGGGTATCAAAGACGAACTTGAGCAATTAGAACAGGGCTGGGTGGCGTCGAGCCGTATTGTCCCAAGCTTAAGTGACCCGCGAGGTGAAATATTGGTGTTGGAGGCGAAAAAAGGTGCGTGATTCCATTTACGATGGCTTTCATCGAGATTCAGGCCCGAGAGTTCTGGCAGTTGCTAATCAGAAGGGCGGTGTTGGCAAAACAACGACAGCGGTAAACCTCGCAACCGCATTAGTTGCGGTAGAGAAACGAGTTTTGATTGTTGATTTTGACCCCCAAGGCAATGCGACGACCGGATTGGGAATTGACCGTTCCCGAATTAAAGTTTCTTCCTACGACGTTTTGATTGACGGAGCACACCTTAAATCGGCGATTTTTGACACCGGAATTCCCCGACTTTCATTGGTGCCCGCATCGGTTCATTTGGCGGGTGCCGAAGTGGAATTGGTAACCGCTGAGAAGCGAGAATATCGGCTGGTCGACGCCTTAGCTGAACTAGAAGCGGACGCCTTTGACTACATCCTTATCGATTGTCCGCCGTCGCTCAATTTGCTGACGTTGAACGCATTGACCGCGGCAGATGCGGTTCTTGTGCCGTTGCAAGTGGAGTTCTACGCGCTCGAAGGCCTCAGTCACCTGTTGAACACAATTGATCGTGTGCGCCGAGCTTTCAATCCGCGCCTAGAAATTCAAGGGGTGGTGCTGACCATGTTCGACAGGCGCAATAACCTTTCGGAATTGGTCGCTGCCGATGTTCGCAACCATCTCGGCGACAAGGTTTATCAAACGATTATCCCGCGCAATGTTCGGGTTTCCGAAGCACCGTCCTTTGGGAAGCCGGTGCTGCTCTACGATCATCACTGTGCCGGCAGCCGGGCCTATATCCATCTGGCTGGAGAGATATTGCAGCGTGAAGGAATCACCGCAGCATGATCGCGGCGGAAGGAAAAGAAACCCGGCTCGGGAGAGGGCTGTCTGCACTTTTCGGTGAAGAAGGGGCGGCGGAAAGTCAGTCGGTACCAGGTAGCGCTTCAGAGCTGCCGATCCATTTTTTGAAGCCGGGTAAGTTTCAACCCCGTCGACATTTTGACGAAATTTCCCACGCGACGCTGGTGACCTCGGTTAAGGAAAAAGGCGTTCTTGAGCCAATTCTAGTGCGCGCTAAGGAAGGGGTGCAGGAGGAGTTTGAAATCATAGCCGGCGAACGGCGCTGGCGCGCGGCACAGGCAGCCGGCTTGCACCTGGTACCGGTCGTGGTCAAGGAGATGGACGATCGCGAAGCGCTGGAAGTAGCGCTCGTGGAAAATCTCCATAGGTCGGACTTGTCGCCGTTGGAAGAGGCCGAGGCATATAGCCGGCTTATGAAAGAGTTCGGCCATACCCAAGAAGGGTTGGCCAAATCGATCGGCAAGAGCCGAAGCCATGTTGCCAACATGCTTCGGCTGTTGAGCTTACCGTCTTCGGTGCAAGAAATGGTGCTTGAAGGAAAACTGAGTGCGGGCCATGCGCGCACATTGATTACCGCTTCAAATCCCGAATCTTTAGCAGCAAAAATAATTGCTGAAGGGCTAAGTGTTCGCGAGGCGGAAAGATTGGCGAAACGCCCGATCGAAAAACCCACGTCTAAGCGTGGCGGGGAGGCAGTCGATCGTGGAGCCGGAAAAGACCCCAACACATTGGAACTGGAAAGAAGCCTAAGCGATCGTTTGGGGCTCAAAGTGGTGATCGATACCAAAGGCGAATCCGGGAGCCTGTCGGTATACTTTCAAGACCTAGAACAGCTTGACGACCTGCTTCAGATCTTGAGCCGGACCTGAAAAACGCCAATCTGATTGCGGCACTTGCTGCAGCTTTTTTCAACGACTGNCTCTCGCGAGGGCGGCAAGCTGATGAAGCGTCCTGCCACAGATGGCAAGATCCGGGGCGCCGGTTCTTTTGCATTCTTGTTCCGCGCTTAGCAATAAGCTCAGCCCTCTGGCGATTTGTGGGCTCCTCCAGCGCTGCAATTGCCCGCGGAATTGGTCCTGCACCTTGAAAAAAACCGGCGGACGTAGGGCTTTCATTGCCTGCTCCGGCGTATCGCCGGATCGCACTTTCTCTGCCCCTATTTGCAATCGTAGAAAGTGTCCCGAAACAGCGCGCAAAATGGCGACCGGAGCGATGTCCTCCATCAAACACCTGCTTAAGGAACGGTCCAGCCTGGCCGCATCACCTCCAGCCGCATTGAAGGCAACATCCGTAAGCGTCATCGTGGAGTTGTCGCCTACCAGCAGCGCGGCGTCGTCGAAGGAAACATGTCCACCGTCGCCGATATAGAGCGCCAGTTTTTCTAATTCGGAACGAGATATGCCGCGGTCGCTCCCGAGATTTTGTTCGAGAAAGTTTTGGGCGGCGGGGTCACAAACGACTTTGTGAGCCCCGAACACCTCATCGATTAATCGCCCGAGAGACCGTGAATCATCCGCGTAGCATGGCAATGCGGCGACAGTTTCGGCGCCCTCCGCGAATGCCCGCAATTTATTGCGGGGCTTAAGGTCGCCGCTTTGTAAAATCGCCAGGGTCTGAAGATTCGGTTCGCGCAACGCCTCTTCGAGGATTACGGCAAGGCGCTCGCTGGCATCGCTTATCATTACCAAGCGCCGCTCCCCGGTCATCGACAATGCATTTAAATTATCAGCGAGTAATGCGGGATCGTCCAAGATGTCGCTTTGCGAAAGGCTGGAGACATTAAATGGATCGTTCAAATCGGATGCGACTTTTTTTGCCAGTCGACCGGCGCGTTCATTTACCAAACCCGAATCAGGCCCGTAAATTAAAACCGCACCCATTTCCGGTGCGCCACTGGCAATAAAAGAATCGATCTGGGCGTTGCCGATTTTCAAACGCGTTTATCCGTATAAGAATTGGCGTCAGTTGCCACGCCGCAAGTCATTGAAAAATATTCCTAATCTGAGCTTAATGTCGTCCGCAATTTCCCGGGCGGCGCGTTTCGTTGCATTTTGTTCTGCACTTAACGTAGCGAATTCGGATCGAACGATATTGTAGCTGTTGACGGATCTGGAGGTGCCGCGAAAGAGCACCGCCTTGGTTTTTTTCTCACTTAGGACATAAGAAGCACTAAGAGCCAGCTTGGCGCGCGTCGCTTCGTCGGTAATTTTGAATCCGAGCTCCGTTTTAGTAGATCTCACCTTTACCTCGAGTGTGTAAAACGGCGTTCCCGGGCGCCCGCGCGGGTTGAAGCGGTCAAGCAATAGGTTTTTGACAATTTGGCCAAGGCGATCGTCATGATCGATGGGATCGCGCGGGTTGAGAATTTTCACCTGCGCCAAATCGTCGATTACTGCGTCGCTATCGGTTTGTTTTTGATAAAGCGGCTGGAATCCGCAGGCTCCGAGCGCGAGCAGCAAAAGTCCAAGAACGACGAATCTAAAGTACGACATTGACCACCTTATTCGGAATCACCACCACTTTTCGAGGCGTCTTTCCTTCAATGGCACGCTGAACATTCTCAATCGCGAGCGCCAGCGATTCGGTTTCCTGTTGATCGCTATCGCGAGCGAGCTCCAGTGTGCCGCGTAGCTTACCATTTACCTGAACCGCTACCGTCACCAATTCGTCTTGCAGCAGGGAGGGGTCCCATTGGGGCCAAGCGGTCTCGACCAGCAATGTCTGATGTCCCAACCGTTGCCATAACTCTTCGGCGATATGAGGGGCAATCGGGGCCATCAATTGCACAATCGTGCGATAACATTCCCGTTTCAACCAGTTCGCTTCTGGACCCGTGCCATTAAAATCAATAAGCGCATTGCTGAACTCGCGGATGCGGGCGACGGCCCGATTGAAATGGAAGCGGTCCAGGTCTCCGGTCACGTTGGCGATGAATTTGTGCAAGTCGCGGTGAAGCTCAGAATAGTCGCCGAAATTCGCGGGCGGCTTATCGGGCGAACTCGCGAGATCATCTAAATCACCTTCGATCATGCGCCAAATTNGGTTAAGAAACCGCCAGGCTCCCTGAATTCCCGCTTCTGTCCATTCCAGGTCTCGTTCCGGCGGACTGTCGGACAACATATAAAGCCGGGCGGTATCGGCGCCGTAACTTTCGATGATTTCGGCCGGGTCGACCACATTCCGCTTCGATTTGCTCATTTTCTCCGAACGGCCCGCGCTTACTGTCTCACCGCTTTCACGGTTTCGCCATTCGCCGTCTTCACGCACCACGTCAGTTGGAAATAGCCAACCTCCATCGGCTGCCCGGTAGGTTTCGTGGCAGACCATGCCTTGGGTGAAAAGGCCCGTGAAAGGCTCTTCGCTGCCAATCAGCTCGATATGGTGCAACGCGCGAATGAAAAAGCGCGAATAGAGCAAATGTAGCACCGCGTGCTCGACCCCGCCGATATATTGGTCGACAGGCATCCAATAGTCGGTTGCTTTTCGATCGTAGGGTGACTCGTGATGGTGGGGCGAGCAATAGCGCGCAAAATACCAAGATGAATCGAAGAACGTATCGCAGGTATCGGTTTCCCGCTGTCCCTTCTTGCCGCACTTGGGACAATCGACCTTTTTCCAGGTGGGGTGATGTTCTAGAGGATTCCCGGGCGTATCAAAGGTCACGTCGCTCGGCAGCTCGACCGGTAAATCTTCGTCGGGTACTGGGACAACGCCGCAATCTCCGCAATGTATTACCGGAATCGGACAACCCCAATAACGTTGGCGCGACACACCCCAATCACGCAACCGATAACTTATCTCGGAATTTCCACAGCCGAGCGATTCCAATTCTTCGACGGCCCGTTTTTTGGCGCTCGGTACGTCGAGTCCGTCAAGAAAGCCCGAGTTAATCAGACTGCCCTCGCCGACATATGCTTCCGTACCGATTTCGAATTCTTCGATATCGCTTTCCAGCGGCAGTACCACCGGTGTCACGCTAAGTTCATATTTGCGAGCGAAATCCAGATCGCGCTGGTCATGTGCCGGACATCCGAAAATCGCGCCACTGCCATATTCCATAAGGACGAAATTCGCCACATAAACCGGTAATGTTTCGCCAGCCAGGAACGGGTGGTCGGCAGTAATGCCGGTGTCGATTCCCTTCTTTTCGGCGACCTCAATCTCCGCCTCGCTAGTGCCCATTCGGTTGCATTCTTCGACGAATGCAGCAATGTCCTTATTTGAATCGGCAAGCTTTTGCGCCAAAGGATGATTGGCCGCAATGGCACAAAACGAGGCGCCGAACAGGGTGTCAGGCCGGGTAGTGAAAACTTCGAGTGCGCTGTCATCGCTCAATTGAAACTGAACCCGCGCGCCCTCGGATCGCCCGATCCAGTTTTCCTGCATCAGGCGCACCTTGTCGGGCCAGCGTTCCAATTTTTCGAGCCCCTCGAGCAAGGCATCGGAAAATTCGGTGATTTTAAAGAACCATTGATTAAGCAACCGTTTTTCGACCGGTGCGCCGGTGCGCCAGCCTTTTCCGTCGATCACCTGTTCGTTCGCTAAAACCGAATTTTCCACCGGATCCCAATTGACCCAGGATTCCTTGCGGTAGGCAAGTCCGGCTTCCATCAACGCTAAAAACAGACGCTGTCCTTGCTCGTAATATTCTGGATCGCATGTGGCGAATTCGCGTTTCCAGTCGAGCGATAGGCCCATCGATTTTAATTGCGCGCGCATGGCGGCGATGTTTTCACGGGTCCATTCGGCCGGGTGAACATTGTTTTCGAATGCTGCGTTTTCAGCCGGGAGTCCAAAGGCGTCCCAACCCATTGGATGCAAAACATTGAAACCACGAGATTTTTTATAACGCGCGACGACATCGCCTAGGGTGTAATTGCGGACATGCCCCATGTGAATGCGCCCCGACGGATAGGGAAACATCTCCATGACGTAATATTTCGGAAGATCCGTGTCCTCCCCGACCTCGAAACAGCCTTTTTCTTCCCAAAGGCTTTGCCACTTTTGTTCCGTGGTCTTGAAGTTGTAACGAGTCATCGGGGCATCCTTAAGGAGCGGTGCTCTGGCGATGGGGTGTTTGGTAGTGCGGTGCGGAGGGCAGCGGCATATGGCGTATGCCGTCCTACTGTCCTAGCCGAATTCGCATTTGACGGGCACGCTTCAAGATCGCGTTTTCCAGATCGGTGCCGGTTTTCTGATTAACCTTCGCTTCAACCCATCGGTTGCTGCCTGCGCGCTTTTGTCGAAATACAGTAACCCGAAGCCCGTCCGCACGAAGTGCCTTATCGAGAATATAAATATTGACCTTGAAACGTTCATTGGGCGCTTCGGGGGGGCTGTACCATTCAGTGATGATGACGCCTCCGAACGGATCGGCCGTATTGAGCGGAAGGAACGAAATAGTATCGAGCGAGGCACGCCAAAGATAACCGTTAACGGCAACGGTCGATCCGCCGGCGTCACCGCTGTCGCCGGTGCCGAATACCGCTTCCAAAAGGCCCCCGTTCTTACTGCTTTGCGCGCCGCTGGCCTGCAGCGGCTGTGCCTCGGTGGTTTTGGGACCCTCTTCGCCACCGGAACAAGCCCCCACCACCATGGCGGCGATCATAAAAAGCACTGTAGAAATTCTTTTCATGCCAACTTTTATGCCGGAAAATGCTGTCTGAAATCCACAGAATTGTTGCTGCTGCCGCAAGCTGTGTAAACCCACCTGTGATACATTTTTTAGAGCTACACTGAAAGCATCCATGAATACTTTGTCCGAGATCTCCAAGAATTTTATCTCAGTCCGGCAAAAAATTGCCGAGGCCGCATGTTCCGCACACCGCAATGCGCAGGATGTAACGCTAGTTGCGGTCAGTAAGACTTTCGGTGCGGACCGGATTGAGCTTGCACTGAAAGAGGGCCACCGGACATTCGGCGAAAATCGTGTCCAGGAAGCGGAATCGAAATGGCCGGCGCTGAAGTCCGAGTATGGTGGTGTAGACCTGCATTTGATCGGAGGGTTGCAAACCAACAAGGCCCGGGCTGCGGTAGAGCTTTTCGATGTCATTGAAACACTCGATCGCCCGCGTCTCGCGCGTGCGCTGGCAAAGGAAATGGATCGCCAGGATCGCCGGGTGTCGTGTTTCATCCAGGTCAATACCGGAGAAGAGGCGCAAAAATCGGGCATATCCCCAAAAGAAGCGGACGCCTTCATTGCCCAGTGCCGCGATGAATTTTCAGTGCCAGTTGACGGATTGATGTGTATTCCTCCAGCGAATGAAGAGCCGTCATTGCATTTTGCGCTCCTACAGCGCATAGCGGAGCGAAACGGGATCGATCAACTTAGTATGGGCATGAGCGCAGATTTCGAGGTGGCCGTTGCCTTTGGCGCGACCCATGTGCGTGTCGGCACGGCAATTTTTGGACAGCGCGGCTAATCGGCTGCGCGCACCGTCAAGCTGTCGTCAGGACCGCAATGGCTTAGAAGGCTCAGAAGGTCGGTGATCGCTAGCGCGACACAGCCTTCGGTTGGGCCATAATCGGCCTTTGCACAGTGAAGAAAAATAGCGCTGCCCTGATGGGGCTCGACCGGATCGTCATTGTGGCCGAGCACGACCACCACATCGTAAAGATGATCCTCGCGCCACATAGTTTCGCAGCTCGCGCCATAGGGCAATCGCACCGAGCGATTATATTGAACATCGGTTGGGTCGTCGCACCAGCCGTCCCTTGGGTCGATAGCGGTAACTGATAATCCGGTCTCAGGAGCGCCTATTCGATCGGGTCGATATAAGAGGCGGCGCAATGGGAAATTTCCGACGGGTGTGGCCCCATCGCCTTCGCGCTTGGTTCGGGAAACGCCCGAGCGTCCCAAGGCGCAGCGAAACCGGAGGTCATTCGCGGTCAAAAAGCCGCCCGGATCGACAAGAATTTTCATCGCCGCAGCAAATCTACCGGTCGAGCGACTGTCAAGCGTCGTTAGGTGGTCGTTTTGAAATTAGGTGCGTTTCTTTTGGCGTTCGCGAACCATCAACTCATACTTGTCGAGTGCATCGAGCATGAGATTTGGCAATGGGGCAGCCGCATTCTGGAAATTCCCGGTGCCGAGTGTGGAGTTTGGCGATTGGGCTTCGCGCTTAGGTGTGGCTGGCTGTGCGGTGGTGGAAGCCCTCGGGTCCTGTTGAGTTTGAGCTGTGCTGGCGGACTTGGTTTTCCGCGATAGCGCGCTCAATTTGGCCGCCATTGTGGGCGATAACGATATCGGGTCTTTGGGGTTTACAATTGGCGGGGAGGCTTGGGCGGCATCCGGTTTGGGGCCGGCTCCGCCAGTAAAGCGACTGCGGCCGCCCGCGCCAGCGATCGGTTGTGCGTTTCGGCCTGGAACGGCGGTGCGGGCCTGTAGCAAGGCGTCGACTGCCTTAGATTGTGGCGTTTTTGGAGCAATTTGGCCGGTAGCGGCCGGCGGCGTGCCGGTCGGCGGGATCATGATGCCACCGAATGCGCGGCCTCGTTGGCTTTGAACTGGCACGACGGGAGCCCCGGGGAATGGCTGATTGCGCACAGATTTCTGCGTTACGGCCGCCTCGGCGACAGGATTACCGCCGGCCTGATTGGGGTTCGCGGGCTGAGCTGTAGATGTTTTGTCATTTGCTGCTTGACCGACGGCTTGCGCAGCGATGTCTGCCGGGGCCTCATTATCATCGCCGATTCCAACTAAAGCCAGCGCATGTTCGCCGATATCCTTGCCCGTATCGTTTTCGATCACTGCATTGAAAAGCGCGCCGGCGAAGCCGAGTCCGCCACCATAAAGTGCGCCACCAGCTAATCGCGCCCCAGGATCGATCTGGTCGTCGGTGATCGCACGGTAAATGGTTGATACCACGGGGATATGCTGAAGCGGGTTTATGATGTCGAGGAAGTCATCGAAGGTGAATCCATCTTTACCGAACAAATCCTTCGATTGGTCGTCGTCCCAAACCTTTTCCGCTTCCGATTTAAGGATCGTTTCCCCCTCATATTGAGGGTCGATGTCGGCAAATGGATGTTCGATTTCTTCGTCGTCAACCGCTGGGGTCGTCGCAGGTGTTGCTGGTTGCGGGGCCTGTTTGACGGGCGTTGGTGATGGTGCCGGTCCCGCCGGATATGGTTTCGGTAGGGCAAGCGGATGGGGATTGGCGCTAATGGCTGCGGTCATTAAAATTTCCTCTCGGGCATGGAACGATGCAAGGAAAATGCCAGCGGAATCGGCGAAAATCCGGGCTTTTCAATAGTTCAATGGAGTGCATCGACGCTGCGCGGCAATTATTGCCGGTAAATTCATCTATCCGCACAGACTTCAAACCTGTGTGNTCTTGAGTAGAAAACGCCAAATTATTGGCCGAAAGGCCGAAATTGATTTAAATGTGGTGGCGTAAAGGTGGGCCGGACTCGTAACCCCGCCGTGTAAAATCCGCGAATTGGCAGGGAGATGCCGCATGGCCGGTAAGAAGGTTTTGATCATTGACGACGACGAAACGCTTCGTGAATCACTCGAGGAGCAATTGCAGCTCCATGAAGAGTTCGCGACCGTCGGGGTCGGCACCGCCAAAGATGCGCTGGAGACCGTCAAGGAAGGCTACTTCGACATCATCCTCTTGGATATAGGCCTGCCGGACATGGATGGGCGCGATGCGTGTCGGCTTTTGCGCCGAAACGGTGTCAGCTCGCCAATCATCATGCTGACCGGTGCGGATTCCGATGCGGATACGATTCTCGGCTTGGATGCCGGGGCGAACGACTACATTACCAAGCCGTTTCGTCTCGGCGTATTGATGGCGCGATTGCGGGCACATTTACGCCAACACGAACATAGTGCCGATGCGGTTTTCGTAATCGGACCATACACTTTCATGCCAAGCTCGAAGATGCTTACCGACGATTCCGAAGACAAGAAAGTTCGCCTAACCGAAAAGGAGACCGCTATTCTCCGCTATCTTTATCGCGCCGGCGATAAGGTGGTGAGCCGAGAAACGTTGCTTGGCGAGGTGTGGGGTTACAATGCCGGCGTGACAACCCATACGCTCGAGACGCATGTCTACCGTTTGCGTCAAAAAATCGAGGAAGACCCCTCGAGCGCCAAGATTCTGGTAACTGAACCCGGCGGTTACCGGCTTATTCCTTAGATTTACCTTTTTTTGATTATATAACGCGGCTGTTTTACCGGCGCCTCAAATATGCGCTAAGGTCATCGCAAAGGTGTGCTTAAGTACTGGCTGGATCGCACCGGGCCGATTTCGATGACTTTATCTAAAATTCTAAGGCGAGCTTGGTTTGGGCTGAAAACGCTGCTCGGGAGCAGAAACTACGGTTATTTTATTCCTGCTCGCAGTGCTCGCTTCCGCCGAAACACAGAATCCCATTCTGCTTATCCGCTTTGGGAAAAACGTTTCGAAGCGTTGGGGGCGACCCAGCGCCATTGGCTTGGCGTCGTGGATAGTTATAAGATCCCGCTACAGGCAATCGATGGCACACAACAGAGTGCCGCAAGGTGGCAACAGGACTGGTTTCCACGCCTTGATGCCGCGACGCTTTATGCCTTTATTCGCCATTTTAAGCCCCGACGAATTGTTGAAATTGGAGCCGGTCATTCGACCAGATTTGCCATTCAGGCGATCGAAGATGAAGGTCTTCAGACGGCTCTGACGGTTATAGATCCGGAACCGCGTAAAGAGTTTCCGACCGCCCCTAATTTGAACTGGATCACCGAACCGTTGCAGGACATTTCGCCTGAAATATGGAACGAAATCGACGCGGGTGACATGGTCAGCATCGACTCCAGCCACGTCCTGATGCCTGGCAGCGATGTTGATTTGTTACTGAATGTGATTTTGCCGTCCCTACCCGCCGGTGCGATGATACAGGTGCATGATATTTTCTTGCCGGATGACTATCCGGCCGAGTGGCGGTGGCGCGGTTACAATGAGCAATCGGGCTGGGCGCCATTCTTGGCTGGCCCGGCAACGGAGCTGGTGATATCGAGTCGCTATGTAACGACTCGTATGGTGCCGGCGTTCCGACAAACAGCGATCGCGAGTTTACCGTTGTTGGCCGGAGCGCGCGAAACCTCGGTTTGGTTTCGGATTGCTGAGAGTAAAGAGCCGACTGACGAAAAGACGTGAATGGCATGGATATTCAGCGGATCAAACATTTTGTGTTAGGCGAACCAAGCGGTGAGGTGCCCGATCGCGTGCGCGATGTAATCGAGCGCCAACAAGCAAATAGCGAAATACTTATCGCTTGGTTTCAGCTCGTCGTCGTCGTGACCTTTGGCATTCTCTACGCTGTTTCGCCCAAGACCCATATGTACGAGCCCTGGGAGACTCCGGTTTTTTTCGTGTTGTTGTTTTATTTCCTTTTCACCGTTCTCCGGTTGCTTCTCGCCCACGGTGGCCAACTTAAGGGGTGGATCCTCTATCCGGCGGTGGTGCTCGATGTGTTTGTCGTGGTCATGCTGATCTGGAGTTTCCATTGGCAATACGAACAACCGGCCGCCTTCTCGTTAAAGGCGCCGACACTGCTTTACGTATTTATTTTCATTGCTTTGCGGGCGCTGAGATTCGAGCCACGCTACGTTTTGCTTTGTGGCTTTGCGGCGGCAGTGTGTTGGGTTGGGTTGGTGGGCTATGCGGTGGGCGCCGACCCGGATGACATGATGACCACCCGCGACTACGTCACCTATCTCACGTCGAACTCGATTCTGGTTGGAGCTGAGTTCGATAAGGTAATTTCGATTTGCATCGTCACGCTCATTATCGCGGTGGCCCTAGTGCGCGCCCGGCGTTTGTTGGAGCGCTCGGTCGCGGAACAGTCGGCGGCTCAGGAGCTGTCACGATTCTTTTCGCCTGAAATTGCTGAGCAAATCACAAATTCCGAAAATCGTATTACTGCCGGCCAGGGAGAGGAGCGGGTATGCGCGGTATTAACCGTGGATTTGCGCCTGAATGGTAACGTCGAGCGCTGTGGTGGGTTCGTCTGCGACAAGGAGTGCGGGCTGGCAGACCAGCGCCATAGCAATCATTGCTCGCTGCCGGAGGCCACCGGAGAGTTCGAAAGGGTAAGTCTCGATTGCTCGAGCGGGATCGGGAAAGCCGACACGCCACAACATATCGCGGGCGCGGCCTGCGGCTTCCTGGCGCGGACAATCCTGATGTAGGCGCAACGTTTCGATGATTTGGTCGCCGATCGTGTGAAGCGGGGACAGTGACGTCATCGGCTCCTGAAAAATCATCGAAATTCGCCCGCCACGAATTTTGCGTATTTGCTTGGACTTCGGGTCGAGCGCTGCGATATCCACGGTGGTGCCGGGCGCCAGGGGATCGGAAAATAAAATTTGCCCGCGATCGATGGCCGCGTTGTCGGGCAGAATACCCATTATGGCTTGTGCGGTAACCGATTTGCCGGCGCCCGATTCGCCCACCAAGGCGACGCAAGAGCCGGGCTGAATACGAAAATCCGCCGAGCGCACCGCATCGACCTTGCCTTCGGGCAATTGTAGCGAGACACCTAGTCCTTCGACGCGAAGCAAATCCTGCATCAGATACCGGGACCCCTGTAATTATCGGAATAGGGGGTCTTATTGCGCGGATCGTCCCTGTCGTCGGGGCCGATTTCGCCTCGTAAAGCGCGAAAGTTTGCTTCGGTAGATTCATCAAACTCGATATTTCGGTCAGTGGCCTTTTTTTCTACCTCCTGAGCGATCTTCTTGAATCCTTCCAGCTCCGAATCGAATTTCAGTTTCCGGCTGTTTCCCACGAGAGTCATTTCCATCCATCCACCACCCATACCGCCGGCGTTCCCGGCGCTCGGACGGTCTTTGCCGGTGGAAAAATAACGCAGCTTGACTGACTCCAACGACTCCCAAGCAATTCGTCCGCCGGTGGGTCCGTGCTTAGCAAGTCCGATTTCGCCGAATTCGAAAACGGTCCATTGATGAATAATCGTGCGTGCGCCATAGCCTAGGAAGAACAATGCGAAGGCACTCAATATGACGAACATAACCGACCCCAAGTCGGTAAATACAACCGGCAAGCCGAAAAATAGAACTCCTATACCGGCACGAACGAGATCGCCAACGACGCTTTTCTTTGGGTAACGGTGGTAGCTGGTGTCAGTCATATCAGGATCAATGGGATACCACAGGCGGTCCGCCTAGAATGTCACGAATGCTTTGTAAGCTAACATTAGGTTGGGCTTGAAGGGTTTTCACAAATTGGTCAACAAACTTCCATCCATCCGCATCCATTTGGCGATGATGGGTTAGGAGGCCGATCGGGCGGGCAGGTCCTTTCGCGAGGCGCTGGTGCGCAAGGGTTTCGATTGTTTTTGCCAAAACGTGATCCGTTCCCAGGAATGCGCGCGTTTTTCGCCAGTCGATTGGGTCGACATGGGTATTGATGTTTGGGAGGTCGCCAACTTCTTTTTTACCGAACCCCGAGAGAGCAATGAATCCGGCGTCGGCAAGGCGATCGGCGATGTTTTCCGCAATACGGTTCCACGGAGGGGCTAGCACCGGAACGAAGCGCTCACCGAACTGCTTGGTGAGAATGTGTTGTCCCGCCACTAGGTCCTCAATGGCGCGATCGGCAGGTCGATAGGCTCCGAACTCAGTTTTTTTCTCGTCTCCACCCGAATGATCAATATGAGCAAATCCATGTTGGATGACGTCGATCTTCGGATAATCTTTCAAATCGGCGGCAAGATCATCCTTCACCAGTTTGGGAATCACCGCGAGTGCTATAGGTGCGCCGTTTCGCAAAAGCAAAAGCCGGTCCAGCTCGGGGCTGGGCGCCGCTAAATCATCGTCCCGCCACCAAAAAACCGGCCGTCGATTAGCTGCGCGCCATTGTTCCAGCTCATGATCTAGATCGTCCCAGTCAACGATCGTCTCCTGGCGGATTTCGGCACCTGCGCTTTTCATGACGGTTTCATGAATTGTTTCACCAAGCGGGCGGTGGTATCGGCCCCGCTAAGGTCGATATGGGCGGGGTTGGGCCGTCTCATCGCCAATCCCCTGTTGATTGCGGCAAAAAGAATTTGAGGTGTGAGCGTCTCTTCCTCCACGGCGATCGACATTCCTTTTTCGGCCAGCAATTTTGCCCGCATGGGCTGCTCCGTTTGACCGAAACGACCGAACGGTACCAACACGTTGCGCGCCTTCGAAACTAAAACATCCATCACCGTATTATAGCCCGCCTGACTTACCGAAAGGGCGGCGGTGGCGAGCAACGCACNAAAATCGGGCCGAACGGATTCGACTGTTATATTTGGGGCGGCGGATAAGTCTGCGCCATGGTCCGGTGGCAAATTGGGTCCGACGAGAAAGCGCCAACGCCAATTTTGTCCGTCGGAACTTCGGGCCAATTTCATTGCCGCATTAATTAGAATTTCGCCGGTGCCTCCACCACCGGCCGATACGATTATTTCGCCGTCCGTCTCCTGGTTGGGCGCGTCCGGGCCAGGGGCAACATAGCCGGTATAGTGAAGACGCCCTTCGAGTGCTTTCGCGTGACGATAGGTTTGGTCCAACCCAACTAACGTCTCGTCACCATGCACCAAAACACCGTCGAATTTTGTCTGGATGATAGAAAGAATTTCTCGATTTCGTTTCGATTCGCTTTTGGGCACTAGAATGTCCCGGATCGAACAGAGGATGGGGCCGCGACCGCTAGCGAGATCAAGCAGCGGCAAAATTTCAAAGCGGAATGGCCAGCGGCCAAAGGGAAAGGTTTCGACCAACAGTAAATCTGATTGGGTGTTCTCATAACAATCGAGCAACACCGCGCGGCGTTTTTCTTTCCAAGCCTCGTCGATCGGCGCTCCCGCCGCGTCGACGATTCCCGAAAACGACGGGTCGGCTGCGCGGGCGGGGGGTAGTTGAATATGGTCGACCAGACCGGGATCATCGAGCGTGCTTGGCTCTCCGCCGTTTACCAGCATCACCTCGAGGCCCGCATTGGACATTGCCCGACACAAGAGTGCGGCTCGCATGGCATGCCCAATGCCGAGAAGGTGTTGAACGTAAAAAAAGACTTTCGTTTTGGTCATAAGCCGTTTCGGCGCCGTCGGAGGTTGAATTTTCGACCTAGCTGGTCATGGCGATATCGAGGGTATGAACCGTCGGCCGCCCGTCATCGCCAAGTTCGAAAATATGGACACATTCTTCTTTCAACTTCTGCGGCGGTTTATCGGTCATGTCCCACCCGACAGCGAGCGCGTATACGGCGCGGATAACGCCTTTGTGGCAGACCGCGACTGTATTCTGGCCGGTGCTTGCGCATTCCTCCAAGAAGGGTTTAAGCCGCTCTTGTACTTCGCGCGGGCTCTCGCCGCCTGGCGCATTGAAATCCAGTCCTTTTGCCTCCCAGGCGGCCATTAAGTCGCCGAGTTCGGCACGCAGCGCCGGCAAAGTTTGTCCTTCCCATTCGGACCAGTCCATTTCAACCAGGCGAGAGTCGGCGGAAACGGTGTTGCCTGTCAGGATCGATGCTGTTTCGGACGCTCGTTGCAATGGGCTCGCGATCCAGACGAAGTTCTTGATTTCTTTTGGCACGCTCCAGCCCGCCACCTGTTTACGTCCGCCCTCGCTTAAGGGTATGTCGCTACGGCCTTGAACGATGCCTTTTTCGTTCCATTCGGTCGATCCGTGGCGAATAAGTGCCAGCAGAGTCATGCGGCGTGCTCCCAAGATAGTTTGCTCATTATTCGGTCGAGACCTTCGGCCGCCGCCTCAAGGCTGAATTCGCGTCTGGCGCGGTCTGCCGCGTTGGCGCCGAATTGCCGGCGAAGGGTGGGGTCGGTGAGTAGAAGGCCGAGCCGTTCACTGAATGTATCTGGGTCTCCTTCGGCACAGAGATACCCGGTTTTACCGCTATCTATGAAACGTTCGAGACCAGGGCGCTCGCCCGCGACGACCGGAAGCCCCGCACCCGCAGCTTCGAGAAGTGACATCGCGCAACCTTCCTGAAGGGCAGGCCAAGCCAGCAGATCGCCAGCAGCGTAAAGCTGGGACAGATCTCTACCGGCAAGTTCGCCCAAAAACCGTGCATTGGTTAAGCCTTTGAACGCTTCTTCGATTTGGGGCCGATTGATTCCGTCACCGGCGATCAGCAATGCCCAATTCGGATGACAACATTGCTGTGCAGATTCGGCGAGCATTCGGTAGGAGTCTGTCTTGATATCGTCGCGCATCATCGCAACGGTAATCGCCCAGGGCATCTGTTCGGGAATTTTCAACCTAGCGCTTAACTCCTTTCGTGCCGCGCGACGCTCAGCGGGCGTCACCGCCCGACGTGCGGTAAAGGGTGGTAACTGAGCCAGACGGTCGCCTCGGNGCAGGTCCTGACGAAGGCAAATTGCGTCAAGCGGATCGAAATAAATTAGCCGGTCGGCGGCGAGAATTGCGCGTTGGGCAACCTTGAAGCCTTCTGCCCATGGACCTCTTGCCTGTTTCGGCGCGTGGCTGGCGTCGGCGACGATATAGGGAACGCGGAAGTGAGCGGATAGTTGCGGCCCGAGATAATCGGGTGCCTTATGATAAACATGGTAGGTGAACCAAATATCCGGCGGGTTCTTGCGCAATCGCCCGCTCGCCCGCTCGCGAGCACGCTCCGCACGGTGCGCAAGCCGACCTTGGTTTGTCCCGTCCCGGTCGTAACTTCTGAAGCTTGACGCCAGCACCACGTCATGGCCCGCCCGCCGCAGGGCGCGTATTATTAGGCGCGCGAAGCTGCGATCGCCGGATGGCGTCGGATGCGTCGGAGCCTTCATCGGGGCGTAGAAGGCGATCCGCATTAGGCAGCTCTCGCGATCTCGCGCACGGTCAATAAATCCGCCAGCCGGTCGAGTGTCTGTTCCGCGTTAAAATGTTGACGGAGCCGCGCCTCGCCAGCTTGGCCGAATTTCCGCCGAAGCTCAGGCGCGGTCATCAGCTGCACCAGCGCATTTTGTAATGATACGGGGTCCTCAGGTTCCGCCAGCAGCCCAGTTTCATTGTCGATGATGAACTCGGGTATGGCGGCGAAATCGGTGGAAACAACCGCAGGCGGACGGAGTTGATATTCCATGTTACTAGTCGCATCTATTTTTCTCCCTCACGGACGTCTATCTGAACTTGCGACAAATCGATTAGGTGAAACCGTTGCCTTTCCCGCTTAAAGTACCGACAGTCGAATTTCCATTNCAAACTTTTGACCTCCGTTGACGAAAATGGATCATATCAGACAGCAAATCACTTCCGCCTTCGCGACCCCGGTACTCATGCGCAAGGTACCCGAGCTTGAAGCAATCAATCCGCGCCTGAAAGAGATCGTTCTAGAGCATGAAACGATAAGAGCGCAGAATGTGGGAAGTAATATCGGGGGCTGGCAGTCGGACCACGATCTGATGCAGTGGCCAGAGCCGGAAATGCAGGTCTTTCAGCAACATCTCGGCCAGGCCCTGCAGGAAATGACAAGCGCGACGGTGGACGATTTCCCCCCCGAAATGGATATCATCGTCACCGGCTGGGCCAACACCGCACGCAATGGCACCTACACCCGCGCCCACAGTCACGATGGCAGTCTTTGGTCGGCGATTTATTACGTTGCCGCCGAGCCGGCGCCGGAGTCCCACCCCCATAGCGGCTTGCTGTCTTTCGTCGACCCTCGCTCCGGGTCACGCTCGGCGCCGAAGATGCAGCCACCCTTCGGCTATCGGATGGACATCCAGCCGGAAGAGGGTTTGCTAGTGGTGTTTCCGGGTTATCTGCTGCACGAGGTGCATCCCTATTTTGGCGAGGATGTGCGCATTTCGCTGTCCGCAAATGCGCTACTCGTGCCCGACATGGATGTCGGCGAAACCTAGGCGGGTGCGTTTCAGACGATAATGAGTTCTAGGTCGGTCAATCCGTCCACATGCCCGACAAGCTTGTCACCTTTAACCACTGCCGAAACGCCTGCGGGCGTGCCCGTCATAATGATATCTCCTGGTTTCAAGGTAATAAGCGTCGACAGATAGGCGATCATTTCTCCGGTCGACCAAATCATTTGATTGACATTGCCTTCCTGCCGGACCTCTCCGTTGACTGTAAATTTGAGGCCCGCGTCCTCGATATGACCAACCTGGTCGACCGTATGTAGGACACTGCACGGCGCTGCGAAATCTGGGCCCTTCGATAGCGCCCAGGGACGCGCTAAGTCCTTGGCTTCCTGCTGCATATCCCGCCGGGTAATATCGAATCCGACCCCATAGCCGAAAACACAATCAAGCGCCCCGGCTTCTGCAATGTCGCTGCCGCCGCTGGACAAGGCGACGATCATCTCGCATTCCGGATGCACGTCATTGGTCGCGCGCGGGTATGGGTATTCGGTACCGCTAAACACCGCATCGCCGAATTTTGTGAAGAAAAAGGGCGGCTCCCGGTCGGGGTCATGCCCCATTTCCCGGGCATGGTCTGCATAATTGCGTCCAACACAAAAAATGCGATTGACCGGAAACGACTCGTCACTTCCGGACACGCCGAGAACGGGCGTTTCCCATAGCGGAATGGCGTAATTCATGAATTTCTCCCTGGGAATTTTTAGGACCGACCTAAAATCTAGGCCGCATGTATTCGATCTGTAGTGTTCTGGCGCGCATCCAAGTGCCGCTGGGCCGCCGCATTGAATGCAGCGAACAGCTTACGTGCGAGAACGCAATCCTCGCTCAGTGGATATTCGGGGTGCCATTGAACGCCGAGAACAAAGCTTGCTCCGCCTTTGCGACTGACCGCTTCGATCACACCATCGTCGCTGGTCGCTTCAACAACCAGCTCGTCGGCCAGCCGATCGATCGCCTGCGCGTGGAGTGAGTTGACCATTTCCTGTTCGGCGCCGCCGGTGATCTCGCTTAACACACCTCCGGGACGAATATCGATCGAATGACGCACAGTAAATCGGTCGTCATTCTCGGCCGCACGGTTCATGCGGTGCTCGTTCTTACCCGGCAATTCGTGGATATTCTGGTGCAAGCTACCGCCGAGCGCGACGTTGAGCTCTTGAATGCCGCGGCAGACGGCGAATACGGGCACTCCAGCATCGACGGCTGCGCGGATCAGAGGCAATGATGTGCCATCTCTGTACGGATCATGAGCGGTTCCAGCGCGGCTTTGCGCTCCGTCGTATCGGTGCGGCTCGACGTTGGAGCCGCTGCCGGTGAGGAGCAGCCCGTCGAGGCGTGCGATAATTTGATCGGCAAACTCGATATCGCCAAAAGCCGGGACCATAAGCGGGATACAGTCCGTCGCCTTGCCCAAACCATCGATGTATTTGCCAGCAACCCGGTGTGCGGGCTTGCCTTTGAGCTCGATACGACAGGCGGGTATGCCGATGATGGGTAGCTGCGTCATAAAAATTATTTCGTTGCTTTTGGTGCCGTGCGCAAATTCTAGCGCACTTATTGATCCTGGTCTTCTTGTTCCGGTTCGACGAACTCGAATAGTTCTGGCCTCAGTCGAACGCCAAGCCGCGTATTTTGCAAAGTCACCAACGTGCGCTTGTTCTGCGCGTCATTGACCTTCCACTGTCTGAGCGCCAGCGGACGCTCGTTGAAGGTGAGCGTCAAAAACCCCATGTCGGGATGTTCTTTGTTCAGCAGCCGCAAATGTATAAGGCCGGCGGCACGGCGAAAGCCCACAAGCTTGACGTCACGGTCAAACGTCACACGTTTGCGAAGCAGAAAGCGCGCGGGCGTGCGGTCCAGAGGGAGGAAATTACTTTCCTGTAATTCGCGGTCTACATGAATAAACCAGGTTCCATTGGAAATCAGTGTGTGTGGGACCGGGGGGTCGTAATCGAAGCGAAAGTTTCCAGGCCGTTGGATCGAAACCGTGCCCTGCCAAATCTTTCCGTCCGGATTGGTCTGAATGAAACGGGCTTGTAGTGTGGTGATTCGGTTGAGATAGGATTTAATTCGGCTGACGTGGGCCAGCTGCGTCGCTGATAGACGCAAACCTCGCTGCTGGGCATCGGGGGTTGCCGGCGCGCCTACGAGCAGCACGCCGCAAATCAACACTGCACATAACGATTTAATGAGTCCCGACGAGAATCTCACGTTTTCCCACGTGGTTGGCCGCACTGACGACACCTTGCTTCTCCATCTGTTCCATGATCCGCGCCGCACGATTATAGCCGATTTGCAGGTGGCGTTGGATGAAACTGGTCGATGCCTTCTGCTCCTGACAGACGAGTGCGACTGCCTTGTCATATAGGGCGTCCGCCTCGCTTCCTCCAGAGCCAAGCCCGCTACCGTCGCCCTCCGCTTCTTCGGTGACCGTATCGTTGTATAGGGGTTCGCCCTGGGCACGCAGGTGATCGGCAACCGCCTCGACCTCCTCATCGGAAACGAAGGGACCGTGCACTCGCGTCAATTGGCCCCCGGGAGCCGTGTACAGCATGTCACCTTGTCCGAGCAGCTGCTCCGCACCCTGCTCGCCCAATATCGTTCGGCTGTCGACCTTGGAGGTTACCTGAAAGCTGATACGGGTCGGGAAATTGGCCTTGATGGTACCGGTTATGACATCGACCGAAGGCCTCTGTGTCGCCATAATTAGGTGGATACCGGCCGCGCGCGCCATCTGGGCGAGCCGTTGGATCGACGCTTCGATATCTTTTCCGGCGACCAACATCAGATCGGCCATTTCGTCGACAACGACGACGATGAACGGCAACGGGCTAAGGTCGAGTTCCTGTTCCTCGAAAACGGCCTGGCCAGTCTCGGGGTCAAAGCCTGTCTGTAGTTTGCGGGTCAGTACTTCGCCTTTTCGGGCGGCTTCGCCAACACGCTTGTTGTAGCCTTCGATATTGCGGACGCCGAGCTTGGACATCGCCTGGTACCGGTCTTCCATCTCACGCACCGTCCATTTGAGCGCGACTACGGCTTTTTTAGGATCGGTGACCACCGGTGCCAGCAAATGCGGAATATCGTGGTAGATCGAAAGTTCCAGCATTTTCGGGTCGATCATGATGAAGCGGCAGTCGGCTGGCCCTAGCCGATAAAGCAATGAAAGGATCATCGCGTTCAGCCCAACCGATTTACCCGAGCCGGTGGTGCCCGCGATCAGCAAATGGGGCATTTTTGCCAGGTCGGCGATAACCGGCGTGCCCCCGATATCCTTGCCCAGCACCATCGGCAGTTTGCCTTTGTTACGCTCGTAATCGTCGGCTGAGAGCAATTCTCGTAGCAAAACCGTTTCGCGGCTGCTGTTGGGGAGCTCTATGCCGATTACGTTGCGGCCGGGGACGGTGGCAATCCGCACCGAAATCGCACTCATGGAGCGCGCAATGTCATCGGAAAGACCTATTACACGGCTTGTTTTTGTGCCCGGTGCGGGTTCAAGTTCATACAGCGTAACCACGGGGCCCGGGCGCACCTTGACGATCTCGCCACGCACACCAAAATCCTGCAACACACTTTCCAGAAGCCGGGCGTTCTGTTCCAGACTTTCTTTGTTCACTGTGGAAGCCTTGCCGCTCGACTTGTCCGGGTTTTGCAACAGATTGAGGGCCGGCAATCCAAAGGTGCCGTCGTTGACGCCGAGATCGAGGCTTGACTGGCGCGGTCTTGTGGTGCGGCGGGTGCGTTTGGGGCGTGCTTCTTTCTTTTCGACCAGCCTTACCGCCTTTGTCACCGGCTTGAATTCGGGTTCAGCCGGTTCCGATATCGGCTCGGCAGGCGCCGTCTCGAAATCTCCATCGTCTTTGCGCCTGAGTTGGTGAATAAATTCACGCAAGTTGGCGGCCGTACGGCAAATCAGGCGCCAAGAAAACCTTAATCCTGTAGTCCATTCGGCTCGGGTAAAGGCGAGCAGATATAGAAACAAGACGATGACGCACATTCCGGCAGGCAGCCAAACCATGATGCCGGTCAGTCCGTTTGCCGTTGCCCAAGGCCAAAGCACATGTTCTGCGAGAATTTGGCCGCTTATGCCGCCTGGTCCGGAGAGCGTTGGATCGGACTTCGGCCCACCGGCAAATGCGAGCAGCGCCGCAAGAATCAATAAACAAATTGGCATCAAGAGCGTCTTGAGCCAAAGGCGCGATACCTGTTTTGCCATGATCGAGCGGCCTCCCCAGCAGGCAAAAACCGGGATCAGCAAGATGCTTGCAAAACCGAACGTTTGCAGCAAAAAGTCACTCAGAAATGCGCCCGACATACCCATTAGGTTTTGTGCTTTAGCGGCGGTAGCGGTGTTTAGGGAAGGATCGGCACCGTGATGGGTAATCAACGCCACGGTCATGAATACCGAAAGCGCGATTAATCCAAAGCCTACAGCCGCTCGACTCGCTCGAAACAGTTGTTCGCGCAACTGAACTGGCAGCAAAGTGGGCTTTTTGGTGGCTGCAACCATACGAGCTATGCCTCTAGGACCTTGGCGACACGGGTCAGCGCTTCCTCAGCGGTTGCCTTGTCGTGGACCAAGCAGATCCGAAGATATTGCGAGACCGGGTTGGTGCCGGTGAAAGGGTCGTCCTGCGCCATATATCCGCCCGGCATGCATCGCACCGCCGCTTCGCGCCAAAGCTTCAACGCCGCTTCTTCACCGTCACCCACATCAAGCCACAGGTAGAAACCGCCCGGCGGGTTTGTGAACCCCGGTACATGACCCAAAATTTTCTCGGCCATCGCAAAGAGTTCTACGTAATGGTTGCGATTGATATCCACATGGGCTTCGTCGTTCCAAAGCGCTTCGCCGGCAGCCAAGAGCGGTAGTGGAACCGCAACGGATGCATAGCTGCGAATGGTTCGGTAGAGATCGATCAGTTTCGGGTCGCCGGCAACGAATCCGCATCGTAGCCCCGGCGCTGAAGACCGTTTCGATAGGGAGTGCAAAACCAGAATATTGTCGAGATCACCACCGAGATGGGCGCACGCTTGAAGCCCACCGACCGGTGGCGTGCCGCGATAAATTTCCGAATAGCATTCGTCGAAGACGAGGACAAAATCATGCTGTCGTGCGAGTCCGATAAGTTCTGTCAGGTACTCCATCGACGCGCTGGCACCTTGCGGGTTCGACGGATTGCAAAGATAAACCAGCGCGGTCCGTTCCAGGATGTCGGGATCGAGCCCGGCATAGTCGGGCATGAAATTGTTTTCTGCCGGGGCAGCAATAGGATAGGGCTCGCCGCCTGAAAATACCGCCGCACCGTAATAAACCTGATAGACCGGATTCGGGACCAGAACAGCAAAGGGTTTTTGATTGCCGGTCGGCCGGTCACGAGGCACCGATAGCAACCCCATATGAAAAAGCGCTTCCTTAGTGCCCGCACAAGGCAAGACATGTGTTTCGCCACCGATCATGCCGTCGGGCAGTCCGTAGCGCCGGGTCAGCCAGCCAGCGCAAGCTGCGCGATAGGTATCGGTCCCCGGGTGAGGGGGATAGTTGGCCCATTTTTCGGCGTTTTCGGCGATGGTTTCGGCGACGAAATTTGGCGGTGGAATTTTTGGCTCACCAATTTGTAGTGCGATTTCTTCCAACCCATCTGCTTTTGGTACATTTTCCAATAACTTAGCTAAACGCCAAAATGGATAGGTCGCGAGTTGTTCGAAGGCCGGATTTTGCATTTTTTCGCCAATAATGCTCAGTAGATATAGCAAATAAATATAGGCAATATTTAAAGAATAGGGAAATAAAATAAAAAGTAAGAGCCTGCGATTCACTCAAAGACAAAGCATTTAATTTTAATTTTTGTTTGGTAAAAAAAGAGGGGAGCCGAGGCTCCCCCTTAATATTTGCGTTGTGTCAGGGATGTCTTATTGGACGCTTTCTCCGTGCAAATGCGTATCGAGCCCTTCTCGCTCCTCTTCCTCGCTCACGCGAATACCCATCGTGACATCGAGGATTTTCAGCAATACGAAGGTTATGACGGCGCACCAGACGATGGTGGCCAAAATGCCTTCGAACTGAATCCAGATTTGGCCGATATTGCCTTCGAGCGCACCTTTGGTGCCGCCGATAGCTTCGACAGCGAAGACTCCTGTCAGAATCGCGCCAACGATACCGCCGACACCGTGAATTCCGAAGACATCCAGCGAATCGTCGTAGCCAAGGATGTATTTGAGCTTGGTCGAGGTCCACCAGCAGATTACACCGGAGGCAAGGCCGATCCAGAAAGAGCCCATAGGATCGACAAAACCGGACGCGGGCGTGATGGCGACCAAGCCGGCAACAGCGCCGGAAACAATGCCAAGCACGCTGGGTTTGCCGAGGGTGATCCATTCGCAGATCATCCAGGCCAAAGCTGCTGTGGCGGTAGCGATCTGGGTCACGGCCATAGCCATGCCGGCCGCGCCGTCTGCCGCGACGGCAGAGCCGGCGTTGAAGCCAAACCAGCCAACCCACAGTAAAGAAGCGCCGATAATGCTCAGCGTCAAATTATGCGGTGCCATGTTTTCCGTGCCGAAGCCGGTCCGTTTGCCGAGGACGAGACAGGCCACAAGGCCCGCAATCCCGCAGTTAATATGGACCACGGTTCCTCCGGCGAAATCGAGCACGCCGTCCTTTGACAGGAAACCGCCACCCCAAACCCAATGGGTCACCGGCGAATAAACCAGGATCGACCATAGCGCCAAAAAGATCAGCAATGGGCCGAACTTCATCCGGTCGGCGACCGCGCCTGTGATCAGGGCTGCGGTAATTATCGCGAACGTCAGTTGGAAAATCGCGAATACCGAGGTCGGGAAAGTGCCGCTAAGGGCATCTTTAGTGATGCCTGCGAAGAACGCAGCGCTCAAATCGCCGACATAATCATTTCCGGCCCCGAAGGCCAGGCTATAGCCGACAGCGAACCAGACCAGAGTAATCAGGCAGGTGGTTGCAAAGCTTTGCATGGTGACAGCCAGCACGCCTTTCTTGCGCACCATGCCGCCATAAAAAAGTGCNACGCCGGGAATGGTCATCAACAATACCAACGCGGTCGAAGTGAGCATCCAGGCGGTATCGCCGCTATTCAGCTTGTCTGCGGCCCAAGCGGGCATTGTCAGCCCGCCGGTGAAAAGCGCCGCCAAGGCCAGCGGACGCATGAGAGTTGAGATAAATTTCATTGTCCATTCTCCACTTACAACGCGTCGGCGTCAGTTTCGCCGGTGCGGATTCGTACCGTCTTGCTAAGATCGGAAACAAAAATTTTCCCGTCTCCGATCTTGCCGGTGTTGGCGGCGGACTGGATCGCTTCGACGACGCTGTCGGTTTTATCGTCGTCGCACGCCACCTCGATTTTGATTTTTGGCAGGAAGTTCACGGCATATTCGGCGCCGCGATAAACTTCGGTTTGACCTTTCTGTCTCCCGAAGCCTTTGACTTCGCTGACGGTCATTCCCTCGATACCGAGAGCTGTCAGGGCTTCGCGCACCTCATCAAGCTTAAAGGGCTTGATGATCCCCATGACTAATTTCATCTCACCTATCCTTTCTTAGGCTTTTTTGAACGGGTAGTAATGCCGAATGGCATCTAACCAACCCGTTAACTCAAATACCGTGCCGAACTGCGGAAAGAGTAGAATCATATAATAAAAATAATAACTTAAACGGATAATCCGGGCGCGCAGATCGCCGGAGCAAGGTAGGTATTGATTAAATAATAAACACCCCGGCTACACATGATTAAAAAATATGCACAGCGTGTTGCATAGATGTGTCGTTTTGTGCGCTGGACTCCGTTTGCGATCCGCGCGAGGTTTGCTCTATGAGCGAATCGGCAAAATCCAGGAAGGATGTCATCATTGTCGGCGGCGGTATGGCCGGCATGTCCCTCGGGCTTGCGCTGAGCGCAGGCGGTCTCAGGACCCTGGTTATCGACAGCCTCGCGCCCGAGACGGAAACCGCCAGCGATTATGATGGCCGCGCTTCCGCAATTGCTCACGGCTCGGCCAATATCCTCAAGGGCATTGGTCTTTGGTCAAACCTAGAATCCGACGCCTCTCCGATTTGGGATATCCGTGTCGCGGATGGACACCCGTTGCGCGGTATCTCGCCGCTATTTCTGCATTACGATCACGGGGATGTAGGCGACGATCCGTTCGGCTATATCATCGAAAACAGAGCCATCCGCAAAGCGCTGCAAGACGCAGCTGGCGAAAGCGAGAATTTGGAACTGGTACGGCCGGCCACTGTGGTGTCTGTGGAACGGGAGCCATTCGGCGTTTCGGTATTTACCGAAACCGGGCAACAGTTTGATGGGTCTGTTTTGGTTGCCGCGGATGGGCGCGGGTCGCAAATTCGCCAAGACGCTGGTATCCAAACAACAGTTGCGATGTATCGGCAAAAATCCATCGTTTGTACGGTTCGCCATGAACGTGACCATGCGGGAACGGCGGTGGAGTTGTTCATGCCAAGCGGTCCGTTCGCCATGCTTCCGATGACCGAAAATCGGAGCAACGTGGTCTGGACCGAGAGAATCGATTTGGCCGATCGATATCTCGCTCTCGACGACGACGCATTTCTGCAGGAACTCGGCCAGAGATTCGGGCGCTGGCTGGGTGAAATCGAGCTGGCGGGGCCACGGTTCGGTTTCCCGCTGGGGGTATTGCATGCGTCCCGCTATACGGATCAGCGGCTGGTGTTGTTGGGCGATGCGGCGCACGCTATTCACCCAATCGCAGGACAAGGATTGAATTTGGGATTACGCGATGCGGCCGCACTCGCGGAGCTATTCGTCGATGCGGCTCGTCTCGGTCTTGATATAGGTGCTGCCAGTGTACTTGGTCGCTACGAGCGCTGGCGGCGGTTCGACAATATGGTACTGACAGCGGTGACCGACGGATTGAACCGGTTGTTCTCCAACGATATTCCGCCGGTGCGCGTAGCGAGGGATTTAGGCCTCGCCATGGTCGACCGCCTGCCGCCGATAAAGAAATTCCTCATGCGGCATGCCATGGGTCATGTCGGCGAGTTGCCGCGCTTGGTGAGAGGCAAGAGTTTATAGCAGCCCTAAAATTGAGGCTGGCTTAGGGGTCGCGGCTTAAGCCACGTTCTTCCAGATCACTCAAATATTGGCACCAAATATCGGTTTGGTCGCGGCCGAGCCGATATAAATTTTCCCATGTGTAAATACCGGTGTCGTGAAGATCGTCAAAACTGATTCTGATCGCATAATTGCCGACGGCTTCAATACCTAAAATGCCCACATGCTTGCGCCCGAAGATGATTTTTCTCTCGTCGGGATGATGGCCTTTTACCTCTGCGGATGGGCTTTCGACGCGGAGCAACTCTGCCGGAAGCGCGAAACAGCTGCCGTCTTCAAAATCGATTTCCAGCTGACTTTCGGCCTTGTTAAGCCGGATCTCGACGGGCCAATGATCGGTGTCGTTGGACATGATTTATGTCCTTTTTATTCACGCAGCGGCGTATCCGTGCGCTCTAATCGTCTCTCAGTCGAGCGAGCGTGCTTCGTCCGCAAGCATAATAGGAATGCCGTCGCGGATGGGATAAGCGAGTTTGGCTTGTTCGCTGATCAGCTCTTGGTTTTCCTGATCATACGTAAGCGGCCCTTTGGTAATCGGGCAAACCAGTATCTCAAGCAATTTTGGATCCACAGCAGCGGTGTTATCGGACATCAAAACCTCAATTAAACGAAATTTACCGACCTATTAGCTTAGGCAATCAATCTAATAAACTATAAGCCCTTATATTAGCGCATACCAATTCGCTTATTGCCTACCGGCATTGGCGTCGCTGATACCCATCACTGCCATTTCGACCAAGGTTGTGAGTACCTCGATCCGTTCTGGGACTGTCGCTGCCTCCAGCAGCGCTTGTTTTTCCGATGGCTCAAAAGGACAGATCATTGCAACTGAAGTAACCAGCCGGTCGCAAGGTGCTTCTTGGATAGCGTTCCAATTGGCGTCCATTCGGTTCAACTCGAAATATTTTTTTAGCGATTGCAAAAAACTGTTGCGGTCCGGAATGGCGTCATCGGCATCATCCAGATCCCGAACGTAGGGAGACCAATCGGGCTCGACGAGACGGTAGCCGTCTTTTTGCGCCAATTCGCGGGTCACATCGAAACGCGCAACGCCTTTCAGTGTGATCAAATACCGGCCGTCATCGGTTTCTTCGAAGCTGACAATCCGTCCCGCACAGCCGGTTCGATAGACTGCAGGGTCACCCGTGAGATCACCGTCCGGTTGCGGCTGAATCATGCCGATCATACGGCCTCCGCCCAGCGCATCGGACGTCATGTTCAGGTATCGCGGTTCAAAAATGTTCAAAGGCAGAAACCCGCCCGGCAGCAACAGAACGCCCGGCAGAGGGAAAATCGGTATCGATTCACTTAGGTCTTCGAAAGTGGGGTCGAAGACACTCATGAGAACAGAATAGAGGAAAGTTGTTGGCGACCCTCGACAGTCGCAGGGTGTTCGCTTCCCAATGCTTCGAAAATTTTGACCAATTGCTTGCGCGCCGCGTCGTCGTTCCACGAGCGCTCTTTTTTAACGATCGTCAGCAGATGCTCTACCGCTGCCTCACCTTGGCCTAGGGCATAGAGAGCGAGCGCCAAATCGAAGCGTGCCTGATGGTCGCTGGGATTGCTGTCGACTGCGGCCTGCAATGTATCGGATTGTGCAATGGCCTCTGCCGCTTCGTCCGCAAGTTCGAGCCCGGCCCTTACCGCGCTTATTTCGGCATCGTTTTGTTTTTCCTGTGGAACGTCATCGAGCAATTGCTTCGCCGCATCGGTCTGTCCGGCACTGGAAAGGCATTTTGCCAGACCGGCAATGGCCGAAACATTGTCCGGCTGCTGTTGCAAAATTTGGCTATAGAGGGCGCCGGCATTTTGCAGGTCTCCGGATTCGACCAGTTGGGCGGCTTGCTCAAGCGCTTGTTCGAGAGGCGAGGGGCCAGCTGCGCCGCCTGCGGTTTTAATGACTCGATCGACGAAGCTCCGAATTTGACTTTCCGGTTGTGCACCAACGAACCCGTCGACCGGACGGCCGTTGACGAATGCGAAAACCGCGGGAATGGACTGAACCTGCAATTGCTGTGCGACTTCGGGGTTTTTCTCGATATCGAGTTTAACGAGTTTGACCGCGCCCCCCATTTCCTGCACGACTTTCTCGATAATCGGCCCCAGTTGCTTGCAGGGTCCGCACCATTCGGCCCAAAAATCGACTATCACCGGCGTTTCGCGACTGGCGACGATGACGTCGTCGGCGAATTCCGCCGTCGAACTTTCTTTGATCGCGCTTGGGTCGCCGGCGAGGTTGCCGACCGTCGGCTGATCGTTGGCGATTCCGTCTTGCATGAGCCTCACTTTCACAGTCGAGGTCGGTCGATGACGGCTTTTAGCCCCGTTGCGGCACGTCTTGACCTCTGGGGCAACAGTTAGGCCGGGCGCTCGTTGAAGTCAATCGGGCTGAGCCAAGAGACCGAGGTCGATAATTTCCGGTTTGTGATCATGGTGTTCTAGAAACCGAACCAGATCAACCGGCGCGACGGCAACTGTCATGTCATTGCGAAGCGGATGCGCATTGACCGGGTCCATGTCCAGTAACGTCCTGTCGAGCAACATAGTGACGTGCCCATCGGTGTCGTTGATGACTGCAAAGGGCGTTACCGAACCTGGCGTCACACCCAGATTGTCTGCCAACATTTCCGGGCTGCCGAAGGAGAGACTACCCTTTGCGCCAAGATGGCGACGAAGGGCCTTGAGGTCGACAGTCTGGCTTTCGAGCGCGGTTAACAGCCAAAAACGTTTCTTTTTATCCCGCAAAAATAAATTCTTGGTGTGGGCGCCAGGCAGCGTGCCACGCAGAAATTTCGATTCCTCAACGGTAAAAACCGCCGCGTGGCTGTGGATTTCGAACTCGATTCCCAATTCGCGAAACCGGTCGAATAGGCTGTCGGATGTGTGAGGGTGGGCTACGGACATGGCGGGTTTCTTAAACCAGCGACCTAGCGCTTGCAAACCGCGTCGCCTTCCGTATTATCCGCTGACTTCGATGCGGGCGTAGCTCAGGGGTAGAGCGCAACCTTGCCAAGGTTGAAGTCGTGAGTTCGAATCTCATCGCCCGCTCCAATTTTTTCGAACGTGATTGTTGGTTTTTAGCGCGGGCTGTGGGCTCGAGTCGGGCGCTCTTGCGCCGCGCCGAAAGCGGGGTATAACTCCGCTATCTGGAGGAAATTGCGGCAATGAAGAACAAAAAAGCCAACGACATAGCGAGCGCGCTCGACGCGGTAAAAGACGGCGATCTGGTCCTGTTCGGCGGTTTCGGTACCGGCGGCGTACCGATCGCCCTAATTGAGGGTCTTACCCAAAAGGGTCTCAAGGATTTGACCATCGTTTCAAACAATGCCGGCGCCGGACACAACACCATCGCCACGTTGCTGGAAACCGGTGCGGTGAGAAAGGTGATTTGCACCTTTCCCTATTCACGCGGCTCGGTGGTGTTTAACGAGCTTTACGATTCCGGCAAAATCGAGCTTGAGCTTGTGCCCCAAGGAACGTTGGCCGAGCGGATGCGCAACGCCGGTTCCGGTCTCGGGGGCTTTTTGACGCCGACCGCCTTGGGAACCGAGATTGCTGAAGGCAAACCGCATATAGAAGTCGACGGTAAAACCTATGTACTTGAAAAACCGCTGCATGCCGATGTCGCCTTGATTAAGGCCGACAAAGTCGATCCTCGTGGTAATCTTACCTATCGACTGGCGGCTCGAAACTTCAATCCGGTAATGGCGATGGCGGCAAAACATACCGTTGCGCAAGTATCCGAGGAAGTTCCGCTCGGTGACTTGGATCCGGCGACGGTGCACACCCCCGGTGTCTATGTGGACACTTATGTGATCGACAAGGGAGCGCGAATCGAATGACCGACATTCCCCTACCAACCGATAGATTTTTGAATCGTGATGCCATTGCAAAGCGTCTGGCGGCGGATTTGCAGCCGAATTGGGTCGTCAATCTCGGTATTGGTATGCCGACATTGACCACGAAATATGTCACCGAAGAGCAAGACATCATCTTTCACAGCGAGAATGGCATCATCGGCATGGGCCCGCCGCCGCCGGCCGAAGACGAGGATGACGACCTTCGCGACGCGGGCAAAAACTTTTGCACCCTGATCGATGGGGCCGCATTGGTTCATCATGCGGATTCATTTTCGCTGGCTCGCGGCGGGCGGCTCGATTGCGCGGTTTTGGGCGCCTTTCAAGTTGCGGCCAATGGCGATCTCGCCAATTGGCGTTTGCCGAAGGACCCGACGGGCAATATCGGCGGTGCGATGGATATTGCCACCGGCGCTAATGAAGTCTTCGCGATGATGACCCATACCAGCAAGGGCGGGGAATCAAAGCTGGCGGAGACGCTGACCTATCCCGTCACGGCGCTTGCCTGTGTGACCCGCGTGTTTACTGACATGGCGGTGATCTCAGTGACCGGCGATGGGTTTGTCCTGGAGGAAACCGCGCCCGGCATCAGCGCCGAAGAGGTACAAGCATTCACCGACGCGCCGCTGAAAATCGCCGAAGGTTTGTGCGACATCGCGGCATAGCAAGACCTAGGCGCTGAATTCATGACTGCCTTGGTCGAGATTAGGGATCTGGTCTACGAGTATCCGGGTTTCCGGGCGCTGCACTCTATCTCCGCTGAAATCGAACCGGCGACCATTACCGCGCTCGTTGGCCCGAACGGCGCCGGCAAGACGACTCTTCTTCGCTGCCTTGCTGCGCTCGAACCGCCCTATAGCGGCGCAATCCCCCTCGACGGCCTTGATATCCATGGGGAGCCGCGCAAAAGCCATGAAATGATGGGCTATTTATCGGATTTCTTCGGTCTTTACGACAAACTCTCCGTCGAACAATGCCTGACATATCGCGCCGATGCCCAGGGTCTCGACGAGGCTGACCGGCAGGCCGCCATCGAATGGGCGGCTAAGGCGGTCAAGCTTTCCGACCGGCTCGATCAAAAGGCCGGCGAACTATCGCGCGGGCTGCGCCAGCGGCTGGCTATCGGACAGGCGATTATCCATCGGCCGAAACTGCTGTTGCTCGATGAGCCGGCCTCGGGCCTCGATCCGGAGGCGCGGGAGGATTTGGCGAATCTTCTGCTGGAATTGCGGGAAGGCGGCATGACCATCGTCGTGTCGTCGCATATCCTCGCCGAGCTGGAAGCCTATTCGAGCCATATGCTGATCATCGACGATGGTCGCATAGTCGATCACACTGCTATCCGGTCCACTGAAGCATCGGAAAAGCCGGTTCGGCTTGCGATCGAGCTTTCGGAAGCACACCCCGATTTCGAAAAGTTGCTGAAAAATGAAGGCGAGCTTATCGAGATTTCCAAAACTGCCGCACGGCTCGACATAACCGGGGGGCCGGACTCCCGGCAGTCACTGTTGAAACGGTTGGTGGATGCCGGCCTGCCGGTCGCCTCCTTCGGGCCCGAGCGGGTTAATCTGCAAGACGCCTATATCGAGCGGGTACGCGAGGGGCGCCAATCATGACGCTGAACCCGGAACTAAAACGTAATCTATGGCTCGAACTTTCGCTCGAGCGGTTGATCGCGATGCCGGTCGTACTAGGGCTGTTGTTTTGGGTGATGACGCTGGTGAGCGGTCACGTGGCCCTCGCGAGCGTCTCGATTGCCGCGTTTCATCTTTTAGTGTTGCTTTGGGGGAGCCGGCGGGCGGCCCGCGGGGTGTCGGATGAATTGCGGGCGGGCACTTGGGATGATCAACGAATGTCGCCGATCGACGCCTGGTCAATGGCCTGGGGAAAGCTTGTCGGCGCAACTATTTTTGTTTGGTATGGCGGCGCTTTTTGTCTCGCGGTTTTTATTGGTGCCCGCGTGCAACAAGGCGGATTTTTGACTTGGGACAATGCCGTCATCAATCTGTCGTTTATGACCAGTCTTATTGTCTTGGGACTGCTCGCTCAGTCTGTCGCATTGACTGCATCACTCGCATTTCTGCAAAAGCGCCGCCTCGAACGGCGGCTATCGGTCACGTTCAGCCAAATTATTGGATTGGCGGTTGCAGCCTATGCGGGCGCGTTGGTTTTCCGGGAGTTTTTTATAGATCTCGGAACCATGGCGAAGTTCGGCGAAACGATTCGGTGGTTTGGTCACGGAATTGATTTCATGCCTTTTGCATTGCTGTCTCTAGGCGCTTTTCTTGGCTGGGCGTTTTTAGGGCTCTATCGCTTGATGCAAGTGGAACTGCAATATCGAATTCGGCCTTGGGCATGGGTCTGTTTCAGCATTTTCGCAATGGTTTATGCGGCCGGCTTGTTGCATGACGAACTGGTATCGAACCATTTAGATGATCTGCTGAAACTGGTCGTGCCCTTCGTGATCGCGGCGGCGGGGGTTTATTTGATCTTTTTCCTCGAACCCAAAAACACTGTCCAATTGCGGAAATGGATTGCGGCGGTTCAAGGCCGGAGCTGGTCGGGATTTTGGCGCCTGACGCCTAACTGGATACTTGCACTTGCGTTGCTATGGATTGTGGGTCTTTTGCAAATCGTGATTCTAATTGGCCAAGATGTTCAATTGCCCGAACCGGTGCGGTGGCTTGGCGTTTCAATTGGGGAAGTATCCAGTATCTGGGTATTTGCGGTGCTGCTATTTGTCTGCCGCGATATTCTTTTGCTGTTGTATCTCAATCTGTCGCGTACCAAAGGCAAACCGGATACGACCGGTATTATCTATTTGGCGGTGCTTTACGGTTTGCTTCCGCCGTTGGTCACCGTATTGGGCGGGCACTCTTTATTGCCGATCGTGGTTCCGTATCCGTCGGATAATTTCCTTCTTGTAGTTGTCCCGGTGAGTCTGCAGATCGCCGCGATTGGCTATATTTGCCGTCGCGCATGGAATAGCCAGCACCCCGAACGAACGGTGCAGCTATCTGGCGGCTCTTCCGGCGCCTCTGGGGAATAATCTCCTCCGGCGATGGCGTAACGGCCGTTTTCCTGTACATTTACAATTATTAGCCGTGCCCGCGGTTTGTTTGGGACGGGGAAATAGGGGTGATTTCAATGACGACACGAGACGATACGCGAAGAGCGAAAATCATTGCCGATCTGGTCAAGACGGCAAAGTCGCGAAAACTTGGACGGCGCAGTGCCTTGGCGCCGGCATTCATCAGCGAGTTCTACGGCGGGATTCCACTGGAAGACATTGAACGTCTCGGCACCGAAGACCTTCTCGTTGCGGCAATCTCCTGCCTCGATTTCGCGGTCCAGCGTCGTCCGGGGCGCACGAAAATCCGTGCCTTCAATCCCGAAGACGATCACCCGGCCTGGCACGCCCGCCAAACCATTGTCGAAATCATCAACGACGATATGCCATTTTTGGTCGATTCGGTGACCAACGCGCTGAACGGTTTGAACATTACCGTTCACACGATAATTCATCCGGTGTTTTCGGTTGAGCGCACAAAGGGGGGCACGCTGTCCAAGCTCGAGCCCCGCCGAAAAGAAACGCCGGAAAGCCGATTTGAATCCCATATGCAGGTGCATATCGATGAGCAGACCAGCGCCCGGGCCCTGAAACGGATCGAGAGCGAGCTTCGCCGGGTGCTGAGCGACGTGCAGGCCGCGGTTCGGGATTGGCGGCCGATGTTGCATCAGGTCAACAATCTGATCGTCGACCTTGAAACCACCCAAACCAAAATACCCCAGCGCGAAGTCGACGAATCGGTCGAGTTTCTGAAATGGATGCTGAACGGTCATTTTACCTTCCTGGGCTATCGTGAATTCGAGCTGAAGGGCCGCGGCCGGCGGACCCACTTTAGTGTCGTGCCAAACTCCGGGCGTGGGATCCTGCGCGATGACGAACGGATCGTGTTCAGCAAACTGCGCAATGTTGGTGAAATTTCACCGGAGATCGAAGCCTTCCTGCGCCAACCTCACCTGTTGTTGGTAACCAAGGGCGGAATGATGTCCACAGTGCATCGGCGCACGCCGATCGATGCCATTGGGATCAAAAAGCTAGATGCGTCGGGCAAGGTGATCGGCGAGTATCTCATCGTTGGGCTATTCACGTCGGTGGCCTATAGCCGCAGCGCATCGACAATTCCTTATGTCCGACGCAAGGTCCAAGAAGCGATGGATCGGTCCGGCTACGACCCCACGGGTCACACCGGCAAAGCGTTGATGCATATTCTGGAGAACTTTCCGCGCGACGAATTGTTCCAGATCACAGTGCGCGATTTGGTGGCGATCGGGAACGGTGTCGTCACGTTGCAGGATCGTCAGCGGCTAGCACTTTTTGTGCGTAAGGATCCGTTTGAACGATTTGTGTCGGCATATGTCTATCTACCGCGCGAGCGATATAACCAGAGCCTGAGAAATGAGCTGGAGCGCATACTGTGCGAGGCGTTCGATGGCACCATCACGAGCGAAAGTTCCCAGTTTGGTGACGATCCGCTCGGGCGTCTGCACCGGATTATCACCCCTCGTACCGATGCTATTCCCAAATATGACGTGCGCAAGATCGAAGCCGAATTGCGCGAAGCGGCGCGGTCCTGGTCCGAACGTCTGCACGATGTGCTCGCCAACGCCCATGACGAGGAAACGGCAAAATCGATGATGGAGCGTTATGGCGATGCGTTCCCCGCGATATATCGAGAGAACTACCCGGTCGACGAAGCGATTCACGACATAACTAAATGCGAGGAAACCCTCAGGACCAACACGCTCTGCCTTAGTCTCTACAAGCCCGACGGGGCGTCAGCGCCTGAGTACAGGCTGAAGATTTATAACCCCGGCGATGCGATGGCACTTTCCGACGTACTGCCGGTGCTCGAAAATATGGGACTCAAAGTGATCAACGAAGTGCCGTTCCGGGTCCACCCAACCGGCGCCGAAGCGGGCATTCAAATTCATGACTTCGGACTTGTCACCGAATCCGAGCAAAAAATCGACCATGAGGCGGTTCGATACGCATTTCACGATGCGTTCGCGCGCGTCTGGCAAGGCGAAATGGAGGATGACGGCTTCAACAAGCTTGTCCTTATTGCCGGGCTGAGTTGGCGCGACGTGGTGGTGTTGCGCGCCTATTGCAAATATTTGCGCCAGGCCGGCGTCCCGTTCAGTCAGGCCTATATGGAAGAAACCATGGCCGGCAATAGCGGGATTGCAGGCAAGATCGTCGAGCTTTTCACCGCACGGTTCGATCCTGATTTCGTGGGTCGGCGAAAAGTGCGGAATCGCGCGCCACCCAGAGCATCAACCGAATGCTGGAAAAGGTCGCAAATCTCGACGAAGACCGCATCATTCGCCACTACGTCAATCTGGTGCAAAACACGCTCCGGACCAATTTCTACCAGGCCGGTGAAGACGGGGCGGTGAAACCCTATGCATCGTTCAAGTTCGATGCGCAGAATGTCGATGCCTTGCCGCTTCCGAAACCGCTTCGGGAAATATTCGTTTACAGCCCGCGCTTCGAAGGCGTGCACCTCCGCTTCGGGTTTGTCGCGCGCGGCGGCTTGCGCTGGTCGGATCGACGCGAGGATTTCCGCACCGAAATTTTGGGTCTGGTTAAGGCACAGCAGGTTAAGAACGCGGTGATCGTACCGGTCGGGTCGAAAGGTGGCTTCGTGCTGAAAAAGGCGCCGCCGATGTCCGATCGGGAAGCTTTCATGGCCGAAGGTATTGCGGTCTATAAGAATTTCATCCGCGGCATACTCGACATCACCGACAACCTGAAAGGGAATGATGTTGTGCCGCCGGAACAGGTCGTCCGCCAGGATGACGACGACCCCTATCTAGTGGTCGCCGCCGATAAAGGGACCGCAACCTTTTCCGATTTCGCCAACGGTGTGGCGCGGGATTACGGGTATTGGCTCGACGATGCCTTCGCAAGCGGTGGATCGGTCGGGTACGACCACAAGAAGATGGGTATTACCGCCCGCGGGGCGTGGGAATCAGTTAAGCGTCATTTCCGCGAAATGGGCCACAACACGCAAGAGGAACCCTTCACCGTTCTCGGCGTTGGCGATATGTCCGGCGACGTTTTCGGCAACGGCATGCTGCTTTCCGAACACATAAAGCTGGTCGGTGCATTCAACCATTTACATATTTTTGTCGACCCGAATCCGGACCCGGCCAAAAGCTTCAGGGAGCGCCGCCGATTGTTCGCGCTGCCGCGTTCAAGTTGGACCGATTATGACAAGGCATTGATTTCCAAAGGCGGCGGCATCATCGATCGAAAAGCGAAATCGGTCACCATTACTCGAGAAATGAAAGAGCTGTTTGGAATCACGGCGAGCAGCTTGACGCCAAATCAGCTTTTGAATGCGATGCTGCGGGCCGAAGTCGATCTGCTTTGGTTCGGCGGTATCGGTACTTACGTAAAATCCTCCGGCGAGACCGACGCCGATGCGGGCGACCGGGCCAACGATCCGATCAGGGTCAATGGCGAGGAGCTCAATTGTAAGGTGGTCGGCGAAGGGGCCAACTTGGGCTGTACGCAGCTCGGCCGCGTGGAGTTCGCCAAGAACGGCGGACGCATCTATACCGACTTCATCGACAATTCTGCCGGCGTCGATTGCTCCGACCATGAGGTCAACATCAAGATTTGCCTCGGCGATGTGGTCCGGCGCAAGAAAATGACCGAAAAGCAGCGCAATACTCTGCTTGAACGCATGACCGACGAGGTGTCGGATCTTGTCTTGCGCGACAACTATCAACAAACCCAGTCGCTACAGGTTGAGTTGACTCACGGCCACAAGGTTCTCGACCAGCAGCAGCGGATGATCCGCGCGTTCGAACGTGCCGGCGAACTTGATAGGGCGATCGAGTTTTTGCCCGAAGACGAGGAAATCGCCGAGCGGCGGTCGGCCCGGCAAGGGCTCACCTCTCCGGAAATTTCGGTGCTGCTGGCTTATGCGAAAAACCTTACCTACACCGAGTTGCTCGAATCCGATTTGCCCGATGAGCCGCTATTGGTCGAGGATTTGACCCGTTATTTCCCGACGCCGATCCAGCGTAGTCATAAGGCTGCGGTATCACGCCATAGACTGCGGCGCGAGATTATCGCCACCCAGATCACCAACTCGATGATCAACCGCACCGGACCTACCTTCGTCAGCGAAATGACAGAGCGGACCGGAATGTCGACGGCGGCAATTGCGCGCGCCTATACCATAGTGCGCGAGGTGTTTCAGTTCCGTAAGACGTGGCGTGCAATCGAGGCGCTGGACAACAAGGTGCCGGCGCAAGACCAAAACATTATGCTATTTGAAACCCAACGCACGATGGACCGTTTGACGGACTGGTTTTTGCGTCATGGGGATCATCCGCTCGATATTCGCAGTCATGTGCAGACCTATAAGCCCGGCGTGGATCAGCTCCGAAAATCCCTCGACGCACTAATGCCGTTGGAGATGGCGGAAGAGACACGCGAGCGTACAGGTCGATTCACACATCCCAACGTGCCGAAATCACTGGCCTACGATCTTGGTCACTTAAAGGCGCTTTCGACCGCCTGCGATGTGGTTCGTATCGGCAATTTGACCAACAAACCGCTACCTGAGGTTTCGCGCACCTATTTTGCGGTTGGAACCCGTTTCCGGCTCGATGGGCTGCGCCACAGCGCCAATCTTCTTTATGCGGAAAGTGCCTGGCACCAGATGGCGTTGAGCGCGATTATCGATGATCTTTGGGCCACACAGGGCGATATAACCGCCCGCGTTATCGCGGGTAGCAAGACCGGAGACGAAGCGCTCGATGCATGGGAAGCGACGCATCAGGAAGCGGTTTCTCGGATGGCCGAAATTGCCGCCGAAATTCAATCCTATCCTACGGTCGATCTGGCAATGCTGACGGTTGCGAATCGCGAATTGCGGGCCTTGGTCACTAATTAGCGGGTTTTCACCGCGGTTCCCGTGGCCGCGACCATAAGCATGGTGCCGTTTTTGCCGACGGTTTGAAAATCGATATCGACCCCGATAATCGCATCTGCACCTAAAGCATTTGCGTTTTCGACCAGATCGGCCAGCGCTGCTTCCCGGCCGTCGCGGACGACGTTTTCGTAAGATTTCGAACGTCCGCCGATGACGTCGCGGACGCCGGCAAAAATATCGCGGAACACGTTGGCACCGTAGATAACTTCGCCGCTGGCAATTCCCAGGTAGTCTGAGATGGCTTTGCCTTCGATATTGTATGAAGTGGTTACGATCATGGGACCGGTCCTTGTCTGTGTTAGGTTATGGCAGGTTGGTCGGTGATGGCCGACAGCATAGCAAAGGAATCGGTCAGGCAAGTGAATCGTCCCGCCATTCTTTCCTGGTGTCTCTACGATTGGGCGAATTCTGCGTTCAATACGGTCATCGGCACATTCATTTTCAGCGTCTATTTTGCCAAGGGTATTTATGGAGACGCTACCGGCGGAAGTGTTGTTTGGGGTTATGCCATCGGTGGAGCCGGTTTAGTAGTTGCGCTGTTAGGCCCGGTCGTTGGTGCCGTCGCCGATCATAGCGGTCGTCACAAGAGTTGGGTCGCAAGCGCTACGGGCGTCACCGTGCTCGCAACTGCGGCGCTGTATTTTGCCGAGCCTGACCAACAATTCGTGCTTTTCGCTTTGGTTCTCGTGGTGATCGCCACGATCGCCTTTGAATTAGGCGCGGTTTTTTATAATGCGACGTTGCATGCGGTCGCGCCGCCCGGAATGCTCGGCCGGGTGTCCGGTTGGGGCTGGGCAACCGGCTATTTCGGTGGATTGGGATGTCTCGGTCTCGGGTTGGTTGCCTTGGTGCAGCCGGAGGTTCCCTGGTTTGGGTTTGCGAAAGAGGGGGCGGAGAACATTCGCGCGACCGCTCCGTTGGTCGCGTTATGGTTTGGACTCTTCGCATTGCCGTTTTTTATTTTCGTGCCCGCCTATAAAGGTGACTCGATTCCGACGGGAAAAGCCATTCGTGCCGGCTTGCGCCAATTGCTGGATACGGTGCGTGAAATAAAATCCTATCGTTCTATTGTCCTGTTTCTGATCGCCAGCGCCCTTTACCGCGACGGACTGGCAACCTTGTTTGCATTGGGTGGGCTTTATGCCGCCGGCGTCTATGGCATGGGGTTCGAGGACATAATGCTGTTTGCTATCGGGCTCAATATTTCCGCAGGTCTCGGCGCCTTTGCCTTCGCCTGGGTCGATGACCGGGTCGGCTCCAAGCAAACCGTACTGGCTGCGCTCGCCGGGTTGCTTGTTTTCGGTATTGCGATTCTGTTCACCGACGACCGGGGCTGGTTTGTTGGGCTTGCCATCGGGCTCGGCGTTTTCGTGGGCCCAGCCCAAGCGGCGAGCCGGTCCCTTATGGCCCGAATTTCACCTCGGGGCATGGAAACGGAAATGTTCGGGCTATATGCGTTGACCGGTAAGTCCGTCGCCTTCTTGGGGCCGATTTTTTATGCCGCTGCGACCGATGCCTTCGATAGCCAACGCGCTGGATTGGTAACAATTTTAGTGGTTTGGGCGCTGGGGGCGCTCCTATTGCTCGGCGTTCGTACGGAATCTTCTAATGCCGGAAATGGTGCATCCCAGTGAACACCATGGCGATGCCGGCCTCGTCGGCTGCCTTGATCACCTCGTCGTCGCGAATGGAGCCGCCCGGCTGAATAACGGCGGTGGCGCCCGCTTCGACAGCTGCTAACAGGCCATCCGCGAAAGGAAAAAATGCATCGGATGCGACTACCGATCCTTCGGTGCGCAAGCTTTTTTCGCCAGCGGCTTCGGCGGCTTCTTTCGATTTAAGTGCGGCGATACGCGATGAGTCGACCCGGCTCATCTGTCCCGCACCCATGCCGACGGTAACGCCGTCTTTAACGTAGATGATGGCATTGGATTTGACATGCTTGCAGACGGTAAACGCGAACAATAAGTCGGCGACTTGTTGTGCGCTGGGTTTTTGTTTCGTCACTACTTTCAAGTCCGCCTCTCGGATACGTCCATCGTCGCGCGACATGGCGAGAAATCCGCCGGCAATAGTTTTGATTGCTCGTCCGGGGGCGGCTGGATCCGCCATTTCGCCTGTTAGCAGGACGCGGAGGTTTTTCTTAGCCGCCATTATCTCCCGTGCCTTTTTATCCGCATCGGGCGCGATCACCACTTCGGCAAAAAGATCGGCGATTTTCTCGGCGGTTTCGCCGGTCAACGTGTCGTTGAGCGCGATAATTCCGCCAAAGGCGCTGATAGGATCGCAAGTTAGCGCCTTCGAATAGGCATCGCTGAGATTGTCGCCGAGCGCCACGCCGCAGGGATTCGCATGCTTGATGATCGCACAGGCAGGCTGTTCGAATTCGGAGACCAGCTCGAATGCGGCATCGGTGTCATTGAGATTATTGTAGCTGAGCTCCTTGCCTTGGATTTGCTCGGCGGTGGCCACCCCAGGACGGGCCGCGCCGCCGAGATAGAGGGCGGCATCTTGGTGCGGGTTCTCGCCATACCGAAGTTTTTGCTGCAATTTTCCGCCTCCGACCAATCGGTCGGGGAAAAGCTCGCCACGCTCGGCGGCGAACCAACTCGCGATCATTCCGTCATAGTACGCCGTGTGGGCATAGGCTTCTTCGGCGAAAGTCCGGCGAAGTTCAGCTGTCGTCGCGCCATTGTTGGCTGTCATTGCTTCTATAACCGCGTTGTATTGGCTGGGGTCTGTCACGACTGTAACCGACCCATGATTCTTCGCTGCCGCCCGGATGAGCGCAGGCCCGCCGATATCGATATTCTCGATACATTCCTCGAATGGCGCGCCTTTCGCGACGGTGGCTTCGAAGGGATACAGATTGACGACGACGAGATCGATGGGCGCGATGTCATGTGTTTCCATCTGGGAAAGATGATCACCGAGATCGCGGCGGCCCAAAATTCCGCCGTGAATTTTCGGATGCAATGTCTTTACGCGGCCGTCGAGTATCTCAGGCGACCCCGTGTGATCGGCCACTTCGGTGACCGCGATGCCGGCGTCACCCATCGCCTTTGCGGAACCTCCTGTAGACAATATTGCGACGCCAGCTGCGTTTAAACTGCGCGCAAAATCAATCAAATCCGTCTTATCCGAAACGGAAATAAGAGCGCGGGCGATCGGCGTGTCGGTCATCGAGAGTTCCTTCAAATTTTCTATTTTCGAGAGGCTGGTTGATATTCGGGCACCAGGCGGGCGAGTTGCTGCAGCGTTTCCTTGCGATTTCGGGCCCGCGCCAGTTCGGCAATTTGTTCGATTTCGGCTTCAAGCGTCGCGAGGTCATGAATCTCCGGTGCGGCCAGAAACAGACCGGGGCTCTGGGCAGGTATCAAATCCTCGGATTCGTGCAGCAATTCCTCATGTAGCTTCTCGCCGGGTCGAAGGCCGGTAATTTCAATTTTTATGTCGTCCCCGGGTTTTTGACCCGAAAGGCGGATCATTTGTTCGGCGAGATCGATGATCTTCACCGGCGCGCCCATATCGAGGACAAAAATCTTGCCGCCTGCTTCCGCATCGCCGACGCCCATGGCGGAGGCTTGCAGCACCAATTCTACCGCTTCGCCTGTGGTCATGAAGTAACGGGTGATATCCTTGTGGGTCACGGTCAACGGGCCGCCCCTTGCAAGCTGCCGCTGAAAGAGCGGCACCACCGATCCAGTCGAACCCAATACATTGCCGAAGCGGACGGTCACGTAACGCGTACCGCCACCGGACCGTTCCGCCACGTCGAGCGATTGACAATAGCTTTCTGCAAGCCGCTTGGTGGCGCCCATGACGTTGGTAGGATTGACCGCTTTATCCGTGGAAATCTGCACCATCACATCGACGTCGCCTTTCCTGCAGGCGTTGGCGACGATTTGACTGCCGATCGTATTGGTCAGCACTCCTTCCATCGGATTGGCCTCGACCATCGGCACATGTTTGAGCGCAGCTGCGTGAAATACCAAAGCCGGTTTCAGACGAGTGATTACATCTTCGATGCGGGCCGGATCGCGCACGCTGCCGAGGATTGCCTCTCGCGGCATTTCTGGATGCCGTTCGCCAAGCTCCAGGTCGATTTGATAGAGGTGGTACTCCGCGTTATCGAACAATGCGATATGGGCCGGCTCAAGATCGGATATCTGGCGCACGAGTTCGCTGCCGATGGTACCGCCGGCACCTGTCACCAGGACTCTTTTTCCAGTCACGAGCGCTTTGATCGCATCACGGTCCAGTACTGCTTGGGGCCGACCGAGCAGATCGGCGAGGTCGATGGGCCTTGTTTGCGCCAGGTCTTCGATGCCTGCTTTGAGCTCCGTTAAGCGCGGTAAGCGCGCCATGGTGAGGCCATGGCGTTCGGCAATTTCCATGGTCTCGCGGATGACGGAACCATCTATATCTTCTGCTGTGAGCACCAGGCGTTGCACGCCGTTTCTTGCTTGCTTCTCCAGGACTGCGTCTAATCCGTCGAGACCGGCTAGGACAGGTACGCTGTGAATGTCCCGGCCGACTCGGCCGCCCTTGTGGTCGATGACGCCGGTCACCCGATATGCCGCATTACGGTCGCGCGCCTGTTCTCGGATAAAGGTTTCTGCTGCATCGCCGGCTCCGATTAACAGCACCGACACGCGACGGTGCGGGGTGTTTTCGAGCAAATGACCCACATGCCGATCCTTGATCAATCGGTAGCAGAAGCGTGGGCCACCGAGCAGCGCCATCAACAGGAACCATTGAATCAGAGGGGCCGAGCGCGGAAGCCCTTCCAGGCGCGTGAGCACGAACAACAATGGCAGAAAGACTAGGATCGCCAGCGTCACCGCTTTGGTGATGGTCAGAAGGTCGTTAACCGAGGCATATCGCCAAATCCCCCGGTACATCTTGCAGAACAGAAACACTGCAATCGCGATTATCGTGAAGCCGCCTGTCGCCGTGGCGAGATCGGTATCGGCCATTGGCCAAAAGTCTTCGCCCAGGCGCAAATAGAGCGCCAGCGGAAATGAAATCGCCGCCATCACCGTGTCATGGGCTAGCGCGATGCGGGCGCGGTTAAGTCTCGGAATGAGTGTCATTGACGGGCTTCATAGCGATGGCGGGGGGCCGTGACAAGCAAGTCGATACTAATTTTCCGAACCCTTTCGCCACCAAGCGGCTGTTTCGGCGAGCCCTTGTTGCAAGCTGTACGGGGGCTGCCAATCGGGGATCGTTCCGTCGACGACGAATGAATCCACAAGCCTTTGAATAAAATTGGATTTTCCCGTCAGGTGCCCGGCTACGCGCAACAAGGGTACTGGTACCGGAATGAGCCGAGCGGGGCGATCAAGTGCTTGGGCCAATTCGCGGATCAATGCCGTGGTTGAGATTGGATCGCCATCGCTTGGCAGGTGAATTCCGGGTGGCGCGTCAAGTGCAACCCGAATCGCGTCCGCGAGATTGCCGACATAAATAAGGCTACGCCGGTTGTCGGTTGCGCCAAGGGGCAATGGCACGCCCTTGTCGACGATGTTCAACAATTTTCGAAAATTGCCTTTGACGAAGGGTCCATAGACTAGCGGTGGGCGTAGAATAGTCACATTCATTTGTTTTGCGCTTGCTAAAAGAGCTTGCTCTGCGTCTGCTTTTGAACGGCCATAGGGGTCGAGGGGATCGACCGGCGCATTGCCTTGAAGCGGCAATTCCGACGCTTCGCCATGAACCTTGACCGAGCTCAGAAAGACAAATTTCCGCACTCCTAAAGATTCGGCCTGTTCTCCGAGCTTGCCGGTCGCATCGCGATTGGCGCGAAGATGGGCGCTGAGAGCATCGGGATTATCCGCGCGATCACCCATCGCATGTACCCGCGCGGCCAGATGTACGACAGACTCGACACCTTCCAGATACGGTTGCCAATCGACATTGCCGTCGAGATCGCCGGTTTCTTTTCGCCCGATTCCCCGAACATTCCAGCCGGCATTTTCGAGCACGGGCGTAAGGTGGCGTCCGATAAAACCGCCCGCACCGGTGACCAACACCAATCGTGTCATCGCACCATCCAGACCATTAGCCCCGCAACGAGTGCGGTGGCACCCGCGAAAGAAAGGACCGGTTGATAAATAGAAAAGGCTCCCAGACAAATTAGAACCAGCCCGATCAGCCCTACCGCAATACTAACCGCGGCATGAGACTTTCCATTCTGGACGGCCTGTTGGTAGCAATGCTGCCGATGGGCTTGCCAAACGGGTTCACGCTTCAGGGCTCGTAGGAATAGCGTCAGGGTTGCATCGGCGAGGAAATATAGCGGTAGGATCAGAGCGGCCAGCCACGCCCCTTTCATTGCCGTCAGAATCAGCAACCCGCCAAGGAGAAATCCGAGAGGGACACTTCCGACATCTCCCAGAAAAAGTTTTGCTGGGTGCCAATTCCACCAGAGGAATCCCAGCGTTGCGGCGATTAGGCTAAGTGGAAACCAAATGTCCGGCGCCCTCGCCGGTACGATAAGAGCCAATACGGCAAGTCCTCCGGCGACAATAATAGTTTCGACCGCGGCGATGCCGTCGATCCCATCCATAAAATTGAATAGATTGACGAACCATACCCAGGCCAAGACTGTCACGGCGCGATCGAGCCATTCGGGAGCGAGACCCTGCAGCAGCAACCCCTCGTGTTGCAAAAAAGCGAGACCGATAACGGCCGCGAAGAATTGGGCACCCAAACGAATGGCGATTCCGAGGCTGTGGAGGTCGTCGAACCAGGACAATACCGCAAGGGCGGTCGCGCCAATCACCATCGTGGCCATAATCGGCGAGTTGAAAGCCGGATAGAGCCAACACAACAAGACTATGACTATTACGGCGATGCCTCCGCCGCGCGGGGTGGGCCGATCATGGCTGCTGCGCTGGTTAGGCAGGTCGAGGATAGCCCGGCGCTGGAGTTCGTTCAGCACCCATTTCGTGGCGCCAAAGGACGCTATCATTGCCACGATGAAGGCAGGAAAAACCCATTCCATGCCCGCGTTATAGCCTTATGACCGGTGATCGGCCAACTGCATCGGTTGATAGCTAATTGGACTTCAGGTTCGAATAGCCGGCGAATTAGGCGTAAGCGCGAACTGCCTGCAACGGAACCTGGACTTCTAGCTTGCGGCCCAACATATCGAGTAGCACATTGACCCGGTCATTTTCGCCGAGACGTTGAAACAGCCCGACCTGTTGGGCTAGCGCACCACCGGTAAGCTGAACTGTTTGTCCGGATTCGAAAGGCACCTCGGGCGCAATGTCGACCAGTCCTTCGTCGGCCTCGCGCGCTTTGATTTCGTCAACTACACCGTCGGGCAGCGCTTGCGGCCGTTCGCCCATCGATACGATGTGGTTGACGCCAAAGGTTCCATTGATTGCTCGCCAACGCTGGGCGGCCACGTCGATTGCAACGAACAAATAGCGTGGAAAAAGCGGTGCGGTGACGTTGGCGACCCGTCGCGCATGACGCGTAATCTTGCGGCACAAAGGTAGATAGGTCGTGAAGCCTTGGCGCTGTAAATGACCTTCGGCGAGCTTTTCCGCTCCCTGATGGGTATAGACCACATACCAGCGGGTCATGATGTCGCTCCATCGGGATCTTCCGCAGAGATATTCTTCGCTTCGGCAACGCCGAGCAGAGAGGGAGTTAGGATGCGATCCTGCGGCCAGCGTTGGGCAAACCTGTCAAAGCAGCCTTGCGGGTTGTTGACGTCGGTTATGATAACCGCATCAAGCTGTTCGATTTCTTCCAATTGGGCGACTACGGGAAGTCCTGCGAACTTCCCTCGTTTGTAGCCTTTGTCGACGATGCCGACGATCTCGATGCTTGTTTCAGCCGCCGAAAGGGTCAGAATTTCCGATAACTCACTGGCACCCGCAAGCGCTACTCGCCGCCATCCATGCCGTTCACATTCTTTCAGCGCCTGGGCGCACTGTTGGCGGGCGCGCCGGAAAAAAGTGAATGAATAGGTCAGATAATCCGCTGTCAGCCGGGTTTTTTCGGCGAAACCCTGGGGTGTCAGATAATATGAATAGCGATTCGAAGGAATCTGTTGGACTTTGATATAGCCCTTACGGATGCAACGTTTGAGATAGGCATTGGCTAACCCCAGTGCGATGCCGAGATCGCTCGCCACCGAGCGTTGGGTGATGGCGCTGTTGTCATGCACCGCATTCAGCAGCCCGAGCGTGATTTCGGACTCATTATCGAGCGTTTCGGAGGGGCTTTTGGAGCCTGCCATGAAATGTCTCGCCTGATATTAAGTATTTGTTACAGAACGATAAAGTAATATCAAATCAACATAAACACTATGTTCATGACGCGAACGTACCCTGTTCAGGGTTTGAACGTCAAGTTTTACAGGGCTTTACATTTGACAGGATGAGAGTGACGGCGTAGGTGACAGTCCCGCTGCTGCGCCGCGATCTTCTGCTTATTGACTCGAAGGCGAGATTTCATGACGAACCCCACTGCCTCCGACCCGCAAAACCCGACAATTTCCGTCGTCGGTCTGGGATATGTGGGTTTACCGTTGGCAATTGCTTTGGCACGTCATCACAAGGTAATCGGATTCGATGTAAGCGACGACCGGATCGATGAATTGGCCCGGAGCCATGACAGAACCGGTGAGGTTGCCTCCGCTCGGCTTAAAGAAGCCGAGCTGGGTTTCACATCGAGTGTTTCGGATATCGCGGGAACCGATATTTTTATCGTTGCGGTTCCGACCCCCGTCGATGATCAAAATCGGCCCGATCTAGGTGCGTTGAGCGCCGCCTCCGAAACGGTAGGTAAGGTATTGAGCCGAGGCGCGGTAGTTGTTTTTGAAAGCACGGTCTATCCCGGGGTAACCGAGGACATATGCGGTACGATTTTGGAGCGAGAATCAGGTTTGCGAGCAGGTGAGGATTTTTTTCTCGGCTATTCGCCCGAACGCATCAATCCTGGCGATCAGGTCCACACGGTCGATCGCATCACAAAGGTGGTGGCCGGGCAGACTCCTGAAGTCGCTCAAACCCTCAAGGATATTTACGGCGCGATAAACGGCGATAATATTTTTATCGCGGCCGACATACGTACGGCCGAAGCGGCGAAGGTTATCGAAAATGCCCAGCGCGACATCAATATCGCGTTCATCAATGAGATATCGTTAATTTTCGACGAGCTCGGTCTGTCGACCCAAGACGTACTGGCGGCAGCACGTACCAAATGGAATTTCCTAGATTTTCGGCCTGGTTTGGTCGGCGGCCATTGTATAGGCGTCGATCCTTATTATCTGGCCCACGCCGCTGAAACAGCGGGCTTGGACCCTGAGATCGTGTTGGCGGGCCGGCGCATTAATGACGGGATGAGCGGGGCCATTGCCGAGCGTATTGCCCGACACTCAGCGTCGGGCAGTCGTGTTCTGGTTTTGGGGATTACGTTCAAGGAAAATGTGCCCGACATCCGAAATTCTAAAGTGGCGGATTTGGTTCGAGCGTTGCAAGAACATGACTTTGCAGTGGATATTTTCGATCCTTTGGCCGATGCGGCTGAGACAAACGCGGTTTACGGCCTTGCTCTGACGACAGAGCCGAACGGGCCATACGACGTGGTGGTCGGCGCTGTCGCCCATGACCGGTTCCAATCCATCGACCCCCAAGATTTGTTAACGCCGAACGGTTTGTTGGCCGACATTAAGGGAATTTGGCGCGACAGACCGTTACCTTCCGGGTTCCGTTATTGGGCTCTTTAAGCCAAGCGCTTATTCATTATTCCGGCTGCAAAGCCCATTTCACCGTGGTGGCTGCGTCGGTAGTTTCGCCGTGGATCACCAGTTGTTGTGCCCGTTTCGCCATGGCGTGGCCTCCGAGATAGACACTATCGGTTAAATCCAGCCGACCGCCACCGATACGAAATCGCCAACCCATTCCGGACGCGGTTCTCAACAGCGCGGAAGATTGATTCTGTTGCAAGGCCACTTTGACACTAGGGTGAAGATGAAACCGCGCTGCGTAGGGATGAATTCCCTCACCGACGATGGTGTCTTCGCCTCGCAAATCTTGACCTGATGCGTCGACATAAAGTCGCCTGCGATGGACAAGCCCGAAGTTCTCCTCGTAACCGTCATGACTCGCGCTGAACCAGCAATTACCGTCTATTTCGCCGCGATCACAGGCTACGGCGATGGATTTGTCCGCTGCGCCGCCGGTTTCATAAAGCTCGCAGGAATTCGTGTCTGCGATGGTAACCGTAGAATGGGCCGCGGTCAGTCGGCTCGCCCAGTGCCATTCCGCATCCAAATTGGCGCGGCAGCCGCAATTGACGATCAGACGTTCCTTACCGATGCTGACTTCGAATCCAAGCGTTCCGGCATGGACAAAGGAATTTAAAGATGGGTGGCTGTTGGGGATACCGGCATCCATAATCACGGTCATATTTCCCGCGACGGCACGTTCGAAACCCGTATGGGGTGCGCGGTCGGGTGCCTTGCCGTCGGATTTCGCTGTTTTCAGCACGTGGTTGATTAAAGCCGGGTCCGCTTCGCCGCCGCCATTGAATTGGGCAAACCCGCCATCGCCATGTCGAAAAAACCGAGTCATCGGGGCCATACGGTCGATGACGTTGTGGAGCACTTCGGGAACTTCGATCTGTAACGCGTTTAGCAAGTTGCGCAGCAGTATCAGATCGCTAAGTACGGTGAGGTGGATTTCGGGCGAGCGTGATCCGTGACCACCATCTCCATGCACCTGACGGTCCAGTTCAATTGCGAGAATCCGTACCGAGCGTTTCGAGATATCACCACTACTAAGAACGGCTTCGCCGGCAATCAATCCAGTGATTGCGGTAATGCGTGCCGCGCCGTCGAGTTCAAAACGTGCAATTCGCTTCAAATGCTTTATCTGGCGCGCGACGCTTTCGCTAAAGCGATCACGGAAGCTGGGACCACCCAATTCCAAAAGCTGCGGAGCCCAACACACCCAATTGGCCAAACGTCGACCGATCAGGTCTGACTTCCACGCTGCTTTTGAATAGCCCAAATGACTGTCGATCCATTTATCCACCAACAGTAGGGCTCTTTCGGCGGCCTCTGGTTGACCACTGCTCAAAAGATCACCAAGCCAAACGAAACCATGCGCTGCCGCGAACCATTTTTCGTTCGGGCCGGCGCATTGCCAGACATCATCGTCGATCGGCTGCGTGGTTTCGGCAATGGCGAGCTGACCCTGCAAAATTGCATCGGCTACCGCTGGGTTGGCCATTTGAGGCGAATCACCGACCGGTGCTGCGCGCAGGTTCGTAGGCACTTTGCCCCCAAGCGTCGCGCCGTATATCGGTGTCCGCATTAGGCGTCGAAAGAAACGCTCACGGAAGTTCGGCTGCCGATCGTTATTAGGCGAACTCAAGGTAATTGCTTTCGGGCGGATACTTGATCCGCCGGCAGGAGTTGGGCGACCCGCAGACCGGGCCTAACGCACGACCAAAACCGAATTTTCCGCGTGCTCCATAACTTGAAAGGCGACACTGCCCATAAAAAACTTTTTTAGCCCGGTTCGACCGGTATCGGATAAGGCGATCAGCGAGTAGTTCTTGCCGGTTTCGACGATCTCGCGCACCGGATCTCCGACCGGAGTGTATGTGTTCTCCACCGTCACACCCATTTCGAGCAACATATTCTTTGCCGTAGCGACGGTTTCTTTCGCCGCTGCGAGCTCATCTTCATCGCGGGCAACGGAAATGACCGATAACGGGAAATCGCATTTTTTGGCAAGTTCGCCTTCGTTGCGGATTAATGATTCCGCCCGTTCCGATCCATCGGAACAAACCAAGTGCCCGTGACCCGAACGTTTAAGTTCCCGTGCTACCAATACAGAACAGGGGGCATGCACGGCGACTTTTTCGGCCACCGCCGGATCGCGGAATGGGTTGAAACTTGAACTTTGCCAGCGCTCGGACGCACCGAGAACGATCAAATCATAGTGGGCGATTTCGGTTTGTTCCAAAATTCCGATGGCGATGCCGGACGCGACTTTAAGTTTCAGCACCACCTCGCGCCCACTCTTCGTGACATATTCGGTCTTATTGTCGCCTAGAGGGTCCCCCGCGACATCTACATGACCGCGGTGGTAATCCCAGTCATCAGCCATTTCACCCCATTCGATGAGCTTGTCGCGACCCTTTTTTAAATAGCGAATTCCGGGCAGTTCGAGCCCCCAATCGAGCATATTCTGCCGCGCAACGCTGATTTGCAGACCACCGGTGCGTAAACCCTGATCGACCGGACGGACATACAGCAGTACGATATCTGCCTCGAGCGGATGAACCATCTTGGCCGAATATTCGAGCGCCTGGTAGGATTCCTCCGAACCATCGATGCACACGAGCACTCGATAGGGAGCGATTCCTTCGCGTAGTTCTTCCAGTTGGCCGTCGGTAAGTTCCATTTGACTATTTTAGTCCCTTCCGTCCTAGACACCGACCAGCGGCCAATAGAACCAGGCTGCCGCCAACATTACGATTGTGGATAATACGGCCATTTTCCATCCAACGCTCAAAAAATCGGTAGCTTTGAGATAGCCCGAGGAATAGACAATGGTGCAGGCAGGGGTCCCGACCACGGTCAGATACGCGAAAGCCGACGAAACTGCCGTTACGAAGCCAATCAGGATCGGGCTTTCGCCGGCCGCGGTTGCCAAGTTGAGAACAATCGGGCCCAGAACCGCAACGGCGGCACCATTCGACATGGTATTTGTCACGCCAGTCGTCAGCACAGAAACTGCGGCCCATAACCCAACACCTTCGCCGGCGCCGAAGGGCTTCAAGAAATCAAGGAAACTTTCCGCCACCCAAGCTGCAGCGCCTGTATCCTTCATCTGCAATCCCATTGAGATGGCAGCGGCATACAGCAGCACGACGCCCCAGTTCACGCCGTTATTTACGTCCTGCCAATTGACCATGCCAAGGACGAGAAAACAGGCCGCGCCCAAAACCGCAACCGTGCCCATGCCGAGTTGGTCTGAAAAACCGATCCAGCCCATGAGAATAAAAAAGAACACTATGATGGCGAGCCAATCGCCACCTTTCATCGAGCCTTCCGCTTCAATTTGCGCCCGAAGCTTGACCACAGCGCGGCCGAGATCGCGATATTCGGGCCGGAAAGAAAGCACCAGCACCAATGTTACCAGCGGCAATTGCAGCAGGAACATGGGGTAGGCGTACATCATCCATTTCAGGTAACTGATCAGATATTTATGGGTTTCGGGATTGGTCGGATCAAAAAAGAACTCCTTCCAATAACCGATCATAATAGCGTTACGGGCGCCGCCCGATGGCGTCGCGATGCCGGCAACCGAGCAGCCGTAGGAAATCGAGAACAATAGGACAACGGCGAGGTTGCGAACCCGTTTCGGGTCGTCCGATGTGAGCGAAATCAGAGTGATGCCAACGGGTAGCATCATTGCCGCGACTGTGTGCTCACCGATGAAGGACGCCAGGATGCCGGATACAGCGGAAATCCCGAAACAGATATTAACTGTTTTGGTGCCGGTCATCTGAACGATGAACCAGGCGATGCGTTTGTCGAGCTTTTGTTTGACGACACAGACCGCCAGCATCAGTGATCCCATGATGAACAATACGGAATCGTTCATCAGGCTCTTCGCGACTGCGGTCGAGTCGATCTTCATCAGAATGACTTGGGCGATAATGATGAGCAGCGCCACGCTAGGGAGCGGGATCGGCTCGGTCACAAAAAGGATTGTCGCAACAATCGCCATGGTTAGCACCGCATGACCTTGCGGCGTCAGGCCGTCGGGGGTCGGCAAATTCAGAATGAAGGCGCCGAATGCAAGCGCAATCCAGAACCAGCGTTTCTCCCAGAAATACTGTAAATGCAGCGTCGAACTGATGCGCGCCAAGCGCTGGAGTCCTTCGTTGCCGACGCCGTTTAATCTGTCGCTAAACATAAGCGAATCCTATCCCCAATCACGATGAAAGGGATGAGCTAATACACCAACTATACGGGGTTCTGCGACTTGTTGAACCATAGAAAATGGAAATCTGCAATCGAAACCGTGCTTGATTTGCAATGGATTAGACCGCCTTTGGAGGGGGCGATGGCTCAATCCGAATCGCCCCTTAGAGCGTCGATTCGTTGCCCATAGGCGCCATCTCCAAAAATAGCGCTTCCGGCCACTAAAACGTCGGCGCCGGCACCGATAACTTGTTTGGCCGTGGTTGGATTGATTCCCCCATCGACTTCCAATTCGATATCCCGGTCGCCAATCATATCGCGAATTTGGGCGATTTTGGCGAGCTGCGATGGGAGGAAGCTTTGTCCGCCAAAGCCGGGATTGACCGTCATTACGAGGATCAAATCGATTGCGTCGAGCACGAATTCGATTGCTGCCGCCGGTGTGCCGGGATTAAGAGAAACGCCCGCTTTTTTTCCGAGTTCGCGAATATGCTGAAGGCTGCGGTCCAGATGCGGCCCTGCCTCTGCGTGGACGGTAATGATATCGGCGCCTGCTTCGGCAAAGGCGGTAAGATAGGGGTCCACCGGCTCGATCATCAGATGAACATCGAATGGTTTTTCTGAATGCGATCGAAGCGAGGACACTACAATGGGTCCAATGGTGATGTTGGGTACGAAATGGCCGTCCATCACATCGATATGGATATAATCTGCGCCGGCATCGTCGATTGCCCGCACTTCTTCGCCGAGCTTTGCGAAGTCGGCGGATAAAATCGAAGGTGCTATCTTGACTGCCTGAGCCATGATCTCATTCGCAAAAAGTTCGGATTTGCCCCAGTGTTTCTGAGCCCCTCCGTAGCATTTATCGAGCCTGAACGCATCCATGTAATATCGTGGAAATGTGAGAGTCCGGTCAAAATCATTGGCCTATGTTCAAACCCTCGTCCGGATTAGTTGCCACACTTCAACACGTTCGCGTCGGCACACCAGAAGGCTATGAGTTTCTTGGCCACGAGAGTATGGCCTTCCGCATTCCAGTGCACGTCTCCTTTAATGAACAATTCAGCCTCGGCCCTTTTAAAATCACCAAACAAGTTAAGCAGCTTTAATCCATGGGATTGAGCAAATCGGCTCCAAATTTTCTCCTGTCGCGATGGGCCGGTCTCGCTCGCAATTTGTTCGGGCCAAGGATAGACGGCAAGAGATACTTTGATGCCATGCTCTTTACTGAGACTAATCAAGCGACCAAGATTTTTGGTTGCCAAGTGAACGCCGTATTTGCCCCACCTATCATAGATCTTGTCATCAAATGTCCAGTGAGCTCGCGCGCGATCTGCGAATTCATCGTTGTTCCAGTCGGATCGAGCAGGTTGCCGCGGTTGCCCGGTTGGTCTGGGCGTGTTTTCGATCGTTGGTGACGTATCTTTATTTTGTCCACTCAGGTGATTACGCAGTGACAGCAAGACTTGATGCACCGGACCCTGCAACAGGGTGCGGTAAACATAGGAATTCCGGTTGAAAAAAGATTTCGCCTGATAATATCGGTCGCGCCAGGTGGTTCCAGGAGATGATTGGTAGGATTCGTATACGAGTTCGTCATAAATATCCGAAATGTCGATAAAAACGATGAATTCATCGATCTTGAGGCCGACGCGGTCCAGAAGGTCTTTTGCCGTTAAGTAATAAAGTTTCGGGCTGTAGCTCACGACACCGGCGTTTAAGACCTCGACTTTGCCGGCCGCCCTGTCCGACAGGAATTTTGCAAACCGACCGACAAAGCTGTCGTGATAGGACATACCGATCCCTTCCGTGAAAGAATCCCCCAACAGCACTATGCGATGCTTTTCCGAGGTCAGCGGCACCTCGCGTTGCCTTGCGTCCTTCATGCCAAGGGAATTCACACGCATTTCGTAGACATCTTGGCCCCATTTCGCCTCTGCCCCGGACATTGGTCGCAGCCCATGGTGGCGTTGTGGATGATAACTTCTGAATTGGGGGTGCCAGGTCAATTTCGCCAATGCCAAATCAACAATGACGCAAAGCACCAGGGTAATAAGTGCTGAAATCAGAAAGGTCTTCAAATCTGCACCCGATTTCGTCGCGCGAGGCGTCAGTTGCGTACGGCTATTATTTATACAAATGTAGCCGAGCGGATGGCGGACACCAACCTTCGTTCAACCTAGTCAAGCTCGAAGGCATCCTTGTAATCGAGTTTTAGGGCCGGATCCTGCTTTTGTTTGTCGAGATAGCAATTGCCGACGGCAAGCACGTCGATTTCACTGCCCATAAAGCAACGGAAGGCATCTTCGGGCGTGCAGACGATGGGCTCTCCGCGAATGTTGAAGCTGGTATTGACCACGACCGGACAGCCTGTGCGCTCTTTAAATGCGCTAATAAGCGCGTGGTAGCGCGGGTTGGTGTCGGCATGGACGGTCTGGATCCGGGCCGAATAATCGACATGGGTGACGGCGGGAATGTCCGATCGCGGAATATTTAGCTTATCAATTCCGAATAGCGCCTTTTCGTCGTCGCTCATGGATTTCTGGCGTTGTTTTTTCACATCCGCAACCAACAGCATGTAGGGGCTGTCTTCATCAAGCTCAAACCAGTCGGCGACGTCTTCGCCGAGCACGGATGGGGCGAAGGGGCGGAAGCTTTCGCGGTATTTTACCTTTAGGTTCAATGTCTTTTGCATGGTTGGCGAACGTGGGTCGCCGAGAATCGACCGTCCCCCAAGCGCCCGTGGACCGAATTCCATCCGCCCTTGGAACCAACCAATCGCTTTTTCCGTTGCCAGCGCATCGGCGGTCTGTTGGATGAGTGCCTCATCGCTCAATACTTCGAATTTCGCTCCCGCCGCTTTAAGTCTGCTTTCGATTTCCGATTGGCCAAAGGCCGGTCCGAGATAGCTACCCTCCATGGCGTCCCGGGCACCATTCAGCGTACGCGTGCCATCTTTGTAGAGGTGATAGGCGGCGAGCGCTGCGCCAAGAGCGCCGCCCGCATCGCCGGCGGCGGGCTGAATCCATATATTCTCAAATGCCCCATCGCGAAGAGCATGGCCGTTGGCAACACAGTTGAGTGCTACACCGCCTGCGAGACAGAGATTTTTCGATGGGGTTTCTTTCGCGAGCGACCGAGTCAGCCGCAGCACCGCTTCTTCGATCACGGCTTGAATCGAAGCTGCAAGATCCATCTCCCGCTGGGTCAACAGAGACTCAGCCGGGCGCGGCGGGCCACCGAAGAGATCGTCGAACTTATCGTTGGTCATCCTGAGGCCGGTGCAATAGTCGAAATACGACATATCGAGGCGGAACGACCCGTCTTCCTTGAGATCGATCAAGTTTTCCAGGATAGCATCCTTGTAAGTGGGTTCGCCGTAAGGGGCGAGGCCCATCACTTTGTATTCGCCGGAATTAACCCGAAATCCCGTGTAATAGGTGAAAGCCGAATAGAGCAATCCCAAGGAATGCGGGAAATGGATTTCGCGAACCATGTCGAGCTTGCTGCCTTCACCGACGCCGACCGATGTTGTCGCCCATTCGCCGACACCGTCCATGGTCAACACGGCGGCTGCCTCGAAAGGTGACGGAAAGAACGCGCTTGCCGCATGGCTTTGGTGATGCTCCGTGAACAGCAATTTGTTTTCCCAATCGAAATCGGGTGCGTGAGCCTTAAGCTCGTCGCGGAGCAGGTTTTTCTGAAACAGTTTTTCCTTCAGCCATACCGGTACGGCCATGGCGAAGCTCGAGAACCCCTGCGGGGCAAAGGCAACATAGGTTTCGAGTAAGCGCTCAAACTTAAGAAATGGTTTGTCGTAGAAGGCAACAAAATCTACCGCCTCGAGCCCCACGCCTGCCTCGTCCAGGCAATATGCTAATGCCTGGGTAGGGAAATCGCTGTCGTGTTTTCTGCGGCTAAAGCGCTCTTCTTGAGCCGCGGCGACAATACGCCCGTCTTCGACAAGTGCTGCGGCACTATCGTGATAGAAGGCGGATATACCGAGAATGCGCATGGCGGGGTGAGACTAAAACACCGTGTAGATAAACGGTGCAACCGCACTGCCCTGGGTCAGCACGATAAGTCCACCGAATAGAAACATCATGACGATGATCGGCAATAGCCAGAATTTCTTCCGGACTCGCATGAATTGCCATAATTCCTTGATCAGCGACAAAGCGATGTTTCCTTAAAATACAAACTTAAAACTGGTTCTTCATTCCTTCGGCGGGAGGGCCGGGCGGTGTGCGGTCTTTCCAGTAACTTGACCGGTCGCGCTCGAATTCGAGTTCCAACGGTCGTTTACCCAATAGCCGCATGAGCAGACCGATCGGCGTGACAACCAGGAAAAATAGGAACCCCATCACCAACGGATTCACCACTTTATGCAGCAAGAGCCCGAATGCCGTCCAGAGTCTGTTTAAGGGACGAAGAAGTTGCGGCCTGATGAAGGCGACCGCCAGGAAAGCCCCTGAAATCGATAGCGACCAGGCACGAGGACTGCCACCCCAAAATACAGGCCACAAGCCGATGATCAAAAATAGGATACAGAATACGATGCCGAATCCGCGATCGGACGAGCTTTGCACCTCGCGCCGGTCCGCAAGCCGTTCATGGGTATTGGGCGATGCGTTCATTACCCTTGTAAATCACGAAACGCGTTCGAGCGCGACTGCAAAAAAACCATCCATGCCCCCAAATTCAGAAAAGTGACTGGGCAAGGTGCGTAGCGAACCGTTCGAGTTCGCTGACCCTTCGAGGCCCAATTTGCTCAAATTCCCGAACGGGCGCTGTTCGAAACCCGAGTAGCTATTCAGAAAATCAGCAATTTGATCAGGCCCTTCTTCCGGCTGCAGCGAACACGTTATGTAAAGGAGGGTCCCCGACTCCCCTACCATTTCCTGGGCCGCTGCGAGCAGCGAGCGTTGAACCGCCGCCAACTTGGCAACATCAACCGCCTCTCTGAGTCGGAGAATATCCGGGTGTCTCCGGCAGGTACCGGTTGCAGTACAAGGGGCATCCAACACTACCAGGTCGGCTTTGATTTGGGGGCGCCAGTCGCGAAGATCGGCGGCGACGGTTTCAACCGCAAGGCCAAGCCTGGCCATATTTGATCGCAGACGTGCGAGACGTTTTTCGGAAATGTCGACCGCTGTTACCTTCGCGCCTCCATTCGCCAGCTGCGCGGTTTTGCCGCCGGGAGCAGCGCAAAGATCGATGGCGGTCAGTCCCGAGAAATCACCGAGCAGTTTGACAGGTAGGGCGGCCGCTGCATCCTGAACCCACCATGCGCCCTCTTCAAAGCCTGGCCACTCTGCTGGATTGCCGCCCGTTTTTTTGCGCAAACTACCGCTTGGCAGAATTTCCCCACCCAATTCTTCGGCCCATCGATCGGGTTCGGATTTGACGGAAAGGTCGAGAGGTGGCTCTTCCAGGTGCAATGTCGAGATTTGGGAAGCGTTTTCTTCGCCGTACGCCGCACACCAGCTTTTCCAAAGCCAATCGGGTGTATTGAGGCGGGCGGTTTCGTCAGTTCGTGTTGGTGATTCCGTGTTGACGAGTTTGCGCAATAGCGCGTTGACCAAACCTTTGAATTTTTGATTGCGCAGTTCGCCGGCCAGGGCAACGCTGGTATCGACCGCTGCATGGGGCGGCGTTTTTAGAAAAACCAGCTGCGCGGTACCAAGGCGCAACAAGTGGGTCAGTCGACGTGGGTGTTTCGGCAGCGGCCGATCCAAAAATTGTCCATAAAGCTTGTCTATCTCTGGCAGGCGACGAAAGATCGTAAGCAATAGCAATCGGCCAAATGCACGGTCTTGTGCCGGCAACTCCTGCCATGTTTCTTCCATGCCAAGTGCGATTTCCAGCGGTTGGCGCTTGTCGAGCACGGTCTCCAACACCGATAAAACCGCGCGCCGGGCATCAAGCCCGTTGGCGACAGGTGCAGAAATGTCGGCGGGTGCAGCGGCCAAAATCTGATCTCCTCAAGGTCGCACTCAAAGTGCCTCTTAGCATTTCATCGTATCGGTTTCGATGCTTGCACTTGGCAGCGTCGATCGATTCACCCATATTTATCATATGGGTAATTTATTTGACCGATTGAAACGCAAGTCCCGTTCGGAAAAGTCGCAGCCGGAAGCAGCGGTTCCACCGGATGCTTTGGGTGATTCCGAAAATGAACCGGGAAGCGATGCGCGCCGGGAAGCAGAGCGTAAGGCGGAAGAAGCGGGGCGTAAATGGCGGGAGAAAGCCGAGGCCAAGGGTGAGGTTCCCAAAGAAATTGGCGGTCCAAAGGGGCTCGAACCGACCCGGTATGGTGATTGGGAAAAAGCCGGTCGCTGCGTAGACTTTTAACCTGAACCTTGCCTAAACCGGTTTCATCACAGGCATAATCGCTGGTTAACGATTCATCCGATTTTCCACCAAGTCATCGACAACTGCCGGCTCCGCCAGCGTCGATGTGTCCCCGAGGTTGCTGTAATCGTTCTCGGCGATCTTGCGCAGAATTCGGCGCATGATCTTGCCCGATCGGGTTTTCGGTAGGCCCGGCGCCCATTGCAGCCAGTCGGGGCTGGCGATGGGGCCGATTTCCTTGCGCACCCACTGTACTAGCTCGCTTTTTAAGTCGTCCGAGGGCTCCTCATCCGCGTTCAAGGTGACGTAGGCGTAAATTCCTTGCCCCTTAATCTCGTGCGGCGCGCCGACCACAGCCGATTCGGCGACCTTGGGATGGGCGACCAGGGCGGATTCCACTTCCGCCGTTCCCATCCGATGGCCGGATACATTGATGACATCGTCCACACGACCGGTGATCCAGTAATACCCATCTTCGTCCCGACGGCATCCGTCGCCGGTGAAATATTTTCCCTTGTAGGTACTGAAATAGGTCTCGATGAAGCGTTCGTGATCCCCGTAAACGGTCCGCATCTGGCCGGGCCAGGATTCGGTGATGCAGAGATTGCCCGAGGTCGCACCGTCGAGCTCTTTGCCATCCGCATCCACAAGCTGGGGCTTGATGCCGAAGAAGGGCCGCGTTGCCGAGCCGGGCTTGAGGTCCGTCGCCCCCGGCAGCGGAGTTATGAGAATGCCGCCGGTTTCGGTCTGCCACCAGGTATCGACGATGGGGCAGCGCCCGTCCCCGACTACGTTGTAATACCAGAGCCAGGCTTCCGGATTGATAGGCTCACCGACCGTGCCCAGCAACTTGATCGATTTTCGACTGGTTTTCTTGACCGGTTCGTCGCCATCCCTCATCAGCGCGCGGATTGCCGTCGGCGCGGTGTAGAATATTTCGATATTGTGCTTGTCGCAGACCTGCCAAAAGCGGCTGGTATCGGGATAATTGGGGACGCCCTCGAACATCACCGTGATCGCGCCGTTGGCGAGCGGACCATAGAGAATGTAACTGTGGCCGGTAACCCAGCCCACATCTGCAGTGCACCAATAGACCTGACCGTCATGATAGTCGAAGACATATTGGTGGGTCATCGAGGCGTAAACCATATAGCCGCCGGTGGTGTGCAGGACACCCTTCGGCTTACCGGTGGAGCCCGAGGTATAGAGGATAAACAGCGGGTCTTCCGCGTCCATTTCCTCAGGCGGGCAGTCTGCGGACTGGTCTGCTACCAGGTCGTGATACCAGACGTCGCGATCATCCTGCCAATCGATATCGCCGCCGGTACGCTTGATGACGACGGATTTTTCGATTGTCGGGCAGCTTTCGAGCGCCGCATCCGTATTGGCTTTGAGCGGAATGGGCCGGCCGCCGCGAACGCCTTCGTCGGCGGTGATTACGATATTGCATTCGCAATCCTGAATGCGCCCCGCGAGGGCGTCCGGGGAAAATCCGCCGAACACGACTGAATGGACAGCGCCGATGCGGGCGCAGGCGAGCATGGCATAGGCGGCTTCGGGGATCATCGGCATATAGATGCAAATTCGATCGCCCTTCTTGGCACCGATAGATTTAAGTCCGTTTGCGAACTTGCAGACATGCTCGTGCAGCTCGCGATAGGTGATGGTGAGATCGTCTTTCGGGTCGTCGCCTTCCCAGATGATCGCGGTCTGATCGCCGTGGCTTTCCAGATGCCGGTCGATGCAATTGGCCGAGGCGTTCAAAGTGCCGTCGTAATACCAACGGATATGGACGTCGTCGTGGGCGTAGGACACATCCTTGATTTGGCTGTAGGGCTTAATCCAGTCGATTCGCTTGCCCTGTTCGGCCCAAAATGTTTCCGGGTCCTCGACGGACCGCTGGTACATCTCGAGGTATTTGTCGTTATCGACCAGCGCCGCGTCGGCGACGTCTTGCTGGACCGGAAAGAGTTCGTTGGGCATGCCATGATCTCCCTGAATCAGTTTGTTTTTCGCCGGCTGAGCCAGGCTGCATTTTTCCGGATTATAACGCGCGAACGGCGGGTCTCAACTCAGTTTACGGGTGAGGTTATTCCGGATGGATCAATACCAAAACACCTTCATCGAGCCGGAGGTCCAGTGGAGCCAACCAGTCGCCGACGCAGGGCCCGGACACGCAGACCCCATCATCCACATTGAACGCGGCGCCGTGGGTCGCGCACATGATGTATTTTTTATCCATTGTCATGAAGCGGTCGCCGTCCCAGTTGAGGGGCGTCCCCGCATGGGGGCAATAATTGACATAACCGAAATATTTCTCGCCCTGTCGAACGACGAAGACTTCCACCTCTTCCTCGTCATGCTCGATGACATATTCCTTGCCCTCGCCATCGGGAATATCCATTAGCGGGCCGAGCTCGGTCTCTTGGGCCATATTTTAAGCGTCCGTTTCGCCCATGGCGCAGATGATTTTCCATTCCTCGTCATTGACCGGAACGACCGACAGCCGCGATTGCCGCACCAGAGCCAGATCGGCAAGTCGTGGCTCGGCTTTGATCTCCGCCAATGTGACGAATTTTTCCATCGGCTTCACCGTTTTGACGTCGACCATGCCGAACCGGCCGCTTTCGTCCGTATGGTCCGGGTAATACTCCTTTACGACCTCGACGATTCCGACGATCTGCCGTTCTTTGACCGAGTGATAGAAGAAACAAAGATCACCGATCTTCATTTCCTTCAAATTGTTGCTGGCTTGGTAATTGCGCACGCCGTCCCAGAAGGTCGTGTCGTCGCGGACCTGATCGTCCCACGACCAGGTGCTAGGTTCCGATTTAACGAGCCAATATGCCATCTGAACTCCCTCAGCTTTTCGGCCATTCGTTTTCGAATGCGTAGGCCCATAAAGTGCCGTAGACGCCTTCGACGGTAAAGGGTTCCGCAAGGCGCCATTTTTCCGCTTTTGCCCTATCGGGGAAATCGACCACGAATACCGAACCTATTCGGTGTTCGAACTCGGTCTTATCGCTGTCCCAATAAAGCGGGCCGTCGGAAAAAATATCGTCGGAGGTATCGATCAAAAAATCGACATGCGCGTCGATATGGATCTTCCGCAAATCCTGACCGTGGGGCACATCGAGCTGAATATAAGCCCACAGCGCGTGCTCTACGGTCTCCGCCCGTCCGGATTTCGGAATTGCGTGGGTATAGCCGCGAATGGTGGCCTGACGATATATCCCGGCGGTTTTAAAGGGTGACTTGTCGAACCAGGCTTCGGCGGCGGCGCGGTCGTTGAAATCGATGACATAGAACGACCCTCTGGCATCGGTGCGTTTGTCGTCCAGCAATGTGCCGCCGAAAAAAATCCGGTCATTTACGTCTTTGAGATAGGCTTCTTCGGCGGCCTGATGCGCCGTGCGCAAGTCAGCGACCCCGTCCCGGTCGATCAGGCAAAAAATATAGTGCACTTGGGCATCTCTATTGCCGTATCGGTCTTAGTCGCTGCGCCAGAGGTTATCGTACATATAGCCCCAACAGCGGTCATAGACCTCGTTTCGCGTATAAGGCTCTTGGGCTCGCCATTCGTCTGCGTGGGCGCGCTCGGGGAAGTCTACGATGAATATCGAGCCGATGCGGTCCTCGAATTCGGTCTTATCGCTATCGTGGAAAAGCGGCCCAACGGCGAAAAGATTGTCCGGGAAGGCGAGCAAATAATCCACATGCTGTTCGCTCATCAGGGCCCTTTTATCGGGCCCTTTTGGTCCGTCTAAATGAAAGTATAGGCAAAGCCGATGTTTCCTGTCGCGGTCGCCTTTCAGGTGTTTCCAGCCGTAAACATGCTGGGATCCGAATAACCCGTTTTTGGTAAAAGGCTCTTCCGCGAGCCAGGCGTCGGTTGCGGCCCGGTCCGGCTGTTCGATGACATAGAGCGAGCCCAGTTTCTTGGTTTCCGTATCGTTCATGAGCGGGCCGGCGAGATAGATCTTGTCTTTCGACTCGCCCAAGTAGTCGCGATGAATCTGCAGCAACTCGTCGCGCTTCTCGACCATTCCGGGTTTATCGATAAGGAAACAGGCAAACAGCATGGTTCAAGTCCTAAGCTTTGTCGTAATTGTCCGGATAGAAGGAGCTTTTCTTCATACGTTTGATGGTAACACTTTCGAACACGCCAGCCGACGTGAACGGGTCGCCGTTCGAAAATGCTTCAGCCTCTGCGCGGCTGTCCGCCGCGACAATGAAGCAGCTACCGGTCATGGTTTCGCCGTCATCGGAGAGCGTTGCGCCGGACATGACGATTTTGTCGGCTTGGGTTTTGAGATAGGCACGGTGGGTTTCGAGCACCGATTCCCGCGCGCTTGAATCACCTGGTTTGTCGACACAGAAAATGCACCAAAGCATGGTTTTTTCCTCCCTGTTGAGTTTGTTTTTTGCAGGCTAGCCGAGGGGCTAGTCTCGGTCAATCGAGGCCCTCGAACTCCGGCGTGAATGGTCTTTCGAGCAAGTCTTCGATCGATTGTTTGATATCCGCATCCTCGTGCAAGACTTTGTATACCGCATCCATGATCGGGACTTCGACGCCGAGGTTTCCGGCAAGCTTGGCAATGGCGCGTGCGGTCTCGACCCCTTCGGCAACCGACTTCCGTTCGGCCAGAATATCCGCGAGTGTGCGGCCCTCACCGAGCGCCATCCCGAGCGACATATTGCGCGATTGCGGTCCGTTGCACGTGAGCGTCAGATCGCCCAAGCCCGACAGGCCCATAAATGTGCGCGCTTTCGCCCCTTTGGCGATGCCGAGAATGGCCATTTCAAAAAGCCCACGGGTAATCAACGCAGCACGAGTGTTGTCGCCGAGTTTGCACCCGATAACGATACCGCACGCAATGGCTAGTACATTTTTGGCCGCACCCCCGATCTCGGCGCCGATAGGATCGTCCATCGGGTAGGGCCGAAAATGACTTGTGCCGATCAAGCCGGTAATTTTCTCCGCGAGTGACACATCTGTGCTGGCGAGGGCGACGGCGGTCGGCGACCCGGCTACCGTATCCCGTGCGAAGGACGGGCCCGACATCACCAGAATAGGCGTTTCGGAGAGGATTTCGGCGGCGATCTCGGTCATAAGCGCGCCGGTTTCGGTCTCTATGCCTTTCGAGCAAAGTACCAATGGCGTTCCCGAGGCCAGATGAGGACGCAGTTGGCCGGCCACGCCCCGGAAAAACTGCGCCGGCACCACGGACAGTACCGCGTCCCGGCCGGTTACCGCATCGGTCAGTTCGCTTGTTGCTCGAATACCTTGATCGAGCGAAATGTCGGGAAGGTAGATCGGATTGCCATCGCCGTTGTTGATCGCCGAGACGACCTCGGGTTCGAGTGCCCAAATCGTAACTTCGTGCCCCGCACGTCTCGTAATACAGGCCAGCGCGGTTCCCCACGCGCCTGCGCCGATGATGCCAATATCAGCCATAACCTCAGCTATGGGCGTCCGGACGTCGCGCGTCAAGCGGCCAGCGCGGACGTGCGGGAATCTCCAGCCCGTCGGTGAGCCCGAGCCGTAACCGCTCGACCCCCGCCCAGGCGACCATCGCGCCATTGTCGGTACAAAGCCGGATCGGTGGCGCTACGAGTCTAAATCCAAGCGACCCCGTACAGTCTTCGAGCCGCTTGCGGATAAATTCGTTCGACGCGACACCGCCACCTACTACAAGCGCGTTGCCTTCCGGGAAATCATTCCGAAACCGCTTAATCGCCTGAATGCATCTATCCGATAGGCAGTCCGCCACCGCGTTCTGAAAACTCGCTGCGAGATCGTTGACCGTCGTTCCATCGAGAGTTCCATTCAATTTCTCGACGGTCTGGCGCACCGCGGTTTTCAAGCCGGAAAATGAGAAGTCGCAATTGGGTCGGCCCAGCATCGGGCGCGGCAAGGAAAAGCGCTCGGGATCACCTGTTTTCGCCGCCACTTCCAAGGCGGGGCCGCCGGGAAACCCAAGGCCTAAAAGTTTGGCCGTCTTGTCGAATGCTTCTCCGAGCGCATCGTCGACGGTGGTGCCAAGAATGTCGTAGCGGCCGACGCCGGAAACGGCGATGAATTGGGAATGCCCGCCCGAGACAAGCAAGGCGAGATAGGGAAAATCCAAATCGTCGATCAACCGCGCGACCAAGGCGTGCCCTTCCATATGATTGACCGCGACGAACGGGAGGCCGGTTGCGAGCGCGAGGCCCTTTGCGGTCATCATACCCACCATTACACCGCCGATCAGACCGGGGCCCGTGGTCGCGGCGATTGCATCCAAATCACTGAAGTTGAGTTCCGCATCGCTCAATGCATCCGTTACCAATCGATCGATATGGTCCAGATGGCTGCGCGCGGCGATTTCAGGCACCACGCCGCCAAATAGCTTGTGTTCGTCCACCTGTGACAGCACCTGATCGCTCAATATTCGCCGATTCCCGTCGACGATGGCCGCCGCAGTTTCGTCGCACGAGGTTTCGATACCAAGGACACGCATGGGGAAACTTGTACTGCCTTCATTGGCGTGTCGGCAAATGCTTAAGCTCGCGCCAACAATCGGTTATGTAATTCCTATGACGGCGACAGCGATCGACAAATTGACCATCGGCAGCCGTGGTTCGCCGCTGGCGTTAATACAAGCCGAGATGGTCGCGGCGGCACTTCGCGATGCCCATCCGGATATTGAGATCGTGGTCGATACCATTCGGACCACTGGCGATAAAGTGCAAGACCGACCGCTTGCGGAAATCGGCGGCAAGGGGCTTTTCACTAAGGAGATCGAAACGGCTTTGCTAGATGGCCGGATTGACCTCGCTGTTCACTCCACCAAGGACATGGAAACACAATTGCCAGAGGGCCTGTGCCTAGCAGCGACATTGCCCCGCGAGGACCCGCGCGATGCGTTTTTGTCTCCGAAGGCGGAGACGTTGGATGCTTTGCCAGCAGGCAGTGTAATCGGCACGAGTTCCCTCCGGCGGCGAGCACAAATTCTCAACCGTTGGCCCGAGCTCGAGGTCGTTCCCGTACGCGGCAACGTGGAGACCCGGTTGGCGAAATTAGAGCGGGGCGAAGTAGATGGGACGTTACTGGCACTGGCTGGATTAAAACGTCTCGACCGATCACCCGAAGGGATGGCGGTGTTGGCACCGGAATTCATGCTTCCGGCGGCAGCGCAGGGCGCGATCGGAATAGAGAGCCGCGCAGCTGACGATTCGGTATCCCCGCTCTTGGCTTCGATCAACGATACCGAATCATTTCATAGTGTTTCGGTGGAGAGAGCGCTATTGGCGGCCCTGGGCGGTTCGTGTCACACGCCGGTGGGCGCCTTGGCGGAAATCGAGCCGGGTGGCCAAATTCGGCTTCGCGGACTAATTGCCGATCCCGATGGTGCCTGGCTTTTTCGTATCGACCGCACGGCCAATTCCGAAGATGCGCTGGAATTAGGCGCAACAATTGGTGCTGAGTTGCGCTCGAACGCTATCGAACAGGCCGGCAGTGGCTTTTTCGATGAATAAGCAAACCGGCAAACCGGTCATACTGGTAACGCGCCCGACTGCGGATGCGGCTGCATTATTGCCGGAACTCGAGGCGCGGGGCCTTGAAGTTTTGTTGGAGCCGATGCTGGAGATTAACCATCTCGACGGAGAGGCACCGGACCTGGACGACGTTCAGGCAATCTTATTCACATCTGCCAATGGGGTTCGGGCCTATAGCGCGCGGGGAGGGCTCGCGACATTGCCGGCCTATGCGGTCGGCGATGCGACCGCGGAGGCGGCGAAGTCGCTAGGGTTTCGTGCGGTCGAAAGCGCGGACGGTAATGTCGAGGATTTGATCAAATTGGTGGCGGCGCGGTGCGACTCGCGAAAAGGGACTTTGCTTCACGCTGCGGGCAGTAAGCTGGCGGGCGCGCTTGGGCAAGAGCTCGCAAAGGCCGGCTTCGCATATCGTCGCGAAGAGCTTTATAGCGCAGAAAAGGCGAAAACCTTGAGCCGGCACTGCAGTGAAGCTTTGGAGGCCGAAAAAATTTCCTTCGCACTGTTTTATTCGCCGCGCACCGCCGAAAGCTTTGCTACTCTAGCAACGGTCGAGGGCGTTGCTTCGAAAGTGGACATGGTGACGGCATTTTGTTTAAGCGACGCTGTAGCGTCGGTACTCGGTGATTTGTCTTGGCGGCGGCTTGTCGTTGCTCCGATGCCGGTCCAGAGCGCGTTGTTGGCTGCTCTCGATGAGCAAATGGAGTGTATGCGGTAATGACCGATCGAACGCCAGAAAAGGATCGGGATCTGCTCGCCGGTTATTCCGCCGAGGAACTGATTCGAGAGTTTGGTGGAATTCGCCCGATGGCGGCAAAGCTCGGCGTTCCTGTCACCACCGTCCAAGGCTGGAAATCTCGCGGTCGAATTCCCGTCAATCGTCGCCAGGCGATTTTAGAGGCCGCACGTAATCACAATGTCGACTTGTCGTCTGATGCCGAGCGCCAACCACCTAAAAAGCCAGTGACGATTTCTTCGGTGCCGGTTTCTGTGGAGGTCAGCGATGCTGAGGAGCTGCGACCTGACCCCAAACCTGCAGTGGCGTCGGATGATGCACCGAAACCGGAATCGTCTTCCGCGGATAAATCGGCTTCCCCTACATCCCTGCAGCCGACGCCGCGGCCGGTACGCTCGGCTATGGTTGCACTATTGGCGCTGGCAGTGCTTGTCGGTGGTGTCTGGCTCGCTTTCCCCGGCTGGTTCTCCGCACCAAAGACAGAAACCAAATCTCAAGCTGTTACAAAAAACCAGCAGCCACCGGCTGTGAAGAAACAGGAACCGCCATCGCAACCAATACCAAAAAAGGTGGAGGCGCCTACGAAAACAGCTGTCAAACCGGCGGTTAAATCGACGCCGAAATCACTTCCCAAGCCCGCACCGGCACCGGGGGTCAGTGAGAAGGTGGCGCGTAAGCTGATCGAGGAAAAAACCGAGGATATCGGACGTCGGCTGGCCGCGCTTTCGGAACAGGCAGGTAAGCTCGGAGACTCCGACAAGGCGTTGGCGGAAAAGGTGGGACAGAACCTCGCGCAATTCCGCAAAGAAATCGCCGCGCTCCGTCGGAATCTGTCACAGATTTCCGAAAAACTTGCGACGCTTAAACAACCCGTACCGATCCAAGGCGAGAAAATCGCCATACAGGCATTGTTGCTGGGCCAACTGGAAACGGAAATTGCTGCGGGCCGATCCTATGATGGACCGCTCGAACGGTTGCGCAAATCGCTTTCGGACCCTTTGGCAAAGCCCGCGTTGGATGGGCTCGCGGCCCGGGCTGAGCGCGGTCTCCCGACACCGAGTGGTCTTGCCAAGCGGTTCCGCGTTCTGGCACGCAAAATCGCACTGGAGCCCGAATCCTCGCCACAGCCTTCTGATGCCGAGGGAAATTTTCAGGGCTGGCTGAAAGCAAGGCTAAAAGGATTGATCTCGGTTCGACGCGTCGGCGGGTCCGGCTCGATTCCGCCGCTGAGTAAAGCCGAAGCAGCAATGTCGGATAGTGATTTTGCGCGCGCCGCCGACCATTTGGAAAAATCCGTTCCTCAAGCCGCGTCAAATTGGGTGGCCCCTTGGATCGAAGACGCGCGAGCTTATGCGTCTGCGCAGAAGAATTTAGAAAAATTGCGTTGGCATGTGAGTGCACTGTTACGCAAAAAAGCTGCCGCCAAGTGACGAGGCCTGAGTTGCCATGAAAATTTTTCGCATCGGCATTTTTTTGGCGCTCACGGCCGGGGTGATATTAGGCGAGGTATGGCTAGCCAACAATCCGGGCGCCGTGACGATTTTATGGCGCGGTCATCGGGTTGATACGAGCGTCGCGGTGATACTGCACATCGTGCTTTTTTTGGTGGTAGCGGCGGCATTCGCCTATCGGTTCTGGGGCGCACTATTGCGTGTCCCGCAGCAGCTTCGCCTCCGGGCACAATTGCGGCGGGATCGGCGGGGCTACGATGCTTTGAGCGAGGGCTTGATTGCAGCTGCCGCGGGTGATGCTGGCGGTGCGCTCAGGCTTGCGAAAAAAGCGGCGGCATTGCTCGATTCACCGCCGATTGCAAAGTTGCTGACCGCGCAGGCGGCCGAACTTACCGGGGATACGACAGCGGCCAAGGAAAACTTTCAGGCGCTTGCGAAGGATCCGAAAACCGCGCTGCTTGGCATTCGGGGGTTGATGGGTGAGGCGCGCCGGCGGGGAGACTCCGCCGAGGCCCTCCGGTTGGCGGACGAAGCCTATGGGCTTCGTCCCGAGGCGGAAGGGCTCCTGGCGCAACGCCTCGAACTGCAAATCGAGAGTGATTGCTGGGCCGATGCGGAAGCGACGGTTCGCGAAGCAGTGCGGCGAAAGGAAATGAGTGCCGAAGAGGGCGCCGAACGCAGGTCGGTGATGTTTTATGAACAAGCCCGATTGGCGGACCGTGCGGGCGACGCGGCTTCCGCACAGTCGCTATTGCAGGAATCGGTAAAGCTCAACCCGCACTTTGTCGCCGGAACCGCTAAGCTCGTCGAACTTTTGGGCCATGACGGAAAAATTCGCCGTGGTGCGCGTTTGATCGAAAAACTTTGGGCCGAAAAACCGCATCCGAGTTTAGCTGCAGCCTATCGCGCATTGGAGCCGGAGTTGGAACCACTGGCGCAGGTCAAACGGTTCGAGAGTTTGGCGGCCATAAACCCTGAACATGGAGAAAGCCACATTGCTTTGGCCGAAGCAGCGTTGGCGGCGGAGCTGTGGGGCGAAGCGCGGGCACAGTTGCAACGCGTGATCGAAAGCGACGGGCTGACTCCCCGGCTTTGCCGCTTGATGGCGACCCTCGAGGAATCCGAATATGAGGATCATGACAAAGCGCGTCATTGGCTCGCGCAAACCGCATCGGCATCGCCCGATGTGGCCTGGCTCTGCAACGACTGCGGGACCGAAGCGCCGGCTTGGCAGGGGCGATGCGGCCAATGCGGTGGATTCAATACGCTAAGTTGGCAGACACCGCCCCGCATCACGCGCCTCGTGGAAAATGAATCGCCGGAAATGTTGGACGCCCCTCCGGCGGAGTAGAGCCAGTCGAAAATTGACAATCCGAAAATTGGCCAAATAAAAAGGCCGGTGGTGGGGCACCGGCCTAAAAGGGGAGGAGGATGAACATTTACCATTGGGGAGGTCCCCGATTGGTGATCCTAAAATAGGAAAATTCGGGGCCACGCGCAGTGACCGGCATCACAACAATCGAAGAAAATTTAAAATTTTTTGGACGGAATTGAATCAATAACTTAGAGGGCAAATCGGAACGAAGTTTGTCGCCGCGCCTTCATTTTGTTGCACCCTCCAGCACTCAGGCTTATCTTGCCGGCCACATCGATGCCGCCTTAGCTCAGCTGGTAGAGCACAGCATTCGTAATGCTGGGGTCGCGTGTTCGAGTCACGCAGGCGGCACCATCTTCCCCAAAAGGTCGATTATTTGGTCATCGCGCGAATGTTGCGCGCGAAAATGCGTAAGAGCGCCACCACGAACGGGTCCGAGCGGTCCAATTTTTCCTGAAACGATTTCTCTGAAACGGCGACAAGCACGCAATCCGTGACGGTTGTGGCGGATGCCATACGTGGCGTGTCGTCTACCAACGCCATTTCGCCGAAAATACCGCCCTTGGTGACAAGGCCGAGCCGCCGCTTTTCGTTATCGTTGCCTTTCCAGATTTCGACCTCTCCGGACTGGACGATAAACGCGTTCCGCCCCGGATCACCTTCGCGGAAAATCTGCGTTCCGGCGGGAATGGATTTGCGGTCGAGCACTTTGACGCGATCGTCCGAAGGCATGAAATGCTACCCTTTCGAAAATCGACAGTTTCCACCAATCCTATAAGGATTCGGCGCGGCCGTGAACCGATGCATAAGAAAAAAGGGCCGCCCCTCAGGACGGCCCTTTGTCGGAATATCTCAAAATGCTCATTCACGGTTGCCGAACAGGTGCAACAGCCAGATGAAGAGCGTGATAAAGCTGCCATAAAGAATAAAGGCGCCGAACACGGCTTTCTTCGACTGAACGTCGTGGGAGTCATCTTCGAAATAGGATTCCTTGATCGCTTGGGTTTCGTATGCGGTCAGCGCGGCAAAAACCAAAACCACAACGATCGACAGAATTGTGTGGAACCCGCCACTCTTGAGCAAGAACATGTTGACCAATAGGGCGATAAGAATCCCGATTGTCGCCATCGCCAGGAACCGGCCCATCGGTGCGAGGTCTCTCTTCGTCGTGTAGCCGTAAAGGCTGAGACCGGCGAAGGCGCCCGAAGTAATGAAGAAAACGCGTGCTATGCTGTCACCGGTATAGACATAGAACATCGGCGCGATCAGAGCGCCCCACATCGCAGCATAGACCCAAAAGGCGATATGGCCGGTGATAGTGCTGCCGGTCAGGATCACGCGTGGTGCGAACCAACCCAGCCCGATAATGCCAATAAACAAGACCCATTTGAACGGGCCAACCGCGATGGTTTGCATCAACGCGGGTGTCGAGGCGACAGCTAGGGCGACTATGCCGGTAAAGGCGACGCCCAGCGCCATATAGTTATAGACCCGAAGCATATAGCTCCGTAGGCCGGCATCGATTTCCTCGCGCGTCGCGGCGACGCCGTAGGCTTGGGGCTGATGCGAATGTTGCGGATCAAAACTCATAACCGTCTCCGTTCTTGGGACTTTGATATTTATCTTTCTAAAGATATTGGCAAACCGGCGCCGGTTTCAATAGACCTGATAAGCTATTCATTTCAAACTAATATTTGATCATGTTCGATTGGCCTATCGACTCTATTCGTTGCGCAGGTAAAGCGCGGGTTTTTGACCCAATGCCCGCCAGGTGCCGATAAACCCGCAGGCGAGGGTCAGTGTCAGGCTGATTGCTACCGTCAAAGACATTGCCGATGGAAGAAAACTCCACTCGGCCCGCATGACATGAACCACGACTGCCCAACCGGCGATGGTGCCGACCAACGCGGCGATTGCCGCCGTGATTGCGCCTAATAAGGCGAACTCAAGTGCAAATATGGTCAGCAACCGTCGCCGGGTGGCTCCCAGCACCTTGAGCACCACAGCGTCGTATACGCGGCGATTGTGGTGGGCCGCGATCGCTCCCGCCAATACCAAAATGCCCGCGAGCACTGCGACCGAGGCGATCGCCCGCACCGCAATTCCGATATCGGCAACCATTGCGCTGACGTCGGCTAATACCTCTTTGACCCGGATCGCGGAAACGTTTGGAAAGGCATCGTTGACGGCGCGTGCTAGCGCCAATTCAACTTTCTCTGGCGTGTTCGAATTGAAATGGGCGGTTGCAAGATAGGAAAGGGGGGCGCCCTGCATCGCACCCGGCGAAAAAATCATCAAAAAATTGATCGATAGGCTGTTCCAGTGAATGACGCGCAGATTGGCAATTCGCGCGGTCAACGGTCGACCAAGAAGATTTACAGTGATGGTATCACCAATCTTCAATCCGAAAGCATTAGCTTTTTCCTTGTCGAAAGAAACCAGCGGTGGGCCGGAATAGTCCGCAGGCCACCAATCGCCCTCGACTACCGTGCTCCCCTCGGTCGGCGGCGTGGCGGACCAAGTCAGCCCCCTATCCCCGCGCAGCACCCAGGCGACTTCTGGTGGTGGGGTGATTTCGCGGGCGGGGACGCCGCCCAGCTTTAACACCCGCCCGCGGAGCATGGGCACCTGTGTAATGCGGGCAATTCCCGGGTGTTTCTCAGCCAGTTCGGCGAACGCCTTGCTCTGATGTGGCTGAATATCAATGAAGTAATAAGCCGGCGCGGCTTTTGGGATGGCATTGTCCACTTGGCGCGCGAGATTTCCTTCGATCAAAACCACGGCGGTCAGCACCGTAAGCCCCAATCCAAGCGCCAGCATCACGGTCGCAGTAGGAGCGCCGGGCCGATGCAGGTTGGCGAGAGCCATCCTCATCGTTGGATCGGCGATCCGCGGGGAATGTCGTAACAAACCCACCACTGCGACGGCAGCGAGCCGAAAAATAATGAATGCGATCGTCGCACCAGCGACAAACCAAAGCGCGATTTTCGGTAATTCGGCCGTGGCCACGGTGAACGCGCCGAGCGCTAAAGCGAGACCGATCAATATCCCGAGATAGCGTTTCTGTGGCCAGCCGGTGAGGGGTGCAATGACAGCGCGGAAAAGCGCACTCGCTGGCACGTTTCGCGCCCGCGCCAAGGGCCAAAGCGAAAACACCAGCGTGATCAAAAGGCCAAAAACGGCTGCCACCAGTAAAGCGTCCGGATAAATTCCGAACTCGGCCGCAATCTGCAGTTTTTCTTCCAGCAAAGGGCCTGCTGCCAGCGGAGCCAGCATGCCAAGCCCGAGCCCAACGAGGATCGCTATCCCCGCGATGATCAAGATTTGGAAAAGATAGGTGGCGAATACCAGTTCACCGGAGGCGCCAAGGGATTTGAAAGTAGCGATCGTGGCGAGACGTCCATTCAAGAAACTCGTAACACCGGTGGCGATACCGACACCGCCGACCAAAAGCGTGGTCAGGCCGACAAGGCTCAGGAAAAGTGCTACCCGGTTGGTAAATCGTTGGATATTAGGCGCGGCGTTATCGACGGACCTTATACGCCACCCAGCATCCGGGAAGGCTGCATTTAGATCCTCGATCCACTTCTTAAAGGAAGCCTCCGGCGCGAGCACCACGCGATAGTAATATCTGACTAGACTGCCGGGCTGGATCAGTCCCGTCGCTTTCATTCCCGTAAGCGAAACCATCAGCCGAGGACCAAGCCGAAAAACCTGCGAACTGCGGTCCGGTTCGCGCTTGATGACAGCGCGAATTTCGAAACTTGCCTGGCCTACCTGAACTGCATCCCCGACCGCGAGCCCGAGTTTGTCCAATAACTGTTGCTCAACGACGGCTCCGTGTTGCGAATTGCGGACAGCAAGCGCATCCGCAAGCTTTTTGCCGCCTCGAAGGCTAAATCCACCAAAGAGCGGATACCGTCCGTCCACGGCTTTCATCTCGGCGAGTGTTCGAGAGCCGGTCTGTCCGCTCTTCGCCATCACGCGCATCTGCGCGAGGCGGGACAGTGCCTCTGAATTTCTTTGCAGCCAGGTGAGTTGCTTCTGCGAAGCAGGGTAATGGGTAAGTCTAAGGTCGACATCTCCACCCAACAGCAGTCGGCCGTCATTTTGTAGCGCTGATTTTATACCGCCCGAGACCGACCCGACCGCGGCTATTGCAGCAACCCCCAATGTTAGGCAGGCGATAAAAATCGAAAATCCGCGGATACCGCCGCGACGTTCCCGGCGTGCCATGCGCCAAGCAAGCCCCCATGTGGTTTCTTGCGTCATTCCGCCGCCTGGCGCGCCGGTCCGCTATCGGCAGAAATTTTGCCGTCGCGAAGCTGGATGATGCGGTCGGCGCGGCGCGCAAGCATTTCGTCATGGGTGATAAGCAATAGCGTGGTGTTGGTTTCCGCTGAGCGGGCGAACATTAAATCGATGATCTGAGCACCGGTTTCGCTATCGAGGTTGCCGGTCGGCTCGTCAGCCAACAATATTTTTGGTTGGGGTGCTAGGGCGCGGGCCAATGCCACACGCTGTTGTTCGCCGCCGGAAAGCTGGCTCGGATAATGGCTGGCGCGTGTATCGAGGCCGACTGCGGCAAGCTCTGCTTCCGCTCGTGCGAAGGCGTTTTCGGTACCGGCGAACTCGAGCGGTACCGCGACATTTTCCAGCGCGGTCATGGTGGGGATCAGATGGAAAGACTGGAATACAATTCCGACCGTATCGCGTCGAAAAATAGCAAGTTCGTCTTCGGATAATAGCGCCAGGTCGCGGCCCGCCACTTCGACCCGGCCACCTGTGGAATTCTCAAGCCCCGCGATGATAAGGATCAGCGACGTTTTGCCAGATCCAGATGGTCCGGTGATGCTGACCGTCTCTCCGGCGGCGACGTCGAAATCAATGCCATTCAGTATATTGACCTGATTTGCCGCGGCCCCAAGTGTAAGGTCGAGCTTCTCGAGGGTTATGATCGAAGCGGGCTGGTCGGTCTGTGACATGGTCGTAGCCGGAATGAGTGATAGAACAATGCGCTGTAAAATGCCCAATTCTCAAACATATGCGCCGCAATGCCCCACTTTCAATGTGTTGCTGGCGATTTTGTTGATGTTGGCCTACGTAGGTATGTCTCCTTCAGCGGCCGCGAAGCCGGTCAAAATTCTCGCGTTCGGCGATAGCCTTACCGCCGGCTACGGGCTTGATGAAAAGGATGGATTTACCAAACAGTTGGCCCGCGCATTGCGCCGCGATGGCTTTGATGCGCGCGTTCTCAACGCGGGCGTATCAGGTGACACCAGCGCGGGCGGGCTGGCGCGCACCGATTGGGTCATGCAAGCGAAGCCCGATTTGGTGATATTGGAGTTGGGCGCTAACGACGGACTGCGTGGGCTGGACCCTGTGGATACCAAGCGCAATCTCGATGCCATTATCCGTCGAATTCGCGCCACTGGTTCAGTTTTACTGCTTGCGGGCATGCGCGCGCCGCCCAATCTCGGGGATGATTACGGTAAGGCTTTCAACAGTATCTTCCCGGCACTGGCGAAAGCGCATAAGGTTGCTTTCTACCCGTTCTTTCTCGATCGTGTCGCCGCCGATCCAGCCCTCAATCAGGCCGATGGCATCCACCCGAACGCGAAAGGTGTGGCGGTTATTGTTGCGGGCATACTGCCCGTGGTGAAAGGCGCCTTGGAGACAGTTCGATGAATGACGAAACACCCTTTCTGTCGGCACATGCCTCTGCTCCCGATTGGCAAACCGCTGCCCAGGAGATTGCGGTTCAACTGGGTTCGGCCGGGGATTCGCACCGGCTTGGTTTTCTCTATGTGACGGACCATTTCAGCGCTGACCTCGAGGCGATTTCGGAATTTTTGAAACAGTCTATAGGCGTGCCCCAATGGGTCGGTACGGTCGGTTTCGGGGTTTGCACCACGAGCCGGGAATATTTCGACGAACCGGCGATCGCGGCGATGGTGGCGCCTGTTCCGGACGAGGCGTTCCGTATTTTTGACGGGGTTTCCCAGGATATTTCGGCGATCACCGAGACCCACAAGGCTTGGCTCGACAGTCCGGCACCCCCTTTGACCGTGATCCACGGAGACCCACGTAACGGCCAACTCGGTGAATTGATCGATGAAATTTCGACGGAGACCGAAGGATTCCTTGTGGGCGGGCTTACCGCCTCCGAGCAGAATTTTGTCCAACTCGCGGATGGCCTCAGTGAAGGAGGCCTCTCGGGCGTCATGTTGGCGCTTGATCGTGTGCCGGTGCAGTCCGGCCTAACCCAGGGATGTTCGCCTATCGGTGATACGCATCGGATCACCGCGGCGGATGAGAATATTCTGATCGAGTTGGATGGCCGGCCCGCCTTGGAGGTTTTCAAGGAGGATATCGGCGATGTGCTGGCGCGCGATCTGCAGCGGGTCGGCGGCTACATCTTTGCCGCCCTCCCAATAACAGGTACGGACACCGGAGATTATCTGGTTCGCAATCTGGTTGGCATCGATCCGGAGTCCGGTGTCGTCGCCATCGGAGAATTTGTGTCTACCGGCGATCAGATAATGTTCTGCCGCCGCGATCATGACAGTGCGGTCACCGACATGCGCCGCATGCTGACCGATATTAAAAATCGCGCGGGCAACAACCCGGTGAAAGGCGGGCTCTATTTTTCTTGCTGCGCGCGCGGTCCCAATCAATTTGGCGACGATAGCGATGAATTGAGAATGATAACCGAAGAGCTCGGGGAGTTTCCTCTGGTCGGATTTTTCGCCAATGGTGAAATCAGCAATAACCGTCTTTATGGCTACACCGGTGTTTTGACGGTTTTCCTGTAAATCATGATTCGTCTTTTTGTCGGCCTCGCGCTGCCCGAAGCCAATTGTCTCAGGCTTGCAAGCCTCGGCGGCGGCGTGCCCGGGGCACGCTGGATTGCTCCGGAAAACATGCACGTCACGCTGAAATTTCTCGGTGATGTCGAGAATGGTGCTGCGGAGGATATAGATAGTGCGCTGGCGACGGTTGCATGCCATCCGGTTCAATTGCGATTAAAAGGCGTCGGGTTTTTCGGCCAGCCACGCAATGCACGAATTTTATGGGCGGGCGTAGAAGAAAGCGAAACACTCATCCGACTCTATGCGAAAATAGAGGCGGCTCTGGAGGCTATCGGTATCGCCCGCGAAACGCGCAACTTCGCACCCCATGTCACGCTTGCGCGATTGAAAAAATCGCCCGCGGGACGGCTCGAGAGCTTTGTCGCCGAGCATGGCCTTTTTAGTGACGGCCCGGTAGAGATTTCGTCCTTTGCGCTGTTTTCGAGCTATCTCGCTTCTTCGGGCGCCATCTATACGCCCGAGGCGATTTACCCGTTAGAGCACACTTAGACCGGTCGCTCGCCGGCGACCTGGACTTTGTGGAGCCTCCGCCTTTGGTTCGGATCGAAGGCGTCGCGGTGATGCATGGTGGTGCGGTTGTCCCAAACCAGCAGATCGCCCAATTGCCAGCGATGCGACCAAACGCGTTTGTCGCGCACCGTGTGAGCCCAAAGCGTGTCCAACAGCTCTTCGCTTTCGTCGACATCGAGACCGGGAATGTAGGCGCTCATACGCCGGCCGAGATAAAGCACCTTCCGGCCCGTTTCGGGAATAGTCCGCACGATAGGATGAACCGGACCCGGATTTTTAGTCACGTCCTCGACCTCGTCAAAGGCGGATCGCTTGCCGCCGGTACTGTCATAGACTTGCGAATGGCGGATTGAGAGATTGTCGATCCGCTCGCGGGTTTCTGCCGGCAACGTATCCAGGGCATCGAACATGTCGAGAAACGCGGTGTTGCCTCCGTCTTCCGGAATTTCGACCGAGTACAGCGTACTCGCGGATGGCGGCGTGTCGGTAAAGCAGCTGTCCGAATGCCAAAAGCATTCACCGTCGCCAAGGCTACCTATTTTCTTTCCCTCGACTTTGATGTTGGAAATCACGCTGACGCATTCGGGAATCTCGTCCTCTTGAAAGTCGCGTTTGCCAAAACCCAACAGCGTATCGGCAATGGCACCGAGATCGCCGAAGGTCTGCGCGAACTGAATCTGCGACGATACCGGCATTTCCTGATTGCGAAACAGCAAGACCAGATGCTCGGCCAAAGCGTCACGTAGTTTGGCGGCGTCTTCCTCGGCGATAGGTTCGCCGGCATCGATGCCGCGAATTTCGGCTCCGAGTGTGCTTTCGCTGGGAACAATTTCAAGCGGCATGGCGTTCCTCCGCTACGGGCACTTCACCCATTATCTGAACCTTGTACATCCGCCGTCGTTTACTGTCGTCGAAGGCGGTGCGGTGATGCATCGTGCATCGATTATCCCAAACCAAAACGTCGCCGACCCGCCACTGGTGCGACCAGACGAACTTGTCCTGAATGGTGTGGGCCCAAAGCCGGTCAAGAAAGGCTTCGCTTTCTTCCGTGGTCATGCCGGGAACGTAGGAGTTGAGGCGGCGGCCAAGGAACAGGCATTTCCGTTTGCTCTCGACGTGAAGGCGGATAAAGGGATGTTCGGGCCCCGGTGCCTCGGAAATATCAGTCACTTCTTCGAACTCGGGCCGTTTGACCCCGTTGCTGCTATGAACTTGCGAGTGGCGGCAGACCCGATCCTCGATCTCGGCCAACAGTTCCGCTGGCATGTCCTCTAGCGCGGCGTACATGTTCAGAAACGAGGTGTCGCCGCCGTCCGGGGGAACTTCCTTACCGTGCAGTACGCTCGCCGACGGAGGCCGTTCGACGAAAGAGCTGTCGGTGTGCCACATGGCTTCCAGGTTTCCGAGATTGCCGATTGCCTTGCCATCTACCTTGATGTTGGAAATGCAGCTGATGGTCGCGGGCAATTCGTCGGGCTGATTTGGCTTTTTGCCAAGTCCCAGCAAACCTTGCGCGGGCATGCCAAGCTCGCCGAAAGTTTGGGCAAAATCAATTTGCTGTTGGGGGTCCAAATCTTGGTCCCTGAACAGCAGAACGAGATACTTGTGATAGGCCTCCATCACCGCATCTTTGTCGGCACCGGTGATCGGTTTCGTCGCATCGATGCCGCGTACTTCGGCGCCAAGCGCCGCGTCGGTCGGGATGATTTCCATAACGAGCCTCCGCGAAATTTGTTCAGCGTCCTATCATATCTGACGCGGGCATTGGGTCTAGAGGGCGAGTTGCCGTTGAAAATGAGCGAGCCATTCCCGGGCGCCGATTTCGATCAAATCGAGGCTTTGCTCGAAGTCTTCCATGGTTCCGTAAAAAGGGTCCGGCACATCTGTTTCTCCGCAGCCCGGCGCTACCGAGAGAAAAAGTGAAATTCGATCCGCGCGGTTTGGCGGGCATTGGGAGTGCAGGCTGCTCAAATGACCGTCGTCCATCGCCAGCAGCAGGTCGAATCGGTCAAAATCCTCGCGTTGCATACGGCGCGCGCGCAGGTTTTGCATCTCATAACCGCGCCGGGCCGCCGCTGCGACGGCCCTTGCATCCGGGGGCTCGCCCACATGGAAGCCATGTAGACCAACGGAATCTGCCACAAATTCATGGGACAGACCCGCGTCCGCCACCAGATGGCGGAAGATCGCTTCCGCGCTTGGCGAGCGGCAGATATTTCCCGTGCAGACGAAGAGAATTTTGATCATATTTGGTACAGGCACTCGAACGATTTCGGATTACCTAACGGATTATCGGCCGATGGGCGAGAACGAACTTAACGCACTGCTGGGTGATGTCCGCGCTTGTGATATCTGCGTACCAGAATTGCCCCTTGGCCCACGGCCAGTGCTGCGTGTCACCAACACGGCGCGGTTCGTTATTATTGGCCAGGCGCCGGGTACGCGCGTGCACGAAAGCGGTATTCCCTGGAATGATCGCAGTGGCGACCGGCTCCGCGATTGGCTCGAACTGGATCACGAAACGTTTTACGACGAAGACCGGGTTGCCATCATGCCGATGGGATTTTGTTATCCCGGCGTCAACAAGAGCGGCGGCGATAAGCCACCGCGCAAGGAATGCGCCCGAGAATGGCACGGGGCACTGTGGCCGTTTCTAGGATCGGTGGAACTGGTCCTGCTGGTCGGAAGCTACGCGCAAAAATACTATCTGGGCCGCGACGCAAAAAAGACGCTCACAGAAACCGTCGCAAAATGGCAGGAATACAGTCCTAAATTCATACCGATGCCGCATCCGAGCTGGCGCAATACAGCATGGCTCAAGCGCAACCCCTGGTTCGAATCGGACTTGCTGCCGCCGCTTCGGCGTCGAATCCGAAAATTGGTAAGTTTAAGACAATAAACGGAAAAATTTGGGAGTCGCCTTCGCCCGCCCGCTCGGTCAATATAGGCTAACAAGAAATCGCCAGGGATCGCCGTAATGGTGGAGAAATTATCAGCCGACGCACGGGCTTCGGCCATGGCCGAACTGCCGGATTGGCAGGAGGTCGACGGGCGTGATGCGATCAAACGAAGTTTCAAATTCGACGATTTCAATCAAGCTTGGGGTTTCATGAATAGGGTCGCGCTCAAGGCGGAGCGGATGGATCATCACCCCGAGTGGTTTAACGTATACGGTACCGTCGACGTGACGCTTGCGACACATGAATGCGGCGGCGTCAGCGAACGGGATATTGCGCTGGCGAAATTTATCGATGCGCTGGCAAATTGAGCGGCTAATTGAAAAGACGCGATTGAGGATAATCAAAATGTGGAAAATGTACCGATGGATACTGCCGTTGGTTTTGTTGGGCATCGTGCCGAGTGTTTCGGCCGATACCTTTTCTGATGGTATGCGGTTACATCTAAAAAAAGATTATTTCAAATCGGCACAGGTTTTCCATGGTCTCGCCCAGGCCGGACATGTGCGCTCCCAATTCATGTTGGGGACTATCTACGAACAAGGGCTTGGTCTACCCAGCGACTTGAACGCCGCCGCGTATTGGTACGAGAAGGCGGCAACCGGCAATAATCCCTCGGCTCAATATAACCTCGGTATTTTTTATCAATTCGGAAAAGGTGTGCCCAAAAGTGCGGAAAAGGCTGCGGCCTGGTTGCTGCGGGCCGCTAATAACGGCCACGGTAAGGCTCAGAATAATCTCAGCACTTTTTATTACACCGGCGTTGGCGTGAAGAAGGATTTGGCGGAGGCGTGGAAATGGTTGTCGCTTGCCGCCGATCAACTCAAGGGTGCCGGCCGCGATATCGTATTAAAAAACCGCACCGCCATTGAAAAGGACATGTCATCCGGTGAAGTTGCCGAGGCCAAACGGCGCCTGACGGTATGGCGAGCTGCCCGGAAAAAATGACCTCGAAGGCGAAGCGCTTCGCCGTTGCCATTTGTTTGGCTGTATTGGTCACGCTTGGTTTGGGGCCAAGTGCTTGGCTGACGGCAGCGGCGAAGGAACGTCCGGAGGAAATCTACCGCAAAGGCGCGAGCATGATTTCCGAAGCCACGTCGCCAGCGTTTCAGGTCGAAGGGGCTAGACTGGTGGAAGAGGCGGCCCGTCTCGGCTTTCGTCCCGCTCAACTGCATCTTGCCACGCTTTACACCAAAGGAGCCGGTGTCGCACAGGATTTCGAGCAAGCCCATCGTTGGTTCCTGGAAGCGGCGGAACGGGGTTCGATACCGGCGGCTTACTATGTCGGCCTGCAGCTCGATCTTGGTCGAGGTGTCGCTCGCGACAGTCGCGGGGCCGCAAAATGGTACACACGAGCCGCCGACAAAGGGCATGCGGACGCCAGTTTTCAGCTGGGCCTTTTATACGAAAAAGGTGACGGCGTCCCGCAGGACTTTAAAAAGGCTGCACTCAACTATCGTCGAGCCGCGGGAAAAGGCGATATTTCGGCAACCTACAATCTCGCCCTGTTGACGGAAGCGGGCCGCGGCATGCCCAAAGATCCCGCGGCAGCGGCTAAACTTTTTATCAAGGCGGCGCAGGCCGGCATGGCGGAGGCACAGACTGCCCTTTGCGAATTGCTTCTCGAAGGCAAAAGTGTGGAAAGGGATCCGAAAAGTGCTGCCGGCTGGTGTCGTGCGGCAGCTGTTCAGGGCTATGCACCTGCGCAAATGCGTCTTGCCAGCCTTTTCGGACAAGGCCTCGGTGTTGCGAAAGACATAGTGCGTGCCTATGCGTGGCTGTTACTAGCGGTTCGGCGCGGGTATCCCCCGGCGCTTCAATTTCAGCGCGGTTTGGAACCGAAACTTTCTCGCCAGACCGTTGAGCAAGCAAAGGCCTTATCGGAAACGCTGGCCGAGAAATAATTTGCGGTTGTTGGCAAATTTCCACGAGCCACCCATATAGATTTCTATGGACACTAATCTTTCTGCTGGATCGCCCCGCGCAGACGAACCGCGCCTAACCGGATTCTGGCGAAAGTTGCGCGCATGTTTCAGGCGTGTTCCGTTCGCGGAAGAAGCGGCAGCGGCCTATTTCTGCGCCAACGATCCGAACACGCCGACGCAGGTTAAGGCAGTGATCGTCGGGGCTCTGGCTTATTTCGTCATGCCCGCCGATCTAGTGCCCGATTTTTTGGTCGGGCTCGGATTTACCGATGATGCGGCGGTATTTTGGGCCGCGTGGCAATCGGTCAGCAGGCACGTGTCGGAAAGTCATCGAGAACTGGCACGACGCGCTTTGTCTCGGCCCTAAGAACCGGATTTTTCCTCCCGCTGGGCTTCGCGTCTGGCGATGTAGTACCCGCTGGCAACCACCAAGATGGTGCCGATGACGGTCCAAATTGTCGGAATTTCAGCAAAAAAGACAAACCCGATTAAAGCGGCAATCAAGACCCGAGAATATTCGAACGGGGTAACTGCCGTCGCTTCGCCCGCCGCCAGCGCCTGAATCAGGCATGTGTGGGCAATCGTGACGAGAAGGCCGAGCGCGACCAGCAGCAGAAATTCTTCCAGCGTGGGTGTTATCCACAAATAGTAGGTGGGCACTGCGGTAATCGCGATGGTTATCGATGCGTGCCAAAGCAGAATGGTCAAATTTGACTCGCCTTTGGATTTAAGAATTTTGATCAAGGTGAAGATCACCGCTGCCATGATCGCATTGGCGAGGGCGAACAGCATGCCAGGTTCGATCCCGCCAGCGGGGCGAACCATTATGACGACACCGATGAAGCCGATCACGGTTGCGGTCCAGCGCCGCCAACGAATGGCCTCGCCCAACAGGAAAACCGCACAGGGGATCATCCAAATGGTCCGCGAAAACATAACCGCTGTTGCATCGGCTAACGGCAGGAGCTGGAGGCTGTAAAAAATGCAAACCATGGCGATGCCGCCAAGTGCTCCCCGGGCAAATTGCAACATTGGATACTGGGTGTGGAACGCCACCAAGCCGCCAGCTTGAACAACCGCGGGTATCAGCCAAAGGAGGCTGAAGATATTGCGGAAAAAGACAATCTCGATCGGATCCAGTCGCCGGCTGACAATCTTGATGATGCTGTCCGCAGCGACGAAGAATACCGCCATTAACAGCATCCATACGGCACCGCGCAGGTTGCCAGGCAGATTTTCCCAACGGCGCGCAATCGCCTCCGGCACCAACTTCATCTGCGCTATTTTTCGCTGCTCTCGGCCACTGCCTCGCGCCGTGCGATGTAGTAGGTCGAGATAATGATGATTGCGGCCCCGACGACAGTCCAGGCATCGATGGTCTCGGCGAAATAGACATAGCCGATGATGACGGCGAAAATTATTCGCGAATAATCAAATGGCAGCACTGCGGTTGCCTCGCCTATTTCGAGGGCGCGGATGATGCAGTGATGTCCGTAGGTGAGGCCTGCCCCCATTGCGATCAACGCCAAAAGCTCAATCCAGGTCGGTGTAATCCAGACAAAGAACAAAGGAATCGCACTCAACACGGTCAGCAGAATGGTGTGCCAACTGAGGATCGTGAGACGATCCTCGCCCAATTCGCTCATTATCTTGATTACGGTAAAGCCAGCTGCAGCGAACATGGCATTGCCGGCGACGAGGAGAGCGCCGATCTGCATGGCGTCGCCCGGGCGAACCATGATTACAACACCGGTGAATCCAACTGCGGTTGCGGTCCAGCGGCGCCATCGCACCACTTCGGCAAGAAATAATACCGCGAACGGGATCATCCATAGCGGCCGCGAAAATATAATCGCTTGCGCATCGGCGAGCGGGATCATGGTTAAGCCGTAGAACATGCAGACAATCGCCAATGCGCCAAATAATGCGCGCGTGAACTGCAATCCCGGACGGGTGGTTTTCAGAACCTTCAATCCGCCTGCTTTGTAAATTACCGGCAACAGGCAGACGACGCCGAAAAGGCTGCGAAAAAACACGAGCTCGATGGGGTCTAGCCTCTGTCCCAGATGCTTGATTACGCCCCCCATTGCGGTGAACAAAAACGCGCTCAGGGTCATCCAGCAGGCGCCTCGGACATTGTCCGGAAGCTCGTGCCATTTTTTCTGAAGCCCCTGCGGGAAAAGGCGATTTGGTTCGGTCACGGGAATCGACAGTAAGGGGCTTTCGGCTGAAAGGCCAGAGTTCCGCGCGTCGGTTACGGATATTGGTCGGCGGTCTTCCCCATGATAGGAATGGCCAAAATCGGACAATTGGGAGTGCCGACAGTGACCGAACCGCTATGGCGGCCGAGCGCCGAGAGGATCGAAAACGCCAACCTCACTCGTTTCAAGAAGCAATTGGAGGAGGCGCACGGTGTTTCGCTGGCCGATTATCAGGCACTGCAGCGCTACTCGGTCGAGCAGAAGGAGAGTTTCTGGGCCGAACTTTGGGATTTTGCGGAAATCGTTTCGGAAACACGGGGCGACCGTGTTCTTGTAGATGGCGACCAGATGCCGGGAGCACAGTTTTTTCCCGATGCCAAACTAAATTTTGCGGAAAACCTGCTTCGTCGCCGTGACGATAGTGACGCATTGGTTTTCTGGGCAGAAGATCAAATCAAGCGGCGAATGAGTTGGCGCGAGCTTTACGATGCGGTTTCGCAACTGGCGTCCGCGCTGAAAGGCGCCGGGATCAAGCCGGGAGATCGCTGCGCCGGCTTCGTTCCCAATGCACCCGAAGCGATCATTGCCATGTTGGCGGCGACCAGCCTCGGTGCGGTCTGGACATCGTGCTCGCCGGATTTCGGCACCCAGGGGGTGCTTGACCGGTTCGGGCAAGTGCAGCCGAAAGTTCTATTTACTGCGGACGGGTATATTTATGACGGCAAGCGTCACAGCTCGATCGGGCGGGTAAAAGAAATTTTGGCCGACTTACCCGGTGTCGAACGTGTGATCGTTTTTCCGTTTCTCGAACAGGCGCCGGATATTGGTGAGATCGACAATGCGGTGCTTTGGCCGAATTTCGTTGCCGCACACCGGCCCGGTTACATTTCATTCGAGCGTCTGCCGTTCAATCATCCGCTTTACATCATGTATTCGTCGGGCACGACGGGAGCGCCAAAATGCATCGTTCACAGTGCCGGTGGGGCATTATTGCAGCATTTGAAGGAGCACAAGCTCCATTGCGACGTGAAGCCCGGCGACAGGATTTTCTATTTCACCACCTGCGGCTGGATGATGTGGAACTGGCTCGTAGGCGGGCTCGCATCGGAAGCGACCTTGCTGCTCTATGACGGTTCTCCGTTCGCTGCCAAAGATGACATTCTGTTCGACCTTGCCGAAGCCGAAGGGATGTCGCTGTTCGGCACCTCTGCAAAATATATCGATACGCTCTCCAATCGGGCTGTGAAGCCGGCCGAAACCCATGATCTTTCCACTTTGCGCACATTGGCTTCAACCGGCTCACCCTTGGTGCCGGAGGGGTTCGACTACGTTTACGAAAACATCAAACAGGATATTTGTCTGTCCTCGATTTCCGGTGGGACGGATATTCTCGGTTGCTTCGTTTGCGGCGATCCGACAGGGCCGGTCAGGCGTGGCGAAATCCAAGCGTTGGCACTCGGCATGGCAACCGATGTATTCGACGGAGACGGAAATTCCGTGCAAGGTGAAAAGGGCGAGCTTGTCTGCACCGAAGCCTTTCCGTCGATGCCCATCGGCTTCTGGAACGACGACGATGGCAGCCGCTATCGGGCAGCATACTTCGAGCGATTTCCGAATATCTGGTGCCATGGAGATTTCGTTGAACTTACGGAGCACGGGGGCATGGTGATCTATGGTCGTTCGGATGCGACGCTCAATCCGGGCGGCGTCAGGATCGGCACTGCAGAAATCTATCGCCAGGTGGAGGCGTTCCCGAATATCGAGGAAGCGATCTGCATCGGTCAGGAATGGGACAACGACACGCGGGTTATTCTGTTCGTGCGAATGGCGGCAGGGGCCGAGCTGGATGAAGCGTTGATTGCGGAGGTGCGCCAGCGCATTCGTGAAAATTGCTCACCGCGCCATATGCCCGCCAAGGTGATTGTCGTTGCCGATATCCCACGGACAAGGTCGGGCAAGATCACCGAACTCGCGGTTCGCGATGTAATTCATGGGCGTGAAGTTAAAAATAAGGAAGCACTGGCCAATCCCGAAGCGTTGGCCTATTTCGCCGACCTTGCGGAACTGGGCTCCGCGTGACCGGGTCTGCGCCCATCCGGCCCGCGATTCGGGATTTCGAAACCCAGCAGATCATGCAGGTCTCGCAATTGGCGCTCGGCGATCCGGACGTTATTCCGCTTTGGTATGGCGAATCCGATGTAAACACGCCGGCCTTTATTTGCGATGCGGCCGCGGCGGCCATGGCCGATGGCGAGACCTTCTATACCCATAAGCGAGGTCTTCCGGAGCTGCGCGATGCGCTGGCCGGTTATAGCGAGAATATTTATGGGAGCCCCGTGGCGCGGGACCGGATCACCATCACCTCATCGGGGATGACTGCGATCATGATTGCAATGCAGGTCTTGGTCGATCCGGGCGATCGCGTGGTGCTGGTGGGGCCGGTCTGGCCCAATGCGGCAGCGGCGGTGCGGGTGATGGGTGGGGATGCGCACCAACTTCCGCTCGAATTCGGCAATCACGGATGGCAGCTGGATTTGGAAAAGCTGTTTGCGGCATGTACGGAGAAGACCCGGGCAATATTCATAAACTCGCCGGGCAATCCGACCGGCTGGATGATGCCGGCGGAAGAACAGAAGGCGGTTCTCGAATTTTGCCGGGCGCGCGGTATTTGGGTTATTGCCGACGAGGTTTACGGTCGGATCGTCTATGACCGGGAGTTGGCACCGTCGTTCCTCGAAATCGCCGAACCCGAAGATGCGGTGCTTGCGGTGAATAGTTTTTCGAAAAATTGGGCAATGACCGGTTGGCGACTGGGTTGGTTGACCCATCCCGCGCATTTCGCAAAACCGTTCGCCGATCTGATTGAATTCAATACCAGCGGTACGCCGGCCTTTTTACAGAAAGCGTGTATTACCGCGCTCGAGGAGGGCGAAGAGGTGGTTGCCGATATGGTGGCGCTTTGTCGCCAAGGACGCGACATTGTCGGCGAGGCGTTAGGCGCTTGGCCCCGAATTCGCTATCGAGCCCCGGACGCAGCATTTTATTCGTTTTTCACCGTCCACGGGATGGAGTGTTCCCTTGAATATGCCAAGGAGCTAGTCGGCGAGGTCGGCGTGGGCTTGGCTCCGGGCACCGCGTTTGGCCCCGAGGGTGAAGGTTGGCTCAGGCTTTGTTTTGCACGCGATGGCGATGTTCTGCGCCAGGCGATGGACCGGTTGGCAAAGGTATTCGCTTGATTTCATTCGCGTTTTGCGGGACGGTTCGGGCGCAACAGGGAAAAATTCGATTATGCGCGGTTATTTCGGCATAGGTGTCGAGCATATTTCGAAACCGATGAATGTGGGGAACCTTTTCCGTTCGGCCCACGCCTTCGGTGCGGACTTCGTTTTTGCCATCGCGCCTGCGATAAATCTGAAAGAAATACAAAAATCCGACACGTCGCAGACCGCAAAGCATCTGCCGCTCTATGAGTTTGCCGAGGTTTCTGAGCTGACTTTGCCGCGCGGCTGCCAGTTGGTCGGCGTTGAACTGCTCGATGAAGCCGCGGAATTGCCCAGTTTCACTCATCCGGAGCGGGCCGCCTATATTTTGGGCCCTGAAAAGGGCTCCCTGTCACCAGATTTGACGGCGCGCTGCGATCATGTCGTCAAAATTCCGACAAAATTCTGCGTCAATGTGGGCGTTGCCGGCGCGGTGTTGATGTATGATCGGCTGATAACCCGGGGCCGGTTTGCGCCGCGGCCCGAGGCGCCCGGTGGTCCGGTCGAGGAATTGGCGCCCCACATTCACGGTGGCCGGGTTGTGCGCCGATAGGCCGTAGCATGCGAGGTAATTCTGTGACGCACGCACACAAATTATCCATTGTTTTGTTCGCGCTTACCCTAAGCGGGGCGGCCTCGCCGAGTAATGCACAAGATGCGGGTGCGAACCGTCTCGGAACGTTCGGCGATTGGCATGCGGAAAGCTATTTGGAGAAGAAAGGCAAAAAGACCTGCCTCATGTGGACCAAGCCGCTGAAATCGCGCGGCAAATATCGTAAGCGTGGCGATGTATATATGTATGTGACCCATCGGCCGTGGTTAAAAAAGAGCAATGTCGTGAGTTTTCTCGCGGGCTATAACTACAAAAAGGACAGCGAGGCACGGGCGCTTGTCGGCGGTGCTAAATTCGTTTTGTTTACGGACAAAGACGTCGCCTGGGCGCGTAGCGCGCGGCAAGACAAGGCTCTTGTAGATGCCATGCGGCGCGGTCGCACAATGACATTGGATGGTCTTTCGAGCCGTTCGACCCGAACCACCGATATCTACTCGTTGACCGGATTCTCCGCTGCCCACGATGCAATCAACAAGGCGTGCGGCGTCAAATAGCGCCGAGGGAGACATGGCGACACCGGCCCCAAATCTTGCTGATTTTACCCGCGCTCCCGAACCCACGGGAGGCTTGCCGTCGTTGGTTGGGCTCGACAGGTCCGAGCTTGCGGAAGTATTGGCGCCGTTGGGAGTCAAACCGTATCGGGCGCAACAGATTTTCCGCTGGATATACAATCACGGCGTTACGGATTTCGGTGCAATGTCCAACCTGTCGAAGGATTTGCGTGCCGATCTCGCGACGCGTTTCTCGCTTGCCCGGCCTAAAGTCAGCCAGCATCAGAAATCCGAAGACGGCACGCAAAAATGGCTGCTGCGCTTCGACGATGCGCAGGAAGCCGAATGCGTTCACATTCCCGAGGCCGATCGCGGAACGCTTTGCGTTTCGAGCCAGGTCGGCTGCACGCTCACTTGCAGCTTTTGCCATACGGGCACGCAGCGGCTGGTTCGCAACCTGGAGCCGGCCGAGATTCTCAGCCAATTGATGCTGGCCCGCGATTCCTTCAGCGAGTGGCCGACGCCCCAGCTTGATCGCAAGGTCAGCAATATTGTCATGATGGGGATGGGCGAGCCGCTCTATAACTTCGAGAACGTCAAAAAGGCATTGTTGATTGCCATCGATCATGAAGGCCTCAGCATCTCGAAACGCAAAATCACCCTCTCCACGTCCGGTGTGGTGCCGATGATCGAGAGGGTCGGAAGGGAAATCGGCGTGCAATTGGCGATTTCTCTTCACGCGGTTCGAGACGACCTGCGCGACGAGTTGGTGCCGATCAACAAAAAATGGCCCATCGATGAACTTTTGGAGGCCTGCCGTAACTATCCGGGCGGACGCAACGCGCGCCGGGTGACGTTCGAATATGTGATGCTGAAAGGCATCAATGATTCACCGGCCGAAGCGCGGGAATTGGTAAGGTTATTGCGCGATATTCCGTCGAAGGTGAACTTGATCCCGTTCAACCCTTGGCCAAGTGCCGCTTACGAATGCTCGAGCGAATCCGCAATCCATAATTTCAACGAGATCGTTAATGGTGCTGGCATTACGGCACGGGTGCGCCGGCCGCGCGGGCGCGACATCCTCGCCGCGTGCGGCCAACTCAAAAGCGAGAGTGTGCGTTTGAAGCGGGCCCAGGGTGTTTCCAGACGTCTTCAGTGAATATCCGCCGAATCGCCCATCGCCTGTTTTAGGCGGTCGATCCCGAATCCGTCCTCTTTGCAGGCCGCCAGAATTACCGCTTCCCTTCGGGTCAGCAGATCCGCTGCTTCTGGCACCTCCTTGGCAACCCCGTGGGGGATTACCACGGCACCGTGTTGGTCCGCGTGAACGAGATCGCCATCCGACACCACCATGCCGCAGACATTCACCTGTTTTTTGAAATCGGTGATGTTGACGTGGGCGTGAGAAGGGACCACTTCTGCGGCTAAAAGCTGAAATCCTTCGGCGCAATCGGGCAGATCGCGCATCGATCCATTGGTGACGCAGCCGAGGCACCCGAGCGCCTTATGGATATTGGTGTTGACCTCGCCCCAGAACGCCCCGAAGCCCGGTATATCGTCCAGGTCTTGAATCACCGTGATCGCCGGAGCCGGGCCACCATTTTCCACATAATCGTAATAATCGGCGCGGATCGCCTTCACGTTGGGGCCGGTGTGCGGTTCCATCGACCGGATGGAAGCGGTGCGTGCGTAGCCGACGATGGCCCCTTTCTCGGGCCGGAGGCAATGCATTGAGCGCACGGTAAATCCGAGTGCGCGCCGCTCAGGTGCGACGATTTCCAGTGCGTTGCAGATGGTCGGCGTATCGTATTTGGCCAGCGCATCGAGGTCTTTTTGGCTGAGATCGGACATTTCGACTCCCCTTTTTAATATTTGAATGCCGAGAAGTAGCGCGTGGTGCTGCATTCAGCAATGGGATTGTACCTTGCGGGCGCGGGCGCGATGCCTATACTCCGCGCGCATTCCATGGCAACGGGCAGATTTTGGCGGACGATCATGGCGGACAAGGTAAAAAAAGTAGTTCTGGCCTATTCCGGAGGCCTCGACACGTCGGTCATTTTGAAATGGCTGCAGGATCAATATGACTGCGAGGTGGTGACTTTTACCGCCGATTTGGGTCAGGGCGAGGAAATCGAGCCGGCACGGGCCAAGGCCGAGATGCTGGGCGTCAAGGATATCTATATCGAAGATCTGCGCGAGGAGTTCGTCGCGGACTATGTATTCCCCATGTTTCGGGCGAATGCGGTCTATGAGGGCATTTATCTGCTCGGGACGTCGATTGCCCGGCCACTGATTGCCAAACGGCAGATCGAGATCGCCCGCGAGACCGGTGCCGATGCCGTATCCCACGGTGCCACGGGCAAGGGTAACGACCAGGTTCGGTTCGAGCTCGGCTATTACGGGTTGGCGCCGGATATCAAGGTTATTTCACCCTGGCGCGAATGGGATTTGAATTCCAGGGAGGCGCTGATCGCCTATGCGGAGAAACACCAAATTCCCGTGCCGAAGGATAAGCGGGGCGAGGCGCCTTTTTCGACCGACGCGAATCTTTTGCATATATCAGCGGAAGGCAAAGTGTTGGAGGACCCGGCGATCGCCGCCCCGGATTATGTTTATTCGCGGACTGTCGACCCCGTTGATGCGCCGGATGAGGGTGTCGAAGTCGAGATTGCCTTCGAAAAGGGCGATGCAGTTTCCGTCGATGGGGAAAGTCTTTCCCCGGCAGCGCTCCTGACCCGGCTTAATGAACTGGCCGGCGCACACGGTGTCGGGCGTGTCGATCTGGTCGAAAACAGGTTCGTTGGAATGAAATCCCGCGGTATTTACGAAACGCCGGGCGGAACCGTGCTCCTCGCGGCCCATCGGGCAATCGAGTCGATTACGCTCGACCGGGGTGCGGCGCATCTGAAAGACGAGCTAATGCCGCGTTATGCAGAGCTGATCTATAACGGGTTCTGGTTTTCGCCCGAGCGCGAAATGTTGCAGGCGGCGATCGATAAGAGCCAGGAGAACGTCACCGGCAATGTTCGGCTTAAACTATATAAGGGCAATGTGATGACTCTCGGCCGCGAGAGCGCGCACAGTCTATATAGCGAAGCCCATGTGACCTTCGAAGAGGACGAGGTTTACGATCAACGGGACGCGGAAGGCTTTATCAAGCTGAATGCGCTCCGGCTTCGGCTCGGGGCAAAGAATCGCAGCGAAAATTGAGCGGTTAAAAAACCGGCCAATCGAGCGCGGCCTGACGGCCCATCTCCCAGCAATAAAGTGCCGCCGGCGTGAAACGAACCTCGACGCCGTCGAATTCGGTCGCTGCCGACAGACTTTGGGTGAATATCTCCACATAGGGTTCGGGTCCGAGTGCTTCCGGTGGGAAGTTTGCAAGGCGGGCATAACCGTCGAGCTGGGTTTCTTCGGTGGCGGCCCAATCGAGGTAGAAATAGGCGCGCGATTTGTTGCGACTGGGGCCGGTAAGCGCAATAAACGGAACTTCCCGTCTTTTCCACAGCCCGTAATAAAGCTCGGTGCCGGCAGGGCGCAGTAGGGCGGCGGCGAGAATCGCCGATTCCACCAGCCGGGTAGCCTCGGCTCCCTCACCCACGGGGCCGAATAGCGCCGCATGGGCCGACGGATCTGTGAGGTAAAGTTTGAATTTGCGCGCCCTAGCGTAGGGTCCGGTCATTGGATCGAACTTGTCCAAGCGTTGCAGTTGGTAGGTGGCGCCGAGGAAGTCGAGATATTTTCGTATAGTGTTTTTTGCGACCCCGCCCAGCTCGGCCAAATGTTCGATGCTGATTTCCTCACCTGAATTATGCGCCAGTATTTGAAAGATGCGCTGGAGTTCCTGAGGATTGTTGATGCCGAAAAGTATCGGCAGGTATTGACGGAGCACGCCATCGAGGTAGGCCTGTCGGCCTGGATAGATTGCATCGAGTGATCGGTGGCCGCTAAAAGCGGCTTCGGGCATGCCGCCAAAATTAAGATATTCGACAAAGGCCTGGTTGATTTGGGCCATCGATGCAACGGCGATGGCGTTCTGTTCGTCGTCGAAACGAATTTGTGCCCCGTCCGCCGCTTCACGAAACTGCATAAATTCGAAAAATGTTACCGGCGGCATATGAATGCGCTCGAAACTGGGCGGTGCCAGAATAGGCGGCGCGGCGCTGGTCGCGGTCACGCGAGCGGTCGGGTACCGATGCGAGGTTTCTTCGAGCAAAATTTCCCATTCAGGAAGGCAATGGGTATCGTCGATCAGCAACACGGGTCGTGGCGTCGTCTCGCTTCCCCTATTGGTCATGAACCGTTCGATGGTTGTGGAAAAGAAGGTATCGTCGTTGAGGAGTGAATCCCCCCTGAGGATTAGAAGATCATGGGGCTCGGTCCCGTTGGTGAGGGCGTCGGCGGCGATCTGGCGAAGCAGGATAGATTTTCCAGAACGGCGGGGGCCTGTGATGAGGGTTGGCAAACCGTTAGCGCTTCGCGCTTGTGCCTTTGCTAAGCAGGCGCGCTGACGAAAGCCGCTCGTCTGAATGACGTCCGCTCCCGCTTCCCACCAGGGGTTGTCGGCTGCTAGGCGGCTGTCGAGATCGGCAATTTCAATGGCACGCATGGGTCAATTTGCCCAAAAAAACTAATTTAAACTCCCTAAACGGCACATATACTACAATAGTTCTAATTTAGATCATACAAATAATCCTAATTTAATAATTGTAATAAAATTATTGGATTTAGGCCCATAGCGACAGGGCTCCTCAAGCATGATAGACCTCTGATCATGAACGATGCTGTGCCCAAGCCCCCACCACCTGAATTGGACCCGATTGCGCAAGCAATACTCGATTTCCTCTGTTTGCAAGAGCCTCCGGCGGATGTGAAACCGATCGAAGTCGCGAAATTTGTCGCTACGAAACGTGCCCGTCGTGCAGCCTCGCCGAATTTGTGGCGGCGTTATTTGCCGGCCGTCCGCCAACAAGGAAAATTTCTTGCTCGGCAGGGCCGAATTCTGATTATCCATCGCGGTCAACCCGCTGATCCGAACAGTGTCAAAGGGCTGGTGCGCTATCGATTGGTCGAGACCGACGCGAAAGTTGATGCCTGACCGCGGTTGGTTGCGCCTCGCCATTGGCGGTGGAATGGCCATGTTGTTGGCAATGGGCCTCGGCCGATTTTCCTATACGGCCATGGTGCCGCTTTTGATCGAAGGTGGATGGCTAAGCGAGGCCGAGGCGGGCTATGTGGGCGGCGTCAACCTTGCCGGTTTTTTATTGGGTGCCCTGGCGACAGAATGGTTGCGGCGGCGGATCGCCCTGACGGTCATTCTGCGGATGGCGATATTGGCGGCAGCGATAGGGTTGTTGGCGTCGGCGCTTGAAATTGGATTTTGGTGGCTTGCTTTCTGGCGTGGTCTTCTGGGCGTCACCGTTGGTATCGTTATGGTGTTGGGCCTTGCAGTAACTACAGCTGTAACGCCGGAAACGGACCGGCCGCTTGGGACCGCAGTCATATTTTCCGGCGTCGGGTGCGGGATTTTTCTGTCCGGCACGTTGGTGCCCTGGCTGGCACAGAACGGAATTCTCGCCGCCTGGTTTGGCGTCGCAATATTGGGTCTGTTCGCTGCGGCAGGCGCGATGTGGGGCTGGCGCGATTTGGGTGCGGTACCGTTTTCGGAACATCATCCGGATGATGCGCCTTCCGTCACTCAACCGGCTTGGTGCAGGTTGCTTTTGGCGCATGCCTGTTTCTCGATCGGCTTGATTCCACACACGATTTACTGGGTCGATTTCATCGCGCGCGAGCTCGGCCAGGGCCTTTCGGTCGCCGGTGCCTATTGGAGCGGTGCCGGTGTGTGTGCGGTTGTGGGGCCAATTGCCGGGTTTTTTCTGGCACGCAAAATTGGGACGCCATGGGCGCTGGTTATCGCATTTGCAGCTCTCGCCGCAGGGATTGCCGCCCCCGGTTTTGACGGCGCGGTTCCAATTTTAGTTCTCTCCAGCATCATATTCGGTGCTCAACCGGGTCTCTCGGCACTTATCGCCGCACGGGCCCGCGATATCGGTCACGCCTCGGCCATGCCGCGATTGATGCGGCAGATGATTTTGATCAATGGAGCTGGCGCAGCGATCGCCGGTCTCGCTTTTCCGGCTCTGTTCGAGGCGGTCGACAGCTACCGCTCGCTATTCTGGATTGCGGGCGGCGTGATGGGTTTGGGGGCGTTGCTGGCGGTCCCATGGCCGAACTTAGCCAGTCGGCATTGAGCTTACATTGCCGGCTCGTCGACACCGGCAATGCGGCATGCGGCGGTTACCGTATTGCGAAGCAGGCAGGCAATTGTCATCGGCCCGACCCCGCCGGGAACGGGCGTAATCGCTCCGGCAATCTCCTTCGCCGCGGCAAAATCCACATCGCCCACAAGGCGGAATTTCCCTGGCTCCTCTTCCTTGGGGACCCGATTGATACCCACGTCGATCACGGTTGCGCCCGGTTTTACCCAGTCGCCTTTGATCATTTGCGGTTGGCCGACGGCAGCAACCAGAATATCGGCGCTGCGGCATAATCCCGGTAAATCTTGGGTGCGCGAATGAGCGACGGTGACGGTGCAGCTTTCGCGCAATAACAGAGCCGCCATCGGTTTTCCGACGATGTTCGAGCGCCCTACGATGACCGCATTCTTGCCGGAAAGGTCGCCAAGCTGATCTTTCAGCATCATCAGACACCCAAGTGGGGTGCAGGGCACCATTCCGTCGACGCCGGTGGAGAGACGTCCCACGTTGATGGTGTGAAAACCGTCCGCGTCCTGTCCGGGTCGATACTGTCGATGACCTTTTCCGAATCGATATGGTCCGGAAGCGGCAATTGCACCAGAATTCCATGCACGGCGGGGTCTTGATTGAGCCGATCGATCAATGCCAACAACTCGGCTTCCGACGTTTCCGCATCCAGCGTGTGATCGAAACTGGCCATACCGGCCTCGACGGTCTGTTTCTTTTTGTTCCTGACATAGACTTGGCTCGCCGGATCTTCGCCGACCAGAACGACCGCTAAGCCCGGCGTCAAATCATGTTTCGATTTCACTTCAGCTACTGCGTTGGCGACGCGGCCTCGCAGTGCTTCGGCAAACGCTTTACCATCGATGATCGTTGCCTCAGCCATGGGCACCCTCAAGGAAATATTTCAAATGAGATCGCAGCCGATCCGGTGCGGCGGCTATATGGACAGTTTTCCGTCGCTCGGTCACCCCTTTGATGATGGAAATGTAGGACCTGGCGATTTTCCAGCGTTTTGAGAGCAAAAACACCAACGCAGCGTTGGCTTTCTCGTTATCTGGCGGAGCGGGGACGGCGATTTTTAACTCCGAGTCGCCATTCGTATCAGGCATGACGTCGACGATTCGCCCGGACGATACCCCCAGCTGCACCCGAACAATCAGGCTAACAACGCCGGCATAGTTTCTGAGCAGGCCAACCGGTTAGAAAGGCCAATAGGATATCAACAGTTTTTGAGCGAAGATCAGGAGCAGGATCAGAACCACAGGGGAAATGTCGAGGCCGCCGAAATTGGGTAGCATGCGGCGAATAGGCCCCAATAGCGGTTCGGTTACGCGGTAGAGAAAGTTACCGACCAGACTGACGAACTGATTATGAGTATTGATCACGTTGAAGGCGACAAGCCAGCTCAGAATGACCGAGACAATCAGAGCGTAAATATAGAGCTGAATCACAGTCAGGATCAGCCAAAGAAAGGGGTCAGTGTGTTGCATTACCGCCGCGCCCGCGGAAAGTTGAAAATTTAATCGGCGCAGCCTAACCGCCCGCGCGGACCGACGCAAGAAATGCGCTGGACCCCCGCAGTGCTTTGCTTGACAGGGAGCCGACCCATCCTCATATTCCCGCTCTCCGGCGGCGGTTTCGGGGCTGTCGGAGCCCGGATGGGGCCGTAGCTCAGTTGGGAGAGCGCAGCGTTCGCAACGCTGAGGTCAGGGGTTCAACTCCCCTCGGCTCCACCAATTTTCCAGTCATTACGGAAGTCTGATCAAAGGGCGCGAAATCGTTGAATTTGTTGCCCTTACGGACGTAGACTGAACGCTACTTGAAGTCTGTGGCGGCGAATCAGAGGAACGTGGCGATGAGCGCACCAGTTTTGACCTTTCCGGTCGGTTCCGACGAGGCGGTCGATTATGTCGATCGTGTGCGGAAACTTGGGCCGGATATCGAGGCCAGCGCCAATGAAATCGAGCAAAGCCGCCGGGTTCCCGAATCCTTGCTGGACAAGCTGTTAGCAGCGGGTCTGTTCAAACTTCTGGTGCCCGAATGTTACGGCGGCGGCGAGGTGCATCCGGTCACTTTCTTCAAGACGATCTCTGCATTGGCGGAGTATGACGGTACCGTTGCCTGGTGTGTCGGCCAGGCAAATGGCTGTGCGGTTTCCGCAGCATCGGTGCCGGCTGAAATTGCCGAGCAAATTTGGGGCAACCCTAGAGGTATCGTCGCCTGGGGGCCGGGACGCGGCAAGGCGATGCCCGACGGGGATGGTTATTTGATTTCCGGCAGCTGGATGTTCGCAAGCGGCGGCCACCATGCGACCTGGCTTGGGACGCAATCGACGGCGTTACTGGACAAAGACGGCAACGAACAGTTAGACGATGACGGCAATCTGATCACGCGTACTTTTTTCGTGCCAGCGGATTCCGTGCAATGGAAAGATGTTTGGGACGTGATAGGTCTTCGGGGCACCGGCAGTGACGCCTATTCGATCGAGAATGTGCCGGGCAATCTCGCCTGTTCGGTCAAGCGAGACAATGTGGCGGAAGTGCGAATCAAAACGCCGCTTTATGCATTTCGCGCGAAAAATCTCTATTCCGCGAGTTTTGCGGGCGTGGCCTTAGGCCTGGCGCGGGGCATTCTCGAAGGTTTTAAGCAACTGGCGACCGAAAAAAAGGGCAAGTACGGAACGACGCTCCTAAAGGATAACGCTGTCGCTCAGTCCGACGTTTCGGTTTCCGAAGCGCGCATCCGGGCCGCGCGAGCCTATATGACCAGCGAGCTCGACGATATTTTCGAAGATGTGACGAGCACCGGCGCTTTGACGCCGGAGCAGCGTATGCGAATTCGCTTGGCCAGCACCTTCTGTATTCAGGAGGCAAAGGTGGCCGCGGATATCGCCTATCACTCCGCCGGCGCGACGGCGATTTTTTCGAACCAGCCTTACGAGCGCCGATACCGTGACCTGCATGCGGTAACCCAGCAGGTTCAAGGCCACAAAGTGCATTATCAGACGGTCGGCGCGTTTCTGATGGGGAACGAGCCCGACCTGACCTCGATGTAGATCGGCCCTTAAAGCGTTATCACCTCACCGATGGCAACCGATTTCGTCACCGCTTCAAGCAGCGCGATATTGTCGATCATTTCCGCCTGACTATTGATGTAGGTGCCGTTGCCGGCAATTGCATCGGCGAAGCATTCGAGATTCTCGAGCACCGTATTCGAGGCTTCCATGGTGCGGTTTTCCGGGGTGCCGCCTTTCTTGCAAATCGTAAGCGTTGTGACACCGCCATGTTCCGGGTGCGCGCTATCGCGCGCTTCGACCCAAGCCTCGGACCCGAAAACCTGAAAGCGCATGAAAAAGGGTGTCACCATGGTGGCGTTGAGATAGCCGAGCGCGCCGCTCTTAAAACGTATCTGTGCCATCACGATGTCGCCATTCTCCTGCGTTGCGACCCGATGCGCGGTCTGCGCATAAACTTCAACGGCGGGGCCAAACATCCAGACATAAGCATCCGACAGGTGAATTCCCATGGCGGTCATGCCCGCCGCCGGCGCGTTTTCGCTGGTGGTTCGCCAGTCACCCTTCGGCATGTCAGCAAGGATATCGTGACTGAAATTGGCTTCGGCCTGCATGATGGTGCCGAGCTCACCTTCAGCAACCATGCGCTTGATTTCCTGCAGGGCGGGCTCGAACCGCCGCTCGTGGCCGACACCCAGCATTACGCCAGCATCGTTGCAAGCGGCAACCGAGCGCTCGGCACTCGCCTTTGTGAGCCCTAAGGGTTTTTCGCAGAAAACATGTTTGCCGGCACCGGCAGCTTTGGCAATTTGTTCTTCGTGGAGCGCATGGGGAGTGGCCAAAATCAGGGCGTCGACCGCGGTATCGGAAATCAAATCGTCAAAATTTTCGCTTGCTGCTAGCCCATGTTCGTTGACGAATTCCTTTACGGCTTCCGGGTTGGTGTCGACGGCGCGCACGAGTTCCAGCTTATTGCTTTCGGCCAGGGTGCGGGTCATGTGCTTTCCCCACCATCCGAGGCCCGCAAGACCGATTTTCAACATCTGTTTCTCTCCGCTTTGACCGGTACCCGATGGGGGCTAATGTAGGGTCTCGCTATATGGCCGTCCATGGCAGTGGGGGCAGGACGGAAATATGTCAAAAGCAACGAAGAGATCATGGCGGAAGAAAAGAAACCGATAACGATCATCACCGGTTTTCTCGGCAGCGGGAAAACGACGGTGTTGAACCATCTTTTGGGAGATGAGCGTTTCGCGGACACCGCCGTCATCATCAATGAGTTCGGTGAAATCGGGATCGATCATTTATTGGTCGAGACCTCGTTTGAGGAAGACGAGCTGATGGTGATGCAGTCCGGCTGTATTTGCTGCACCATTCGTGGCGATCTCGTCGATACGCTGGCCGATCTTGAAACTCGCACTAAAGCAGGCGACTTGCCGCCCTTCAGCCGTGTGCTCGTCGAGACCACTGGCCTCGCGGATCCGGCGCCGATCCTACAGACGGTAATGTCCGACCCACTTCTGGTCGACAAGTATCGCTTGGGCGGTGTGGTCGCGACGGTTGATGCGGTAAATGGGGGGGCGACGCTCGATTCTCATGACGAAGCGGTCAAGCAGGCCGCGGTCGCCGACCGCTTACTGGTAACTAAAACCGATCTCGCAGATGATGGATTGGTGGTGAAGCTGGAGGCGCGGTTGGGCGACCTCAACCCTCGCGCTCCGCTCGAGCAAATCATCGCCGGCGCCGTTGCACCGGACCATGTATTCGGGCTCGGCTTCTACGACGTTGGCGGGAAAACCGCCGACGTGCGCACCTGGCTGGCGGACGCGGAGTTGGAAATTCGCGATCACGGAGATCATCATGGCGGCGGCCATGATCACGCCGCCCAAGATGTAAATCGCCACGATGCGGAGATTTCAGCCTTTTGTATAACCGAATCTAAACCTCTGCCCTGGCAAGGGGTCAAAGCGTGGCTGGAGTCGATCGGCTCACTCAGGGGCGAAGACCTGTTGAGGATTAAGGGTTTCGTCAATGTGGCCGAATTCGACACGCCAGTGGTAATTCACGGTGTGCAGCATGTATTTCACCCGCCAGTTAGGCTCGAGTCATGGCCCGATGAAGATCGCTCGACCCGGATCGTCTTTATCGTTCGCAATATCGCCAAGGAGGGGTTGGAAAGGTCACTATCGACTTTTTGCCAAGCCGCAACAAACGAGACATAGTGCAAAAAACTCTGCGGGCCGTAGGCGCGCAATCAGATACCGAGGAGGCCCCGCATGAAGGAAGCGCTGTCCAAGAACATGAACTTGGTGTCTCAGCACCTGCTCGATGGTTTTGGCGGGATGGGCGAAGGCATGTCGATACAGCTTACCGGAGACGGCCGGCGTATCATTTGGTTGGCGCACGTCTCTGCGCCGAAGAATTTTAGCGGCGTCGACGTAACCGATCTTAAAAATCCAAAACTAATCGTCCAAACCGACCTTCCGCACCAAAATGTGCGTTCCAATTCGCTCGAAGTTTGCGGCGATACGATGGCCGTGGCCTACCAAACCAACAAGCTCGGCGAACAGCCAGCCGGTATCGAAATGTTCGACATCTCGAGCCCCGAGGAACCCAAAAGTATAGGTTTCTTCGACACCTCAGGGCCAATGTCGAAAGGCGTGCATCAGGTTTGGTATGTGGATGGCGAGTACATTCATTGCGCAGGCGCCGACGCTAATTTCAATGCCCACTTGCCGGAAAAAGACTATCAGTTTTATCAGATCATCGACGCCAAAGATCCGACCGACATGAAAGAAGTGGGCCGTTGGTGGATGCCAGGCCAATGCGAAAGCGACGATGAACCGCCATGTACGCGCGAGCCGAAATACAATGCCGGCTGGCGCCCGCACAACACCAATGTGTATCCGGAGCGGCCCGACCGTGCCTACATTGCCTATATCGATGGCGGCGCGGTGACGCTGGATATTTCGGATATGGCGAACCCGAAAATGATTGCCAACTGGAATCCCTCGCCCCCATTTCCGGGTTTCGTCCACACGGTGATGCCGCTGTTCGAGCGCGAGCTTCTGGTCGTTAGCCATGAATGCAACAAACTTGGCGGCGAGGACTGGCCGAAGGTCACCTGGGTCTTGGACAACCGCCACGAACCAAACCCGACACCGCTCGCCATTCTGCCCCTGCCGCCGTTTGAAGAATTTGGCGGCCGTCCGGGCCGATTCGGCGCGCACAATTTGCATGAGAACCGACCGGGTCCCTCGTTCCGCTCGGAAACTTTGGTGATAGGCAACTACTTCAACGCCGGGGTACGGGTGCATGATATTTCGGATCCCTTCCGGCCCGAGGAGGTTGCTTATTACGTGCCCGAAGATCCCGAGAATTCGCGTGTCGGCGAAATTCAGATCAACGATGTTTATGTGGACGAGAACCAAATCGTTTATGCGATGGATCGTTTCGGTGGCGGTCTCTACATCATCGAAATGGACGTCTAAAACGATAAATCCGTCAATCGGAGAAAAAAATGAGCCAGGCTCAATCGAAAAATATGCGCCTGATCGCCCAGCATACGCTCGACGGATTCGGCAATATGGGCGAGGGCATGGGTTTGCAGTTGGCCAAGGACGGTCGGCGCATTATGTGGCTCGCCCATGAAAGTCCGCCAAAGAATTTCTCCGGGGTCGATGTAAGCGATATCAAGAATCCGAAATTGATCGTGCAGACCGAGCTTCCGCATCAGAATGTACGCTCCAACTCGCTCGATGTTTGCGGCGACCTTATGGCGGTTGCGTATCAGACAAATGCGTTGGGGTTGGAGCCTGCAGGCGTCGACATATTCGATATCAGTGACCCTGAGAATCCCAAATCGATCGGATTTTTCGATTGTTCTGGGCCGCAGTCCCGCGGCGTGCATTGCGTCTGGTTTGTCGATGGCGAATATATTCATTGCGCCGGCGCCGACAGCGAGTTCAACGCTCGCGAGCCCGAAAAAGATTACCAGATTTATCAAATCATCGATGCGCGTGACCCGACTAACCCGACGGAAGCGGGTCGCTGGTGGATGCCGGGCCAGCTCGAGGGTGATGTGGAGCCACCATTAACCCGCCACCCGGAATTCGACGAAGGATTTCGGCCGCACAACACCAATGTTTATCCCGAACGCCCGGACCGGGCTTATGTCGCCTATATCGACGGGGGCATGGTGACGCTCGATATATCCGACATGGCCAATCCAAAGGTCGTTGCGCATTGGAATCACAGCCCGCCTTTTACTGGGTTCACCCACACGGTACTGCCGCTATTCAGTCGCGACCTTTTAATCGTCGCCGCCGAAGCGACCTATGCCGGTGCTGCCGATTGGCCGCGCATTACCTTTGTCGTCGATAATCGAGTGGAGACCAATCCGGTTCCGATTTCCACCTTACCGATGCCGTCGCTCGACGAGTTCGGCGGCCGGCCGGGCCGGTTTGGTGCGCATAATTTGCACGAGAATCGGCCGGGGCCTGCATTCCACTCGGACACCATTATCATCGGCAACTATTTCAATGCCGGCGTGCGCGTGCATGATCTGACCGACCCGTTCCGGCCTCAGGAAGTAGCCTATTACGTGCCCGAAGCACCCGAGGGCTCTCGGGTTGGTGAGATCCAAATCAACGATGTCTATGTGGACGAAAATCAGATTGTCTACGCGATGGATCGATTTTCCGGTGGGCTCTATATCTTAGAGATGGATGTTTGAGGCTTAGAACCGAACCCCGCCAACAGCCACATTCTCTGCAATAGCGGCCGGTTTGAAGGGGCTTTGCGGCAGAACCTCGCCTTTCCAAAAAAGCCCGAAGGTTTCGGGTAATAATGATTCCAAATACCTTGCGCCGTCTTTGGCGAGATCAGCGCTGGCGGCTTCGATGATAGTGACGCCGCTTTTTCGGAGCACCTGTAACTCGGCGCGACGGGATTTGGTCGGCGTTTGAAACCCGGTGAGATCAATCGCTATAAGCTCGCGTCCGGTCCAAAAAGCGCAATCCGTCGCGACAAAAGTACCGCCTTCGACGGGAATTTGCGCGCGCGGGAGCGGGCGGAGCGCGGAGAACGCCCAATCCCGGTAATGATAGAGCCCGTCATAATCCGCCAATGTTTTGGTCAGCGCATCCCGGTTTTCTGCGAGCGCTGAATTGATGAAGCCGAAATAGGAATCGATAAAGCCATGCTGCGATTTGGTCCAAAGATCGCAGAGCGCGTGCAAATGATCTTGAATCAGCTGTAGCCGAGTATCGGTGTCGCTCGCGGTGCCGAGACCGGGGGTCGCGCGGAAATCATAGGGGCCGTGATGGAGGCGGAGAGGCGGCGTATTGGAAGTATCGATGGTGATGATGTTGGTTGAGTTCGCGTCGCCCTCGGCGCGGCGCTGCTCTGCCACCGCTGTTGCCTTTTCGGGATTAGAGGTGCCGAAGGGAATGATCAGCGGTTTCCCGTGTTTGCCCGCCATATCGGATATCAGGCGACTGCGCCTTCGCCCTTGATGGCGGTATTGACTGCAGGCATGACGTCGGTCGCCAACAATTCCATCGAGCGTTTTCCGAGCGTCTTGTCCTTCCAGTCCATCGCCGCATAGAGCAACGTGCCGAAATCACCGACCGTTTCGCGGAACTGCAGCAGCTCGTCAGTGACCTTATCCGGCGTGCCGTAGATAACCAATTGCTCGACGATATCCTCGACGTTTAGGTCTTCGTCGGCCTGGTTGCGGTCTACCTTGAATAGCTCTGCGCGGCCTACCGCCTTCAGCTTGGTGAACAGCGAATAGAAATATTGGTAGTAGGGCCCGTTCGGGTCGGTGGCATAGCGCTTGGCGGTCGCCATGTCGTCGGCGACGCAGATGCATTTCGCGACCCGCCAATTTTTGGGATCCGCCGGGCGGCCGGCATTGTTGCAGCCATCGACATATTTTGGCCAGTGCGATGCCACCCATTGCGGTTGCAGGAAGTTGGCGGAAATTGGCTCCCAGCCGCGTTCCGCTGCCGCCGTAACGCCGGCGGAAAAGGGCGCTACTGCGGTGACGACGATCGGCGGGTGCGGCTTCTGATAAGGCTTCAGAATCGTGCCCTGGCCGATTTCGGGTAGCTGGGTCTTTTCCGTAGTTATGTTCCAGAACTCACCCTTGAGATTGTAGGGCGGATCATTGGCCCAAATATCGAGAATCATGTTGATGCCTTCGACCAGCATGGCGGTGCGGTCCCGTTCCAGATTACCCATCGCTTCCGCATCCGAGATCAGGCCGCCGGGGCTGATGCCCATGATGAATCGCCCCTTGGCCATATTGTCGACCATCGACACCTCGGCGGCGATTTTGGCGGGGTGATGGTTGGGAATGTTGATGGTTCCGGTGCCGAGTTTGATTTTCTCGGTTTCGTTCAGCAGCCAAGCGATGAAAACCAGGCTCGACGTGATAGTTTCGGCGGCATCGGTGATGTGTTCACCGAAGAACGCTTCCTTGTAGCCGAGTTGCTCGGCAAGCAATGTGCACTCCCGGTCCTCCTGCAAGGTTTCCGCATAATCGCGATCCTTGGGATGTATAGGCATGGTGAAAAAACCGAGATCCATAGGTTAGTCTCCTTCGAGCCTTCGACATCGCTCGCCACGGCGGTGTTGAACGTTAAGTTTATCGGCTCGCTAAGGCGACCGAAAGGGCAATTACCTTGCTCAACTCTGCGAGCAACGGACCTATACGAGTCAATGTAATTCCTGTGTCGTGCGCGGTCGCGCAAAGCACTCGATCTGGACAATCGTCGCAATTCATTGTTGGTTGGCGCCCCGTCGAGATATTTGTGCCGGAGCCATGAGCGATCAAGCTTTTCCCAAAGGTCCGTTGAGCGGAATTCGCGTGCTCGATCTGAGTCGAGTCCTTACCGGGCCCTTTTGCACCATGATCCTGGCCGATCTCGGCGCGGAGGTTGTGAAGCTTGAGGAACCGGGTTCGGGCGATCAGACCCGCACCGTGCCGCCCTTTGTCGAGGGAGAAAGCCATTACTATATGGCGATCAACCGCAACAAAAGGAGCATCGTTGTCGATTTGAAATCCGACGAGGGGCGCGAAATCGCGCGGGGGCTCGCCCGACAGTCGGATGTTTTGATCGAAAATTTTCGACCTGGTGTGATGGCGCGGCTCGGGCTCGATTATGAAAAACTTCAAGGCGAAAAACCGGAATTGATCATTTGCTCGATCACCGGCTTTGGTCAGGAAGGGCCGATGGCGGAAGTGCCGTCTTTCGATTTGGTGACCCAAGCCCTAAGCGGAATTATGAGCATCAATGGCGAAGCGGATGGACCGCCAACCAAGATGGGCGTGCCGATGGGTGACGTAGGCGGCGGTCTCTGGGCGGCGATTGCAGTGTTGGCGGCGCTGCAGCACCGAACCGCAACCGGCAAGGGTTTGCATGTGGATCTCAGCTTGCTCGACGGGTTGGTCGGTTTGCTCGGTTATTTGGCGGAAATTTATCTCGTCACTGGCGAGAGTCCCGGCCGGGTCGGTAGCGGCCATCATTCCATCGTGCCTTACGGTCGTTACCCGGTGAAGGACGGCCATATCGTACTGGCGCTTCATGTGGGACCGTTCTGGCGTAAATTCTGCCAGGCGGTCGGGCATGCGGACTTGATCGAAAATCCCAAATTCAAAACCACCGCAGACCGGCAGGCAAACCGAGAGGAACTGGAAGCGATCGTGGTCGATATTCTGGCTGAAAAGACCGCGGCCGAATGGGGTGAATTTCTCCGTGACGCCGACATACCGAGCGGACCGGTGCTCGATATCGGTGAGGCCTTGCGCCAACCGTCTGTGGCGGCGCGAGGTCTGATTAAGGAAACCGATCATCCGGCAGCAGGTAAGGTCGAAGTGGTTGGGAGCCCGATTCAATATAAAGGCGCCTTCGAGGATGAGGCATATGCGCCCTCGGCGATTTTGGGCCAGCATACTGAGACGGTCTTGTCGGATTTGCTCGGCTATGACAAGGAACAGCTGGAGCGCCTGAAAAACAACGGAGTGATCGAATGAGCGACAGTTTCGGCCAGGCTACAGATGAAGAACTCGACCGGCTTCGCGCAAAAATCGGCGAGCGGATGGAGATTGCCGAACCTCCCCATCTGACCGAAGTAACCCGGGACGCGATCCGCCATTGGGCCTGGGCGACCGGCGATCGAAATCCGCTATATCTCGACGAAGCCCATGCCGCGGCATCGCCCATCTGCGGCATTAGTGCGCCTCCGTGCATGCTCTATGGGTTTAACCGCATGTCGATTGGCTATCGCGGTGGCTTGCCCGGTGTGCATTCGATGTTTGGGGGCACCCATTGGCGCTGGAAAAAACCGATCCCGCTCGGCGCACAAGTCTCGACCGAAGTTACCTTCAAGGAATTGACCGAGTTTCCCAGCCGTTTTGCGGGGCGCATGTTCAAGCAATCCTCCCATATCCGGTATGTCGATGGTAACGGGGTTGAACTTGCCGACGCGGACAGCTGGGGTATGCGCACCGAACGGGTCAAGGCACGCAAGAAGGGCAAATACAAGAAGCTGGAACCGGAGTCTGTTTCCGAAGATCAGCTGTCAGAGATTGCCGCCGCCTACGAAGCGGAAATACCGCGTGGCGCCGAACCGCTTTATTGGGAAGATGTCGCTGAGGGTGAAGCGGTTCCGGGTCTGGTACGTGGCCCCTATTCGGCGACGGTCGCGGTTTGTTTCGAACAAGCCTGGGGTGGGCTTTTCATCAAGGCGCATTCCTATTGGTTCGATTACTTGAAGCGCCACCCGGCCGCAGGGATACCCAACGCCTATGGTGTCCCGGAACCGCCGGAGGCGGTGCATTGGGATTCGCCCTTGGCGAAATCCGTTGGCGTTCCCGAGGCCTATGACTATGGCCCCGAACGCATCTCATGGCTCGCAACCATGCTGACCAATTGGATCGGCGATCACGGATTTCTGGAAGAGCTTTACTGCGAAATTCGCCGCTTCAATCTGGTTGGTGACATCACCTACGGCGAAGCTCAGGTGACGGCGAAAGAAAAGCTCGAAGACGGGCGGGGCCGTTTAAAACTGGATATTTTCGCCAAAGACCAGCGCGGCCATGTGACCGCGAAAGGATGGGCGACGGTTCTATTGCCGTGTAAGAGCTGAATTTATCTCCAGAGGAGAATGTCGGAAAATGCGGTCTCACCGTCGCCCGTATCGTCCGGCAGTTCCGCGGCCATGCAATACCTTCCGCCGCTGAAGACCAGCGGTGTGCCATCGCGATAGCTGAGCTTCTCCACTCGGCCAACGAAGAGCAGGTGATCACCCCCGTCGATGGTACGTTCGGTGCTGCATTCGAAAACCGCCAAAGTGTCGTCGAGGACCGGGCAGCCTCCCTCGCCTGGGTGCCAGCCTATACCGTCGAACTTATCATCCGATGTCTGGGCGAACTGGTTGGAAACGGCCCGTTGGTGCGCACCCAATACGTTGATGGCGAAACAGCCGGCAGCCAGAAACCCTTCCCGCGACGGTGCTTCGTTAACTAGGCTCCACAACACCAGTGGCGGGTCGAGCGAAAGTGCTGCGAAGGAGTTCGCGGTCAATGCCTCGTGAGTTCCCGATGGTGTCGTTGTGGTGATCACGGTGATTCCGGTTGCAAATCGGCCAAGCGCATTGCGAAGTTCGCGCTGATCGAGCTGACCGTTTTCCGCGGCGATGGATTTACGAGCCATTGAGCCTAAATTCCCGTTCCGGCGTGATTCGCGGCAACCCTACACGTTTGTCTGTCGCGTGCAACCGCCAAGGTGTCCTAGGGCAGCGGTTCCTGTAGAGGCAGGCGCACCGGCTCGTTGCGGTCGGCGGACAAGTCGGCGGCGATATAGACTTCCATGACCTGGCGCGCCTCTTCCGGCGTTACCAGTACCGGCCGGTCCCGCAGGACCGCATCAACGAAATGCAAGGTTTCGTTCTCCATCGCGCCGGCAAAAACATGGCCGACGGATTCTCCTGGCATCGACGATATGGGCAGTTGAATTCCATCTTTCATCGTATTCAACACGACGTCCCTGTGGCTGTCATCGACGAGAAGCGCGCCTTCCGACCCCACCATTTCGATCCAGGTAGATGAAAAGTTCGGATACCCGGGCGGTAGAATCCAGCCCGCGCCGATTACGAATACGACCCCATTGTCCATGGTCACCGTAATCCACATACAATCCGACGCGTTTACTTCCTTGATCATCACCTTCTCGACCGCCTGGGCGTAAACGCGCACCGGTCGTGCCGGCGCCAAACACCAAAGCACGAAATCGAGATCGTGGGTCGCTTCCATAGAGGCCGGGGAGAGTTTGATCCGGCCGGTGATTTTTTTGCCGAGATTTCGCGTGATATGGCGGCTGATCAACGCGCTTACCGGTTCGCCGAGAGTACCGTCTTCGACGCATTTTTTTACATACGCGTATTTCGGGCTGAACCGCTGGGAGTATCCGATGGTGAATTTGAGGTTTTGCCGGTTGGCAATAGCGATTAGATCGTCTGCCTCTTCAAGAGTGAGCGCAATGGGCTTTTCGAGAAAAACATGCTTTCCCGCGAGCAGGCTTTCCTTCGCCATCGGGTAGTGAGTGGTTTCGGGGGTCGCGGATATGATGATGGCGTCGATATCGTCATGCTCTACCAAGCGTTCGTATTCGCTGGTGGCGGTGACGGGGTTTGTCGCCTTGGCCACTTCATCCAGGCGTTTGGGGTCGATTTCGGCGATGTGCAACTGATCGATCAGCGGGCTATCCGCACAGCTGTCAGCGCGAATACCGCCGCACCAGCCGGTACCGATGATGCCGACATTTATTTGATCTAAGGCCATGTTTGCCCCATCAATAGAAATCGAGGCGGCACCATAGGCGGAAAATGTTTATGCTGCCAGCACCAGAGGAGGGGCGGAGTGAGCAAAAAAGAACTTGGCATTGCGGTCGTCGGGTCCGGTCGAATCGGGACTTTGCGGGCAAATATGGCCTCGCGCCATCCGTCGGTGAATTTTCTGGCGCTGGCGGACAAAGACAAGAGCCGCGCCGATGTGTTGGCGCAACAGACAGGCGCTGACCTCACAACCGAAGAGAATTACGAAGCCATCAGCCATGATCGGGTCGATGCCGTCGTCGTGGCGACACCGGAACACGATCATACGGAAGCGGTGTTACAAGCTTTGTCGCTGGGTAAGCCGGTTTTTCTCGAAAAGCCGATAGCGCTCACCCTGGACGATGCGGACAAGATAATCGCCGAGATCGATAAGTCCGGCACCGAAGTGGTGATCGGATACTCGAGGCGTCATGACCGCCGCTGGATGATGGCGAAAGAACAGATTGCCGAGGGACGGCTCGGTGAAGTCATTGCCATGCAGCAACGGGTCTACAATACCCGCGCCCAGATGCTGCAGATATTGCAGCGTGCACCCGACGCAACCCCGGTTAACGACGTGCTGACCTATTACGTGGATATGGCGTGTTGGTTCATGGAGGGCATTCGTCCGGTCGAAGTGGTGGCGCGGAGTCACGGTAAAGTCTATCGCGAACTGGGCCACGATGTGGACGAGGCGGCCTGGGCAATCATCACCTTCGAGAACGGATGCATCGCCAATCTCGGTATCTTCTATGCGCTACCCGCGACATACCCCACTTTTGGCCAAAGTCCGCGCTTCGAAATTCTCGGCGACCAAGGGGCGATTTTGCTCGATGTGGACAATAAGGACAGCTTGTTATTCACCGACAATGGCGCCGAACACGCCTATGTACCCGACCACAAAACCAACATGCTTTTCATGCAGACCAATTCGTCCGGCGACTGGGCGCAGGGGGACTATTGGGGACCCATCGCCAACGAGACCCGTTCCTGGCTCGACCATTTGATCACCGGCCGCCCCACGGCACATCCAACGGCCCATGAAGGACGGCGCACATTGGAAGTTACGTTGGCAATCGAGGAATCCGCGCGGACCGGCGACGCTGTGAAGCTCTGACCTAAGGGTCGACCCGCTCCATACCGCGCGGATATGCGTGCACCGGCACGGCACCGTCGGCGGTAATTCGCATCATCTCGCCGGTTTGAACGCCCGCCTTGTGGTCCGGCGTAATCACATTGGGCTGCACCACCAGATACATATTTTCCTGTAGCTCCATATCTGGGGCAGGGAAGATATCGCGGCTTTTCGATCCCAGGACCGGCGGCAGGTAGCCGCCGCCAAAGCCGTGTACCAAGTCATCCCAGATCGAAAAACCCGCGTCTTCGATCACGGTCGCCGCTTCGATAATTTCTTCGGGCCGGGTGCCTGGCTTGAGCACGGCGACAATCGCATCGAACGCCGCCATGGCGACATCGTGAAGATCCCGGTAAAGCGGCGTCGGGTCGGCGCCGACGGTGACTGTGCGGAGTATCTGGCCCGCATAGCCCCAGAATTGCGCGCTCAATTCCGTCGCTACCATATCGCCCTTGTTGATTTTGCGATTGGATGAAAACTGCCGCGGCACGCAATATCCGTCCTCATCCATACTGTTGATCATGAAATAATGTGTCTGGCTGATTGCGCCATACTTTACGAACGACCGCTCGACGACGTCGCCGAGTTCGTATTCTGTCATGCCGGTCTCGAGGCCGTTCGGAATGGAGCCTATGCCCATATCGGACAAAATGGCGCCGATTTGCATCCAATCATGCTCTTCTTCCGACTTGATCAAGCGCAATTGCGTGTAGTCGCCTCCCATATCGATCAACTCGCCGGCACCGGCGGCGAGCTGCGCATGCTGCTTGACGGTAAAATTACCGACGACCCCGAGGCGTGTGGTATCGCCGCCCCGTAGTTTTAATTCTTCGAGCGCGGACCCCACCGCCGAAACGCCTCCCCAGCGCACGTCGGTTAGACGAGCCATCATTTGGGCCATCGGTAAATGGTTGTAATGATTGACGAAAAGCACCGGCTCTTCACCCGGTGTCATGAGGATTACCGCATCGTTGGTGGTTGGCCAGCCGGTGAAATAGGGAACCGCGGGGCCGATCTTCAAAAACCCTCGGATTAACGCATGGGAAACGTCACGCGCGGCCATTTTTTCTTCGAAAGCCGCTCGGCGTCGCAGAAATTCCGCATCGCTGAACATGGGATATTCCTGTTCGACGATGTGTTGCAGATGTTCGGGAAATTTAACCATCTTTCGCGTCGACTCTTATGGGTTTCGGTCTTCGCACCTTTTATAGCAGGATCGGTTCCGGGGACATTCCCCTAGCAAACCCCTAGCGAATTTGTGGATGACCCTTGGCCCGCAGTTGTCGCAGATGGTCCCACTGGTGTATTCCATTGGAAGAAAATAATAGGCGGCATCCGACATTTGCCGGCGAAGCGAGCATAAATGGCTGACAATGACTCCCAGGAAGAAGCACCGATTCCGGTAAATGGCTTCGAGCATGTGGCGATCGCGGTGCCTGATCTCGATGCGGCAATGGCGTTTTATCGGGAACATTTCGGTTGCGAGGTGACGGAGCCTGTCGTGGTGGAGACCCAGCTTGTGCGCATGGCGTATGTAGAACTCGGGAACGCCAAAATCGAACTTATGGAGCCGACGAGCGAAAAGTCACCGATCGCGCGGTTTATCGAACGCAATCCGAACGGCGGCATACATCATATTTGCCTGCGCGTGCCCGATGTCCCAGCTGCGGCCGAAGGCGCGTCGGAAACGGGTCTCCGCGTGTTGGGCGATGGCAAGCCGGTGAAAGGCTATGAAGGCCAAGATCTGTTTTTCATGCACCCCAAAGATACGCTGGGAACGCTGATCGAAATCGAATAATCGAAAATTTCAAACGCAAGCCTGAGAAAAAGGGGAGATACCGCCAATGGGCAGCGATAACAAATACGAAGAAATCCTCTATGAAGTGAAAGACGGGGTGGCCTGGATCACTATCAACCGTCCGGACGTAATGAACGCCTTTCGCGAACAGACTCTGGACGAACTGATCGACGCTTTCCAATCGACCCGCCATGACCCGACAATTGCCGTGGCCGTGGTGACGGGGGCCGGTGATCAGGCTTTCTCCGCGGGTGGCGATTTCCACGCGATGATGCGCCTTAACTGGCAGAACGCCGCACAATGGAACGACCGCATGCTTGGCTGCGCCATGGCCATTCGCGGCCTCCACATTCCAGTGATCGCAATGATCAATGGTTGGTGCATGGGCGGCGGTCACGAACTGGCGCTTTGGTGCGATCTCGCAATCGCTTGCGACGATGCCCAGCTCGGTCAGACCGGAGCTCGGGTCGGTGCTTGCCCGACGGTGGGCGCAACGCAATATATCCCGCGTCTCATCGGCGAGCGTCTCGCCCGCGAAATGATTTTCGGTTGCCGCACGTTCAAAGGCCCCGAAGCCGAGGCCGTCGGGCTCATCAACCGCTCGGTGCCGCGCGAGAAACTGCGCGAAACCGTCGAGGAATATTGCGAACGTATTAAGGGCTACAGTTCTCAGACAATTCGCCAGACCAAACGCTCGCTCAATTTCGAGTCCGATCAGCTCTATGCCTCCTGGCAACACGGCATGGAATTGCTGGCGCATGTCTGGGGTTCCGAGGAAAGCTTGGAAGGCATGAACGCGTTCATGGAGAAACGTAAACCCGACTTCGATAAGTTTCGTCAGCGCAATAAGGTCGAGATGGATAAATATCTCGACGGCTTGGCCAACGACGAGAATATGCGTCCGCCGAAGAAATAGCGCCGATGGCGGAAGAATCCCCCGATCGGCCGCTGACCGGCATCCGGGTCATCGACATGACCCGGATTCTTGCCGGGCCTTTCTGCACCATGAATCTCGGCGATATGGGCGCCGAGATCATCAAAATCGAGCAGCCCGGAAAGGGCGACGATACCCGCGCTTGGGGGCCACCCTTCGCGGGGGGGTCGGAAAGCGGGGAGGCGGCGTATTTTCTCGGGGTCAATCGCAACAAGAAAAGCGTCACGCTAGATCTCAAGGACCCACGCGGCCTCGATATCCTGAAAACCCTGATCAAGGGTGCGGACGTGCTGGTGGAGAATTTCAAAGCGGGCACGCTCGAGAAATGGGGCCTTACCCGCGAGTGGATGGAAGCGAACGCGCCGCAAGTGGTGCATACCCAGATCACCGGCTATGGCGAGAAGGGTCCGAAGGCGGGCATGCCGGGGTATGATTTTCTGCTGCAAGCGGAATCGGGTTTGATGGCGATTACCGGCGAGGAAGACGGTTCCTCGATGAAGCTGGGCGTAGCGATCGTCGATGTCTGCACCGGCATGTATGCGGCGATGAGTATTCTCGGCGCGCTCAACGCGCGGACGCGCACCGGCAAAGGTCAGAAGACGACGATAACGCTTTACGATTCAGCGGTTTCCGTGCTGGTCAATGTGGCGTCCAACTATCTCATCAGCGGCGAGGAAGCGGGGCGTTACGGCAACGGTCATCCGAACATCGTGCCCTATCGCGATTTTCCGTGTGGCGCCAAGGGTGAAAGCGAGATTGCGCTTGCGGTCGGTAACGATATGCAATTCGCGAAGCTCGCCGGATTGGTGGGTCATCCGGAATGGGCCGAAGACGACCGGTACCAAACCAATCCCAACCGGGTCCGCAATCGGGCCGAAGTGGATGAGATGGTGCGGGAGGCATTGAGTGCGAAAGGAGCCGACGAATGGATAACCCTATTCGAGCAGGAAGGTATCCCGTGCAGCGTGGTCAACCCGGTCGGTGACGCGCTGGAAAGCGAGCAGACCGCGGCCAACCGTATGATCGAGGAAATAGAGCATCCCACCGCGGGCTTGGTCCGCATGCTCGGCATTCCCTACCGGTTTTCCGATACGCCGGCTGGTGTTTCGTTGCCGCCGCCGGTTCTGGGCGCCGATACGGATGCAGTGTTGAGCGATTTGGCCGACGTGAGCGCCGACGATTTGGCTATTCTCAAAAAGGACGGCGTGATCTAGGTGGCGAGTGACCATGGATAAATCCGCCGACATAAGTGCAATAGTCGAAGAACACATTCGCGACGGCGATACGGTTTTTGTCGGCGGCTTCGGCCATTGCGTGCCCTTCGCGCTCGGTTTCGAGATTATCCGACAAGACAAGAAGGACCTGACCCTGTGTCGGTCGGGCACGGATATCTTATTCGACATCATGATCGGCGCCGGTGTCGCCTCCAAAGTGGTGTTCGGCTATCTCGGTAATCCCGGCATCGGTCTCGGCCATGCGTTCCGCCGCGCGGTCAAGGCGGGAACCCTCGCCTACGAGGACTGGACCAACATGGCGATCATTCTGCGCTTGGAAGCGGCGCGCCAAGGGGTACCGTTCCTGCCGTCCCGCATCCTGCAGCTTGGCGACATTGCCGGCGCGTCGATCGAAATAGCGACCATGGACTGCCCCTACACCGGCGAGAAGCTGGCCTGCATTCCGGCGCTGAAGCCGGATGTCGCGCTGGTCCATGCCCAGCAGGCGGACAAAGCGGGCAATATTCAGTTGATCGGCGTCGATGGCGATACGATCACTGGCGCTCTGGCATCGGAAAAGGTTCTGGTGTCCGTGGAGCGTTTCGTGGACGAAGCGGAAATCCAGAAAGCACCGGAAGCGACCCGCATTCCCGCCCACCGGACGACCGCGGTTGCGGAAATCGCCTGGGGCGCCCATCCGTCCTATGTGGAGGGCTGTTACGGGCGCGACGACGATCATTTCTTTGCCTATGACAAGGAAGCGCGGGAAGAGGAAGGTCTGGCCGCCTACCTCGCCCGCTACATCCATGACTGTGCCGATCACGGTGCCTATCTCGATGCGGTGGGGTCCGAACGGCTTGCGGAACTCGAGGCCCAATCGAGCGGGAGGACAATCGGATGAGCGATTTGCCCGCCGCTGCGGGGTTGGCGCTTGCCGCCGCACGCGAACTCGTCGACGGCGAGGTCTGTTTCGTCGGCATTGGCAATCCCTCCGATGCGGCGCTGCTCGCCAAACATAGCCACGCGCCGGATATGACACTCATCTATGAAAGCGGGGTCATCGGCTCGGACCCCACCTCGAAGCCGCCGCTCTCCACCGGCAGCCCTTCCGTGGCGGAGGGTGCGATGATGATCACCGACGGGCTCAGCGTCTTTGCCGAGTTGCAAGCGGGGCGGATTGATGTGGGCCTTTTGTCCGCGGCCCAGGTGGATCCGCTCGGCAATCTCAACAGCACGGTGATCGGTGATTATCACGAACCGAAGATTCGCATGGTCGGTTCCGGCGGCGCCCACGACATTGCCTGCCTTGCCAGACGTCTCGTTATTCTAATGCCCCACGACCCCAGGCGGTTCGTGGAAAAGGTCGATTTCATCACCAGCCCCGGACGCGACGCCGCGCGGGCGGAATTGAACCTTCCGCCGGGCCCGGTCTCGCTGATTACCGAACGTGCAAGGTTCAGCTTCGAAAACGGGACAGCTACGTTGGCCGCGACGATGCCGGGCTTTTCCGAAGAAGATGCGCTGGAGGGACTTTCATGGAGAGTGGAGAAAGCGGCGGATTTTGCGCCGATAACTCAATTTGACGACGGTACGCTTGAGGTGGCACGCGCGCGGCTTGCCTACCTTTTTAACTGAGCACTCAATCGAAAAACCCGTCGCCGTTCAGCTTGATGAAGCGTTTCTTGTCGTGGCCTTTTTCGATGCCGCCATTCATGGCGCGCAGCATCCATTGGGCGATGAAATCGAAGGTGACGCCGCCCCCAAGGTTTTTCGGCGCGCGGATGCGGTGGAACTCGTCCTCGAAGATCCACATTTCTTTCGGGCAGGTGAGTGCGTCATAGACCGCCTCCGCGTCCTCGAGCGGATTTAGCGGGTCGAATTCGCCGATTCCCATCAACACCGGGCAGGTCACTTTTTCGGCGAAACCTTTCAGGGTGTAGCCCTCCACTTCTTTGTCGAAGGCTTCCTCGTCCTCGGTGCCGGCCATCGCCATGAAGACCTGTTTGAAGCGGATGGTGACTTCCTGAAAAATCACGATCCGGTCCCAGTAATAGCAGGCTACTGCGCCGCCGACGCAGGCGAAGCGTCCGTCTTCGGCTGCGGCCCTGAGCGACCAGTAGGTGCCGAAGCTGCGCCCGGAAATGCCGATCCGGCTTTCGTCCACATCGTCGCGCGCGGCCAGAAAATCGAAGGCACTGGAGGCAGCCACCGAGTGATCGCCGGGGTGAACGTAAATGCCCCGCATCAAGGCTTCGCCCTGGCCCGGCCCGTCGATGCAGAGCAAATTCATCCCGCGCTGGATGAAGGGGTTGGCATCCACATTGGGATAATTTTCCTTCGTGTTGTCCATGCCTGGGATGAACACCACCGTCGGTTTGGCCCCCTGGCCCGGCGCCAGATGGAGAACGCCGGGGATGGTGGTGTCGCGATAGGGGATTTCCACCAGCTCGATCTTGTAGTCGGCGAGCGAAAATGCCCGGCGGGCACAGTCATGGGCAAGCTTGAGCAGATCCCAGCGCTTCGGGCTCGTCGGCGGAATGAAGAAATGCTGTGCTTCTTTGTAGTGCTCGGCGGCGTGGTGATAGAGCTTGCGCGCGTTCAGCGTGTCGCCCGCCGCGTCCGCCCCACGGGCGATCTTCTCCGCATGCTCCGCTTCCTTGACGAGATATTTCGACACCATACGGATCGACTTCGCCTGCTTCGGCATGTCGCCGCCGTCATATTCGTAGTGCACCGCCCGGCCCGAGGCCTTGAGTACATAATCGTAAATCCATTGCTGGCCGTCGCGGGTGCGGATCGGTTTTTTCATGTCGGGCCTCCCTAGCAGGCACTTACAGCTTCAACAGCTTCTTCACCGTGCCGCTGAGAATGGCGTCGATGTCGTCGTCGCTCAGCCCTTCGACGCTGAGAAGATGCGCGATGGGATTGAGATTGTTCATGCCGGCCGGATAATCGGTGCCGAGCATTAGCCGGTCGGCGCCGCACTCGCGGATCAAATGGTGAAGATTCTCGGTTCCGTAGACCAATGTGTCGAAATAGAGCTGATTTAAATAGTCGCTCGGTGCCTTCTGTTCGGCCCCGCGTCCGCCGCGGTCGCCGCTATTGTGACCGTGGTCGAAGCGGCCGATATAGGAGGCGAGATAGCCGCCCCCATGGGCGCCGACGATCTTGAGGCCGGGAAATTTGTCGAGCGTGCCTTCATAAATCAGATGTGCCAGCGCAACGGTGGTATCGAGGGGGTTGCCAATGATGTTGGACAGAAACCCCTGACCTTTGAAGCGCGGCGCGCCTTCGCGAAAATGGCGAGGGTGGATGAAAATTATCACATCCAGCTCTTCCGCCTTGGCCCAGAAGGGATGGAACCGTTCGTCCGCGAGCTCTTCCCCGTCGAGCGCGGCGGTGATCATGGCGCCACGGTGGCCCATTTCCTTGACATTGTATTCGAGCTGTTGGGCGGCGAGGTCCGGATGCTGCAAGGCGACGATGGAAAGCGGCACGAAGCGATCGGGATGCGCCGCACAGAGCTCGGTCATTTTTTCGTTCTGGACCCGGCAAAGCTCTTCGGCCAGCTCGCGCTCGGCCCAATGATGATGGTGGAAAACGCTCACCGATAGCACCTGCATGTCGACACCCATGGCGTCCATGGCTTTCAGGCGGCGGTCCAATTCCTGACCTTTGCCCCAACCACCGTGGCCGAACGGGTCCTTGCCGCCGAGCTCGGGCCTGCCTTCGATCAGCGGCATGATCTCGGGGAACTGGCAATGGGCATGCATGTCGATCACCAGTCGCTTTTCGCCGTTGATGGTGACCGGGCGCGGGGTATGGGATTCGAGTGTCGGCGGGTTGCGGCCGAAACAGGGCTCGTCGGCGTGATAATGCAAATCGCAGCCGACGAATTCGACACTGTCGGACATCATCCTCCCCTTTCTTTCGGCCAAGCTAGCGGAGCCATGGGGGCGGAGCAAGGCGTCGCGGCTATTTACCGAGGGCGTCGATTTCCTTTTGCAGGTCTCCGCGCTCTTTGGCGCCGGGAGGCAAGAGATCGAGCGCTTTCGACATGAGTGCCTTCCCTTCATCGATGCGGCCCGCCGCCGCTTCCGCACGGCCCACCAGGAACAACGCCTCGAGGTTGTTCGGCTCTAACGCCAGCACGCGGCGCATTATTGCGACCGATTCCGGCGTTTGCCGATTTTTCGCAGCGGTTCGCAGTGCCCGACCGTAGAGCAACAAGATATCGATGTTTTTCGGCGCCAGCTTGCTCGCTTTTTTCAGCACCTCGGTTTGTTTGTCGGTTTGCCCTAGCACACGGTAGGCATTTGCGAGGCGAATCCATCCGTTAAGATCATTTGGAGTCTCTTTTAAGCGATCCGCCAACCGTTGAACCATTGATTGGATCATTTGTTTGCGGTCTTCGGCAGACATTTGGGCTGCGGCGCGCATATCCTCTTCGGTTGGGCCGGGAGAGGGGCTTGTATCCTTTCCGGCATTTTGCGGCGGGACGATCGGTGGGGCGCCGATCTTTTCGGCGATTTTGTTCGCCTGGGCGATCAAGATCGGTAGATAATCTGCGCTGGCCGGCGTTTCTGCGATCAGATTCCGTAGGTCGGCAAGGGCTTTTTTCTCTTTACCGGCAGCAGAATCGGCGAGGGCGAGATAGTAGCGTGCCCGCGGTTCCTTGGGTTCCATTTCCAATACCGCTTGGAATGCGGCCCGAGCGGCCGGAGTCACCACGTTTCCGGCGGCAAAAAAGAGTGTTTCACCATAGGCGGAACGTAAGTTCGTATTACCGCTATCGAGGCCCAGCGCTTTCTCGAATGCCGGCACTGCCTTTTGATAGCGCCCCAGGGTCAAATAGGACCGCGCCAGTAAAGCCCAGCCTTCCGCATTGTCCGGGTTTTCCGCAAGCTGCTGCGCCAACCGCTGAATCATCACGTCAGCGTTGGCGCTTCCGTCGGCGCCGGCGTTTTGCTTGGCCTGCTGACGTTCGGCGAAAGGTTGGCCGCTCAGTTCCGGCTGGCCTCGAAAGCCGTAAAAGCCGAGTGCGATTGCAGGAATCAAGATTACCGTTGCGATGATAATCTTGTATGCAGCGCCGGGTGGTGCTTGTGTCTCGGTCGTAGCGTCGGCAACCCGGTCTGCCGCAAGCAGACGGCGGGCGATCTCGGTTCGGCTCGCTCGCGCTTCGGCCTTGCTAATTCTGCCGTCCGCCAAATCGCGGTCCAGTTCGGCGAGCTGGGCCTTGTAGACCTCCTGATCATATTCCGCCGCGTTGGTGCTTTCCGTCGGGCGCCGGGTCAATGGCCACAAAACCGCACCAAGCCCGATCCCCATCAGCACCATCACGGTGACCCAGAACGCCATGGTCAGTCTTTCTCCCCAATAAGGGATGCGATCCGCTTCTCCTCATCCTTACTGAGTTCAGGGTTTTTACTGGGTGTATTGCTTGCGGATTGTCGTCGCAAAAAGACGAAAATGCAGACGATGCCCGCCAGCAAAATAATTATTGGCCCGAACCAAAGGAGATAGGTGTCGGATTTGACCGGCGGTCGCAATAAGATGAACTCGCCATAGCGGGCAACCAGGTAGTCCTTGATGTCTTTGTCCGAGGCTCCGGCTTTCAGCTTTTCGCGCACCAGTTTGCGCAGGTCCTTGGCGAGGTCCGCGTCCGAATCGTCGATCGATTGGTTTTGGCAAACCAAACAGCGAATTTCCACCGACAAGGCCCGTGCCCGTCCTTCGAGCGCCGGGTCCGCGAGCACCTCGTCCGGATTTACCGCAGCCGCGGGCCCCGCCAGCAGTGTTAACAGGAGACCAACTATGGCGGTTAATTTCATGACGCTTCCGCTTTGAGCTTTTGCACCACCGGCAATAATTCTTGTTGCCAAATTTGCGGGTAGATCGGCCCCACATACTTGAACCTTATGCGGCCGGCACGATCGATTATGTAGGTCTCCGGCGCGCCGTACACGCCCCATTCGACACCCGCTTTATTGTCCGGGTCATGTCCAATGCGGGAGTAGGGGTTGCCGTGTTTCGCCAGCCAGCGCAGCGTATTTTCCCGCTTGTCTTTCCACGCGATACCGTGGATCGGTAGCAGCCTCTCTTTCTGCAATTTCATCCAAAACGGATGCTCGACCAAACAAGGAACGCACCAGGACGCGAAGACATTCACAATTGCCACTTCGCCCTTGAGGTCACCGGTGGCGAGGCCTTGTTTCCCGGGGTGCAGCGCCGGTAAAGAAAACTCGGGAGCCGGTTTGTCGACCAAAGCGGACGGGATCACGCTCGGGTCTTTTGTCAAACCGAGGCCGAAATAGACCGCAAGCCAAAGGAACAAGAGCAGCGGAAGAAGGAACAGCAGTCTGCGCATGATTAGGTCACTCCGCCGGCGCGAGTTCGCTTGCGCGCCTATTGGGTGCGCCAACTCGCAAACGCCGGTCGGTGAGCGACACGAAGCCGCCCAACACCATGATTGCCGCGCCCATCCAAATCCAGCCGACCATAGGCATGAAATAAAGCCGCACCGTTTGTCCGCCTTGCTCCGACCCTTCGCCGATTACCACATAAAGATCGCCCAGCCAGCTACTTTGGATTGCCGCTTCGGTGGTTTCCTGGCCCCCTACGATATAGCGCCGCTTTTCGGCAAAAAGCTTGAACGGTTTGTCGTACCCTTTGCGTCCGGTAAACAGGCCGCGGCGCGCGATGTAGTTGGGACCGCGAGTATCCTGTACGCCATCGAAGATCACTTTAAAGCCGGCAATCTCGACCTTCTGGTTCGCTTTCATGACGAGAATTTTTTCTTCCTGCCAAAGCGAAATGGCGGTCGCGCCAACGATAAAGATAGCCAGTCCGAAGTGAGCCAGCGTCATGCCCAAGGCGCTGCGCGGCAGGCCGACGAGGCGCCGCCATGAGTTGCTCAGGGGCATGCGACCAAGGCCGGTGCGGCCCGCGAGTTCGGTGACCACTCCGCCTGCGAGCCATAGGGCGATTGCGATACCGAATGCTCCCCAAACGGCATTTTCACCGGCCGCCCAGGCGACCAGGATGAACATTGCGACCGCCACCCCGGCCGTCGCCTTTAGCCGTCCCAAGGCGCCCGCAAGATCGCCCCGCTTCCAGCCTAATAACGGCCCGACGGCCAGCGCTGCGACCAGTGGTGTCATCAAGGGTATGAATGTGGCGTTGAAATAGGGCGGGCCGACGGAAATCTTGGATCCGTTGAACGCTTCCAGCACCAGCGGATAGAGCGTGCCGAGGAAGACTGTCGCCGCCGCTGTCGTTAGCAACAGATTGTTGAGCAGCAAGGCGCCTTCGCGGCTGATCGGTTGGAACATCCCGCCGCCCTGCAGCTTCGGTGCGCGCCAGGCATACAGCGCAAGGCCACCTCCGATCGCAACGCAGAGAAGCCCTAAGATAAACACACCGCGGTCGGGGTCCGTTGCGAAGGCATGGACTGACGTCAGCACGCCCGAACGAACCAGGAATGTGCCGATCAAGCTCAGTGCGAAGGTCAGGATCGCCAAAAGAATAGTCCAGCTCTTCAGGCTGTCACGTTTCTCCACCACGATCGAGCTGTGCAAAAGCGCAGTACCGACCAGCCAAGGCATGAAGGATGCGTTTTCGACCGGGTCCCAATACCACCAGCCGCCCCAACCGAGCTCGTAATAGGCCCACCAGCTTCCGAGCGCGATGCCGCCGGTCAGGAACGACCAGGCAAGGAGTGTCCAGGGTCTCACCCATCGCGCCCAGGCCGCGTCCACCTTTCCCTCTATCAACGCCGCGATGGCGAAGGAAAAAGCGATGGAAAATCCCACATAGCCGACATAGAGCATTGGCGGGTGTATCGCGAGACCGGGGTCTTGCAACAGCGGATTGAGATCGTGGCCGTCAACCGGCGCCGGGACCACCCGCTCGAACGGGTTGGAGGTCAGCAGAATGAAGGCGACGAAACCGATGCCGATCAGCGCCTGCACTGCCAAAACCCGGGCCCGCAGCGAAGGGGGAAGATTGCGGCCGAAGAGCGCGACCGCCGCGCCGAACAGGGCCAGCACCAGCACCCAAAGCACCATCGAGCCTTCGTGATTTCCCCAAACGCCGGAAATTTTATAGATCATCGGTTTTAGCGAATGCGAGTTCTCGACCACGTTGCGAACCGAAAAGTCACTGGTCACGAAGGCATGGGTGAGGGCTGCGAATGCGAGCGCGATCAGGAAAAACTGCATCAGCGCCGAGGCGCGCGCGGCACCGATCCAATCGTTTCGTTGCGCCGCCGCGCCGGCGAAACCGAAGGCAGATTGCGCGATCGCAAAGGCCAGCGCCAGCGTCAGTGCGAAATGTCCCACCTCCGCGATCATTTTTCTGGGCTACCCGGTTTTTGCGGCGCCATCTTTTCTTTCCAATGGCCGGATTTCTTCAAGGCGTCGGCGACTTCGCGTGGCATGTAATTCTCATCATGCTTGGCAAGCACTTCAGCCGCGATGAATGTGCCATTCGGCTGTAACGTACCTTCCGCAACTATTCCTTGGCCCTCGCGGAACAGGTCGGGCAGGATACCGCGATAAGACGTGACGATTTTGTTGTTCCCGTCGGTGACGATGAATTTGTGGGCCGCGCCGCTTTCAAGCTTTTTCCAACTACCGGCTTCCACCAAACCGCCGATGCGAATCCGCTGGCCGGCGGGTACCGATTTTTCCTTAATATCGGTTGGGCTGTGAAAGAAAACGATACTGTCTTCGAGCGCGTTTAGAACCAGCGCGGCTGCCACGCCCAGCATGGTAAGGCCGGCCAGTACCGCGGTCAGCCGCTGGCGCTTGCGCCGCCGGGTGCGGACGCGACCGACCGAGTCACTCGTCATAGTTGGCACGTCGTGCCGCGCGCAGCTGACGCAGCAGGTTTTGATGCCGCTTCAATGCATGGCGTGACTGTATCAACAGACCAACCAGGACAAGAGCCGCGACGCCGTAGGCGGCCCAAATAAATCCGCCGTAACCGCCCATCGCCAGAAACTCATCTAACCCGGTCATCCTCTTAACCCTCCTGTAGGCCCAATTGGGCGTTACGCAGGCTGGCGGCGACCAATTCACCCTTGATCCGGATGATCAACGTGAACATGAGGAACATTTTGAAAGCGAACGCCATGATCAACAATGGCCACAGCATGTCCGGATGGATAGCGGGTCCATCGAGACGGATCACGCTTGCAGGTTGATGCAATGTATTCCACCAATCGACGGAATATTTGATGATCGGCAGGTTGATCACGCCGACCACGGCGAGCAAAGACGCGGCTTTCTGACCCCGTTCCGGGTCGTCGAAGGCGTTCACCAACGCCAAATAGCCGAGATAGAGAAAAAGCAGAATCAATACCGAGGTCAGCCGCGCGTCCCACACCCACCAGGTGCCCCACATGGGCTTGCCCCAAAGTGACCCGGTTGCCAGGCAAATGATCGTAAAGGCGGCGCCGATGGGAGCAGCTGCCTTGGCGCTGAAGAACGCGAGCGGGTGCTGCCAAATCAATGCAGCCGCTGAGGCTGTCGCCATCAGCGCGTAGGTCAACACCGCCATCCAGGCGGCCGGTACATGGATATACATGATCCGCACCGTATCGCTTTGTTGGTAGTCCGCCGGCGACGCGAAAAGAGCTAGGTAAAGGCCGATGACAAAGCCCAAAACCATAGCCCCGCCAATCCACGGCGAAGCCGCGTTGGCAAACTTTAAAAACCGGATCGGGTTAGCGTTGCGGTGCATGTTGTTCTCGTCTTTATACCTAAATATAGGGTCTCGACCGGCTCGGCCCAATCAAATTACCGTTGAGTTTGCGTTCCATTAGTCTAGCGATTGGCGGAGTGCTGCGGCCGCTGCGACCGGACAAAGAGGTATGGCAGCTGCCAGCACGGCACCCAATAACAATAAATGAGGCTTCGCCGATTGCGCTAGGAGCACTGCATCGACCGCCGATGCTGCGAATATTAGAACCGGTATGTAAAGCGGTAGCACTAGAAGTGATATCAGAACTCCGCCTCGTCGTGCGCCCAGTGAAATACTGGCACCGACAGCACCGATAAGGCTCAAGCTCGGTGTCGCCAATCCCATCGCGAGCAGCAATATTCCTAAGCCTTCGTTCGGCAGGTTAAGCAAAAGGGCTAAAACAGGGGCAATTGCGATCAGTGGTAAACCGGTAGTCAACCAGTGTGCCGCGATTTTGGCGCAGACCTGCAAAGTCAGCGAATGGGGGCTCAAGACTAGTAGTTCCAACGAACCATCTTCGTAATCCTGTTGAAAAAGTCGGTCGAGCGATAGCATCGCTGCCAAAAGTGCGGTAACGCCAAGGAGACCAGGTGCGATACGGGCGAGTTGTTTCAGATCCGGTCCTAGGCCTAGAGGAAACAGCGCGATTGCAATAATGAAGAACGCGATCACCATAGCGCCATCGCTACCTTGGCGGATTGCCAGGCGCAAATCGCGTCGGAGAATTGTAAAGAATGCGGTCATGCGGCATTCCTTCGCGTACCCAAATCCAGCGTCCGGCTGTTTTCTGCGGCGAACGATCCATGTATCGACATGACGACCATGCCGCCTTGTTGCCGGTGCGCGCTCAGCAAATCTGTGAGGCTCGAAACCGAGGCCTGATCGAGCCCGACGGTCGGTTCGTCGAGCAACCAGAGTGGTGCTTCGCTCGCAACCAATCGTGCTAGGGCCAATCGTCGCGTCTCGCCCGATGATAGCAGCCGGGCGGGCAGTTCCTTGAGGTGGCCGAGATCGAATGTCGTTAGCGCCTCGTCGACCGTGGCGCCGGTGCCTTGTAATTTCGCCCAGACGTCCAGGTTCTCGCGCACTGTAAGTGCAGGCTTCACTGCATTTTTGTGACCCACATAATGGAGCCGTTCCGCATGCAACAACCGGTCGTCGCCTATCGATGTGTCGTTCCAGACGACGGCTCCCGTCGCCGGCGTTCCGAGACCTGCCATTAGCCGTAACAAGCTCGATTTACCGCTGCCGTTCGGCCCACGCAGGATCAGCGCGTCGCCGCTTTCGAGCGTAAAGGAGAGGCCCTCGAACACTTGGCGTCCGCCGCGAATACAGGTGAGATCGTTGCCGGCAAAGTGATTGGTCATCTAGAGCAAATCCCGGACGGCTGGAAACTTCCCCATGACGGCACTCACGTGCCGACAATTATTAGATAAAGCATCTCGCTTCTGTGCAAAAAAACCAGAAATGCCCTATCGATCTTAATTTTCGTTTCTTACCAGCGAGATATAGCACAATCTGTGGCTTTTTCGCGCATTGGCGACGCCGAAAAAAGAAAGGACGGCTGTCGGGGGTGGGCCGACAACCGTCCAGTTTGGGAACGACTTGTGCCGTTCGTGGAGGCCATAGTGGATAGCCTCGACTGAGAGGGGAGGTCTCAGCATGTTTACTATCGCTTTTGAGTGTGGCGGGGGTTTGCCCGAAATAAGGCAATAATGAGGCAAGTTGTAAAATACCGCTGTAAAGGCGGAACCGGCTACGCTTTAGGTCTTTTTCTGCGCCTTAACGCGTCGATCGTAGGCTTCGCCATAGATACGGGAATCCTTGAAACACGTAGGCAATGGGCGCCCGTTGGGGATGGTGAGCCAGAGCCTCAGCATATGGCGTTTCTTTTCCGCTTCTTCCCAATCCTCGAAGGAGGTCCGCCCATGGAAAGTGACATAATTATTGGCGACTAAGATGTCGCCGGGCTTGAGAGGAAACTCCATCGCCATACCGGGCTCGTTGGCGACGTCCTGAGCCATCTGCAATGCTTCCCGCTGTCGCCCGGTCAGCCGTGGCACGTCGGCGAAGCGTTGCGCCGTATGGATATAGCGGTACTTCATATTGGCGGTTATCAGCCCGTTATGACGATTGTAGACAGGCATCACTTCGATGCGAGCACCGTCCGGGCGCTGACCACGGGTGTCGAACCAATAATCCCGCTGCAGCGTTTCCGCGAGGTCCGGCCTTCGGCGGGCAACTTCGTTGAAAATTTCGACCGCACTTACCAGTCGGCTATCGCCACCGGATTTGCCGGTACGTAGGCAATACAGCAGGAAGACGTCGGCCCCGTCATTGTGCCAGGAAATCGGGTCAGCCGTCTGATAGGACCGGATGTTGTCGGTTTTATCGACCGACTGTCCGATATCGCGTACCGAATGGATAAGGTTGCCGGCGCCATCCTGTTTTGCCGATTCACCCATATAGAGACCGAGCCCCCATATCGCGATCTTGCCGGTCTCGTCGTCGAGTTCTTGGCCGGGCAGCCCTTCGATCACCGTAAAGCCACGACCGCCCTCCAAATCGGCATTCAACGCCGCGACATAGGGCCCGAGCGTCGGCAGAGGAAAATCTTCTTTGGTGAGATCGAGTACATTCTTGCCGCTCTGCTTGGCGAGGTCGATGGCCGTTGCAATTTCGGCACGATGGGCATCGGTTAATGGCGCGCGCCAGTCGTCACGGGTCATCATGTCCTCGCCGCGCCATGCAGCGGGATCTTCGTCGAGCGGTTTGGCAGATAATGCGGACATGTGTAAGGAACCTCAGTGTGATGTGCTGATCTATATATCCCCGATCATCAGGAAATCGTAGAGTGTTGGCCGGAAGTCCACATGAGCCAAAATGACGAAAAACCGAGCGAAGAAGAAAAGCGCCGCATCTATATCATCTTTTTTTGCGTTGCTTTGGTAGTTGATCTAGGGATCAGCACGTTTCGCGGCGAGGCGTATCGCCCGACTCTGTTCGGTCTCGCGATAATGATCGCTTCAGTCTTGTTTTTCCTGTGGTCGTGGATACGATCCCGTTAGGCTAAATCAACCCCCTAGGAACAGCCGGCCCACCTCCGGATTGGCGAGCAAATCTTCGCCTTTGCCGGCGAGAGCAATCTGTCCGGAAACCAGCACATAGCCGATATCGGCGAATTCGAGACCCTTTTTTGCATTCTGCTCGACCATGATAATGGTCTTGCCTTCGGTATTTTGCAGGTCGTCGAGAATTTCGAACACCATATCGATGAAGCGGGGTTCCAGGCCGATCGACGGTTCGTCGACCAAAAGAACGTCCGGCTGCATGACTAACGCGCGGGAAATTTCCAGGAGCCGCCGCTCGCCGCCGGAAAGTACTTTCGCCAGTTTGGTGCGCCGGTTGGCGAGCCGATCATATTTGTCGAACACACGCTCTGCAGCTTCTTTGGCGTCCGCTGGCGTATCCATCAGATAGCCGCCCATCCAAAGGTTTTCCTCCACCGTCATATCGGGGAAGATCGACTTGTCCTGCAGGATGTAAGCGATACCGCCTTCTTTGAGTTTGTCTTTGGACGAGAGATCGGTCACATCGAGTTCACCGCCTTCGCGCTGGATATTGATACGGCCGTCGAAAATATTGGTGAAACCGAAAATCGAATGCAGCACCGTCGACTTTCCCGCCCCATTGGGACCGATAAGACAGAGCGATTGGCCTTGGCCGACCTGCAGATTGAAATCGTGAAGAATCTCCATCTTGCCGTATCCGGCATTGAGTCCGTCGATGGTGAGATAGGGATCTTTGCCGGCCAGAGCGGCAATTTCCTCCGGCGAGGGCGCATTCTCGGCAATTTTCTCCGCCTCGCGGACGACGTCCTCGACGGAGATGACGGTGCTAACGCCACCCGACCCGTAGCCGCGAACCGATTCGTTTTCTTGCGTGTCGGCCATTAGTGCGCTCCCAAATAGGCGTCGATGACGCGCTCGTCGTTTTGCAATTCATCCGGCGTGCCGCTGGCGAGTAATTCACCATGGGCGAGACAATAGATGTGTTCGGCCAAATTCATGATCACCCGCATATTGTGCTCGATCACGAAAAGGGTGATGCCCATCTCTTCGTTAGCCCTTTTAAGCCGGTCGATCAGGCCGTTGATCAGCGTCGGGTTAATACCGGCGGTGGGTTCGTCCAGCAACAGGATACGCGGCTCGTTCATCAGCGCCATGGCGAACTCGAGCAGTTTCTGCTGACCGAACGACAGGTCGCCGGAAATCAGAAACCGTTTCTGATAGAGCCCGACGAATTCGAGCAAAGTTTCCGCGCGCTCGGTCAGTTCCGCCGGATAAGGCCGGAACATGTCCGTGAATTTCGCCGTTCGATGTGGCACCGATATCAGCATATTGTCGACGCAGTTCATCTGATTGTAGATCCGCGTTTGCTGGAAGGTACGCACGAGCCCGAGCCGCGCTATTTTCGGGACCCGCAGGTCCTGAATTTCCTGGCCTTCGAATTTGATCACGCCGTCGTCGATCGGATGATAACCGACGATCGAATTGAACAAAGTCGTCTTGCCGGAACCGTTCGGTCCGATAAGCCCGGTAATTTTGCCTTCGGGTACGGTCAGGCTGATGTCGTGATTGGCAACGACACCACCGAAGGATTTGGAGACGTTTTCGACTTCGATAATGGTCGTCATTTCGCCGGCTCCTTCTCCTCGGCGGTCATGCTTTCATCGACCACGAGACCGAATTTCTCCGGCCACTTGTCCTGCGCCCAGCCCATGATGCCTTGTTGGAAAAACACCACGTTGACGACGATCAGGCCGCCGAGCGCGACCCATTGCCAACCCAACATATGGGTCCAGGTGACTTCTTTGATGACGTGGAACAACGTTGCGCCCAAGACCGGCCCCCAAAGCGTGCCCTTGCCGCCCAACAGGGCCATCGCGACCATGAAGATCCCAAAGGTGACCGTGGGGAACGCGACTTCCAGAGGCTCGACGAATCCAGTCATGTTGCCGAACAGTGCGCCCGAGATGCCCAAGAAAAAGGCCGATAGGCTCCAAGCCACCGTTTTGTGGGTCAGCGTATGCAGACCCATCGCTTCGGCCTTTTCTTCATTGTCGCGGATCGCATTGATGGCGAGCCCGAAACGAGTTTGATACAGCCACCGGAAAAACAAGAAGGTGGCTGCGGCCGAGAAGAAACAGAGGAAGTAGTAGAGCATGGCCCGGTCATCGGGCTCGCCGGGATATTTGGGCAGAGCAATGCCGCCGCCGGCGCCGACCCAATCCCAAGCACCGATCAATTCGGCTGCCGAAAGCGCGATACCCAAAGTGCCGATGGCGAAATAGGGCCCGCGCAGGCCAAAAACAATCTGGCTCAACAAAACGGCGAAGATCACGCAGCCGATCCCCGCGGCCACAATTCCGACCGCGAGGCCGGTAAAGTATTGCTCATTGTTGAAGACCACATTCACCGCACCGGAATGGGCAGTGTAGGTGCCCACGTCGTAGTAAAGGCCGACCTGAACGATGGCCGAGATATACATGCCGATGCCGAAGAAAAATATGTTGCCGAGGGAATTGTATCCCATCTGGCCGCCCATCACGTCCCAGGTGACGGCGAATAGCACCATGATCCACAACAGCGCGATCTGGAAAGAATAGGCGGCGAACAGGAAAGGTGCGGCCAACCCGAAAATCAGGAGTGCGATATAGAACGCCGCGGTATGTTTTTCGGTAATCATTGGACCACCTGTCTGATCTTACTCATCTGATACTGGCGATACATCAACACCAAGACGAGCAGTCCGGTGACGGTGACCTGTTGGAATTCGGCACCAAGCACGAAGCCGCCATATTGTTCGGCGATACCGAGTCCGAAGCCCGCGGTGATGACGCCCGGCAAATTGCCGAGCCCGGCCGCGGTGACGATAACGAACGAACGGATCGAATGGGTGATGCCGTAGAAAGGTTGAATAACCCAAATCATCGAGATTAATGCGCCCGCAGCGCCGCAGATCGCTGAGTTCAACGAAAAGGTAAATGCATAGACCTTCTCGGTATCGATACCCATGACCTTCGCGGCACGCGGGTCCTGCGCCGTGGCGCGGATCGCCTGACCCATGCGGCTTTTTTTCATGAACAGAACGACGATTGCCGCCAGAACGCCCGCGAGTATGAAAGATAGGAGCTTGATATTCGCCACCGTTACCAGTCCGCCCAAAATATTATTGATGGCGAAACCGGATTCGGCGACCTGCACGTCGGGGCCGAATATGAGATTCATCAATTGCTGCATCACCAACGCGATGCCGAACGTCGCCAGCAACGAGGTGAACATGTCGCGATTTATGACGTAGGAGATAATATATTTGTAAACCAACCAGCCGAAGCCGAACATCAAGACAATCGATACCGGCAGTCCGACCAGGGGATGGATGCCATTCTGGCCGAGAAAAAAGGCGATATAGCCGCCTAAAATGACGAAATCGCCTTGTGCTAAATTCTTGATATTCATCACCCCCCATACGAGCGCGAGCCCGTAGGCGGCGAGCGCAAAGATTGCGCCGATGAAAAGTCCGTCCAGTAGTAGCTGAACGTTCAGAATCGGCGCTTGCGCGAGCAGATTCAAATTAGCCATTTAAAGAATTCCCCGAAACAAGCCTTATAAAAAGAACGGAGCGCCCCGCCCCCGCAACGGCGGAGACAGGACGGTCCAAATTCAGGCTGTTTTTAGTCGCCTCAGTACTTTCCCTACGGCACCACCCGCGGATGCACGACCTTGGCCGAAGCCCATTTGGTCGGCGCAACCACGTTCAGCTTGCCGTTCTGGATCTGGCGCAACACCATCGGCTTGGCGATATTTTTGCCGGTGCTATCGAATTTGATGTTGCCATAGAAGGTCTGAATCTTGGTCTTGGAAATCGCGTCACGAACCTTCTGATTGTTCAGGGTGTTGGCGGCTTCGAAAGCTTCTTTCCAGACGATAACCGCGGCAGATGCCTGGGCCGACTGGTAAGGAACGTTCTTGTAGCCGTCGAAGGTCTTCTTGAACAACGTATCGTACTCGGCTGCGGTGCCGAAATACTTGCCCTTATAGGACAAAGTTTCCGCCCACTGCGTCGGGCACAGGAAGCCTTCGGTATGCTTGCCGAACTTTTTGATGACCTTGGCCGATTCGCAATGAGTCATGGCGATCATCGGTACGCCGATCTTCATTTCCTTGATTTGGCGGGCAGCCGTGGCCGCACCTTTGGAATGGCCGGAGATCAACAGCAGGTCGGGCCGCAGTGCCTTGACCTTCGTGAGTGTTGGCGAAATATCGCTCAAATCGCGCGGCATTTTGTCGTCGATGACGATTTTAATGCCGACCTTTTTCAGGTCATCGGCAACGCCGGCGCGGACGTCAAGCGAGAACGGATCGTTTTCGAACACCATTGCCGCTTTCAAGTCGCTGGGCTTTTTGCCGTTCTTCTTGGCGATTTCGGCAGCAAGCGCAACCGAACTGGCCAGATACTGTTCCGAAGTGGACAGCACCGCGAAGAGATACTTGTAGCCCTGGGTAAAGAGCGACCGAGAGGCACCTTCGGCTTCCACCATCGGGACCTTGTACTTTTCGGTCACCGGAGCGGCGGCCTTGGTTGTCGCGGAGCTGTACGGGCCAAGCATATATTTGACGCCGTCCTGCTTGATCAGGCGCTCAAGAAGCTGCGCCGTACGGGCAGGAGTCGATTCATCGTCATAATACTTGATGCGGAGCTTGTAGCTCTTACCGCCGACTTTCACGCCACCCATCTCGTTGATGCGCTTGACGGCAATGTCATAGCCGTTCTTGGCGTGGATGCCGTTGGTCGAGTATTTGCCGGTAAAGGAGATCGCCGAACCGAGGATGATCTCATCCGCTGCCTGAGCGGTTGATACGGCGATGCCGCCTGCCGCCAATGCAGCCGCCGCGACCCCGCCAATGGTCTTAAAGGAAAATGTTTTCACCGTAATACCTCCCTTGGTTTTTTGGTGAGAGACAACAACTGTGATGCGAAGCTAATTTGTAAGGATTGCCCTAGAACACAGCGTCTCTAAAACCTACGTTATGGAAAGATCGCGAGTTTGGCCAGCGAATTTTGTTGCGGCAAGATGACCGATCCTACGTGGATAAGCCTATGGTATTTATGATGCTTCCCATTGGTGGAATTTCGGTTTAAACAACGGTCCGAATGCGGCCCGATTGGGCTGCATATTTGGTTACATTTCGAATTTGGGTGGGGGAGCCCATGACTGAAACTAGGAATTTGTACGCAGAGTATCTAGAGGAAATTGAAAATCGCAAATCGGAGGGCTTGAGCCCGAAACCCATCGAAGATGGCGCGCTGCTCGGCGAGGTTATTTCCCAAATAAAGGATACATCCAGTGAGCACCGAGACGCGTCAATAGAATTTTTTATCTATAACACTCTGCCGGGAACAACCAGCGCTGCCATTACAAAGGCAAGCTTCTTAAAAGAAATCATTCTCGGCGAGACGGATGTGCCGGAAATTTCCCAGTCCTTGGCGTTCGAGCTGTTGTCTCATATGAAAGGCGGCCCCTCGATCGAGGTGCTCCTAGATTTGGCTTTGGGTGATGACGACTCTATCGCTCAGCATTCAGCCGATGTCCTGAAAACACAGGTTTTTCTGTATGAGGCCGATACGGAACGGCTTCAAGAGGCCTATCAGGCAGGAAATGCGGTGGCGCGAGACATTCTCGAAAGTTATGCAAAAGGTGAATTTTTTACGAACCTACCTGATATCGAAGAAGAAATTAAAGTCGTGACTTACGTCGCCGCGGAGGGCGATATTTCCACCGACTTACTTTCTCCTGGCAACCAGGCGCATTCTCGAGCTGACAGAGAACTGCACGGTAAGAGTTTTATCTCCGAAAGGGCGCAGGCCGAGATTCGACAATTGCAGGCAGAGAACCCTGACAAACGAGTAATGTTAATCGCCGAAAAGGGAACGATGGGCGTGGGCTCCTCCCGGATGTCGGGGATCAACAACGCAGCTTTGTGGGCCGGAAAACAAGCAAGCAAGTACGTACCCTTCGTGAACTATGCACCTATCGTCGCAGGAACTAACGGTATTTCACCGATTTTCATGACCACGGTAGGCGTTACCGGGGGCATCGGTATTGATTTAAAAAACTGGACCAAAAAGCTGGGCTCTGATGGCAAACCAATAGTGAACAACGACGGTAATCCGGTTCTCGAGGAAAAGTACTCTGTTGAGACTGGCACTGTTTTGACGATCAATACGAAGGACCACAAATTATGTGATGAGAATGGCGACGAAGAACTGATGGATATTTCCGCATCGTTCTCGCCTCAGAATACGGAATTTATGAAAGCCGGCGGATCATACGCGGTTGAATTCGGCAAAAAATTGCAGGCCTATGCGGCGTCGACTCTCGGCGTAGAATTGCAATCCGTATTCGCACCCTCGGAAGAGCTTTCTCATGACGGTCAAGGGCTCACGGCGGTAGAGAAAATATTCAACAATAATTTGGTGGGGTCCAAAAAAGAAGGTGTGTTGCATGCCGGCTCGGATGTCCGGGTAAAGGTCAATATCGTCGGATCGCAAGACACGACCGGGCCAATGACGGTTCAAGAGCTAGAGGCAATGGCCGCAACCGTTATCTCACCTGTCGTCGATGGGGCGTACCAATCCGGCTGTCATACCGCGTCCGTTTGGGATGAAAAGGCACAAGCCAATACCCCCAAACTGATGGCTTTTATGAATAAATTTGGCCTGATCACGGGGCGTGATCCAAATGCAATCTACTCACCTTTGACGGATGTTATTCACAAGGTTCTAAATGACCTTACGGTCGATGATTGGTGGATCATAATGGGAGGGGACTCCCATACGAGGATGTCTAAAGGGGTCGCTTTTGGCGCCGACTCCGGAACAGTCGCTCTTGCGTTGGCGACCGGCGAAGCAAGTATGCCGATACCCGAATCCGTGAAGGTTACCTTCAAAGGGCGGATGGGTGATCACATGGATTTCCGTGATGTGGTCCATGCTACGCAGGCCCAAATGCTGGATCAATTTGGCGAAAACGTCTTCCAGGGGCGAATCATCGAAGTCCATATCGGAACATTGCTGGCGGATCAGGCCTTCACCTTTACAGACTGGACCGCCGAGATGAAGGCGAAAGCTTCCATATGTATTTCCGATGACGAGACCCTCATTGAATCCCTTGAGATCGCCAGAGACCGCATACAGGGCATGATTGATCATGGCATGGATAATGGTGTCCAAATGCTCAAGTCGCTTGTTGATAAGGCGGAAAAGCGCATCAAAGAAATAAAATCCGGTGAGAGGCCGGCTCTCGCTCCGGATAGCAATGCCAAATATTTCGCTGAAGTATTGGTAGATTTGGACGAAATAAATGAGCCGATGATCGCAGACCCTGATGTCGAAAATATAGATGTTTCGAAACGTTATACACACGACACGATTAGGCCGCTCTCATATTACAATGCTGAAAAGAAGGTCGATCTTGGCTTCGTCGGTTCCTGTATGATCCACAAAGGGGATCTGAATATTGTAGCCCAGATGTTCCGAAATCTCGAAAAAGCGCACGGCAAGGTAGAGTTCAACGCCCCTCTGGTCGTCGCCCCTCCGACCTACAACATCGTCGACGAGTTGAAGGAGGAAGGCGATTGGAACATTCTGCAAAAATATGCTGGGTTCGTATTCGACGATAGTGCGCCGAAAGAAGAAAACCGCATAAAATACAATAATATCATGTATTTAGAGAGGCCCGGCTGTAATTTGTGCATGGGTAATCAAGAAAAGGCGGAAAAGGGCGATACGGTTATGGCTACGTCGACACGGCTTTTCGAAGGTCGCGTGGTCGAAGACTCGGAAGACAAGAAAGGGGAGTCTCTCCTCGCCTCGACCCCGGTAGTCGTTCTTTCGACAATTCTTGGCCGAACGCCGAGCATCGAGGAATACAAGTCGGCAGTGGATGGGATCGACCTGACGACCTTTTCGCCATCAGCATAGTTACCCGCTGGGTGTCGCCACCTCAGGTCAACGGGTCATTTCCTTTGCGTCCGGCACCAAGGAATTTGACACTTACAGCCTTCGAGACGCCGGCGAAGCCTTTTCACGTGATTTCACGGGGGCTCACCGCAATTTGATTGGTCGCCTTTGGGGCGCTCCATTATGGTGGCGTGGTTATGCGAAACGTACTGATTATCGGATTGGCCCTCATTGCGGGAATTGTCGTATTGAATCGGGGCCCCCAAGCCGCTGACACGGTCTCGAGCCCGGTCGTGGTTGAGCTTTTCACCAGCCAGGGCTGTTCATCCTGCCCTCCGGCGGAGGCATTTTTGGTCGATCTTGCCAAGCGTCGGGACGTGATCGCGTTGGAGTTTCACGTTAGCTATTGGGACTATATCGGCTGGAAAGACCCGTTCGCAAAACGCGAATATACCCAGCGGCAACGGAGCTATGTCAAAGCGCTCGGTGGCCGCAGTCTCTATACGCCGCAAATGGTGATAGCCGGGCAGGAGCATGCGGTCGGGTCCCATCGCAGCCGGGTAAACCGTTCGATTGAAAACTTCAGTGGTACCAACCCCAAGGCGCCGAAGCTCAGCCTAAGTAAACCGGCGAAAGGGCAATTGAAGATCGACATCGGGGCCGGCGAGGCGGACGGGCAATATGACGTGATTTTCGTCACCTATGACAAGCCGCACATTACGCAGGTTACCCGTGGCGAGAATGAGGGCCGAAAGCTAATCAACGCCAATGTGGTGCGTTCGATGCAGCAAGTTGCCAATTGGAACGGCCAGGCATTAAGCAAGGTTATTTCGGTCGGTTCGAAGGCCGGAAACGGCGGTTGCGCGGTGCTTATTCAAAAGCGCAATCATGGGCCGATCGTGGCCGCCGCCCAGTTGCAGTTCTAGACCAAGCCCTTCGCCATCACGCTTTCCATCCGCCGGGCAAAGGCGACCGGATCGCTAACCGGGTCTCCCTCGAGAATTTGCGCCTGATCCAGCAGTAATAAGGCGGCGTCCTCAAGCGTGTCCTGGGCGCCTTTCTTTTTCGCTTCCTTGGCAAGCGCGCGGATTAGCGCATGATCCGGATTAATCTCCAGAATACGGGCGGTTTTGGTTTCGAGCTGTTGATGCTGCTGCAAGAGGCGCTCCAAATTCATATCGAGCCCGGTTTCGTCGGCAACGAGACAGACCGCGCTATCGGTCAGCCTTTCGGAAGTCCGGACGTCTGAGACCTTTTCGTCCAACGTCAGCTTCAAGAGCGCGATTAAATCGCCGAGACCTTCTGCTTCGGCCTCCGATTCTTTCTTCGCGTCATCCTTTTTCTTTTTCTCTTTGGGCGCTTCGATATCGCTTAAGTCAGCGCCGCCCTGAGTTACCGATTTGAAGGGCTTTTCGTCGAACGTACCGACAGAGGGAACCCAAAAATCGTCGATGGGATCGCTCAGCAGTAGCACCTCGACGCCTCGGGCGCGAAAGCCTTCGATCTGCGGGCTTTGCTTTAACGCGTCCAGGTTCTCGCCGGTGATATAGTAAATCGCTTCCTGGCCCTTTTTCATTCGCCCGACATAATCTTTCAGGCTGGTCAATCCGTCATCGGCGGTCGACTGGCAGCGGAGAAGCGTCAAAAGGTCGTCGCGGTCTTCGAAGCTCTCATAGATGCCCTCTTTTATCAGTGGGCCGAATGCTTCCCAGAAGCCGGTGTAGGAATCGGGCTCTTTTTCCGCCCGCTTCTTGAGCTCGTTCAGCACCCGGCTCACCAGCCCGCTTCTGATTTTGGCCACGACCGGATTGTTCTGAAGCATCTCGCGGCTGACATTGAGGTCGAGATCTTCCGAATCCACTACGCCGCGCAGAAAGCGCAGCCAGGACGGTAGCAATTCTTCGCAATCTTCGGTGATGAATACCCGTTTGACGTAGAGCTTCACCTGGTTGGTGCGATCCGGGTGGAAAATGTTGAACGGCCGCGCGGTGGGAATAAACAAAAGACCGGAATATTCGATCACCCCTTCCGCACGAAAATGAAGCGTCGCCCAAGGCTCGTCACCCGCATGGGCCACATGGTGATAAAACTCCTTATATTGCTCGTCCTTGATTTGATTGCGGGGCCGCGTCCAAAGGGCCGACGCGTCGTTGATGCGGTTCGTCTCTTCGCCCTCGATCAAATTGATCGGCACCGGAATATGATCCGAATAGGTGGTGACGATGTGGCGAAGCCGGCTCCCTTCGAGAAATTCCTTGGCGTCATCCTTAAGCTTCAGTGTCACCGTGGTGCCACGTCCGTCCCGTTCCGTTTCGCTCAAGGTAAATTGTCCCTGTCCGTCGGATTCCCACTTAAACGCGCCGGCCGCGCCGGCCTTGCGGGTAGTCACCGTCACTTGATCGGCCACCATAAAGGCGGAATAAAAACCGACGCCGAATTGACCGATTAGATTTATATCGCCTTTGGAATCGTCCTTCCCGTCCTTGGACAATTTATCCAGCATCGCAGCCGTGCCGGACCGGGCGATGGTGCCGAGATTATCGATCAGCTCCTTGCGATTCATGCCGATTCCATTGTCGGTGACGGTCACTGTGCCCGCCTTTTCGTCGGTGCTGATATCTATGCGAAAATCGGGATCGCCCTGGGTGAGTTTTGGTTTCGTCAGTGCCTCGTAACGCAGCCGGTCGCAGGCGTCGGAAGCGTTGGAGATCAACTCGCGTAAAAAAATCTCGCGCTCGGAATAGAGCGAATGAGCGACGATATGCAAAAGCCGACTGACTTCGGCCTGAAAAGACAGTTTTTCAGTCTTTTTCTTGCTGCTTGCCTTGGCCATGGCGTGAAACTCCCCTTTCGAGTTAGCCTTTGGCCGCTATATGTGACGGCACCGGCTTTGTTGCAAGGGGGCAAAGCCTCGGAGGTCCATGGGGTAAAGTGGATAGAAATGGCGAAATTGCCCGATCTCGAAGCCGAAAAGGCGATTTTACTGAAACATGTCGCCGATCAGGCGGCCGAGACCGCATCTTATCTCGGTGCGGACGTCCTCGATTCCCGAGTAATTGCAGCGTTGGGGGCGGTGCGGCGCGAGGCATTCCTTCCGGAGCAATTGAAAATCCGTGCCTATGACAACCGTCCGCAGCCGATCGGTCACGGTCAGACAATATCCCAACCCTATATCGTCGCTGCAATGAGCCATCTTTTGCAGATACCGGAAGAGGCCAAGGTGCTCGAAATCGGTACGGGCTGCGGTTACCAATCCGCCGTGTTGGCGGAATTCGCGGCCGAGGTTGTCTCGGTCGAACGCATCTCGAAGTTGGCATTTGCCGCTCGCGACCGCTTGGCCTCGCAAGGTTATGTAAATGTATCCATTCACGAAGGCGATGGCTGGCAGGGCTGGCCCGAAGAAGCGCCCTATGATGGCATTATCGTTACTGCCGCCGCTCCGAGATTGCCGCAGCCGCTGGTGGCACAGCTCAAACCCGGCGGACGCCTGGTGATACCGATTGGCGGGCGGCTCGCTGGCCAGAAACTGATGGTCTTCGAAAAAGCGCTGGATGGTTCACTTGTCGAAAGTTGCGGGTTGCCGGTCGCGTTCGTTCCGTTGGTAGAGGGGTAGGAGCGACGGAGGGACTAGGATTCTCTCTTGCACCTTGGTCCGGAATCCGCTTTCACTTGACCTATGACCGGCGGTTTTTCCCATGGGCGCGTGCGCGCCGTTTTGGGCCCCACTAACACGGGCAAGACCTATCTCGCGATCGATCGCATGCTGGGCTATCCGTCGGGCATGATCGGTTTTCCGCTGCGTCTGTTGGCCCGCGAGAATTACGACCGTATCGTTTCCCTGAAAGGACGAAATTCCGTAGCGCTGATCACCGGCGAGGAAAAGATCATACCCGACAATCCGCGCTGGTTTGTCTGCACCGTTGAATCGATGCCCATGGATCGGCCGGTCGATTTTCTGGCAGTCGACGAGATCCAACTGTGCGGCGACCCGGAACGCGGACATATCTTTACCCAGCGTCTGTTACACGCACGTGGTCTCGCGGAAACGATGTTTCTGGGTGCCGATACCATGCGCCCGCTGGTTAACAAATTGGTGCCGGACGCGGAAATCGATGATCGCAAGCGATTTTCGACCCTCAGATATTCCGGCCCCCGCAAGATTACCCGCCTGCCGCGCCGCTCGGCTGTGGTCGCCTTTTCCGTCGATGAGGTCTACGCCATCGCCGAATTGATCCGGCGGCAACGGGGCGGCACTGCCGTGGTGTTAGGTGCTCTTAGCCCCCGCACCCGTAACGCCCAGGTCGCGCTCTACCAGGAAGGCGAAGTGGACTACATGGTCGCGACCGATGCCATCGGCATGGGACTGAACATGGACGTGGATCATGTTGCCTTCGCCGGCCTTCGCAAGTTCGATGGAAAGCGTCCGCGACCTTTGAGCCCGGCGGAAATCGGCCAAATCGCCGGTCGCGCCGGTCGGCATATGAATGACGGTACTTTTGGCGTTACCAATGAGGTCAAACCGCTGGACGAGGAAATTGTCGAAGCGGTTGAAAACCACCGGTTCGAATCGCTGAAACACATTTATTGGCGTAACGCTTCCCTCGATTTCAATTCGCCGAAACGGCTTTTGAAGAGTTTGGAGCAGCCGCCGGCGCGTCTGGATTTGATACCGGCTCGCATGGATGACGATCACGACGCGCTTCTCCAACTTAGTGCCGATGCGGAAATCGCAGATATTGCTACCAACCCGGCGGCGGTGCGCCAGCTTTGGGAGGTTTGCCAAATTCCCGATTTTCGCAAAATGCTTGCCGATCACCATTTGCGGCTTTTGCGCGAGGTCTATCTCAATCTCAACCGCCATCATGGCCAGTTGCCGGAGGATTGGGTCGCGGCACAGATCGGCCAGCTTGAAGCGGAGGCAGGCGGGATCGACTCTCTCACCACTCGCATCGCTCATATCCGCACCTGGACCTACATTACCCATCGCGCCGATTGGCTTGATGACAGCCAGCATTGGCAGTCGCGCGCGCGCGAGATCGAGGACCGACTGTCCGATGCGTTGCATCAGAAGCTGACCCAACAATTCGTCGACCGCCGCGCGGCTTTGTTTGACCGCAAACGCGGCGATGGAGAATTGCTGTCGGCGGTGACGGCGAAAGGTATTCTCGTCGTCGAGGGCGAAAAAGTGGGGCGGTTGGAAGGCCTGAAATTCGTGCCGTCGGCCGATGCGCTTGCCGACAAGGCGATCATGTCTGCCGCCCGACAGGCGCTGCGCCAGGATATGGGTACACGAGCGGCAGCCCTGATCGATTCCCAGGATAATGCGTTCCGTCTCGACAAGGATGGGCGTGTTCTGTGGAAGCGGGCGCCGGTAGGGCGTCTCAAACCGGGGCCGACCGCGCTTCAGCCCGAAATCGTCCTCGATCGAAACGAATATCTGGACGAAGCGCTGCGCCGGCGGATCGAACGACGGTTGACCGATTGGCTTAGGTTCTATTTGAAGGGCGAGTTCAAACCGCTATCAGGCCTTTTGGCGGCCGAGTGCCCGGCGACTGTGCGCGGGCTGCTGTTCCATCTTGGCGAGGGGTTGGGGTCTGTCACCCGAAAAACCGTTGGCCAGCTGGTAAACGGGCTTGATAGTGAAGGGCGTGCTTTCCTGAAATCCGGAAATGTTACCATCGGCACCACCGCTATTTATTGCCCGGCCTTGCTGAAGCTAGGGAAAATTCGCTTACGGGCTTTGCTTTGGTCCGTTGCGAATGAGTGTCCGGTGCCGGCGGTGGAATTCGAGCGACGGCCGACGGCTTATGACAAAGCCATGGCGCCCGCTGAATTTTGGCAGGCAACTGGCCACATTTCTTTCGGCGCGGTGTCGCTGCGTATCGATTTGGTGGAAAAATTGGCGGGTGTCTTGAGGCGCAAAAGTCGGCAAGGCGCATTTTTGCTGACCCCGGATCTGCTCCACAGAGCGGGTTGCGACGAAACGAACTTTAATGTGGTCGCGAACGCTCTTGGTTATCGTTGTTCGCAAGACGAGATCGGCGTGACGCTAATTCCGAAGTCTCGACCAAAACGCAAACGGGCCGCAAAAGGCAAAACCGGCAAAACAAAAGCTCGCCGCGGTCGTCCCGCGCCCGACCCAAATTCGCCATTCGCTGTGTTGCAGGAGCTGGTCGAGAGCAAATGACAGCGGACACGACGGTCGGGGAAAAACTGCGGGTCGACAAGTGGCTATGGCATGCGCGCTTCTTTAAAAGTCGGACCCTGGCAGCAAAGCAGATCGCCGCAGGGAAATTTCGCATCAACAGGCAAGTGATAAAGAAACCACGGGCCGAAGTTCGGGCGGGCGACGTGCTGACTTTTCCGCAAGGTCCGCATATCCGAGTCATAGAGGTGATTGCGCTCGGCAGCCGTCGGGGGCCTGCGACCGAAGCGCGCACGCTTTACGAAGATCTCGATCCGCCGGGTGAGAAGAAATCAAGCCCAACGCCACCTCCAGTGGCCCCTCGCGACCCGGGTGCCGGGCGACCGACTAAAAAACATCGCCGCGCCATCGATCGTTTGAAAGCGTGGTTGAGATTTGGCGAGTAACGGCCTATTTCAGTATAGGCTTGATGCGGAGCTGTTCCGTGTGTTAGGGCCATGAGGCGCGAGCTTTGGTCTCGCGTGTACCGTTGGGCGTGGGTGCACCGTGAAATTTAGCACCGGAATAAACGGTATTTAGGGTAGTGAGGGCGAAATGGCCTATGTGGTCACCGACAATTGCATCAAATGCAAATATCAGGACTGTGTCGAAGTATGTCCTGTGGATTGCTTTTATGCCGGTGAAAACATGTTGGTCATCCATCCTGACGAATGCATTGACTGTGGCGTTTGCGAGCCGGAATGCCCCGCGGAAGCTATTTTCCCGGATACCGAAGGCGAAGCCGAAAATTGGGTCGAGCTGAATCGGGAATATGCGGAAAAATGGCCGAATATCACCGTCAAAGGCGAGGAACCTCCAGACGCCGACGAGTTCAAGGACGAAGAAGGCAAGCTCGATAAATATTTCAGTGCTGAGCCAGGCGAAGTTTGACCGCGGCTTGATTGTGCAGGTCGAGACCTAGACAACGATTCGAAGAATCTGGGATCCCGCTTTGGCGCGTGGCGGGCAAAATCCTGTAAAAACCGGAGAAAATGTGATATTCTAATGGGATATCGCCTAGGTAGCGTTCTAGGCTAGGCATAATCGCAGGCGGACCTGCCCGCATTTCATCCGACAAAGATCTGCCACAGAAGGCAAGAATCAGAACAAAAAGGATGACTTGAACGGGACCTATCTGAAGATGCACGGGACGGCTGGAATATCAATATACGGCGTCGAACGACCATCGGCGTCGTAGAGGAGCACGATTTTTTGTATCGAATTATGGCCACCGGCGAATGGAGCACCGGTCGCGCGGTACGGTAACGCGAAACATAACGAGGAACTTATAAACTCGGAATTTTAAACTCGGAGAAGAATTAAGCATGGCTGCAAAACAAAAATTCAAAAAAAATGACTGGGTGGTCTATCCGACTCATGGCGTCGGCCGTGTCACCGGTATTGAAAAACAGGAAATCGAACAGGAATCGATTACCTTGATCGTGATCAGTTTCGAACAGGATCGTATGACCCTGCGCGTTCCGGTAACCAAAGCCGAGGATTCGGGGTTGCGCAAATTATCGTCGAAGGACGAAATGAAATCGGCGCTCAAGACTTTGAAAGGGCGCAGTCGAGTTCGCCGCACCATGTGGAGCCGCCGCGCCCAGGAATATGAAGCAAAAATCAATTCCGGCAATCCGGTTTCGATCGCCGAGGTAGTGCGCGATCTTCATCGTAGCGCCGGTCAGCCCGACCAATCCTATAGCGAACGCCAGATTTACCAGGCTGCGCTTGAGCGTTTGTCGCGTGAACTGGCGGCGGTTGAATCGATAGACGAAGAGCAGGCGACCGAAAAGCTTGAGCAAATGTTGCAAGCCGCATAGGCTTTAAGCGACACGCCGCCGGGCGGCGTCCCGGGCGGTGTGGCAAATTTTCGCAAATGATCGGGCGCCTTGGTTGGCCATGTCCGATTCACAGCAACCAGAAGCAGGATTGGAATCGATGCTCCCCCGCGGGGCATCCGCAGGTGCAGGTCGTGCACCAATCGCTGTTTTGCGCGGTGCGCGGCGGATTTGGACAATCGGCGCTGTGCACGGCGATACCAATCGTTTGGAAGCGCTTTGTCAGCAGTTGATTCCACGTTTCGAGCTTGGCGACAGGTTGGTTTTTCTTGGGAATTACCTCGGTTACGGCAATACCATACCCGAAACCGTCGACACGCTTTTGGCTCTTCGACGCGCTTTTATGGCGCGTCCGCCATACGTTCCGGCCGAAGACATCGTTTTTCTGCGTGGCTGTCAGGAAGAAATGCTGCGCTGTATCTTGGAACTGCAATTTGCAGTCGACCCTGGAAATATTCTGGAGTGGGCATTAGGCCGCGGTGCCGGCCCGACCATTAGCGCATATGGCGGCGACCAGGAGGCGGGGTTGGCATGCGCCCGCGACGGGCCGCTGGCGCTAACCCGCTGGACCGGCGCGGTCCGGGAAAATCTTCGCCAGCGTCCGGGCCACGCGGATTTAATGAGTAACCTTCACTGGGCTGCGTGTACCCATGATCAAAAACTGCTGTTCGTGTCATCCGGCCTCGATACTTCGAAGCAGATTGGTGCCCAGTCGGACAGTTTTTGGTGGGCTGGGCGCAGCTTTGCGGCCATAAATGCGCCGTATGGCGATTTTGAGAAAATTGTCCGCGGTTTCGATCCTGCCCAAGCCGGATATGCCGAAACACCGTTTACGATCACTGTAGATGGCGGTTGCGGGTTTGGCGGCCATTTGATGGCGGTTTGCCTATCGCCAGAAGGTGCCATTCTTCATCGATTGGCAGTTTAAATTCTCGCCGATGTTCGCACGCCGGTTTTCCAAAACCGGTTCTGTAGGCCGAAATTTGATTATTTTTATCGGAAATTTCAAATGAGCATCGCAGGAAGCAGTTTTATTGCGTTGCGGAATAAAAGAAAGCAATAGAATCATCGGTTCACAAAAAAACATTAAATTTCAAATGTTAATAACGTTTTTTTGAAGAGATTGAATCAAATTGCCGTTGCCTCAATCGCCCCCTAACCCCTAGAATGATAATGCAGCAAGGGCGGATTATCTTTTCTTGACCGTTGTAGTCGGGAATTCCCCGAAGTTACCGCCCAATAGATTGCTGTCACATATGGGGTGCTCGTGGGATTTGAATTTGTCTCCCGCGAATTTGGTCGAATATGCGATTTAACGGTGATCCTCTGCACGTTCGATCCCGTATCCCATAAGGGAAAGGTTAGGTGCGAAATGGCGATTATCGACGATCCACAAACTCAGGCGGCGAACACACGCTTTATTCGTAAAACAATGCGTGAGCCACTGCTTTCGCGCGAGCTGGAATTCGAACTTGCCAAAAAATGGCGCGATAAGGGCGATGAAAAATCGTTGCACCGGTTGATCAATGCCTATGCACGATTGGCAGTCAGTATCGCAGGCCGATTTCGTCACTACGGATTGCCTTTCGGCGACCTGGTACAGGAAGGCATGGTCGGGCTCATGCAAGCGGCCGAACGTTTCGAGCCTGAGCGCCAGGTGCGCTTTTCCACCTATGCATCTTGGTGGATCCGCTCGGCGATCCAGGACTTCATCTTGCGCAACTGGTCGATTGTACGTACCGGCACCACCTCGGCGCAAAAATCGCTATTTTTCAATTTGCGGCGTTTGCGCGCTCGGATCGATGGTGCCAACGCAAATATCATGAACGATACCGCGCGTCAGGAGATCGCCGACCAACTGAAGGTCAAGCTCAGCGACGTCGAAAGCATGGAAATGCGTTTGAGCGGTGGAGACCAGTCACTAAATGCGGTGGTCGGCGAGGGCTCTGATGATCAATGGCAGGATTTGCTACCCGACGAGCGGCCGACGCCTGAAAAAGTCGTGACGGGGCTGAAGGATTCAGAAACCCGGTCACGGTGGTTGGAATCCGCACTTGGTGAATTGAGCGACCGCGAGCAGAAGATCATCCGCGAACGTCGTCTTGTCGATGATGGCGCCACCCTCGAACAGCTGGGACAGGCCCTTGGTGTCAGTAAGGAGCGGGTGCGGCAATTGGAACAGCGTGCTCTCGGCAAGCTGCGCCAGCATTTGGAAAATTCCGTCGTAATCCAGGACGATCTGTTCAACGAGTAGGTTGGGTTGTCCGGCTAACGGATCTAAATCACCAGTTTTACGCTTTCGCCCGCCGGGACAGTGTCTGTCTGGCGGGCGAATTCGTTCAGGACCCGAAACCATGATTCTTTGTAGGTCGACACTGCCATGCGCCGAGAAAGGCTGGACACTCTGGCCGGGGTTTCGAGCTGTACAACTTGAAGATGGAGTGGGCGGATCGAATCCGCTTCTGACGCGCTAATTCTACGAAAGCTGTATGTGGTATCGCGTAAGCCGTAGGATAGCTGAGACATGACGCGGCTCGGTGCGATAAACAGAAATCGATATATATGTTTGCGGTCGTAGCGTATGGCGACCGCGCGCAGCGTCACCGTTCCGTTTCGGGACTTGGCCTCGGTCCAGCCGGTTGCCGCGTCCATCCCGTTGATACGTAGCGGCTCCATATCCCGCAACCGCAGTTTTCTTGCCCAGGCGTTAGCTAAATAAGACCGCATCGAGCCTTGGAACGGTCTCGAGGCGAGATCGAAGATGATCCCACTGCCGCGCGGACCTTTGGCGATCACTTCGCTGGGAGAGTTTTGAATGCGGAACCCCTTCGGCACCCGGAAGGAAAACCGCAGCGCGGCATGCGTGAAAACTCGGCCACGTACGACGCCTTGCTCTGGATCGTCGCCGAACACCATACCGTTGATGTTTTTCAGAAAGTTTTCCTTGTAGCTCAGCTGCCAACCGCCGCGCGCGATCTTTGCGTGGCGAATGGAACGGCGCACGCGATCGATCGTGCGTGGGTGGCTCGACGTCATGTCGCGCGCATCGACACTTCCTGCCGGGCGTCCGTCGATGACCGCACTCAATTGGCTATGAGCACGGAGGTTCCCGAGGAAACTTGCCAAACCGTCGGGGTTGTAGCCGGCACGGCCCATATAGCGAACCCCGAGCACGTCGGCTTCGTGTTCCTGCTCCTGGGAAAATCCGGCCAAGCGTTGCTGAGCCAAACCGACTGCCGCATTACCGAGACCGTTTGTGCCCAGCACCGCACCAAGCAAACCAGCCGCCATTGCCTCGCGACGGGCGCGTTCTGCTGCTTCGATCCGTTTGGAGGTGTGGCGTGCGACGACATGGCCGATTTCGTGGCCGAGAACGCCGGCCACTTCTGCTTCGTCGCTGGCCAATGCGACCAGGCCGCGGGTGATATAGATGAACCCGCCCGGTAAGGCGAAGGCGTTTACATCTGGGCTGTTCAGAAGTGTGAATCGAAAACCGATGTCCTGTCGTCCGGTCGCACGTACTAGCCGCGACGCGATAAGCGCAAAATAGCCTCCGACTTTTGGATCGTCGTAGACACCGCCATATTCCTCAATGATTTTCGGGTGATTCTGGCTGCCGAGTTGTTTTTCCTCGCGCGGCGTCAAGGCCTGGGCCAAACAGGTGGGGCAAAACCCGGCCAATGCGCTGCCAGCCATCAAGCCGCAAAAATGACGCCTGTGCAACTGAAGTGCCATTGAAGAGGTCCTCTCCGTATTTAAAACGCGCCACCCAAGCGTCTTCGCTGAAATTTTCTCGTTTTATGAGCTGCCATGCAAGACGGTACGAAAGCTATTTCCTTTTTTGGTTAGTCCAGAATCTCGATTTGTTCCGGGTGTGTGGCTTCGATGAAAGGACCGTTCCAATTTTTGATCCAGCCACGTACCCGGACACGCTTTCCCGCCAGTGCGGATAGTGAAACCCCGCTCTTTTTGAACGTGCGCAGATGCCGTTTTTTAACCGAAATCGTAAAATCGCTCCGCCAATCTTCATCGAAATTTATATAGGTACGTTTGCGGCGCTCCGCCACCTTGAACACACGCCCTTCGACAAGTTGAAAGGAGTTGATGTAGCGACCCGCATTCTCTGCATTTCGGACACGATAGAAGGGGTGGCGCCATATTCCGCGACGGTTGGCGCGGGCCTCGCGCTCGAGCGACAGCATCTCGCTTACCAAAGCCCGGTTGTCACGAAAGCTATAGACCCGTGCCATGCCGGCTTGCAGCATTTCACCCTGAATCCAGGTACCTGCGGCGTCATGGAGATGAGCCAGTAGACGACCGTGCCGATCAATTTCGCGTCCGCCAAAGGACAGCATCAGTCGGCGCCCGAGGGTGAGTTTCTCCAGCCGTCTGCGGGACTTTTCACCTAACGGCCAGGCACGGAAACCTTTGCGGCCTAGTGGCAGCTTTGGCGCTTGGAGGCCCACCAGGCGCACTTGTTTGCCCGATTTGAGCACCAAAGTGTCGCCGTCGATGATCTCAACCGCCACCTCGGTGCCCTTCCGAATCAGCTCGCCCGCGCTAGCCGTTTGGAGAAAGGCCAAAAAAAAGATCGAAAACCAACACAATCGCATGGCTTTAATATAGCCGAGTCCGGCGCGTCGATTTATAACCAAACGACGAACTCAGCATCGCTTAGATTGAAAAACATGGACACCGTCCGGCGCCTCTCGGACCTTTATCCGGAAATTGACCCTTACGACACCGGCAGTTTGGCGGTGGAGGACCCCCATTCCCTTTATTGGGAGCAATCGGGGAATCCCGATGGGGTCCCAGCGTTGTTTCTTCACGGGGGCCCAGGTTCGGGTGCGACCCCGGCGCATCGGCGATTTTTCGATCCCTCCCATTATCGCATCGTGATTTTCGACCAGCGGGGCGCGGGCCGGTCGACGCCGCTCGGTTGTCTCGAGAACAACACGACGTCTCGTCTCATTTCCGATATCGAAGCGCTGCGTGTTCGATTGGGGATAGAGAAGTGGCTGGTTTTTGGGGGTTCCTGGGGTTCAAGCCTGGCACTTGCCTATGCCGCGGCCCATGCGGACAGATGTTTGGGCCTTGTTTTGCGGGGAATATTTCTTTGCCGCCGCCAGGAAGTCGAATGGTTTATGACCGGCATGCGCACGGTGTTCCCCGAAGCATGGCATGCATTCGCCGACCATTTGCCTGCTGAAGAACGGGATGATCTGCTTAATAATTACTACACACGGCTCACCGATCCTGACCCGGAGGTTCATTTGCCGGCGGCAAAGGCCTGGAGTCGCTACGAAGGGGCGTGTTCGACCCTAAAACCGAGCCCCGAGACCATCGCAGCCTTCGATAACCCCAAGCTTGCGCTCGGGTTGGCGCGGATAGAGGCACACTATTTCCGTCACGGTCTTTATTTCGAGGAAGGGGAACTGCTGGCGAATGTGGACCGGTTTCGCCACTTGCCCGGCGCGATCATCCAAGGCCGCTACGATATCGTATGTCCGATCCGTACGGCGGATGCCCTCGCGCGTGCCTGGCCGGAAGCGGAATACACGATTGTTCCCGATGCCGGTCACTCGGCGATGGAACCGGGCATCCTGAGGGCACTTGTAAAAGCGACAGATAGCTTTCGTTCGCTCGAAGTACCGCCCAAATAGTGCCAAGTAATTCCATATCGGAAGTAGATTCGTTACAAATTAAGCACTTGCGCAATACCAAATTGCCCCTATGATGCGGAAAAAATAACCGGAGCATCGGGAATCTTGGCTTTGTTGACGCTCAAAAAGCGAGTTTTGGCGGCGACCGCCCTTGTATTGGGACGGGGCGCAGCAGTTTTGCTTGCTTTTTGGCTGGCAATCGCGCCGGCGGCGGCTGGCAACAAAGACCCCGCTTTCATCAAGCTTGGCGGTGGCGATATTGGCAGCTGTTGTGCCGATCGGGATCAAGCAGGTGTTTTCAGCATCGAATACCGTGCCGGCCCCGACCTGGAATTGTTACATATTCGGCCTTCATTGGGTGTGTTCGGGACCACCGATGCCAGCATTTATGGCTGGTTTGGTCTCTCAGGCGACATTTTTTTCGGCCGACGCATCGTATTGACGCTTGGCTCCGCGGTTGGATTTTATCTCGATGGCGAAGGCCAAGATTTGGGGCATGTGCTTGAATTTCGTTCAGGTGCCGAGATCGCCTGGCGGTTCGATAATCGCGCCCGCCTCGGCATTGGCGTAACTCATCTGTCCAACGCCAACATCGCGGATAAGAATCCAGGCACCGAAACAGTGATGCTGATCTATTCGCATCCGCTTAAAAGCCTTTTCAGCGACAAAAAATAGGGCGGTTCGCCCGAAAGAATTCGTCATCCGCTGCTTGTCTATCGGCAACACCCTGTGTGGTATAGTCGCGCCCGCACACAAAACTGCCATGGCCCCGTAGCTCAGTTGGATAGAGCATCAGATTCCTAATCTGAGGGTCGCAGGTTCGAATCCTGCCGGGGTCACCAGCTAATCAGGCGAAATTTGCAAACTACGAGGTTCTGTCATGTCCGATGCCGATACCAAAATACTTGCCGTTAAGGACGGCGCCGTCGGGCGGTTTACGATCAATAACCCCGAAAAACGCAACTGCGTGTCGCTCGCCATGTGGCAGCGGATCGGCGATGTGTTTGCGGAATGGTCGGCAGACCCTGAGATAAGAGCAATTGTGGTCACCGGCGCGGGCGACAAGAGCTTTTGCGCCGGTGCCGACATAAAGGAATTCGCAACCTTGCGCAGTACGCCGGAACAAATCGCCCATTATGAGGCGATTTCAGATCGGGCGTTGGAGAACATTGCCGCCGCGCCGAAGCCGATCATTGCGCGTATCGACGGGGCCTGCATCGGCGGCGGCTTCGAGCTGGCGCTGCTGTGCGATATACGCATCGCTGCCGATCGTGCCACTTTTGGCGTGACCCCGGCGCGGGTGGGCCATGGCTATAGTCTTGCCAATATTCGCCTGCTGTTGGCCCATATGTCTGTCTCGGTAACGCGCGAAATTTTATTCACCGCCCGTCATTTTCCAGCTGAAGACGCGCTCCGCTGGGGAGTGCTCAATCAGGTGACGGCAGCGGAGAAACTGGACGCCGTCGTCGATGCGATTGCCGAAGAAATTGCCGCCAACGCCCCGTTGACGGTCAAGGCAGCAAAGCTGACCACGGCGGAAGCGATCAAACCTCAGGATCAATGTGACGAGGCCTTGATCCGCCAGGCAATACAAGATTGCTACGAAAGCGAGGATTATCGCGAAGGGCAGCTCGCGTTTGCCGAGAAAAGGAAGCCCGCATTCAAGGGTCGGTAAAGCGAACGACCGAAGTTTAGTCTTTCCACCAATCCTCGGGATCGGTGATTTTTTTATCGTCGATATTGATCACCTTTGTTCCATGCGGTACAGCCAGCATGTTGATAGAGGCTAGTCGTTCGACTTCGAACACATACTCCGGATTTTCATAGAAATTGTCCCGCCGGAATAACAATGGCGTATGCCAATAGGCCTCGTATCCGAGCTCTAAAACGAAAGAAATCAACGCCGGTGACTTTTCCTTCCGATCGTTCTCCACATAGAGAAATGGTTTGTGGGTCTTGATAAACTCGGCCGCGCCTTTCAACACATCGAGCTCCATGCCTTCGCAATCGACTTTTAGTAACCGACAGCTTTCGAGCTTCAACATATTATCGAGGGTGCCAACAATTACGGATTCATAGTCAGATGGATTGGTAGCCCCCGGCTGTTCACCGATCGAAATTGACCCGAAATTGCCGGATTTTCTGTAGTTCGGTCGCAACATACGGGCCTTGCCCGGCTGTTTGCCGATTGCGAACTGCAAAGGCTGAATTTGATCGAGCCCGTTGAGACCTACATTGGCGCAAAGAAGCTGGAACACTCCCCGTTGCGGTTCGAAGGCGACCACATGGCCCTTTGGGCCGACCGCCTCGGCGATGGGGATCGTATGACTACCGATATTTGCACCCACTTCGACGACCGTGTCCCCGGGCCTGAGGAGCTGCATGAGGAATTTGGCCTCACCGCCATTGTACTCGCCGTAAAGCTCGAGCGACCGGCCGATAAACTCGTCATGGCGGTTGAACAGCATCAAGCCGTGGCGGCAACGTTTCAGAATATTGTTGCCGGCTTCCAGGATAGGTTCGCGGTCGGATTTGGCCATTCTCGTTCTGTAGGGCGCCTAAATTGGCACGTCGCCTTTGATCGTGGTGCGATGCATGTGCCGAATATAGCTGGGGTCGTCGAGTTGCGAGAGATCGGCGATATGAAGCACGCACCGATTGTCCCAAAAGCCAAGGTCGCCGGATTGCCATCGATGCTCGTAGACGAAATCGGGCTGGGTGCTATGAGCGAAGATTTCTTCGAGGATGGCATTCGATTCCTCTTGCGGCAGACCTTCGATGGCCAGGGTGTGTTGCGGATTCGCGAAAATGGATTTGCGTCCGGTTTCGGGGTGAGTACGCACCAGCGGATGGGTGACCGCCGGGACTTTTTGTTGCTGTTCTTCGGTTAACGACGTGTCGTAATTGCGGTTCGCATTATTGCGTCCGGCGAGATTCAACGCGCGTTTGTCTTCAATTGCGGTTTTTATGGAATTCGGCAGGGTCTCGTAGGCGAGATACATGCTGGCGAAACTCGTATTGCCGCCTCGAGTAGGCAGTTCGACCGCGTAGAGCAACGAGCCGAGCGACGGCTTTTCCATATATGCCAGATCCGAATGCCACATCGGCCCCGCGTCGGGGATGCCAATATATTCTCCGTTCTCGCGCTTTGTGGAGATCACCAGGATGTCCGGATAGCCCGGTAACGTGGCGTCGTCTGCGGGGTGATGGTCCAGCGGACCGAAACGTTTGGAAAAATCGATTTGCTGTTGGGGCGTCAATGCCTGGTCGCGAAAAACAACCACCTGATAATCGAGATGCGCTTGATGAAGTTTGCTGAAAGTTTCCTGATCGAGCGGCCTCGACAAATCGACTCCGATGATTTCAGCGCCAAGGGCATCGGAAAGGGGGTTTACGGCGAGATTCACGTCATACTCGTCAAACTGGTTTGCTACCTTTGATTATCGTCCGGTGCATATGGCGTACATAGGTCGGGTCATCCATACGCGACAGATCCGCCTTATGAACCGTACAACGATTGTCCCAGAAGGTGAGATCGCCGATATGCCAGCGGTGCCAATAGACAAACTCATCCCGTTCGCAATGTGTGAAAATCTGGTCCAGAATTTCTTTAGCTTCATCGTCCGGCACACCTTCGATTCCGACCGTATGTTGCTCATTGGCGAAGATCGATTTGCGTCCGGTTTCCGGGTGGGTGCGAACCATGGGGTGATGTTGGGGTGGGCTATAACGGGTTTCCTGCTTGTATTGTCCGCTGTCGGGTCGGTCTTCGCGAAAGCGCCCCGTAAAAAAGACACCGTTTTTGCCGTCGATTGCCTCGAGGAGATCGTCGGGCAACGCTTCGTAGGCGGCATAGAGATTGGCAAATCCGGTATTGCCGCCTTCGTCGGGAACTTCCAAGGCATAAAGCATCGAGCCTAGGGACGGGGTTTCTCGGAAACTTTGATCCGAATGCCACATGATGCCGGCGTCGGGCAGGCCGATAAATTCACCGTTTTCCCGTTTGGTCGAGATCATGGTCATATGCGGATATCCCGGGACCGATAATTGGGTTTCCGAAAACGGCATCAACGGCCCGAAGCGTTCTGAAAAATCGCATTGGTGCTGCGGCGTGATTTTTTGATCTCGAATAATAATGACGAGATGGTCCAAATGGGCCTGATGCACCTTAGCGAAGTCGTCGTCGGACAAGGGCTGGGATAGATCAAGCCCGACAATTTCGGCACCAAGTGCATCCGAAAGGGGACGGACGTCGAATGACATTTGATGTTTCCTTTTGCTAACCCGCGAAAAAGGTTTCCGGCAGTCCAGTCGCGCCTGTGCCGTGAATGGCGAAAAGTGCGCCCGCCAGCGGTTGTTCCTGCAGTTCTTCGTCTTCGAGAAACACCCGGCCCGACGTCACATAGAGTGTATCCAAATTTTCGCCGCCGAACGTGCACATGGTCGGGTGCTGGACCGGCAGTTCGATGGTTTCGATCACCGTTCCGTCAGGTGCGTATTTGGCGATTGCCCAATGGCGTATATGAGCCGCCCAGTAATATCCCTCCGCGTCCACGGTCGCCCCGTCGATACGTGCGGGCTTGTCACGATTATCTACCCAAATGCGCTTGTTGGAGATGGCGCCGGTCTCGATGTCATAATCATATTGGAAGCAGGTCTGGCTGCGGGAGTCGGAAAAATACATCGTCTTGTTGTCGGGACTGAACGCAATGCCGTTGGAGCACTTCACCCCGTCATCCATCTTGTGAACGCTCAAATCCGGATCAACTCGGTAGAGGGCGGCCGAGGCTTCGCCGGTATCATCGAGCGAGCCGCACCAATAACGCCCGCGCCGGTCGCACTTGCCGTCGTTCAAGCGATTGTCTGTCTTGCCAGGCTCGGGATCGTGGAACAGCTCGGCACTATTCTTGTCGAGATCGAGTTCGTAGAAGCCGGATTTTAGACCGGCGATCAGCCCGCCCTTTTCGCGAAACACGAACGAGCCGATCAGATCGGGCATCGCCCATTCATTGATGTCGCCCGACTTCGGATCCCAACGCTGAATTCGCGGCTTGCCTTTGGCATCGGTCCAGTAAAGCGCTTGGTCGCGCACATTCCACATTGGGCCTTCGCCGAGCGTATTTTTTGCTTCGACGAGTACTTCCACATCCGCCATGTTTAATCCTCTCTGCTGATCGTTAGGGCAGTATCACGAGCAATCATCCGCCTGGACCGAGTGCTCTTGAAGGGCACGCCTCCTGCCCTGCGTGTGCGTTTTTGTCTCCCTTTTCCCGGTCACTGCCGATTGCTATCGGCAACGGCCTTTCCCTTCGGTCAGATAATAAAACAGCTCGAACGGCTGATCGGAAGAGGGGACGGTTGGCGCAGCAATTTTTCGAGAGCGGAGCGAGGGAGGAAGCCCAGCACCGAAATATCGGTTTGCAAGGTCTTTCATGACCTGCGCCCAGTCACCGGCGCGTTTATGAGGCGACCAGACAATGAGGCATTGCCCTTTTTTCTCGTCGAGGGGTGGACGAAACCGAGCATGTTTTGTGCTGACGATGCGCGCGTCAGGAAAAAAGCGGCGAAGGTTTCCGCCGAGCGCATAGGGGTACCCGTCGGCCAAAATTGTGCCCCGATCAAAGCCTGCTTTTTTGATCTCGGTAGCGATCTCCCCATAGGGGATGTGCAGGTTGGTGTCCGATTTGGTCACCGGGTAAAGCAGAAATTTGCCAGCAAGTACGAGCGGAATCGCAAGTGCCACAATGCCGATGACGGCGGCGAAGAGATGATGCCTGCGCACGGGAAGACTCGCAGCTTCAACGCGCGCGAAGCCATAGAGCGGCAGCAAAATAAGAATGAAGAATAGGTGATCGCGCACTTTGACAGCGCCGGATAGAAGAATAGCGATCAGAACAAATCCGGCTAAGAGCATATACGCGCCGGCCAAAATTCGGCGATGCCGCAAATTTTCATGCTCGAGTGGGCCGGCCCGCCAGAACGCTGAAAAAAATAATCCCAGCAGAATCGCCAAAAGCGGCAGCACGAAATTTACCGCACCGGACAACGCCTGAATAATTCCGTGCACCGCCTTGGCCGCAAATGAAATCAGAGTCTTGTCCGCAAGGCGATCTTCGGCGAAACGACCGAGCTCGGCACTTTGCTCCAAAAGCCAAACCCCGTGCGGCGCGAATATGGCAGCTGCGAGCACACAGGCGGCCGCGAACTTGGCCGAGGCGAAGCGTTTGCGATAGGTGGCGTCCGTGGCAGCCGCAATCAACAGGGCTAACGCGATAAGAGCAAAATTGTATTTTGTCAGTAATCCCAGTCCGCCCAGAATTCCGAGGGCGAGAAAGTCGAGCCAACCCGAGCGCTCGTCAAGTCGTAGAAGAGTGAAATAAAAACCTGCCAGGACCGCGATCAAGGCGACCGAATGGGTGAAACCGAGGACAGAATCCCAGCCCACGTAATAGAAAGTTATTGGCGACAGAGCGGCGAGGGCTGCATTCTTCGAATCTTGAAACAGCAGGCAGCCGGCGCGGTAGAGCAGACAATAGGTCGCTGCGAGCAATAAAAACTTCAAACCCTCGACGACACCGACACCGACACCAAAAATACCCGTCAACACGATGGTCGCCCAAGTGAAGAGAGGCGGATTGCCGACCCCGTACCCGAGTGCCCAACTTTGCGAGAATACCAACTGCTCCGCATCGTCGCCGCCAGTTCCGGCGAACAAATTCGTACGTATTATCCAAAGGCCCGCGAGATAGAGCGCGACTGAAAGGTGGAAGCCACGGGTCGAGGTCAGCCAGATGTACCAGCGCGCGAACATTTTCTCAGCGTGCTGTTATGGCGCCGAGTTCAACGGCACTGTCCTTTACCGTCGGCTAAAACATAGGCGAGGCGGGCGGTTCGGCCACCGGGCGGCATTTCAGCACTTAAGGTGCGTGCGGGCGTGTCCAGGTTTATCCCTGCGTTTAGGATCAGATTTGCCTGGTTCAAAAATTCTCGCCGACGCGTCCCGTCTGCGCGCGGCGTCCAGACCACAAGACATTTACCGTCGGTGCGGTCGCGGGGCGCAATATAGTGTGGCCACAAATAATCGAATACGCGGGACTCAGGGAACTGGCCGCGAAAATTCCCTGCGATTGGGTTGGTATGCCAGTCGGCAAAAATTGTGCCGTGCTTAAAGCCTGCGGCGCGGAGCTGATCCGCATAGGCCGAGTAGGGAATGTTGTAGTAGGCTTTGCTGCTGCGTCTCGGGTCAATGACGTACTTGAGAGCAAGTCCCACGAAAACGACACAGATTATTCCGGTCAACACTGCGGCGTACCCTTTGAAGCGCCAATCCTTGATTTCACTCAGTTTTACCCTGGCGAAAAACAGCACCGGGAATAACAGAAGTATCATCATGTAATGGCTGCGAATGCGCGAAATGCCGAGCACCAATGTGCCGAGCAATGTCAAGCCGATGGCAATGATGAAAGTACGAGCAAGGATGGTGTGATAGCGTTCAGCCTTGTCGTCTTTCCAATTCACTTTGCGGCAGGCGGGCCAGAACGCGATCAACAAAATCGCCAGCATTGGCATCGATATATCGAAAAGTATCCGACCGACCTCCAAGATACCGAGCGCGCGCGTTCGAAAGAAGGTCTCGCTTCCCATTTGCGAAAAACGATCTACCGCGCGTTGATGCAGCAAATCCTGATTCTCGACCATCCAAATCGCGTGGGGCAAGTTGATGACAATGGCGATTGCGAGCGCCAAAAGAAGATACGGACTCAGAACCCGCGGTCGCAGCCGCGTATCCAGCGCAGCGGCAATCAACAACGGGATCGCGAACAAAACGAATGTATATTTCGATAAAAATCCAAGCCCTATCAAAATGCCGAACAAAGCGTAATTTGTTGCCGAGCCGTTTTGTTCGAGACGCAGCAGGCCTAGGAACGTTGCGCCGATAAAGGCGATCATCAAAAGTGAATTAGAGTAATTGAAAACCGAATCCCAGGAGATGTAATAGACTGCAAAAAGGGAGAGGGTTGCGAGTGCTGCCAGTCGTTCATCGGCGAGCACGTGCCGGGCGACACGCCAGACCAGATAATATGCAGACCAAAGCAGTACAAACTTCAAGGTCACTACCGCCAGGACATTCACGCCGAAAATTTGTTGGAACAGGATGACCAGCCAAGTAATCAAAGGCGGGTTGCCAGTGCTGTAACCGAGTTCGAGCGATTGCGAGAAAATCAGTTGTTCCGCATCATCGGGACCGATGCCCGGAAATACCGCCCATCGTAGAAACCAGCACCAGACAATGACGCCAGTTATGATCGTCAGCACGCCGCGTTTTGAACCGATGAAGCCGAGGTTGGCCTCGAGTAGCGCGTCCAGTTTCTGTTTCATGGCAGGGCCTTGGAATTTTCGAATCAGCAGGCCGTTTCCGTCTCGCGGCGAGCACGCATGATGAAATAAAGGTTTCGGCTGTAAATAAACAGGCCGCAGAATTGCCCGACGATAAACACCGGGTCCGCACGATAGATCGCATAGGTTAGCAGCGTCGCGCCGCCGCCTAAGCTGAAATACCAAAACGCGACTGGGATGATGCTTTTCCGCTGCCGTTCGCTGTGTATCCACTGCACAAAAAAGCGCATGAAAAACAACGCCTGACCGGCAAACCCGATGGCAAGCCAGGTTGCCGCCTGAGGGTCGGCCAGAATGAGTTTTATTTTGTTGAGCAGTTCTTCCATGACGCTAATCCAATTCTTTGATGAGCGGGCGTTTCGCCCGGCGTTTGAGCCAAACAACCCCAATGAGATCGATGATACCGGTCCAGAGTCTGTTCATCAGGCCGTATTTTGTTTGCCCGGCCGCGCGTGGACGGTGTTCCACATCGACCGTCATGACCTGTCCCCCGGTCCGTTGCATCAAGGCCGGCAGGAAGCGGTGCATGTGATCGAAATAGGGCAGGTCCAAAAACACGTCGCGGCGGAACAATTTCAAGCTGCAGCCCGTATCGCGGATGCCGTCCCCAAGAGCCCAGCTGCGAAAACCATTGGCGGTACGTGAACAGAACTTTCGAAACAAACTGTCCTCCCGCTTTAGACGCTGGCCCGCAACCATCGCCAAGTTGGTCGCCGATGCTTGATCTCGGGCGGAAATTAGTTTGGCGATTTCAGATGGCGGGTTTTGCAGGTCGCCGTCGAGGGTGGCGACCCAATCCGCACGTGCGGCCTGAACGCCGGTCCGTGTTGCGGTGCTTTGCCCGCAACAAACTTCATGCTTGAGAACTCGCAGGCGCGGACAATCGGCTTTTGCCTGTTTCAAGGCTGACAACGTGCCGTCTTCGCTGCCGTCGTCGATGCAAATAATTTCGTATTGGAGTGTTTCGCCCAGCGCTTTTTCGATTTCGCGGATCAACGGCGCCACATTTTCCGATTCGTCTTTCATCGGGACGACTATGGAAAGCGCGGGGGACTCCGTATCGGTCGAATCAATAGGCAAGGAAGGACGCTCGCATAACTGTCTGAAAAGCAGATCGGGCCAACGGCGCCGACTGAGCTTTTCATAAAACATCGATCCTCGCATGGCGAGGTCAAAAAGCGGTTATTCCCTTGGTGCCAAATCCATCAAGCGGGAAAAAAAGGCACGCTCGAATCCGTGCATCGCAAATCCGGCTTGCTCGAATAGGTCTTCCAGGTCGTCCTCCAAGTAATCCGCATAGTAGGGCTCATGGGTGGCTTGCGGGAAACGATGCAAAAGAACGTCAAAGGGCGGGTGATCGCCGGGTTGAAGCGAATCGACAAAGACCAAGCGTCCGTTCGGTTTTAAGACCCTACGGATTTCCATCGCGACCTGGCGCCTGACCGGGCGAGGTAATTCGTGAAACAAATAGATGCAGCTCACCACATCGAAACTTGCATCTGCAAAAGGCAAGAATTCGCCGGCTCCCTGAACCATGGTATGGCGTGACCAGGGGGCGAGCCGGTCCTCGGCTTTCTGTAGATAGGGCGGGCTCAGATCTAGACCGGTGACGCGAAGCCGCGGGTAATTCTGTTTCACCGCCGCCAGAAATTGCCCGGTTCCGCAGGCGAGGTCGAGTAGGCGCGCTTGACGAATATCGCGTGTGCCTAATGCATCACCGATAGGTACCAGCGCCTGACGACGCATCGCGTCGGCGCCACCGGTAAACAATACTTCCACCTGGTAATCGTAGAGCTCGGCAGAATTGGCGCTGAGATACCCGTCGCTCTGGAAATGGAAGTTCTGCAGGTAATAGTCCGGGAAGCGGCCCTGATCGACTTTTGCGGCAACTTCTCGCCCATCCCTTGCTGCCTTCCGCTGGTTTACGTTGCGGAGATCACGAAAATATTGCCGCGATTTGCCGATTACCTTTAGTGGGTTTGGCCATTGTCCTTCCGGTGCGGCATAAAGCCCGGCTTCGATATTGGCCCAATCGCGGGCGAATAGCCGGCCAAGGTCTTCCGATACCGCCTTGGCGCTTGGAAAAGCACGTTTGTCTGCCTCGCTGGCCGGCGATGCTGGCGGTGAAAGCCGTGCTGTTGCCGCATAGTGCGTGGAAAACCAGCCGGCACGCAGCCGCTGCGAAAGACGATAGGACAATTTTTCAAATGCGCTGACCATGGCATTAATTTTAGGCCGGTTTAGCTTTAAAACCAGCCTCTTTGATTGCCCTAAGAGGCCAAATCGATTAGGCAAAACACCTTGGCTGAGCGCGACACGTATTGAGGGGTTAGGAATGTTTAAAACGCTCGACGATATCGACGTCACGGCAAAACGGATATTGGTGCGCGCCGACCTCAACGTGCCGGTGCAGGATGGTGCGGTGAGCGATGTGACGCGGCTCGAGCGCTTGAAACCGACGCTGGACCGTCTCATCGAAAAAGGCGCACGTGTTGTGGTCATGTCGCATTTCGGTCGCCCGAAAGGAAAAGTGGTAAAGGAGATGTCGCTGGCGCCGGTGGCCGAGGCCCTGTCCAAGGTCATGGGCGGCATGCCGGTCGCGTTCGCATCGGACTGTATCGGCACCGAAGCGGCCAAAGTCGTCGATGCACTGAAAGAAGGCGAGATCGCCGTCTTGGAAAATTTGCGCTTCCATCCCGGCGAAGAGGCGAACGATCCGGCCTTTGCCGCCGAACTCGCCAAATTGGGCGATTTTTATGTGAACGATGGCTTCTCGGTTTCCCACCGTGCCCATGCATCGACAACCGCTATCGCGAAAATTCTACCGAGTGTCGCCGGCGTCAACATGCAAGCGGAACTCGATGCGTTGGGTGCCGCGCTTGAACGCCCAACCCGCCCCGTAGGGGCTATCGTCGGCGGGGCAAAAATTTCGACCAAGCTTGACGTGCTGGGCCATTTGGTCGACCGCATGGATTTTCTCGTCATCGGTGGTGCCATGGCCAACACCTTTCTCCATGCATTGGGCACCGATGTGGGCGCCAGCCTGAGCGAAAAGGAACTGGCCGATACCGCCACTGCGATCATGGCGAAAGCCAATGATGTCGGCTGTGAAATCGTCTTGCCGTCGGATGCGGTGGTGGCGAGCGAGTTGGCGCCTGATACGCCGACCGAGACGGTTCAGGTCGGCGGCGTGCCTCAAGCGATGATGATCCTCGACCTTGGCCCGGAAAGCGCTGCCGGTCTCGCGGTCAAGCTAGCCGAGTGCCGGACATTGCTGTGGAACGGACCGCTCGGCGCTTTCGAAGTGCCGCCTTTCGACCAGTGCACCAATACGGTGGCCCGGGTCGCGGGGGAGCTGACCAAAGCCGGTGAGTTGATCTCCATTGCGGGCGGTGGGGATACGGTAGCAGCTTTAAACCGTGCCGGCGTGGCGGGCGATTTCACTTATGTCTCTACCGCCGGTGGCGCATTTCTCGAATGGCTCGAAGGTAAGGAATTGCCGGGGGTGGCGGCGTTAGGCGGAACAGCTTAGCGAAAGGACGAAGATTGAGACGCATAGCAGCGGTTTTAATCCTCTTATGGTCGGGTTTCGCTGCGGCTGAAGAGCCGGGGCAGCATTTTCACGTTCGACCACAAGACATGCCAAAACCCTTCGCTACCGAAAGCGCGGGCAATCCTCCGAATATCGTTCGGCGCCAGGCCGACTGGCGGCCGAAAGTGCCAGCGGGATATCAAGCAAATCTATTTGCGAGCGGGCTTAATCATGCCCGTTGGCTCGCCGTTGCGCCAAGCGGCGAGGTGTTCCTCGCCGAGGCCCGTTTCGACCAGGTGACCTTGCTGATCGACAAGGATCGCGATGGGCGGGCAGACTCGAAGCATGTCTTTGCCGATGGCCATAACACGCCACACGGTCTGGCGTTGCACGGAGGATTCCTCTATGTCGCCGATCTCGATCGAATTTGGCGCTATCCTTGGGGCCCTGGCGAAACCCGGCCCACAGGTCCGCGCCAAGCAGTGACCCGGGCTGGCGCACTTGGCGCGCCCCATGGTCACTGGACCCGAAACATTGCCATCGGCCCCCAAGGCAAATTCGTCTATGCGGCGATCGGTAGTATGGGCAATATTGCGGTTGAGCCAGCCCCGCACGCGACGATCAAACGCTTCGATCTGGCAAGCGGCATCGGCACGGTCTTTGCCAGCGGTCTTCGCAACCCGATCGGCATCGCCTTTCACCCCGATACTGGAACGCTCTACACATCCGTAAACGAGCGCGATGGGCTCGGTGACGAGTTGGTGCCGGATTTCTTCACGTCGGTTCGGAAGGGCGGCTTCTACGGATGGCCCTACGCTTATATCGGCCCGACACCGCAGCCGCGCTTCGCCAATCGCCGGCCCGATCTGGTCAAACGAACGATCGTACCGGACGTATTGTTCCAATCCCATTCAGCTCCGATGGCCGTGTTGTTCGCAAAAGGCGGCGATTTCCCGCCCGATTGGCAGGACGATGCCTTCGTCGCGTTTCGGGGCTCGTGGAATGCGGCTGTTCCGCGTGGCTATAAAGTCGTGCGGGTGCCTTTCGAAAACGGACGGCCGACCGGTGCTTATATAAATTTCGTGACCGGCTTTCGCGTCGATAAACGTGGCCGCAGCGGTCCGGCGTCTGTTTGGGGGCGACCCGTCGGGTTGGCACTACTGCCGGACGGAAGCCTTCTGATCGCGGCCGATTCGGTACACGAACTTTGGCGCATCAGCCGTCGCCGCTAGGACGACGAGGCTTGCTCTCGGCTTGAGGACGGGCGAGACTAGTCCCGAGTGAGGATTATGGGCGAGTTGCAATCAACACAGGGGTTTGGCCCGCGCGTATCTGAAATACCAGAGGGCGACAACCGCGAACGGTTGGTCTGCCCCGACTGCGGTTTCATCAACTACGAAAATCCGAAGATCGTTGCCGGCGCAGTTGTGCTGTGGCAGGGGCAGTATCTGCTTTGTCGCCGGGCAATTCAGCCGCGCAAGGGCTACTGGACCATCCCTGCGGGGTATCTAGAGCTCAACGAAACCGTACTGAACGGCGCCAAGCGAGAAGTGAAGGAAGAAGCCTGCGCCGATATCATCGTTGATGGTCTTTTGGCGGTCTACAACATTCCCCGGATTAGCCAGGTGCAGATGATCTACAGGGCCGAATTGATCGGCGGCAAGTTCGCGCCGGGCGTCGAAAGTCTCGAAACCGCCCTGTTCGGCTGGGACGACATTCCTTGGGACGAGCTTGCCTTTCCGTCCGTTAGGTGGGCGCTGCACCATCATCGGGAGGTAGGCAACGAGATAAATTTCCAGCCGCGCACCAATCCCGAAGGCGAATGGGGAAATTACTAAAACCTATTCCTCAGCGGCGCTGTCCTCATCGCGCTCTATTTTGTAGCGCGTAAAAAGCGGCATTTGACACGCGGTAAAGACGAACGTCAGGATCAAAATTCCGAACACCTTGAAATTGAGCCACAGTTCGGTGGAAAAGTTTCGCCAGACGGCCTCATTCAACGCGGCCATGAGAATAAAGAAAATCGCAAATCGCCGGCTCAATATCCACCAGCCTCGATCCTGCAGTGGCCAAGCGGATTCGAGGAGCGGCTTCAATAGTGGCCGTTTAAAGAAAAGCCCTCCCAGTAGAACCGCGGCGAACAGAGCCTGGACAATAGTGGGTTTCATCTTGATGAAGCGCTCATCTTCGAACCATAGAGTCAGCGCTCCGAAGACGAGCACGATCGCAGTGGTGACGACAAACATGGTCGGTGGTTTCTGACGCCAGACCGCAAGGCATAAAACGACAACCACGACCGCGACCATGAAGGCGGCTGTCGCGGTAATTAAATCCTTATCGCCCGCATAAAAAGCGGCGAAAAAGACAACCAACGGTCCGTATTCGGTCGCTGGACGTAGCCATTTTGGTGCGGTTCGCTCGGTCATGGCGGCTTTATAGACACAAGCGATAGTAGGGATAAAGCGTCGCGACATCTTGGCGCGGACACAAATGATCGGTTGGTAGGGCCGGATCGATGGTCTAGAGTCGCTCGATCTACACGGATTTCAACCGATCAATGACGCAGAACCCATTGAATTTCCGTCGCTTGTTGGACCCGCTGCCGGTCGAAGTATTTTTCGACGAGCATCTGGATCAAAATCCGGCATTCGTTGGTGGAGAAGAGGTCAAAATTGATGGGCTGATCTCCTGGGATGAGGTTACTGAAAGTCTTAATAATTCCAAACTTTGGTCGAGCGCCGGGCTGACACTCAGCCGAAATGGCGCACCTGTGCCTGCGGCGGAATATTGCTTCAACGGTATCAATCGCGATCTCCAGCCAATATCGCGCCCGGACCCGGTTGCCGTCCTCGAACATTTGGCAAATGGCGCCACCTTGGGCCTCGAAAATATCGAAAACGCGACCGCTGGCTTGATGCGGCTGTCCCAAGCGCTGGCGTCGGCGCTCGGTGGCTCGGCGCGAGCCCGTGTGGCCGGTTCGGGCCCGACCCAACCGTCCGAAGTGCCCCAGTTTGATATCGGTGATGCATTTCACCTCCAACTCGATGGTACGGCCTATTTGGCGCTTTTCGAGGAGCGAGCGACGCCCGGTGGCAATAGCCAGCCGGAGGAACTCGCCGGTGAATTGGAGATGACCGCCGGCGACGTGCTTTATCTGCCAGCCGGCCAATTTTACCAAACAGCAGGTGTCAGCGAAGGCTGCCTCACGCTTACCGTTACGGTAATGCGTCCGAGCGGTGTCGAGTTGCTGACCTTGATCTACGAGCGGCTGACCGACGAAGCATTATTCCGCACCCAGCTTCCCTATTATGACGACAATGCCATACATGGAGAGCATCTAGAGAAATTGGCAGCCTCGATCGAGACCATTCTGGGCGGTGAGGATTTTGTCGGAGATGTGGAAACTCTCCAGCGGCGTTTGATGGCACTTTCGAAGAACGCAACCTTTTCCTTGCCGAGCCATAATATTGCCAGCTTTTACCGGGTGGGTTTGCGTGCGGAAGTACCCTCTGGGCTCGAGCCGGTGGCATCCGAATTAGCGGTTTGGGCCCAGGACGCAGAAATATTCACGCTGGCAGATCTTCTCGAAAATTTTGCCGAACGACCTGCTGATGACACCGTTACCGCTTTGAAAGCATTGGAAGCCTGTGGCTTCGTCGAACCTGCGACCCGGGAGTTGGGGCAATGAGCGACGGGATGCGCCGATTTGCCGATTTGATCGCTCCGATTTCGGTCGATCAGTTCAGCGCCGAGCATGACGGTAAATCGCATCTCTATATCCCCGGCGAGGACCAAAAGTTCGCCGGTGTTGCGTCGTGGGATATGATCAACTCGCTTTTGGCCGACACCGCGCTATGGACGGGCCGTCTCCTTACTCTCGCCAAACAGGGACCGACGGTGAGTCCCGATGAATATTGCGTCGCCGATACGGATCGTGACGGCCATTCGATCCAGCGCCCGGTGCCCGAGCTCATTCGCCGGCAGCTGGAGGAGGGCGCTACTCTTGTCCTCAATCACACCGACACGCTTACGCCGGGCTTGGCCCATGTATCCGGCTGTTTGCAGCTACACTTCCGAGCGCAAATGAAATGCAACATTTATTGCTCTTGGCAGGCGAGCCAAGGGTTCGCGACTCATTTCGACGGTACCGACGTGTTCGTGCTTCAAATCGCGGGTAAGAAATTCTGGAATCTTTACGACGGTTTTTACGAGATGCCGCTGGGCAGCTCGCCTTATGTGTTCCGTCTCGGCCATGAAGAGAATGAGCGGCTCAAAGGAAATCTCGTCGACGAATTGGAATTGACCCCCGGCGACCTGCTCTACATCCCGCGTGGTCAGTATCACGATGCAATTGCGTCGAGCGAGGCAAGCTTGCACCTGACATTCGGTTTGGTACCGATGGTCGGCGTTAACGTGCTCGACATGATCAAATCACACTTAAACAATGATGCTCTGTTTCAGGCAGCCTTACCCCATTTTGATGATCGAGTGGCGCTGCAGTCCCATCTGTCGGGTCTTGGCGGACGTATTGCCGAAATCCTCCGTGATCCGAAAACCGGGGAGTTAGTGCGCGATCATCAGAAAAATAGCGCGCTACAGGAATCGTTCCCGATCTACGATCTGCCGAGCACAGAAAAGCTGTCCGTTTTCCAGGTCGACCATACACGCGGCGCGAACAACGAAGAAAAGACTCTTTCCGATTGGCTCGACGGTCGCGACTATTTCACCGACCGGGAGTTTATGGCTGCCTTCTCGGACATCGATCCTATTGACCGACTTAACGAATTGATCGGTGCCGGTCGAATTACGCAAATCGGATAAGGCAAAGCAAAAGCTTGTGCTAAAGCCTTGTAACGCTTAGATTCTATTCATGGTATCCGACGGACCGAGAATACCGGGGTCAAGCCAGCCGCCTGGCGGCGTGATGCCGTTGCGCCCCCGGGGGCGTGAAGAGACCGAAGCCGACAAGCCGGCATTCGCGCCGCGCAAACAACGCGGCCGGTTCGATCCTCGCAATATCGAGTTTGCGCTTAAACGTTTGGCTGAGTTGTTATCCCTAGATATCGAGGGGCGGCCCCGTCAAGACGTGATGCCGCGCGGATTCTATCTCGATATTATCGTTTAAGCGCCAGAACGTTCAGGCTTCGTCCGCAAGTCCGACAAGACTTTCGGCAAAATCTCCTGCTTCAAAAGGCTGCAGGTCTTCGGCGCTCTCGCCGACACCGATGGCATGAACCGGCAGGCCGAACTTGTCCGCCAGCGCGACCAGCACGCCACCCTTTGCGCTACCGTCGAGCTTGGTCACGATGAGGCCGCTGACCGGCGCGCTTTCCTGAAATGTTTCCACCTGGGCAAGTGCGTTCTGACCGGTGGTGGCGTCGAGGACGAGTACGCATTCGTGAGGGGCGTCTCCGTCGAGTTTCTTCAACACGCGAACGATTTTTTCCAGCTCGGCCATCAAATCGGCTTTGTTGTGAAGTCGCCCTGCGGTGTCGATCAGGAGAATTTCCGTGCCGTCACCTTGCGCTTTTTCCAGCGCTTCGAAGGCAAGTCCTGCGGCATCGGCGCCGGCTTCTTTGGTAACCACCGTGCTTCCGGTGCGATCGCCCCAGACTTGCAGCTGCTCGATGGCGGCGGCACGAAATGTGTCGCCGGCGGCGAGCATCACTTTCTTGCCCGCATCGGTAAAGGTCTTCGCGAGTTTGCCGATAGTCGTCGTCTTGCCCGAGCCATTGACGCCGGCGATCAAAATCACATGGGGTTTGTGGCTAGAATCGGGCACCAGCGGGAGTGCCACTGGCTTTAGAATGTCGGCAATCAGCGCTGCCAATGCCCGCTGAACATCCGCGGTTTCGATATCCTTCTCGAAACGTTTTTCGCCGAGGTCGGCGACCAGGCGAGCTGCGGTCGCGGGGCCCATATCGGCCATAACCAAGGTGTCTTCGAGCTCTTCCAACGCTTCGTCGTCGAGCCGGCGCCGGGTCAATGCGGAGGCGATTCCGCCGGTGAGTTTATTGGTGGATTTGGCGAGCCCGTCGCGGAGCCGCCCGAGCCAGCTTTTCGAACTCATGCCGCGTTCGCTTCCAGCGCTCTCGCCGTTAACCGCCCATCGGAGATGCCGGTAATTTCCACATCGAGCAACGAACCGTCCGGTGCGGTCCGGTCGAGTTCAACCGGCGCGAATTGTTCGGTCCGGCCGCGCGCCGCCTGTTCGACCACGATGGTTGCGGTCTGGCCGGTTGCGGCATGGAAAAATCGCTTTTCGGCCTCGCGGCCGGCCTCGCGTAAGCGTCCGGCGCGTTCCCGGCAAAGCGTTTTCGGGTGCTGGGGCATGCGGGAAGCCGGTGTTCCCGGGCGCGGGGAATAAGGAAAAACGTGGAGCCAGGTCAGGTCGCAGTCTTCCACCAGGCGCAGACTATCCTCGAACATCTCTTCGGTTTCGGTGGGAAAGCCAGCGATGAGATCGGCGCCGAATGCGATGTCGGGACGCAATGCGCGAATCTCACGGCAAAACTCGATCGCGTCGGTCCGGCTGTGGCGGCGCTTCATGCGCTTCAGGATCATGTCGCTGCCCGATTGCAGGGAAAGATGAAGATGCGGCATCAATCGCTCTTCCTCGGCGATAGCGCGGCGTAAATCGTCGTCAACCTCGACCGAATCAATCGACGACAGGCGCAGCCGAGGTAACTCGGGTATTTGGCGCAACAGGCGCCGTACCAATTGGCCGAGCGAAGGTCGGCCCGGCAATTCTGCACCGTAGGACGTGATATCGACACCCGTCAGCACCACCTCGCGATATCCCGCGGCGACCAGCTCCTGAACTTGGCGGACGACAGCCCCCATCGGGACCGAGCGGCTGTTGCCGCGCCCGAAAGGGATAATGCAAAAGGTGCAGCGATGATCGCAGCCATTTTGCACCTGAACGAACGCTCGGGCTCGGTCTTCGAGCCCCGCAATGAGATGGCCGGCAGTTTCGGTCACCGACATGATGTCGTTCACCCGAACTGGCTCGGTTTCTGTTATGTCGAAAGCACTCGGTTCGAGTTTTTCCGAATTTCCGAGCACCAAATCCACTTCTTCCATCGATGCATAACGGGACGGGTCGATCTGGGCTGCACACCCGGTAACGACGATGCGGGCATCGGGCCGTTCTCGGCGGGCCCGGCGGATCGCCTGGCGCGCCTGGCGTTCTGCTTCGGTGGTCACTGCGCAGGTGTTGAAAATTATGGTGTTGCCGTCGTCTGTATCGGCCAAATTGTCTCGCATAATCTGACTTTCGAACGCGTTCAGGCGGCAGCCGAAGGTGACGATGTCGGATCTCGAGGTCATGTTGCGATCTCGCCGGTAAAGCTGGTTGCGACCGGCCCGGTCATCAGCACATGGCTGTCGGCCTCCCGCCATTCGATATCGAGCTGTCCGCCATCGAGGTCGAGCACGACCTTGCGTCCCGCCAGTTCCCTCCGATGCGCGGCGACGGCCGTGGCGCAGGCGCCGGTGCCGCAAGCCTCCGTGATGCCGACCCCGCGCTCCCAAACCCGAAGGCGGAATCGGTCTTCGCCCTTGGGGCTCGCTATCTCCACATTGGTGCGTTCAGGAAAAAGTGCGTGATGTTCGATATTAGGGCCGAGTTCGGCGAGATCGATGGCCTCGGCATCCTCGACGAAAAAAACGCAATGGGGATTACCCATGCCGACACCCACCGGGTCGGATAGCGGCCCATTGCTAACGGGTAAGTGCAATGTGTCCATTGCCTCTCCGACGGGTATGTCGGCCCAATCGAGCCGTGCCGGGCCCATATCGACGGTGAAGAGATCATCATCGGCTTTTTTCGCAGATAAAGCCCCGCCCGATGTTTCGAGCTCGATCACTGAAGTTCCGTTTTCCGCCATAAGATGTGCGGCGGCACACCGGGTGCCGTTGCCGCAGGCGCCGGCCTCGCCGCCATCCGCATTGAAGAAACGCAATCGGGCGGCGGCTCCGTTTTGAGCCGGCTCGATAAGCACCAACTGATCGCAACCGACGCCGCGCCGCCGGTCCGCTATGGTGCGGATTTGGCCTTCGTCGGGCGCAAAAGGGGCCGCTCTTCCGTCGATAACGACGAAATCATTTCCAAGCCCATGCATTTTGACGAACGAAACCATTCTTACCCACCTATCGAGTGTGGGCCTTATATGGCCCGAAAGCATCGGAAGTCTACTGATTTCGGCCCTGAAGATGGCTTTGATTTGCTTGACTTGGACGGGTCCCGGGCGTAAAAGAGCGCGCCTTTTTCGAACGTTTAGGCAATTCGGTCCCGAGGGGCCCCGCTGGTCCGCGAGTGTCGCGCACTGGCGCATTTTGGTTTGGCAATAGGTAAAGCAGCGAACGAGATCATGTTTGATTCTTTATCAGGACGATTAGGTGAGGTTTTTGAAGGCCTTACGCGACGCGGTGCGTTGAACGAGAAAGACGTCGACGCGGCCATGCGGGACGTTCGTATCGCCATGCTCGAAGCGGATGTGGCGCTGCCGGTTGTGCGCGATTTCATCAAGAAGGTGAAAGCGGAAGCTATCGGCGAAAAAGTGCTGAAATCCGTTACGCCCGGCCAAATGGTCATCAAGGTGGTGCATGACGCGCTTGTCGACATGCTGGGTGCCGATGACGCGGAATTGCAGTTGCCGGTCAACCCGCCGGGGGCGATCCTGATGGTAGGGCTGCAGGGGTCGGGTAAGACCACGACCAGCGCAAAAATCGGCCTTCATCTTTCGCAAAAGGAAAACAAAAAGGTTTTGATGGCCTCGCTCGACGTGGCCCGTCCGGCCGCCCAGGAACAGCTCAAAGTGTTGGGAGAACAGGTCGAGGTGGCAACGTTGCCGATCATCGAAGGCCAGCCGCCGATTGAAATTACCAAGCGCGCCATGCAGGCGGGCACGCTCGGCGGTTACGATGTGGTGATATTGGATACCGCCGGCCGGCTCGCGGTCGACGAAGCGCTGATGTCCGAAGTCGCGGCGATTCACGGCGAGGCGGAACCGCTGGAGACCTTGCTGGTCGCGGATTCCATGACCGGCCAGGACGCGGTCACTACCGCCGAATCTTTCAACGATCGATTAGGCCTGACCGGCATCGTACTGACCCGGGTCGATGGCGATGCGCGCGGTGGTGCTGCGCTTTCGATGCGTTCGGTCACCGGGTGTCCGATCAAATTGATCGGCACCGGCGAAAAGCTCGATGAGCTGGAGCCATTTCATCCGGAGCGTATTGCCGGGCGCATTCTCGGCATGGGCGACGTCGTCAGTCTGGTCGAAAAGGTCAGCGAGACGGTCGAGGCGGAAGAGGCGGAAAAACTCGCGGCCAAACTCAAAAAGGGCCGTATGGATTTCAACGATATGGCCGATCAGTTGCGTCAGGTGACCAGTATGGGCGGCCTTTCGGGTGTGATGGGCATGCTCCCCGGCGTTGGCAAAATGCAAAAGCAAATGGCCGAAGCCAATATGGACGAGGGCATGATCCGACGTCAGCAGGCGATCATCTGTTCGATGACGCCCGGCGAACGTAATCGCCCGAAATTAATTCAGGCATCGCGCAAAAAACGCATTGCCGCTGGGTCCGGAACCAGCGTCCAGGACGTCAACAAACTTTTGAAGCAGCTCACCACCATGAACAAGGTGATGAAGAAAATGGGCAAAATGGGCCAGAAAGGCATGATGCGCCATGGTCTTCCCGGAATGCCTGGGATGCCCGGAATGCCGCCAGGTTTCGGCGGTCGATAATCGCAATAATCAATCGAACTCAAGGAAAACCGAGGAAAGAAAAAATATGTCGTTACGTATCAGACTAGCCCGGGGTGGGGCTAAAAAGCGGCCCTTCTATCGCATCGTGGTGGCGGATACCCGCATGCCGCGGGATGGCCGCTTTATCGAGAAGCTAGGCACTTACAACCCGATGTTGGCCAAGGACGACCCGGGCCGCGTGGTGTTGGTGAACGAGCGGATCGAGCATTGGCTCTCGGTCGGTGCAACGCCGTCCAATCGGATCGCGCGCTTCTTGGCAGCCGCCGATATGCGCCCGGCACCGGCAATTCCGGAACAGACCAAAAAGAACAAGCCCCGCGCCAAGACGCTCGAACGCATGGCGGAGGCGGAAGAAAAGAAAAAGGCGGCCGAGGAAGCCGCTGCCGAAGCAGCTGCGGAAGAAGCCGCAGCGGAAGAGGCCCCGGCCGAAGAGGCGCCCGCGGAAGACGCGGCGGAGGACGCACCTGCGGAGGAGGATCCGGCGGAGGAAGCTGCTGCTGAAGAGGCTCCTGCCGAAGAGGCGCCGGCCGAGGAAGCTCCTGCCGAGGAGGCCGCAGCAGAGGAAGCCCCGGCGGAAGAAGCCGCTGCTGAAGACGCGCCTGCAGAGGAAGAAGCTCCTGCTGCGGACGAAGCCCCGGCGGAAGAAGAAAAGAAGGAAGAGTAAGGTAGGACGGTTCGGTGCACACGGGAACGATCGATATGTCGGCTAAAAAGCTGTGCGTGGGCGTTATCGCCGCAGCGCACGGCGTCCGGGGAGAGGTGCGTGTGAAAAGCTTCACCGCCGAACCGGACGCGTTAGCCGCCTATGGCCCGTTCACCGACAAATCCGGCCGGACCGAATATGCGATTGAGGTCACCGGCCGGGTGCGCGGCATGTTGCTGGGGCGCGTTAACGACACGCGCGATCGCGATGCCGCCGAAGCCCTCAAGGGTACCGAACTCTTTATCGACCGCGAAATTTTGCCGCCCGCCGAGGAAGACGAGTTCTATTATGCCGATTTGCTCGGTCTTGAGGCGAGGCTCGAAGATGGCAGTGTCTACGGCAAAGTGAAGGCGGTGCAGGAATATGGTGCCGGCGACATGATCGAGATCGTTCATGGCGATGGTGCCGTGACATTGCTTCCTTTCACCCGTGCGGTTTTCCCGACGGTCGATCTCGCTGCCGGATGTCTGACGGTCGTTCCGCCCGAAGAGATCGAGAATAGCGGATCGGAAGAGGAGACCAAGTGATGGTTGCCTGGACCGCTGACATAGTGACGATTTTCCCGGACATGTTCCCTGGGCCATTGGCGCAATCTCTTGCCGGCAAGGCGTTGGAAGAAAAATTGTGGCATCTCGAAACTACCGATATCCGCGAATTCGCGACCGACAAACATCAGACAGTCGACGATACGCCGTGCGGCGGTGGGCCTGGCATGGTGATGCGGGCGGATGTGATCGATGCGGCATTGGCCTCGATTGAGGATTTGGACAATCGACCTTTAATTTATCTCACCCCGCGCGGTCGTCCTTTCGACCAGCATTTGGCGCGCGAACTGGCCGCCGGACCGGGCATCGTGGCGCTGTGCGGGCGTTATGAAGGGGTCGACGAACGCGTACTGGAAAGCCGGAAACCGTTGGAGATCAGTCTTGGCGATTTTGTGCTTTCGGGCGGCGAGCCGGCGGCAATTGCGCTGCTCGATGCTTGCGTCCGGCTTATTCCGGGCGTTGTCGGCGATCAGGACTCATTAACCGACGAAAGCTTCGAAAGCGGGCTTTTGGAATATCCCCAATATACTCGGCCGCAGGTTTGGCGCGGCCGGGCGGTGCCGGAGGTATTGCTTTCCGGTCACCACAAAAAGATTCGTGCTTGGCGGCACGAAGAATCCGAACGAATTACCCGCGAACGCAGGCCCGACCTTTGGTCTGCCTACGTCGCACAGCAAGAAAAGAGAAGGCAAGTGCAATGAACACGATCCAGGAATTCGAAAAGCGTCAAGTGGCTTCGCTGACGGAGAAACGCCCGGTACCGCGTTTTAAGCCGGGAGATACGCTGCGCGTTAATGTCCGTGTCGTCGAGGGTACGCGCGAACGTATTCAGGCATTCGAAGGGGTTTGTATCGGTCGCAAGAATGCGGGCGTGAATAGTTCCTTTACGGTGCGCAAAATCAGCTATGGCGAGGGCGTCGAGCGCGTTTTTCCGTTAATGAGCCCGCGGATCGAGAGTATCGATGTGGTGCGTCGAGGATCGGTGCGCCGGGCCAAGCTCTATTATCTTCGGGGTCGGCGCGGCAAATCGGCGCGGATCGCCGAGGATAGCGGTTATCGTCGCGAGCAGGAGGAAACCGTCGAGGAAGCGGTGATTGCGGCTGCCAAAGAGGCGGAGGCCAAGGCGGCATCCGATGATACGGCGGCGCCGGAAGAAACCGCCGCGACCGAAAAGCCTGCTGAAGATAGCGGCACAAAAGAGTAAAATAGGCACGGTAATGATCGAGAATTTGGGCAGCAATGATGACAGACCCTAAGACGCTGTTCGAAAAGATCTGGGACAGTCACCTGGTCGATGTCCAGGATGACGGTACCTGTTTGCTTTATATCGACCGGCATTTAACGCATGAAGTGACCACGCCGCAGCCCTATGAAGGACTGCGTCAGGCGGGCCGTGAGGTGCGTCGTACCGATGCGACAATTGCAGTTCTCGATCACAACATTCCAACCGACTGGGACGAAGAAATTCCCGACGATTCACAGCTCCAGATCGACACGTTGCGCCAGAATTGCGCCGAGTTCGGTGTAGAGCTGTTCGAAGTGGACGATGCGCGTAACGGTATCGTCCATGTTATTGGGCCAGAGCAGGGCTTTACGCTGCCGGGCACGATCATCGTATGCGGCGACAGTCACACAGCTACCCACGGAGCATTCGGCGCGCTTGCCTTCGGCGTCGGAACGTCCGAGGTGGAGCATGTGCTCGCAACCCAGACATTGATTCAGGCACCGGCAAAATCGATGCGTATCACCGTTGATGGGCTCTTGCCGGCGGGCTGCGTTGCCAAGGATTTGATCCTGGCGTTGATCGGGAAGATTGGTACCGGTGGCGGCACAGGCCACGTGATTGAATATGCGGGCCCGGCGATCGAGGCGCTGAGCATGGAAGGCCGTATGACGGTCAGTAACATGACTATCGAAGGCGGTGCGCGGGCCGGATTGGTGGCGCCCGACGAAACCACGTTCGCCTATTTGAAGGGGCGACCGAAGGCCCCGACCGGTGAAAATTGGGACAAGGCGGTCGCCTATTGGAAGACACTCAAATCCGATGAAGGCGCGCGTTACGATACGGAAGAAATTCTCGACGTCAGTGAGATCGCCCCTCAGGTGACATGGGGCACAAGCCCTGAACTGGTAGCGCCGATCACAGGCAAGGTTCCCGACCCGTCTAACGCCCCCGATGAGGACAAGCGCGATAGCTGGGAGCGTGCGCTTTCCTATATGGGGCTCGAGGCGGGCATGGATATGTCGGGCATTCCGATCGATCGGGTATTTATCGGTTCCTGCACAAATGGACGGATCGAAGATATTCGCGCGGTGGCCGAAGTGGCCGAAGGTCGCAAGGTGCTGGACAACGTGCGTGCGATGGTAGTGCCCGGCTCCGGTCTGGTGAAACAGCAGGCCGAAGACGAAGGGCTCGACAGAATTCTCACCGAAGCAGGCTTCGAGTGGCGCGATCCGGGCTGCTCCATGTGCCTCGGCATGAATAACGACAGGTTGGAACCGGGCGAGCGATGCGCGTCCACGTCCAATCGTAATTTTGAGGGCCGGCAGGGACGCGACGGACGTACCCATCTGGTCAGCCCCGCCATGGCGGCGGCGGCGGCGGTGACCGGCAAATTAACCGACGTGCGGGAGTTGATGTCATGAGTAGGCGACGGGACGATCAGCAAAGCGCGGCAGACGAAAGCCGCGAATTGGAGGCACTCAATCGGCTTTTCGGGCGCGATATTGGCGCAGACGGGTGGGTCGTAAAAGACAAGCGCGCGCGCGGGGTTGGCAAATCTAAGCCCGCATCCGAGCGACGTCGGCAGGACAGCGCGCCCGATCCATCGATGATCTGGGCGATGCGCGGCCGCAAAAGATAGAATTCCGAGGCGAAGGCGTTAGTTAAAGGAATATCGAGGCCGCTGAAATGGTCTCTTGGGAGATGTGATGGAAAAGTTCGTTAAGCTGACCGGTATTGCCGCACCGATGGATCGGATCAATATCGACACCGATATGATTATTCCGAAACTGCATTTGCGTACCATTAAACGTACGGGTCTCGGTAAGGTGGTGTTCGATGAGTTGCGGTTTAATGTCGATGGAACCGAGAAGCCTGATTTTATTCTCAATCAGGAACCCTATCGTCAGTCCGAAATCATTGTTGCCGGCGACAATTTCGGTTGCGGATCGTCGCGCGAGCATGCGCCATGGGCGCTTCTGGATTTCGGCATTCGATGCGTAATTTCGACCAGCTTTGCGGATATTTTCTACAACAACTGCTTCAAGAACGGCATTTTGCCCGTAACCGTTAAGCCTGACGAATTGAAGGCGCTGATGGCCGATGCTCAAGACAGAGAAAATCCCGAGCTCACCGTAGATCTCGAAAGCGAAACCATTACCCGGCCCAACGGGGCGTCGGTTTCGTTCAAGATCGATCCGTTTCGGCGCAAATGTTTGCTCGAGGGCCTGGACGATATCGGACTCACCCTGCAGAAGCAGGAAAAAATCGATGCGTTCGAGTCCAAACAGCGCGAAAACCAGCCATGGCTTTATTTGTAGCCGTCGGACCGGGAGCGGAAAGTAAATGACCGAGGCGCGCACCCTTTTCGACAAGATTTGGGACAGCCATTTGGTGGCGTCCGAAGATGGCGGCATCAATATTGTCTATATCGACCGCCATCTGGTGCATGAGGTGACGTCGCCACAGGCGTTCGAAGGCCTTCGCGTCAACGGCCGTGAGGTGCGGCGAAAGGACGGCACGCTCGCCGTCGCCGATCATAACGTACCGACCACCGACCGTAGCGAAGGTATCGCGGAAGAAGAATCACGCATTCAGGTCGAACTGCTCACCGAATATTGCGATGAATTCGGCGTGCCGTTGTTCGACATGGTCGACCCGCGCCAAGGCATCGTTCACGTCATCGGCCCGGAACAAGGTTTTACCTTGCCCGGTACCACGGTGGTCTGCGGCGATAGCCATACCGCGACCCATGGTGCGTTCGGGGCGCTCGCCTTCGGCATCGGCACTTCCGAAGTGGAGCATGTGCTGGCAACTCAGACGTTGCGGATACCGTCTCTCAAAAACATGCGTGTGCTCGCCGATTGCCCACTCCCGGTTGGCTGTACCGGCAAAGATCTGATATTGGCGGTGATCGGTAAAATCGGTACCGCCGGCGGCACCGGTCACATTATCGAGTTTTGCGGCCGTGCCTTCGAGGATTTGTCGATGGAAGGGCGGATGACCGTTAGCAACATGACGGTGGAGGCTGGTGCCCGCGCCGGGTTGATGGCGCCAGACGAAAAGACATTCGCGTTTTTGAAAGGCCGCCCCATGGCGCCCCAAGGTGACGAGTGGGATCGTGCGGTCGCCTATTGGAAATCGCTACCCACCGACGAGGGCGCCATTTACGACAAGGAAGTCGTCATCGACGTTTCCGAAATCGCGCCACAGGTGACTTGGGGTACGAGCCCTGAGGACGTGGTGCCTATTACCGGCGAGGTGCCCGATCCGGGCAACGCCCCCAACGAAGATAAACGCCAGGCGATGGAACGCGCGCTTTCATATATGGACCTCGCGCCCGGCACCAGGATGACCGATATCACGATTGACAAGGTATTCATCGGCTCGTGCACCAACAGCCGGCTCGACGATTTACGGGCCGCCGCCCAAATTGCCAAAGGCCGGAAGGTCGCCGAGAACGTTCACGCGCTGGTGTCGCCGGGCTCAACCCTGATCAAGAAACAGGCCGAGCAGGAAGGTATCGCCGATATTTTGATTGAGGCCGGCTTCGATTGGCGCGAGGCAGGTTGTTCCATGTGCGTCGGCATGAATCCCGACCGGCTGGGTCCTGGCGAACGTTGCGCCTCGACCTCCAATCGAAATTTCGAAGGGCGCCAAGGCCGCGACGGCCGAACGCATCTTGTCAGTCCGGCGATGGCCGCGGCGGCGGCCGTAACAGGCCGGCTCTCCGATGTCCGCGAACTCGCGGACTAGTCGACATCCTATTTTGCAAGGAACAAACATGACCGCTAATCGCACGATTTTAATGTTGCCGGGTGACTATATCGGCCCCGAAGTGACCGAACAGGTTCGGCGCGTGGTTGATTGGATGGGGGAAAACAGAGCCATCCGCCTCGATGTGGACGAGGACTATTTCGGCGGTGCGGCGGTCGATGCTTATGGCACTCCGCTTGCCGACGAAACGCTCGATCGGGCAAAGGAGGTTGATGCGGTTCTGCTGGGTGCAGTCGGCGGGCCGAAATATGACGAGCTTCCCCGCGACAAAAGGCCGGAAGCAGGCCTGTTGCGGTTGAGAAAAGAAATGGATCTTTTCGCCAATCTTCGTCCGGCAATCACGTTCGACGCTTTACTCGATGCGTCGTCGTTGAAGCCGGATGTGGTCAAAGGGCTCGACATCATGATCGTGCGTGAGCTCACGTCGGGAATTTATTTCGGCGAGCCGCGCGGGATCGAGGGCGAGGATGGTAGCCGGATGGCGGTCGATACTCAGCGGTATCACGAACATGAAATCGTGCGCGTCGCAGAGGTGGCCTTCGAACTTGCACGGGAGCGGGGCGGCAAGCTGCATTCGGTCGAAAAAGAGAATGTCATGGCGACGGGCATACTCTGGCGCGAAGTGGTCACCAAGATGCATCAAGAGCGCTATAGCGATGTTGAACTACACCATCTCTATGTCGACAATTGCGCCATGCAGTTGGTGCGCGACCCGACTCAATTCGACGTTATCGTCACCGACAATATGTTCGGCGATATCCTTTCCGATTGCGCATCGATGGTGACCGGCTCGCTCGGTATGTTGCCGTCGGCCTCGCTAGGTGCGCCCGATGAAACCGGCCGTCGGCTAGCGGTCTACGAACCTGTGCATGGCAGCGCTCCCGATATTGCCGGGCAGAATTTGGCCAATCCGCTGGCGGCGATTCTCAGTTTCGCCATGATGCTCCGTTACTCGCTCGATTTGCCCGACGAGGCGCAATTGATCGAAACCGCGATCGGTACGGTGCTCGACGGTGGAATGCGGACCGCCGACATCATGGAAGACGGTGCTGCACGAGTATCGACCGATGTTATGGGTGATGCCCTACTGCAGGAATTGGCCAAAAGCGCCGCCTAACAAGGCCCTGAAATATCTGCGATTGTTGTTTGGCGCAGCTTGATTTTTTGTAAGTCGACCTACCTTGTCGGTCGAGGGCGGTCATGATGGCACTGGTGGTAATGACCACGACCTGATGTGGATCGGGCAGCAAGCTAGAAAACCCTTGTTGCCATTGAATTTAAACCGGCAGAAAGTCGTTATTTCCGCTTGCATTAACCGCCAAGGCGCGCTTTAACGCAGCGCGTTTTTGCCGCTACCGGTGGGTATGCGGAACAAAGGAATAGAGACGATGGGATATAAGGTTGCTGTCGTCGGTGCGACGGGAAATGTCGGCCGCGAAATTCTCAATATTCTCGACGAACGGGGATTCCCCGCCGACGAGGTGGTGGCGCTTGCCTCCGAACGGTCTGCGGGTAAGCAGGTTTCCTTCGGCGAGGATGAAATTCTCGACGTCCAGGACTTGGCCAAATTCGATTTCGAGGGTACCGACATCGTGCTTTCCTCGCCGGGCGCGAAAGTTTCGGCCGAATTCGCCCCGAGGGCGGCGAAAGCGGGAGCAGTTGTTATCGACAACACGTCGCAGTTCCGCATGGACCCCGATGTGCCGCTGGTGGTTCCTGAGGTAAATCCCGATGCCATCGAAGGTTATGGCGAACGTAACATCATCGCCAATCCGAATTGCTCGACGATACAGATGGTGGTGGCGCTGAAGCCGTTGCATGAATCCTTCGGTATCGAGAGAGTGGTGGTCGCCACCTACCAATCGGTTTCCGGTGCCGGTAAGGATGCGATGGACGAGTTGTTCGAGCAGACCCGTAATATTTACGTCAATGCCGAGGTCTCGCAGGAAAAGTTCACCAAGCAAATTGCCTTTAACGCCATTCCCCACATCGACGTCTTCATGGAGGACGGATCGACCAAGGAGGAGTGGAAAATGGTGGCCGAAACCAAGAAAATCGTCGATCCGAAAATCAAAGTGGTTGCGAGCTGTGTGCGCATACCGGTTTTTGTCGGCCACGGCGAAGCCGTGCATGTGGAGTTTGCGAAAGACGTTTCAGAAGCGGAAGCGCGCGATGTTTTACGTCAGGCCCCGGGGTTGATCGTCGTCGATGAGCGCGAAGATGGCGGCTACGTGACACCGCTCGAATGTGCCGGCGAAGATGCGGTCTATGTCAGTCGGCTGCGCGATGACCCGACGGTCGAGAATGGTCTCGCCTTTTGGGTGGTTTCCGACAATCTTCGCAAGGGCGCCGCGCTCAATACGGTTCAGATCGCCGAAGTGTTGATAAACCGTTACCTTCAGAAAAAGGCGGCCTAGGCGCGGCGGGCTCGAGAGCGGTGATGGCGGACCAACAATCGCTGGCAGCGCGCAAAAAACTCATACAGGACAGGTTTGATGCCGCAGTCTCTTGCCAGAAGTCGGGCAAGCTGGCCGATGCCGTGGAGCATTATCGTGAAGTGGTGCGCTTGGCACCGGATTTCGGTATCGCCTGGGGAAATTTGGGCGTGGCGCTGCGCGCGCTGGGCAAGGCCGAAGAGAGCCTGCGCTGTCTCAAACACGCGGTGGCGAACAAGCCTGACGATCCCGGTATGTGGTCCAATCTCGGCAATGCTCAGCGTGCGGTGGGGAATTTGGCTGCCGCCGCCGACGCGCACAATCGTGCAATCGAACTCGATCGAACGCGCGGACAGTCCCACTATAATTGCGCGCTGACCTTGCGCGATCTCGGTGATTTCGACGCGGCGGAGAATAGCTTCGATCTGGCTTTAGAGCATCGCTACGACAAACCCCAGCTTCATTGGGACCGTGCGCTCGGCCGCCTGATGGCAGGGGATCTCGCTGCGGGCTTCGCGGATTATCATTACCGCTGGCAGTTGCCCGACATCCCGGCCCAGCACCCGGACATCGAAGAATGGGACGGCGATGACCTGGCGGGGCGCACTTTGCTGGTACATGCGGAACAGGGCCTAGGCGATAGTATTCAGTTCGCTCGTTACCTGCCGATGCTGCGCGACAAAGGCGGCGCGGTGGTGTTTGAGGTCCAGCCGGAGCTCGTGAGACTGATGCGGGGCAACGCAATTTCCGAAGGTGTCGAGATTATTGCTCGTGGGGAAAAGTTACCGCCGGTTGATGTGAAAATTGCGTTGCTGACGTTGCCCCATATTTTCCAGACACGACGCGAAACCGTTCCAGCGGAAATTCCCTATCTGACATCTGTATCGGAATCAGGGGAACCGACACCGGCGCTGCTCCCGGAAAATTGCCAGCGGGCGACCGTTGGGGTGTGTTGGGCCGGCAGACCCATACACAAGAATGACCACAACCGCTCGCTCGATCTTGGCCTGCTCGCTCCTTTGTTGGCGTTTACGGACTTACGTTTCGTATCGTTGCAAAAAGGCGAAAGAGCGCATGATATTTCGACTCACGGGATGCAGGCGCAGCTTTTCGATTGCGACGGGCTGATCGGCGATTTTGCCGACACTGCTCGTTTGATGACCGAGATCGACTTGGTGATTACCGTCGATACCGCGGTTGCTCACCTTGCCGGCGCTATGGAGCGGCCGGTCTGGGTGTTGGTTCCCCACGTAGCCGATTGGCGATGGATGATGGGCAGCAACGAGTCTCCTTGGTATCCGAGCATGCGGCTTTATCGGCAGAAACGGTTTGGAGAATGGCGTGAGGTGATCGAACAAGTCGCGCGCGAATTGAACACGCTCGGCGGTGGCTAGGACAGTCCAAAAAAGAGCAACTTCAAACCGGTCCGGGGTCGAACCTTTGTTTGGGATTTAAAAATTCCTCCTGTGCGGCGACCACGGGCAAATCTTCGCAATCGTGAGATGCCGCATATTGCAATGTGGCGAACACACCGGAAACTGCATCGCGGAAGCTCGTAAGTGCATTTTCGGTGGCGAGATACCGGCCGACAAACAGGGCACTCAGCAAATCGCCGGCCCCGTGGGAGAGCACCTCTATTTTGGGGGTGGTGACAGACCAAACTCCATCGGCAAATCCAATGAAATTCTCGAGTTCAACGCCATTTGCGCGCTCGACGCCGGTTAGAATAACGATACTGGGGTTTTGGTTCCGTAAGTGCTGAATTGCTGAAATGGCTTGGTCGCGGCTATTCACTTCTCCATCCACCAATAATCCGGCTTCGAACGCGTTTGGTGCAATAATGTCTGCTTTCTTTACTAAATTGTCTTTATAAAAACCCAAGATGTCTCCATTAACATATATCTTCCCATTGTCTCCCATCACCGGATCGCAAAAAATCAGCGCATCCGGATTTTCGGATTTGATCGCATCTGCAGCGTAGGTCACTGCGCTGCCGTTTTCCGCATCGCCGAGGTAACCCGAGAGGAGACCGGAGCAAGACCCGAATAGCCCGCGCGCGGCCAACCCATCGATCAACTCGATAAGTTCGTCCGGTCGCTGGCGTCTACCGGTGGGCGGAGTGAGGGCCGGATGATTTGACAGCACCACCGTATCCAACGGCCAGACTTCGTATCCCAGCCGGTGCAGCGGCAAACAGGCTGCCGCGTTGCCCACATGGCCGCTCAAAACATTGGATTGGATCGACAGGATCGACACTCGGTTCTCCTTTACGGGGCGCCGTTTCGGTCGCATTCTAGAATTTTTCGCGGATTGGTTAAAACCATGGAAGACATATCACTTCCTGACCTGCCGACTGCTAGCGATGGCAGTAAATTGCTGCCCTCCTACCAAAAGAACGAGGATGGCTCGGCCCGATTCGTTATGGTTTTGCCGGCTGCGTATTACGAAGATCCTGGCCTTTCGCTCCTAGCCCGAAGCGAAGCACTCCATTGCGGTTACGAGTTTCCCTACCGCCGGTTTCTTGATCAGCATTTGCGAGCGGGAGATTTGTTCATCGATATTGGTGCTCATTTCGGCATCTACGCACTGTCGGCGGCGAGTGCACCCGCGGGCGAAGTGCGGGTAATCGCGGTAGAGCCGGACCCGCACAATGTCCGCGTATTAAAGGTATGGGCTGCGGTCAATAAACGGGCCGAGCAGATCGAAATTTTGGAAGCGGCTTGTGGCGCATCCCCGGGCCGCACAAGGCTTTGGTCGTCATCCACGATGGGTCATCAGGTTGGCGACGAACGACCCGAGGATACGATCTCAGATGCCCCGGCGGCCGAAGTGGAAATGCTGACGATAGATGGATTATTGCGGGAACGTTCGGAGTTGGCGGAAAGACGGGTGTTTCTCAAAATCGATGTCGAAGGCATCGAACCCGAAGTTCTTGAAGGCGCGCGAGAAACACTTGGTTCTGGTCGAGTTGCAGCGGTAATCTTTGAAAAGTCGGAAGCCTATGCGTCGCGGGAACGCAGTGCGGCGCTCGAACGGGTATCATATGAGCTACGCGACTTCGGTTTCGATCTTTGGTGGTTTCCGCATTTGCATATGCCCAGTGTGTTGATGCCTTGGATTTCGGGCGACGAAGCCGGCAATATCCTGGCCATCGGGCCTGCGCTTAGGCATTCGGCCAGCTTACCTGACCTCTATGACGGGCCTGCATGCTCGTATTTTTCGCCACCGCCGGCACTTTCGGAATGTTGTGGCGTAACCTATGACGATGACGCACGCGCCGATTTCACAGAAAAACTGATAGAAGCCAAGGCGAGTGACGGATGGCGTTGGTGCCGGCCTACGAATTTGCAAGAGGGTGCTGAGGACAGGGCGGCGATGGTGGCGGAATTTCTGCCGCAATCTGGCAGCCTCATCGATGTGGGTGCCGGTACTATGGAATTGTTCCGCGCATTGCCAATTTCAGTCCGTTACACACCGCTTGATCTGGTTCGCTATTCAAAGGTCACTGTTCTCGCCGATCTCAATCAAGGGCATTTCCCCGATGGACACTGGGATTTCGCGACAGTGTTGGAAGTATTGGAGTTTATCCACGATGCACCGGAGTTACTTCACCGACTGAGAAACGCGGCTGATCGGTTAATACTTACTTATCGTACCCGACCTGAGGGTAGGCCAAACGAGCTGAAGTCACGACGGCAAGCAGGATTCGTGAACGATTTCACCGCAGACGAACTGCGGGATCTGTTGCAAACTGCTGAGTGGCAAATTGAGGAATTGCGGACCGACGGCAACATTACATTGGTTCTTGCGAGTTGAAGCGAGCGGTACCCAATAGCAACCTATCTGCACCCGAGTACCCCTTCATTTTGAGTAGCCTAATAATCTATACACTACATTTTGATTGTGGCGCGACTCGGCCATTGTTATACACTTTAGCTTGTCGGATTGACCGACGTTTTTGAGAGTGCGGTGAAAACCGTTCAAAAGAAAAAGGCGTCGGTGATGCAGCATGGAGTTGGTGGGACCACCTTGCCGCATCCACACCCGAAACGAGTGCTTCCGACGCCTTTGAAGCCGCGAGGCTCCCCGCACTTTTGCGGCGGGCAAATGCAATCCCAAATGACAGACACCCTGGCGACGACGCTGTCATTTTGGACGGTACGGTCCTTTCGATGCCCGAAGACAGTCTCCAGTCCCATACGACCACCCGCGCTTGTCGATTTTGACAATCGACCCGTCTCTTTAAGCTCGACTCTCTCCGCGCCGAAGTGCGGATCAAAGCCGGACGAAACCCTCTCGAGTTTCGCCTAGGCGTTCCGCTTGGCACAGGGAGTCCACAAACGGAACCTAGCTTGAGACGCTCCCGACTTGGTCAACTCATCCCTGATAAATCAGGGAAACTTTGACGCGGCGTCCTCCATACAGCTCCGGCGAACCATGTGAAGGCCGTGGACGATGTCACCATCAAGGGCCAAAGGCCGGATCCGGCGACTCTCCCGTCGGGGCGACGAGTGACTTAGACGATCAAATTCGCTTAGTGCTCCCCAAAAAGGCGCGTTCGACGAACAGTACCGTCACCACCCAGTCCAAACTTTGCCAAGATGCCCCGACGCCGTCTGGACCCCGAATTCATTTCCCGGAAATTTCTGCGCCCGTCACCTAAATGACTTGTGCTGAAACCGTCCGGTGCCCGAATTCTGCACCGCTACGTGCTGGGCTAAGCGTGGCCGGAGGGCCGATAATTGTCTAGCGCTAAGAAAACTGTAATCGAAAATTTTTGTGCATAAATTGCTCGAAAACACACAGGCGACGCACATTTTTTCCACAAGCTTTTCCACACGTCGTGGGTGAATCTTGGAAACTCTCGAGCGGATCGGTTTTTTTTCAAACTCTTAGCCCTACCGCAGCCATGCGCGGTTCAAATTTCGTCACGCTTGCGGGATTTAGCGTCGATTAGTGCCATGCCAAAGTTGACTTGATGCTCGAAAGTTGTCTAATGAGGATCGAAATATCATATCTGAAAGCCATGAGGCGAGTGGCTGCGACGGCAAGTCTCGGTCGAAAGGCCGATGCTCACCGTCCTGGCTTTGGCATTTTAGAGGGACAAAAATGGCGTCTAACGACAGGCCACTTTCTCCGCATTTGCAGATCTATCGTTGGCAATGGACGATGGCTTTATCGATTCTGCACAGAGCTACCGGGGTCGCATTGTCCGCCGGTGCCGTTCTATTGGCCGGTTGGCTGATGACATTGGCGATGGGAAGTGCCGAATTCGACATACTTATGGGAATTTTGACGTCCATCCCCGGTCAAATTTGCATGATCGGATGGACCTGGTCGATTTTCTATCACTTGGGCAGCGGTATTCGGCATTTGTTTTGGGATGCGGGCAAGGGCTATTCGCTGCCGGTTGCACAGATTTCCGGCTATGTGGTCGTTGGCCAATCGATAGTTCTGACGGCTGCCGTTTGGTTCGGTTGGCTTGGTGCTTTGGTGTAGGGGGAGAGACGCGATGAGCTTACAAAACCCACTCGCACGGGCACGTGGCCTTGGAACTGCGAAAGCCGGCGCCGAGCATTGGCTGATACAGCGTGTGTCTGCGGTTGCCTTAATACCCTTGACGGTTTGGTTTATTTACGCCGCCCTGACGCTCGCCGGCGCGGATTATGCGACGACGAAAGCCTGGTTGGCGACGCCCCATAACGCCATTTTGATGGTTCTTCTGATTATTGCGACCTTTCATCACATGCAGATGGGTTTGCAAGTGATCATTGAGGACTATGTTCATGTAGAGGCGGTGAAAGTGATTTCCTTGATAGTAAACAAATTGGTTGCGCTCGGCCTCGGGGTCGCGTCGATTTTCGCGGTTCTCAAAGTAGCCTTCGGAGGATGATCTGATGGGTGAGGCATATCCGATAACCGATCACGAATACGACGTTGTTGTCGTTGGTGCCGGTGGTGCGGGCTTGAGGGCGGCAGTTGGTCTGGCCGAAGCGGGCCTCAAGACCGCGTGTATCTCGAAGGTATTTCCTACTCGTAGTCACACTGTCGCGGCGCAAGGGGGCATGTCGGCGTCCCTCGGAAATATGGGCGACGATGATTGGCGCTGGCATATGTACGATACCGTAAAGGGTGCGGACTGGCTCGGCGATCAAGATGCAATTGAGTTCATGTGTCGTGAGGCGATCCCCGCGGTTATCGAACTGGAACATTACGGTGTTCCTTTCAGCCGGACCGAGGACGGTAAAATCTACCAGCGCCCATTTGGCGGCATGACCACCAATTACGGTGAGGGGACGGCGCACCGCACTTGCGCGGCGGCGGACCGTACCGGACATGCGATTTTGCATACACTTTACCAGCAGGCGCTGAAGCGGTCGGCAGAATTTTTTATTGAATATTTTGCCCTGGACCTAATCAAAAATGTCGATGACGAAGTCGCGGGTGTGTTGGCATGGAATCTTGATGACGGCACGATTCATTGTTTTAAGGCCAAGCGGGTGATTTTGGCGACCGGCGGCTACGGCCGGGCCTATTTTTCCGCCACGTCGGCTCATACCTGCACCGGCGATGGCGGCGGCATGGTTTTGCGCGCAGGCTTGCCGATGCAGGATATGGAATTCGTGCAGTTCCATCCGACAGGCATTTACGGTGCCGGCTGCCTGATTACAGAGGGTGTCCGAGGTGAAGGTGGCTATGTCACTAACTCCGAAGGCGAGCGCTTCATGGAGCGTTACGCGCCATCGGCCAAAGATCTCGCCAGCCGTGATGTGGTCAGCCGGTCCATGACGATCGAAATTCGCGAAGGCCGCGGTGTAGGGTCTGAAGCGGATCATATCCATCTGCATCTGGAGCATCTTGACCCGGATGTAATCGAGGAACGCTTGCCTGGCATTTCGGAAACCGCGCGTATTTTTGCCGGCGTTGATGTTAACAAGGAGCCGATACCGGTAATTCCCACCTGCCATTACAATATGGGCGGTGTTCCCACCAACTATTATGGTGAGGCGCTAACGATGAACGGCGGCGAAAAAGTGATACCGGGCCTGATGACCATCGGCGAGGCCGCATGTGTCTCGGTACATGGCGCAAACCGTTTGGGCTCTAACTCGTTGCTCGATCTGGTTGTTTTCGGTCGGGCATCTGCAAAGCGGTGTGCCGAGACTGTCGACCGGGAAGCAAGTCATAAGCAACTGGCCGGCGATGCGACCGACGAGGCATTGGCGCGTCTCGACAGATTCCGCTATGCCAAGGGCGACACGCCTACCGCCGCACTTCGGCTGGAAATGCAGCGCGTAATGCAAAGCAATTGCGCGGTGTTCCGAACCGGCGAGGTTCTCGAAGAAGGCGTCGATCTGATGAAGGAAGCCTGGTCGAAGCGCGAAGATATTGGCGTTTCCGACAGCTCAATGGTGTGGAATTCGGATTTGGTAGAGACACTTGAGCTCGAAAACCTGCTGAGCCAGGCAATGGTGACGATCGTTTCAGCTGCCGAACGCCAGGAGAGCCGAGGCGCACACGCACGAGAAGACTTCCCCGATCGTGACGACGATGATTGGATGAAGCACACATTGGCCTGGTGCGACGATGACGGTAATGTCAAGCTCGACTATCGTGAAGTTGTGATGCAAACCATGACGAACGAGGTTCAGGTCTTTCCGCCGAAGGCGCGCGTCTATTAGAGTCAATTAGAAGAAGATTAAGGAAATTAACGAGCGATGGCGCAATTTACCCTGCCCGCGAATTCCAAAGTCGGTACCGGCAAAAATCATCCGGCACCCGATGGGGCAACCAACCTTAAGACATTTAAAATTTATCGCTGGGACGGCAGTGGCGATGAGAATCCGCGCGTCGACACCTATCAGGTCGATATGGATACCTGCNGGCCAATGGTTCTGGACGCATTAATCAAAATAAAAAACGAGATCGATTCTACCGTAACTTTCCGGCGTTCCTGCCGCGAAGGGGTTTGCGGATCCTGCGCAATGAATATCGACGGGACGAATACGCTGGCTTGTACCAAATATATTTCCGATGTCGGTGGCGACGTCAAAGTCTACCCGTTGCCCCACATGCCGGTCATCAAGGATCTGGTGCCCGATCTGAGTAATGTATATGCGCAACTCTCCTCGATCGAACCTTGGATGAAAACCCAATCGCCGGCGCCGGCACGGGAACGTCTTCAATCGCCGGAGGAACGTCGTAAGCTCGACGGGTTGTATGAGTGTATTCTTTGTTTCTGTTGTTCTACCTCGTGTCCGTCCTATTGGTGGAATGGTGATCGCTATCTTGGTCCGGCTATCCTGTTGCAGGCCTATCGCTGGATTGCCGATAGTCGGGATGAAGATACCGGCGACCGGCTCGATCAACTTGAAGATCCGTTTCGGCTCTATCGCTGTCACACGATTATGAATTGCACCAAGACCTGTCCAAAAGGATTGAACCCGGCTAAAGCAATCGGCGAAATTAAGAAATTGATGCTGGCCCGACAATAGTCCAAGGAACCTTGGTCATGTCCCGAATTCGACGTTTAGCGCTCATATGTTCGGCGGTGGTACTTGCGGTACCGCTTGCGGCGGTGGCGAACGAATATGCGACCGGCAAGAAGGCGCTCGACAATCAGGATTACCTGAAGGCGGTCAAGGCGTTCCGCGCCGGAATCGCCAAAGGCGATAAAAAATCTCCCAACGCGCTGGGCGAAATGTATGTGCTTGGCCTCGGTGTAGATAAGGACAAGACACTNGCCTGTCAGCTGTTTTTAAAAGGTGCCAAGCGGGGCGACGCATCCGCGCAGCATAATTACGGAATTTGCGCGTCGAAAGGTAAAGCAGGAAAGGCAAATCCGGCCGAAGCGGTAAAATGGTTTGGTGCGGCGATCAAGCAGGGACATAAGCCGTCCTATTGCGCGCTGGGTAACTTGCATATCGACGGGCGTGGAACCAAGAAAAATCCGAAGCGTGGTTTCGAGCTTTGCCTAAAAGCGGCGAAAGCCGGCGAAACCAAGGCCGCTGCCCGGGTCGGCGAACTTTATTTTGCCGGTATCGGGACCACGAAGAATTTCAAACAGGCTTATACCTGGCTAAAAAAAGCCGGCGATAAACAACATCCTTCCGCCGCCTACAATCTCGGCTTGATGCATTTGCGCGGCGAAGGTGTGCCTAAAAACGAGGACAAGGCACGGCAATGGTTTACGGTTTCCGCTCTTCAACGTCATGCAGTTGCCTATGTGGCCGCGGCGACACTTTATCGAAACCGTGTGATAGCGTTGCTCGATAAAGAAAAGATCGACGAGCGTATGACGCGTTGGGCGATTTTTTTCATGACCTTGGCGCGTAGTATCCAGACCGCAAAAGAGCAGCAATCGGCATACGCAAAGTTGATCGATCTCTTTAGTGAGCTTTCGCCACGGGCACGCCGGCTAGCCGACCAAGATCTTGTGAAGTGGAATTCGAGTAAATTGTAACGCCCGACAGGGTGGCCGGGCGGTTCTCCAAAGGACCCCGTTGAGCAATGTATATTCCGAAAAAGTTTGCCGAGACGGATCGCGACATACTGTTTGGCGTGATTCGCCGGTATGATTTTGGCCTTTTGGTGTGTGAAACGNCGGACGGGCCGATGGCGACCCATATTCCGTTTCGTCTGGAAGACGATTGTTTGCTGACGCATATGGCGCGCGCCAACCCTCATTGGAAAAGCTTCGCGGACGACAAGCAGGTGCTCGTCATATTTCAAGGGCCGCATTGCTATGTGTCGCCACGCTGGTATGAAAGCGCCCCGGAAGTGCCGACCTGGAATTATGTTGCCGTCCATGCCTACGGAGTTCCGCACATCATCGAAGATTTGGACGAGGTAACGGCGGGGCAAGTCGCACTGGTCGACGACTACGAGCAGGGCGTGTGGCGTCTCCAGGATCAAGGGGAGGATTACGTCAACAACATGGCCCGGGCGATCGTAAGCATTCGTATTCCGATCGAACGTATCGAAGGCAAGTTCAAACTCAATCAAAATAAATCTGCGGAGAAGCGCCAAAAGGTAATCGCTCAACTGAAGACTTCGGACGATCCGCTGGCACGGGACGTGGCTAAGTTGATGATCGAGCGCGAGGAATAACGGTCAGCTAGAAAATTCCCGGCGAGCCTCCGGTCTCGGTCAATTGGGCCGGGTCAACTCTGACATTCAGCTCGCGCACTTCTTCTGGGCCTAATTCCGGCAGACGCTCCACCAAGTTCAAGAATCGGTTCCGCTCCTTCCGATCCACCAAACCGTCGGTCAGCGTATCGAATTTGCCGATATATTGATCTCGATCGAATGGACGCGTGCCCCGCGGATGAGCGTCGGGTACCGCGATTTCGTCTTTAATTTCACGCCCGTCCTTGAAGGTGACTACAACACCAGCACCGAAATCTTTCTCCAGCCCCTGAAGCCCGTCGAAGCGCTTGTTCCAGGCGTCGTCTTCAACGGTCGAGATTTTCTGCCATAGTCGCACGGTACTTTTGTTTTGGGCACGCTCGGGTAGGTAGCTCCGCATGTGATGCCATTCGCCGTCTTCGAGAGCCACTGCCAGGCAATAAGGAGCGCTGTGATCGAGAAAGCGCTTGTTGGCAGTCGGCTCGTAGAGCATGTCAGCATCCTTCGCACCGTTACCGGTTATGTTGTGCGTATCGCTGCGGCAATGGATGACAATTTTCTCGATGCTTTCGAGATCTTCGATTTGTCCCCGAATTTTGTTCGCGATATCGATTAGCGATTGCCCGTGGGAGCTGACCGCATACTCTTTGGTAAAAGATTCGAGGATCGATCGCTTGGGCTCGCCCTTGGCGGGCAAGGGTACCTGATAGACTTGGTCGGGCCCACCGAGCACGGTCGCGATAAGACTAAAATCTCCTTCGAAAATGGGCGCGGGGCCTTTCTCGCCGCGCATCGCGCGGTCGACGGATTCGACCGCGAGCTTGGCAAAGTGGCCGGGGCAATAGGCTTTCCAACTGGACGGAATACCCTTGCGCCCTTGGCGGGTCGTCAAACATACATGGGCGGCATAATTCACCGCGTGGAAAACGGTTTCGGTCTCGAGTCCGAGCAGCGTGCCGATTCCTGCGGCTATCGCCGGCCCAAGGAGTGCCTGATGGTCCATGCGGTAAGGCCGGAAGGGAATGCCTTTGGCGAGGCACAGATGAATCTCATAGGCAGTTAGAATCCCGCGCAGCACATCTTCGCCGCCCCGGCCGCTTTGTTGGGCAACAGCGATGATAGCGGGAATATTTTCGCATGGGTGCGAGGCGTCGATACCGTAAGCATTGTCGTGCCAATCGAGCTCGCGCACCGCAGCACTATTTGCGAAGGCGGCCCATTCGCACGCGACCCGTTTATCGTTGTCGAGGCCTAACAACGGCGCACCGTCCGCGCGGGGATGCGCGAGCGCTTGGGTGCGGGTGGTTACTACCGGATCTCGATTGACTGCCGCGATGGCGACCGCTCCGTTTCCGATAATTCGGTTTATCGCCATGGTCGCCGCTGCTTCGTCGAGCGGCGCCGGATCGGCGGCGACGGCGGCGATTTTCCACGCCAGCTGATCTTCGTTCGCCGGCCAAGGGAGTGCCGGCAGTACTTTCACTTCATGGGTTTCCATGGGGCTATGTTACCGCATTGTCTTATTTCTGCCTAAGGACGCTGGCAATCGGGCTCGGTTTACAGCCCATAACCCGCTCCGTAGGATGGCTTTAAAATTTGGGGGAACTCATATTTCATCGGCACTTGAAGGACTAAAGGTACTCGATCTGTCGACTGGCTTTGCCGCGGCCTGGTGCGGACGGCTTTGTGCGGATTTCGGCGCCGACGTGGTCTTCAGCGATCCTCATCCATTGCGCGACATCGGTCCGTTCGACGATGGGGGAAAGTCGATCCCGGCGGAGACGGTGCTCGCCAACAAACGAGCTTTTTCGCTCGATCATGACAGCGATCATTGGCGGCAATTGGCGCGGGCGGCAGATATCGTCATCGAGGACGCGCTACCGGGAAGTGGAAATCGTCTTTGTATCGATAGCCTGCTGGCGGAAACTTCGGATGCCATCCATGTCTCGATCACACCGCACGGCGTGAACGGCGACCGCGCGGACCGGCCGGGTAACGACCTCACAGCCTCGGCTCGATCCGGATGGGCTTCGGCCAACGGGCTGGCGTCCGCACCTCCTTTGNAGCAGAGCGGCTATCAGGCATCCTATCAGGCCGGTACGCTCGCGTTTGCCGTAGCAGTCGCNGCGGTTCTCCATCGAGATCAAGGTGGCACCGGTCAGCATATTGATGTGGCGCTCGACGATGCCTCGGTAATGTGTTTCGCGCCCGGAATTTTACGGTCGCTCTATAATCAAGTTCCTGTTGCGCGTCGGGCGGTTGTCGATATGACCACTGGGCCGGTACCGGTCAAAGATGGATTTTTTGCACTCACCATAACGCGCCCTCATTTTTGGCAAGGTGCGGCGCGGCTTTTGGGTCTCGACGATCTCGCCGAGGACGAGCGGTTGCAGGCGACCGCAAGTCGCAATGCGCATAAGGAACTGTTTTTGGACCGCACCGAAACGGCGATGAAGGAATGGACCAAGGCCGACCTGTTCGAGGAACTTTCGAAGATACCGGTCGTTGCGGGTCCGGTCTTCACGATGGATGAATTGGCAGACAACAAGCATCTGGAGGCGAGAGATTTTTTTGTCGAACTGGGAGGGCTTAGCTATGCGGGCGCACCCTTTTTGATGAGCGAAACGCCTTTCGCGCTGCGCCATGGTGCGCCGGCGCCGGGCGCCAATACCGATGCAATCCTAGAAGACTGGGTAGGGTCCCCATCGTCGGCCGCCCCACCAGCCGAACCTAGGTCAGCGCCGGACGGTCCCCTTAGTGGATATCGCGGCGTCGTTCTCACTCAGGCTTGGTCCGGCACCTTCTCAACAGAGTTACCGGCGCTCATGGGCGCCGAGGTGATCCAGGTCGAGGCGCGGTCGCGGTTCGATTCCTGGCGCGGTGGCGGCTATGCCGCTCCCCTTGCGGCGGGATTCGACGATATTGAGTCGGCAAAAAATGTTNGGAACTGCGATTGCCGCTTCAATTCGGTCAATCTCAATAAGCAATCGGTCACGCTCGAACTCGATACGGATGAAGGGCGAGATATTTTCAAACGCCTGGTGGCGGAAGCGGATTTCGTTGCAGAAAATTTCTCGCCGCGGGTGATGGGCAAGCTCGGTCTCGATTACGACACTCTCAAAACCATCAAACCGGACATCATCTATATGTCGATTTCGGGCTATGGCCATTCCGGTCCCTGGTCGCCGCTGCCGGCGATTGGCGGCACGGTGGAGCCGACATCGGGAATGTCGGGGCTCCTGGGTTATGCGGACGGTCGTCCCATGAATTCGGGTCAAATGTATCCGGATGCGGTGGCTGGGCTCTGCGGGTTCGCGGGGTTGGCATTGGCACTTTATCACCGTGAGCGGACCGGCAAAGGACAGCGTATCGATGTTTCCATGCAGGAAGCCAATCTCTGTTTTGTCGGCGAACGGTGGCAGGAGTTTGCAATGACCGGCCAGGTGCCTGGGCCTCTCGGCAACCGGCACCACCACTTCGCCCCGCACGGAATTTTCCCCACATCCGGCGAAGACAGATGGATCGCCATTGCCTGCGAAACAGAGGATCAGTGGGTGGCTCTTTGCGATGCGGCCGGGCGTTCCGATTGGCGTGAACGTTTTTCCGATCGCCAAACACGAAAAGCTGAAGAGGATGCATTGGAACACGAAATCGCCGAATGGACGAAGTCCCTCGATAGAGACGCGTTGGCGGAAGAGCTGGCGCAGGCGGGTGTTCTTGCGGCGCCGGTGTTGGACGGAATGGAAGTTCCGGAGGAGCCGGTTTTTCGCCAACGTGGCGCTATTGCCGAGACCGATCATCCCGAGGCCGGACGTTGGTGGCAACCTGTGATCCCGTGCCTCTTGTCGGAGACGCCGGCCCGGTTGCGCAATGCGCCGCCGGTCAAAGGCGCCCACTCGGCGGAAGTTTTCGAACGTCTGCTGGGAATGAAACTCGAAGAATATGAGCAATTGGAAGCGGCCGGTATTACCGGCGTTACACCGCCCAAGGGAAAGGTTGGATAAATGGAATATCGACACATCACCTATGAAGTGAGCGACCGGGTCGCCAAGATCACCAAGAACCGGCCGGATGTGGGCAATGCACAGTCGACGATCATGCTCGAAGAGCTGGACGACGCTTTCAAGGAGGCCGGATTTGATCCGGACGTTCGCGTAATCACGTTGTTTGGCGCCGGCAAGCATTTTTGTACCGGACACGATCTCGGTACGCCCGAGGAGACCGAATACCGCGCCACCGAATATCTCATCCAGGAGGGGGTTCGTGGGCGGTTCAATCACACCCGCGAACAATTCGTCGACAAGACGCTGCGCTGGCGGGAGGTGCAGAAACCGACCATTGCGGCGGTTCAGGGCTACTGCATTTTCGGTGGCTGGATGGTGGCATCGGCCATGGACCTGATGTTTGCCGCCGAGGATGCGATGTTCCTGGGGGGCGGATTTCAATATTTCAGTCCCCCATGGGATATTCACCCTCGCAAGGTGAAAGAGATTCTGTTCGAAGGCCGTATCATCGATGCGGAAGAGGCGCTCGAGTTCGGGCTCGTCAATCGGGTGGTGCCGCGGGACAGGCTTGAGGACGAAGTGATGGAATACGCCATCGAAGTGGCGCAGAACGATCCGTTCCAGATGCGCATGACCAAAGCGATGGTAAATGCGTGCCAGGATGCTCAAGGCTTTCACCAACATATCAGCGCTGCACACGCCTTCTTTCTGTTGCGGTCACAAGGAGAAAAGGATCCGGATTACGGTCTCGATTGGCCCGCGGGGAAACGCCGGCCAATGGTTCAGCGCGCGCTCGAGATCTACGAAAAGCACAAGGCGGCCAAGCGCTAGGCGTGCTGCCCCTGACTCTTTCGCCGAGACGAGGTAGACTTAATAAAACCCGAACGGATTTCAGCCATGGCTACGAGCGATTCAGGATTTGAAATCAATGTTTTAGGAGACGGTATTGGTGCTGAGGTTATCGGTGCCGACGTTAAGGGTGGGCTTACGGAAGAGGCGTTCCTCGAAATTCAGGACGCGGTTCATAGCTATTCCGTGGTCGTACTCCGAAATCAGGTTCTAACCACAAAAGAGTTGGTCGAATTCTCGCGGCGCTTCGGTACGCTGCAGGTCAACGTGCGCTCCAAAACCAAGACCAAGGATTTCGATACCCGAATCATGCCCGACGAGCTCGAGGCGATCTACATCTCCAACGTCAAGAAAGACGGTAAATTCATGGGCTCGACCGATGCCGGACGGTATTGGCATTCGGACCTTTGCTATGAACAGATTCCGAGCAAGATGACGCTGCTGCATGCGATCGAAATTCCCGAAAAGGACGGTGTCGTCTATGGGGCGACCCAGTTCGCCGATGTCAGGGCCGCATACGATGCGCTGTCCGACGGCATGAAGACACGGCTCGACGGGCTCGATGCGGCAAATTCCTTTCGCCATATGTGGCAGCGAAAGGCGGATGATTTCGGAACTCGGGTGAAACTCGGCGCGGAGGAATTGGAAAAACTGCCGGAGGATGCGATCCATCCGATCGTACGCGTGCATCCCGAAACAGGCCGGAAGTGCCTTTACATTTGCGACGGCTATACCAATCGCATCGTCGGCGTGCCCGACGATGAAAGCGAAGACCTGTTGACCGAGCTGTTTGCCCATATCGTCAAGAAAGACTTCCGCTATACGCACCAGTGGCAGCAAGACGATCTTCTAATTTGGGACAATTGCGCGGTTCAGCATAAGGCGAAATTCGATTACGGCCCCGAACTACGTCGTCTGATGCAGCGGTGTACGGTTATGGGCGAGGCGATTGCTTGAGCCCAGATTTTTCCTAAATTTGCTCCCGCTCGCGCGCTAAAAATTTGGCAGGTTTGCCTGTTACTCTGCACCGGAACCCTTTGCGTCCAGGAAAGGAATATTCATGCCCCGCCTCGAGCCCATCCACCCGAAAGACCTAGATGAGCGCCAGCTCGCTTACTATCGCTCGATCCGAACCCGGCCCTCGTTCAAGGGCGTTGCCGAAGACACGCCTCTTGTGGGGCCGTTCCTCGCCTGGCAGCGGAGCGTCGAATATGGCGAGCGGATGAACTCGAATTCGCGCTACCTTCGCCACGATGGATTGCTCGAGGCGCGGCTGGTGGAATTGGCGACAATCGTCGTCTGCCGTCTTTGGAATACGGGCTTTGCCTTTAATTCGCACGCGCGCGGGGCCATTCGCGAAGGGATTTCCGAACAAGTGGTTGATGCGATCCGCCACAAGCAACGGCCGGACTTCGACAAGGAGGACGAACGCATCGTTTATGATTTCGCCCAGCAATTGACCGAGAACAAGTCGGTCGACGACGAGGCTTATCGGGCAGCGGTGGAATTGTTGGGTGAAGCGGCACTGGTCGAGCTAGTAGGACTTTGCGGTCATTACGTTACCGCCTGCATGACCCTGAACGCTTTCGAAATTCCCATGCGTGAGGGTGACGAGCCTTTGCCCTAGAACAGTTACCAATCGCAGGTCTCGATCAGGTTCCGTGCAGATGGTCGAGCGCCTTCTCGGCTGCGTCCGGCGCGTTGATCGCCAGCTCTTTGTCCGCCTCGCGTTTTCGCAATCGGAAAGCATAGGGCTCGGGCTGAAGCGAGAAATAGTTCTCGACGCCCAACTCGCGCGCCGCATGCATGGGCCAGTCGCCGTGATACATCAGCTCGCGGGACATTCCGATCAGGTCCGCTTGGCCCTGCTGCAGAATATCTTCGGCTTGCTGGGCTTCGGTAATCAGGCCCACAACCATGACCAATGCGTCCACCTCTTTCTTGAAGCCTTCGGAAAAGCCCACATGATAGCCCTGCACCCTGGGTACCCCCGGTAACTCCGTATCGCCGAAGATGCCGCCGGAGGAAACGTCGATGATGTCCACACCGCGTGCTTCCAGTTCCTTTGCGAAAACTTTCGCATCCGAAAACCCCCACACGCCTCCTTCGCCATCGACCGCCGACAAGCGGTAGGAAAGCGGCAAGTTGTCGGGCAGCGCATCTCGCGCCACCTCGGCGACCTCGAGGGGAAAGCGCATGCGTCCTTGCGGATCGCCGCCATAGGCGTCGGTCCGCACATTGCTGAGCGGCGAAAGAAATTGGTGCAGCAGATAGCCGTGCGCGCCGTGGATTTCGATCATTTCGTAACCGGCNTCGACCGAACGCCGCACCGCCTCACGAAACGAATTGAGCACGGTAGTGATGTCGTCCTTATCCATTTCTTTCGGCAGGAACCGCCGCTCGACCTGATCGAGGGCGCTCGGCGCCAAGCCTTGCCAGGGCGGCAGGCCATTTTTCGCGTCTTCTTCTGTGAGCGGTGCAAAATTCTCCATCGCCCCACGGCAGGATGCTTTGCGTCCGGTATGACCGAGCTGAATTGCGGGCACCGCGCCCAGTGCTTTCAGAAACTCGTTAATGCGGCGATAGCCGGCGATGTGCCGGTCGTCCCAGATGCCTGCGCACTCGTAGGATTTGCGTCCACGCTCCTCGACCGCGGTTTCTTCGCCATAGATGATCCCGGCGCCACCGAATGCGTAGCGACCGAGATGAACGAGATTCCAGTCGTTCGGCATACCCCCTTCCGAGACGTACTGACACATCGGCGATACCACGATACGGTTCTTCGCCGTGATGCCGCGTATGGTGATCGGTTCGAACAATAGCGGCGGTGCTGAATTTTCTTTACTCACGTCTCTTCCTCTCCCGCGGCGGCTGGATTAGGGTGCGCGCCGAATAGACTTTTCAGAACGGGTCACTGAGATGGATTATCTGAGCGGTTTTCAGCATAGCGGCGAATTCCAGTTCGGAAAACTGACGTATGGGATCACTGCCCAACTTGAGGGAGGCAGGTTTTTCGGCGCTGCGGTAACAGTCGTGCCGAAAGCTTGGGCAGCGGTGAAGTCGGATAATCTCTATTGCCCCGTTGATATCGAGGCGCTCTGCAACACCTAGGAAGACCGCCGGCACGGATTTTTCCATGACTACTGAAACCATTGAGGACTTGGACCCGGAGATCGTTGCCAAAGGGCCGCTCTTCGTCTATCGAGCGCGCCGGGAGTCGGGCGAATTGAAACCCGATCCGATGCAGGAGGCGGCGGTCGAAAAGCTGCAAAGCCTGCATGATGCGTTGGATAACTATGAGCCGCAATCCGGTGGGCTGGACTGGAAGGCGCGGCTTGGGCTTGCGCGCCGCAATGAGAAAACACCGAACGGCCTATATATCCATGGGCCGGTCGGGCGCGGTAAATCGATGCTGATGGACCTGTTTTTCGACGGTGCCCGAGTAAAACGAAAACGTCGCATTCATTTCCATGAATTCATGATCGAGGTCCATGATGCAAATCATGCCTGGCGCCAGGACAGCAACAAGAAGCGCGACCGGGATCCGCTGCCGCAAATTGCCGAATCCATCGCGTCGGATGCTTGGTTAATTTGTTTCGACGAGTTTCACGTAACAAATATCGCGGATGCGATGATTCTCGGTCGATTGTTCGAGAGCCTCTTTGACCTCGGGGTGGTCGTCGTGACCACATCGAATTTCGAGCCGGACCTGCTTTACAAGAACGGTCTACAGCGGGAGCGCTTTTTGCCGTTCATCGACTTGCTGAAACAACGGCTCGATTGTTTCGAGGTCGCCTCACCAACGGATTACAGGCTTGCACGATTGAAGCAGATGAAGGTGTTCCATTCCCCGCTCGGCCCCGCTTCGACCAAAGCGCTCGAAAAATCCTTCGCCGACCTCACTGAAGGCGCGGTCAGCGCGCCGGAGACTGTCACGGTGCGGGGACGCAATGTGGATATCCGGCGGACAGCGCGTGGCGTTGCCTGGTTCAGCTTTGCCCAGCTTTGCGGAGAGCCCCGCGGCGCCGAGGACTATCTCACCCTCGGGCGACAGTTTCATACCTTTATCCTCGATGGAGTGCCGAAACTGAACGAAGAAACCCGAAACGAAGCAAAGCGTTTCATGACCCTGATAGATGCGCTCTACGAACTGAAGGTAAACCTGGTTATGGCCGCGGAGACGGCACCGCATGAGATTTATCGCGGGCCCACCCACGATTTCGAATTCGAGCGTACGATCAGCCGACTGATGGAGATGCAGGCCGACGATTATATCGATGCGGAACATTTGGCCGCACCGGGCTGAGCTTGCCCTCTTTCGTCAAAGACGGTAGGAAATCCGCAATCGAATCTTAACGCGCTTGCGATGAAATTCGCGTTCCGCAGGCGACATCGAAACGGGGAACATTCACATGGCACGAAATAAGATTGCACTGGTCGGCGCCGGACAAATCGGCGGTACGTTGGCGTTGCTCGCCGGATTGAAACATTTGGGCGATGTGGTGTTGTTCGACATCGTCAAAGGCGTTCCCCAAGGCAAAGGGTTGGATATCGCGCAGGCTTCGACAATCGAAGGCTTCGATTCGAATGTCACCGGCGCGAACAGTTATGCTGCGTTGAAGGGCGCCGACGTGGTGATCGTCACCGCCGGTATTCCACGCAAACCCGGCATGAGCCGTGACGATCTACTCGGTATCAATAATTCGGTCATGCAGGCGGTCGGCGAAGGGATCAAGAAATATTGCCCGAAAGCCTTCGTTATCTGCATCACCAACCCGCTCGATGTGATGGTGCATCAGCTGCGCAAAGCCTGCGGGCTGCCCTACAACCGGGTGGTGGGGATGGCCGGTGTCTTGGATTCGGCACGGTTCCGTTTGTTCCTGGCGCAGGAATTCAAAGTTTCGGTCGAAGATGTCACGGCCTTCGTGCTTGGTGGCCATGGCGACACGATGGTGCCGCTGGTGCGCTATTCCACGGTGGCGGGTATTCCGGTGCCGGATCTGATCAAAATGGGCTGGACGACGCAAAAGAAGATAGACGCCATCGTCGATCGCACGGCCAATGGCGGCGGCGAAATCGTGCAGCTGTTGGGCAACGGCTCGGCCTTCTATGCGCCGGCGTCCTCGGCAATTTCGATGGCCGAATCCTATTTGCTCGACAAGAAGCGCGTTCTGCCGTGTGCGGCTTACGTCAAAGGCTCCTACGGGCTCAACGGGCTGTATGTGGGCGTGCCGGTCGTGATTGGCGCTAAGGGCGTGGAACGCATTGTCGAGATCAAACTCAATGCAGACGAGCGCAAGAAGTTCCGTAGTTCGGTCAACGCGGTGAAAGGCTTGATCCGAGAGGTCGAGCGGATCGAAAAGGCCGCCAAGAAGAAGAAAAAGTAGCGTTCGGCCGTACGCGGCTGTCACAAAAATGTCGTTGTCAGGGCACTACCGGTGCAGAGTAGTTTGTTGCACCGCAGAATAGCGATGCTTTAAAGTAAGCCAGGTGCTGAACTTGGCCGAAAGATGGCGGTGTAAGGCCTTTTAAATACTGGACAAACGCCGTCTGATTGGTGCATGCACCCAACAAATGAACCGTCCGCGGGGCGGGCTAAGATCGTTGCCGATTGGCGGCGAACCGGAGAGTGGGACCGAATGAATATTCACGAATATCAGGCCAAAGGCCTTTTGCAGAAATATGGCGTGCCGGTGCCTAAAGGCGGAGCGGCCTTCGCGCTCGACGAGGTTGCGGGTATCGCCGATGAGNTGGGTGGACCTGTATGGGTCGTCAAATCCCAGATTCATGCGGGTGGCCGCGGGGCCGGACGCTTCAGGGAAGATCCCGATGGTGGTGGCGGCGTGCGACTTGCGAAGTCGAAAGAGGAAGTTGCCGCTCATGCGGAGGCCATGCTGGGTAAAACATTGATTACCAAGCAGACTGGCGAGGCGGGCAAGGAAGTCCGGCGCATTTACATAGAAGATGGTTGCGATATCGCCCGCGAACTTTATCTCGCCATGTTGACCGACCGTGCAACGAGCAAGGTCACCGTTGTCGCGTCGACCGAAGGCGGTATGGAGATCGAAGAGGTCGCGGAGAAAACGCCTGAAAAGATCACTCGGGTCGCTATCGATCCTACGGTCGGAATGTCGGGCTTTTACGCGCGGCAAGTCGCTTACGGTCTTGGCCTCGAAGGTAAGCAGGTCTCGGCGGCGGTAAAAATGCTGATGGCGCTTTACAAGGCTTACACGGAACTGGATGCGACATTGGTGGAGGTTAATCCGCTGGTGGTGACCGGTGCTGGCGAGGTGATTGCCCTCGATGCAAAGATGAATTTCGACGACAACGCGCTTTTCCGTCATCCCGATGTGGAAGAGCTGCGTGACGAGACCGAAGAAGATCCGTCGGAAATCGAGGCCGCCAAGTTCGATCTGAACTATGTAAAACTCGATGGGACCATCGGGTGCATGGTGAATGGCGCCGGGCTTGCCATGGCGACGATGGATATCATCAAGCTCTATGGCGAGGAGCCCGCGAATTTCCTCGATGTGGGCGGTAGCGCGACCACGGATAAGGTAACGGCCGCGTTCAAGATCATCCTATCCGACCCGAACGTGAAAGGCATTCTCGTCAATATCTTCGGTGGCATCATGCGTTGCGACATCATTGCCGAAGGGGTCGTTGAGGCGGCCAAAGAGGTCAATCTCTCGGTTCCGTTGGTGGTTCGACTGGAAGGTACGAACGTGGACAAGGGAAAACAGATTCTTTCAGAGTCGGGCCTGACGATCATTTCCGGCGACGACCTTGGCGATGCGGCCAAGAAAATCGTCGACGCGGTGAAGGAGGCAGGCTGATGGCGGTTCTAGTCGATAAAAATACCAAGCTGATTTGCCAAGGCATTACCGGCCTGCAGGGCAACTTTCACTCGGAACAAGCGATCGCCTACGGCACACAAATGGTTGGTGGCGTCACACCGGGCAAGGGTGGCACGACCCATCTTGACCTGCCGGTATTCGATACGGTCCAAGACGCGGTCGAGAAAACCGGCGCGAACGCTTCGGTGATTTACGTTCCTCCGCCTTTTGCTGCGGATGCGATCCTTGAAGGGATCGATGCGGAGTTGCCGCTCGTGGTTTGCATCACCGAAGGGATTCCGGTGAAGGATATGATTACGGTGAAGCAAGCGCTGAAAAACAGCGATACGCGTTTGATCGGGCCCAATTGCCCGGGCGTGATCACACCGGACGAATGCAAAATCGGTATCATGCCGGGCCATATTCATCAGCGGGGCAAGATCGGCATCGTGTCCCGGNCCGGCACCTTGACCTACGAGGCGGTGGCGCAGACAACGGCGACCGGGCTCGGCCAAAGCACCTGCATCGGTATCGGAGGCGATCCGGTCAACGGCACCAATTTTGTCGATTGCCTGGAGTGGTTCGTCGAGGATAACGAAACCGAAGGCATCATCATGATTGGCGAGATCGGTGGCGACGCCGANGCCAATGGAGCCGATTTCATCAAGGCATCGGGCACCAAGAAGCCGGTTACCGGCTTTATTGCCGGGCGCACAGCGCCACCGGGCCGGCGCATGGGTCATGCGGGCGCCGTGATTTCGGGAGGCAAAGATACCGCCGAGCATAAAATCGAAGCGCTCAAGGCGGCCGGTATTCATGTCGCTGACAGTCCGTCGGAACTCGGCAGCACAATGGTAAAGGCGATGAGCTAAAGCCGTTAAAACGGCTTTGGCGATTGTTAATGAGAGGCGTGCGTGATGTCGCAATATTCCGGTGAATCTTCCTTCCTTTTCGGCGCGAACGAAACCTATATCGCCGAGATGTACAGCAAATATCTGCGCGACCCCGGCTCGGTCGATGCGGGCTGGTCGGATTATTTCAGCCAGCTCGAAGAGGAGGGTGAATCGGCCCTCGAGGATTTGCAGGGAGCGAGCTGGGCTCCGCGCGAAACATCGGTGCTCGGTGGCAACGGCGACCAGACCTCGATGTCCGATGCCACCGCCGGCATCGTACCGGGGCAGATGCCGCCGGGCGCGTATCCTTATCCTGTCCAGCCTGCGGCGAGTGCCGACCAAATTCGCCAAGCAACCCAGGATTCCATCAGTGCCTTGATGTTAATTCGCGCCTATCGGGTGCGCGGCCATCTGGAGGCGGACCTGGATCCACTCCATTTACAGAAGCCGGAGCGTCATCCGGAACTCGATCCGGAGAGCTATGGCTTTACCGAGCGCGATATGGATCGGCCGATCTTCATCAATTACGTACTTGGGCTTGAATCGGCGACGCTTCGCGAAATCGTAAAGATTTTACGCGAGACCTATTGCGGTTCGATCGGCGTCGAGTTCATGCACAAGTCCGAGCCGGATGAGAAAAGCTGGATTCAGGAGCGTATCGAGCGCGCGCGTAACCACACCGATTTCACCAAGCTCGGCAAGCGAACGATCCTGGAGCGTCTGACGGAATCCGAATTATTCGAGCAATTCATCGATCGCAAACATAAGGGCGCCAAACGTTTTGGGCTCGATGGTGGCGAAACCACAGTGCCGATGTTGGAGCAAATTTTAAAACGCGGCGGTCAAGTGGGCATTGAGGAGGTCATCATCGGGATGCCGCATCGCGGGCGACTTAATGTGCTCGCCAACGTTATGGGCAAGCCCTACCGCGCGATTTTCTCTGAGTTTCAAGGGCAGTCGTCGAATCCGGAAGACATACAAGGCTCCGGCGACGTGAAATACCATCTCGGCACGTCGACCGAGCGCGAGTTCGACGGCAACGTCGTGCGGCTTTCGCTCAACCCGAATCCCAGCCATCTGGAGGCGGTGAACACGGTCGTCCTTGGTCGTGTGCGGGCCAAGCAGATGCAGCGCGGTGACGAAGACCGCGAAAAGGTGATGGGTATTCTGATGCACGGTGACGCTGCTTTTGCCGGACAGGGAATCGTGCCCGAAACCTTTGCACTTTCCGATCTCGATGGCTACGAGACCGGTGGCACCATTCACCTGGTGGTCAATAATCAGATCGGTTTCACCACCATGCNGTCTTTCTCGCGTTCGTCGCCATATTGTTCGGATATGGCGAAGGCGGTCGGCGCGCCGATCTTCCACGTCAATGCGGACGATCCGGAGGCCTGTATTCATGTTGCGCGCATCGCGACCGAATACCGCCAGCTTTTCAAGAAGGATGTGGTGATCGATCTGATCTGTTACCGCCGCCACGGCCATAATGAAGGTGACGAGCCCTCGTTCACCCAGCCCTTGATGTACAAGAAGATCGCCGAGCATCCGACGACACGCGAGATATACGCGAAGCAGCTTGAGTCTGAAGGTGTCATCGAGCCGGGAGAAGCAGACCAGTTCGTCGACAAGTTCACCACGGAACTGGAAGGCGAATTTGAAGCGGCGCAATCCTACAAGCCGAACAAGGCCAATTGGCTTGAAGGCAACTGGTCGGGCCTGGCGGTGGCAACCGGAGACGAGCGGCGCGGCAATACGGACGCTACTTTCGATCTGGTGAAAGAGGTCGGTTTCGCTATTTCCGAAGTACCCACCAACGTCAACGTGCATCCGCGGATTGTGCGCCAGTTGAAGGCCAAGCGGAAAATGTTCGAAAGCGGCGAGGGAATCGATTGGGCGACGGCGGAGGCACTGGCCTTCGGGACGCTGCTCTGCGAATCGACACCGGTGCGGCTTTCCGGCGAAGATTGTCAGCGGGGTACCTTTAGTCAGCGCCATTCGGTTTTGATCGATCAGGAAAATGGCGAGCGGTATGTACCGCTCAACAACATTCGCTTCGGTCAGGCACCGTTCGAAGTCATCGATAGCCCACTTTCCGAGTTTGGCGTGCTTGGGTACGAATACGGCTATAGCGTTTCGGAACCCCATTCATTGGTGGTTTGGGAGGCACAGTTCGGCGATTTCGCTAACGGCGCGCAGGTCATCATCGATCAGTTCATATCGTCAGGTGAATCGAAATGGCTGCGCATGAGTGGCCTGGTAATGCTGTTACCGCACGGTTACGAGGGCCAGGGCCCCGAGCATTCCTCGGCGCGGCTTGAACGTTATCTGCAGGCCTGCGGAGAGGACAACATGCAAGTCGCGAACTGCACTTATCCTGCTAATTATTTCCATATTCTACGCCGCCAAATCAGGCGTGAGTTCCGTAAGCCGTTGATCCTGATGACTCCGAAATCTCTGTTGCGGCACAAACGCTGTGTCTCTCCGCTCGAGGAATTCGGTCCGGATTCGACCTTCCATCGCGTGTTGTGGGATCACGCGCAGTGGAGCGGAGATATATTACCGGACGATCAGATCAAGCGGGTCGTGCTTTGTTCGGGCAAGGTCTATTTCGATCTTTTGGAAGAACGCGATAAACGGGGCGCGATGGATACCTATCTGCTTCGGCTTGAACAACTTTATCCCTTCCCGACGAAATCGCTGCGCTCCGAACTTGGGCGGTTCAAGGACGCGCACATCGTATGGTGTCAGGAAGAGCCGAAAAATATGGGCGCCTGGTTCTTCGTAAATCCGGCGATCGAAGAAGTGATGCTCGATCTGCGTATGAAGCAGAACCGGCCCGGTTATGCGGGCCGGTCCGCGGCGGCGTCGCCGGCGACGGGGCTGTTGAAGCGGCATATGACGGAACAAGCGGCGCTGGTCGATGCAGCGCTAACCTATGAGCATTTTTAGAACCGCGCGGTTTAAGGACGCGGCAATCGGAGGCGATTATGGCGGTTGAAATTGTGGTACCGACCTTGGGCGAATCGGTGACGGAGGCGACGGTCGCCAAATGGCTCAAAAATGTGGGCGATCCCGTGGCTGTGGACGAACCCTTGGTGGAACTCGAAACCGATAAGGTTTCTCTTGAAGTACCGTCACCCTCGGCGGGTACGCTGAGCGAAATCATTGCCGCCGACGGGGCCGAAGTTTTGGTGGGCGCGGTACTGGGAAATCTCGACGAAAATGGCGCTGCGGCGAAACCAGCCGCGCCGGCTGAGCCAGCACCGGCCGAAGCGGCGCCGGCGGAACCTGCAGCCGAATCTGCACCTGCGCCGGAGCCGACGGAAACCGCGCCGAAGGCTTTGTCGCCGGCGGTTCGTAAATTGGTCGAAGACAATAATCTCGATCCGGCACAGATTCCTGCCACCGGCGCCAAGGGCCAGATTGTCAAAGGCGACGTTCTGGCTTTCATGAAGGCGAAGGAAGCACCGGCACCCGCCGCGCCGGCGGCACCGAAGCCGACTGCCCCGCCGCCAGCTGCGCCCGTACCTGCCGGCGAGTTGCCGCCCAGGTCTGAAGATGCGCGCGGCGAAGAGCGGGTCCGTATGTCTCGCCTTCGTCAGATCATTGCCCAGAGGCTCAAGGAAGCTCAAAACACGGCGGCCATGCTGACCACCTATAACGAGTGTCGCATGGACAATCTGATGGCGCTCCGTTCGGAGTATCGTGACGTATTCGAGAAGAAACACGGTGTTCGGCTTGGATTTCTCTCGTTTTTCGTTAAGGCGGCAATTATCGCCCTGAAGGAAATTCCGGCCGTTAATGCGGAAATCTATGGCGACGAGATCATCTACAAAAACTATTACGACATCGGTGTTGCAGTCGGGACGCCGCAAGGCCTCGTCGTGCCGGTGGTGCGCGATGCGGACAAATTGAGTTTTGCCGAAATCGAAAATACCATCGCCGATTATGGGCGCCGGGCGCGCGACGGTAAGCTTACCATCGCGGAGATGACCGGTGGCACCTTCACGATTTCCAATGGCGGCGTTTACGGGTCGTTGATGTCGATGCCGATATTAAATCCGCCGCAATCCGGTATTCTCGGTATGCATACGATCCAGAAGCGGCCGGTTGCCGTTGACGGGAACGTGGAAATCGCCTCGATGATGTATCTCGCGTTGAGTTACGATCATCGTATTGTCGATGGGCGCGAGGCGGTGACTTTCCTGGTTCGTATGAAAGAAGTCCTGGAAGACCCGCAACGCTTGCTGATCGACGTCTAGCGTCGAACTTTCTACCCGGCGGGTCATATGCCGCGCATTCCTCAGCAATATCGCGCACTGCTTCGGCGGGGAATCCGCCATGCGTTCGGCGTACCGGGCATCGCGGTGTTCTCGTCCATGTTCGGTTTCGGGGCGTTTGCTAAGGCGAATGGATTCGACTTCATGCTGGCGGTCATGACCACGTTTGCTCTTTGGGCGCTACCGGGCCAAGTGGTTTTCGCCGAGCTTTATCAATCCGGCAGTCTGGTCGTGGTTTTTTTGGGCGTCTTTTTTGCCAATGCGCGCTTCTGTTTGTTGGCCGTTGCGACAATCCCCATGCTTGAGGGCGCGGCGCGGTTTCGTTGGGTGCATTTTCTCTATGCCCATTTGATGTCGGTAATCAGTTGGAGCCAGCTGGTCAAAATGGCGCCGACCCTGCCGCAAGAGGACCGGATTCCCTATTTCATCGGGTTCACGGTCACCATGATTTGTATTGCCTGTATAGCGACCGGCAGTGGATTCCTTGCCGCTGGTTATGTTCCCGGGCACCTGGGCTTGGTGTTCCTGGTGATTCCCGCGATCTATTTCATCTTGATTTCGGCGGCGGCCAGAACCCGTCTTGCGGTTCTTGCCGTCTTGCTGGGCGGAATTTGCGTACCTGCGGTGGAGTTGGTGTTGCCGAATTGGGGCTTGGTGCTCGGAGGCGTTTTGGCGGGGACGGCGGCCTTCGCACTGGAAACCTTGTGGAGAAATCGACATGGCTGAGATTTCGCCTTGGTGGTTTCTTTTGGTCTCGATTTTGGCGACGGCACTACCGCGCGCCCTGGGGGCGGTTGTGGCCGGGCGCGTCGATCCGGACAGCCGTGCGTTCGAGTTGGTCACTGCGATCGCCTACGCCATGGCGATGGGTCTGGCGGTGCGCTTGCTGTTGCTGCCAACGGGTCCGCTTGCTGATACGCCGGTGATCGATCGGCTGATTGCGGCTGGTATCGCGCTGGCGGTATTTTTCCTCGCCAGGCAAAATTTTCTTTGGGGTTTCGGTGCCGGCACGCTCGCCTTCTGGGCGCTTGAATTTTGGCGCCTCGGTCCGGTTTAGGTGCCCGGTTTAGCTGAAAGAACCTTAAGATTTTCCTTTGCAAAACACCTTAGCGACGGACAACTGACCNCGAAGCCGGCTACCATGCGCCGGGTAACCGCGTGGATTGAGGGATGTACCCGATACACCGGCGGAAGGCCGTCCATCCAAGCGGACCCCCGCATTTCGCAAAGTTTGATGAATTGTGCCCGGCGCGCTGGCGATCACCCGGCCGCGCCTAATGTTTCCGGCCACCGTCACGCCAATCACGCGTCCTTGTCCGTCAAGAACCGGGCCACCGCTGATGCCGCCCAATCGGTCCAGCCGTGGAGTTTGGTGAGTCACGGCCCAAGCAATAGCAGGTTCGACAAAACTTCGGCCCCCGACTTTGCGCAATTTCCGGCGCCCGATCAGCTGCGTTGTCAAATCACCGGGCTTTCCCATCGGATAGCCGAAATGGAATCCGTCTTGGCCGATCTTCAATTTTTCCGAAAGCGAGCGTACCGCGATAGCCGGAGGTGCACGCCGCGTCCGGAGAACCGCGATATCCGCATTGGGGTGCACGTCGACCCCGCTGACCCAGAATCCTTTGCGGGCTTTCGGGTCAGAGAAAAGCCCCACTTTCGCGCAACCATCGACCACATGCCGTGCCGTCAGCCAGATGCCTTTGCTGCTGACGGGGAATGCCGTGCCCGTTGCGTTTCCGCCGCGGCCGCTATCCCACTTCACGGGAATTTCCGGATCGAAGCGCGATATTTCGGGTAGCGTTCGTCCTCTGCCCCGTTGGCTGGGGGCTGGAATGAATTGTTGTGTGGGCGGAGGTCTCGATTCCGTTGCTGGACCTCGCTGGCGCGGCACTCCTTCGCGGTCGAACAGCAAACCGCCGACCGTCCAAACCAGGGCGGCAACGATAAAGGACAGTCCCGGCGGAAGCCGCATAATCCTCGCCCTTTAGCCGGCGACGCTGGCTGCGGCGATCAGGCCAACGGCAATCTTGATTGCCGCCAAAAGAATGGCCGGGCCAGTTTCGTCCGCCTCGACCCGGCGCTCGAAATCGCGGACCAGAAAGTCCATAACGCGGTAGGCAATCAGCATCAGCAGAAGCGTTACAATGCCCCAGATCACGATATCCCACAGATTGAGGCTGGTCTTGAGCGTGACCGCGAGTGGAATCGCAAAGCCGACGATTGCCCCGCCGAGAGTGATCGCGGCGGCTGTATTGCCGTCCTTGATGAGGGCAAGTTCATCGAACGGTGTGATCCAGACATAGATTGCCAGTGCCGCTGCCAGCATCAGAAATGTGACGCTCGAATGGAGCAACAGAAAGGGGAGGCCGGCCATCAGGCTGTCGAAAATGGCACTCATTTATTTCCTCGTCGAAATTGCTGATACATATCGATATAGGGGTATCCTAGTCGGTCCCGAACCGTGCGACCAGCACCGCCGTTGACCGCCAAATTTGCAGGTGACAGCGCCTGATGCCACCGATAGGTTGGCCGCGAACAAACCGAGGCGCCGGCGACGNCCGGCCTTCAACTGAGGACGGAAAAACAATGTCGGAACAATATGATTTGGTGGTGATCGGGGGTGGTCCCGGTGGCTATGTGGCGGCGATCCGCGCGGCCCAACTCGGCATGAAGACCGCTTGCGTCGAGAAACGAGGATCTCTGGGGGGCACGTGCCTCAATGTTGGGTGTATTCCGTCCAAGGCGCTGCTGCAAAGTTCGGAAAAATATGCCGAAGCCGCCCACGAGTTGGCCGAACACGGCATCGATGTGAAGGATCTGTCGCTCAACCTGAAGAAGATGATGGCGCGGAAAGACCGTGTGGTCGAGGACCTCACCAAGGGCATCGAATTTTTATTCAAGAAAAACAAGGTCGACTATTTAGCCGGTCATGGAAGCATTGCCGGTGCCAACAATGTTCAGGTGGCGCTGAATGATGGTGGCGACCAAACACTTGATACAAAAGCGATATTGATTGCCACGGGATCTGAGAGTGCGCCATTGCCCGGGCTTGAGGTGGACGAAAAGCGTATTGTCACGTCCACTGGCGCCCTGTCCCTTACCAAGGTGCCGAAGCATCTGGTCGTTATTGGTGCCGGCTATATCGGCCTCGAGATGGGCTCGGTTTGGCGTCGGCTCGGCGCCGATGTCACCGTAGTGGAGTTCCTCGATCGCATAACGCCGGGCATGGATGGCGAAGTGTCGAAGAATTTTCAACGTATCCTCAAAAAACAGGGCTTTGAGTTTCGTCTCGGCACCAAGGTGACCGGGGCCAAGGCAGCCAAATCCTCGGTCACGCTCACCGTAGAACCTGCTGCCGGTGGCGACGAGGAAAAAATCAAATGCGATACGGTGTTGCTGTCGATCGGTCGCCGGCCCTATACCGAAGGGCTGGGCCTCGATGCGGTCGGCCTCGAAACCGACGAGCGCGGCATGATTCCCGTCGATGAGCATTTCCAGACCTCGGTGCCTGGCATTTACGCCATCGGTGATTGCATTCGGGGCGCTATGTTGGCTCACAAGGCGGAAGAAGAAGGGGTCGTTTGTGTCGAGATGCTGGCGGGCCAATCGGGCCATATCGATTACGACGCCATACCCGGGATCGTCTACACCTGGCCCGAGGTGGCATCCGTGGGCAAGACGGAAGAAGAATTGAAGGAAGCGGGCATCGCCTACAATGCCGGTAAATTTCCCTTCATGGCCAACAGCCGGGCGCGTTGCAACGATACCACCGAAGGCTTTGTGAAAATTCTAGCCGATGCGGAGACCGACCGCGTTCTAGGCGCTCATATCATTGGTGCCGATGCAGGCACGATGATCGCCGAAGTGGTTGCGGTGATGGAGTTCGGTGGATCGGCGGAAGACATCGCACGGACTTGTCACGGCCATCCGACCTTGAACGAAGCGGTCAAGGAAGCAGCTCTCGCGGTCGACGGTCGACCGGTGCATATCTAAACAGCCGGCGAAGATTCACAGGAAATGTCTCGCGTCCCGACCCAGGCCGACGACCGACCGAAGCCCAAGGTTTGGCGTTCGCCTTGGAAGCGGATGCTGATCTTCATCATTGCCTGGGGTTTTATCCTGCTCGGTATACTGGGCATTTTGCTGCCGATCATGCCGGGATTTATTTTTCTGATCATCGGACTTTATCTGATGTCGCTGGAATCGCTTTGGATCAACCGGCAACTCGATAGGCTCGGCCGGCGTTATCCGAAATTTGGCGAGATCTCCGATGATGCTCGTGTCCGTGCCCAGCGAATTCTGCACCGCATATTTCGAGACGACGGATGAGTTGGCTCCGCGGGCCGGCGGTTCTGACCCTGGTCATGTTCAGCGCCCAGGTGCTGGGGATGGCGAGCTTCGTTACGTTTCCCGCACTGTTGCCGCTGTTTCAAAGCGAGTGGCAGCTTAACAACACCGAGGCCGGTTGGATTAGCGGCGTCTTCTTCGCCGGATTTGTCGCCTCGACGCCAATTCTGACAACGCTGACCGACCGGATCGATCCAAAGCGCATATTTCTCGTCGGCATGGTGATTACCGCGATTTCCAGTCTCGGTTTCGGTTGGATGGCGGACGGCATATGGAGCGCGACGCTCTGGCGTATTCTACATGGCATCGGTTATGGCGCCTGTTATATGCCGGGCATGAAGGCGCTCAGCGACGCAGTGCCCGAAAGCGTGCAGGGACGCGCCGTCGCCTTTTTCACCGCCACCTATACGATTGGGGTTAGCTTCTCCTTTTTTGTTTCCGGCCCCGCCGCCGAGGCTTTTGGCTGGCAGACCACCTACTACCTTTTCGCGCTAGGGCCCTTAGCGGGGATTTTAATGGTGGCGGTGGCGTTGCCGGCGGCGCCGAAGCGGGAGGTGAGCCGTACGGTCTTCGAATTCAAACCGATCGTAGAAAGCCGCCCGACGCTGGCCTATATGAGCGCTTACTTCTTCCATAATGCGGAATCCTCGACCATTCGCGCGTTCGCAGTCTCGTTTCTGGTACTCGCGGCGGCAATGCAGCCGGCGGGTGCGGCCGGCGCCGATTGGGATCCGATCATGATTGCCGCAATTGCCAATCTGTTCGGCTTGCCCGCCATCATGTTGATCAATGAGATGGCTCGCCTATNGGATCGGCGCCTTGTGATTTCCGCAATCATGGTGGTGTGCTCGTTGGTTGGTGTCGCGATGGCCGCTTCCATATCTTGGGGCTTTCTTTGGGTCGTGGGCCTGATGATGCTGTACGGATTTCTGGTGCCGGCGGATGTGGGATCGATCAATGCGGGACTGGTGGGTATTACCGACTCCGAGAGACGCGGCGCGACAATGGCAATTCATGCGGTTTGCGGGTTTACCGGCGCTAATCTGGGGCCGGTCTTTTTCGGTGCTATCCTCGATCTGACTGGCGGCCAGGGCGCGCCGGACGCATGGATTGCGGCATTCGCGGGCATGTTCTTGATGATGCTGTTGGGGCCGGTCCTGCTCTATTGGCTGGGGCGCGATAGCCGGAAGGCCTAAAAAAAAACGGACCGGCGAGTGGCCGGTCCGTGGAGGATGCATTGGGGTTGCATGAAGTAGAGAAAGCCGAAAGGGAATGACTTTCTGACTTCACTATGCCTCTGGCGGTGCAATAAGGAAAATCACGCCCAATCATATGAATGTGAAGCGCCGTTAACTGCTGCGGGGGTGACTGCGATATTGCGCGAGAATATGAGCCTCGTCGACTTCGGTATAGCGCTGGGTCGTCGACAGCGATGCATGGCCGAGCAGTTCCTGTATGGACCGCAGATCGCCACCGCCGGACAGCAAATGGGTGGCAAAACTGTGGCGGAGTGCGTGCGGTGTCGCGGTGTCCGGCAGCCCCAACTGGGCACGCAACAGCTGCATCCGCTTTTGGATGATTCGTGGGCTGAGCGGACCCCCCTTGGCACCGCGAAAAAGTGCTTTCTCCGGCTCCAAGCGGTAGGGACAGATTTTGAGATACTCTTCGATTGCCTCGCGGATTACCGGCAGCACCGGGACGAGCCGTTCCTTATTGCCTTTGCCGACGATAGTGAGTGTCGGGCTCGTCGGTGCTTGCTCTCGGGTGAGGCCGAGTGCTTCACCAATTCGCAATCCCGCACCGTAAAGGAGCAGCAACACCGCCGTATCCCGGGCTCCGATCCAGCCTTCCGATGCGCCCTCACNGGCTGCCACGATGGTTTCCTCCGCACTTCCCACGGTAAGCGGCTTCGGTGTCGCATGGGGCAGTTTTGGTGTGCGCACCAGACGAATGGCTTGATTGCCGCCTACGCCATCCTTGTCCAGCCAGGCAAAGAATCCTCGCACCACCGATAACGCGCGGGCGATAGACGTGCGTTTCAGCCCATCCTTGGCACGGCCCGCAAGCCAGGCACGAAAATCCGCGGCCCGTAAATTTTGTAGTTCGACAAGCCCCGGTGTTCCGCCCAAATGAGTGCTCATAAATCCCAGAAACTGGGCTAAATCGCGATGATAGGCGGAAACCGTATGGTCTGAATATTGCCGTTCGGTCAGTAGCCAGCGGCTCCATTCGGCGACCGCGTCATGAAGTGCCGGGTCGTGGCAGGCAAAGCTATCGAGCGCGGCGCTCAGTGCGGAACGTCCAGCCATGCGCGAATGACATGTTCCAGAACGAGGGTGAGGAAACCCACTAGCTCGGTTGATTGACCCGAATCGAAACGTCCCGGCTCCCGCGAGCCGAACGCGATTAGTGCGGGCGGGGTCGCCGTGGAAATATCGAGCCGAACCAATGCGTCGGATCGAATCAGCGAGGCGCCGGCACCGAAAATTTCCGGTTCGCCTTCCACATCTCCGCGCAACAGCAACCGTTGGTCGCCGTTGAAATATCGGCTCACCATGCCGTCCGGTAGCATTACAAGGCCGCGGGTATTCAGCAACCGAGGACTGTCGTCGGTGGATTCGATGCACAGCACAACCAAATCGAGATCGAGCATGACCGCGAAATCGGTGGTTACCGTCTGAATGACCTGTTCAAAAGATCTCGCCGCTAGAACAGCAAGCACGCATTCATGGATGCGGGTCAGGCTTTGCTGATTGGCGCGGGCGGTGAGGAGTAGGTCCTCGCGTTCGCTTTTGAACTCTTCCGCATCCGTCCGAAGTCTATCGATCACGGCTCCTTGAAAATCTACGACACCTTCGCCCAGATTTCCGTTGGGCAAAGTGAGACCCTTCAGTGCCTCGGGATGCTGCGAGAAAAAGTCCGGACGGGTGCGCAAGAATTCTATGACGGATTCCGCCGTCACTTCGGGACGCTTTTCCGCTTTTGTAGAATCCTGACTCATGATGGCATCGGCGTACTCGTTAGGGGGTCGATAAATGCGTTACAGGATCGACTGGCCGGTTTTTTCCCAATCCGCAACAAAAGCAGCGAGCCCTTTGTCGGTCAGTGGGTGGGCATACATTTGGTGCAGTACGGAAGGGGGCACGGTGGCTACATGGGCACCCATCTTAGCCGCTTCGCTTACATGCATTGGGCTACGCACAGAGGCGACCAGAACCTCGGTAGTGAAGTCGGGATAGTTTTCGTATATCGCGCAGATTTCCGAAATCAAATTCATTCCGTCGTTGGCGATATCGTCGAGCCGGCCAACGAAGGGCGAAATGAAACGGGCACCCGCCTTGGCTGCGAGAATTGCCTGGTTGGCTGAAAAGCAAAGCGTCACATTGACCATGGTGCCTGCCTGGCTCAGCGATTTGCAGGTCTTGAGGCCGGCCGGTGTCAGCGGAACTTTAACCGCGATGTTGGAGGCAATACCGGCGAGCTTTTGACCCTCGGCGAGCATTGTGTCGAAATCGGTCGAAGCGACTTCCGCACTGACCGGTCCATCGACCACAGAGCAAATTTCTCCGACGACCTCGAAAAAATCCCGCCCTGATTTATGGATCAGAGACGGGTTGGTGGTGACTCCATCGACCAGGCCGGTATCGGCCAATTCGCGAATTTCATCGATTTCTGCGGTGTCCACGAAAAATTTCATGCGTTGGTCTTTGCTCCTTGTTGGTCCCCAATGGGCTTGGTTGCTGTAACGTGGCGATGGGATAGCTTTTGCCCGACCGCCTTCGATACACTCTATCCAATGCCCAAGCCGCTTACCACATCCGCTCTTGCGAACAATGCCGGGACGCGCCGAATCAAGGTCCTCATTCCCCTGCCACTCGCGGGACCGTATGATTATCGTGCCCCTGTGGATCTAAAAATCCCTTTAGGTTCATTTGTTTACGTGCCACTGGGCACGCGCACCGCGCTGGGCGTCGTCTGGAGTGACGAAGGGTCGGGGGAGGTCGACGAAAGCCGCCTAAAGGACATCGAAAGCCTCGCCGAGGCGCCGCCCTTGCCCGACTCGGTCAGGCGATTCGTCGATTGGGTCGCGGAATACACGTTAAGTCCGCCGGGTTCGGTATTGCGCATGGCGATGAGCACACCGCAAGCGTTGACCCCACCAAAGCCTCGCATTGCCTTTGCGTTGGTTACGGACCCACCGGAGTTTCGCATGACCGCCGCGCGCAATCGCGTGCTGGAGGTGCTGGCTGATGGTCCGCCGCGGATGGCCGCGGAGCTGGCCCGCGAAGCGGGGGTCGGAACCGGAGTGGTGCGAGGTCTGGCCGATGGCGGTGTGCTGGACCGGGTAATGCTGCCGGCGGGNGGGCGGTTTCCCAAACCGGACCCCGATCAATCGGGCCCGACGCTTTCGTCCGGCCAGGCCGTGGCAGCGGAGGAACTCGTCGCTCGCGTTCGGGCGGGGGAGTTCGCGGTCTCGCTTCTCGACGGGGTTACCGGATCGGGCAAGACCGAAGTTTATTTCGAGGCGATGGCCGAATGTTTACGACAAGGCCGACAGGCTTTGGTGATGCTGCCGGAAATCGCTCTCGGCGCGCAGTGGCTGGCACGGTTCGAAGAGCGATTTGGCGAAAGGCCGACCGAATGGCACTCCGACCTAAGCCAGGCAGATCGGCGGCGTAATTGGCGGGGCATCGCGGAAAGCAAGGTCGAGGTGGTGGTCGGCGCGCGATCGGCTTTGTTTCTGCCTTTCGATCGGCTGGGCCTGATCGTTGTCGATGAAGAGCATGACGGCTCGTTCAAACAATCGGACGGTGTCGCCTATAACGCGCGCGACATGGCTGTTGTGCGGGCCCGCCTCGAAAACTGCGCCGCCGTGCTTGCGAGCGCGACACCGTCGCTCGAAAGCCTCGTCAATGTGGATCGCAGTCGTTATCAGCATTTGCGTTTACCGGAACGTCATGCGGGGGCCGAATTGCCTGCGGTAGAAATGATCGATCTTCGTCGAGAGCCGCCACCGAGGCAAAACTGGCTGTCGCCCCCGTTGCGGGATGCTTTGATCGCCAACCTTGCGGCAAAAGAGCAATCTCTCCTTTTCCTCAATCGCCGTGGCTATGCGCCGCTGACGCTGTGCCGTGCTTGCGGGCATAGGCTGCAATGTCCTAACTGTACCGCCTGGCTGGTGGAACACCGGTTTGCAGGTAGGCTCGATTGTCACCATTGCGGCTTCACCATGCGAGTGAGCGAAAAATGTATCGAGTGCGGCGCGGAAGGCACCATGGCCGCCTGCGGGCCGGGCGTGGAGCGGTTGCTGGAGGAGGTAGTGACGCTGTTGCCGGAAGCAACGGTCGGGCTGATGACCAGCGATACCATTCGCGGTCCCGGATCGGCGGCGGATTTGGTTGCTCAAGTGCATGCCCAAGAAATTGACGTGCTGGTGGGTACCCAACTGGTCGCCAAAGGGCATCATTTTCCGATGTTGACCTTGGTCGGTGTGGTCGACGCGGATCTCGGGTTGAATGGTGGCGATCTTCGCGCCGCCGAGCGGACCTATCAGCTCCTCCATCAAGTGGGGGGGCGTGCCGGTCGGGCAGAACGCCCGGGTCGGGTTTTGCTCCAGACCTATCAGCCCGAACATCCGGTGATGTGCGCCTTGGCGAAAAGTGATCGGGAAAATTTTGTCGCCGAAGAAACCCAACTGCGCGAGGCTGGGGTTTGGCCACCTTTCGGGCGTTTGGCCGCGATTATTCTTTCGAGCCACCGTAGCGATCAAGTAGAGGCAGCGGCACGGGATCTTGCCCGTGCAGCGCCGGAAGATTCGGCAATTCGCGTGCTCGGGCCCGCGCCCGCTCCGCTTGCCATGCTGCGGGGCCGCCATCGCTGGCGATTGCTGGTCAAAACCACTCGGTCGGTAAGAATCCAAGAGGTGCTTCGCGCTTGGCTGGCGGAGGTAAAGATTCCCAATACGGTGCGCCTTCGGGTCGATATCGATCCCTATAGTTTTTTATGATTTTTCAGGGCTTTGGGATAAATTCCGAGGCGCGACCCGAGGCCGCAGGAAGTCGGCTTGTCACCCCTTGGGGCGTGTGTTAAACACCGCTCGAAACTGGGACGGCATGCCGTTCCGATCTTCTTGGGGAGTGTCGAAGGGCCGCAATTATCGGCTTTTCACCGAAAGCTTGGGGGACATCCCACTTTGGCTGCAAATTCGGGCGAAACGGGCGTTGCGCCGCGTTATGCGTTGGCGCTTTTCGAGCTGGCCGACGAGGCAAAACAGCTTGATCAGGTAGCGGACGATCTGCGCGGCATTGATGCGGCTATTGCCGAAAATGACGACCTTCAGCGCTTGGTTCGTAGTCCGGTGGTTAGCCGGACGGACGCCGGTGCCGCCATGGCGGCCTTGCTCGAAGGGGCCAAAGCTTCTGAATTGACAAGCAATTTTGTTGGATTGGTTGCCGCAAACCGGCGCCTTTTCGCGCTCCAGGCCATGATCAGGGCCTATTTGAACGAGCTAGCCGCCCGGCGCGGCGAGGTGACCGCAGATGTATCGTCGGCGATCAAGCTCACCAAAAAACAAACCGATGCCATAGCGGCCGGTCTCAAAGAGGCGGTCGGTGCGAAGGTGGCGGTTAATGTCGAAATTGACCCGTCGCTGATTGGCGGCTTGGTGGTTAAGGTCGGCAGTCGGATGGTCGATTCTTCGCTCAAGACTAAACTGGAAAAAATGAAACTCGCGATGAAAGGGGCAGCCTGATGGAAATCAAGGCCGCGGAAATTTCTGCAATTCTGAAAGAGCAAATCGCGAACTTCGGCGCCGAAGCGGATGTCGCCGAGGTCGGTCAGGTGATCTCCGTCGGTGACGGCGTTGCTCGGGTGTACGGGCTCGACAATGTGCAGGCCGGTGAGATGGTCGAATTCCCAGGCGGAATCAAAGGTATGGCGCTCAACTTGGAGCACGACAATGTCGGCGTGGTGATCTTCGGCGACGACCGTGACATCAAGGAAGGCGATACGGTCAAACGGACAGGCGCCATCGTCGACGTGCCGGTGGGCAAGGGCCTGTTGGGCCGGGTCGTCAACGGCCTTGGCGAGCCGATCGACGGCAAGGGGCCTATCGAAAGCGATGAACGCAGCTTGGTCGAGGTCAAGGCGCCCGGCATTATCCCGCGTCAATCGGTGCACGAGCCGGTCCAGACGGGGCTGAAGGCGCTCGATGCGTTGGTGCCCGTCGGGCGCGGCCAGCGTGAATTGATCATTGGCGACCGCCAGACCGGCAAGACCGCAGTGGCAATCGACGCCATCATCAATCAAAAGCCGATCAATGACGGCGATGACGAATCGAAAAAGCTCTATTGCATCTATGTCGCGGTTGGCCAGAAGCGCTCGACCGTGGCGCAAGTGGTCAAGACGCTCGAAGATTACGGTGCGATGGAATATTCCATCGTCGTCGCTGCTTCGGCGTCGGAACCGGCGCCGATGCAGTTCCTGGCGCCTTATGCGGGTTGCGCCATGGGTGAACATTTCCGCGACAACGGCATGCACGGGCTGATCATTTATGACGATCTGTCGAAGCAGGCGACCGCGTATCGTCAGATGTCGCTGTTGCTGCGCCGCCCACCGGGCCGCGAAGCCTATCCGGGTGACGTTTTCTATCTCCATTCGCGCTTGTTGGAGCGTGCGGCGAAGTTGAACGAGAGCCAGGGTAGTGGCTCGCTGACCGCCTTGCCGGTTATCGAAACCCAGGCCAACGACGTTTCCGCCTATATCCCGACCAACGTGATTTCCATCACCGACGGCCAGATCTTCCTCGAAACCGAGCTTTTCTATAAAGGCATTCGTCCGGCCATTAATGTCGGCCTCTCGGTGTCTCGGGTGGGATCCGCGGCTCAGATCAAGGCGATGAAACAGGTTGCCGGTTCGATCAAGCTGGAACTCGCCCAATATCGCGAAATGGAGGCGTTTTCCCAGTTTGCTTCCGATCTGGATGCGGCAACTCAGCGTTTGTTGGCCCGCGGGGCGCGGCTGACGGAGCTTTTGAAGCAGCCGCAATATTCGCCGTTGCCGGTGGAAGAACAAGTTGTTGCAATTTTTGCCGGCGTGCGCGGATTTCTCGATGATATTTCTATCGCCGACATTAATGGCTTCGAGCATTCACTCCTGGCGCTCGTGCGCGATAAGCATGGCGATCTACTCGCAGCCATCCGCGACGAGGGGGAGATTTCCGATGATTCCGAAAAGAAGTTGCTCGGTATCATCGAAGATTTCGCCAAATCGTTTAGCTAGGCCGTAAAGACCCGAAAGAACTTTTGACCGATGCCCAGCCTTAAAGACCTCCGCAACCGGATTGCCAGCGTTAAGTCGACGCAGCGCATTACGTCGGCAATGAAAATGGTCGCGGCGGCCAAATTGCGCCGTGCTCAGGAACACGCTATGGCGGCCCGGCCCTATGCAGAGCGTATGGAAGGTATGTTGCGGTCGCTGGCCGGTGGGGCCAGCGTCGGAAGTTCGCCGTTACTGGCGGGCACCGGCGCAGACGATACTCATTTGTTGGTGCTGATCTCTGCCGACCGCGGACTATGCGGCGGATTCAATATCAGTTTGATGCGAGGCTTGCGCGAGCGGGTTGGCGAATTGCAAAGTGCGGGCAAGACGGTGAAGCTCTTTATCATCGGCCGCAAGGGCGTCGGGTTGGTGCGTCGAGAATTCCCCGACTTGATTCTTGAGATCGCCGAAGACGTATCGAAGCCGGCACCGTCCTTCGATGCAGCACGCGATATAGCGGAGAATATCACCCAACGTTTCGATGCCGGTGAATTCGACAGTTGTACGGTGATCTACAACAAATTCGTTTCGGCGTTGACCCAAATCGTGACGCCACAACAATTGATTCCATTCGCGTTGCCGAGTGACGAAGAAGACGATGACGGCGAAGAGAACGCCGGCTCGGCTGCGGCAGCTTATGAGTACGAGCCGTCGGAAGAGGAAATCCTCGACGAGCTGCTGCCGCGAAACGTTTCGATGCAGATTTTTAAGGCGATGCTGGAAAGCTTTGCCTCCGAGCAGGGCGCGCGTATGACCGCGATGGACAACGCAACCCGTAATGCCGGCGATATGATTAATAAATTGACCTTGAACTATAACCGCAGCCGCCAGGCGCAGATCACCAAGGAGCTGATCGAGATCATCTCCGGTGCTGAAGCGTTGTAGAGCGGTATCGAAGAACCGATAGGAGCCGAAAGATGGCGAGCAATACAATCGGAAGCGTGGCGCAGGTGATGGGCGCCGTGGTCGACGTGCATTTCGACGGCGAACTGCCGCCGATCCTGAACGCGTTACATTCGGAAAATCAGGGTAAGACCCTGGTGCTCGAGGTGGCGCAGCATTTGGGCGAGAACACGGTACGCTGCATCGCTATGGACACCACCGACGGTATGGTGCGTGGCCAGGAAGTCGCTGATACAGGCGAACCGATCTCGATGCCCGTGGGTCCCGAGACGCTTGGGCGTATTTTGAACGTCATCGGCGAGCCGATCGACGAACGCGGTCCGGTCGGTCACAAACAAACCTTGCCGATCCATCGTAGCGCGCCGGAATTCGTCGATCAGTCGACGGAAACGGAACAGCTGGTCACCGGCATTAAGGTGGTCGACCTCCTGACCCCCTATGCGAGGGGCGGCAAGATCGGACTGTTCGGCGGTGCCGGCGTCGGCAAAACGGTTCTTATCATGGAGCTGATCAACAATATCGCTAAAGCGCATGGCGGTTATTCGGTGTTTGCCGGTGTGGGAGAACGTACCCGGGAGGGCAACGACCTTTATCACGAAATGATGGAGTCCGGCGTGATAAACCCGGACGGTGACTCGAAAGCGGCGCTGGTTTACGGCCAGATGAACGAGCCGCCGGGCGCTCGCGCTCGGATCGGTCTCTCGGGCTTGACCGTGGCGGAATACTTCCGCGACGAGGAAGGCCAGGATGTGCTGTTCTTTGTCGATAATATTTTCCGGTTTACGCAGGCTGGCTCCGAAGTGTCGGCATTGCTGGGCCGCATTCCTTCGGCGGTGGGTTATCAACCGACTTTGGGTACCGATATGGGTGGTCTGCAGGAACGAATCACCACGACTAAGAAGGGCTCGATCACTTCGGTGCAGGCGATTTACGTGCCCGCGGACGATCTTACCGACCCGGCACCGGCAACCGCTTTCTCGCATTTGGATGCGACCACTGTGTTGTCGCGTCAGATTGCTGAGCTCGGAATTTATCCGGCGGTGGATCCGCTCGATTCGACCAGTCGTATTCTCGATCCGCGCATCGTCGGCGAAGAGCATTACCAGACTGCGCGCGACGTGCAGGAAGTACTGCAAAGTTATAAATCGCTGCAGGAAATCATCGCTATTCTCGGTATGGACGAGCTTTCCGAAGATGACAAGTTGACCGTGGCGCGCGCACGTAAGATTCAACGATTCCTGTCGCAGCCATTCCATGTTGCCGAAGTCTTCACCGGTTCGCCGGGCAAGCTTGTCGATCTGGAAGATACCATCAACGGCTTCAGGGCGATTGTCGACGGCGAGTATGACGACTTGCCCGAACAAGCATTTTACATGGTCGGCGGTATCGACGAGGCGATCGACAAAGCCAAGGAAATGGCGGCGGAAGCAGCGTAAATGGCGGATGCACTCAAACTCGAACTGGTTTCGCCGGAACGGCTGATTCTCTCCGAGGAAGTGGAGATGGCGGTGCTGCCCGGCGGCGAAGGCGATTTCGGCGTTCTGGGCGGGCATTCGCCGGTCATCTCTACGCTACGGCCGGGCACGATTTCGGTATTCGAGGCTGGTACGGTAAAGACACGTATTTTCGTTGCGGGCGGGTTTGCCGAGGTTAACTTCGAGGGTTGTACCGTCCTTGCCGAAGAAGCGGAAAATGTAGAGGAAATCGACCGCGACGCGGTTGCCCAAGCCTTATCGGCCGCAGAGGAAGATTTGCGCGATGCCGAGGACGAGGCATCGCGCGAATTGGCGGCGCGCCAAGTCGAAACCGCAAGCGCCAAACTCGAGGCAATCGATAGCCCCGCCTACGCCTAGCTTTCCGCATTTTAGCATTACGCAAAAGGCCGCCTAAAAGGGCGGCCTTACTTGTTTGTAATCAGTGTGAATTTGATCGAAGAGTATTAGGCAATCAAGCTCAACAACTGACCAGGATCGAGCACACCTGCTCCTTCGGACGGAAGCGCAGCGCCTGCTAACGAGGCGGCGTCGATTTCGCCAACGCCGATCGGTTCGCCTCTGAAACGGCTTTCGGGATCGAACACCAGTTCGCCGTCGGTACCTTTGGCGGTGCTTGAGGTCGCGGTGCGATCGGTAAATTCGTTACCTCTTTCGCGTGCTTCCTGCCCTTCCCTAATCTTGCGTTCCTGGATTTCCTGGCGGGCGCGAATAATTTTCGCCTCGGCCTCCGCGGCCACCGCGCGGTCTGCGCTGGATGGTTCCTGCGGCGCCAAGGCTGCGCGTTTGACGATTTGCATCTTGCGGATCGTGGCTTCCGGATTGTTCGGCACCACCGAGGTGTCGATCCGTACCTCGCCGCCGACAGCATAGGATTTCCCGTCGGGTCCGCGCACCGTGCGGTAAGTCGGCGAACTGGCATACTGGCCGCCGGCTATCTGATGTGCGCGTTCGTGTTCGCGAACCTGCCGGTCACGCGCCTGAAGTTCCTTAACCTTGCGTCGCTCGGCTTCGGTTAGGCCGTCGGCACCTTCGGCATCCGGATTAGCTTGCGGTGCTGCTGATTCAACAGCGGGCGTCGAAGCTTCGCCGTCTGCGTTACGCGATTCTTGAGCTAACGTTTGGCTTTCCTGATTTAGTCTGGAGACAGGACGACCCGGGCCAGCGACATCGGCGCGCCGAATTAACGGCGCACTTTCGCGCTCGACCAGCGAGGCACCCTGACCGCTCGGCCCGACGCTGCCGCCGACGCGGGCCAGCCCGGTCGAGTTCAGCGCGACGTTACCGATCGTCAGCGGTGGTGATGCTTCCAAATTTGGAATCATCGGCTCAGTCTTCTCCATCTCGTTGGGCCAAAATCAGGCCCATTTCGTTAACCATAACCACGGATATATTAACCATATCCGCACGCCAAAAATCCCGATATCCCTCTGAAATTTCAGAAAGAAATCGAGTTTTCGTGCCAAAATGACCACGCATAGTAGCGCTGCCATCATGCTAACACACTTTAATATAAGGCATTTTATCTAAATTGTCAAAACGACCGCCTACTTATCCAGCAGTGGTCGAAATACCTCGATGACCTGTTCGTAGACGTCTTTTTTAAACGGCACGATCAGCGTTAACAGTTCATCGACGTTAACCCAACGCCAATCGGAAAATTCGGGATGGTCGGTCTCGAGGTCGATATCGCTATCTTCGCCAAGAAAACGGAGCGCGAACCATTTTTGGGTTTGACCGCGATAACGGCCTTGCCACGCCTGCTGCGACAGCCGATGTGGCAAGTCGTAAGCGAACCATTCAGGGCATTCGGCTAGCAGTTCGGCATTGTTGGTGCCTATTTCCTCGGCCAACTCGCGAAATGCCGCTTCTGTTGGTTCTTCTCCTTCATCGATACCCCCTTGCGGCATTTGCCAATGTTTGCCGGGCATATCAATGCGGTTGGCGACGAAAACTTCGTTCTGGCGGTTTAACAACATAATACCCACGCAAGGTCGATAAGGGCGGGGGTCGTTGCCTGCTTCGGTCATTGCTGGGCTAATTTTACGAGGGCCGAGACTGGCGCTAGCGTCACGCCGCGGTTGCGAACGTCTTTGGCCCAGCGGGCGATTTCTGTGACGCTGACCGGATAGGGCCGGGCAACCGCAACTGCGTGACCCCGGCTTTTGGCGATTTTTTCTGCTTGCGCCAAGCGCGCACGAATGCTTTCGCGCGTGGCAACCCCGTCGAGGTAGAGATCGCGGGCGATCGCCGGCATTTGCACCTTGCGGGCGATACCCATTGCAGAACTGAGCGGATTCTCGCGCACATCCAGCAACATCAAACCACGCGATTTCAATTCGAGGATTACCGGACGAAGTTTATCGGGCTTGACGGTGAATTTGCTGGCCATGAATGTGCTGACACCGACATAGCCGGTTAAGCGGCTCAACACCCAATGGATACGTTGTTTGTTTTGGTCTTCAGGAAGTGAGGTTAACAGCGTGTAGGGTCCGGGGTCGTTAACCGGATAGTCGATTGGCTCCATTGGCAGCCCGACCAGAACCTCGTGTCCGGCTGCCCGACTGATTTTTATCCATTCTTTGAGGCGTCGTGCAAAAGGCGCGAATGCGAGCGAGATCGACCCGGGAAGATTTTGTATTACCGATTCGGTGGCGTTGGCAGACACGCCGAGATCGGTGAAAACGACGGCGATACGAGGACGCTTGTCGAGTTTGCTAAAGGGCCGGGCGTAAACCTGCCAAGCCTGGCGGCCATCTTTGCCGATAATCGGCAGCGGCCCAATCGATGCTTTCTCGACCAGTTGCGGATCGGGGTGAGGGTGCAATTGAAGTGTCGATTTTTTGACCTCCGTTCGCATCAACGGTTTGGCATTGGGGCTGAGATTGGCCTGTTCGCTGGTCGGCGCGTCTGGCTTCTCGATCCTCCGGCCCGGATCACTTTTCTCCAATTCATCTTTTTGAATCACCGGCCGATCGGTCGCTTTCGTGCCGGATTGGTCTTGAGCAGGGGCATTTACAAAGCGAACCTCTGCGGAAGGTTGGTTCTTTTTCATTTCCGCGGTGATGCTGTCGCCGGCAATCAAGAGCCAAATCGTAATTCCAAGAAATAGTACAGCGAGGAATCCCCAAGCGCAGAATAGTAGCGTGCGCGACAATGAAATTTCGCTTTGCGGACCGCTATAGAGATCGGCGGCGTCGGAATCGTCGAATGGGTCTAGCGGGGTCTCGGAGTCCGGCGGGGATTCGACCTCCGGTTGGTCATCTGATTCAGGCGGTTCACCTGATTCCGAAGCGTCTGCTGATTCCGAAGCGTCGACTGATTCGGGCTCGGCTCCGGGTTCCGGTTGATCATCGAATTCCGGTTGGTCGTCGGACTCGGAGTCGTCCTTGGATTTGAAGAAGGGCAGTTTCAGCGTTCAAAAACCCTTGGTTGGAATTTAATTAGTAGCACCAGCCCTGGTCTGTTGGAAAAGCGATAGGCCACGCAACAGATCCAGTGCGCGTGAAAGTTGGTAATCCTCGACTTTTGGACGTTTTGCCACAGGCTTGGATTTGTCCGGCTTCGATTTTTCTTCTTTCTTCTCGACGCTCTTGTCCGTTTCGGGCTTTTTCTCTTCATCCGATTTCTCGGGTGATTCCTTAACCTTTTCCTTGGATTCCTCTTCATTCTTGAGTGAATTCCTGAGGTTCGCTTCGCTGCGGCGGCGCGGACGGTCGATAATTTCAAGCTTGGCTTGCTTGACCGAAATGTCCGGATTGATTCCCTTTGCCTGGATCGATCTGCCACTCGGCGTGTAGTAGCGCTGCGTGGTCATCTTAATCGCCCCGCTTTGGCCAAGCGGGATGATTGTTTGCACGGAGCCTTTGCCAAATGACTTGGTGCCAAGCACGATCGCCCGGCGATGATCCTGCAGGGCGCCGGCGACAATCTCTGATGCCGACGCGGAACCGCCATTGATCAGCACAACCAAGGGCAAGCCACCGGTTACATCGCCCTTTGTGGCTTGGAAGCGCTGTGCGGATTCTTCGTGTCGGCCGCGTGTCGAGACGATTTCGCCTTGATTGAGAAAAACATTGCTGACGTTAACCGCCTGTTCCAGGAGACCGCCCGGATTATTACGCAGGTCGAGTATGTATCCCTTGATGTCCTCACCGATTTTCTCTCTCAGCCGTTTGAGCGCCTTTTTTAGTCCCCGTGTGGTCTGTTCGGTGAAACTGGTGATGCGGATATAGCCGACCTTGCCCTCGGTGCGTGAGCGAACCGATTGAATGCGAATGCTGGCGCGGGTGATGGTTACGTCGAACGGTTTCGCGCCGACACGGCGGATGGTCAAATTAATGTCGGTATTAATTCTACCCCGCATTCTTTCGACCGCCTGCGACAGCGACAGCCCGCGCACAGGCTTGCCGTTGAGGTGCGAAATCAAATCACCGGCCTTAAGCCCGGCACGGAAGGCGGGAGTGTCGTCGATCGGCGAAACTACTCTAACCATGCCCGAATCCCGGTCCATGGTCACTTCAATGCCGAGACCGCCGAACTCGCCCCGGGTTTGAACTTTCATTTCCTTGAATTTTTTCTTGTTGAGGAAGTTCGAGTGCGGGTCCAAGTGGCCGAGCATGCCTTCGATCGCTGCTTCGATCAGGTCTTCATCGGAAATTTTCTCGACATAATCGTTCCGAACGCGCTCAAAAACGTCGCCGAACAGCTCGAGCAGCCGATAGGTGTCGGTTTTGTCTTTCGGTTCCGCGCTCGAGACCGGCGTGGCGCCGACCAACAACGCGCTCAAGATCACAATTAGGCCGCCCTGTTTGCGAAGCTTTTTCGCATAACCTGAATTTTTTAAGTCGATCACTGTCGTTCCTTTCACGCGCTCGAGGCGCATACCCGCCGTCGAAATTTTAACCGCATTCTAGCCCAGCCTTAGCCACGTCGGCGACCGGTTTTATAGGCCACCCATGGTAATGGGTTAACCGGTTGGCCCCGACGTCGTAACTCCAAATATAATTGGGGCTTTTTGCCCGCAATTCCAGCCATTGATCCTATAGGTTCGCCGGCCAGCAACCATTGCCCGATAGTGCTGTCCAGCCGCCCGAGCCCCGCCAACAGCGTATGGTAGCCACCGCGATGCTCGATAATCAATATCTGTCCGTATCCTCGAAACGGTCCGGCAAACACCACTTTCCCATCGAATGGGGCGACTACCTGGGCGCCGGTGCGGGCGGTGATGGTAAGGCCTTTTGCGGTATTCCCGTAGCCGGTGCTCTGACCATAGGATTTGATGACCCTTCCGCGTACCGGAAGCCGTACGCCGCCTCGTCGCGGAAAACTGCGGATGGCGATAGGTCCTTTGTGTTTTGGTGGCTGAACCGTCCCGGGGCGGGCCGGAGCGGGCGATTGTTTGCCAAGCGAACCGAATAGCTCGCGCAATGAACGTGCCCGTGCGGTCAATTGTGCTACCCGCTTCGCGATGCGTTGTTTTTCGACGTCGGTCAGGCGCCGGAGAGATGCTTTTCGCGAAACCAAGGCGCGCATCTTGCGGCGCTCGTTTTCAAGCGCGTCGGTCGCAGCTTTCAATTGTTCGAACTGAGCAAGGATATCCGCTTGCACCCGACCAAGAGCCGCGATTTCCTCCTGTAAGCTGTGTGCTCGCGATTGAATTTGCGGCACGGCGGCGCGTAGCAAGGTAGCGCTGCGGACAACTTGGATCGGTTTGCCGGGTGCCAGCAAAAGTGATTCAGGCGGATTTCGAGCGAGGCGTTCCATCGCCGCTAAAGTGCCCTGCATTTGTTTGTGGCTTTCGCGCAGCTTGTCTCGCCGGCGGTCGGCTTCTTTGTTGAGTTCGTTCAGCTTTTCCTCAAGGCGCGTCATATGCGCCTCCTGCTCCTGCACAGCGCGAGCCGCTGCGATCATTTGATCGCGCAGTCCGGCCAATTCGGAGTTAATGATTTTGCTTCGCTTTTCGAGAGAGCGTTGACGCTCGCGATCGGTGGCGATGTCGCCTTCGATTTTTTTGAGCTCGCGGGTGTTTTGCGCATCGCTCGGAAGCGCATTCCCTATAAGCAGGGCTGCGCTCAGCGCGCTGGCATAAAAGCCTTTCAGCCTACGCTTAACCCGCGGCGGCATGCACGCTTGCCAACTGCACCAAAGACTTTCCTGTCATTTCCGCCGGCATCTCGACCCCCATAAGATCGAGCAGTGTTGGCGACACATCGGCAAGTTTGCCGTTTGCGAGCTGCGCTGCGGATAGGCCATCGCCCACCAGCAGGACGGGAACCGGATTTAGCGTATGTGCAGTATGGGGTCCGCCGGTTGCCGTATCGAGCATGGTTTCCGCGTTGCCGTGATCCGCTGTAACCAGCATGGCTCCGCCAACCTTCCTGACCGCCGATTCGACCTGACCGAGGCCTTCGTCGACGGCTTCCACCGCAGCTATCGCCGCCTCGAGGACGCCGGTGTGCCCTACCATGTCGGGATTAGCAAAATTAACCAGGACAAAGTCGTACTTCTCGGATTCGATTGCCGCGACCAGTTTTTCCGTTACTTCAGCAGCGGACATTTCCGGTTGAAGGTCGTAGGTCGCGACCTTGGGTGAGGGGACGAGGATTCGATCCTCACCGTCAAAGGTTTTTTCCTCGCCGCCGTTAAAGAAAAAAGTGACGTGAGGATACTTTTCCGTTTCGGCGATCCGAAGCTGTTTCAACCCGGCACTGGCAACCACTTCGCCCATAACTTTTTCAAGTTTCTGCGACGGGAAAAGTGTTTTTAGAAATGGATTGAGTGCGTCGGAATATTCGACCATTCCGACCTTGTCAGAGAATGAAACGATCCTGTTTCGGTCGAAACCGTCGAACGCACCATCGAGGAGCGCAGTTAAAATTTCACGCGCACGATCGGCGCGGAAGTTGGCGAAGATCAATCCGTCACCGTCGCGCATGCCGTCATAGGAGCCGATCGCCGTCGGCAGAATAAATTCGTCGGTGACGCCATTCTGATAAGAGGCTTCGATAGCGGCCAACGGATCGTCGGCTTTTTCGCCAAACCCGTCGACCATCAGCGCATAAGCCTGTTCGACGCGGTCCCAGCGTTTATCCCGGTCCATGGCGAAATAGCGCCCGCAAAGGGTTGCGATATTGGCCTCCGGCAACTCGGCGAGAAAGTCTTCGAGAAATGATTTGCCGCTTTCCGGCGGCGTATCGCGGCCGTCGACGAATAGATGAAGGACGACCTCGGCACCCTCCGCCTCTAGTATGCGTGCCAACGCGATAACGTGGCTTTGATGGGCATGGACGCCACCGGAGCCCAGCAATCCGGCAAGGTGGATGCGCCCTCCATTTTGCCCAACGGTTTCCGCCAGTGCGGCCAGTTTCTCGTTGTTGGCGAGCGAGCCGTCCTCGATCGCCTGATCGATGCGGGGTAGGTCCTGCATCACCACGCGGCCGGCGCCGAGATTCATGTGCCCGACTTCTGAGTTGCCCATTTGCCCGTCGGGAAGCCCCACATGGCGTTCCGACGCGTTGAGCTGGCACTGCGGCGAACTCGCCTTCAACCGGTCCCAGACTGGCGTTTTCGCCAAGGCGATAGCGTTGTGATCGGTTTCCGCTCGTTTGCCCCAGCCGTCAAGAATACACAGCACCACCGGGCGAATTTTAGCTTTCTCGGTCATGACGTTCGGCTCGATAAATTAGTGGTGATCTCCGCAGGCAAGACTACTCGCTTTCGCTCCATGAGCAATAAGTTTGTCGTCCGACGATCTAACCTCGACGGTGATAGGGGTGACCGGCGAGAATTGTTTCCGCGCGGTAAAGCTGTTCCGCTAACATCGGGCGCACCAGCATATGGGGCCAAGTCGCAGCACCGAATGACATGACCAAGTCTGCGCGACGACGTAAGTCATCGGTCAGGCCGTCGGCGCCCCCTATCAGAAAGACAAAGCTGGAGCGGCCATCGGATTGCCAGCTGCCGATTTTTCGGGCGAATTCATTGCTCGTAAGTGCCTTGCCTTTTTCGTCGAGCGCGACGGTGATCGCGCCGTCGGGAATCGCCTCGGCCAACAGGGCGGACTCTTTGGTTTTGCGCTGGGACTCGTTTGTTTTCCCCTTAAGGTCCAATTCCTTAAGCTCGACCGCCCAGCGCGATCGCTCGATATAGGTCTGAAAGAGGTCGCGCTCTGGCCCGGCACGAAAGCGGCCAATGGCGGCGATTAAGATACGCATAGGCTAGGGATGCGCTAAGGCGCGGCCGCCGGTTCGGGTGCATCGCCGCCGAACCCGTCAAACTCATCCAATGCCTCGTCCCACAACCGTTCGATTTTGTAGAATTCCCGTACTTCGGGGCGAAACAGGTGAACAATGACGTCACCCACGTCGACCAGCACCCAGTCGCAATGCTGTTCGCCTTCGACCTTGGTGTTTTTATGGCCCGCTTTGCGCAAGCCTCGCCTCAAATGGTCGGTCATTGCGCCCACATGGCGGCTCGAACTGCCGGATGCCACGACCATGAAATCCGCCAGGCTGGTTTTACCTGCCAGATCAATGGTGACCAAATCGATGGCTTTGTCGTTTTCGAGGGTGTTCTGGACGAATTCGAGAAGTTTTTCGCAGTCAAGCGTCTGCCGGATTTTGCTGACTATGGTTTGATCCTCTCCAATCGGTTTTAGACCTTCGGTCTATCACTAGCGACCGAACTCAAGTTGCGATTTCGTACGCGTTTTGGCCTTTTTATGCCTTCTTGCGGGCTTTTCTCTGTTTCCGGCGAGACCGAATTTCCGTTGACGAGATCGGTTCCAAAGGTGTGTGCAAAAACACCCATGCCGGCGGTGCCGTGTCGGCCAATAGCGACGATTGTCGCTCCTTCAGGCGGGCTTTGCGGAACCGTTCCGCTGCTAACCCTCCCAAGGCTCTATGAGAATAAGATGGTCGCGTGAAAACCGCAACGGGAATGGAATTGAAGATTTTTTCCCAGCGGCGCCAATCGGGCATTTGCTTTAAGTTGTCAGCGCCAATCAGCCAGACGAACCGCCGATCGGAAAAACGCTGTTGTATTTTGGCGATGGTGTCGACGGAATATTGAGTGCCCATTTCGCTTTCCAGATTGTTAACCCAGATTCGCGGATGTGCGGCTACTTCGATTGCGGAGTCGAAGCGCTTTTCCAGCTTTTCCATACCCTTAGAGGGTTTCAGCGGATTTTGCGGTGAGACCAGCCACCACACAGCGTCCAAATTCAGGCGCTTCATCGCCTCGACGCTGATCAATCGGTGGCCGCGGTGAGCCGGGTTGAAGGATCCGCCCAACAGCCCTACTCGTCGACCGGGAAACGGGATGCGGCAACTTTGTGACATTTCGGTCTCGCTCGCGGGCCCTTGGGGCCAGAATCGCTTCAATTCACCGGATGCGGGGCCATTTGGCAAGGATTCTGTGGGTGACGAGCGCAATTGTGTGACAAATGAGTCACATCGTTTGGAAGAGTACGGGCTCAGATGACGATTTGATTTGAACCGACGTCGCCTTCTTTTTACTCAAAGGGGGTAGATTGAGTTCACCTATTGGGGTGGCTAACAGTCGAAAGAATGTGCTGAGGGGATGTAAATTCGTTATATAATTTAAAAAATTAACGATCTCAGTTTAAGAAAATCCCTTCCGACGTTATGTCGGGAGGGGTTTTTCTTTGTCGCTTGCGAATTCCCTATCTGTCTGGAAACAATTGTAGAGGTTCTGTCGCCCGTGTGCTGCCTGTTGGACGCGCAGGTTATGGCCGGGTCTGACCGTCTCCGCGGACGAGATATTTGTAACTCGTCAATTGTTCCGCCCCCACCGGGCCTCGCGCATGAAGCTTGCCGGTGGCGATACCGATCTCCGCACCCATGCCGAATTCCCCGCCATCCGCGAATTGGGTAGATGCGTTATGCAAAACGATGCCGCTATCGATACCGTCGAGAAATTTCTCTGCGGCCCCGTCGTCTTCGGTAATGATCGATTCCGTGTGATTGGAGCCATAGCGGTTGATATGGGCCACGGCTTCGTCCACGTCGTCTACCAGTTTGACCGAAATGATCTTATCGAGATATTCCGTTGCCCAGTCCTCTTCGTTGGCCGCCTCTATACGGGAATCGATTTTCTGCGATCCCGAATCGCCTCGCACCGAACAACCACCGGCGGCTAAATCGTCCACCAGCTGCGGAAGAATATTTGCAGCCACCTCGCGGTCCACCAATAGTGATTCCGCGGCGCCGCAAATACCGGGCCTGCGAAGCTTGGCGTTGTAGGTGACTTGGCGGGCCATATCCGGATTTGCTTGTGCATGAATATAAACGTGGCAGTTGCCGATCAGATGCGCGAGCGTGGGGACCTTTGATTCCGTCATCACCCGCTCGGTCAACGATTGCCCGCCGCGGGGCACGATGATGTCGATCAGACCGACCGATTTCAGCATTTCTCCGACCGCGGCCCGGTCGCGGGTCGGGATCAGTTGGATCGCGTCCGCCGGTAGGCCGGCCGCTTCGAGACCTTGCTGCAGGCATTGGGCGATTTTGCCGGACGAATGCAGACTTTCCGAGCCACCTCGTAATACGGCTGCATTGCCGGACTTGAGGCAAAGCCCGCCCGCATCGGCGGTCACATTGGGTCGGCTTTCATAAATGATACCGATGACGCCGAGCGGTACGCTGACGCGGGAAATTCTCAGTCCATTGGGCCGGTCCCACTCACCGAGGGTCTTGCCGAGCGGATCTGGTAGGTCGGCGACGGTTTCGAGTCCGGCAGCCATGGCTTCGATGCGCTCATCGTCCAGTGCCAGCCGGTCCAGCATCGCATCGTTCAAACCTTTGTCTCGCCCGAATGCCATATCCTTCGCGTTTTCCGCCTTCAGCGCGTCGGCATCGTTGCGGATCGCGGCCGCGGCTTCCCTTAACGCTTTGTTGCGGGTGTCGTTGTCGGCGGTGGCAAGCTCGCGGGTTGCCGCACGAGCCGCCTCGGCAATGGTGCGGACGGCCGCTGTGATATCGTCGATCTGTTGGGTATCTTCGCTCATTTCTTAACCCAAAACTTTAAGCCTTTGAGGTCTGCTCATTTAGCACGAGATTGTCCCGATGGATCAGCTCGTCGCGGCCACGATAGCCAAGAATTGCCTCGATTTCACTGCTCTTGTGACCTTTGATCCGGGCTGCGTCGTGGGCGGAATAGGCCGTAAGCCCCCTGCCGATTTCCCGGCCGGCTCCGTCGAGCACCCGTACCGCATCGCCTCTTGCGAATTCACCGGTGATTTCGGTTATACCCGCGGGCAATAGGCTTTTGCCGGCAGCGAGTGCCTTTACCGCGCCGTCATCGACGATTATTTCGCCGACTGGATTCACCGCCCCCGCGATCCAGCGTTTGCGTGCGGTCAGGGGAGAAGATTTTGCGTTAAACCAGGTCGCCCGCGCACCTTTGCTGAGTGCGGTTAGTGGCCGGTCCGGCTTGCCATCGGTAATAACCATGTCGCAACCGCCGCCCATGGCGATTTTGGCGGCGTCGAGTTTGGTGACCATGCCCCCCGACGAATAACCCACAGGTGCGGCGCCGGCCATGGCTTCGATTTCGGGCGTGATCTCGTCAACATCGGGTATATGTGCTGCGTCCGAATTTTGGCGTGGGTCTGCGTCGTAGAGGCCATCGATATCCGACAACAAAACTAGACAGTCGGCACTGGTCATCGCGGCGACCCGAGCGGCAAGCCGGTCGTTGTCGCCGAAGCGAATCTCGTTTGTGGCGACCGTATCGTTTTCATTGATGACCGGAACCACGTCCAATTGCAGCAATTGGTTCAGCGTGCTGCGGGCATTGAGGTGGCGTCGCCGGTCTTCGGTGTCGTCGAGGGTGAGCAGAATTTGCGCGACGCTTATGTCGTGGCGGGCCAGAATTTGTTGATACGCATGGGCGAGGCGAATTTGCCCAGCCGCCGCCGCCGCTTGGCTTTCCTCGAGCCGCAGCCGGCGGTCCTCAAGCAAACCCAACTGGCGCCGGCCTAAGGCAATCGAACCTGAAGAGACGATTAAAACGTCCTGACCGCGCGTGCGGCAAAGCGCAATATCGGCCGCCAGTCCGTCGAGCCAGTCCTGACGAATTTCACCGCTCTCGGATTCGACCAGCAATGCAGAACCGATTTTGACGACCAGCCGTTTGGCTTTTGCGACGCGATCGGTCATGGCGTCCACCCGCCGGCGGAGTGGGTTTCCGCCGATTCTTCTTCTTCGGTGCCTGGACGGGGGATATGGGTGATGAGATCGCGAAGTGCCTGTTCGACCCCTTCGCCGGAGACCCCGGATAACATCAGCGCGTCTTTACCTGCGGCTTTGCTCAATGCAGCACGTTTTTCTTTTGCAATTTCGGCATCGATTGCGTCGACTTTATTGAGCGCTACTATCTCGGTCTTTTCCGCGAGGCCGGCGCCGTAGGCGGTGAGTTCGGCCCGGATCGTGTGGTAGGCATCAGCCACATCCTCTCCCGTGCCGTCGACCAAGTGCAGCAATACTCCGCAGCGTTCCACATGACCCAAGAACCGATCGCCCAATCCTTGTCCTTGGTGAGCACCTTCGATTAGCCCAGGTATGTCCGCGAGCACGAACTCTCGTTCGTCCACATAGACCACGCCGAGCTGAGGGTGAAGAGTCGTGAAGGGATATTCGGCGATTTTCGGTTTGGCCCGGGTGACGGCGGAAAGAAAGGTCGACTTTCCGGCATTTGGCAGCCCGACTAAACCCGCATCGGCGAGCAGTTTTAGGCGCAACCAAATCCATTTTTCCGCATTGTCCTCACCGGGATCGAACCGCCGCGGCGCGCGATTGGTTGAAGATTTGTAGTGAAGGTTGCCATGGCCACCCTCGCCGCCGGTCAGGATCACGATCTCCTGACCTTCTTCGGTCAGGTCGGCGATGAGTAGGTCACCATCCTCTTCAAGAATTTGCGTGCCGACGGGAACATCCAAATAGATCGGTTCTCCGTCCGCGCCAAAGCGCTGACGGCCCATGCCGTGGCCGCCGGGTTCGGCTTTGAAATGCTGACGGTACCGGTAATCGATCAGAGTGTTGAGTCCAGCTATGGCACGCGCGATGACGTCGCCACCGCGTCCACCGTCGCCGCCGTCGGGGCCACCGCGCGGAATATTGCGCTCGCGGCGGAACGATAGGCAGCCCGCACCGCCTTTTCCGCTGGCCACGAATATTTTTGCCTCGTCGAGAAACTTCATCGATCTTACCCGCCAGAATCAAAAAAGGGGAACGGCATGCCATTCCCCTTCCAGAAATTATCAGGCGCCGGACCCGCCTATTCGGCCGGCTCCACATGCACTGTGGTGCGCGCCTGCGTCTTGTGAAACTTGACCGTTCCTTCCGCCGTCGCGAACAAGGTGTGATCTTTACCCATGCCCACATTGTCGCCGGGATGCACCTTGGTGCCGCGTTGCCGGATAATGATGTTGCCCGGGATCACCGCTTCGCCGCCATACTTCTTGACGCCGAGCCTGCGTCCTTCGGAATCGCGGCCGTTGCGTGAGCTGCCGCCTGCTTTTTTATGAGCCATGGCAGATTACTCCTCTTTCTTGCCTTCAGTCGCGGGTTTCTTCGCGGCCGGCTTTTTCTTTGCGGGCGTCTTTTTCTTCGGCGCCGCTTTCTTTTCCTCAGCGGTTTCCTTTTTGGCGGCTGCCTTTTTCTTTGGCGCCGGCTTTTTAGCTTCCGACTTGGCTTTATTCGCCGTGTCTTCCTTCGCTTCTTTCTTTTCCGCTGCAGGCTTTTTGCCCTTGGTGAGGATATCCGTGATTTTCACCAGAGTGACATGCTGGCGATGGCCTTTGAGCCGGCGATAGCCTTGGCGTCGCTTGCGTTTGAAGACCAAAATCTTGTCGTCGCGGGTCTGTTCCATGACCGTGCCGGCCACGCTGGCACCCGATACGAGCGGCGTGCCCACGGTATTGGATTTATCGTCGCCCACCATCAACACCTGGTCGAATGCGACTTTGCTGCCGGTCTTGGCGTCCAGCTTCTCGATCCGAACCACATCGTCCTTGGCGACTTTATATTGTTTGCCGCCGGTTTTAATTACTGCAAACATTGGCTTTTTCCGTATACGGAGTCGGTGCTCAAAGAGGTAAATTAGCCCCTTTAAAGCGCGTGCGGGACTATACGCCGCGATCAGCCTAAGTCAACGGTTTTGGAAGATTTTTTATCTCATCTGACAATGGTGCGAATTGGCGAATTTTCCCGGTTTGGCTTTCTAACAGTGTCGATTTACCAATGGGTTGGGGCCAATCGCCTTCGGTTGGGCTTTTGCGGAACGATAGCAGGGTATTTGGGCTAGACAGGTCTGCGAGGCCTGCGCTAGGTAAGCGATCCAAATGCGACCAAATTTTTGGTGTTTCGCCAGCCGTGATCGAATTTTTATCCGGCCTGTGCGGTGAAATTTCCTGCGGAGAGGTGCCGGAGTGGTCGAACGGGGCGGTCTCGAAAACCGTTGTGCGCTTGCGTACCCAGGGTTCGAATCCCTGTCTCTCCGCCATTTTTTTCTCTAGAGCGAGCCTAGAACCATAAACGAGCCGTCCGGGTTGCGTTTGGCCACTACGACTTCGCCGGAATCCGGATAAGCGTCCAGCAATGCGCTGGCGGTGACGAAATGGGCGACGAGTAGCAGTGGCCCGGTCGGTTTATAGGTGCCGAGCCAGCTTTTGAGTTCGGCGGTTTGCGGGTCGCCCCGTTCAGGGGCTTCGTAAAACGAATTCAGAGCGGGCAGTTCATTGACCGGGCCAAGCTCCATGAGCCGCGCGGTTTCCTGGCACCGGCACCATTGGCTCGAATGGATGTCCATGGATTTGAGGCCGTTGGCGCGGAATCGCGCGCCTATAGCGCGTGCCTGCGCGCGGCCTTCCTCGTTCAGATTACGCTGGGTCGAGCAATCGCCCAGGGTGAATTCCGCCGGGTCGCCACTGCCGGGGGCGAGCGCATGACGCATCAGCGCGAAGGCTTCGCCGCTTTTAAGCGCCTGCCACAACGCCCTCTCATCACTTTCGGCCAAAGCGGCGGACATTCCGCTCGTAATAAGAAATGCGGTGCAAATTGCACCAAATGCCAGTCGCTTGATCATGTCGATTCCGTTTCGAATGATGTCTCGAGGTTGCTCTGTTGCTGTTATTGACTAAAAACATGGAACACCCGCACCGGCGATCAAGCGCACGGCGACGCATTATATACAGAGGGAAAAATGAACGAACCGAAAGACACGCCGTTAAAAGGCCTCAAAGTGATCGACGCGGCGACGGTGATCGCCGGGCCAACTCTAGCAATGCATCTCGGCGATTTCGGCGCCGAGGTGTTGAAGGTCGAGCATCCGCGCGGCGACGTATTGCGGGTAACCGGCTATCAGAAAGACGGTGTCGGGCTGTGGTTCAAGATGGCCAATCGCAACAAACGCGGCGTGACGCTCAATTTCTCGAATCCCAAAGGCCAGGAAATCTTCAAGCGACTGGTTGCCGACGCGGATGTGCTGGTGGAAAATTTTCGCACAGGTACGATGGAAAAATGGGGTCTTGGCTGGGAAGATTTACGCAAGATTAATCCCAAGCTGGTGATGGTGAGGCTAACCGGTTTCGGTCAAACCGGGCCGTATAAGAATCGCCCAGGCTTCGGTACGGTCGCCGAGGTGTTCAGTGGATTTGCCCATATCACCGGCTATGAGGATGGTCCGCCGACGCTGCCCAATTTCGGTCTTGCCGATTGCATCGCCGCCTCCTTTGGTGCGTCCGCGGTGATGTATGCGCTCTATCACCGCGACGTTAAGGGCGGCGAGGGCCAGTTCATCGACCTTTCGATTTATGAGCCCTTATTTCAGGTGCTCGGCCCGCAGCCGGTGCAATATGACCAGCTTGGCATCGTCCAGCACCGAATGGGCAACCGTTCAAAAAACAATGCGCCTCGCAATACCTATGAGACCAAGGACGGTAATTGGGTGGCGATCTCAACGAATGCGCCGGCGATCGTCACCCGCGTGCTGACACTCTGCGGTGGAGAAGAGGCGGCGAACGACCCCCGGTTTGCGACGCCGCAAAGCCGGGTGGAACATATCGAGGAAGTGGACGGTATCGTCGCCGATTGGGTCAAGGCTCGAAATCTCGACGAGGTGCTGGAAAAGTTCGAAGAGGCCGAAGCGGCAATCGGGCCAGCTTATGATATCGCTCAAATTTTCGAAGACCCTCAGTACCAGGCCCGCAACGATATCGTCGCGGTTGACGATGATGAGTTGGGACCGATCCGCATGGCGAACGCGTTTCCTTTCTTGTCCGAGACGCCCGCACAAATCCGCCATGCTGGGCCAAGCTTGGGCCAGCACAATGACGAAGTTTTCGGCGAGGAACTTGGCTTTAGCGCGGATGAAATCGCGGCCATGAAAGACGATGGTGCGATTTAATCTCTAATCCGGTTGATCGGGTATCGGAATGATGTTGAAGGCAACGCTAATTCTTCGCTCGGTGACGCCGGTCGGCACCGTTCGGTGGAACATGTAGCCTGGAAAGAGCACCATCTTGCCTTCCTCGGGCTGTATGAACACGGTTTCGGGGTCTAGGTCGACGGGAAACTCCGGCGGCGGTGTGCCGAATTCGATCCAGCCCGCACGATCCGAGCTGTCGTCCCCGACGACGTCCGGCAATCGCACGTAATAGACACCGCTCAGCCAAGCGGTGTTGTGGGCGTGCGATATCTGATGACCGGGTCCGTCGAGCACGACGGCCCAGGCATTGAGCCACCATTCCTCGGGCTTACCTGCAATGAAGGGGTGGGCCGGGTCATCGGGCAGTGCTTCGATATAGTCGGTGATGGCTTGGCGCAAAATCGTCTGAAAAGCGGCAAATGGCCCCATCGGTTCGGCAAACAGTTCGCCGGAGTGGTAGCCATCCCGGGTTGCGTTGCGCGGCGGAGATAGCGTGAGCGAAGGGTGGTCGATCACATGTTCGGCGAGTGCGTCGTTGAATGCGCCGATATCGACGAACTCTTCCGGCGCGGAAATTTGGATTGGACGGAGAAAATGGTCGAAATCCACCAGCCGGCGGACACCGTCGCGGTCACCCAGTGCCTCTAATATCAATGACAGAATAACGAGAACATGGGTGTCGTCCGGGTGATCGGCGAGGTAACCCTCAGCTGTGATTTTCGCCGTGTCCGCATCGCCGCCGGCGAGCTGGCACTGGGCTAGGGCGGCAACGCTGACACCGTCCGGAAGGTGCTCCACCGCGCATTCGAACTCTGCCGCTGCTTCTTCGAAACGGCCCGCTTCCTGTAGCAAGATACCGAGAAGAATATCGACACCGCGGTAACCGGGGCGCAAACGGTAGGCCTCTTCACATAGTTCAATCGCCCGGTCGAGATCGCCGGCTTCTTGCACTGCGCGGGCGAGGTGGAGGTGCGCATCGGCGTAGTCGGGTTTTAACTCGATCGCTTTTTCGTAGACCGGGATCGCATCTTCCCACCGGCCTTGTTGGGCCCGGCACCGGGCGAGTTGGAAATGCGGCAATGGATGGGAGGCATCGATGGCAATGGCCCGCTCGCAGCTCGCTTCCGCTTCCTCCATCCGATAGAGATCCTGTAGCAGTTGGGCGTGACGCAGCTGAAGTTTCAGCATATGCGGATGTTTTTCGATTAGCCCGGCCAGCACCGGTACTGCGTCTGCCGCCCGGTCGGTTTCGCTCAGCAGCCGCGCCAGATCGAGCGCCATTTGGTCGTTGTCCGGTGTCCTTCGGTAGGCGATTTCCAGCGCGTCGGCAGCACCGTCGAAATCGCCTGTCTGCTCCAATACCTGTGCGAGATCGGGATAGAGGTCATCCAAATCCGGCGCGAGGGCGATTGCATCTCGGTAAGCTTCCGCCGATTCTTCGAACCGCTCCGAATTGGCCAAAATCGCAGCATGGTTGGCGGCAAATTCCGGTGATGTGGGCGATGCATCACGAGCCCGTGCGATCAGGGCAATTGCTTCCTCCTGATCGCCCTGCTCATGCTTGAGCAGGCCTAGCAGATTGGCGGCATCTCCATTATTCGGCGCCATATCGAGGACCGCACGGTACGACGCCTCCGCTTCCTCGGTCCGGCCGGCCTGGTGGGCGGCCATGGCTTGGTTCAGGCCATGTTCGATGTCGTCACGCTGCGCCATAGTCTCTCAATGTGCCGTGATCGGCCAAGATCGAAGGACATTATGATACCGCCGAAATTTAGAAAATACTCTTTGGCGTATCAAAACAGACGCAATCGTTCTGATATCAGCGGGATTCGATGGCCTCGATCGTCGTGGACGGCGAAATATGGTTCAGACTGATCCGCGTCTCGACGACTGCTGGTCCGTCATGGGCAAAAGCGGCGGCGACAGTTTCCTCCACCTCGCTTTCGCTTTGGATCAGAAAACCCTTGGCGCCGAAACTTTCGCCCCAAGCGGCGAAGTCCGGGTTCTGGAGCTCGGTTGAGGTAACACGTCCGGGAAAGTTTTTCGCTTGATGCATGCGGATCGTGCCGTAGGCACTGTTGTTGGCGATGAACAGCTTTAGGGGAACACCGTATTGGACCGCCGTCGCAAGTTCGTTGCCGGTCATCATGACGCCGCCATCTCCACAAAATGCGACTACCTGACGTCCCGGCGTTGCGAGACCGGCGCCAACCGCGCACGGAACGCCCGGGCCCATGGCGCCGACTGTAGCGCCGAGGAAATCGTTCTTCTGGGTCAGATGCAGGAACCGCGAGGGCCAGCTGGAGAAGTTGCCCGCATCCGTGGTGACCACCGCATCTTCGGCAAGATGTTTGTCGATCTCCTGGATGACATGGCCGAATACGACACCGTCGTTGGATGAAACCGGATCCCATTTCATGACACTCAAGTGGGCCTCGTTCAATTGCTTGACCCAGCTGGTGCGGTCCTTGCCGTTAGAGCCGCGCCCGCCGGCAATCATCGTCTTGAGGAATTCGGTCGCGTCGCAGGCGATACCCAGGGTCGAATGCCAGAGCCGTCCGATTTCCGTTGCGTCGGGCCAAACATGGATCATCGGATGATCGGGAATCGGCGCGCGCGGGAAAGTAAAGCTTTGGCTCATCGATGGGCCACCGCGATCCCCGATGATCAGCATCAAATCCGTGGTTTTCATAATATCCAGAAGTTCCGCCGGCGCTCGGTTGGGCAGACGACCGGCACAATGGGAATGCTGGCTGTCGAAGACATGAAAGCGCCGCTGCGGGGTTGCTACCGGTACGTCGAAGGTTTCGGCAAACTCGGTGAGCGCCGCCATCGCCTCAGGGCCTTTGACATTACCGCCGGCAATCGCCACCGGTCGTTCCGAATTACGGATCATATCCAGTGCTTGTTCCGTGTCCGCCCGGCTCGGTCCTGCCTTCGGTAATGGCACCGGCGAGACGACCTCGGAATCGCTATCGCCGTAAAGTACGTCTTCCGGCAACACTACGACGACCGGGCCCGGCGTCCCTGACTGGGCGACATGGAAGGCGCGGGCGACATACTCACCAAGCCGGCGTTGATCGACCGCTTCGATGACAAGCTTTGCGGTATCGGAAAAAGTTTTCGAATAATTCATTTCCTGCAGCGCCATGCGGCCGAGTTCTTCCAATTCGGCCTGGCCGATCAAGAACACCACCGGTTCCGCGTCGTGATACGCCACGTGAAGCGAAATCGCCGCATTCATCGCGCCGGGTCCGCGGCTAATAATGCAAACGCCGGGCTTGCCGGTAATCTTGCCGTGAGCGACCGCCATTAGGCCGGCGCCGCTTTCGTGCCGGCAAACGACCAGCTTCATATCGGGAAATTCGAGAAACGCGTCGGTGAGCGGTAGATAACTTTCGCCGGGTACACAGAAGGCGACGTCGACACCATGGGCATCGAGGCTAGCGGCGATTACGCGGGCAGCGCCGGTGGGCATGAGACTATCCTCCCCTAGGATGATTGTTTGACCGGCGTGCGCGAGCGCCTCGGCGCCGGTGATGAAGGTGAATTTTTAAGCCGAAGTGTCGTTGAAATCTAGCTATCGCCGAGCCTCAGCATTTTGCTGAGTTCAGTGGGGAACGGGAAGACGATGGTGTTCGTCTTGTCACTGGCAATATCCTGCAGGCTGTTGAGATAGCGAAGCTGCATTGCCTGCGGTTCGCGCGACAGAGCATTCGCCGCCTCGACCAGTTTTTCCGCCGCCTCTTGCTCACCGAGCGCGTTGATCACCTTGGCGCGGCGGATACGTTCGGCTTCCGCCTGACGGGCGATGGCGCGAACCATGCTTTCGTCGATATCCACATGCTTGATTTCCACATTGGCGACCTTGATGCCCCAGGCATCGGTTTGAGCATCGAGAATTTCCTGCAGATCCGCGTTGAGCTTGTCGCGTTCCGACAGCATCTCGTCGAGTTCGTGCTTGCCGAGGACGGAGCGCAAGGTGGTCTGAGCAAGTTGACTGGTGGCGGCGAGATAATTCTCCACCTGGATGATCGCTTTCGAGGGCTCGACGATGCGGAAGTAAATCACCGCATTCACTTTTACCGAGACATTATCTTTCGAGATCACATCCTGGGTTGGCACGTCGACGACCAAGGTGCGCAGATCCACCCGGTTCATGGTTTGGATGAAAGGGATCAGGATGATCAGGCCCGGCCCTTTGACCGATGTGAAGCGGCCGAGTGTGAATGTGACGCCCCGCTCGTACTCGCGGAGAATTTTGATCGACGTCGCCAAAATGATAATCGTCAAAATGACGATAGGCGCTATGACATAAAGCTGAGCCATTTTCTAACCTTCCCTGTTTTCGGTCGGGCCGACCACGACATTTAGCCCGTCCACTTGCTTGATTTCGACCTGTTGGCCTTTTTTCAGTTTTTCCATGCCCGATGCTTTCCAGCGCTCGCCCTCAGCCCAGACAAATCCCTCATTCTTCGACCATTCCACGACTTCGGCCAAAGTGCCCACCAAAGTGACGGTGCCCGAAGTGACCGGGCGGCGGAAGCTGCGCCAGGCATAGCCGAGCACGATCGCGAAAAGCAGGCCGCAGAATGCGGCGGTCGAAATAATTACCGTCCAGGAAAGCTGGAACTCGGGCGAATCCGCATCGAACAGTAAAGTCGCCCCGACGATGAAAGCGATGACACCGCCGATTCCCAATATCCCGAAGGAGGGCAAAAAGGCCTCGGCGGTCATGAAAGCAAGGCCCAACAGCACGAGCCCGGCACCGGTATAGTTGAGCGGCAGTACGTTCATGGCATAGAGACCGAGCAGCAAACAGATGCCGCCGATGACCCCGGGGCCGACCAGACCCGGATGCCAAAATTCGAAGATAATTCCGTAAATACCGACCAGCATCAGGATGAAGGCAACGTTGGGGTTGGTAATCACGGCAAGGAACTTCATCTGCCAATCCGGTTCGATCCGTTCGGTCACCATGCGCTTGGTATCGATCGTCACTTTTGTTTTGCCGATCTCGACNGTGCGGCCGTGTACTTTTTCCAATAGCTCGCCCACATCGCGGGCTGTCAGGTTGATAACGTTTTTTTCGAGCGCTTCCTTCGAGGTCAGGCTGACTGCTTCACGCACGGCCTTTTCTGCCCATTCCGCATTGCGCCCGCGCAATTGGGCGAGGCTTTTGATGTAGGCGACCAGATCGTTCATCATTTTCGATTTCATCGGGTCGTCGGGGCCAAGTTTTTTCTCCGATGATTTCGAGTTTTCGGATTCATCTGACGCTTCTTTCTTCTTATCTTTGCCTTCGGGCGCCTTCTTGGATTCCTTAGCTTTTGATTTCTCCGCGTCTTCTTTTTTCGCCTCTTTCAGCTTTTCGACGATCTTTTCCGCAAAGTCGTCCTTTTTCTTGTCACCACCGGGATTCGGACTGCCCGGCGCACCCATCTGGACTGGTGTCGCGGCACCGATATTTGTGGCCGGCGCCATCGCGGCGATGTGGGNGGCGTAGAGAATATACGTTCCGGCACTGGCCGCATGGGCTCCGGCCGGCGCCACATAACCCACAACCGGAACGTTGGCGGCCAGAATTTCGGTGTTGATCTCGCGGGTACTCGTAACCAGCCCGCCCGGCGTATTTATTTTTAGGACGACCAAATCGAATTGCTTTTCACGCGCTGTCTTGAAGGCGCGACCGAGATATTGCGCCGTTGCCGGGCCAATAGCGCCGCTAATTTCTAGGATTGCCGCCCGCTTGGAACTGCTGGGCGTTTCCTCTTTCGCCGTCGCCATCAGCATGGTAGCTAACACCAGCACGACGCCGAAAAAAACCTTCCGAATCATCGGATTTGTGCTCCGTCACCTGAATCTTGGTGTTTTCAGAAGTGTAGCGCCTGATTTCGAAGGAGTCTCGGCAATTTGCTCTATTAAATTGGAGCAAAGTTTCAATCAAAGCGGCAGAAGCCGGCGCGGCCGGTATTCGGCCTGAACATTTCGGGGGGAAATATGGCCAAATCGAGCAAAGGACTGGACGAAAAGGCGTTTAACTTCATCCGCATCGCGCCCCGGCCCGTGAAACCGCGCAACCACGGCATGACCCTGGTCGCGGACCGCGGCATCGGCATGCATGCACAAGAAGATTTGATGCAAACCGCCGGCGATTTCGTCGATATGGTGAAAATCGGCATCGGCGCTTATCGGCTTCAAACCGAGGAGTTTCTGAAAACCAAGATCGATCATCTGCATAAGAACGATGTCGAGGTTTTTTTCGCTGGCGATATCACCGAAGCGGCGTTTTTGCAGGGCCAATCGGAGAACTTCTACAAGAAGGTCAAAGAACTGGGGAGCGACGCGGTGGAAGTGTCGTCGGCCCAAGTCTCCATGTCGATCGACGATAAATGTCGACTGATAAAAATGGCGTCGGATGCGGGCCTGAAAGTGGTGGCTGAGGCGGGCCAAAAAGGCCACGACAACTGGACAAACAGCCTCAGCTATATCAACAAGCAGATCGAGTCCTATTTCGAGGCCGGGGCCTGGAAGACCCTAATCCAAGGCGAAGGGGTCAGCGAAGGGGTCGAAGACCGCAAAGAGGACCTGATGCTCAATATTGCCGCGGCTTTCGACGTTAAAGACTTGATTTTCCAGGCCAAAGATGGCGAAACCCAAGCGTTTTACGTGAATACGCTGGGTAATATCGTCAATTTGGATGTCGATTACGATCAAGTAATTGATCTTGAGTTGATGCGGCGCAATGTTAGGAAACATGGATTATTCGGACTTGTGGCAAGTTCGGGGGAATAACACCTCAAAAGTCTTTTTCGGAAGACGGCATGTCTTTCTGCTGGCAATTTTCCCTATGGCAGCATGCGGTCATCGGCGGATGTACACATATATAATGTAGGCGTAAAATACGTCCGTTGTTCTGTTGCTCCCGCAGGAGGATCGCCATGTCCGTAACTGTTCTGAATCCCAAGGGTCGAGACGACCAACCTTTGGCGACGCCAAGCAAGCGGTTGCCGTCACTGGAGGGTGCCGTCATCGGTTTTGTCGACAACTCCAAACTGCNNTNCNGATNTGTTTATCGAACAGGTACAGGATGGACTGGAGCGTAAATTCGGTGCGAAACCGGCCCTGGTGATCCGTAAATTGGCACCAAAAGAGCTGTTGAGCGACGAGGAATATGCCGAGCTCGCAAAGTGCGACGCGGTGATTCAATGTTTTGGCGATTGCGGTACGTCGACCTCGATGAATGTGGTCGATGCAATTCGGTTCGAGCGCGATGGCACACCGACCGCAAATGTATTCAGCACGGCCTTTTCCAGTGCCGCGCGCCAACAGGCTGAGGGCAAGGGCCTGTCGGTATTGCCGTTGGTGGAGATTCCCCACCCGATGCATACCGCGTCCGAAACGCTGGTGACCGAACGCGCGGAAGCGGCGGTGACGGAAATCGCAGGGCGTTTGACCGACGAGGCGGGCATTCGCGCACCAGCCGATGGCGACGGTTTGCCCGAGCGGATCGACATCGACGATCCCGACGATCAGGAACTTTTCTACGCACAGGGCTGGACCGACGGGTTGCCGGTGGTCCCGCCGACGGCGGAGAAGGTCGCCGCCATGATCGCCGCCGGTGGGCGCGATGGGGCCGAAAGCTTGGGCCGTATGCCACCCCGAATGCGGGAAGCAACCGTCGAGAAGATTGCGATCAATGCGGTGATGGCCGGTTGTGAGCCGCGTGCTTTCCCGGTCGTATTGGCAGCATGCGAGGCGCTGTTGGAGGAGGACTGCAAGCTTTTCGGTGTGCAGACCGCGACCAATCAATCGACGCCGATGCTGCTGGTCAGCGGACCGGCGGCGGCAGCGCTCGAAGTCAATAGTGCGGGCAATGTGCTGGGGCCGGGCTGGCGGGCGAATGCAACCATCGGCCGCGCCATCCGATTGATCTGCCGGAATGTGGGCGGCGAGATTCCCCACGTTACGGACATGGCCACCCAAGGTCAGCCGGGTAAATACGGTCTCTGCATTGCCGAGGCGGAAAGCGAAAGCCCGTGGTCGCCGTTCCATCTGGAGCAGGGCTGGGGAGCGGATGACAATGTGATCACCGTCTTCGGCGGGGTCGCNGCGCCGCACAATGTCTTTACCTATGGCTGTGAGTCCGGCCAAGAAATTATGGATCATTTCATCGGTGCGATGACCGCGCTCGGAAATAACAACATCATCTTCCCCTCGGGTCCGATGCTGGTGTTGAGCCCGGAACATGCGGGCACCTTGGCACGTGACGGCTACGATAAAGACAAAATGCGCGCAGAAATCTTCGAGCGCGCGCGCATTGTCATCAAATCGCTGCCGAAAAAAACCCAGAAGGGCTTGCTACATCGCCGATCTAATTGGTTCGAGACGGTGGGCGATCCGGATCACATCGGCATCGCCGATCGGCCGGAGGATATCGTCATTCTGGTAGCCGGCGGTGCGGGTATCCATTCGGTCTTCATTCCGACGTCGTTTAGTCTACGGCCGATTTCGAAGGCCTTCACGCTCGCGACCTAGATCTATGCCCCTTAGCGCCCAGCGAAGTCCAGCGACCGGTCGCTCACTTCTATATGGTAGTGATTTTCGCCCTGGACGACGGTCGATATGGAAGCGCCGCGTCCTTCGATCTCATATTCCCCATCTTCGCCTTTGGCGGTACCGGCAGCGAGCTTGGGCCGAAGCGCTTTAGCGGTTTGTGCGGCGATGCCGGTGGGAAAGACGTCGAGCAGGTTTTCGAGTAGCCGCGAAATTCCGTTGCTTCCGGTTTTGACCGTTGCAGCAGCGCGCTTGAGTATGTCGGTGACCAGGCGTTTCCCGGAATCGGGCATGCGGTCCGGGTTAGACCCAAACGAGTAAGGCAACACGGAAACAATCTTGTCGCCGGACAGGCTGATATTGAATGTCAGATGATGGCCTTCGAACCGCAGACCCCATTGCTGCGCTCCCGGTGTTCCGAAAAGAGCCAAATAGTATTTGTTCGGATCACGGTACCCGGAGCCACCCTCGAGTTCGTCAAGGGCGGCCTCCCGTTTACGGATTTCCGATACCAACTCCAATCCCTTCTTGCTGAGGACCGTGGCGAGTAACCCCATCGTCGCATTCAGCGTAGCCCGATCCATGCGACCCATGCTTAGGCCACCGCGTGAGCCGGGAGTAAGGCGCCACTCGGTTCGGTCGGAATCATCGAAAGAGGTAAGGGCCAACCGGCGTTCCTCGTCGGACAACGTCGCAATGAACGCTTTGGCAGCGGTGTTCGGCGAGGCCCAACTGCTGGATGCCCCCGCGACCAATGCGAAAACAAAACCGAGCGTCCTAAGAAACGAAGTTCGAACAGTCATAATATTTCCCATCGCACTTTATTTGCCGATAGGAATGATTTAGCGCTCGAAGGAGTGAATTTGAAGGCCGGAATAGCGGGTTCTCGCCAGCGCGGTCCGGCGGGTGCTACACTTCGGTAGAAAAAATCCAAAGGGGGAAGCGTTATGGCCGATCAACAAACCGGACCGTCTATTTCGGAAGCCGTCGCCGACTGGTCGGCGGGTCTCAGCTACAGTGATTTGCCGGAATCGGTTGTCGATATCACCACGAAAGTAGTGCTAGACGGCGCCGGCCTCATGGTAGCTGCACGCGATGAGGATTACGTGCAGGCGGTTGTCGCTTCCGCCGACGGCGAAGGCAACTGCACCGCGCTCGGGCATGCTCAAGGATTTTCCGCAGCCGATGCGGCGTTCATCAATGGCACCGCAGCTCATGGCGAAGATTACGACGACACCGCCGAAGGGTCGCCGATGCATGCGGGTGGTGCGGTCGGGCTCCCGACCCTATTCGCCACCGCCGAACGGTACGGCCTCTCCGGTGAGCAGCTCATTCTCGGTATCGCTGCCTGTGTCGAGATCTCCTGCCGGCTGGCGGTTGTCGCCCCGACGTCTCAGCACAGAGCTTGCTTCCATCCGACCGCCGTATTGGGCTGCTTCGGCGCGACTTTGGGTGCCTCGGCGGCACTCGGGCTCAACGCCAAGCAAACCATGGATGCGCTAGGGACTGCCGGCAGTCTTGCCGCCGGCATCATCGAATATCTCGGCGACGGTAGTTGGACCAAGCGCATGCATCCCGGCTGGAATGCACAAGCGGGTTTACGCGCAGCGCTCATGGGCAAGGCCGGATTCTTCGGCCCGAAATATGTGTTTGAGGGCGAACACGGCGCCTATACCGCCTTCGCGCATCCGGATATCCCTCAGGATTTCGGTCAGGTGACCGACACGCTGGGCAAGGAATGGGTCGCTGACAAGATCACCTTCAAGTCTTACGCCTGTGGCACGATGACTCAGCCCTTTATCGATTGCGCGCTCCGGTTTCGCGAAGTGGGTGTAAACCCGGAGGAAATCGAGTCCATCGAATGTAATGTGGGTGAGGGTACGGTACATCGGCTCTGGGAACCGTTGGAGCTGAAGCAAAACATTCCGACGCCGTACGCCGGTAAGTTCAGTGTGCCCTATTGCATCGGCATCGCCATGGTCGACGGTTCCGCAGGACTGATCCAGTTCACCGGCGAGCGGTTCGAGGACCCGGTGGCGCGATCGATCGCCCAGAAAGTGACCTATGTGATCGATCCGGAGAACGAGTACCCCGCCAATTATACCGGCCACCTGAAAGCCACCATGAAGGACGGTACGGTGCACGAATTCGAGCAACCGCATATGCGGGGCGGTCCGGCGGAACCCCTCAGCGAAGAAGAACTCGTCGGGAAGTTCCGCGCCAACTGCGAATATGGCGGTTGGGACGCGGGCCGCATCGACGAGCTGCAAAGCTATTGCCTGGGCATAGCCGGCGCCGAAAACTTGGATGGCTTGAAGGCGTTTCGCGGCTAAGGACGTCTGTAGGGCTTTCGGTATCGACCGTCTAGTTGCTTACCATTCTTGGAATCAATAGTGCTTTTTTGCGCGGTGTGACGTTTTGCACTGTCAGCAGATTTGTGTTCGCCTATATCGATGGAAGGCCCTAGGGGCACAACAAACCGGAATTCAGGAGTCTTCATGCGCACCCTTCCCTTCGCTTTATTCTTTGTTTTGGTTCTGACCGGTGTTTCGCAGTTCGCCGCTACCCCGGTATCTGCCAAAAATACCGTCCAGGTCACGAAGCATTCCATACGCATCAACAATATCAATTACCGCCGAAACAAGGCCGAGGATGCGGCGCTAGGTTCGTTCGGAGTGCGCCGTGGCGGCGCGCGTCCGTTTTTCGAGCACGAGTTCGATTGGATCGCAGGTGATCTGAAGATTAAGGAGCCGACGACGGTCACGCTGACTTCGGACCTGCAACGGCAATTCAACCTTTCCGCCGCGGTCGACTTGTCGAAAAAGGCATCCGGTTCGGGGTCCGTCGGGGGATCGGGCTCGGTCGATGCGAGTTATACCTTGGTCAAGTTGACCGTCGCCGACAAGTTCCAGGCCATGGACCAGATAAATAAGAGCCGCAAAACCGTCGAGCGGCTTAAAAGTATCAAAAAGGCCAAAAGCATTCGCATGATTACGGAAGTCTGGGTGCTGGTGAAAGGGACCGAATCGCAGACCTCGAGCTTCGTCGGCTCCGGCGAGGCGACCTATAAACAAGCGAGCGGGTCTTTTTCGGTCGCCTCTTCAAGCGGCTCGACATTTTCATTCAGCGCGGNCTCGGTCATGGCTTACACCTTCGACCGGATCAAATTCGACAGCAAACACCAGAAAAAATGGTCGAAAGTGATAAGTCTGGACACCGATATCTATCGCAAATAGAGCCGGTGACGGTTGACGCGCGCGCATAGGCTCACGGCAAAACGTCTTCGGTAAACCACTCGGTTGGTAGATTGTTGCCGACACCCTGGTTTTTCGCGCGTTCGTATAGGACCGCTCCGCACGCGGCGAACTGGATAGCGAGTCCGCGATAGTTCAAAAAGCAGGTCACCTCGTCGTCGCTGTCCCGNCCGGGTGCTTCGCCGGTAATTAGCTCGGGCAAAGTCGGGACCTCTCGGAGATAGGCCATCGACGGGTCATTCCCCGCTTCCTTTTCTTGATCCTTGGTCACCAGTCCGTGGNTGTTGTGGTAATGGTCGAAATCCATACTGGCGGAGTCGTGCATGGCAGTCTTGTCCGCGGCCTTGATGGCCTCGAGTGCAATTTCGTTGTCGCGGATGGTGCCTATATGCATGCCGGGTTTGACATGTTCGGCCAATAAAACGTTGACGTTTGAGTTGGTGGCGCAAAGCACGATGTCGGCGCCCTCAATCGCTTCTTCCGTACTCTCGCAGGCATGCATGTCGACACCGATCTCGGGTGCCATCTGTTGGCAGAAAATTTCCCGATTGTTGCGGGTCATGCTGTAAACACGAATCTGTTCCACTTGGCGTACTGCCGCGATGGCCATAGCCTGGGCGCCCGCCTGCCAGCCCGATCCGATCAAGGCCACAGTCCTGGCATCTTCGCGTNCCATGTATTTCGCCCCGAGTGCACTAGTGCCGGCGACCCGCATTCGTTGCATCACGCCATCGGGAAAAATCGCCAACGGCTCGCCGGTTGCGTTGCTGAACAACAGCACCAATCCCGTCCAGCGATCACCGGGCGCCAAGGGTACTTTTTTACGGCGCGTTTTTCCGCCGACTGTCGGGAAGGACAATATGTCGGAATTGATACGTACCGCACCGACGCCGAGGCTTGCGATTGTCGAGCTCATGGATTTCAACTGGTAGACCGAGTCTGGATGCGTCGTCGTCGTGTTGAGATCGGCGCGGGCATCGAGTATCGCGCGGCCGGCCGCAGCTTCACGATAGGCCTCCTCAAGTGCGCCCAGCACATCATTGATATCGAGCAGCCCGGCGATGTCGTCGTTAGAGAGCAGGATGGTCACTGGGAGGTCCTCAATTCTGCAGCAGGGGACGAAGCGTATCCACACTTGCTTCGTTATCGATAGCATACACCGAATCGACCAATCGTTGCGCCCGATCTGTGCCGAGTACCGGAGCGCATAAATCAAGCGCTTTTTCGGCGACCTCGTCGCGGCTCATGGGGTTCTCCGGCGTGCCGGGTGCGGCATCGGTGCGCGCGGTGAACTCGCCGCCCTCTTTAGTTTTAACGATGACGATGGCGGGGCGCATCGGGTGTAGCGCATCAAGTTCGGAATTGACCGAGAGCTCGAATTTTTCACGTAGCGCCAGCACTTGTGGATCATTCATGCGGTCCTCGTCGTGGGTCGAAGCGAAGGTGAGCGTGCCGTCAATAAGCAAAACCGACAGTAAATGCTGCATGCAAATATCCGGCATCGGACTGTTGTTCGCGATCTCGAAGCGACGGCGGGGTAGCTGGACGAAAATCTTTTCCACATCGTCGGGGCCGATGTTCTGGTTTTGCATAATTGCGAGAAGAGACTCGATTGCTGTTTGGTTGGGATTGCCGGTGGTCCATTTTTTGATGTGGCCATCGAGGATCTCGAACCTGGTGCCGAGACCGTCGATGAGCTCGCCTGGATGTGGGTCATCGGTAAAGATGTCGAAAAAACCATAGGGGCTATTGAACGGATCATCGACGCCGGTAAAGCCATGGCTTACCAAAGCAACTGCAGTGAGCCCGTTGCGCGCGGTCATGCCGCTAAAATCGAAGGCTTTCTCGATATGCCCCTTATCCCGAAAGTAATAGGGGCAGCCGGCAGCCTGCTGGACACAATAGGAAAGTGCTATCCGTGTTTGTGCTGGGTCGAGCCCGGCTAAGGCAGCCGCGGCTGCGGTGCCGCCGAACTGTGAGCCGATCGCATGGGTACTGTGTCCGCCATCGTGGAGAAACTTATCGCCAAGGGAGAGATTGGTACGGACTCCGATATCGTATCCAAGCGCTATGGCGCCCAAGAGATCGGTACCGCTGCGCTCCTCCGTTTCCGCCATGGCAAGGGCGACCGGTACGATTGTTGCCCCCGGGTGCATCCGGCCCCGCTGGTGTGTGTCGTCGGTTTCATCCGCATGGGCCGCCATGCCGTTGGCAAACGCGGCGTAAATGGCGGTGGTAAGAAAGTCCGCACCGATCACAGTAGCTTCTTCGACTCCGCCTTGGGCACGAACAAAAGGGATGGCAACATGGCCTGCCGGCAAATGCGAGCCGGACACCATAGCCGCAAGCGTGTCCAACAAATGATGTTTGGTTTTTTCGATTACCGGCGCAGGCACCGGCGATTCGAGCGCGTGGGCAATATAGGCCGCAAGTTCCTGGGTGATTTCCGTCGCGTCGATGTCCATTCCCGATCTCCCGATAGCGCTCATTCCTAGCGCGCAACCTTTATCCGCCACAAGATCGCGGTGCTGGTAAAGGGCGCAGCGAGGCTCTAGTCTCGGTGAGGGTTTCACCGACGGTTGGCTTTCCGGAGTAGTGTTATGACCGACTACAAATTGGCCGAAGGGTNGTTGGAAGCCGGTGAAGCGGCAGCCTCGATTTCCGGCACGCAATTGCTTTTTGTTTGCGGTGCGGTCAAATCCGGTACGACTTGGGTGCAGCATTGGCTTAATGAAAATCCCGAAATCGATTGCCGCGGTGAGGCTCATTTATTCACCGACTTTGCCGACGGTTTGGTAAAGCTATGTGATACCCAGAATCGTCGCATAGAAGGGCTCAACCAACTAAAGCGCGACGGTATTCCCCATTTTCCGACTATTTCGAGTGGGCTTGCTCAGCGCCTTATGCGCGAAACCGTTATTGGTTGTCTTGCTGCGTATGATGTTGGGCCAGAGATCAAGGTGCTGGGTGAAAAAACACCGACATCGTCGGTTGCGGTGGGGATGATCCTGTCTTTGTTCCCGGACGCCAAAATCTTGAATGTGATACGCGATGGACGCGATATGGTGGTTTCCACTTGGCACCATAATTTGCGTTCCAACCGCGAAGGGTTTTTGAAAACCTTCCCGACGTTTGACGATTTTCTGCCCGAGATTGCGCGGATTTGGGTGGGGCACCAGACGCCATTGTTGGAGCTGGGGGAAAATACCGCGGTCAGGCGAATTCACTATGAGGATTTGCTCGCTGACCCGGCGCCAGTGGTATTCGGTGTGTTCGATTGGCTCGATGTCGCTGCGGACGAGGAAACGGTCGCGGCTTGCGTGGAGGCGACAAGTTTCGAGGTGCTGAGTGGCGGTCGAAAGCGGGGCCAGGCTGATCCCGATTCCTTCTATCGCGTCGGCACGGAACGTCAGTGGGAAAGCGAAATGACCGAGGCCCAGCAAGACGTATTCTGGGGAATTGCCGGCGAGACGATGTTGGCGCAAGGGTACGACCGGAGCGGACGTATCCGCTGAGTTGGAGCTATTTAGCCACCAAGGTCTCGTCCGCAACGCGCAGCATATCGGCGATTTTAACGCGGTCCCGATAGCCTTTTTTCCGCAGCACTGCGCGGATAATGCCATTTCTATCGACGAAAACGGAAGCCGGGTGGGCGACCTTCCAAGTTGCATTCAATAGATTGAAATCTTGAATGATCTTGGCGCCGCGGTCCGACAGTAGCGGATATTTGATCCCGCGACGTTCGGTAAAATTGGCCAGCACGTCGGTTTTGTCGGTGCTGATGGCAACGATGTTGACCTGGCGTTTGGCGAAAGATTTTAGGCTCTCATTCAGCTGCACGAGCTGAACCTTGCAGAAAGGTCACCAATCCGCTGATCGGAAGAACACCAATACGACGCCGTTTTTTCCGGTCAGGTCCTGAAAACTTCGGGTTTTACCGTTCGCGTCCTGTGCTGCAAGATTGGACGGAATCGGCTTTGATACTTCCATGGCAAAGCTGCGGATCGAAGACCCGGCGAATATTATCAGCGTCGCCAACGCGGCAATCACGAAACGTCGTGGCATTTTTCCACCTATAATCAAAATTCAGATCAAATATGGCCGACTGTTTCGATCAAGGCAACGCGTTCCCTTAAAACTTTTTGTGAACTGTCGGATTGAGACTGCGTGGATTGTTATTTGGTGATTACGGTCCTAGGCTGACCGGCAATTACATCATGGGAGGGACCGATGCCTACGACCGTTGAGCCGGTTACCCAGAAATTGGCTGGGTTCGCTGCAGGCCTGACGCTGGAAAGTCTGCCTGAAGAGGTGCGTACCCAGGTCAAGCTGGTGTTGGTGGATTATTTCCGTGCCGCAATTGTCGGAACCGAGACCAGTTGGGGTGCGAAGTTGCGCCCGGTGCTCATGGGGCTCGGCGGATCGCCCGACGCAAGCATTCTCTATTGTGACGACCGTACGGATCCTGTGCGCGCTACTTATATAAATGCGGTTATTTCAGGCAGCCTCGAATGGGACGATACCCATGTCGGGGCCATGCATCATCCGGGTGTTTGTATTTGGCCGTCGGTATTGGCGTTGGCGGAAAAAACAGGTGCTGGAGGGGATGCTATCGTCCCTGCGGTGGTGGCGGGTTACGAAGCGATGATCCGGATCGCGCTTTCCATTCAGCCAAGCCATTTTCGTCGCGGCTTCCAATCGACGGCGACCTGCGGCGCATTCGGAGCGGCGGTAGCCGGCGCAAAATTGCTGGGGCTCGATGCATCAGGCATTCGCGATGCCATTGGTCTAGCCGCAAGCTACAGTGGCGGCCCGACGCAGTTCTTTTTGTCTGGTTCCGAAGTAAAACGCCTTCACGCCGGCAAGGCATCTGCGGGCGGTACCGAAGCCGCTTTGTTGGCGGCCGCCGGGTTAACCGGTCCGCCGGACATACTGGAAGGTGAACAGGGTTTCGCAAAAGGTATGGCGGACGAGTTCGACCCCGACGTCATCTGCGGTGAATTGGGAGGCCGCTATCGGATGATGGATCTCACCATCAAGCCTCATGCGGGCAGTGCGCGCTTTCAGGCTGCGGTCGAAGCGACTTCGCAAATAATCGACGAAGGCGTTACAGCGGATCAGGTTGCCGAAATCGAAATCGGCGTGCCTCACGTGGTGGAAGGACGGCTTACGGGCAATCGCCCGAAAGATATGCAGCAAGCGCAGATGAGTATTCCGTTTTCTGTCGCGCTTGCGCTTTCGGTGGTGCCCGGGCGGCCCGGCCCGGCGATCTTGACCCTGGAGGATTTCGAGCTGGGGGTGGAAGATGCGGGAATTGTAGATCTTTGCGCCCGGGCTGAATGTGTCTGGGATGAGAAGATAGAGGCAGGCACGTCGACCGAATATGTGCCGGCGCGCGTGACGCTGAAACTGACCGATGGCACGGTAAAGGAAAAATCGGTGATGCAACCGACCGGGTGCTCCGATAATCCCATTGGCCTGGATGAGATTTGCGAACGTTTTCGCATCGTTGCCGCACCGAAGCTCACCCATGGCGATCTAGATCAGTGGCTCGAAACCGCACTGGGCATCGAGACGCTTTCGGACGTAAGGTCACTGATGTCGCTTAGAAGTTCCTAAGTGTTATCGCGCGGCAGAATACCGGTGGGCGTTAGGGCTTTTCTTTAGCACCATGCATTAGAAAAACGCCGATTGCTGCGGCCAAGCAGACCCAGACAAGCAGATTGAAACAATCCAAATAGGCGATGAACTCCGCTTGTTCGTTGATGAGGCGCCCGAATGCGTGCAGCCCGTGCTCATCGCCCAGATTTAAATCGTCGGGCAAAACGAGATGCCGCAACCGTTCGTTATAGTAGGAAACGTTCTCGCCGAGGTTTGCCCGATTAGCCTGCTGAAAGCGCAGCAGCTGCGCCACCAGCACCGAAACCCCGATGCTGGCACCGATCCGGCGTGAAAGTGCGAGAAAGGCCGTGGCGTCCGGACGCAGTTCGTTCGGCAAGGTGGCGTAGGCGGATGCGGTAAGCGTGGTCGAGAAAAAGCCGAAGCTGATCCCTTGCAACGCGATCCAGAAAACAAGGCTTGCCGGATCCACGTCCGGGGTAATTCGGCCGAGGAAAAAGAAGGAGACCCCCATGATCACCGAGCCCGCGAAAATCAAAGGTCTCGGTCCGACGCGAGCCAGGATATGGCCGACGAATACGGCGGCGAACATGGTCGCGATTCCGCGCGGCGTTAGTAGCAGCCCCGAATGTAAAATCGGATATCCGAGATAGTTTTGTAGTAGGGCTGGAAACAGTGCGATGAATCCGAACATCATCACCCCGAGGAGGATCAGATAAAATGAACAGATGGTGAAGTTCCGGTTTCGGAAAAGAGCCGGGTCGACGAAGGGCCGGCGCGCGGTGATGATGTGAACGATGAAGAGGTAAAGCGCACAGAGCGAGATCGACGCCCACATGATGATCTCGTCCGACTGGAACCAGGAAAGTTTCTCGCCGCGGTCGATCACCAGCTGCATGCAGATGAGCGCAGTACCGAGCAATATGAATCCAGTCAAGTCGAAATGGCGCCCCGCATCGGGCTCGTTCTCGCGCACAAAGAAGAAGATCAAGGCAAACGCGGTTAGACCGCCGGGAATGTTGACGAAATAGTTCCAGCGCCAGCTGTAGAACTCGGTCAAGAAGCCGCCCAGGATCGGGCCTACGATCAACCCCACCATCATGCCGACGCTAAACCAGCCGAGCGCGATGTTGTGACGGTCCTTGGGCCAGGCGTCGAGCAGAATTTGTTGAGCGACGGGTATTAACGTGGCGCCGAACATACCTTGGGTGAACCGCGCGGCAACGATTTCCATGAGGCTGTCCGAGCGGCCCGCGATGGTCGAGGCGATGACGAACCCTACGATGCCAATAAGCAGGACCCTTTTCCGTCCGTAGCGTCGGCCAAGCCAGGCAGTGAGTGGGGTAAAAACTGCGACCGCGACCAAATAGGACGTGAGCACCCAGGATATCTCGTCATGGGTGGTCGAAAAACTGCCCATCATATTCGGAAGCGCAATACCCGACAGGAACGTGTCCATCGACTGCATGCCTGAGGCAAGACAGATTCCGACTGTCAAAAAAAACAATTGGGCCGGGCTTCTGGTAGGTGCGGCGGTTTCGGTGGCGGTCGTCAAATCCTGAACTCTATTGGTCGGGACCGGTTATTTTACCTCGATGTATCGGTCGTCCGTAACAATAGAGCCAAGGGGATCATCGCTAAAGTGACGATTGTCAGCCACCAGAAGTCCTGCAAGTAGGCCAGAAATTCCGCCTGGCGCAGCACCTCGCGTTCCATGGCGGCAACACCACTGGGATCGGAGAAGTTCCAGGTCTCCGGCCTTGGCGCCAGATCGAATCGCTCGTTGTAGGGGGAAACGTTTTCGACCATTCCGCTGCGGTAGGACTGCGAATTGCGTACCAGCTGGCTCACCAAGAATGAGACACCGACGCTGCTGCCGAATTTACGGATCAGATTGAAAAAACTGGTGCCTTCGGCGCGTTGGTCGGGGGAGAGCATGGTGAAGGTGGCGGTGGCGACACAGACGCTGACCAGGCCCATGGTGAAGCCCTGCCAGCCGATGATGTTCATAATCTGCGCTTCCGACGTGTCGGGAGTGAAGTACGTCATGCGCCAGGTGAAATAGGAAAGCAGGAGGCAGCCGATAATGAGCACACTCCTCGGCTGTAGCCAGGCGAGCATGATACCTGCCAAAACCGAACCCACCATCGAGGCGATGCCGCGCGGCACCATTAAGAGACCTGTGGTCAGTGCCGGAATATCCATGTGTTTTTGCAGCATGGTCGGCACGAACCCCACATGGCCATAAATCATAATGCCGAAGCCAAAGGTGAGAAAAAGTCCGACCGCATAATTCCGATTCCTAAACAGCGACGGCTGCACGAAGGGGTGTTTGGCCATGGTGATGTGAATCAAAAATACCCAAAGCCCGGCCGCTGCGAGTCCGGCTTCGAGAATGATTTCCGTCGAGGCGAACCAATCCAGCCGCTCGCCACGATCGAGCATCAGTTGCGCGCTCGCGACCGCAAGGGTGAGTGCGGCAAACCCGATAAAGTCGAATGGTCGGTCGAGTTGCTTTTCGGTTTCGGGAACGAAGAACCAGATCAGCGTGAACGTCGCCATTGCGATTGGCACGTTCATCAGAAACACCCATCGCCAGTCGTGATATTCGACGATGAAGCCGCCCAATGTGGGTCCGGCAATCACGCCGAACAGAATACCGATGCTGAAACAGCCCATGGCGAAACCGTGAAACCGCCGTGGATAGGTATCGAGCAAAATTTGTTGGCAAAGTGGTGCTAAGCCGCCGGCGAAAAGGCCTTCGAGAATTCGGAAAAACACCATTTCCTCCAGGCTGGAGGAATAACCGACGCAAATGGAACTGATGCTGAAGCCGGTAATAAGAATCAGAAATACGCGCTTCCGCCCGAAGCGTCGGCTGAGCCAAGCGATCGGTGGCGTGCTGATCGCGATACAAACCAGATAGGCGGTTAACACCCAGGCGATTTCGTCGGTGCTGGCGCTCATGGCACCGCGAATGGTGGGCAGCGCCACGCTCGCGGTATGGCTGTCGAGCGATTGCATCGACACCGCGAGGATGGCACCCAGCGTCACCGCACCGGTCCGCCAATAGGGCCGGAGTTCGGGCTCGGTCGTGGACGGCGAAATCGCCACCGCCAATTACCCGTTCATCTGTTCAGCGTGACGGCAGGCCTACCGCTTGCCCCACTTCTTGTCTTCAACCGTCTCTTCTTCGATGACGTAAAAGTCTTCGAGGCCGATCGCATCTTCGATGCCTTGGCGAACGGCGACGTTCTCCTCGTCGGTCATGCCGGTGTAACTGCCGGTGGCCTGAATCTCTTCCAGTGCCTTCTTGGCGTGATGAAAACTCACCATCAGCCAGAGCTGTGCGTCGATGCAGGCCTTGTAGCCCATGTCCAGGAGCTCGTTGTTGGAATAGAGCGGACGGCCATCGCGATTGCCTCGGCTTTGGACGTAGACCAGCGGTATCGTGCATTCCTTGGGCGCCTGTACCGCTTGCTCATGATCGCATGGGAACAAGAGCCCCATATCCGCACCTTCTTCGGCCCCCATATTGACCCGCTTTACCGCTTCGTCGAGCCCTTCAAAACGGCAAGTATCGGAGCGAACGATGACGACGAAATCCGGGTCACTCTCATCGCGTTCACGGCAGGCATAACGAATCTTGTAAGCGAAGTCTTCCGCCGGAATCGCGTGGGCCACATATTTGTGGTAGTGCGCGCGCTTCGGATATAGCTGGTCTTCGATGTGAATGCCCGCGACGCCTGCGTTGATGAATTCGCGCACGGTGCGCATGCAATGGAGAGGCTCGCCGAATCCGGCGCCGGCGTCAGCGACTATCGGGATAGAACAACGCTGGGCAACCTCGCCGGCGACGTTAACCTGCTCGCTCATCGACAGCAGCGGTTCCGAAACCGCCTTCGACCCGCCGGTGACATAGCCGCCGACATAGGCACTTTCGATGCCGATTTGCTGGGCGACCAAGGCGCACAACGGATAATAGGCAGCTGGCATGTAGAGAAAGTCTTTCTCTTTGATCAGCTGGCGGAGTTTGGTGGTGGGGCGTTCCATGTTTTTTCTCCCAGGTTAGGCACGGCGTTGGTCACCGGCATTGGTAATGTTTCGGCGGGATTATGACCTAAAGGCCGGAAAAGAAAAACGCCCCGGCAGGACCAGGGCGTTGTGGTTGTGAAATTCAGAGAACAGATTAGGCGGTCAATATCCGTTCGAATTCGGCACTGACCCGTTCAAGCGAATAGGCGTCGGGCAATAGACTAGGTGCCAGTTCACCAAGCGGCTTAGGTTTGGCTAGCGCCATGGCGTCGATAAAAGCCTCCCCAGGCTCGGCCAAGGTTACCGCACCGTCAGCCGCTTGCTTGGCGACTTCACCGAGCCCGCCCGCTTGGGGCGTGCCGATAACCGGTGTGCCGACGGCCAGTGCTTCCAGAGAGGCATTTGACATTCCTTCCCAGCGGGATGTCAGCAAAAACGCATCCGCGCCTGCGTAGGTAACCCAAGGATTTTTGACAAAACCTGCGAAACGGATTCGGTTGGCGACGACCAATTTCTGTGCTTGATGACGAAGTGCGCCCCCCATCGGGCCTTCGCCGAAAACGGTTACGTGAGTGTCCGATGGCAATTCGACCAACCAATCGATTAACCGATCGAACCCTTTTTGATCGACCAGCCGGCCCGAGGCGACAAAGCGAAGCCCGTCACCGGGCTCGCGCTGTGCCATACCTGCTTGGCCGCGTAACCAATCCACATTGACCGGATTGGGCAATACGGAAAGTTTTGCCGGGGGCACCTTCCAACGATCCCGGAAATCGCGAGCGATGGCCTGGGTTGGCGTAATAACCCGGTCGGCGCGGGGATAATGATAGCGATAGAGGAAGCGGCCCAGAAATGGGATTTTGATCGCTTTAACGGTGGCGTCCACTTCGTTCGCTTCGCGGACAATAATTTTTGTCCGGGCTCCGATTTTTTTGCGATTCATCAATATGCCGAGATTGAGATATCCCATTGTCGGGACCACGGCGGTGGGTTTGAATTCGTGGATTGCGGCGACCAGCGGCTTGAGTGCGTCCCGCAATCGCTTTCTGCGAAGATTGACGATGGCGATATCTTGGGCGACCAGTTCGCGGAGTGGACCTTCGGCATCGAGCACGATCATCGATGGCGCGAAGCGGCTCCGGTCAAGCCCGTTGGCGAGTGAGATTATGACCCGCTCGGCCCCGCCACCGGCAAAGGAAGGTAATACGAAAATGATACGGTCCTTCATTTCTTTGCCAGTCCCGTCCAAACAGCTTTCAGGTCAGCGGCGCGGGCCGCGCCGTCACATTTCTCTGCAATGAAGGTGCGGGCGTTCTCACCGAGCACAGCCAAATCACCTCGTTTTCCGACAACGTTTTCCAATAAATCGGCGAAAAGTTCCGGATCGAAATTTTGCAAAAAAAACCCGTTTTCGCCGTTTCGTACAAACCCGGGTCCATCGCCCGTCGCAATTACGGGTTTACCGAGCGTCATCGCCTCAATCACGTTTCGTCCCCATGGTCCGGTTCGCCGCGGAATGCTGATAACTGCATCACACTTCGAAATGACCGATTCCGGTTTGGGTACAGATCCGAGAAAACAGAAGTAGTTTTCGAGTCCTAAATTCGTGACATAGGATTTAAGGTCGTCTGATCTTTCGTCTGCATCTCCAGGCAGGTTCAGTTGCGAGCGTGGCAATTTCATATTGCCTGCGACGACAAACAAAATGCTTTGGTTGCCACGGCGGGAAAGCGATTCTGCGATTTCGACCAGACGGTCCGTTCCTCGGCTCCAACGATAATTTTCGACGGCGGCTATTCTTATTCGGTCATCGTCGGGAATGCGTGAATCCCCGTCCAGAATTTCAGCAATGGGATCTGCGGCATTATGAATTACCGTGCCGGGCGTTTTGCCGCCTAGCTTGCGGAAGGATTTTTCTTCTGCCTTGGTGATAAAAACACAATGGTTTACCGAGCTCGAAATTTGCCGTGTCTGCCAGGCGGCTATCCGCGCATTCGAGCTTTGATTGAGTTGACGTATTAGCGGGGGGTCTGAGGTACCCTCGTAGGTATTTTCCAAACTGGTTCGCATATGCATGCAGAACGGTATGTCGGTTCTTTTGCGTAGATGCGATGCCAGCATCGCAAAGTTCGGATTGTTGAAGTGAATGAGATCGGGATCGCTGTCGAGCGCATCGACCAGGCGGTGTCGCAGTTTTTTCGATGTGGCGAGCTCAAGATAAACTTTGCCAAAGGTGTAAAAATTTCGCGACAGGCGATAAAGCGCTGCCGCGGTCGGGAGTTCGGGAACGGTTTGGGTGGGAATGTCTAGTGCCTGGTATTGATCGACTATGGGCCCCGATTTTCGACACCATACTTCAATATCCAATTCCCCCCGGTCCATTGAGGCAATGAGCGAAAAAAGGCTACGGGACGAACCGCCGAACCCTCCTTCATGATCGAAGCACAGGATGCGCATATTTTTTGATCTGAACGTTCAGAAATCTCGGGAGTATGCGCGAAATCTCATCAGCGTGATCTTGCTCCTGGAATACTTCCCGATAGCGATTGGAAATACTCCTTTGGTGTTTTGTCACGATAAGAGAATTGCGCGAGGGGGGGCTGAAAGTTGGGATCATCCACATCGTGATAAAGCCCAACCATGGCATAGCGCACGGAGTTCGAAAGGTTTGGACAGGACCTGTGTAGCAATCGACCGTCAAAGAAAAAGGCCTGGCCAAGATTCGGACTGAAGGTGACTTTCTCGAATTCGTCTGCGACGTTATCGTCAAAAGTTATCTTGCAGACACCGTTCGCGTTCTCGCGCCAATCGGGTTTGGGAAGTGGCGGCGCGTGACTGCCCTTGCAGATTTCAAGCAGGTTGGTGTCTTCTTTCGAATTAACAATTAACGGCGCGTAAATCTGGACGAACCTGCAGTCCGGTACAGTTTGAAAGATTTCCTGGTGCCACCCAAGAATTGACCTTTGATCGTTTGGGAGCGAGACGCGGCAGCGGTTTATATATCCGAAGAGCGGTGCGTTCGGGGGGCGGTCGAGGATTTGGTTCACCGCTTCCTCAATCAGCGGTTTGCCGACAAGTCGCCAAAACGCTGGCATCTGCCAAATCGTATCGCAGACGCAATCGAACAGGTTTCGGTCCGCTTCAGCGAGTGCAAGTAGTCCCCCGTCGAGCAGGTCATCGTCGTTATCGGTCCAATTATTCTCGAGGCCTTGCGCTTTATCGATATAGGCTGCGATCGTCTTCTTTACGACGTGCGACAGTGCCTCAAGTTCGCTCGGATCGAATACATTATCTACTGCGACGAAACCGTCTTTTCGGAATGTTTGAATTTGCTCGGTGTTAAGAGACATTGGCTTGTTATCGGTTGATCTAGTGCGAGTTTCGGTCTGCGGTTGTCCACTCGACCCAGTTACCCAATTCAAGAATTGCCGCTTTCGGGTCTTCTTCTTCGGCGATCAAATGTAGAACCGTCTCATCTCCTATGCCCGGTCGCAAGTTCTGCAAATGAACCTCTGCAAGCGCCGACAAATCTTCTCGTTCCAAATACTTCGGCGCACTCGAGCCAGACATATAGATTTCGCCGTGGGCGCTCAGCAAGTCCGCAATCGAGGATTTTGCCGAGCGGTCCAATCGGTTTTCTGTGTCCACAATGAGTTCGGTTTCGTGATGGTCGAGTATTTCCAGGACGAGTCTGATTAACTCCACGTTCAGGTTACACAATTCTGATTGGTTGCATTGTTTGAGGTAACTGACTATCGGCATCAATCGGTCGCCATATCGAAACTCTCGACGCTGCGACCAATGTTGTATCCGTCGTCCTATTTGATGGACCGATCCGACATCCGCTATTTCGATCTCTGTATATGGCTTCATACCACCTGAGACGGGAATTGTTGCCCAGCCCCCGTCGTCGCGCATGCGGACCCGGTTGCCATAGGACCGGTGGACGTACTGCATGCCCGCACAAAGTACGAACACGTCGACCGAAAGCAGTTTATGCCAAAACCCCGGCCAGGGCAGAAAGTTCGGCTGATGTGCGCTGACCTTGATCAATGTAGCTGTTGCGATAGGGCGGATGTGTCGACGGTATCGGGTATTTCGGCATGCCAGGCATGTTCGCTAAGCGGGTCGGCATTTTCGATAAAAATTCGATGCCAAAGGGCAAAGTTCGTGACCGCAAACATGAGTGCTAAATTGGCTCCGGACCATTTTTCTGTCGATTCAGGCAGATCGAGAATTTTGGTGAACAGTGTCGGATCGAAATAGTTGCCAATCGTTTGAGTATTTACCGATTCGATATAGCCTTTCCAAACGGAGTCACTCGCGCACCAGTCGGCGACCGGTCCGGCCATCCATTGTTTCGTGCGGTAAACGAAATCATTGTCGTAAAAATTTTCGGCGTACGCTCTCACCGCGATTTTTCCGCATTGATTGGCGTGGACCTGATCGTCCGGTAGTGCAAACCGGGCTTTGACCATGCCTTCGCTGCAAAATGGGGGACGCCCCTCGATCGATTGCGACATGAACATTCTGTCATGACGGGCCAGCAGGCCATGCAAGACAGTTTCTATAGTGAGCGCCGAAGCTTTTTGAGGTAGCGACATGCCCTCGAAACGGGGCTCGTTGATTAAATTTTTTCGCCGCGCGCCTGCCTTTTCCACGCCATCGGATCCGAACAACGCACGCAGATTTTCCGCGGAAATATAGAATCGAGAAAAGCTATTCGGGTCCTCGATAAAGTCGAGACCGTCGAAATACCCCAGATATATGTCGTCCGATCCTTCGCCGGACAGGAGGACCGTCGTTTTTTCGCGAATATCCTTTGCGTGCATCAGCAATAAAACCGAATTAGCACTACAAAGGGGAACTTCGTGGTGCCAGATCGCTTCGGGAAACGCGGTTGCGATCTGCGCGGGCGAGAAGCAACTGAGATGTGGAGATTTCACAAACCGGTCGGTGACGTGCCTGATATAGGATTCCTCTGATTTCGGAGGCGCATATTTGTGAGAGGCATCGTCGAATATCACCGAAAAACTATGGATGTCCTTGCGGTCCAGGATGTCATGAGAAACCGCTGTGATGAGACTGGAATCGACACCGCCAGAAAGTTGAACCGCAACCGTTCTGTCGGCATCCCAACACCTTTCGACCGCCTCGATCATCGCTGCTTCGACGGTTGGCGGGTCGGACTGTTCAAGTAATCTATTATCGATCTGCCAGAAAATATGTTCTTCGATCGGTGCCCCATGGGCGGCGTCTATCGCGATAAAATGCCCCGGTTTGAGTTGCTCGATCCGCTCATACATGGTCTTAGGCGGCGTGACCATTTGGAAGGCGAAGAATTCCGCTACCACCGCCTCATCAACACGTCTTGGGACATTCGGGTGTGCCAGAATCGGTTTGATTTCCGAAGCGAACAAGGTCATCTGCTCGTCGCGATAAAGGTATAGCGGTTTTATGCCAAACCGGTCGCGGGCGAGAATTACCCGATCGCGGGTTCGGTCGAGCCAGGCAATCGCAAACATGCCGTCGAACCGCTCCAACGCGCCCGTATCCCATTCTTGGAGTGCTTTAAGGACCACCTCCGTATCGCTCGTTGTTTTGAAACTATGGCCGAGACGCTGCAATTCGGTTCGGAGCGCGCGGTAATTGAAGATGGCGCCGTTGAAGATCAGCACGTGACTTTCGTCGTCACTGTAGAAAGGCTGATCCGCGCGTGGGCTCAAGTCGTGGATGCGAAGGCGACGGGCGGCAAGCACGACCGATTCGAACGAATCGCTGCCTTCCGCGTCGGGCCCGCGCCGTGCCAACAGGGGCAAGGCTCGGACCGCCCAGCTCGCTTGCACATCGGGTGAGCCTTTGTGGGTAATGCTTCCTAAAATTCCGCACATGTCTAAGCCGAAGCCAAGTTAGAGGGGAAATTCGCGATGTAGTGACGATTAACCGCCATTCCGTTTTAGCGCTTCCCAGTCATCCCGAAGGATGGCGAATTGGAACAGGTCGAAACGCTCGCCGGTTTCGGTTTTTTTGTGGCCGCGGAACGTGCCTTCTTTGACGAAACCCTGTTTTTGGTAATTGAAAACGGCGGCAAAGTTCCGTGCTATCGGATTGCCCCACACTTTGTAGGCATCGAGCTCATCGAAGGCGAAGTCGAGCAAGCGCGCTCGGGCTTCCAGGACAACACCTTTGCCCCACCATTCTTTCTCGCCAATTAAAAGCGATATCTGGACCAAGTCGTTCGTAGGGTCGTGCCGGAGCGAAAAATTGCCGATATGAAGATTATCGTCTTTGGTAAAGATGCCGACATGGAATGAGGTTATGTTGTCGTGCTGGGCGACATATTGCTGGATTTCCGATTTATCGTTGTTCCGGCGCCGGGCGTTCAGATACTGCGTTACCTCTTCGTCCTGCAGCCACCCCATATAACGGTCCGTCACATCTTCGACGGTTAAACTGCGGATTAGAAAACGCTCGGTTTCCAATTGCACCGGCTGGCCTGGTGTCCAATTTTGGGCTTTAGCGGAAATAGGTTCGGCCTTTCCTTAAACGTTTCGCTTCAACAAGCTGTTTACGGGTGCATGCGGTTACGGTTGCAGCAATTTTGCGATCGCCGCGACATCGTTCAGCTCGCTGATTTCCTCGGGGTCGAGCTGATTCCCGAGGGTCTGTTCCAGCTGGAGTATGATCTTTACGTGACCAAGGCTATCCCAACGTTCCAGCGTCTCGATACCGGCATCGTCGGAAATTTCTTCCGTTGGAATTTCCAATACCGTGCTGAGCAGGGATTTCGCTTTTTCCAATGGGGAACTGTTCATCGCTTAATCGGTTCCGATACATTTTCCAGCGACGATATCCCGATTTACCTTACCGCGATCGCTTTTGGGAATTTCGTCGAGGACGAACCATTTTTCAGGCAGTTTTTCTTTAACCAGCCGCGATTCGCACCAGGATTTGATCGCGGGAATATCGACGTCGGAATCGGACTGGGCAACCAACGCGACACCAACCGTTTCGCCGGCGATCTCATCCGGTATANCGAAAGCGCAAGCTTCAGTGATATNCGGATGGCGCTCGAGGAGTAGGTCGATGTCCTCGGGGTGGACTTTCATTCCGGCGCGGTTGATTTCGTATTTTTGTCGGCCGGTGAGGCGCATTACTCCATCGGGCGAAATGGTGCCGATATCGCCGGTATGGAACCAACCGTTACGGAGAACCTCCGCTGTCATTTCGGGTTTTTTGAAATAGCCTTGCATGACGGAGGGAGACTGAACGAGCAATTCACCTTCGCCGGTGCTTCGGACAGTGCCGGCCTCATCGAGGATTGCGGCAAAACCGCCCCACATTTTCCCGATCAGCCCGTCTTCCGGTTTTTGATCTGCGGCCGAGGCACCAGCCAACCAATTAGCGGTCTCGGTAATTCCGTACATGTTGACCACGTTGGGCGTTCCCGCCCAATCGGAAACCGCATTCCATAGGTCGGCAGACAGCGGGGCAGAGCCAATATGGAGCCTGCGTAAGCTTTTTTGGTTCGGTTGCGCCGAAACCTTGGTCGCAAGTTTCCACAACGCCGGGACCGAACTCATGAAGGTAATTTGATGTTCGTCGATAATTTTTCCAAGCGACGAAACAGTTCCGATATCGTTGCCGGATATAAGTAGGAGGTCGCCACCGGCCAGCAGCGGGGTTAGACAGTTTCCGATAAGCCCATGGCCGAAATGAGTCGGAAGCGGACACAAGCTCTTACTCATGTCTGCCATACCGATAAATTGCTGATTCAATGCGACGCGCGCCAAGAGCGATCGGAAAGTGTGAACGACGCCTTTGGGTTCGCCGGTTGTACCGGACGTAAACAAAATAATCGCAGGTGCGTCCAAGCCGGAGCTCGACGGCGCGATCGTATCTGTGGCGGGAGTGCTTTCTGAATCAGGACATAGAATCTTGATGCCAGTTACGTTCGGTGCCGGCTGATCGTCCGCAATCAATAGGGCAACCGGATCGATAAGGTCCGATATTCGCGAAAGCTCTTCTTCAGTTAGACCTGGGTTAAGGCAGACCGCGCAGGCATCTAGCCACCAGACCGCAAGCAAGTCGGCGAAAAACGAAGTGGTTCCACCATGGCAAATCAAAACCATGTCTTGCGGACCCACGCCCGCTTTTTCGAGGAAACTGGCCCGATCGACGACCGATTGACGGAAGTCATCTTGGGTGACCGAAGTCTCCTGATGAAGCGATCGGACCGTGCCAATGGAGTGGAGATTTATGCGCATATTAATTTTACGGGGAGTGGCTGTGCCGAGGGGTATTTTCGATTACTTGAGCGCACTCGTTATCGTCTCGCAGATGCGGTCGACTTGCGATGCGGTCATGAAGGGATAGACCGGCAAACTCAAGACTTCCGCCGACAGAGCTTCGCTCACCGGCAACGAGCCGGGGCCGTCCCCATGGTCAAGGTAGGCCGGTTGGAGGTGCATGGGTGTCGGATAATAGATTGCATTCGCAATTCCACTTGCTTTCAGGGCTTCAGCGAGTGTATCGCGACGCCCATCGTGAACCTTGATCGTATACTGGGCCCAGGCGCTCACTCGGTCATCGGGGCAGGGAGGTGTTTTTACCAGGTCGCCAAGAGCGGTACTTAGGTCGCGCGCAATTTGATTTCGTCTTTCGATTTCCTCTCCGAAGCGCGCCAGTTTGGCCAGTAGGATAGCCGCTTGAATAGTATCCAGCCGGGCATTGAGGCCAATTCGAACGATATCGTATTTGGCTGTCGCCTTACCATGAGCTCGAATCGAGCGAAACTCGTCGGCGAGCGAGTCATCGTCGGTGAGAATGGCGCCGCCGTCGCCATAGCAACCGAGCGGTTTTGCCGGGAAAAAACTGGTCCCGGTGGCTCGCGCCAAAGTACCGACTTTTGCCGTCCCGTAGGCACCTCCGATACTCTGTGCCGCGTCTGCCCAAAGCTTCAAATCATGATTGTTGGCAATTTTCCGTAGCTCGGCGTAATTCGCCGGAAGCCCGAACAGGTCCACGGCGAGAATTCCGCGCGGTGTGAGTTCCCCAGCCGCTTTTACCTGTTCGATCCGACGTTCGAGATCCCCGCAATCGATATTGAAATCATTTTCGTCGACATCGACGAAAACCGGTGACGCACCCAACAGCATCAACACTTCGGCTGTTGCGGTAAACGTAAACCCTGGTACGAAAACCGCGTCGCCCGGCCCGATATTCTCGGCCATCATGATCATGACCAATGCGTCGGTGCCGCTGGATACGCCAATGGCATGACGTGAACCACAAAAAGTTGCCAGTTGAGTTTCGAACTCGCCCACTTCGGGACCCATGATGAATCGGCCGTGATCGAGAACGCCCTGGATAGCCGTATCGATATCGTCTTTGTACGCTCGATATTGAGCTTTCAGGTCCACCAGTGGAATGGGATCGCTCATTTAGGCTCTTCTCCTGTTAGGCCGTCTGCTGTTTCGACGTACTTTTCGCCGGTCCTCGGGCATATCAGATCCGGCCCAAGAATTTCACCGGTCCGGCTGGCCCATCCGGCATGGCGGGCCGGTGTGCCGAGCACAAGCGCGTGCGCCGGCACATCCTTCGTGACTGTTGCGCCTGCGCCGATCATGGCGTAGGCGCCGATGGTAACGCCGCAAACTATCGTGGCATTCGCGCCAATCGAGGCACCTCGTTTCACCAGTGTCGGGTCAAATTCGTCTTTGCGTTCAACGAAAGCCCGTGGGGTCAAAACGTTGGTAAAAACACATGAGGGACCGCAAAAAACGTCGTCCTCAAGTGTCACGCCATCATAGAGCGACACGTTGTTCTGAATTTTGCATCCGTCGCCGACGGTAACGTTTGGGCCGATCATGACATTCTGGCCCAGTACGCAACCGGAACCGATTTGCGATCCGGACAGGACATGGCTGAAATGCCAAATTTTGGTTCCGTCGCCGACGGTCGTGCCGTCATCTACGATTGCGGTCTCGTGGATAAAATAATTGCTCATGAGTTGGATGAATCAAAGTGGATGGGATCGCCGTTGGAAAGCGATTTTTGGCATGCGTCCAACACCTGCAAAACCCGAATCGCCTCGGTCGCGTCGGTCCTGGGTGTGTTTCGCGTCGCGACGCAATCGATGAAATGTTCGCATTCGATTCGCAGCGGCTCGCTCTCTTCGTAGGATATCGGCTCGCCAACCGCCTTGTTGATGGCGGCAATGTCGCCTTGCCAGCCGACTTTGTGGCGGTAGAGCATCAATTTCTGATCTCCCTGTTCCACATCGTCGAAAACCGCCATGCCCTCGCTACCGACAACGACGGTGCGGTGTTCTTTGAAGGGGTGAAGCCAAGAAACGAAAATATGACCCTGGACCCCGTCTTCGAAAGTTAGATGGGTGAGGCTGGTATCTGCGACCGGAGGGTACAAATAGGTGCCGCCGCTAGAAACCACGCGGCTGGGAAATTGACCGGTAAGTGCGAGCATCATGGAAATATCGTGTGGCGCGAAGGACCAGAGAGCATTCTCTTCTTTGCGGATTTTCCCGAGGCTGGTGCGGTTTGAATAAATGTACCGTAACTGGCCGACCTGTCCGTCCGCCACCGCGCGCGAGAGGCTGATGAATGCAGGGTGGTACAACAATAGGTGCCCGACCATTAGAGTGCGTTTTGCGTCATCCGCCTGTTTTTTAAGAGTGGCGGCTTGGTTCAGGTCGAGACAAAGAGGTTTCTCGACGAACACATCTTTTCCTGCAGCTATACTTTTCTCGACAACTTCTCCGTGAGTTGCAGCGGGTGTCGCTACGGCAACAGCATCAATCGCGGCGTCGTCTAGGATTTGCTCGATCGTGTCGACAATAGGAACATCGGGGTATTGATTTTGAATTTCGGCGCGTTGTGCGGAGTCCGTTTCGCAAATAGCGACAAGACGGCCCATTTCCTTGAAATTGCGTATTAAATTCTTGCCCCAGTATCCGGCGCCAATTACGGCAATTGTGGTCATTTTCGATCTTTCCCCATAGAGGAAAAGCGGCCCGGTATGTGTACTTCGCAGTTTTCCGCGAGAGACGTATCGAGCGCTATTATCCGTTTTTCCAAAAATTGGTCTAAGGTGTTTTCCGGTGTATCGCCGCTCACCCACCAAATTGGATGAGTAAGTAATTGCAGGGCACGGCCTTGCTCCAGCGCTTCCAAGTCAAGCGGATGGCCATGGTCCCAGCGTCCCCGTGAATCCGAACAATATGCCATTTCTTCGAAATATTTTGGCTGGTAGGTGTGGCGTTTGCCGGCCAGCAGTTCCTTTCGGCCAAGCAGTTGTGGTGCTGGTCGATGAAAGCTGATCATGTCGACTTCCGTGCCGGTAATACATTGCAAGCATCCGGCTTCCCATTCCGCTGCTTCTTCTAACTCGTCCTCATGATACAGCGATGCGTCCATGTGGAGATTCACGTGGTGGCCGAAAGATAGAAGCTTTTCGATCGCGGCTAAGCCTTCGGCGGAATAAAGATTGTAGAACTCGGTTCGCAATAGCACGAAATAGTGGGCTGAGATGCCGAGACGTTTCTCAATTTTTGCAATTTGTAACGCGGCATCCAAACTCATATCCACATCATGGCGCAATACGAGATGTCGCTCGGTGGGTTCGGCTTTGCCAAATTCGCTGATTTCATAGCCCCGACCGATAATAGCAGCGACTAGCTCCTCGTATCCGGCAACGGAGAACTCCCGGGCCTCGCTCATGCCGCTACCTCGTCGAACGGGTGCGCGGCGAACCAACTTGCTATCGTTAGAAGTTGCATCAAAAGCTTGTTGTGATTTGTTTTTGACTCCAGGTGTTCGTCGACGATCTGACGCAGTCCTCCAGATTGGAAGAGGCCAGTTGCGTTGAGAGCGGGATCCTCGGCTAATCCTTCGGCCAAGCTGCGCCAAGTGGGGTCCTGGCGGAATAGCACTGCAGTATTCAACCAGGACCCATGGGTGAAGGCTGGATCCGGCAAGTGCGGCCGCTTCAGCAATCCCAGCCGCCGCAATACGGCACGCATCAACTGCAGAACGATTTGTTTCGAGAAACCGTGGCGAGCCGAGAACCCGGTATTCGCGTCTGCCAGACGCATAAGCTCCGGGTCGAGTTGCATCATCGCCTCATGGGCTACTTTGCCCTCCGCCCGCCAGGCCGGCGGCATGGAGAGGTAAAGGTCGAACACCACAGGATCGAACGCAATCGGTCGGTGGTGAATGGTTTCTTCGATTGCGACAAAATCCGAATAGGCATAATGGCGGCCGAGCGAATGTAGAATGAATGCATCCCAGTTATTGTAGTCGTCTTCAATGTCGCAGTTTTCGAGCGCTGCCGCCATTGCATCGACCCGACGGGTATCGAGTTCGGCCGCAAACTTCGGCGCCAGAATTTTTTTCGCTGTCTCGGGCGATATGCCGGCTCGTAGACTACCGGAAATAGATTCCGGGGTGCCATCGTCAATCTTTCTGAGTGACGGTAACCGTGTTTTAGATCCGGCAATTTCCAGGGTACGACATGGCAGGTAATAGCCTCGCAATGTGTAATCAAGACCGTGACCGCTCAGTAAAACGTCATGATCGGCTGCAATTGCGGGCAGACTCGAATAGAGATTGATCGGGGCCGCAAACAATCCATCGCTGGCCGCGGTCGATGGCGCGATCGCTTGGGCGAGGTCTGCGGCATCGCTGTGGTGGAGCTTGAACGGCATGCCCGAGATTTCGCTGCCGGTGCGTGCCAGGCCTACTTCGGTATTGTCCCAAGCGCAGACCGTAGCGCACGAAATTCGCTTGCCCGTATGACGGGTCGCTGCCAAGACCGCGCGTGAGTCGAGGCCACCGGACATCAGCAAACCGTGTCGGACGGGGTCGGACAGGCGTCGTGCCGTCGCCCGGGTGAGTGCGCTTGCCAGCCCTTCGGCGGCTTCCGACTTGGAAAAATCCGGTGCCGACCACGTCAATTTGCGCGCTGTTTGCTTCTTCATGTGTCCGTTCTCCCAAATCCAGATTTGGGCGGCGGGCAGCGATGCGACGTCGCTGTATTGGGTGTGGTCGGCAACGGNGCGCTGATAAACGAGAAGTTCGGCTATTCCTTGCCGGCTGATCCGTTTAGGCACCCGGTCCTCGGCAACCATCGCGTCGAGCCGCGTGCTCGCGATCAAGGCCTTTTCGTCATGCCAGACAAAAAACGATTTCGATGCGAGACGGTCGGTGACTAACGCGACACGATTGCGGTTGGGGTCCAGAACTGCGATGCAAAAGCTGCCGTTAAGCCAGGCAATTCTGTGCAGGTGATCGCTCCGATAGAGATCGGCGATCAATGATGCCGATTCTTCGTAGAGTCCGTGGTCGTCGAAAACTTCGCCTCCGATAGCACAGACCAATCCATCGTCGAATGAAATCGGTGCGCCGAAGTGAGCCAGCGAATGATGCCAGACATGCCCGACCGAAAGCTCGGGTGTTGCGGTGACCTGTTCTTTCGATTGGCCAGGTTGCGCGAGGCGGCCCAACATGCGTGCTACCGCATCTTCTGAGCCGATGTTGCCGGCGGCTAGACAGAGGCCTGCCATCCTAGGCGTCTCCAACCATGTCCCAATCCAACGGATCGCCTCGTTTTAGTGCGCGAGTCGCGCGGCGGCCGAGAATTTCGGGAAGGTGTTTCGGCGGTAGCCCGAAGCCGGGACGGATCGAACGAACATTACGGTTGGTGAAAACCCCGTTGTCGTCTATATCCTCGACCACATAGAGGGACCGGCGAAAAATCACGTTGCCTTTTTCGCTTTCCTTGCGTTCGTAGTGGGGTTTTCCGAACGCTTGCCAGGCGGTTCGTACGCCATCCACAAGTCCTTTGAGTTCGTCCGGTTCGAGTGAGAATGCCGCGTCCGGTCCGCCGTCGTCCCGATCCAGGGTGAGGTGTTTCTCGATCAGCACAGCACCTTGAGCGATCGCGGCGATCGGAACCGCGGTGCCGAGCGTGTGATCGGACAAGCCAACGGGGACACCCAATTTGCGGGCTAAATCGGGAATGGTCGCCAAGTTGCTGTCGGAAGCGGGCGCCGGATAACCGCTTACGCAATGGAGGACGAGAATTTCCTGCGCGCCGGCATTCCGTGCTGCGCCGACTGCCTCTTCGATCTCAGGCAAATCGGCCATGCCGGNGGAAATGATGATGGGTTTGCCCGTGGACGCGGTTTTGGCAATCAACGGCAAATCTATCGCTTCAAAGCTGGCAATCTTGTAGGCGGGCGCATCGAGAGACTCGAGAAATTCCACAGCGGTTGGGTCAAACGGAGCGGAGAAAAGCACGATGCCAACTTCGCGTGCTTTGTCGAACAAAGCCTGATGCCAGTCCCAGGGCGTATGCGCTTCTTCGTAAAGCTCGTGCAGTGTGCGGCCGTCCCATAGACCACCTTCGATGGTAAAGCCGGGCCCATCGTGATCGATGGTGATGGTATCGGCGGTATAGGTTTGCATTTTGACCGCGTCCGCGCCGGCTTCCTTGGCGGCCTCTANGATGGCAAACGCCCGGTCGATGTTGCCATTGTGGTTGCCGGACATTTCCGCGACCACATAGGGCGGTTGATCGGGGCCGATTTCACGGCCGTCCAAGGAAAAATTCATTGCCATGTCAGTGCGTGGTCAGGCTAAGGTCACGGATCTCTTTTGCGGGCGCACACCACCAGCCTTCGGAAGAAGTAGGCGAGTATCCGGCGTGCTCGAACAGACGCAGGCTAGAACGGTTCTCGGAGTCGACATAGGCCAGCAAATCCCAGTCGTCGATCAAAACTCTGCCCAACGCCAGCGCGTGGCCGGCAATGCCAAGGTTATGCTGTTCGGATCCGACAAGGATTGAAATTTCGAAGCCTTCATTCTCTTGTCGGTAGTCAAACCGCAATACGCCCGCCGGTGTATCGCCGTGGGTGATGATGTTGAAGATACAGCGAGGGTCGGCGAGCTTGTTCGCGAGCCAGCTCTCGTGTTCGTCACGCTTTGGAGTTTGTCTGTTACGGGCGTAGCGCCGCATTTCCGGCTCCTGTTGCCAGGCAAACATGATGTCGCTGTCCTCACGGGTGACTGGCCGTAAAGAAACCGGTTTCCCGTCCTTTGCTTTCGGCGCCGGTGTTGCTGCAATCGCGAGGCGAGCACTGCCCAGACCGTCACATAATTCAATGGCCCGGTTTTTCATATTTCGGAGTGCATTTGCATCCGATAACAAACCGGAGATGGTCTGGCCGAACAAATGGCTGTCTTCCGGCGCTTCAACCACCTGAATGGCCCCCATTTCCGAAAGAGCTGCGGCATTTGCTTTTTGATTTGCGGCGGTGACCGCCATCAGCGTTGGTTTTCCGAGGCAGCATCGTTCCCAGGCGCTCATTCCTCCGGCACCGATCACAAGGTCCGCCCGGGATATTTCCCCCGCCATGTCGTTGCAATCGATCAAAAGTTCAGCGTCATGGTCCGAGAGTTTCGCATCGACTTTTTCCTTGTGCGGTGCCGCGGAACCCAGTGCGATAGTGACGGAGACATCGAGGCCCGCATGGCGAATAGCATCCAAGGCATGGCTACTGATATCGGTCGGATCGGTGGCGCCGGGAGAAATTAAAATATGTCGTGGCTGATCCGAGGCGCCGCCATCAGGCGCTACTATTCGCGTACGAAAAAAACTACGCCGCAGCGGAGCGTGGTTGGCCCCGATAAGTTTTCTACAGTGTTCTGGTATTTTGCCTTCGTAGGCATCCGATGTCCGGCCGGGCGTGAAATCGGCGATCATGTCACAATCGTGTTTTCGGTCTGCGAGATCGTCGAAAATGAAAACTCTCTTTGCCCAATCCCGGCATGCGGTTTCGTATTTGGCGTCCCGTTCATAGTGATCGATTACTGCGAGATCGCACGAACGGTCGAGTCGTGCGCCGATGTCTTTCGGCGAATCATTTTCATCAAGTCGAATAGTTTCGGTCTGCCGGCTGGCGAGTGACGGAACAGCGCCTACTGTTTCTGGGCTAACGGCGAACTGCGTTTGCCACCCGATATCTTCCAGCCGATCGGCAAAAGCGAGGCAGCGCATAACATGCCCGGTTCCAATTAGTGGGCCACCGTCGCACCGAAAAACAGCAAAGGGCTGAAGGGCCATTGGAGAACGTTATGCTTCCGGTTTACGGAACAGCCACCAATTCAGATCGTCGAGGCCGGTCGTCCGCTTCCAAAAGAATCCGTCAGCGACATATTCCAAATCGGGATGCGCATCGAGAAAAATTCCCCCATAGTCGCGCTTGAACAAAAAATCATCCTGCCCATGGTAGGGAATGGCTTGTGGCTTCGGTGAAAAATACTCGAGTGTAAGAATATAACGCGCACTAACCCGGTAGATTTCAGCAATGGCTCGGTCCAGTGCTTCATCGGGAATATGAATCAAAACACCTGAGGTAAACACCAAATCGATTTCGCCATCTTCGAAGGGAAGCGATTGCAAGCTGCCCTGGAGGGCGCGTTCCGGCGGCAATATGCCGGAATCGATAAGTGTGTCGAGCGCATCTCTGTTTGGTTCTATCGCATGCAGCGTTGCGTCGGTAAGTTGGCTGAGCGCGTGAATATTGATGCCGATGTTGCATCCGGTTTCGAGAATCGACTGCGGGTTTTCACCGTCGTAAAAACTCTCAAATATTTTCTCGAATGCCAGCCGCCGTTGTTCGATAGCTTCGGCGGTCGCTTGATTACGAGACACATAGTCTCGGCCGAAGTCGCCGCTCCAGGCGCTCAGTTGTTTTTCACCCTCAGTCATTAGGATTCCCCCGGCATGCCAGCAAGTTTTGGTTGGCTGACACTCGCATTGATTTCCAGAAGTCGCGGCTGTTCGGCAAACAAATTCTTCAGCTCGGCAAAGCCGAAATTGGGGTTCTGCGGATATATTGTATCGAACACCTGGCTTATAAGCTCGTAATCTTCGGGTGTATCGACGGTTAATCTCCATTCGCGTAGATCGGGCCGGTGATCCAATTCCATAGCGGGAAACCGGTCCGGCCGACGCCAAATAAACGGGGTCACGTGTTCGCGTTCGTCTGCTTCAGATGCTTCCGAATGGGCCGTGGAGAGCGCATCGAAAGAAAAAACTTCGGTATCGAAGCCATGCGGGTATCCGCTGTCGAATGCTGTACGCGCATATGCAACCGGTGAATTCTCGAATGCCGAGAGTACATCGCCGCTAACTTCCGGGTCTATTAATGGACAGTCCGATGTCACCCGCATAACGGTATCTGCTTTCATTTGTTGTGCTGCGCGGAAAGTGCGATCGAGGACATCCTGTTCATCGCCGCGATATAGGGAAATTTCTGACGATGCGATTTTAGCAATCGGATCATGCGCTTTGCCCTCTGGAATTGCCAAGCACACCGCGTCCAGACCCCTGATGCGCTGAACCCGTTCCAGCATGCGGTAGAGCAAGGGTTTCCCCGCAAGAGGCATCAGTACTTTTCCTGGCAACCGCGTCGAGGTCATACGGGCTTGTATGATTGCGACGACTCTGTTCGACATGCCGGGTCACCCTGACTTCAAACCCAGGACAGAACCCAATTCGTCGACGACACGGTCCACATCGGTCTCTGTCATTGCGGTAAATAATGGCAAACATAAACAACGGGCGTAGTAGGCCTCGGCGCCGGGCAATCGAGATTTGCCATACCGTTGTTCGTAGTAGGGCTGACGGTATAGCGGCATATAAAGTACCTGAGTGCCGATTCCGCGCGCACGAAGTTCGTTCATTACTTTTGCCCGGTCCGTCCCGGCGGCGTCAAAATCGATTAGAACAACAGCCACATGCCACGCTGGCACGCCGTAATTGGATCGTGCGATCGGTTTTACAATAGGTGCCAACGGGGCGAGCCGTTCCGCATATGCATCGACGAGTTTGTTCTGCGTGGCGACGAAATCATCGAACTTGGTCATTTGACTGAGACCGAGCGCACAATGGATATCGCTGGCCCGGTAGTTGAATCCCATCTCGGCCATTTCGTAGTACCAAGGGTTTGGGGTGCGGTCGTTGGAAAACGCCTGATCGATGGATTCAAACAGATCCGAATCGCGCACCATGCCGTGATTTCGAAGCCTACGCAGGCGATCCGCCATGGAATCGTCATTTGTCGTGACGACGCCTCCTTCGCCCATGGCGATGGCCTTCACGGGGTGCGCCGAAAACACCGTTAGATTTCCATGCTGGCAGGCGCCAACTGAAAGACCATCCTGATAGGTTCCGCCCAATACGTGGCAGGCGTCTTCGATAACCCGAAGCCCTTTGCCGTCGGCCAATTCCTTAAGTCCCGCAATATCGCAGCATTGACCGTTCAGATGAACCGGAAGAATGCTTTTGCAATTGCTTGCCTCGCCACCCCTTAGTGCGGCTTCCGCACTATCGGGTGTCATCAAGCCGGTGTCCGGGTCAATATCGGCAAAAACCACATCGGCACCCGTAAAGCGTACCGCGTTTGCGGTTGCGAGAAAGGTAACCGCCGGTACGATTGCGGTGTCGCCCGAGGAAAGGCCGATCGACGCGGTGGATAAATGAAGCGCGGCGGTTCCGCTGCTGCAGGCGACCGCGTGATTGGCATCGACGCGGGCGGCGAAAGCAGCCTCGAACTCATCGACTTTCGGCCCCGTGGTGAGAAAATCACTCCGCAGCACATCGGCGACTGCGGCGATATCGTCCTCGCCCACATGTTGGCGCGAATAGGGCAAAAAAGGTTGTTTGGTCACAGGTCGCCGTTCGACAGGAGTGAATTCAATATATCCGGCGTGAGCCAGGCAGGGTTCCGATCGCTCTTATATTCGAAGCCCTCCGTAACGGCCTCGGCGCCGAGTGCTTCATAGGTGTCGCGCTCCCAGAAACCGAGTGAAGGCTCGATGACATAACGATCGTCCAGCTCGACGGTGGTGCGTGCTTCGTCTTCGGTAACCAGCATCTCGTGCAGTTTTTCGCCGGGGCGAATACCGATGATTTCTGTCGGCAAATCCGGCGCGAGGGCAGTGGCCAAATCGATCACCTTCATGCTTGGAATTTTCGGCACGAAGATCTCGCCGCCGCGCATCATTGCAAGTGACGACAACACAAAACTAACCCCTTGATCGAGGGTAATCCAAAACCTCGTCATGCGGTCGTCCGTGATCGGTAGCGAGGTGGCGCCCTTCTCGATCAGATTGCGGAAAAACGGCAGTACCGAACCTCGAGATCCTAGTACGTTGCCATAGCGCACGACCGCGAACCGGGTCGGGNGTTTGCCAGCAAGGTTGCCGGCGGCGACGAAAATTTTGTCGGAGGCGAGCTTGCTTGCGCCGTAAAGATTGACTGGATTGGCCGCTTTGTCGGTCGAGAGTGCGAGCACTTTTTCAACGTTGCATGCAAGTGCCGCCATCATCACATTCTCGGCGCCGTTCACGTTGGTACGAATGCATTCCATGGGGTTGTATTCGGCGATCGGAACATGCTTGAGCGCCGCTGCGTGGATGACGATATCGACGCCTTCCATTGCGAGTTTCAGGCGATCGATGTCTCGAACATCGCCGATAAAAAATCTTAGTGGGGTCGCGGATTCGCGCGCCACCCCAAAATCCACAGACATGTCGAATTGCTTGGCCTCGTCGCGGGAATAGATGATNAACCGATTGGGTTTGAAATTATCGATTATTGTCCGGGTGCAGGCACGGCCGAACGAGCCCGTGCCACCGGTGATCAGAATATTCTTTCCGTCCAGGTCGAGGTCGGAATAGTCGAAAGGCTTAAAGATTTCTTCGGACATTTTTTCTCGCTCTATGCGGGTTCCGTCACTGTACCGTTTCCAGGTGTGACGATTTCCGCGCTGGAAATGGACTGTTCTTCGAATGCGTCCCGATACCATCGGCTGTTCGCCAATACGGAACTATGATTGCCGGTCGCATCGATCTCGCCTTCCATCATGACAACGATTTGATCCGCATCCATGATCGTCGATAAACGATGTGCGATTACGATAATGGTGGCGTTGGTGGTGGATCGAATTCGGCGCAGGGTTTTGCGGAAGCGGGCTTCCGCTTCCGCATCCAGGTTACTGGTGGGTTCATCTAAAATGAGTATCGAAGATTGCCGCACCAATGCACGGGCAAGGTCCAGGCGCTGCAATTGACCTCCCGACAACNGGACACCACGTTCGCCAATCATTGTGTCGTAGCCATTCGGCAAGTTGGAAATGAATTTATGAGCACCGGCAAGTTTCGCGGCCTCTCGTATTTCTTCTGGGTTCGCATCGGTTTTGCCATACGCGATATGTTCGGCAGCGGTGACATTAAAAACTAACGGGGTCTGCGAAACGTAGGCGATTCCGTTGCGTAATGTGGTGGTGTCAAAAGAGTTGATTTCGGTGCCATCGATCAAAATTTCACCGCTGGTGACTTCGCGCAGGCGCGGTAGCAGGTCGACGAGGGTAGATTTGCCGGCCCCCGAAGGACCGACGATTGCGGTCATTTGATTGGCGGGGATGGTCAGGTCGATCGATTTAATGGCGCGGGTAGACTTTGCCATCGGATAAGAAAAGCTAGCTTTGGTAAGTTGGATTTGATCTCGCACAAATTCGAAAGGAATAGTTCCGTCGCGTGTTTCCCGGGCGGCGCCCGCAGTCTGCAACCGCCTTACCAGTGTTTCCAGGCTTGCTTGATAGCCGAGTGCCGCCTGCGCCGTCGCCATGAGTTCCTTAATTGCGGGTAGCAATCGGATTAACGCCAAAACGACAAAAACCGCAATTTGTTCGAGGCGAAGTTCCAAGAATGTCACCCCCGCATAGAGCACGAGCAGACTGATTGCGAGGGTAATCGGCTCCATGAGAACATTCACACGCGCCAAGAAATCATAGATCGAAATCATATGATCGCGCTGCGCGATTGTGAGACGCCTCATTTCTGATTTTTCCGCATCTTCCGTTCCGGAGAGCCTGATCAAACGAATCGAGCCCAGCCGTTGAACCAGAAATGCCGACATCGATTGGTTCGCTTCGGCGACTTGATCGCCGCTCGATGCCGTTTTGTCCAAATAGCGCTTCAAGATGTAGCCGCTGATCGCCATGGTGCCGATTGCCGCGACCGCCACGGGTCCGGTGATCAGCGACAGTACCAAGAGATAAAACAGAATAATTATCGAGTAACTCAACATCAGCACCGGAGCGACAATTGCCTGTATGGCGAGGGTCAATTCCGAGGTCATGCTGTTGACGACGCCGCCCGACTGTTCGCGGTCATGATAGGCGGTGTCCGCATACAGATAGGCATCGAACAGATGAAGTCGAGAATGCTGGATCATGCCGTGAAATACTTTTTGAAAATATAGCTGGCGGTAATAAGAGAAAACCTGGCGGATCAGGATGAAGAAAAAGCTGGAAAGGATCAGGACCGGAAGTGTCACGGGCAGATAGAGGGCTCCATAAATACGCACCAGCCAGCCCCAAATCTTGGAACTTTGTCTGAGGCCTTCAACATCCCCTCCCGATTGGATGAATTCCGCAATCGGCAGAAACATCGCTAACCCGATACTTTCGAAAAATGTCGCGGACACCATTAGTAAAAGGATGACGGCCTCATGCCGGGTTCGCAAACCCAACAGCCGCGAAATTTCGAAGTATCTACTAAGACCGAGATTTTTCATTTTGAAAGGATCGTCAGAGAAACGGTATTGCGCGGCTCTACTTCACCAACCGTGCTGGAACGCCAAGCGCCGTGGTGTTGTCGGGAATGGGTCCAACGACTGCTGCGCCGGCACCGATTAGGACGTTCCGCCCGATTTCGATTTTCTCGATTACCGATGCGCCGGCGCCGATTAGCGTCTCGTCGCCGACCTTTACGTCGCCGCACAGCACAGCACCGGGCGCAATGAAAGAATGGGCCATTAGATGGCAATCATGATCGATACTGCATCTCGTATTGAGAACAACATTGTCGCCGATCACGGTGCGTGGTTGGACGACGGACCCGGCCATTATTTGCGCGCCTTCTCCGATCACGACATCGGGAGCGACCACGGCGCTTGGGTGGATGAGGGTACGAATCTCGAAGTCCGCCTGTTTCAGGTTTTCAAAAATTTTCTTACGTACTCCGATATCTCCAACACCGTTTGCGATCGCGGTTTCGGCTGGCTGGAGATCCGAAAGAGCGTCGTTCTGCGAAAGAACCGGACAATCCATAAAGTCTGTCCCGTGCAAGGCCGGATCCAAATCCAGGAAAGCTTCGACGGTCTCTCCATTGGCCCGGAGCGCTTCATAGACCACCGCGCCATGACCGCCGGCGCCAATTATGAAATTCTTCTTTTGCATAAAGTTTAGCTGTCCAGGAACGACCTAACGCCACTCACGATTTCTGAACACCCGCTGCGAATATCGTGAGTTCTAGCAGCTGAAATCTGGGCATCCCGGGCATCGTCGTCGTGATAGAGCTGTTCCGCTGAAGTCACCAAGTCGTTGGGTGAGATGTCGATACCGATACCGAGATGAACCGTCAGGTGACGTTCTGCGAATGCGGTTCCGAAATAGTTTTGGTGATCGAATTGAGCAACGGAAATGCCGGGTCGTTGATGGAAAACACGTTCAATCATCGTGTTGCCCGCCGCCGTTATGGCGAGATGTGTGCCCTTGAGCAATGAAGCGAACTGGGCCGGGGAAATATCTCGATGCACAGTAACGTTCTCGCCGGTGACTTCGATATCGCCGCAAGCGGCGCCGACAACCAGATCGACTGGCGAATTCTTGGCGATTTCCCTAACCGCCGGCGCAAAATGTTCGACCAGGCCCGATTGATCGCCACCACCAAAACATATGAAGATGCCCTCGTGGTGAGCTGATTCTGCGTTATCGTGCTCGGGGTCTATGAGGAAGAATTGCAAGCCGGTGAGCAGTTTAATGTCGCTGTTTCCGGCTTTGTATTCGTCTACGAAGTCCGCGGCATTCGGATGGTCGTTGACCAGCATGTCGGTGTTGTGTCGGGTTGCTCGGGGTTCATCGGTAAATCGGATGACGGGTTTGCCGAGCGCCTTGATCGCGTTGACGAACTTGCACCAAGTCGGTCCGGTGGTGGCTGAAGCGTTATCAGGGTCTATTGGCGGATCGAGCAAGAGAAGGCTAACAGCTGGGTATTCTTTCTCGAGCCGGCTTGGCAGGTCAAACGGGTTCTCCAGCGCTACGATTTCTATTTTTGTACCAACGGTAGGATCGAACACCCTTTCGACCATGTCTGGCGTGCGGGTAAAAAAAACCGATGCTACATCGAGCCGGGTAATCAGGCTTTGCATGCGTGTCAAATGACCCATCCCTATATCCGGGCCACCATCGGCGAAAATCGCGATTTTATTCACTGCTGGTGTCTTCCGTGCGTTGACGCGCGGTTTAGTGCTTACCAGTGGGGATCTTGTTTCGTTTGTTCGACAATCGTGGCCAGGCCCTGATCGAAATCGATCTCCGGCGCCCAACCGAGCGCTCGAATTTTCGCGTCGTCCACTGCGTATCGTTCGTCTTGTCCAGGCCGGTTTGTGACAAACTCAATCGCATCGTCGGTATCGATATCGAGCAAGCTGGCAATTTTATTGACCACGTCCAGATTCGAAAGTTCTTCGTTGCCCGACACGTTGTAGATTTGGTTCTTCTCGCCTTTGGCAACGATCGTAAAGATAGAGCGGGCAGCATCCTCCACATGCAGCCAATTACGGCGGTAGCTACCATCTCCATGGATTTGCGCTTTCTTACCCGAAAGAATGCGCAGGATCGAACGGGGAATTAGTTTTTCAGGATATTGCCGACAGCCGAAATTGTTACTCATGCGCACGACTTTGAATTCCAGATCGTATGTGCGGGCATATGCATGCAGGATATTTTCTGCGGCTGCCTTGCTTGCGGAGTAAGGGTTGGAAGGCCGAAGCACATCGGTTTCCGAATTCGCGCCGTCGGTGATATCCCCGTAGACCTCGTCGGTGCTGATTTGCACGAAAATCGGCCGGAGGTTTTCCTCGTATGCTCGAACGAGGTCCAGCATATTCTGGACGCCGAGCGTATTCGTCGTCGTGAAGTGTTTCGACGACCGGATCGAATTATCGACATGGCTTTCGGCGGCGAAATTCACCAATACGTCGCATTCGGGAAGCGTATCCAGTTCCGCGATATCACCATGAATAAAGCTATAGTTTTCGTGGTCGTAAAATGACGCGTAGCTTTTCTTGTCCGATGCGTAAGTGAGTTTGTCGATATTGATGACGTCGTAGTTTTGCTCGAGCAGAAGGCGGACAAAATTTTTGCCGATGAAGCCGTTTCCGCCGGTGACGACGAATTTTTGTTTGATAATTGACATGATCTAGTTCTGCAGTTTTTTGAAGATTGAAGGGGCGTGATGATGAATGGCTGCGATGGTTTCACAGAGCAATTGCATATCGTCGTCATGCATTTGATTGTAAAGAGGCAGACACAAAACCTGTTTGGCGACTTTTTCAGTGACCTTTAACGGGACACGGTGATTCAGGCCCTTGTAGGCATCCATGGTGTGGACAGGCGGATCATAGTAGGGACGGGTTTCGATATTTTCGCTTTTTAGAGCATTGGCGAGGCCGTCACGGTCGAGACCGAATTCTGCGGAATTCACAATCATCGCGAAATCTTTGAAACCGCTTCGGCAGTCCTCGGGCAGGATGGGAAACGAAATTCCCGGTATTGCACTTAGTGCGGACTTTGCGAGATGAACCAGTTCGTTCCGGCGTGCGACGAATTCTCCCAAGCGTGGCAACGCCAAAAGGCCTGCTGCGGCGGAAATCTCCGGCAATTTCGAAACGATACTGGCGAACCGCGCATTATAGTCTCCAGGATGTCCCCAGTTTCTCGCCATGCGAATGTTTTCCGCAAAGTCATCGTCATCTGTGGCTAAAAATCCGCCTTCTCCCAACGTGGTGAAGATCTTGGTGACGGACGTGGAAAACCCCTCGGCTATGCCGCCGCAACCGACGGGTTTCCCTTTGTAGTGCGAGCCCAGCGCGTGAGCGGAATCGAAAAACAAAGCCAGACGATGTTTGGCGCAAATCGATTCCAGCGTTTCGATGTCGCAAGGTGTGCCGTAAATATGAACGCCGCAGACCGCGACCGTGTGTTCCGTAATCGCTGCTTCCACCGAAGCAGGGTCGATACAAAGCGTCGCCGGATCGATATCGGCAAATACCGGCGTCAGTCCGCCCAACTGCATCGAATGCGCGGTCGCGGGGAACGTGAAACTCGGGATGATGACTTCGCCGCCATCGAGCCCGGCGGCGGTGGGCATATACATCAAACCGGTCGAAAGGTTAGAGAGGGCGAGGCAATGTTTGACCTCTAGCTGTTTCGCGAGTTCGGCTTCGTAGCGTTCGGCAATCGGCCCGAAATTGGACAGGTATCCACTCTCCTCCATTTCGCCAAGAAAAGGAGCCAATTCTTCGGCACTCGGCGCCACTGGCCGCATCAGCGCCAAGCCGTCAGGGAAGGCGGCATCGCCTTCGAGTATTGCCGGTTTCCGCTCCATTTTTGGGTTAGGCGATATCGTCGGTTTCTAGAAGCACTTCGGCCTGGATGTCGCGTGCGGCAGTCTTGCCGACAATGTTCTCGAACTCACGCGGAGCGATTCCGGTACCGGGGCGTTTGATATCGATATTTTCCGCGGTGAAAACGTCGCCCTTTTGGACCGACGTTCTGGTTACGATACTGCGGCGGTGAACACGCCGCTGATTGATCTCAACCTCGGAGATATCTTCCGGGTTTTTTCCACCGGTTCCGAGTGCCGCCTCGACCTCACGGATGGCGGCGACCATCCCGATCAATTCGTCGGGCGCGAGAGACGCTTTGTGATCGGGGCCGAATGCGGTTTGATCGATAGTGAAATGTTTCTCGATGCATCGGGCCCCCATAGCAACGGCAGCCACCGGCAGATTGGTGCCAAGCGAGTGATCCGAAAACCCGACAGGAAGACCGTAACGGTCACGCAGGGTCCACATGGCACGCAAATTGATCAGTTCCGGCGGTGACGGATACCAGGAGACGCAGTGCAAAATGACGATCTCCCTAGCGCCCGCGGTCTGTAGCGTGTCCATTGCTTCGTCTATTTCTGGGAGGTCCGCCATACCGGTCGAAAGGACGATCGGGAGATTTTTGCTCGCGCAATGTTCGAGGAAACGCAGATTGGTCAGGTCGGCGGAAGCCACTTTGATAATGTCGCAACCGATTTCATCGCACAGCACATCGAGCGATTTAAGATCGAACGCCGTCGACAGAAATTTAATCCCAACCGACTGGCAATATTCCGCCAATTCCTTTTGCTGTTCGTAGCTGAGTTCGAGGCGCTTCAGCAGGTCGCGAAAGCTTTCTCCTTCGTGGCTACCTTCGACGATATAGCTCGACCGTTCGGCGACAGGCAGGACCAATTCCTCTGCCACGAAAGACTGGAATTTGACGTAATCGGCACCTGCTTCGACAGCGATATCGACCTGTTTTTTTGCTGCGTCGAAATCGCCGTCATGATTTATGCCGGCTTCGGCGATGATCAAAGTACGGTCTAAAGGCAGGAACATGGTGTTTTCTCCCGAGCGCTGTTACGCGGCGTTGGAACTGACCGCAGCGTCTTTTTCGGCTGCATAGTCGCCGACAATGAGGACGTCAATATTGGTTGATGCAAAACATTCGATCGCTTGTTTTGGCGTATTAACGATCGGCTGACCCTTCACGTTGAAGGATGTATTGAGCAATACCGGGCAATCGGTTTTGGCGTGAAACGCTTCCAATAATTTCCGGAATCGCGGGTTGTTTTCGCTTTTGACGGTTTGAACGCGACAACTTCCGTCCGTATGAACCACAGCGGGGATGTCCGAGGCTTTATCCGGCTGCGCCTGACAGGCAATCAGCATATGCGGGCTCTCCTGGCCGATTTGAAAGTAGGCGTCCACATGTTCGGCCAGTACCGCCGGCGCAAATGGTCGGAAATATTCCCGAAATTTTACGCGCGCATTCAGATAATCTTTCATCTCCGCAGGGTAGGGTCGGGTCAGGATACTTCGATTGCCGAGAGCCCGCGGTCCGAATTCGGAACGTCCCTGAAACCACGCGATTATCTTTCCTTCTGCAAGTTTTTCGGCGGTATAGGAATAAATGTCGCTTTGCCGCTCCATGGGCACACCGCAATCTGCCGAGGCGCTCTCGACGTCGTTATCGTCGAAACCGCTGCCAAGGTAAAAATCATGCCATTGGGCCGTCTGCAATTCGAACCCTTGATTCTTTAGCGACTGATAACAGGCGCCGACGGCAGTGCCGCTGTCGCCGCTGGCGGGTTGAACGAATATTTCATCGAAAATTCCGGCGGATTCGATTTTGCCGTTCATCGAACAATTCAGTCCGACACCCCCCGACACGGCGAGGCGATGTATATTGTAGGTGTCGCGGGCATGGATCAGCTGGTTACAGATGATCGTTTCGAGTCTTTTCTGGAGTGCCGCCGCCAAATTCTTGTGTGCGTCGGTGATTTCGCTGTCCCGCTCGCGCTTCGGGCCGAACATGTCGGTAAATTTTTCTTCGATCCAAGTATCGCGAACTCGGTAGTAGGCCAGCCAATCGGTGTTGATCTCATAGTCCAGTGGACCGGTTTCGCGGATGATCTCCTCGAATACCTCGTAGTAGCTCCGCTCGGTCCCGGGCACGGTCGCGTCCGCGTCGCCGTAGGGCGCCAGCCCCATCACGATGCCTTCGTCGCAATGATGTTGGAAACCGAGGTAATACGTCATCGCGGAATACACCAACCCGAGGGAATGGGGATAATCCGCGCCCGGATGGACGATCTCGATATCGCCCTTCCGGCCGATGCCCAGCATGCCGGTTTGGAATTCGCCCATACCGTCGTAACAAGCGAGCAGACATTCGTCGAAACCGGACGGGTAGTAGGCGCTCGCCAGATGGCAAAGATGGTGGCGGTGGAAATTTACCGGGCCTTGGTAGCCGGTATGTTCGCGAACCAGATTTTCCATTTGATAGGCGCGTTCGATCCGGTCGAAATCCTTGATCATGAACCCGATACGTTCGTCATCCTTGAGCGCGGTCTTCAAATAATTTTCACGAATGTAATGGAGTGGATCGTTGCAAAATCCGATTTCGTCGACGTCGGTAAGCTCGACACCGCCCAATCGCAGGCAGTCCTCGATCGCATCGGAGGGGAAATCGCGGCAATGCTTGACGAGCGAATAGCGTTCCTGTTCGCAGGCGGCAAGAATCTCGCCGCCCTTCATCAGTGCGGCGGCGGTATCATGGGCGCCATACACCATGCCGAGAACGAGTGGATTGTCTTTTTTCGGCAAAATTATTTCTCCCTCTTTCTCGCGCACCAGATCAGCCGGCGAGCTTCAACTCCTCGGCAAAGCAGCCGAGATGTATGTGATCGCAAAAGCCGTCTTCGAACCGGTCTTGATCGCGGAAAATTCCTTCGCGTTTGAACCCTAATTTCTCGAATACATGGATCATTGCCGGATTTACCGCCATGGCGCCCGCGGTCAAACGCCGGAGACCCACATCATTGAACAAATAATGACAAAGCGTGTGAATTGCATCTCTCGCGAGGCCTCGGCCCCAACGCGTCCGGTCGCCGACCATGATTCCGATATCGGCAGTCAGTGCATACCAATTGATATGGCCTGCCTTGATTGTGCCAATAAATTGGTCGTCTTCGCAGTCGTGAATGGCGAGAAAAAGGTCGTTCGAAGAGTTCATTAGTCGGTCGCAATAGTCGGCAACGGTTTCCTGCGACACGGGTTCGGCGACATAGGCAGGGAGGTCCAGTGTTTTGATGACTTCGTAGTCGCGAAGCCATTCAAGGTAAGACGGATCGTCCCTGTGGGTCGCCGAAAAGCAGATCAATTTGGTCACCCGGCCTGACAACGCCGTGTCGGGTCTACCAAGGCGTGCCGATGCCTCGGCACCGGTCAACGTGATGGCATTGCTTTGAATCATGCGGCCAGCGCCGTGTCGATGGTTTCCATCACCCGCTGCGTGCTGCCGCGAAGCGATTGGCGCAATTGGGTGGAAGACATGGAAGAACCGCCCAATGCCAAACTCAACTCGTTTGCCGACGACACCCGTCTGACGCGACCATGCCGGCTGAGCGGGCACATATCCAATCCCGTCGCATTCGGCTGAACGCTGATAGCACGGCGACCTGCCAAATAGGCTTCGATCAACGGTGCCGAAAACATACCGATATAGGTGTCGTACAAATCCAACCGGTCAGGCTGATAACGGGTCAACTTGGCCGGACCCAACCGGTCCGGTTCGTCCTGCTCGGGGTGCGGGGCATAATACAGTTCCGAAAACAATTCCGGCTGCTCACTCGCCGCCTGAAGAACGAGATCCCATGCGCTATTCTCATCGTATCCCAGTCGATCACCGTACCCGTGTTTTACCGGGGCACCAAGAAACAGAATCTTCTGCGTTGTGCTTGCCGGCTCGGGTTCGATTTGTTCCCAGGCAGGATTGCCGACGATTTTGACGATTTCGGCGGGCACCCCTTCGGATTGCGCTTCCGATGCCGCGATTTCGTCGACCAACATGAGGATGTTTGGCAAGAGCCAATCTTCATTCTCGGTTAGCCGGACCCGATAGCCATACCAAGTATCGATCAGTTGAATTACCGGGATGTCCAAAGTCTGAGCGTGACGCTTGGTTGCGTGTTCGACCGGCCATCCGCCGGCTGAACTCAAAATTAGCAATCCTTCATCACAGCTGGTGTCGACGATGGATGTGCCGTCGGTTCGGTCCAGCATGCGTGTCGGATTTTTTTCCGAAAGATCTTCGAGAACCGGCGCCGCTTCCCGGCTGATATGCAAATTCAGCGCAAAACTCGTATCTCGGCTCTGCCATGTATCGATGACCGGACGCATATAGCGCGCCGAGGCGGTATCCGTCAGCAAGCAATGAAGTGATTTTTTGGTCATTGGGCGGCGGCGTCTTCTCGCGACGTGTCCAGCAATGCATCGCGGTTGCGTAATACTTTTTCGCAAGCGTCGGCGAAAAGGCCCATATCGGATTCGGTCTGGGGCGGCTGCATGATCGCAGTCATCAGCAATCTGTTTTCCTGTAGATCTTCGCAGACAGGGCAAATGCCTTGTCGGTAGTCGAGTTCGTCGAAGCGCGGATTTGCCGAAAAGGGGAATCCGCTATCGCCGAAACAAATTTTTTGTTGAAAAACCGGCTCCAGATGGGTCGGCCGCAGAAAACCGGCGCGAACGAAACAACCTTCGGCGGTTACCGCCTTGGCGAAAAGTTCACGGGGAATGCCTGTCTCGGTTTCGTCGTATCGGGAGGCAAACATGTAATAGACATGGCGTGAATCAGGCGCACGCTGCGGTGGGATTATCCCGGGAATCTCATTCAGTAAGTCGGTCAGGCGGTTGGCCAGCTGAATTCGCTCATTGTTCAGTTTGGGCATTTTCTTGAACTGCTCGTGCGCAACCGCGGCCTCCATCTCGGTGATGCGTAGGTTGAGGCCGACCGTGTTGACGATATCTTCGACGCCCATGTCCTGAACGACGCACTCTCCGTGGTTACGGATCAGCGCTGCCTTCAGGGCGATGGTATCGTCGTCTGTAACCAGGACACCGCCTTCACCGGATTGCATGACTTTGTGTCGGTTGAAACTAAACACTCCGGCGTCGCCAACGGTCCCGGTTTTCTCACCACGATATATGGCGTCGGGAGCTTGGGCGTTGTCCTCCGCCAGGAACAAGCCGTGCTTGTCGGCAATTGCCCGCAATTCATCCAGGCGCGACCCGTGCCCGAACAGATTGACGGTGAGAATTCCCTTTGTCTGAGGTGAAATATTTGCGGTGACCGACTCAGGGTCGAGGCCGAAATATTCTTCCTCGATATCGGCGAAGACCGGCGTCGCCCCTGCCGCGAGAATAGCGGCCGATGTCGCGCTCATCGTGTAAGGACTTGTGATTACTTCATCGCCGGGCCCGGCACCGAGCGCGGCGACCGCACCGTATAGGCAGGATGTGGCCGAGTTCATTGCTATCGCATGGCCAACACCGAAATGTTCGCAAAAGGATTTTTCCAACGCGCGCACTTCCGGGCCACCCCAGAATGTATCGTCCGGCGCGGCAATAAATCCCGACAATTCGCCGCTATCCAGAACGCGCATAACAGCGCGTTTTTCTTCCTCTCCGATGCTGTTGTTGAATCGGAAAGGCGTGTCGTTGACCGGCGTGCCGCCCAAAAGCGCGAGTTTATCAGAGTTACTCATTTCGATATCTGTCAGTGGTGTTGCGCAATAGCGATGGTGCGGCCACCGTTTTGTGCCGAGACCAGCGCCGCATCCAGAACTTGCATGTTGATAAGCGCGGCATCGCCGTTGCAACCGCCCAGCGGTTCTTCGTTGTTCATATGTCGATGGACAGCGCCGTACAATTCACGAAACCCCGATACCGGGCCACGGTCGCATTCGTGTTCGGCTAAATGCGTATAGCCTTGGTAGTGGCGGTCGGGTTCCGGCGTGAAAGCGACGATTTCCGCCCCACCGGCGCGTAATACAAGTTGACTTGAATCACCCTGAATATCCATCTCGCAAAGATCGTATTCGAGCCCGCCAAGGCCATGAAATACCGCGTCGAAGCCCGCTGCCATGCGAATGCCGAAACTTAAATTACTTTCTGGGCTGACATCGGGTTTTGATGGTCCAAGAGCGCAGACCGACTCAACGTCCCCATACCAATCCATAAGCAAATCGATCAAATGGCTCGCATAGTTACCAAGCCCTTTGCCATAGTGGCAGGTAATGGCTTTCGCCATTGGCCTCTCGGCACGCCACTTCTGAATTCGTGGATCGAAGCGACGATGAAAATTTACTCTGACTTGAATCTTGGCCTTCTGAAGCATGGAGACGATTTTCTGCGCAGCCTCCAAATTATCCGCTAGGGGTTTCTCGAGAATCACAAGTGCCGGGCCGGCGGCGATAATTTCTTCGACAACGGTTGCATGAGTGTCGGAAGGCGTGGCGATTACGACAACGCCGCCCTTCAACTCGCCGATCTCGACCAGGTCCGACGAAATACAATTACGGAGGTTTTCATTCTCGTGTTGGACCCGTTCCCGGCTTTTCCGATCCTTATCGATGAGGCGAACGATGTCGTACCCGCCATGATCGGTTGCCGCGGCCAAATGGCTCATTGGCAGGTCGCCCGCGAGAGTCAAATTTCCTGCGCCCACGCGGCCAAGTCCAATAATGCATAACGGAACCAAGTCCATACCCGCAGCTACGCCTGCATCCGCGCTTTGCTATCGAGATAAGCCAGCACGTCATTCATCCCGAAACATTCGCCCTCGCGATAAAGCGCGCCGAAGACATCGCGCATGAATACCACATCCTCCGGTTCGTCGACGGTCCAGCCGTGGTGACTGAGGTCGGTGCCATTGACGATGGGTATTACTTTGAACTGTTGCGGATGATCTCGGACGTAACAGGCGAAAAGTTCCCGATCCTCGGGCTCGGTCAGATGCCGGTGCGACCATTCGATTGAGCTTCGGGACATGACATCGACGCTCAAACCGAGCGGATAGCTCCATTGCAGCCGGTTCGAGACAAAATCGGCGTCGCCCGCTTTCCGTGCCGTATCCACCATATGCTGCATAAGGTCAGGATCGATCAGGGGACAGTCGCCGCCGGTCTTCAAAACAATTTCGCCTTCTATATTCTCGATGGCACCGGCGATCCGACCAGCCAAATCGTCTTCTTCCGGATGTTGGAAAACGCTGAGCCCTTCCTTTTCTGCGAACGCGACCAACGGGTCGTTGCGGGGGTCCGTTGTCGTCGCCAATATCAAATCGCCGACACCTTCGACGCGGCGCATCCGGTCGATCATATGCCAAATCAGCGGCTTCCCGGCGAGATCAAGCATCGCCTTGCCGGGCACACGGCTCGATCCCATGCGGGCCTGAATGATGCCTATAATGTCAGCCATCGGATTTACCAGTGGTGAATTCTTCCCTGAGAATGCTCATCTCGGTGAGGTCGTAGTAGCGTCCGTTGCGGAAAATAAATTGCCGCCGTTCGCCTTCCTTCACGAAACCGCATTTTTCGTAAGATCGCAGCGCACGCTTGTTTTCTGAGTTCACGCCAAGCTGGATCGAGTTCAGGTTTAGTTTTTCGAATCCGTACTGGACCGTAAGACGACACGCTTCGGTACCGTATCCGTTTTCCCAAACCGATTTATCACCGATCAGGATATTGAATTGCGCCCGTCGACAAATCCATTGAATGAGATAAAGCCCGCAAGTGCCGACGATTTTTCCCGAGCTTTTCTCGCGAATACCAAAGGTAATCGCATCGTCGGTGTCGTTAACGAGAGTCCAAAATGCGTCTTCGTCTTTCTCGCGCGTCGGCCGGGCGCCCATCTCGAGCAACTCAGTAACTTCCGAATCGTCAAGCCAGTCTGCATAGCTGGCGAGGTCGTCACGGTCGATACGGCAAAGATCGATTTTCTCGCCGGAAATGAATGATTGTTTGGTCATAGCGCCCTCAATTCACGGGTGGACGAACGGGAATGTCTTCCACCGCCAATGCGTCCTTCACCATATCGGGTGTCGTGCGGCGGAAATGATATAGGCTACCGGCGGCCACAGCGGATGCGTGTCCGTCCAGGACGGCGCGGGCACAGTCCGCCGGTTCGGCGGCACCACCGGCCGCAATGACCGGGATATCGACGGCATCGGCGACACTCCGGATCAACTCCGTATCGTACCCGTCCATAGTTCCGTCTCGGTCAATTGCATTTATCAAAATTTCCCCGGCCCCGTGCCGTTGGGCCTCTTGAGCCCAGGCCGTTGGTTCCAAGCCCGTCGGGGTGGAGCCGTTATTGATATAGACTTCATATTCGCGATTGTCGGTCTGCTTGGCGTCGATGGATACGACGATACATTGACGTCCAAATTTTGCTGCGCCATTGGCAATCAAATCGGGAGTCTCGACCGCACCGGTATTGATCACCACTTTCTCAGCGCCGGCGGCGATAAGGGTGGACATGGTCTCGACCGATCTAACGCCACCGCCGCAAGTGAAGGGTACGGTCAATTCTTCGCAAATCATGCGGACGATATCGGGATTGACGTTGATTTTGTCCGCTGCGCAGCCGATGTCCAAAAGGATCAATTCATCTACTTGCCGGGATTCGAAAACGCGGACGATCGTTATCGGGTTGGCAACCGTACGCGGGCGTTCGGTGAACCGAAGCGGTTTCTTCAGCATGCCGTCTTTCAACAGCAGTAGCGGAATGACGCGTGTTTTGATCATTCCACTTAGGCGGCAACTCTCTGGCCGCAACATTTGATAAAGTTTTGGATCAGCTGTTGTCCCAGACGTTGACTTTTCTCCGGGTGGAATTGGGTCGCGAAAATGTTGCCGTGTTCGAGAACCGACGCGAAAGGCGATCCGTACTCGGTGGTTGCGGCTACATGCTCTTCCTGATCACAAGCTACGTGAAAGCTATGTACGAAATAAAAATCGGATCGGTCCGGGATTCCGTCGAACAAGATTGAGTTTTTGCTGAAATCAATTTCATTCCATCCGATATGGGGAAGCGTCAGCTTGCGACCCGCCCAATCGATTTGTCCGGAGACATCCAGAGGTTCGACCGATGCGGGAAGAATGCCGAGGCCGGTATGATCACCGTCTTCGCGGCTGGAGTGCGCAAGCAATTGCATGCCGAGGCAGATTCCGAGAATGGGCTTATTGCGTTCTTGAACATGAGTTTTGATCGCCGCATCCAGCCGGGTCGAAGTCAGCTTATGCATCGCGTCCTTGAAGGCGCCGACTCCGGGAAGGACGAGGCTGTCCGCCTTATCGAGCGTACCCGGGTCGTCGGTAATCGGCGCACTCACATCTGCCGATTCGAAAGCGCGTTGAACGCTCCGCAAATTGCCGATACCGCAATCGATGATCGCTATGGTCAACATGTTCTAGGGTTTATGGGTTGCGCCGCAATTCGCAGACGTCCGGTTTCATTATTAGACTGCGGTCCGTGTCTTTGAGAAATTTGCCGTCCTTCATTTCGAATATCGCCGGATTGGTGAAGCTGTCACAAATCTCGTCGAATTCGGCGAGCGTCATGTCGAATTTTTCGCAAAACAATTGCACGGAATCGATGGGATATAAGCCATCGTAACGTTCGACCAACCGTACGGCCTCGTCACGCTCCATATAGTCATGGCGAATGTCGCGGCTGACATCGTCGGTCGCCCGGCCATACCCGAATTTGCAGTATTTGACATAGTCGTGGAGGTTCATCGACAGGCAGTCGAGATTTTCGAAGTCCGCATAGGTGACTTCGACACGACCGCGTCGGCGGCTCCAACCATGTTCTTCGATGACGTCTACTTGCTTTCTGGAATCCCAGGGGAAATAAAATCCGAGGAAAATGCCCAAACAGCCTTTATTGCCTCCAACCTTCACCAGTTCCTCTTTGGTCGGAAATTTATACATCTGCATGTCGTAGTCATTGATGCCCAATTCTTCCGACACTAAATCTTCGGGCCGCAGTCCATTAAGGACGCCGTAATCGGTTGCCCAGACCTCGTCCATTTCCCGGAGGTATTTTTCTTCGGTGAAAAAATTCCCGGCGAATTCCATACGTCCTTCGCCCCAAATGATAAGCGGAATGTCGAAGGCTACAGCCAGCCGATAGGGCAAACTCCAGATGGCGGCATGGTTGGCCCATTCCATGTCGCCGACCCGTTTAAAGCACTCGACGATCAGCTTCTCGTAGACGATCGGATTGCGTTTGATATGGAAAAGATCGACGCCCATACGGTTGAGGTTGTCGAGGTTCTTGCGGCCGATTTTTGTCGGCATCGTCGGCTCGAAACACACACAGAGGGGCCGGAGACCGTAAACATTCTTTGCGACATGGACCTGATACGTGCTGTCCTTCCCGCCTGAAACGGGAATGATGCAATCATACTGTCCGCCTTCGGGATTTCGGTATTTCTCTACGATTTCTTCGAATTGTCGCTTGCGGTCGTCCCAATCGATCGGGTTGGGACCACGCCCGTGTTTGTTTTCGGCCATGACACACGCATCGCAGATGCCGGTCTCGTCGAATTCCAGATCGGGCCTGGTGTCAGGCATCAGGCAACTTTTACAGAATTGCATTTGCGGGCTCCGAATATTGAGCGGATTGGGTTTGAGTTTCTTGAAGCGAGGCGAACAGAGGCTGGGCGATCAAATCGATTTCCTGCTCGTTTGGCGCATCGGTCCGGTTGTGAAAATCCAGCGGCTCCAGGTCCATGCAATGATGTTTGGCCGCCAGATAAAACCTTGCGCCGTCCTGCCGCCGGCGGGCAACTGCGTCCGGCGTATCCGTTGCGAGTGTCTCGCGAATCCATGCGAGATCTTCAAAGCCTCTGATCGATTTGACATGGGGAACCGCGCGGATAGGTCCGTGATGACTGAAATAGGCCACAGGCTTTCCGAACATTGCTGCCTCATAGGCCGCCGATCCGTTGATGGTGCAAACCATCGCCGATTTTTTGATGATCTCGTGGCTCGGTTGATGGGCTTGCATCATGACCGTATTCGGCATCGCGTCGATGCGACGATAGAATTCGTCGTTTCGCCGTCCTAATTGGATCGGGTGTTCTTTGACGGCCAGGATCGCGTCCGCAGGGAGGCTTAACGCCATTTCGCAGAGCATTGCGTATTGGTTCGAAAATTCAGGCGATTGCCCTTGCACCGAGGCCTCGGGCTCGTTTCCGAGCGGGAAAAATACGATCTTTCGATCGCTTGGAAGGTCCTCAAGTGAAAAATATGGAGGTTTGGTGAACTTACGTGTGGCCAGGAATTTTCTGAACAGCATCCACGCAGTCGATCGCCCGGTAAATCCGAACTTCGCTTTTCTGTAACCGCGGATCCGCATGTAGGCGTGATGCAGCAGCTGATACGCAATTTCTTTCAGGGTATGAATTGGCGAATGAAACTGCAGCATCTGCGGCCCAAAAACTCGAAACGCTGCATTGGCTTTGAGTTCGGTTTCTACCAGGTCGATTTCTGCCGAACTGGGATCGGCGGCTGAGGCAATCGCTTCTTCGAAATCCGGCGCGTTCTCGTATTCATCGGTTGCCCAGTAGAACAGTTCATTCACCCTTCCTTGAGCGAGACATCGCATGGGGATATCTCGGGCCCGGCAGAGTAGCGGGATGGGTTTGGTGGAGATGCCGGTTGTCCCAGCGCTTATTACGAGTGCGGGGGGAAATTTCTCGGCCAGATTCTCGAAGTAGTCGATCGATTCGACACACGCGTCGATAGCGGCAAGTTGATCGCTGGCATCGCCCGCACGGGACCGTGGCAGTCCGTTCCAGCCAAATGTGAAACCGCGTCCATGGTGGCGGCAGGACTGCACCATTTCTCGTGCCAATGTCGTTCCGTGCTCATCTTCGAACGCGGTTGCCCGTGCGAGAAGCGATTCGGCCGGTCGGCGTTTGCCGTCAACGACACGGTCTAGATATTCGGGCATCAACACGATGCTTTCCAGGTCGAAGTCGAGACCGAACTGACGATGGTAAAATTGCCGATCCTGTTCGGACGAAACGATGAGGATCGGTTTAAGGCGGGTTTTCTCCGCCACATGCAATGCCAGCGGCTTCCATAGCCAGCGTTGCGCCGGCACGGGCAAAACCCAAACGTAATCGCCTTTGGAAAATGATTGATGCATTTTTCGGAACGTATCAGCCGTCGATGTCGCGCACGTTGCCGTCCCGGTCCTTGAATTTCAGAGACCGTTTTGAGTGCCAGCGCTGCCAATATTCTTCGTCCACGGCTTGATTGATTTCGACCAGTTGAGGCTGGCCGTTGAGGAGCGTTACGACAGCCGCCAGGTCGAAAACTTCGCCAGGTTGGTACAGAGCCTCGAATACCGCCGTAAAAAATTGAAGGTCCTCTTCATAGTCGAGGGTCAATCGCGCAGTGGTATGGATGTGATGCTCCCCAGTGGGCGCGAGTTCCACATGCTCGCAAACTCCGGTTTTGGTGAAAAAATCGATAAAGCCGGTGTCGTTTTCCGTCGTCAGATAGGAGGCCAGCACCTTTTCGATGGCGGCACGGCTGAAACTTTTGGTCGCCGTTCCGAGGGGTACGCCGGCGACCGTGACAATGTCTATGTCATCGGACTCCAGAAGCCGATCCATGGTCAGGTCCATATATTCGGTGGCCGATAGCGGGTCGTCCCCATCGGCTTGCACCACGGCGTCGAACTCGAAATGTGCCATCGCATCGCCGAAGCGTTTCAGGATATCGTCGCGATCGCCCCGGAAAACCGAAGCACCGTATTCAGTGACAACTTCTTCCAATTCGTCGTCGCTGGAGTCGGTGGTCGTACAAACGACAATATTTTTTGCATCATCTATATGTCTGCAGGCCGCAATACGGTCGAGCAGGTGATGAACGATCGGACGGTCGCAGATCGTCATGATTGCTTTTCGCGGCAACCGTTCGGACGCCAGCCGGATGGGTATGAGGGCACCGATTTTCAAGGGAAAAGCCTCTTAATGCTTATGCAAACTGCTTGATGGTTTTGACGAGCGCTTCGACCTTTGGTTCGGCCTCTTCGGCGCTGCCATAATTGTTCACGAACTGCATGATTTTGGGTTGAACCATTTCCGCATTGGGACAAAGCCCATCAGCCGGATAATCCAGCTTCTCGTAAAGCGGCGGACAAACTTTTTTCCAATCGCCGCTTGCGAAAATCTCTTCATGGTGAAGTAATGCCCAACAGGCATAAATTCCGTCCCCGCCATTGTCCACGTAAGCGTGCCGGAAGTCTTGCCACGACACGTCATCGCGTTCGTATTTCAATGCGACGGTCCAATAGGAATTGGTGTATCCGTCCGGCGTTTTTTGCGGCACCAGATAATCGCAATCGGAGATGACATCGAAATACATTTCGGTAATTTTGGTGCGCAAATCGAGGAAAAATTCCATGCGCTCGGTCTGGGCTAGACCCATCGCGGCGGCGACTTCGGGCAGCCGGTAATTGAATCCAAAAGTATCGTGGCGTTTATAGTCGGGACGTTGGAAGAAATCCTTGTGGTTCCGCACCCGCCCGTCCGAGGCAGCGATAACCCGGTAACCGAGACTTCCGAATTTTCGCATCTGGGTCGCGGTGTCCTCGTCATTGGTCACGACGATGCCGCCGTCGCCGCAGGTGATGTGTTTGGAATTCTCAAGCGAATAGCTGGTGACGTCGGCGATACGGGCTATGGATTGGCCTTTGTAGGTCGTCCCGATTGTATCTGTCCCGAATGCCTCCGCCGCATCGTTGATCACGGCGATGCCATGCTTTTTGCCCAAAGCCATGAGCGGGTCGAGATCGCAACTGAGGCCGTAAATCGAAATCGGCATGATGGCTTTGGTCTTTGACGTGATTTTGGCCGCGACGTCATCGGGGTCGATGTTGAAGGTATCCGGATCGACATCGGCGAAAACCGGGATGGCGTTGAGCGAGAGGATAACGTCGAGATTGCTGATCACCGTAAGCGGTGCGGTAATGACCTCATCACCATAACCGACGCCCACCGCCGCGAGCGCTGCATGCAGGGTAGAGGTGCCGGAATTCAATGCGACGGCATAGTCCGCGCCGATTTTTTCCGCGAACGCATCCTCAAACCGTTTGTTCATATTGCCCGATGTGCTCGATCCGAAGCCTGAATCCAGCACCTCGCGGATATATCCAAATTCGCTGTCGCCAAAACGCCAAGTGTTTTTCATTTGATAGTCCTGCCTAAATTGCGGTCCAGCCGCCATCGACCATTAGGGTGGTGCCGGTGACGTAGGAGGCGGCGGGCGAGGCGAGAAAGACGACCGGCCCGCCGATTTCGTCCGCATCAGCCATGCGGGCCATGGGCACACGTGCGTTGTAGTTCTGCACAAATCGATCCGGTTGCCCGTCGGCGATACCGCCCGGGCAAACCGCATTGACGCGCACTCCCTTGGACCCGAAATAGCTGGCCAAATACCGCGTGTAATTGTGAATGCCGCCTTTGATCGCGGCATAGGCCGGGGGCAGCATCATGTCGGTTCCATCGTAGACCGCGAAGTCCGCGCCGACCGTGCCGTAGATCGAACCAACGGTAATGATCGATCCGCCCGCCCCGGATGCCATGCGCTTGGCGACCGCGGTCGATATAAGGCATTGGCTGTTTAATTGCAGATCGACATTTCTAGTCCAATCCTCAGGGTCGAGATCGTCTGGCCGGGATTGGCCCCAGTCAGTTGTTTTGGGGTACGCGCAATTTACCCAAACCGTCGCTGCCCCATGGTCGGATTCCAGGCCCGATAGACGCTGATCGAGGTCGTCTCCATGCGCCGCATCGAACTCGACAACCGGCATGCTCTCGAACTCTTTGGTTGCTGGACTCGGTTCGAGCGCAATGGCTTTTGCGCCAGCGCCGCTCAATGCCTTGCATACCGCACGTCCAATCAGGCCGAGGCCGCCGGTGACGAAAGCGGTTTGTCCAGTAAGGTCAAATTGCGTGTCTTGCATATCTAACGACGATGCCAATTGATTCCGAACCTTTGATCCAAGAACCTCCCCACCATCATTCTGAATTTCTGGAAGGCGGGAACATGGGTCGGGTCGTCTCGATAGGGATCGAAATGTTCGTGATCGGTGATCGTAAAAGGTTTGGTGATGCTGTGGCGAACATGAAATGCGATAAGCCGATTACTCGCCGAAATTTGCAGTCGTCCCACAAATCGCTTCTCTTCTGGCTCCAGCAAATCGGTTAGCACGATATTCGCCGCCGACAGAGGAGCGATGCGGGTTCTTTTAATTGGACGATCATCATGGGTTTGGATTTTTGCGAGGATTGCTTTTTCATAAGGATTCACGAGGCATAGAGATTCCCCGTACCCTTTCGAACGGTCGATGCACAGGGCCGAATATCCTTCGCTGAAAACGCCGAAAGAGGCAATTTGATTGATAATCGGAGGTGATGCGAATTTGTAGGCGCCATCAGCTCGGAACGTTTTCTGGTTTGGTGCGGAGTACAGTCCATAAATTTGAATGCAGTCGTTGGTCGAGAAGTGGGTGTCTTCGTCGGCGGTATCGAAATGCATTTCCACAAAGCCGCTATTGTCGTCCCAGTCGTGCTCGCTTCCATTCCAAAAGAACAAGGTTTCGGCCTCATTTGTGAGCACTTGATTTTCGAAAACCAGCATTTGCTCCATTTGATGTATGCATTCGCCGTTATGGAACAGGTTGATGCGCCATAGCACCTGACCGCTTCCGTTGATCAGACGCCGCCCGATGCTGGCGGGTGGCAACTTGATCGAACAATCGTAGCCGACCGGGAGAGGCAGCAGGTACGGAACGAGATAGGAGTACGCCATGAAAGATTATCCGCTGGCCGGATGATCAAGCGAAATTTGGTCGAGGTCGGGTGAGGTGTCCAAAATAATCGCTTTATTTAGGCCATTCGCCGAGCAACAGACATCGAATACGGGGTATGGCATCTTCGCGGCTGTTTCCTCAGGTACAGAAATCTCGAAAAGTCGCGTTCCCCGTCGGGGAATACGCTCCCGTATCTTCGTGATTTGGTCCGCACCTAAAGATTTATCCATCAAGGGGAAAGTGAGTTCGACATCGATTGGCCGCCGGTCGCAATTGCAATAGGCGATGAAGGTTTTGACATCACCCGGCCGATGTATCGTGCTGTACCAAGCTTCACCGGCACCTTGAGGCCCCTGGCTATGTACCCCGCCGCAACCGTTCTTGCCCTCGACTATGATTTGTGGCCGGCTGGTTCCGCGAACCGTCGGCGTTTTCCAAACGCGGCGAATATCAATAGAGCCTACCTCAAGTGGGATGTCAGAGTTTTTGCCGTCCGGCAAATCCAGAAACCGAGACGCGTCGAAGTAGACGGGGGATGTGTCAGAAAAAGGCAAACTCTCTTTCCCGAGAGTTTTGCCGTCGGCATTTCGAACGGTAAAGATCACCGTACCTTCGTGGACCTCGTGTTCGGGGTCATAAAACATCGCATCGTTTGCGATACGGATATGTGTACTGAGCGAATCGCTGCGGAAAATCGGCACCGTGTTCACCAAATGGGCCGGGAGCATCGGCGAGTAACGGTCGAGAAAATCGTAAAGCCGGTATTTCAGCGACATGGTGCTGGCCGCCTGATGCTTTACTTTTTTGCTGCTTTGGGATCCGGCGTTCGGGCGCGATGAGTTAGTGAAGTGGTACTCCAAACTCAGCATGCAAGCGGTACATGTAGTGCCCGCACCCGATTGCGCCATCAAATCTTCAAAGCGCATGTCGGGATCCTTTGCGACCAATTCATTGAGGTCGGCAAGCGAGAATCCGACGCAGCCACAAATCAAATCCTCGGAATCGAATTTCTGTTCCGTTCTCAAGGATCGATTGCGTTTAGGTGCGCGCTTTTTGGGGCTTTGTTCCATGTCTTAGGTTTGCAGCAAAAGAAGCTCGCTATTTTTTCTTAGCCCGCCAGAGATCCGAAAATGGATGTCCGTAAATTCCCAATTTTCGTTTGAGAGGGTGTACGACCCATTTGCGGGCGTACCGGAGAAAGTAATTACGTCGAGTGTCGATATAGCTCTCGATTTCTGGCTCCCAGATCGTCGGCATCGGTGTCTGGTCTTCCATGAAGGTCCATTGAAAGGCTTTCATAACCTTGTCGATCGCTTCGTCGCTGACGTGACGCATGTCGGTTTTCCAAGGGGTTCGGCACCCGCTGGTCACGATCTCGTACGCCGGGAAATAGAACACATCTTCCGGGTGGTCATTGCAGAAATATTCCAACGCGACCCGCAAAGTGGATTTGGATAGTGAATTGGCGACAACGACGTGTCTGTCATTGTTAAACGTCGCATTCAGTGGCACCGGCGAGACGGTCGCGATGATTTTGACGTTTGGATTGTGTTTCTTGAACAGTTTATAGAACGCTTCCAGGTCGGCGCAGGTCTCGTCGAGGGTTTGATTTTTGAGACGCATCAATGTTGCGTCGCAGTTTCTCGGCGACAGCGCCAACGGTCGGTCGTCATCGGCAAAAGTCCAAATCTCTGTATTGCCGAGCGTTAGAATGAAAACTTCGCAATTTTCCATTGCGCGTTTGAGCGACCGATTATGCTCGGTCCATTCGCCGTTGAAATATTCTTCGAGCTCGGTTGCATTGCTTCGGCCACGGAAGGCTTCGATGACGCGGGGGTATTGCCAGAGGGCAATTTTCTCGGGCTCCCATTCGCCGAACGCTCGCTCGAGCATCGCTCTCATCGATTGGGAATTGTAGATATTGCCGCACTGTGCCGGGTCGGACTCGTAGTGGAGGGGATCCTCTATCGTGTCCGGCGTTTTGCCCATCTCGATTTTGTAGTTGTAGCCCCAATATTGGAGCTGTCTGGATATATTTTGTGCGAAGCAAGAACCGGCGGATGCGATAGTGGTATCGCTGGTGATAAACCGGTTTGGTTCCAAACAGAAATTTGCCTCGAAAATATCCTCGTAGGCATCCCATTGTGTTTGCAAAAGTTTTGGGTTGTTGGGCCAATAGCGAACACGCCAATCGCGTAAGGTCTTTGGCGTATAGACAGTCTCGTTATATCCCTTAACAGATTGAATATGCTCATGAATATCCGTCAATGCGCGAGCGGCCGTTGCGGTTTCCTTGGCGATTTGGGCCTCGATCTTTGCGCAATAGTCCTCGAAGGTCGCGATTTTCGAATTTAAAAGGAATTCGCCAAAATTTTGGATTGCGTCGCCATCAAATCCTTCGTTACTCAAACCCTTGATCAGCTTTTCCTGAAACCATCGACTGCTCCAGATAGCAGGATCATCAAGAGCATAAGTATCTGAGGATTCGTCGATTTTTGGGTTGGGGTCTGCACTCTGTGGCATTTTGAAGCCTCGTTTTCACGTCGGAATTAAGTATCCGACAGCATGAACGCCGGTGATCGCTGCCATAAAAGCTTGGCAACGGTGTTTTTGAATTTTTACTTAGGCAAGCTACCGCACACCGGGTGAAACCACTTCCGATGCGATCGGTTCGACATATGCAACGTGTTCATAACACGAACGCTGATTTGTTACGCCGATCCAGAAAAAAGGTCAAGGCAATCATCGCAGGCACCCGTTTCCTCGTTTGCCGTAAAATTTTCGGTAATTTCCCTGGAAAAGCCTAGATTGTTCAATGAGATTGGGTTTGTCCGCATCGTTCCGACTCTTTATCGTCGGCTCTGGTGCCGCGAAACGGCAGTGACAATACAAAGGGGATAAAGTGTTTTGCAAAAGGGATGGCTAAAAACTCAATTTCGTGCCCGACGTCTCGCCTTACAACGGCGGTTTGCACTGTCGCTTGGCCGGCCTTTCGACCCCTATCCTCCGTCCCCGGAAGGAGTCGGAGTCAGCCCTTCGCTGGGGCACAAGCCAGGCGGAGTGGGAAGCGAACTGGCGTTGGATTGGCGCCGTGCTGGAATCGAGGACGTTGATGCGTGGCAAAAACGAGTACGCGCAAAATTGGTGGAGATTTCCGGCTACGGCCGCTTCGGCGGCCCGCCGGGTATCAATCATCTGACCGATCTTCCCGACCGAGATGGGTTTCGACACCGCAGTCTGTACCTCAAGGTACGAGATGGGGTGGACCTTCCAATCCGCATGGTGTGGCATCCGAATATAGAACGCGATGAAAACGTGGCGACCATAATTTGTTTGCAAGGCACCAATTCGGGCATGCATCTGTCGTGGGGCGAGGAGCGCATGCCGGCCGATCCGATCAAGATATTCGATGGTGCCGACTATGCTCGACAGGCTGCTCGGCACGGCTTTTTGGCAATTTGCTTGGAGCAATCCTGTTTTGGCGAACGGCGAGAACGTCATTTATCCCCAATGTCGCCGACGCCCTGCATCGATGCGGCGAACCACGCAATGCTCCTTGGACGAAGTCTCGTCGGCGAGCGCGCCAGTGACGTAACTACTGTGGTGAACTGGCTGGTCGAGGGTGATGCGGGTTTGCCGGTGGATGAAGACCGAGTTTACGTTTTTGGATCGTCCGCTGGCGGCACAACGGCGTTGTTTGCGGGGGCACTCGATGAGCGTATCTCTGGCGTGCTTGCCGCTGGCTGTCTCGGTTTTATGGACAAGACTTTGTTGGCGCGTCGTGATCCTGAGGGACAAAACATAGTGCCTGGAATTTTGCGTTGGTTTGAATTGGACGCAGTCGTGGCACTATGTGCCCCCCGTCCGTTCCTCACCGTATCCGGCGATAGGGATCATATCTGGCCATTCGAGGGTGCCGAAGCGGTTGTCGAAGCCGCGCGACCGGTCTATCGGGAATTAGATGTACCGGACCGGCTGAAAGCGGAAAAAGCGATTGGCGGTCACCGGTTTTATCCGGACATTGTCTGGCCCGCATTTACACAACTTCTAGCCGCGGCCGGCCACGAGCTACCGGCATCGATGGAAAAGGAATTGTCCGCTTAAGCGTCGTCGACTGCGAATTCGGCTCGTACATAATCCAAGAGCAATGCAACACAGGCATCGATGTCGTTGGCCTGGGTGTCGACGATCAGGTCGGGATTGTCGGGCTGCTCATAGGGCGCGGAAACACCCGTGAAGTCTGGAATTTCGCCAGCGCGGGCACGTTTGTAGTGGCCTTTCGGATCGCGCATTTCGCAAGTTTGTAAGTCGGCGGCAACGGCAATCTCGCGAAAACTCTCGCCGGCCGCCGCCCGTGCTCGATCACGGTCGCTTTTATATGGCGAAATGAATGCGGCAATTATGATCAGTCCGGCACCGGCCATCAGCGCGGCAACTTCGCCGACACGACGAATATTCTCGGTCCGGTCTTCGGGTAGAAAACCTAGGTCTGCGTTCAGGCCGCGGCGCATATTATCGCCGTCGAGTACAAATACATTGTACCCAGCATCGAACAGCTGGCGTTCAAGCTCGACCGCAAGAGTTGATTTGCCCGAGCCCGGCAGGCCGGTGAACCACAACACGCCAGATTTATGGCCGTTGCGCGAGACCCGTGCGGTTGCACTAACGCGACTTTCCACTTCGACTACATTGTCGGAAGCGGCGCTATTTTTGTCATTCTGTTGGTTCATGAATCTGGAAAATTTTGTGAGGTGAGTATGCTGGGTTATGCCGAGTGCGACAGCCTCAGGTCAAGCTTTCACGGTCAAAACAATGCCGGCGACGGCGAGATCTTCATCAGCGACCGTGCGGAACGGAGCCGCAAGTTTTGGTCGAATCTTTTTAACCGAGGCGAGCGCGGCCTCGCGCAAGTCACTCGAGATATCCGGCCAATTTGCCGGCTTAATCTCGTCCTTAACGCCTGCCAGTCGGGTTATGCGGATATCGCCCTCCAAACCTTTTTCGTCGAGCCAGTTCTGATAGCGATGCAAAAGTACACGATTGGGGCGGCCCGATTGGCGTGTCATCCGTCGATACCAGTTCTCGCCGATGGTGAGAAAGGTAAGCGGGTGGTGCCCGGCGAACATGCCATGGTCACGAAAATCAATACGATGGATCAGCCGTCCACCAGGTTTTAACGCGCGTACCATATCGTCAAGCGCACCAATCGGATCGTAAAGATGCTCCAACACCGCACGCGACAAGATCGCATCGTAGCTGGCCCTTCGGTCCGAGAAGAATTCTTCTGCCGCAACGCCCGGATGGTAGGAGAGGCCGCTCATCGTATCCTCTCCGGGCTCGCCATCGAACAGATCTTCGGCGCCTTCTTCATTCGCTAGTGCTCGGTAGATCGGTCCTTGAATATCCGGATCCCGTTTCGAATAAAACCGGTCGATGGCGTGTACTTCGTCGGCGCCGTTGGCGAGAAGCAACAATGCAAGGCCGAAATTATCGCCGGGCCCGATTTCAGCGACCCTCCCGGTTAGCTGGGAGACGCCTCCATAGGCGAGATAGTCGGTAAAAACGTTGCGGATATAGGCGGTCGACTCTGCGACAGAAAGCGATTGATGACGGGAGCCGCTGGTGGTTTCGATACTGCCACTCGCCCGGCGTCGCCCGGCGCGCCAGTCATCGGCAAGATAGTAAATGCTACTTGCCGTCACGCTTTTCTTGACCAAAGCCCTTAGGCTCATGTCGGCTTTCTCAATCGTCCCAATAGCAGCCGGCTAGGCGTGCCCGCTGCTTGACCAATGCCAACACCGCATCGATGGTGGGCGTCGGCGTTTCGGTTAACTGGCCCAGCTCCTGGACAACGCCAACCAGAGCGTCGATTTCCATCGGCCGGCCACGCTCCAGATCTTGCAGCATCGAAGTTTTGTGGGCACCCACGGCCTTTGCCCCCGCAATCCGCTTGTCCACATCGACAGCGAGCCGTACGCCCAGCTTCTCTGCGATTTCAGCAGCCTCGACCATCATCGTCCGCACCACCGAGACGGTCGCATCGTCATCGCAGATGCCTTCCAGTGTTTCACCGGTAAGTGCGCTGATCGGATTAAAGCTGAGGTTGCCCCAAAGCTTGATCCAAATTTCGTCACGTATGCGTGGCCTTACCGGTGCTTTAAGCCCGGCGCCGATCAATGCCTTCGACAGTGCTTGGATGCGCTCCGACCGGCTACCATCCGGTTCGCCCAGGGTGAAGCGATCACCTTCGATATGTTGAATGACACCGGGCTCGGTTACTTCCGTCGCCGGGTAGACGACGCAGCCGATTGCACGTTCGGGGCCGATGTTTTCCCATTGCTTGTTCCCAGGGTCGACGCTTTCGAGCCGCTTGCCCGCATACGCGCCATCCTGACCGTAAAAATACCACCACGGCACGCCATTCACCGCGGTGACGACAGCGGTGTCGGGCCCCAAAAGGGGCTGCATATGGTCGACCACCCCGGGCACCGAATGCGCTTTCAAAGTGATAATCACATAATCCTGAGGGCCTAGTTCTGCGGGATCACTTGTTGCTGTTGGGTGAGTTATTCGGGATTGGCCATCGCGAATGAGGGTCAGGCCGTTTTGCTGCATTGCTTCCAAATGCGGCCCGCGGGCGATGAGTGAGACATCTTCTCCGGCTGCTGCCAGTTCGGCACCCATGAACCCGCCGATTGCACCGGCACCGTAGATACAAATCTTCATTCGGCCAGTCCGAGTTTCTCCGCAAGCCCGATGCGCTGCATTTTTCCCGTTGCTCCTTTCGGAATTTCGTCGAGAAAAAGGATTTTGCGGGGAACCTTGAAGTCGGCGAGCTTCTCCGAGGCGAAGTCTTTGATTTCCTGGTCGGTCGCTTCGGCGCCTTCGTTAAGAACGATAGCCGCGGCAACTTCCTCGCCCAACTTCGGATGCGGCATAGCGAAGGTTACTGTTTGGGCAACTGCCGGGTGCGATTGAATAATATTGTCGACTTCCAGCGGTGCGATCTTTTCGCCGCCGCGATTGATAATTTCCTTAAGCCGGCCGGTAATTTGTAAAAACCCGTCTTCGTCGAGCATTCCCTGATCGCCGGTACGGAACCAGCCATCGGTAAAATTCTCGGCATTGGCGGTCGGGTTGTTTTCGTAACCGTCCGTGACGTTGGGGCCGCGAATGACAATTTCGCCGATTTCTCCTTGGGGCCGGATATTGCCGTCGTCGTCCATGATTTCCACATTCGGTCCTGCGGCAACTCCTACCGATCCCGGCTTACGTTGACCCGGGGGTAATTGGTTACTTGCCATTTGATGGGCAGCTTCTGTCATGCCGTAGGATTCTATTACCGGCGCGCCAAAGGTCTCTTCCAGTTCCAGCATCACCGGTGGCGGCAACGAAGATGAAGAGGACCGGATAAATCGAAGCGACGTCTTTTCAAGAATTTCTTTGTTGCGTCCGGCGCGGGATAAAATTGCTTGGTGCATGGTCGGCACGGCGGTGTACCAGCTGGGAGTTGCCTCCTCGAGCCAGCTGAAAACCCGAAGTGCGTTGAAGGACGGACAACAAAATACCGCACCGCCTGCGGTTACCGACGATAGAACTGCGGCAATCAAGCCGTGAATATGAAAGAGTGGCATGATGTTCATGCAGCGGTCCGCAGCGGAAAGCGAAAGGATATCGCCGATATGTGCCGCCGATGCGGTAACGTTTGTCTGTGACAAGGGGACGATCTTGGGTCGCGAGGTTGTTCCGGAAGTGTGCAAGACCAGGGCTGTATCGTCCGGTTCCGCCATGCCGCCGCTTGCGGCTTGGTCGCCATTTCCATCGTTGGTGTTGCCGAGTATCGAAAAAGTGCCGGCTGGGTCGTCTTCCGACCAGTCGATTTCGAGAATTTCCAATTTGTGGGATTTTGCGACGTCGACCGCCGGAGAGTCGCTTCCCTTCTCCACCACGATCGCTTTGGCGTTCAGGTCGGACAGGTAAAAATCGAATTCGTCTGCGCGATAGCCGGGATTCAGCGGCGCCGTCGTGGCACAGGCGCCGACTGCTAGGAAGGCCGAAGCCATTTCGGGACCGTTTGGCAGCACTATCGCCACTCGATCATTGCGTCCCACGCCTCGTGCATTTAGTTCGCTTGCGGTTTTTGCAATATGTGATCGAAGCGCGTCGAAGCTGAGACTGGCCCGGCCAGGTGCTGCGATGGCGATATCGTCCGCTTGGCCGTATTCAAGGCAAGACGCAATAGTGTTGGCCATGGCTAATGTGTTCCCCGAAGTTGCTCTTTGTATTTGGTCGAACGGACAAGCCAGTTATTGCACCGTCCCTGCCGGAAAGCAGCAAAAAAAGTAGCGGTCAAAACAACGAGTATATCTTTTGAACAAAACGCGTTTATCGAGTAATTAATGAAAAAATAAATAAAACTTTAACCTTTTTTGGGGTAGCATCGCCCCAGCATTGGAGTTTCGGGTCGCAACGATGGCCCGGTATCGTGGAGACTGTCAGGGGAAGCAGTAAATTTGGGCTGGGGTGTGGTGAAAAGCCGCCCGGTAGAAACTGCTGTTATGGTTGAAGACGAAAATTTTGTCCTCGCCGCGCTAAAAGGCGCTGGAGACGTGGCGTATTGCTGGGATTTGGTGAAGGACAGTATTGAATGGGCAGGTGATGCTGTCGGTCTATTTGGTGCTAGTGAAGGAATCCTATCGACCGGTGACGGATTCACCGATCGACTGCACGCCGAGGATATGAAAACCCGCCGTAGTGCGCTGTCGCACCATATAGCGGACGGCGAATCTTTCGATTGCGAGTATCGTATCCGCGCGAAAAAAGGCGATTTCAAATGGATTCACGAATGCGGGCAAGTCGAAAGGTCGGATTCCGGCGAGCCCGTCCGTTTGACGGGTACACTGCGTGAGATCACTGCGCGCAAACGGCGTGAGGTGTTACTCGAACAGCGCGCTAGTTACGATGAACTCACCGGCCATTTCAACAAATCGCGGCTTCGGGATGCGCTTGAGCATGCGATAGCCTATAGCGATCGGTACGATATAGGTGGTGCATTCTTGGTCGTTGGCATCGACAAGATGGCGATGATCAATGAAGCATATGGCCACGACGATGCGGATACGGTGATCGTGGGCGCCAGCCAACGACTCGAAGATACTTTGCGGTCGACCGATGTTATCGGGCGCATTGGCGGCGACCGATTTGGGATTGTGCTCGGCAATATCGACGAAGCCGGTTTGGCGACAGCGGCGGAAAAGATACTGGATTGTTTCCGGTCCGATCCGATCGACAGCGCGGCGGGTCCGATCCAGATTTCAGTAACAGTAGGTGGCATCTTGTTCCCGGGTCTGATTCAGACAGCCCATGACATCATGGCCTGTGCCGAGAATGCCATGCAGGAGGGAAAGACCCAGGGTCGAAACTGCTTCCTGCCTTATCAGATGTCCGAGGAGCAGCGTTCGCGACAGCGCGAGTTCATGGCGCTTGGCGAAAGCGTGGTGAAGGCGCTTCGCGAAAAGCGGGTGGTCTTTGCTTACCAGCCGGTGGTCGAATGCCAAACAGGTGCGGTCTCTTATTACGAGACTTTAATCCGGATGTTGGATGATTCCGGCGAAGTGGTGCCGGCATATGCTTTCGTGCCGATTATCGAACGGTTGGGTTTAATTCGACAAATGGACAGGCGCACGTTGGACATGGCGATTAGCGATCTTACCGCCGACTCAGAGATCGAACTCGCACTCAATATTTCCAGTTTGACGGCGACCGATCGGACGTGGCTCAGGGCGTTGGTCGGATATGTCAAAAACAAGCCCGAGCTGGCGCGGCGACTGATGATCGAAATCACCGAAACCGCGGCCTTGCAAGATTTCGAGGATTCCGCCCGGTTTGTAGCTGCGGTTCGTAATCTCGGCTGCCAGGTAGCGCTCGACGATTTCGGTTCCGGCTATACCTCATTCCGACATCTGAAATCGATGACCGTTGACGTGGTTAAAATCGACGGCTCCTTCGTCAAGAAGTTAGCGGAAAATCCCGACAATCAACTCTTCATCAAAACTCTGCTCAACCTTGCCGATGGCTTCGGACTCAAAACCGTCGCCGAGTGTGTAGAGACAGCTGAAGACGCGCAAATTTTGAAGGAACAGGGCGTCAGTTATCTACAGGGCTGGTATTACGGTAAGCCCGCCATCGGACGTCCCGGCGATCCAAATCAAGTGATCGAAATCGCCAAACAGGGCGATGCGTCCGCGGAGTAAGAATTCTTAAAAACAGGCTACGGCTAGTTATTTTGACATGTTGTCGATTTGACGCTGCATCTCATCGAGACGCTTCTGAAGTTCGTCGACTTGGGACTCTGAGGCGTCGGCGCTTTTGGGTGTATCCGACCCCATATTCGCTGTGGACTCAGATGGTCGGTCATCCGTGCTGGTGGGCGAAAACATCTGCATTGCTTGCTCGAACATAGCGATATTCTGCTTGCCAACCTCGTCGAGCGATCCGAACGGAAACATTTTCCCCATGGTTTCCTGAAAATAGGCCTGCAGCTGGTCCTGGTTTTCAGCAAATGTCTTCATCGAATGTTCGAGGTATTGAGGTACCAACATGCGCTGCATATTGTCTCCGTAGAATCCGATGATCTGACGCAAAAATCCGATTGGGAGCAGATTTTCGCCCTTCGATTCCTCTTCGACGATAATCTGCGTCAGAACTGAACGGGTAATATCTTCGCCGCTTTTGGCATCATGTACAGTGAAGTCGATGCCGTCCTTGACCATTTGGCAGAGGTGATCGAGCGTCACATAACTGCTGGTCGCTGTATTGTAGAGGCGGCGATTGGCGTATTTTTTTATCGTGATCGGCCCGTCGCCGTTTGATTTAGGCGCCATTGGTGCACCTTCCGATGGTTTTAACGCAATTTTAATCTCGAGCAGAAAATAGCTTATACCGCACTGCACGCTTCTGAAACCCTTAAGTGCCGGTGCATTTATTGGTAGTTTTTCGCGCCGCAATGAGCACCGAAGATTGGCAACGAGGTTAACCGGCGGATATAGTGCAGATATGACGGATGATGCGGATTTGGACAACTTGGCGAAGCGCTATCTTGAGCTTTGGCGCGAGCAGGTGTCCGCCATGGCATCCGACCCGCAGACGATCGAAAGTCTAAGCCGGACGTTTGCTGCTTTTGGTCAAGCGGGTGACTCCTCCGGGGTTGATCCGTCGACATATTTTCCTTGGTTAAGCGCACTGCAGAACATGCCGCGATCGCCGGGGACCAAAGGAACAACAAGCGAAGGAGCTCCGGATTTCGATGCCGCATTCCGCGCCTTCACCGGCCAAACCGCCGCACCTGGGACAGCGTCTCGGTCCGCGTCCACTGCCGCTCAACCTGATGACGGCGGCGAATCTATATCTGAGCTCGAACGCCGCATTGCCGCTCTTGAGGAACGGATCGCTGAGCTGGAGTCCAAGCCTCGAAAAGGCAGGAAAAAGTCTTCTAAGCGATTTCCGAAAGGCAAATCCTGAACAATTAGCAACCCGGGTCGAGCGGCTCAGCCGCGCGCGTGCCGCTAATTTCGTCACCGGTCTCGAACGATATCGTCATCACCCCTATGTGAGAGATCTCGAGGATCCTCCAGAGCTCTGGGCGGAAGGGGCAACCCGATTGCTCGATTTCGGCTCCGAAAATGAGAGCACTCCGGTCCTCCTGATCCCGTCGCTGATCAACAGGTACTATATTCTGGATCTCAACGAAGAACGCAGTTTCGTGCGCTGGCTCGCGACAAAAGGATTTCGGCCGTTTGTCGTCGATTGGGGTTCGCCTGGACCGGAAGAACGACGCTTTACCATCAGCGACTATATTCTACGTCTCGAACGCGCACTCGACCGGATCGCCGATGCAACCGGCGGAGCACCTATTTCCGTGGTTGGCTATTGCATGGGCGGACTCCTCGCGATGAGCCTCGCCCTTCGCAACCAGGAAATGGTGAGTGGTCTGGTTTTATTGGCGACGCCCTGGGATTTCCATGCGGAGGCTTCCGAACAGGCCGAAATGTTGGCGCAGGTCGGTGTCGGTCTGGAACCTTTGCTGGGGCTGTTCGGCGAATTGCCGGTCGATCTTTTGCAGACATTGTTCAGCGGTCTCGACCCATTGTTGGTGGAACGTAAATTCGTGTCGTTCGCGGCGATGGACCCGGAAGCGTCCGAGGCGATTGCGTTTGTGGCATTGGAGGATTGGGTCAATGACGGAGTGCCCCTGGCCGCTCCGGTGGCACGGGAATGTTTTGCCGATTGGTATGGTGCCAACAGTCCCGTACAGGGCCGGTGGATCGTCGACGGTGATGCGGTCGATCCGGCTAGGTTCGGAAAACCGGCTCTCGTCGTTGTTCCGTCTGCCGACCGAATCGTGCCGCCTAAATCCGCCTCGGCATTGGCGGAGGCGCTGCCGCAGGCGACCCGACTGCAACCTTCGGCAGGCCACATCGGCATGATGGTCGGCGGTAAGGCGCAGCAAAAGATGTGGCACCCGGTCGCGGAATGGCTCGCGGGCTTAAGCGAATAGATCTAGCGGTTATCCATGCAGGGCCGACTTCGGCAGCATTACGTGAATGCCTTTATGAACATTGACCGTCTGGCTCACATGCATGTCTGCGGCCAAGCTGCAAAGGGTATAGGCTTCTTCGGGCGAGAGGTTCGATGACCCGCAGATAAAAGCGATCATTTCCCGCAGAGCCTGTTTCGCCGCGGCGTCGAGCGACGGGTCAATGCCGATCGAAATGTAATGCGTTTCGGTTTCGGCGCGCGGCATGGCGATTTCTTTGTTTTTGTGCAGGTGAATGTCGAAGGTGCCGATCAGCCCGGTTTCGATTGCCGTGCCGTCGACCTCGCCGTCTCCTTGGCAGCCATGGCCGTCACCGGCGGAGAACATCGCGCCATCCACAAAAACCGGCAAAAACAAAGTAGCGCCTTTCGAAAGGGCCTTGATATCCAGGTTGCCGCCGAAGGCACGCGGAATGGTCGACGGTTGGCGGCCCCATTCCGGCGGTGGCGCGGTTCCCATGACACCGAAGAAGGGGTCGAGCGGTAGGTCCGTGCCCCATGGCAGGCTTGCAGTCATATCCTCGGCGTTGAGCGGGATCATCGTCATATGATAGTCGGGAAAATCTTCCGGCAGCGTTCCCGACAACGGCCGCATCCGGTTGAAGCCCCAATTGTAATGAAGTTCGATATCTGCGATCTGCACTTCGAGCATATCGCCCGGTTTTGCGTCTTTGATAGCGACGGGCCCGGTTAGAATATGTCCGCCCGCACCCTTTTTGCATTGCTCGTGGATGTCGCGAAGGGCCGGCAGAACCTCAAGCTCCGGATCATCGGGCAAATCCCCAGGCCCACCGGAGACGGTTTTCAGAATCAACCTGTCGCCAGATGCGATCTCGTGGATCGGCTGCAGCGTGCCGTCAAAATAGCCCCAATGCACGGTCTCGGGCGTCGGTGCTATTTCATGGGTCTTGGGCATCGGTGTTACTCACCCTTGAACTGCGGACGACGCTTTTCCTTGAACGCCCCGAGCCCTTCTTTCTTGTCTTCGCTTTGGTCGATCCGTTGCGTCTCGCGCAAGGCGAGTCCGGCGCGCTCGACCGGCCCTTTGGGCAGGATGTCGTCGCGAATGAAGCGTTTCAGCATACCCATCACCAGCGGAGCGCTGTCGCGAAGCGTGGTCGCGTATTCCATCGCCGCTTCCACATGCTGCCCATTCGGTACCACCTTGTTGATCATGCCGACTTCGTAGGCCCTCTGTGCCGGGAATTTGGTTCCCGCGATCAACAGTTCCATTGCGACCTTATGGGGAATGCGGGCTGCCATGCTGGCGATCATACCGCCTGAGACGCCAAGCTGGGTTTCGGGATAGTGGAACACCGCATTCTCAGCGGCGACCGCAAGGTCGGCGAATTGTACCAAGACGATCGCGGCACCGATGCAGTAGCCGGATACTGCGGCAATAATCGGCTTGTCGAGATCCAGTCCGACGCCGGGAATGGCGGTCCAGGTCGGCGGGTTGCGCGGTGGGCCATTGACGTCGGCGCCGGCGGAAAATGCTCGGTCGCCTGCGCCGGTCAAAACCGCAGCTGCCTCGTCACCGTCCTTAAATCGATGCATTGCGTCGCGTAATCCGCCGATGACATCGTCATTCAGCGCATTCAATTTTTCCGGCCGGTTGATTGTTATGATAGCAACGCCGTCTTTGACTTCGTAAAGGACCACGGGGTCTGCCATGGGAGTCTCCTTGGATTAAAAGAAATGATTAGCTTTGTGCATCCGTACCTAGATTAACGACACCGGCTTCCGCAAGTGAAGCGATGTCCGCTTCGGAGTAACCGAGTTCGCTGAGAACTGCTTGGGAATGTTCACCGATGTTTGGAGATAGCGCCCTGGGATCGCCCTTGGCCAGGGGTGCCACGCCCGGCGGATTGACGACGGGGATTTCTCCGACTCCGTGCTGATCGACCCAGGCGAAACTGCCCACCGCGTTACAATGCTCGTCCTGTAGCACGTCGTCATAATCGTTCACCTTGGCGCACATCAGCCCGATATCGTTAAACGCGGCGACCCATTCGTCACTCGTTTTCTGATCCAAAGAGTCCTGGAGCATTGCGTTAATATTATTGGCGTTGGCGATGCGCTTTTGATGGGTATCAAAGTCGGGATGGTTCTTGATGTCGTCGCGGCCGAGCAGGTCACAGGTTTGAGTGAAATGCTCCGGCTTAGCGCCTGACAAGGTGATATAGCCGTCTTTGGTCGGAAAGGTGCCAACCGGCATGCCGAACGCGTGTGGTTGGCTGCCGGTAACATGTTGGCGGATCAGTTGAGCCGCCTGCGGCGACAACGCCGCCTGCATTAGGCTGACATCGATATGCTTGGCTCCCGCACCTTGGGACCGCGCGATGATCGCGGCCATCGTTGCCTGCAGTGCGTAGAGCCCGGTCACGTAGTCGACCATGGCAATGCCGATCCTGATCGGTCGTCGGTCTGCGTCCACTGTTATCGACATCAATCCGGTGAAGGCTTGCAGGATCAGATCCATCGCCGCGCGCTGGGCGTGGGGACCGGATTGGCCGAATCCCGAGACCGAGAGATAAATTACATTTGGGTTAATGGCCTTGATGGTCTCATAGTCGAGGCCAAGGCGCTTGATTACGCCGGGCCGGAAACTTTCGGTAACGATATCCGCTTCGGAAGCGAGCTTCATTGCGATTTCGTGACCTTTGGGGTCCTTCAAATCGATCGCGAGCGAACGCTTGCCGCGTGCGGTGACCAAAGATTGCGCGCCATGATCGCCTTTTAGCCGGCCTCCGGTATTGCGAATCCAGTCGCCCTCGACAGCCTCCACCTTGATAACGTCGGCGCCATACTGCGCCAACATCATGCTCGCATAGGGGCCAGCAATGCCCGCGGCAAAATCGCAGACCTTTATGCCCTCGAGCGGCCGGTCGTGGCTCATGTGATCCTCCCCAATACGATTGGTGGGCGAGAGTGGTCCAAAGCGGGCGGACCGGTCAAGACTGCGCGCCGGGTCATTGCATCGGGGTCCGCTCTCAGCCACTATGCACGGGCTATGAGTGAGGGAATTTCCGTTCAGAGGCTGATTTCAAGGCCACTTCTCGGTGTGGCGATGGCGGTGCTGTTGCCGCTGCAAAGCGCCGTTGCGGAAGAAATTTCTAAGGCGCGCCAGCCGCTTGATCCCGAATCGCGCTTCGGTGCCTATGTTTTGAAAGGCGAGGGCAATTTCGGGCTTCGCCTCGGCGCGGCGGCGATGGACAAGAAAATGGGAATGGTTTGCGACTACAAGGCCGATGCCCCGAACCTTAAAATCGCCATCAAGAAATTTCATATCGAACGCGATGTGGCTTTTCCCGAGAGCGCGCGTCATCCAGTGCGCGGCAGCTGGTCGATCCGCTATGCGTATACGCGCTGCGGAGAAAAAGTCATCTACAACACGATTTTTGCCGCCCGCGAAAAATCTTCACCGAAAATGCTCAATCTCTATCCGGGCTATTCCGACCTCAATCCGGTTTTGATGGGGCGCGTCGGCCGCAAGCTGCTCGCGAAAGTGCGTGAAGACAATCTGCGCACGGAATGCAACGATATTCGCATCGTCGATACCTCGCAGGGTAAGCTGAAAAAGGGATCGGAGACGATCCATGAAATCTGGTCGGTGATGGCGTGTAGCCAGCCAATCAATTACGAGATCGCGGTGACCAAATTGCCCGAGGACATTACCCGCGGCGATATCGTGATCAGTAAACTGGGCGAGCAACCGGCTAAACCGGTAACCGCTCCATAGGCGCGCGTCGTCGAAAGGAAACCAGATGGCCTATCTCGACTCTCCTTGCAAAGGCATTTGCCACTCGCGCAAGTTCGACGGCGTGATGATGTGCAGCGGCTGTATGCGCTATCCGGAAGAAATCGAGGGCTGGTTCGACATGACCGACGAACAACGTCAGTCGATCCTCAAGGAGTTGCCGCACCGCAACCCCAAGCAATGGAAATTGATGAACCCGGACAAAGAGTTTCCGGACGAATAAAGTTTTCCGCCGCGAATCCGCCTAAGCAGGATTATTCGTAGTAAGCGCCTTCGCGATAGACCGGAGGCTTCCATTTGTTCTTTTTGCTACCGCCCGGGAGCGGCCCGCCGTCGATACCGACCCGGCTCTCTGGATGCTCCGGATCGCCGGCTTTGGAACCGACACGAAGCAATACTAACGGCTCTTCGCTACAAGCGTTGAAACGGTAGAAGGTGTCCGCAGGCAACATTATGCCGTCATTGCGGCCAAGCTTGGCTTCCTCGCCATTCGGGCCGAAGAAAATAGCCTCGCCGGAGAGGATGACGAACATGTGATCCTCTTTCGTATGAGCGTGCAACGTGTTTTCGCCGCCGGACGCATAGACCTTAATCCAGCTCCACATATTCTCGGTTTCTGCTAACGGCACAATTGATCGGCCGTCATCCAAAAGCTGCGCCTTCATTTTGAAAATAATCGGTCGGCCCGGGCCGCCGAGCGGGCTCTTCTTGCCCATACGCTGCTCAACCATTCTGACGTCATCCGGCATCTGTCATCCCTCCGAATTCTTGGTGTCATCGAAAATACCTAAGCTGAGTGTACGCTTCCGATTGCCTGGCTGTCCACTTGCCGGCACTTAAAGATCGATTGGCAGCGCTCAAAGTCCCAATGGGCGAACCGGTGACAGCACCGCGTCAATTTGTCATGGTACTAATTCGGCACAATCGGATTATTGTGCAGTGCAGCATAAATGCGGAAGGGCGGATTTCCGCCGTTTAGGGAGATTTCATCATGTCGGATATCGTAATAGCGAGTGCAGTGCGCACGCCGGTCGGCGCTTTTCTGGGTGGATTTAGCGGTGTTCCTGCTGCCTACCTCGGGACGGCAGCGATCAAGGAGGCGTTGAAACGGGCCAAGGTTGATCCGGAAGAAGTGGACGAGGCCATCATGGGCCAAATCCTGACCGCCGGTCAGGGCCAGAACCCGGCACGCCAGGCAGCGGTCGATGCCGGTATTCCGGTCGAAAAAACCGCACTCCAGATCAATCAGCTTTGCGGTTCCGGACTTCGCACGGTTGCGATGGGTATGCAGGCGATCGCGCTCGGCGATAGCGAAATCGTGGTTGCCGGCGGTCAGGAAAATATGAGCCAGGCACCCCATTGCGCTCAGATGCGCAACGGCCAGAAGATGGGCAGCCTCGAATTCGTCGATACTATGTTGAAGGACGGCCTTTGGGATCATTTCAACGGCTATCACATGGGAGTCACGGCGGAGAACGTCGCCGAACAATGGCAGATCACCCGCGAGCAGCAGGACGAGTTTGCGTTCAACAGCCAGCAAAAGGCCAAAGCGGCGAAAGAGGCCGGCAAATTCAAGGACGAGATTGTTCCGGTCACCATCAGTTCGCGACGCGGCGAGACGGTTATCGAAGAAGACGAGCATCCGAAACCGGATACAACGCTGGAAGCGTTGGCGGGTTTGCGCCCGGCCTTCGCCAAGGACGGTACGGTAACTGCCGGCAGTGCGTCCGGTATCAATGACGGGGCCGCGGCGACGGTATTGATGAGCGCCGAGCAGGCAAGCAAACGCGGCATCGAGCCGTTGGCGAGGATCGTCTCTTGGGCGACCGTGGGCGTCGATCCGGCAATTATGGGCTCGGGGCCTATTCCCGCGAGCCGCAAAGCACTGGAAGAGGCCGGATGGACCACCGACGATCTCGATCTGGTCGAGGCCAATGAAGCGTTTGCGGCTCAAGCCTGCGCGGTCAACAAGGATCTCGGTTGGGATACCGACAAGGTAAACGTCAATGGCGGCGCCATCGCGCTCGGGCATCCGGTCGGGGCATCGGGCACTCGCGTATTGACCACATTGCTATACGAAATGCAGCGAAGCGACGCCAAGAAGGGGCTCGCCACGCTTTGTATTGGCGGCGGCATGGGCATCGCCATGTGCGTCGAGCGCGACTGATACCATTTAGGACGGTCGCGGAAGCCGGGCTGGGGCCGGTTTCAAAGTCAGTTAGGGCAAGCCGGTCAGGCTTTGCCGATGAGGTACGAACCCGGCTCGGGTAGCCGGCGTCAAAGGTGTGGTCGAACGAATTAAGGAATCCCCTGCGGCGGTGGGAAATGCCATGCCGCACGACAGTGAATAGAGGACTGAAAGATGGCTAGAACAGCATTGGTAACCGGAGGTACCCGCGGAATTGGAGAAGCGATTTCGCTCGCCCTGAAAGAGGCCGGGTATTCGGTTGCAGCAAATTATGCGGGCAATGACGAAGCGGCGGCCAAGTTCAAGGAAGCGAACGATATTGCCGTCTTCAAATTCGACGTTGGCGATTATGAGGCCTGCCAATCGGCGGTAGCGGACATCGAAAACGAGGTCGGCCCCATCGACGTGCTGGTTAACAATGCGGGCATCACCCGCGATGCGCCCCTCCATAAGATGGATGCGGGTCAATGGTCCGACGTCATCCGGACCAATCTGGACAGCTGCTACAATTTGAGCGGGGCGGTCATCAATGGCATGCGCGAACGGGGCTTTGGGCGCGTCATAAATATTTCATCGATCAACGGCCAGAAGGGTCAGTTCGGACAAACCAACTATGCCGCAGCGAAGGCGGGCATGATCGGGTTTACCAAGGCACTGGCACTGGAGACCGCATCCAAGGGCATCACCGTCAACGCGGTGGCGCCGGGTTATATCGGTACAGAGATGGTGCGCGCGGTGCCGGAAGACGTCATCAACAAACATATCTTGCCGCATATTCCGGTAGGGCGCTTGGGCGAGCCGGAGGAAGTCGCGCGATGCGTGGTCTTTTTGGCGTCTGACGAGGCCGGGTTCATCACCGGCTCTACACTTACGGCGAATGGCGGCCAGTATTTGACCTAGTTCCCTATCTTGTAATTCGCTTGCGGGCAGGTAACGGTGGTGCGTGGAACATCATTCACTCGCTGAGCCGAGGCGCGTCATGTCATCGAAAGTCGAGTTCGACCTTCCGCCGATCGATCTCACTAATCCGTTGCTGAACACCGACAGCTACAAGGCCTCGCACTTTCTACAGTACAAGCCGGGCACCGAATATGTGAGTTCATATATCGAGGCCCGCAACGGCGACCAAAGGGTGGACTATACGCTTTTCTTCGGCTTGCAGATTTTTCTGGCGACGGCTCTCGCGCGCCGGATTACTGCCGATGACGTGGCGGAAGCCGCGACCTTCTGGGAGGCCCATGGAGAGCCGTTCCATCGCGACGGCTGGGATTACATCGTCGAGCACCACGGGGGGAGGCTACCGCTGCGTATCGAAGCGGTTCGGGAAGGGACGATTCTGCCGGTAGGTCACGTGCAGCTCCAGATCGTCAATACCGATCCGGCCTGTTTTTGGCTGACGAGTTTTCTCGAAACGGCGTTGCTGCGCGCGGTCTGGTATCCCACCACCATCGCGACCAACAGTTGGGCGTGCGTTGCGATGATCGCGGATGCGCTCGAAGAGACCGACGGCAGCCGCGAAGGAGCCGAGTTCAAGCTGCATGACTTTGGTGCGCGCGGGGTTTCCTCGTTTGAATCCGCCGGTATCGGCGGCGCGGCGCATCTCATCGCCAGCCGTGGGACGGACACAGTTTCCGGCGCGGTGTATGCGCGCAATTACTACGGTGCCGAGATGGCCGGGTATTCGATCCCGGCTGCCGAGCACAGCACAATGACCAGCTGGGGAGGCGAAGAAGGCGAGCCGGATGCGATGCAGAATATGATCGACAGCTATAAAGATTTCGGCGCCAGGATCTTCGCCTGCGTTTCCGATTCCTACGATGTATTCCGCGCCGTAAACGACTATTGGGGTGACCGATTCAAAGACCAGATTCTGAATCTGGATGGAACGCTCGTGGTCCGGCCCGATTCCGGTGAGCCGGTGGAGATCGTCCCCGCCGTCATCGAAGCGCTGATGGACCGGTTCGGGTTTGCGGAAACCGATCAGGGCTATCGATTGTTACCCTCGCAAGTGCGGGTCATTCAGGGCGACGGTATTACGCGCAACAGCCTGAAAAGCATTCTCGCCGCGATGAGGCGGAAAAAGCTTGCTGTCGCCAACGTCGCTTTCGGGATGGGGGGCGGCCTGCTGCAAAAGCACGATCGGGACACGTTCGGCTATGCGATGAAGGCATCCGCGTGCCGTATTGGCGGTGATTGGCAGGATGTCTTCAAACAGCCGCGGACCGATCCCGGCAAAGTCTCCAAGAAAGGGCGCCTCGCGTTGGTCAAAGACGACAATGGACTGTTCGAAACCGTGCGCCTCGAAGAACTGGGCACGCGTGAGAATCAGCTCGAGACCGTCTTCGAGGATGGCGAGATCAAGCGAGTGCAGAGCTTCGAGGAAATTCGGGCGTTGGCGAATCTAAGTTTCGCCGACTATCTGAAGGCCTATTAATCAGCCGACCCGTTGAACTCGTCCTCTTACCGGATAGCGCGGATCGCAATAGCCATGGGTAGTGGATTGCCCGGGCGGGCAGAAGCCGTCTAGGAACTCTTCGTCTTCTGCCGACCAGCCACCTTCCATCGCCTCCAGGTAGCCTTGCCAGTGGGCGAACGTGCGCGGGCCGCCGAGCACGCCGGTGACGAGTTCATTGTTGAGCAACCACTGCAGGGCAAATGTGATCGGCGTGATGCCGCATTTCTCGCAGTATTTCTTGATTTCTTGGGCGGCGACCAGACTTTCTTCCCGCCATTCCGTCTGCATCAGGCGCCGATCCTTTAAGCCGGCCCGTGTCTCGGGCGAAGGGTCCTCTCCCGGTTTGTAAATGCCGGCCAGGACGCCGCGGGCAAGGGGTGAATAGGGTACTACGCCGATGCCGTAATACTCGCACGCGGGCAGAATGTCGGTTTCGGGCATGCGATTGAAGGCGTTGTAGTAGGGCTGAGCGATGATCGGTTGCGGCGCACCGACGGCGGCCGCGGCATGTACCAGCTCGCCGACCTGCCAGCCGCGATGATTGGAGAATCCCCAATGGCGCACCTTGCCGGCGGCGATGACGTCGCCGATGGTGCGGACGGTTTCTTCGATGGGCGTCTCCCAATCGATATGGTGCAAATACCAGATATCGACGAAGTCGGTTTGCAACCGGGTGAGACTGGCATCGATAGCTTCCACCAGCCATTTCCGTGACAGGGCTTTTTTCCGTTTCTCGGTGCCGGGAGAGGATCCCACTTTGGTTGCCACGATCCAATCGTTGCGGTCCTGCTTGATCAGATTACCAACTCGTATTTCGGATTCGCTGCCCGCATAGCCATCGGCAGTATCGAGAAAATTGACGCCGACGTCGCGTGCGGAGTCGACGATTTTCTGCGCATCCTCGTCCGCTGTCGTGTCGCCGAAAGTGAGCGTGCCGAGACAAAGCCGCGAGACCTTGAGCCCGCTATTGCCGAGCATGGCGTAATCCATGGGGACCTCCTTGGTTGCCGGCATTTTAGTCCTAATGGGGGCGGCGTACAGTTGTGAAGCGTTCAGGCCCGTGCCAGATTGCCTCGTAAGGAGGGGCCCATGTCACGGGAGTATCCAGACCGCCCATTTGCTGGCGTTGGCGTCGTCGTGTGGCGCGACGGCCAGATATTGATTGCCGAACGCGGCAAAGCACCCAGGCGGGGCCATTGGAGCATTCCCGGTGGCGGTCAGGAACTGGGCGAAACCCTGCAAGAAGCGGCCCGCCGCGAAGTGCGCGAAGAAACCGGCGTCGAGATTGAAATATTAGGGCTGATCGATGTGGTCGATTCGATCCGCCATGATGATGACGGCAAGGTCCAATTCCATTACTCGCTCGTCGACTATGCGGCGATTTGGGTTTCCGGCGAGCTCTGTCCCGGTGACGATGCTATCGATTGCCGTTGGGCCGATCCGGAGGAAGCGATGCAGATTATCCGTTGGGGACAAACCCGACGCATCATCGAGGCCAGCAGGGCTTTCTTGCCGAAATAATCTTATTTCCGCTTATAAACAGTTTCTTGCATCGAGGGCCGCTGGTTGAAATCGTCGAACCAGCCCGCCAAGTCGCCACGATAACCGCGCCAGTCGCCGATTACGCGCGACTGATCGAGAAAGCCAAGGAAACAGCCAACCGCGATTGGACCGATGGTGAAGTTGCCTGCGAGACTTTCGGCTTCTTGCTCCAGTGTGTCGAGTGCGCTTTCTACCGCTTGGCGCCAACGGCCGAGCCAATAGGGCGAGCGGGCGCCGGGCGCACGGGCGGCTTCGTAGGCGAGCTTGACTGCATCGTCCATTCCGCCATCGCCGAGAGCCTGTTGGCGAAGGGCGGTCCACCGCGCCATACCTTCTTTGGGGAACAACACCGGGTCGGGCGCCAGGCCATCGAGATATTCACAAATCACCGGTGAATCGAATACCGCCTCGCCGTCGTCGTCGATTAGCGTCGGAACTTTAAGTAGCGGATTGTCGGGGCCCAGTTCCTCGGGCCGCTTGTCGCGATCGCTCGGGAACAGTTCGACCCTGTCGGCCAGGCCTTTCTCGATCGCAACGATGCGTGCCTTGCGAACGAAGGGCGAAAGCGGGGAAAAGAACAGTTTCATGGTACCGGTACTCCGAGCCGTTCCGCATTGGCTTGTTTAGTTGTTTCTTGGAAAGAGGCGCGTTCGGTCATGGACTGGTACCACCCGCCGAGTTTCGGATTCTTCTCGCGCCACTCGCTGTCCGGCTGTCGTTCCTCCACATAGGAGAGACCGCAGGTCAGCGCTATCCCGCCGATGGTGAGTGGTCCGTCAACCAACTCAAAGTGGTCTTCGGTCCAGGCGATGATACGATCGATCGCGGTCGAGAATTTGGTCACCATTTCCTCGGACCGATACTGATCCGGACGCGCGAGCTCTTTATAGAGAGACTGCGGTGCTTCGGTGAGGCCGTCACCCAGGGCCTGCAGTTTCAGCGCATCGAAACGCGCTTTGCTGTCTTGCGGATAAAAAAGCGGTTTGCCGTCGAGGTGATCAAGATATTCGCAAATGACGGTGGAATCGAACAATGTGGTCCCGTCTTCTAGCCGGAGTGCCGGCACCTTTCGCAGCGGATTATCCTCGTCGATATCCTGATGCTTTCCGTAAAGGTCGGTAACCTTAAGCTCCAACTCGTCGAAAATGCCTTTTTCATGGGCCAGAATCAGGCATTTACGTGCGAATGGCGAGCGCGGTGTGACGCGAAGTATGGGCATATTTCCTCCCCCGATTCTTCTTGGCGGTTGCTATAGCACGAAGCATGCTTTCTCCGCATCTCCCCTCCGATATGGAGCGCCCGATATGGTAAACTGGCCCCTATGTATAACGACGTGATCGACCTCAGGGATTTTTACGCGAGCCGGCTCGGGCAAGTGGGCCGGCGGCTCATACGTGGCCGGGTGCGCTCTCTTTGGCCGAATGTGCAAGGCATGACGGTTCTGGGGCTTGGTTATGCCACGCCCTATCTGAGGTCATTCAAAAACGAGGCGGAAGCGGTGTTGGCGGCGATGCCCGCACCTCAAGGGGTGGTCCATTGGCCCGAACAGGCACCAGGCCGGGTGGCTCTCGCGGATGACAGGGAATTGCCGTTTCCGGACCGTTCCATCGACCGGCTATTAATTGTCCACGGCCTCGAATGCAGTGAGAATTTGCGTGCCATGCTCCGCGAAGCTTGGCGAGTCATGGCCGATGGGGGCCGGATGATCACAATCGTGCCCAACCGGCGTGGGTTGTGGTCGCGTTTCGAACAGCGTTCGCCGTTCGGCCACGGTCATCCCTATAGCGTGACGCAACTTCGCCGGCTCTTACGAGACGGGTTGTTCACGCCGATCCAATCCGAGCACGCACTTTACCTGCCCCCCAGTCGCTCGAGGCTGATCATGCGGTCGGCGCCGGCGATCGAAAAAATCGGCCATCGCTGGTTTCAGGCGGTTTCCGGTGTATTGCTCGTCGAGGCGTCCAAGCAGATCTATGCGGGCACCACGGTGACCGAAGGAAAGGCGGTGCGCAGCCGGCGTTTGGTTGCATTGCCTGGTGGCAACGCGGCTTCCCATAGCCGCTCGCGTAATATGGAGCGTTAGAGCTGATACTCGAGTTCCGCTTCGAGCTCCGCAATCGTTTCCGCATTGATCACTTGGCGCGCGACATCGACCGAATAACCCTGCCGCGCCAAGGCGGCGAGATCCCGGTCGCGGCGTTCGTCGCGCTGTTCGGCTGAGCGCCATGGGCCCAGCCGCCGGCGTCTGGCATAGGCACACGCCGCTTGCAGTTCAGAGTTGGGCGTTTCCGCCGTGTCCGCATCCAGTGCTTGGTCTATATCGTCAGATCCAACACCCTTCGCCATCAAATTTGCGCGTATCGCCCGTGCCGATGCTCCACGCCGGCGGAGCGTCGCCACCCGCATTGCGGCATACGCGCCGTCATCCAGTAATTTGGCTTCGCGATAGCGTTGAATGATGTTTTCGACGAACTCGGCACCCTCTTCACGGTCCGTATCGTGAGCACGGGCCGATCGTTCGACCCGACGCAATAAAACTCGACGCAAATTCTCGGCAGAAGATGCATAGCGCTGCAAATAGAAAAGGGCGGCGTTTTCGAGCGATTTTTGTGTCGCTTTTCTGGGATTTCGGGCCGGTTTTCGAGACATTGCAGCAAAATCATAACGTTACACGGAGAAAAAAAATACAAAGTTGTGACGGGCGTCACTGAATCGCTGGTCACAAAACGGCATATTCCCCATAACGAACGTTGGTCGTGCGCCTACCCTGCCCCTCCCAAACGGCATCGGCCAAAGTTCCAAAGCGGCGGCATGAAAATGCCGCCGTTTACCTTTTTGGGGCCGTTTTGTCGATTTTATCGATTGTGACTTTGGTCACTGCGGCCAAACCGCAGATATTTCAAGATATTGCCTTGACGTACCGGGATTCCCGAGACCGTCAGACGGGATTTTGATTGATGTCACTTTCTGCCCCTCCCATAAGGCAGCGATCAGGATTCCAAGCGGCGGCGCTTCTGCGCCGCCGCTTTTATTTTTCCGTTAGCGGATAGATGCCTCATATTTACGTTTCGATTGGTTTCCAGACGTCCTAGATTTTGCCATAAAGCGGTGCCGCACCTGCCCGGCGCATCGATGGAATCGACATGACTACAGAACGACGTTATCGCGAGCCTCGGACCTACGGCATTATCAATTGGCGGGGGCTGTGGACGCTGTATACCAAGGAAGTCTGGCGTTTTATCAAGGTTTGGAGCCAAACGCTTTTGGCGCCAGTCATTACATCCTTGTTATTTCTAGCTATTTTTAATTTGGCATTGGGCCGGTCGGTGGCGGTTACGGGTGGTGTGCCGTTCCTGGAATTTTTGACGCCGGGTCTGATCATGATGATGATTGCCCAGAACGGGTTTGCCAACACCTCTTCTTCGATCCTGATAGCCAAGATTCAGGGCAATATCGTCGATTTTCTGATGCCGCCGATTGGCGCCTCCGAGCTGATGCTAGCTTATGTATTGTCGGGGATAACGAGAGGCGTCCTGGTTGGCGCCGTTACGTTACTGGCCATGTTGTTTTTCGTACCAATTACAATTCACCATTTGGGGGTGATCCTATTTTTTACGCTTGCGGCCTCGCTGATGATGTCGATGTTGGGGATCATCGCTGGCCTTTGGGCAGAAAAATTCGATCATATCGCCGCGATCACTAATTTTATCGTCACTCCGCTCTCGTTTTTGTCGGGAACTTTCTATTCGATTGAACGATTACCGGAAATTTTCCAACAAATAGCGTTATTTAACCCTTTGTTTTATATGATAGATGGCTTTCGATACGGTTTTATCGACCGTGCCGACGCGCCGTTATGGTTGGGTGCGACGGTCCTGATCGGGGTCAATTTGGCGCTTTGGTGGGTGACCGCCCGCCTCTTGGCCAAGGGGTACAAGCTAAAAGCGTAATAATCTGTTATAATTGAAGCGCTTATGGCGGTTTGGCTAAATTGCACTGAAATAGGGTTGCATAAGTTGACAGTCAGGCCCGGAAAACAGATACTCCCCGGCTTCCCGAGCCGGCGCTTGGGAAAACGGATAAATTAACTATTTTTGGATAAAGCCATGTCGACGGCGGTGATGCCCACCTATGCCCGTGCCGATATCGCTTTCGCCAGTGGCGAAGGCGCCTATCTCACTGCGACCGATGGCAAGCGCTATCTCGATTTTTGCGCCGGCATCGCGGTGGATGCGCTTGGCCATTGCGATCCGCGGTTGGTCGATGTGTTGAACGAGCAAGCGGGCAAGGTCTGGCATACGTCCAACCTTTACAGAATCCCCGAGCAGGAGCAGCTCGCCGACCGTTTGGCGGCGACGTCATTTGCGGATCAGGTGTTTTTCTGTAATTCCGGCGCCGAGGCGGTCGAAGGCGGCATCAAACTATGCCGCAAATATCACAGCGCTAATGGTGCGCCCGAGCGGTGGCGTATTTTGAGCTTCGACGGTTCGTTCCATGGCCGGACGCTGGCCACGCTGGCGGCGGCCAAAAACGAAAAACACCTCGAAGGTTTCGGGCCCGAAGCAGATGGTTTTGATGTGCTGCCCTTCGGCAATACCAATGCGCTGCGCGCGGCGGTGACCGAAGAAACCGCAGCCATATTGGTCGAGCCGGTACAGGGCGAAGGCGGAATTCGCCCCGCTGACCCAGGTTTCCTAAAAGATATTCGCGCGGTTGCCGACGAGTTCGGGCTGCTTGTTTTCTTCGACGAAGTGCAAACCGGCGTCGGCCGGACGGGCAAGCTCTGGGCGCATGAATGGGCCGGGGTCATGCCCGATGTAATGGCTGTTGCCAAAGGCATCGGCGGCGGCTTTCCAATTGGTGCGGTGATGGCGACCGCGGAAGCGGCCAAAGGCATGACCGCGGGTACACATGGCTCCACCTTTGGCGGCAATCATTTGGCCGCGGCAGTTGCGGATAAAGTGTTGGAAATCGTTTCGGACGAAAACTTTCTAAAGAACGTTCGGCAAGTGGGTGAGTTGTTGCGCACCGAGATCGAGAAGCTATGCGATGCACACCCGAACGTCTTTAAAAGTGTTCGTGGCGCAGGACTCATGCTTGGAATCGAGTGCGGTCCTCCGAATGGCGAACTGGTTGACCTTGCGCGGGAGGAAGGTCTTATCAGTGTGGTGGCCGGCGACAATATTCTGCGTTTAGTGCCGCCTTTGATCATTGAAAAAAGTCATGTCGAAGAGGCGGTCGGAATATTGGCGAAAGTGGCCCAGCGGGCGGAGACTTAAAATGTTAACAAGAAAAAGAAATACCCCCCCAAGACATTTCCTCGACTTGGATAGGTTTGACGAAAAGACGCTCAGGCGTTTGCTTCGGCTTGGTCGTGCGTTTAAGCGTGGGGGTGTGCGTCGCCGGTTGCCACTCAAAGGCAAGACCTTGGCGATGGTTTTCGAACAACCTTCGACGCGGACGCGGGTCAGCTTCGAGGTTGGCATGCGGCAGTTGGGCGGCGATGTAGTGCTGTTGAGCGAATCCGAAAGCCAACTCGGCCGTGGCGAAACGATCGCGGATACTGCGCGTGTTTTGTCGCGCTATGTGGACGGGATCATGCTTCGGACCAAATCCTCGGAACATCTCGAAGAGTTGGCGCAGCATGCGACCGTGCCGGTAATTAATGGACTTACCGACCTAACACATCCGTGCCAGATTATGGCCGACGTAATGACCTTCGAGGAACGGAAAGGACCAATTACCGGCCGACCCGTCGCCTGGCTTGGCGACGGTAACAACGTGGCGGCCAGTTGGATCCAGGCGGCGGTTCGGCTTCGCTTCCCGCTGCGGCTTGCCTGTCCGGACTCCTTGCAGCCTGAACCGGGCCTGATCGAATGGGCGAAAGGTGAAGGCGGTGACGTAACGCTGACCGAGAATCCCGACGAAGCGGTGGCGGATGCGGACTGCATCGTTACCGATGTTTGGGTGTCGATGGGTGATCGCGATCAAAAACGCCGGCATAACTTGCTTCAGCCTTATCAGGTCAATCGCCGAATGATGTCGCTTGCGCACAATGATGCGATCTTTATGCATTGCCTGCCTGCCCATCGGGGCGAGGAGGTAACGGCGGATATCATCGACGGTCCGCAATCGGTGGTCTGGGACGAAGCCGAGAACCGGCTTCACGCACAGAAAGGTGTGTTGGCCTGGTGCATGTCGTAGCCGACGGGGCGGTTGCGCCCGAAGACGATTTCATCCTGCCTTTTTTGCTCGATGCACCGGAATTGCACGGTCGGCTCGTACGTCTCGGGCCCGCAATCGACGAGATTATTCGTCGCCACGACTATCCCGTACATGTGGGTCGTCTGCTTGCGGAGGCATTGACACTAACTGCCCTGCTATCCGCCGCGCTTAAATTCGAGGGCGTATTTACATTTCAGACCAAGGGTGATGGTCCGGTTAGCCTTTTAGTATGTGATGCCACGGAAAGCGGAGCGCTCAGGGGCTATGCGAAGGTCGATCACGCCCGCATTCCGGAAGGCGCGGCCAGTGAGACTCCGGTAAGCGATCTGCTGGGCGAGGGGTATCTCGCCTTGACAGTTGACCAGGGAGACGAAATGGACCGCTACCAGGGAATTGTTGAACTCGACGGGCAAACGCTTGAGGAATGCGTGCATCACTATTTCCGCCAATCACAGCAATTTCAGGCTGCGGTCAAAATCGCTGTTGCTGGTGGCGGCACCTCGCCGTGGCGGTCCGGCGCCATGATGCTGCAGCGGTTGCCGGCGGACGAAGAGGCGATCGAAGCCGAAGAAAAGAACGAGGCCTGGCAACGGGCAATGGTGGTACTGGCGGATAGCGATCCGTCGCAATTTTATCAGGTCGAAGCGTCGCCGTTCGATTTGCTATATGATTTGTTCGAGCAGGATGGCGTGCGTGTTTTCGAATCTAAAGCTGCACGGGCGGAATGTCGGTGTTCCAAATCGCGGGTGGAATTGGTGCTAGCGAGTCTTAGCGACGAGGAAATCGAAGATCTAAAAGTGGACGGAAAAATCACCGTCACTTGTGAATTCTGTAATCGTGAAATTGCCGTTGATGAGATTGATTTGGCGGTATTGCGCAAAGCGTAGTTTGAGATAGAGCCCAAGAAAGGAGAGCCTGAATGTTTTCGACGCGCTTCCTGCGACATTTTCTGCTTTGCATTTGTGTGTCTCTGGCTGCCTGCGAAACACTGCCGGAAACGGCTTCACCGGAACCGATAACTTTTACTTCGCTTCCCCCGATATCGCTCGACGTTGCACGGATCGAGATTCAACGCGTTTACCGACCGCCGCTCAAATTACCGAATGTGGAGCATGAGATGCCGGTCACCTTGTTGGATACGGCGGACCGCTGGGCGAAGGAACGCCTGCGTGCGGTGGGACGATACGGTACAGCGCGGGTGACCATAGATCGGGCCAGCGTAATCGAAACCAAACTAAAGAAGACCGGTGGTATCAGAGGTGCGTTCACTACCGATCAAGCCGAGCGGTATGACGCGACGCTAGTGATCGCGATCGAGGCCTGGGGCGGCACCGGTAAGGGATCTGCCGTAGCACGAACGACGGTTAAGTCCACCCGGACCGTTGCCGAAGATGCATCGTTGGCCGACCGCGAGCGGGTTTGGCACGATATGGTGGCGACAGTCTTGGCGGAAATGAATACCGCCTTCGAGGCCCGCATTCGCCGTCATCTTGGTGCGTATGTGAAGTAAACCGGTTATCTGCGCCAGAAAGACGGCGCTAACAGAACAAATATCGTGAACAGTTCTAGCCGGCCAATCAGCATACCGAACGAGAGTAACCATTTCGCTGAATCCGGTAGCGTTATAAAAGCGCCCGCTGGCCCGATTGTCGGACCGAGCCCCGGCCCGACATTTGAAATCGCTGTGGCAGCACCGGAGACTGCGGTCAAAAAATCGAGCCCGATCAATCCAAGTCCCATCGCCAGCACGGCAAAGGACAGCGCATAAAGGAAAAAGAAACCCATTACGGAACTGCCGACTTCTTCGTCGATTGGTTTGCCATTGTAATAGGCGAGAAACACACCATGCGGTTCGAGCAGTTTGCGGATTTGCGTAAGCGCGGTGGCGTAGAGAACCTGAAATCGGAAAACTTTGATGCCGCAAGTGGTCGACCCGGCGCAGCCCCCGATGAACATCAGAAACAAGAAAAGCGCCAGCGCAAACGGTCCCCACGCGCTGAAATCTTTGGTCGCATAGCCTGTGCCGGTGATAATCGAGACCACGTTGAAAGCCCCATCCTTAATTGCTGCAAGCGGGGCGGTTTCTTTGACCTGCCACAGATACGCTGCGATGGCGATAATGGCGATTACGACGATGCCCAAAAACCAGTGAACCTGACTATCGCGCCAGAGTGCACCCGGGTTACCGCGCAGCGTACGCAGGTAAAGGACGAAGGGCAGGCTGCCGAGCAGCATGAACAGGATGGCGATAAGCTCGATTTTGTAGTTTTCGAAATAGCCAATCGACAGATCGTGGGTCGAAAAACCGCCGGTGGCGATGGTCGTCATCGCATGCGCCACCGCATCGAATCCCGACATGCCGGCTAGCCAATAGAGTAAGGCGCAAAGCACCGTGAAAAAGAGATAAATGAAGCCGATATAGGCAATCAATTGCGTTGCACGGGGTAAAATTTTCTCGGATTTGTCGGACGATTCCATCCGGAAGAGCTGCATGCCTCCGACCTGCAGCAAGGGCATGATGGCGATTGCCATGCCGATGATGCCAATGCCGCCGAGCCATTGCAGCAAAGCCCGCCACAGCAGGATACCCGGCTGCACTTCGTCGAGGCCGACGATAACGGTGGATCCCGTGGTGGTAAGCCCGGACATCGCTTCGAAAAACGCGTCCGTATAGGTGAGATTCAGGTCGGCAAACACCATCGGCAAAGCCCCGAATCCCGGGATAACGATCCAGGCGAGGGAGGTCAGCAGAAAGGCTTGGCGGACGTTGATCGCGCGCATCGGCCGGCGTGCGCTTGAAAAAACGAAAAGGCCTCCCACGAAGCCAGTGAAGCCGGCGGCAACTGTGAATACCTGCCAATCCTTGTTGCCGCTGACCGCATCGGCGATGGCAGGCAGGCACATAGCGCCGGCCAGCGTCGACAGCAAGACGCCAAGAATGAATAAAATGGGTCGGAAATCGAGCAATTTGCAATCTCCCGCAGGTACCGTTGCTGTGCCCTATTGGGGCGACAGGGTCATGGATTTACGGAGATTTGTCCAGAGTTGGAGGGGGCGAGTGGCTCAGGCCGAAAAGGTCGAGGTCGGGTTGCCGATAAGCGACAGAAATTCGCGACGAGTTTTCGAATCGTCCCGGAAGGCCCCAATCATGTGGCTGGTCACCATTGACACATCGGTTTTCTTCACGCCGCGCGTGGTCATGCATTGATGTTGCGCCTCGACTACCACGCCTACGCCCTTCGGTTCCATTACCTGATCGATGGTAGACGCGATCTCAGCGGTGAGCCTTTCCTGGATTTGCAGTCGCCGGGCGAAGATTTCTACCACGCGCGCAAGCTTACTGATGCCGACTACTCGGCTAGACGGCAAATAAGCGACATGAACCTTGCCGATAATCGGGACGATATGATGTTCGCAATGGGAAAAGAACTCGATATCCCGGAGCAGGACCATTTCATCGTAACCACCGGTTTCTTCGAATGTTCGCTGCAAAATCTCCACCGGGTCATCTTGATAACCGGCGAAATATTCATCGTAAGCGCGCACAAATCGCGCCGGCGTATTGAGCAATCCCTCGCGATCCGGGTCGTCGCCAGCCCAACGAATCAGGGTACGCACCGCTTCTTCGGCTTCTTTTCGGTCCGGTCTGGTCGGCCGATCTAGCGCGACCACGTCCGATGAAGGTGCTTTATTTGTCTTGCTCACTGTGGAAACCCACCATGTTGTTCAGATGACTACATAGCCCATTGGGGCAATTTGTCGAGCCCCCGCCACGTTTTACCGATATTGTCTTAATTCAACTGTACTGGTTGATGCGGACTGTCGAGTGAAAATGCCGGTATGCGAACGTCGAAACACTCACCGTCATGCGCTTCCATTTGATACGTCCCCACCATAATACCAGATGGCGTCTGCAGCGGAGTGCCGCTGGTATACTCGAAATCGTCGCCCGGGCCTAGTACCGGTTGTTCGCCTACTACACCGGGTCCGCGAACCTCTTGGACCCGTCCATCGGCATCGGTAATTTGCCAATAACGCGTGCGCAACTGCACTGTTTCGAGGCCGTTATTCTCGATTTTCACGTGATACGCCCACACGAAATGATTTTCGTCTGGTGCCGACTGATCTTCGAGATAGAACGGCTTCACCGTCACTTTTATGTCACGGGTGCGTTGTTGGTACATTCTTGGCTCCTGTTCGCCGAAACGGCGTCCGTGGCCGTATGTTAAGCCCCGGATAACGCGGTTTGTCAAAGCGAAATTGTTGAAAATACGTAAATTTTACGGGCTATTGCTGGCGCTGCAAGACGCACCCCCGAGGACGCAAAATTTGGCGCAATGAGGATGATTTAGCTTAACCGAAGGGATCGCACCGGCAAGGGTTGTACCGAGATCGAACGCTTCGTCATAGGGCAGGAGGGTGCAAGGCGAAATGACAGGTGATAAATCACCTTTACGTTTCAATATCATACGTGAGCTCGCGCACATCATCTCGTCCGGCGAGATTCCGAGGATGTCCCAACATTGGGTCGTGATTTCGGGTACATCCAGTTTTTCGTCCATTTCTGGGAAAAGTACCAATCTCGACGGGTCTTCCGCATCTATATTTATGTTTTCGACCGCAAACAGGTTGGTAAAGCCGCGGCGGATTTTTGTTTCATCCTCTTGCCAGCAGGTGCGGCTCGCGACAGAAATAGAAAAACCGTTATCGGACAGCCACTTAAGGCCCATTATGGCTGGGTCCCAAGAGCGCGGACCGCGAATGAGCTGATGCCCTTCCTCGGTGAAATGATCGAGTGAAACTCTCAGCATCAGACGATCTCGCGGCGCGAGTTCGAGTAAGTCCTCCGCGCGTTTCATCATCGGCCGCATTGCATTGGTAAGGATCAGCGCCTCAAAACCGCGCGCAAGTACGCTTTCCAACATGGGAATGAATTCGGGGTTCATGAAGGTTTCGCCCCCGGTAAAGGCAATTTCCTGCGTATTCAGCCCAAGCTCGGCAATTTCGTCGAGAAAACTCTCGACCTCGGCCAAGGTGAGATACACCAAGCGGTCATTAGTTGGGCTCGACTCGATATAACAATTCCCACAGGCGAGATTGCATAGCGTGCCGGTGTTGAACCAGAGTGTTTCCAGTTGCCTCAGTGCAACCTCGGCCCGTCGATCGCCGCTGGCGGTGCGTTCCGGATCGCGAAATTTGGACGGGTCAATTCGAGGACCCAAACCTATGGTCATTTCATTCATAACAGGACCACTTTAGAGCGCTTAGATCGGAAGACAACGCAAAAAGCCGTGAACGCCCAAGCCTGGATTGGGTCGAGTTGAACCGCCAACAACCCTACCGTATAAGGGGATAAAGCGCTGCGGGTATGATGTAATGGTAGCCTGCCAGATTCCCAAGCTGGACGCGCGGGTTCGATTCCCGCTACCCGCTCCAGCACATCCAAGCGCTAAATTGTTCCCATTATTTAATCACTCTATTCGCCAAGGGCGACGCCCTCACGACGCGGATCGGCACCCCCAACCAAACCGTTCGGCGTAATTTCGATACCGTGCAAACCGCTCGTGAGCCGCCTGATTTTAGTGTCGTGTCCGAGGCTCTCTAGCGCATCCTCGAAATTTTCCGCTGAGGTGTCACGTTCGAGTTCGACCCGGCGGCGGCGCGGTAGAATGTGGGGCAAAGAAATCGCCTTCTGCACGTCCATGCCCCAATCGAGTACAGCGATCAGGGCGCGCGCAACGTAATTTATGATCCGCCCACCTCCCGGTGACCCGATAACGAGGCGGAGCGAGCCGTCGTGGTTAAAAACAATGGTCGGTGATTTAGACGTGCGCGGGCGTTTGCCGCTCTCGGGACGATTGATATTGGGCCGCCCATAGCTGGTCGGCTTGAAGCCGAACCCACGCAGTTGGCTGTTCAGTAAAAATCCTTCAACCATAAGCCCTGTACCGAATCCAAGTCCGAGTGAGGTCGTAAGCGAGATTGCATTACCGTAGCTATCGACGATCGACATGTGGGTTGTCGATGGAGGTTCGGGACTATCTTCCCCGTGCAATGACCGGCTAGGACGATCCGGGGGTGATCCGGACCGGACCCGACTTTTCTCCGACGGGTCGATACGCGCGCTCCGTTCGCGGAGGTAGGTGCCGTCCAGCAGGCCCGGTGTTTTGTAAAACCTCGGATCGCCGATATAGCGGGTTCGGTCTGCATGGGCCAGGCGATAGGCTTCGACGTAAAGATGATGGGCTTTGACTGAATCGAAGCCCAGGCTTTTGAGATCGAAACGTTCCAACATGCGAAGGGTCATGGCGATGGCGAGCCCTCCGGTATTGGGTGGTGGCATGCCACAAACCTTGTATCCGCGATAGGAAACGCACGCCGGCGTCACGTCCTCGGGCTTATAGTTGCGGATATCTTCCGCGGTAAGCCGGCCCGGATTGTGGGCGGCATGTTTGACCGCGTGAGCGATTTTCTCGGGAATATCGCTATCGTAGAAAGCTGCGGCGCCTTGTTCGGCGATCCGGCGGAGCAGCGCGGCGTAAGGTTTGTTCATAAGGCGGTAGCCGATCGGTCGTGGATTGCCATCGGAATCGAAAAAATATGCTTTTGCGGTGGGGTCCTCCAGAATCCTCTCGTTCTTAGAGATTTGAACGTGAAGACGATGGGAGACCGGAAAGCCCGCTTCAGCGAGCGCGATAGCGGGTTGGAATAGCCTTGCCCAAGGCAACTTGCCGAAGCGTTTATGGGCGCCTTCGAGGACCCGCAACAAAGTCGGTGTTCCGACGGCAAGCCCGCCGAAACCAGCCTCTTTACGACCCATCCGTTCGCCGTAGCGGTCGTAAAACAGCTCTTCGTCTGCGGTGGCTGGTGCTACCACCCGTCCGTCAATTCCGGAAAGTTGCTTTTTATTCGCATTCCAATACAGCAAGGACGCATCGCCACCGATTCCGGAGCTTTGGCCTTCCACCAAGCCCAAAACCATCTGGGTCGCGATGGCCGCATCGATTGCGCTTCCACCTTGTTTGAGAATTTTGTATCCCGCTTTCACCGCATGGGGATTTGCCGCGGCGATCATGAAGCGTTTCCCGTATACGGCAGTCTTTTCCGTATAGCCTGACGAGACTTCCGGTTGCTGAGCCCATGCTGGCGCATTGGATATGCTTATCGCGACGAGCAGGGTGGTTACGATTTTGACAAAGCGGCTTGATTTGTTCATGGCATCGGGTTTTTTTATGGGCGCTAACCATTGCGCGGCGAAACTCTGCCATGATGGCGGTTTCGGAGGCCACAGTAAAATGGACACATCGCTCTTTGCCTTAAATACGCTTCGAGCCGGGATGGCGGCGGAAGTTACCGGTCTCGATTTGTCGCATGCATGGGACGGCACACTTCGAGACACGGTCTTGAATACATTCCACGAATTTCCGGTGCTGGTTTTTCGCGATCAAAAACTCGACAAGCCCGCGCAAATCGCGTTTTCCGAGACTTTTGGCGAATTGGAATTGCATGTGAACCGAGATTTCAGAAGCGATGGGTTCCCCACCGTGCATGAAGTGTCCAACCGCGATCTCAAAACCGGGTCACCGACCGCGAAACTCGCGAACCGTGGCAATTACCATTGGCACACGGACAAGTCTTATCTACCGCGGCCGTCACTGGCGACTTTTCTCCATGCGGTCGAATTGCCACCCAAAGGCGGCGATACGCTTTTTGCGCACATGGGGAATGCCTATGACGCGCTCTCGGATCAAAAAAAGTGCGAAATCGCGAATCTCAAAATGGTGCACAGTTGGGAGCGGACACGCATCAAATCCGGCTCGAAGCCGGCGACCGCTCAGGAAATCGAAGATGCGCCGCCGGTGGAGCATCCGCTGGTGCGTACCCATCCGGGTACGGGCCGCAAAGGTCTCTATATCGGGACCCACGCATCTCATGTGGCGGACATGGATCGTAAAGAAGGAGAGGCATTGCTTGACGAATTGCAGAGCTTTGCGACCCAGGACCGTTTCGTCTATCGCCATGTTTGGCAGACCGGCGATCTGGTGATGTGGGATAATCGTTGTCTGCTTCACAAGGCGACGGAAAGTTACGCCATGGACCAATATGTGCGCTTGATGCATCGAACCGTGGTCAAGGGTGACAAGCCGGTTTAACCAGCGCTTATAAATTCCCAATCACATTTTCCGTAATCGCTGCCGTGCCGTCATTGCCGCCGAATTCTACTGGCGTGATCTGTTTGGAATTGATTGTCCGGGCGACCGCCTGATCGATCATGTCAGCGCCTTCGAGACAGCTTTCATCGTTGTGGGTTTGGCCGAGCCATTCCAGCATCATCGCGCCGGAGAGAATGGCGGCAATCGGGTTCGCTTTGCCGCTGCCGGCGATGTCCGGTGCCGAGCCATGGGCCGGCTGGAAGACCGCATGTTTCTCACCGATATCCGCTGACGGTGCCAAGCCCATCGAACCCATAAGTCCGCCCGCGAGGTCTGACAGGATGTCGCCGAACATGTTCTCCGCGACCATGACGTTGAATATCCAAGGTTGGCGCACAAGTTCGAGCGCGGTCGCATCCACATAGCGGTGCTCTGTTTTTACGGTTGGAAAGTCTCGTGCGCGTTCGTCGAAGATTTTGCGGAAAAACGCCATCGATGAAAGCACGTTGGCCTTGTCGATACAGGCCACGGGACCGGGCTTGCCTTGTTCGATCCGCCGCTCGGCAAAGCGGAAGGTAAAATCGAAGAGCTTTTCACAGACAGGCCGTGTGATGACCAAGGCGTCGCGGGCGGTGTGGTCATTCTCCACGGTGCCTTGAGTACGCTCGGCGAACAGTCCTTCGGTGGATTCGCGGATGATCACGAAGTCGAGTTCGTGTGCTTCGGGGGCGGCCAGGGGCACCGGTAAACCCGGATAGGTACGGATCGGGCGCACGCCGGCGAATAGGTTCAGGTCCTGTCGTAAATCGAGCTGAGGCGAAATTTCGGTGCCATCTTCGTAGCGCACCTCCGGCAGCCCCATGGCGCCGAGAAAGATCGCATCGGCCTTTTCTGCCTTTTTGCGGGATTTGTCCGGGTATCCATCGCCGGTTTCGCGATAGAGCGTTGCGCCAGCGGCTAGTGTTTCCACTTTAAACGCTAAGCCGTCCAGCATTTCGGAGGCGGCTTTGAGGACTTCGAACGCGGCCTCGGTTACTTCCGGGCCGATCCCGTCACCGGGTAGCGACGCGATGCGGTAGGCGTTTGTCGAGGCCACTTCCAGGTGCGCTTAGACGTGAAAAGATTCGCCGCAGCCACAGCGGCCCTTTTCGTTCGGATTGTTGAAGGTGAAGCCGGAGGTGAAGGTGTCTTCCTGGTAATCCATTTCGGACCCGACCAGGAACATAGTTGCGGCTGGGTCGATAAACAGTGTGACACCCTTATCTTCAACCACTTCCTCGAACTTTTTCTGCTCTTCCGCATATTCGACGAAATAGCTCATGCCCGAGCAACCTTGTGTCTTGATACCAACGCGGAGACCTTTAATAGGCTTGTCGGCCTGCGCTATTAGGTTTTTGACATGCTCTGCCGCCGCATCGGTCAGTGTCATAAATTGTGACGTCATCATGGTTCTGCTCTTTTCGCTAGGGTCAACATTTTACCACATATCTAGGGCAAGTTTCGCCTCTTCCGACATTCGGTCTTTTGTCCAAGCCGGCTCCCATACCAATTCCACTTCCACCTCACCGATGCCGTCCACTGCCGCAACCGCTTGAGCCACCATCCCAGGCATTTCGCCGGCGACGGGACAGGCGGGTGCGGTCAGGCTCATTTTGACCGACACCGCGCCGTCACGGCCGATATCGTATTCATAAATAAGCCCTAATTCGTAAATATCGACCGGGATTTCAGGATCGTACACGGTTTTCAACGCACCGATCAGCGCTTCTTCCGAGGCGACTTGGGTGCCCGTCGCCAACGGTTCGCCGGCGCGCGCGACCAGATCGCCCCCGCTCGGCATGAAATCCGCTAATCCCGGCCCTTCGCTCATCCTAATCTACCTTTACTCCGTCGTGACTTCGCCGACACCGTCAAGCGCAGCATCGAGCGTGTGCCAAGCCAGTGTCGCGCATTTGACCCGGACAGGGAATTGCCGCACGCCGGAAAGAACCTGCAAGCGCTCGACATCTTCGTCTTCGTCCGCACCGGCTAAATCGTAATCATCGGTGGTGCACATCTTGTGGAAACTCTCGAAAAGGGCCTTGGCCTCATCGACCGATTTTCCTTTGATAATCTCGGTCATCATCGAAGCCGATGCCATCGATATCGCGCAGCCCTTGCCAAGAAAGCTGGCGTCCGAAATGTGATTGTCTCCGTCCACATCCACATAGACCACCATCTGATCGCCGCAGAGCGGATTATTACCTGCCGCTTCCCGTTGCGGTGTTTCAGGCCGACGGAAGTTTCGTGGATCCTTACCGTGATCGAGGATCACCTCCTGATAGAGTTCGCGTAAGTCATCCAGCATCAGCCGAAAATCTCCCTCACCGCAGCCAGCGCTTCGCAGAGCTGGTCCGCGTCCTCGCGCTTGTTGTAGAGCCCGAAGGACGCACGCGCCGTTGCCGGTACGCCAAGCCTGTCCATCAATGGCTGGGCGCAATGATGGCCGGCGCGAATTGCAACCCCCGAATGATCGAGGATCGTTGCCATATCGTGCGGGTGCGCGCAATCCATCGTCATCGAAATCACGCTTACCTTGTTCGGCGCGGTGCCGATAATTTCGAGCCCGTCGATGGCCGCAAGTTTTTGCGTCGTATAATTCAAGAGATCACGTTCATGGGCGCCAATAGCATCGAGGCCGATCTCGGATACGTAGTCGATCGCGGCCCCCAATCCAATCGCTTGGGCGATGGCCGGTGTACCCGCTTCGAATTTGGCGGGCAGGTCGGCCCAGGTGCTTTTCTCGAAACTGACCGTCTTGATCATGTCGCCGCCGCCCATATAAGGGGGCATGGCATCCAGCAGCGCTTCCTTGCCGTAAAGCACGCCTATTCCAGATGGGCCGTAAAGTTTATGGCCGGAAAAGGCATAGAAGTCGCATTCGAGTGCTTGGACATCGACGGGCTCGTGCATGACCGCCTGGCACCCGTCGATCAAAACCTCTGCGCCTGCGGCATGGGCCAGATCGATAATTTGTTTTACCGGCAGGATGGTGCCGAGCACATTGGATATATGCGGTACTGCGACCAGCTTGGTGCGATCGCTCAGCAAGCTTTCGAACGAATCCATGCGCAGTTCGCCCTCGTCGGTAATCGGGGCGATTTTCAAAACCAAGTCCAGTTCGTCGCGAAGAATTTGCCATGGCACGATGTTGGAATGATGCTCCATCTCGGTGATGACGATTTCGTCGCCTGCGGACAGCACCTTTCGGCCATAGGTCGCGGCGACCAGATTGATCGCTTCGGTGGCGTTACGAGTGAAGATGATTTCTCCGCGGCTTCTGGCGTTGAGAAAGGTCTGGACCTTGTCGCGGGCCGCCTCGTAATTGTCCGTCGCTAATTCGCTCAGATGGTAGGCACCCCGGTGAACATTGGCATAGCCGGCTTCGTACACGCCGCTCACCGCATCGATTACCTGGCGCGGTTTTTGTGCCGACGCGGCACTGTCGAGAAAGGCGAGAGGCTTGCCATGAACCTTTGTCGCGAGAATCGGAAAATCCGCGCGGATGCGGTCAACGTCGAAGGCTTGGCCGGACTGTTGGGCGAGATCAGACATGATTTGTGTCCCCACCGAGCCCCGTATCCAGCCAACGGGACATGATTCCTCCCATTGCTTCCTGCACCGGTGCGTTCGAAATTTCTTCGATGACGGATTGTAAAAAGGCACCGATCAACAGATTGCGCGCGCCTGCGATATCGATGCCGCGCGATTGCAGATAGAACAGCGCGTCCTCGTCGAGCTCACCGGCGGTGGCGCCGTGGGAGCACTTGACGTCATCCGCATAGATCTCCAACTCGGGCTTCGAATCAATCTCTGCGCCTTGCGAGAGCAAAATTGCCTGATTGAGTTGGTGGCCGTCCGTTTTTTGGCTGTCTTTGCGCACTAGGACCTTGCCTTGAAAAACGCCGCGCGCCCGGCCGTCGAGAACGCCTTTGTAAATTTCACGCGAGCGGCATTCGGGTGCGGCATGATCGATGGTGGTGGTGTGGTCGCCGTGTTGTTTGTCTTTCAGCAGATAGCCGCCAAACAGCCGGCACTCGGCATTTGGGCCCAAAATTTCCGTATTGATCTCGTTTCGCGACAGTTGGGCCCCCAGCGTCAACACGAGGTTCTCGTATGTCGACCCTTCGGAGAGGCGGACCTCCGTTGCCGCGATGTGGTAGGCGTCCTGTTGTTCATTCTGCAATTTGTAATGCTGCAAAACCGCGTTGCGTCCGATGCCGATTTCGACGACGGAATTGCTGAAGTAGCTTTCTCCGCCGAGGCCCACATGACTTTCGATGAAGGTTGCATGGCTGCCGGCGCCGGCATCTATCAGAAAACGGGGATGGAAGGCCACCGGATCAACCGCTTGGCCTCCGAGCGAAATGAGGTGGATCGGTTTCTCGATCAGCGCGTTTTCGCGAACATAAAGACAAACCGCATCCGCGAAAGAGGCGGTGTTCAAGGCGGCGACCGGTGTGCGTTCAAAATTCAGCAATTGGGAGAATTTGTCGAGCGGCAAGGTGTCGGTGCCGTCCAGGGTCACGCCTTCGGGCAGCTGATCCAGGTCGGACAGTGATGCGTTCACGACCCCATTCACCAGGACGATTTTGTAGGCATCAATCGCCAGTGCGTTGCCGATGGGGAGTGAATCGATAGCGGTAGGGCTGGCCAGGGGCGCCGGTACAAAGCCGCTTCGGCGGAGACGGTTGAGGTTTGTATACTTCCAGCGCTCCTCGCGGACCGTTGGCAGGCCCGTATCGTCGAACGTGGCCAGGCTCTTATCGCGCAAATACTGCAGCCAATGCAGCGCAGTGCCCGGCAGGTGCGGGCGAAGCTCGCCGTAGCGCTCGGTCAACGTTGTCACCGATTTTTGAGGTGCCGCCATGCTCTTCACCAATTGCCGGTTAGGCCGCCTCGTCGTCGAGGAACATGCAATAGCCTGATTCTTCGAGCTCGTGCGCGAGCTCCTTGTCACCGGTTGCCACGATTTTCCCGTTCACCAGGACATGGATTTCGTCCGGCACGATGTGATCGAGCAGCCTTTGGTAATGGGTGATGACTAGGATCGACCGGTCCGGGCTGCGCAGCCTGTTGACGCCGTCGGCAACCGTTTTCAGCGCGTCGATGTCGAGGCCGGAATCGGTTTCGTCGAGCACGGCAAGTTTGGGTTCGAGGACCGCGAGCTGAAGAACCTCGTTGCGCTTCTTTTCGCCGCCGGAGAATCCGACATTGACCGGCCTTTTCAGCATTTCGTCGGAAACACCAATATCCTTTGCTTTTGCGCGAACCAGTTTCAGAAACTGCATTGCGTCGAGTTCGTCTTCGCCGCGAAATTTGCGTATCGCGTTGAGCGCTGTCTTTAGGAAGGTGGTGCCGGCGACACCGGGAATTTCGACCGGGTACTGAAAGCCGAGAAAGAGCCCTTCGCCGGCGCGTTCTTCCGGTTCCATTTCAAGCAGATCTTTGCCGTCGAATGTAATTTTACCTCGGGTGACTTCGTATTTCTCGTTTCCGGCGAGCACATAGGACAGCGTGCTCTTGCCGGAACCGTTCGGTCCCATGATGGCGTAGGTCTTGCCGGGCTCGAGCGTCAGGTCGATCCCGCGCAGGATTTCCTTTCCGTCCACCGAAGCGTGCAGGTCTTTGATTTCGAGCATGCCCGTCATCTCGTTGTCCTTGTCGTGAGCATGCCTAGCCGACGCTGCCTTCGAGGCTGATACCGACCAAATTTTGTGCTTCTACCGCAAATTCCATCGGCAATTGCTGGAGCACTTCCTTGCAGAATCCGTTCACAATCAGTGCCAGCGCTTCCTCGTCGGAAAGTCCACGCTGACGGCAATAGAACAGCTGATCGTCGCTGACCTTCGCCGTCGTTGCTTCATGTTCCACTTTCGCTACCGGATTGCGGGATTCGATGTAGGGCACCGTATGGGCGCCGCATTGATCGCCGATCAAAAGACTGTCGCATTGCGTATAATTGCGGGCACCTTTGGCGCCGGGCAAAATTTTGACCTGCCCACGATAGGTAGAGTCGGAGAAGCCTGCGGCAATACCCTTGGCGATAATGGTGGAAGAAGTATTTTTGCCGAGATGGATCATCTTGGTGCCGGTATCCGCTTGTTGGCGGTTGTTGGTGATGGCGACGGAATAAAACTCGCCGACCGAATTGTCGCCTTCGAGAATGCAGCTCGGATATTTCCAGGTAATCGCCGAGCCGGTTTCTACCTGGGTCCAAGAAATTTTCGAATTCCGACCGCGGCAGGCACCTCGTTTGGTGACGAAATTATAAATACCGCCAACCCCATTCTCGTCGCCGGGATACCAGTTTTGCACGGTGGAATATTTTATCTCTGCATCGTCGTGCGTAATCAGTTCGACAACCGCGGCGTGGAGCTGGTTCTCGTCTCGCATCGGCGCGGTGCAGCCTTCGAGATAGCTCACATAGGAGCCTTCATCGGCGATGATCAAGGTGCGTTCGAACTGGCCGGTATTTTCCGCGTTGATACGGAAATAGGTCGACAGTTCCATGGGGCATTTGATGCCTTTGGGGATGTAAACGAAGGAACCATCGGTGAATACCGCCGAGTTCAAGCAGGCGTGCTTGTTATCGCCGTAGGGAACGACCGAACCGAGATACTTTTGCACCAATTCCGGATGTTCTTGCACCGCTTCCGAGATAGAACAGAAAATGATGCCCTTTTCTTCGAGCTTCGCCTTGTAGGTGGTGGCGACGGATACGCTATCGAACACCGCGTCGACGGCAACGCCCGCCAGCATTTCTTGTTCTTTTAAGGGAATGCCGAGCTTTTCGTAGGTTTCGAGCAGTTTCGGGTCGACCTCGTCGAGGCTTTTCGGTTTGTCCGCGTCGGATTTTGGCGCGGCATAGTAATAGGCATCCTGATAGTCGATCGGTGGAAACTCGACCTTGGCCCATTCGGGTTCAGGCATGGTCAGCCAGTGGGCATAGGCCTTCAAACGCCACTCGAGCAACCATTCCGGCTCGTTCTTTTTCGCCGAAATAAATCGGACGATCTCTTCGCTCAGCCCCTTAGGGGCTTTTTCCAGGTCGATATCGGTGACAAAGCCGAATTCGTACTTGTCACCAAGCGCCTTGACCTGTTCGACGGTTTCAACGGTGGCAGACATCAGACATGCTCCCGTCGAAGGCTGTTTGAGTGTTTGGGTGCCGTGATTTCTGGAAATTCAATCGGCATGCACAAATCTGCGAGTGACATTTCCTCCAAGGCCGCACGAACCGCCCGGTTAAGCCGGTCCCAGCCGCCACGTACTGGACAAAGCGATTCGACCTTACACTTGTCTTCTGTATCGCCGACGCATGCGGTCAACGCTACCGGCCCATCCAAGGCCTCGATCAATTCGGCGACGGTGATCTTTTCGAGGGGACGGCTTAAGGAGTAGCCCCCATGGACCCCACGATGGGACATTAGTAAGTTTGTTTTAGATAGCTTTTTCAACAGCTTGCTGACCGTCGGCGAAGGCAGGCCCGTAGCGCGAGCGAGATCGTGCGCGGTGGTAACGTCACTACCGCTTCGATCGATCTGCGCCATCACCACAACGCCATAGTCGGTCAGTCGGCTAAGTTTGATCATTTTGACCCTGGTCTGAATACCTTTAATTTCAGTAGGTTAAAAGTGTACCAAATTGGTCCATTAAACAAAATGGCTTGATTTAGTACCGTTTTCAAGTGCCAATCGCAAGCTATTTTCGCTGCACCGCGACATCGTCTCGAATTCGCACCAACTCCTTACGAAAGCGTGAAAAATTCAACGTGCCGCTTTTCCGTGGAGCAGGTTTGGCGTAGACTCTGGGGCATGGCCGACAATGTGACAGAGCTGCGCCGGGCAGGGCAGGAGGAATCCGGGCCGAGCCTTGCGAGTTTGCGTCAAACCGCCCAACGTGCAGAGCGCCAGGCAAAGTGGTTGCTGCAGGGGGGCGCGGCACTTTCGGTGCTGTGGACGATTGCGTGTCTTGCATACATTCACCGAAATCTCGGCTGGGATTTTACGGCGCAATTCCTGCCGCATGAGACAGGTGCGCTGGTGGCCGGGTTTGCATTGCCATTAGCGATGCTTTGGGCGGCGATCGCTTATTTCCGCCGGACGCACGATGTGCGGTTCCATACGGAAATGTTGCGGCGTCACCTCGACCTTCTGGCTTATCCCGCCGAAGAATATGAAAACCGGGTGGCAACGGTTTCCGATCTTCTGAAAAAACAGACCGAAGAGCTTGCGGCGGTCAGCGAACAGGCAACGACGCACTTGTCGGAGTTGGTCTCGGCGGTGGAATCGCAGACAGCCGATCTTGGCGAAGTGGGTGACAAGGCGGCGGCCGAGGCGCATCGCATGCGCGATCGGTTGCTTGCGGACGTTAAGACTCTTCAGAATGTCGTCGAAAAGGTCGACGAACAACGCCAGGCGATTGAATCGACCGTAACCGGACAGGCCGAAGCGCTTGGCCGGGTGACCCAACAGGCGATCGAGCATTCGGATCACATCAACGCGGCACTCCGCTTACAGGCTTCCGACTTGACCAGCGTGTCGGACAAAGCCGCGGATCAGGCGAAGACCATTGGCGAAATGTTCGAGCGCTATTCGGAAAATTTGACCGAAGCGAGCCGTCACGCTCAGGATCAAGCGAGTGCCGCCGAAGAACATTTGGCCGCCAGTGCTGAAGGATTGCAATCCGCCGCTGAACGGGTCAACGCCAAAGCGACGACGGTTGCCAGTGAACTTCGGGACGAAATCGGACAAATGTCCGAAAAGCTGCAGGTCGCCCTCGACGAACAATCCGACGCTGTCGGTCAGATGACCGACCGCACCGGCGAGCGTATCGAGCGCATGGCCGAAGGCTTGTCACGGCAAACTGCCGGGGTGACCAGTCACCTCGAAGGTACGCTAGAGAAGCAAATTAATAGCGTGGACCGGATTCTGACCGCGGCCGAACATCGCATGGATGAGCTCAAGAATCAGGTCGACGAACAGGCCTCCGCCCTAAGCCAGGGCTTACGTGAGGCAATCACGCATAATGCGTCCCAGATCGGCCATGCGGTGGAGCAGGCAAAGGAACAGATCGGCCGCCTCACATTCGTGATGAACGATCAGTCGCAGAACCTTGCGAACGTTACCGAGCGTTCCGGCGTCGAGACCGAAAACATGATTACGGCGCTAAAAGCGCAAGCTGGCGATTTGTCGGCGACGGCGGAGCACGTTGCGGAGCAGACCAGGCTCGTTCAGGCAGCGGTGCGGCAGCAATCGGAACAGCTCACCAAAGCCTCCGACGAAACCGCCGAACGTATCCAAACAATGGGGCAAATGTTTCAGGACCAGGCCCAGTCGCTGGGTCAATCGACCGACCTTGCTACCGACCGCGCGGACGCATTGCGTGCGGCTCTGGATCGGCAAGCGCAGGATTTGCGCGCCGCCTCCGACCACGCGGCTTCCCAGGCCCGCGATATCGAGGCGCTGTTACAGTCCAAGGCCTCCGAGATTACCGTTGCGGTGAGGGATGGCGTCACCGAAATAAGCGATGCCCTGGGCCCAACCGCTGCCGAAGCTCAGACCATGGCGGCAACGCTTACACAACAGGCTGCAACGCTGCGCGACGCGGCAGACCGATCGTCGGCGCAAGCGGGGTCTATCGCCGAATTGATGCGCCAGCGCAGCCAGGAAATGAACGAAGCGTCGGAGCACGTTGCCGGCCGCGTGCAAGAGATTCGTGAGGCGCTTAGCGAAAATACGACCGAGCTCAGTGCGGCGGCGACCCAGGTTGGCGAGCGTGCGGGCCAGGTCAAGGCGGCACTGGCAGAAGACAGCAAAAATTTGGGCGAGCTTGCCACTTTCCTGCAGAAACGTTCGCAACAGATCGACACGCAGATCCAGGCTCATTCGGAAGCGCTGAAGGAGTCATCGACCAAAGCCTCCGAACAGGCGGGAGAAATTTCATCCGTTCTACAGCAGCAAGTGGCGCAGCTCCTCGAGGCGGCGGGAACTGTCGCCGCGCGGTTGGGCGAAGCAGGACAGAATTTCGACAAGGAAACCACGACGATGAATCACGCCCTCGGCGAAGGGCTACGTCTGATGAACGAAATCGGCGAACGGTTCAATGCCCAGGCAGAACGCCTGACCTCGGCTTCGCTGCAAGCTGGCATGCAGATCAACGATAATAACGAAGCGCTGCAAAAGGAATCGGAGCAAGTCATGCGCGTCGCACAAGAGGCGACCGAGCGCATGCGGTTGATTGGAGACGCCTTCACGCAGCAGACCGCGAATTTACATGGGTCGACCGATCAGCTTTCCTCACGCATGGGCGCGCTTACCGAGCGGCTTCGTCAGCAGGCACGTGATCTTGGTCAGGCCGGCGAAGAGGCGAGCGGGCAGGTTCGCGAGGTTGGCGAAATTCTTGGCCGTCAAACTCATACGCTGGTTCAGGCGACCGGCGATGCGCGCAGCCAGATCGACAGCCTGACCGAAAAGGTCGAGCATCATCGGGCAAATCTTCTCAACACGACCGACGAAGTGATGGCGAAGACTAGCGAAGCCAGCACCAGCTTCGATCAGCATGCCGCAGTGCTGGCGCAGGCCGCCGCCGATGCGGCCGATCAGGCGGAGCGGTTGAAGGAGATGGATCTCTCCGGCCGCCGCAATGTGTTCCTCAAAACCGCACGCTATATCATCGAAGATCTGCATTCGACGGCAGTCGACCTGACCCGTCTCTTGCGGACCGAAGTGCCGGACGCGGACTGGAAACGCTACGTCAAAGGCGATCGGGGTATTTTCACCCGCGCGCTGCTCGGCAACAAACCGTCCGCCACCGCATCGTTGATTGCCCAGAAGGTTCAGCGCGAAGAAGAAATGCGCCGCTACGTGATGCGCTATTTCGATCATTTCGAAACTCTACTGCGCGAAGCCGAAGAGGTGGATCCGGAACATCTGCTCCATTCCACCTTCATGACCGCTGATGTGGGCAAGCTTTACCTGTTGCTCTGTCGCGCGCTGGGTCGCGATATCGTGTCGGGCAAATAGACCGGCTGCTCTATCAGCCCATACCCCAATCGACGAGAGCGAATACGCCAAATCCAAATACCACCAGGCCGCCGAGCCGGTTGATCAGGAGCATGGTTTTAGGCTGAATTTGGTGGTGAAACACGGCCGCAACCGTGGTCAATCCGATCCACCAGATCGCGGCACCGACAAACACGCCACCCACCGTGGTTAAGCCTTGTACTGGATCTTCAACGCCGTCGGCAATTTTCAGGCCGCCGAAGACCGCCAGAAACGCCAGTATCGTCGCCGGATTGAGCAAAGTGATCACAAATGCGCTCAACCAATTGCCCGCCATATGGTGTGCTTTCATTACCCGCCGTTGTCCGCTTGTCTCACTGGGTTTCTCGCGAAAAATATGCGTACCCACGACGATTAGAATGATGCCGCAGACCGGCTGAATCCACGGCGACTGATCGAAAAGGGCGGTTAAGGCGGCGGCAAGGCCGAAAACCGCGATTGCCGCATAAAAAGTATCGGCCGCGGCGGCACCGAGCCCTGTGAAAAACCCTGGCCACCAGCCGGTTTTCAAACTGCGTTGGATACAGAGCATCGCGACCGGACCGACCGGTGCCGCAATCGAGAATCCGATCCCGATAGCCTTCAAAAACAACACGAAATCCAAATTTAAAATCTCCACCGGACGTGGCGCCAAGGCCGCATCAGCTTGATAATCATAAGTGTAAGGCCTGACAAGCTTTCAAACGAAAGGCATAAAATCATAAAACTTTATAAATATATTTAAAAAGGTATAAAACTATGTGATTATTAAGTTATGGATCAAAAAACATTAAATTTATTAAGATATCTCGCCGAAGACGCGCGATTGTCTTTCAATGCTCTCGCGCGACGGGTTGGGCTATCCCCGCCTGCAGTGGCCGAACGGGTGCGGCGATTGGAGGAATCCGGCGCTTTATTGGGATATCATGCAAAGCTCGATCGGCGAGCGATCGGGTTGCCGATTACCGCCTTTTTGCGCTTACGCTGCCCAGGCGCTAAGTTTCAGGCGGTACGGCGTCTGGCGTTGGAATTGCCGCAGGTGCTCGAGTGTCATCACATCACCGGTGAAGCATGTTTTTTAGTCAAGCTTGCTGCCCCGACGGTGGAGTCGCTGGAAGCCTTAATCGAGCGCTTCCGTGAACATGGGGAAGCGGAAAGTTCGGTGGTTTTGTCGTCGGTGGTGGAACAAAAACCGGCGATCGGTGCCATAGAAAGCGAATAGGAGCCAAGGAAATGGCGGTCGACGCCAAACAAACCCCTGAACGATCGGACTCAGAGCAACGCCCGGCCTATAAACTGCGTGCCGCAGAGGGCGAAGACGCCGAAGCACTCTATCATTTCGGCCGTGCGCTGTTGGCGGAAACCAGTTTTTTCCTGCGCGGCCCTTCCGAGCGCGCCCGCTCGGTCGACGAAATGCGTCTGATCATCGAACGGTTTCGCGAATTGCCGCGCCATTTGCTGCTCACGGCCTGGTTGGATGATGCGCCGGTAGGCGAGGCGGTAGTAATGGGAGGCGAACTTGAGCGCAATCGTTACACTGCGACCGTCGGTGTCGGCGTCCTCCAAGCCCATACCGGGAATGGCCTAGGTCGTAAATTGATGGAAGGGCTGGAGTTCTTTGCTCACAAGGCCGACTTACATCGGCTCGAACTAACAGTCATGAGTCATAATCCGCGTGCATTGAGGCTCTACGAACAGATGGACTACCAGGTCGAGGGAACACGTCGGGAATCGCTCTATATCGACGGCGCCTATGTGGACGAAATCGTGATGTCGAAACTGCTCGAAACAGGCCCCGAATGACTTTTGCCTCGCCGGCGCTAACTCACCTCGCGCTCCACGTTCGCGATGTAGAAGCTTGTATTGAATTTTACCGGGACTATTGCGGAATGCAGATCATTCACGAGCGGCCCGATAAAAGTGGCCGCATCGTCTGGCTATCGGAGCCCGGCAAAGAGCGGGAGTTTATTTTCGTTATTTTACCGGGAGGGCCCGGACGGGATCAGAGCGAGCGGGACTTTAGCCATTTCGGATTCGCACTCGACAGCAGAGACGCGGTCGACGCGCTCGCGGCGAGGGCCGATGCGGCGGGTTGTTTGGCCTGGGCACCCCGTCAGGATGTATATCCAGCGGGCTATTATTGCGGACTCAAAGATCCGGACGGTAATTTCGTGGAATTCTCATTTGGCCAACCTCTAGGCCCCGGGGCCGAAGAGGCAGATCGCGCCTTGGCGCAAGAGTCCGGCAACAGAGGCGTCTGAAATGGCATCGGCAAAATCGAACGCTGGCGGTACGCTGGTCGAAGGGGTGGTGAAGGGAGACCGACGGGCCCTCGCACAGGCGATCACACTCCTGGAATCGACGAATCAGGATCATGCCGCCGCCGCCGCAAATCTGCTGGCGGAATTAACGCCTCGTGCAGGTGAATCCATCCGGATTGGGATTTCGGGCGTGCCCGGTGTCGGCAAATCCACATTTGTCGAACGGTTCGGCCTTTACGTTGTCGAACAAGGTCACAAGCTGGCTGTCCTTGCGATTGACCCGAGTTCAAAGCGGAGCGGTGGCTCAATTTTGGGCGACAAGACGCGGATGGAAGAGCTGTCACGCCATCCCAATGCCTTCATACGGCCATCACCGGCAGGCGACGCGCTTGGCGGCGTCGGTCACCGTAGCCGGGAGGCACTGATCGCTTGCGAGGCGGCGGGGTTCGATGTGGTTTTTGTCGAAACCGTCGGCGTGGGGCAGTCGGAAACCACGGTTGCGGATATGACCGATTTGTTTCTGCTCTTGCTGCTGCCGTCGGGTGGTGATGAGCTGCAAGGGATGAAAAAAGGTATCGTCGAATTGGCCGATCTGGTGCTGGTCAACAAAGCTGACGGCGACCTAGAAAAAGCGGCTACCCACGCGGCGGCGGATTACCAAAGCGCGATACACATGTTGCGCCCGGCGATGGACGATTGGACCGTGCCCGTTCGCACATGCTCGGCGTTGACCGGCGCTGGTATCGCCGAAGCCTGGGAATTGATCCAGGACTGGCGGAAGGTGATGACCACGAATGGCGCCCTAGCGCAGAATCGCGCGCGTCAGGCGCGGGTCTGGTTGTGGGATGCACTCCGCGAACGGCTTGAAAGCGAAATTCGTGCAGGACTTGGTGGTGTCGGTGATTTGGATGCGTTGGCCCAATCGGTGGCTGACGGTAAAACGACCGCGCCTGAAGCGGCGGCGGCCCTCATTCGGCAGTTTCGAGACTTGAAACCTTCTTGACGGAGTTTGGCCACTGCCCTACAACGCTCGCCTCATCGGCGGGCGAATTCCAGTTCGGTCGCTGGGTTGGTAAATCATTAAGGTGGAGCGAGAAATGTCACGCCGCTGCATGATCACGGGTAAGGGCGTCCGCACAGGCAACAATGTCAGTCACGCCCATAACAAGACCAAGCGTCGTTATTTGCCGAACCTGCAAAATACGTCTCTTTTGAGCGATGTTCTGGGTGAAATGGTACGGCTGAGAATAACGCCGTCGGCAATTCGCACCATTGAGCATAAGGGCGGGCTCGACGCTTATCTGTTGGGAACGCCGAACCGGAAGCTGACACCGGAAGCAAAGCGTTTAAAAAAACGAATCGTACGTGCTGCGGAAAAACAATCAGCTGCCTAAAGTTTTTTAGTTTTTTGCCATTTAAGGCCCGCCCAATGCGGGCCTTTTCTATTATTGTCTCCTGTTATGAGCACATCCGTCCCAGATAAGCTCGAGTATCCCGGCTTCGGCTTCGAAATTTTGGAGCGCGATGCGGCGAGCCGTGCCCGGCTCGGACGTTTGAGTACTCCGCACGGGGAATTGATGACCCCGGCGTTTATTTTTTGCGCGACCAAAGCGGCGATCAGAGGTGCCAGTCCCCGCGACCTCCGAGCGGCCAATGTGGAAATGGTTCTTGCCAACACCTACCACTTGTTAATTCAGCCCGGCCCCGACGTGGTCGAGAAGCTCGGAGGGTTGCACAAATTTATGGGCTGGGACGGCCCGATGCTGACCGATAGTGGCGGGTTCCAGATCTTCAGTCTCGGTCAGGGCACCGAAAGCTCCGAGATTAAGGGGAGCCGTGATGGTAAACGAAATCCCCTGTTGCTCGATCTGTCGGAAGAGGGGGCGGTATTTCGCTCGCCACGCGACGGCACCAAACACAAATTGACGCCGGAATCCGCGATCCGTATTCAACGTCAACTGCGGCCCGATCTGGCTGTGGTATTAGACGAATGTACGCCGGTGCATGTGGAGCGATCCTATACGGAAAATTCGCTCAAGCTCACGCATAAATGGGCCGAGCGCAGCCTTGCCGAATTCGCCCGTCATCATGACGGGACGCAAGGGCTTTACGGCGTGATTCAAGGCGGCATCTACGAGGACCTGCGTCGCGAAGGGGCCGAATTTATCGCCTCGTTACCGTTTTTCGGCCATGCGGTCGGTGGATGCCTCGGTGATCACAAGGACGCCATGTACGACATTGTCGAGTTCGCCATGGCACCGCTTGCCGAAACCGCGCAGGAAAAGCCGGTCCATTTGCTCGGCATCGGCGGCATCCACGACATCTGGGAAGGCGTAGCAATGGGCGTCGATACCTTTGATTGCGTGTCGCCAACCCGCATCGCCCGCCATGGTTGGGCACTTAAAAAGAACGCCAAGGACTTCCGTATAAATCTTCGCAACGCCCGTTTCCGCGAGGACGGAAAACCTTTGGACGACAAGTGCGGCTGCTATGCCTGTGAAAACTTTTCACGAGGCTACATTCATCACTTGATCAAAGCGGATGAAATTCTCGGATTACAATTGCTGACGCAACACAACATCGCCTTCATGGTCGGGCTTATGGCGGAAATCAGAAGCGCGCTTTTGCGCGGCCAATTTGCCGAAGCGAAGCGGGAGTGGCTAGGCTAGAGGTCTAGCTTAAATCGTCCATGCTGAAGCAAGTGTGAGAACAGCGTATGTAGACGGGTGCCGAATTGACTGAGACTTCTCAATGACCGCTATCCTATGGTTTCGACGCGATCTTCGCGTCAGTGACAACCCGGCCCTGGAGGCTGCGGTTGCGACCGGCCGGCCAGTCCTTCCCGTCTATATTCTCGATGATGACGATGCGGGCGATTGGCGTCCCGGTGGCGCTTCCCGATGGTGGCTACACGGTTCTCTCGCAGCATTGGGCTCGGCGCTTGAGCGGCACAGTAACGAACTTGTTCTAAGGCGGGGATCCGCCGCAACCGTGCTCGCAGCGTTGGTTGAAGAAACCGATGCCAGTCATGTTTTTTGGAACCGCCGCTACGAGCCATGGGCCAAAGCACGTGACGAAGAAATCAAGTCAATGTTGAAAGCGTCGGGGGTGGACGCACAAAGCTTCAACGGGAGCCTTCTGCGCGAGCCGTGGGAAGTGCAAACGAAGGCAGGTGCGCCTTACAAAGTGTTTACACCCTACTGGCGCGCGTTACGGGCGCTTGGTGAACCACCTGCTCCGTCGCCTGCACCGGAAGATATTCTCGCACCGGCCCAACGGCCTGAAAGCGACGGATTGGACTCTTGGGAATTGCGCCCGACGACGCCGGATTGGGCAGCGGGGCTCAGGGAAACATGGCAGCCTGGCGAGGATTCCGCGCAGACCCGGCTTGCCGCTTTTGCTGAGGACATCGTTTTCTCGTATCGCGAGGCGCGCGATCTGCCAGGCGTCGCCGGCACGTCGCGCCTATCGCCGCATCTTCATTTCGGTGAGATCAGCCCGAGGCAAATTTGGCAGTCGGTCGTGAGCAGCGCACTGACGCATTTCAGAGATCCGATGCCGAAAGGGGTGGAAACCTACCTCTCCGAAATCGCATGGCGAGAATTTTCATACCATCTGTTGTTTCACTTCCCGAAACTACCGCACGAGCCATTGCGGCCGCAGTTCGCCGGTTTCGATTGGGAGGACGATCCGGAGGGGCTCGGCCGTTGGCAGCGTGGCGAAACGGGCTACCCCATCGTGGATGCAGGCATGCGCGAACTCTGGACCACCGGCTGGATGCATAATCGTGTGCGCATGATCGTCGCGTCGTTCCTGATCAAAGACCTACTCATCCATTGGCGCGAGGGGGCGGCTTGGTTTTGGGACACGCTGGTCGACGCGGATTTGGCGAGCAATTCCGCGAGTTGGCAGTGGGTAGCGGGATCGGGTACCGATGCGGCGCCCTATTTTCGCGTTTTTAATCCGACGCTGCAGGGGGCGAAGTTCGATCCGGAAGGCGACTATGTCAGGCGATGGGTGCCGGAAATCGCCAGCCTGCCGAACAAACTGATTCATGCGCCCTGGACGGCTAGTCCCCTTGAGCTGGCCGACGCGGGCCTCACCCTTGGAGCCGACTATCCGATGCCGGTAGTCGATCATGGGTTTGCCCGCACCCGCGCACTCGAACGTTTGAAACGCCTTAAGGAAAAACAGGACGGTTAGAAGCGGCGCGGCTTGGGGCCTAATTTGGCCGAGACGTGGAAACCTTTTCTAGGCTGCCAATCGCCGTCTTTTGACCAGTTGGAGAATTTCGCTCGCGGCGACCGGAATATTCGTACCCGGACCGTAGATTGCCGCCGCACCGGCTTCCTGCAGGAAGTCGTAATCCTGCGGGGGGATCACGCCACCGCAGATCGTGAGAATTTCTTCGCCCCCTTGCTCTTTCAGACATTCGACCAATTGCGGCACAAGTGTTTTATGTCCCGCCGCCTGACTCGAAACGCCGACAACATGGACATCGTTCTCGATCGCCTGACGTGCCGCCTCGTCGGGTGTCTGGAAAAGCGGACCCACATCCACATCGAAGCCGATATCCGCAAAGGCAGTGGCGATTACCTTGGCGCCGCGGTCATGCCCGTCCTGTCCCATCTTGACCACCAGCATGCGTGGCCGGCGCCCTTCTTCGGCTCGAAACGCGTCTATTTCCGCCTGAATTTTTTCGAACCCTTCATCGCCTTCATAGGCTGAACCGTAGATGCCCGAGATCGAGCGCACCACGGCGCGATGGCGGGAATAGACTTTTTCAAGTGCATCCGAAATTTCGCCGACACTGGCCCGTGCCCGCGCAGCGTCCACTGCGAGTTCCAACAGATTGCCGCTTTCCTCTTCGGCCGCTTTGGTGAGCGCATCGAGTGTTGCCCGGCAGCGGGCATCATCGCGGTCGCCGCGAATTCTCTCGAGCCTAGAGATCTGGGCGTCGCGTACCGCGCTATTGTCGATATCGAGCAACTCCACCGGGTCCTGCTCCTCCGGCTGGTATTTATTGACGCCGACGATGACTTCTTCGCCACGGTCGATACGAGCCTGACGTTGGGCCGCCGCTTCTTCGATGCGGAGTTTCGGCATGCCGGCCTCGATTGCCTTGGTCATGCCGCCCAGATCCTCGACCTCGCCGATCAGCTTACGTGCCTCGTCGGCCACACTCGCGGTCAGCGCTTCGACGTAATAGCTACCTGCCAGCGGGTCGACCACTTTGGTGATCCCGGTTTCCTCCTGCAGGACAAGCTGGGTGTTCCGCGCGATGCGTGAGGAAAATTCACTCGGCAGCGCCAAGGCCTCGTCGAAGCTATTAGTATGCAGTGATTGGGTGCCGCCGAGCGCACCGGCCATCGCCTCGACGGTGGTGCGGATGATGTTGTTGTAGGGGTCCTGCTCGGTGAGCGAGACGCCAGACGTCTGGCAGTGGGTGCGCAGCATCAGCGAGCGCTCGTCCTTCGGGCTGAAATGTTCTTGCATCAATTCGGCCCACAGCAAACGGGCAGCACGGAGTTTGGCGACCTCCATAAAAAAATTCATGCCAAGGCAGAAGAAGAAGGAGAGCCTCGGCGCAAATGCGTCCACATCCAAACCCTTTGCCGCAGCAGCGCGGACATATTCGATCCCATCGGCCAACGTGAACGCGAGTTCCTGAACGCACGTCGCACCTGCCTCCTGCATGTGATAACCGGAGATCGAGATCGAGTTGAAGCGCGGCATATTTTGAGCGGTGTATTCGATGATATCGGCGACGATCCGCATCGAAGGCGCCGGCGGATAGATATAGGTATTGCGGACCATGAACTCTTTCAGAATATCATTCTGAATGGTTCCCGAGAGTTTCTCTGTGGCGACACCCTGTTCCTCGCCAGCGACGATGAAATTGGCCAGCACGGGAAGTACCGCCCCGTTCATGGTCATGGAGACACTCATTTTCTCCAGCGGGATTCCATCGAATAGGGTTTTCATATCCTCGACGGAATCGATGGCGACGCCCGCTTTGCCCACGTCCCCGACAACACGCGGATGATCGGAATCGTATCCGCGATGGGTGGCGAGATCGAAGGCGATCGAAAGTCCCATTTGCCCGGCGGCGAGATTCTTTCGATAGAAAGCGTTGGATTCTTCCGCGGTGGAGAAGCCCGCATATTGGCGCACCGTCCATGGCCGGCCCGCATACATTGTCGCCCGTGGCCCGCGCGTAAACGGGGGCAAGCCCGGCAACGATCCCAAATGATCGAGCTCGTCCAAATCTTCAGCACTATAAAGCGGCTTCACCGGAATACCTTCCGGTGTCGTCCAAGTTAGTGCAGTTTCGGCATCGCCCTTGATTTCCTTGTCGGCTCGGTCACGCCACGCCGCGTTGGAGGGCTCTTCGCCGGTTTTTTTGCGCTTCGACATTCCAATTCCTCGATATCCCATTCTATCGGTTGGGATAGCGCCAAGTCCAATAGCGAGGTGCGAATAGATTGGCAACCGTTGTCCCTTGACGTGACGGCGGAAGCTGCTGAGAGTCCGTCCGTCGGATGGGGTAGATGAAACTTCAAAATGTAAATTTTGGACACGCGGTGCGAGACCGCTGGTTGCTGGAGGAGGGCGTTTCGTACCTGAATCATGCGGGTTACGGCGCGACGCCAAAATCCACACTTGCGGTTGCCGATGAATGGCGCCGGCGGTTCGAGGCGCAGCCAACTCGCTTCATGGAGGAAGATCTTTTCCCGGCACTTTTCGATGTGTTGGAACAGCTTGCCGAATATGTCGGTGCGACGCCGGAAGATTTAACTTTCGTCGATAATGCGACCACCGGAATGAACGCGGCACTGCAATCGATGAAATTGCGCGCCGGTGATGAGGTGGTCGCGACGGATCATGCCTATGAAGCGATTGCCAAATGTCTGAATGAAATCTGAAAGCGTCACGGAGCGGAATTGAAGATCGTTGAATTGCCGTTTCCGGTTCATGACGAAGAGGAAATAGTGGACGTGATCGTTGGGGCACTTGGGTCGCGTACACGGCTGTTGGTTGTCGATCACGTGACGTCGCCGAGCGCAATTCGTATGCCGCTGCAGAAAATTTTGAACTTCGCGGTGGGCCGCGATCTGCCGGTGGTTGTCGACGGCGCTCATGGACCCGGTAATCTCCCGGTCGATCTTGCGTCATTGGCCGCCGCTGGGGCCATCGCTTATGTGGGACATTGTCATAAATGGTTGTGCGCGCCGAAAAACGCAGCCTTTCTTTGGACTCGATCGGATTGGCAGGCGCGGATGCATCCGGCGGTAATTGGCAACCATCACGGCGATGGTTATCGCGAATCTTTTCTGTGGCCCGGGACCCATGATCCGGGCGCTTGGCTCGCGGTCTCGGCTGCGCTCGACTTTCAAGCGGAGTTCGGGCCGGAAGCCATTCAGACCTATTGCCATGCATTGGCGAACCAGGCGGCAAATACTCTTGCAGCCGACTGGGGTACGGAGCGGGGCACTTCGTCGGCGTTGGCCAGCGGTATGACCAACGTTGCGTTGCCGCCGGGTTTCGACGCCAATTTGCGATCGGCCGAACGTATCCGCCAAAGCTTGCGCCGGGATCACAATGTCGAAGTGCCGGTCATTCCCATCGGCCATCGGCTTTGGGTGCGCATATCCGCTTTTATCTATAGCGAGATTGAAGATTACCGCCGACTGTCGCGCGCTATCGCAAAATTATAAAGCTTGGTACTCACCGCTCACCAAGTGAAAAGAGTGCTCCAGTAGGTCGGTGTTTGACCGATCTTTTGACAGACCTTTTCGACCAGGTCTTGTGTGGGGGTGACTCCGGGTGTGGTTTCCATTTCGAATACATGGATGCCGCTAGTGATAAAAACCGAATCGATCGCAGACCCGTTAGCACCCGCAATATCGTGATGGAGCGAATCTCCAATGGCGAGAGCGCGTTCGGGGTCTGGGGCGAGCTGGAAACAAACCTCATAGACGCTCCGGTTGGGCTTGCCATGAGTTTTAATCTTGCCGCCCAGCGCTTCATAGGCGAGCCCCACTTGACCGGGGCACGGGGTGAGCGCTCCATTCGGATCCACGCTGTGAAAGTCGGGATTGAGGACTACCATTGTCAAGTCGCGTGCCACTGCTTCGCGGAACATGGGTTCCAGCGCGTCGAGTGGGCTATCCGGCAAATCGCCAACTATTATCAAATCAGCGCTACCTACATCGTCAGTGAGTTCGAGCGCGAGACCGTCGAAAAAGTCAGCTCGCCGATCCTTGCCGATCAAGAGACATTTCGGCCCTATTTCGCGGTAGAGCGGATCTGACTGGGTTTTGATTGCATCCCAGGCGAGTTCACCCGAAGTGAGAATGTGATCGTAAAGCTCGGGCGCGATGCCCAGCTTGGTCAATCGTTCGATGCTGACCGAGATGCGCCGCGATGAGTTCGACACCAGAATGATGGTCTTTCCCGCGGCTTTGAGTTTGGCCATGGCCTCCGCGGCCCCTGTATGGGCCTTGGCGCCGTCATGGAGTACGCCCCATTGGTCGAGAATAAAAAGATCGTAGGCTTCGGCAAGCGGCTCAACGCTGTCGATGAATTCGGGGCGAGACATTTGGCGTTCAGATAACCGGCTTCAGTTACGCTGCGATCAAACGACCCGAAGTTCGGGGGCTTGGTTTTTTTGTTCCGGGTCTTTGCTGACCCGAGGTTCGCCGAACAAAAAGCCCTGGCCAAGGTCGATGTTGTATTCGAGCAGTTCGATCAGTGCCTGTTCGGTTTCTACACCCTCGATAATCAGGTCCACGCCAACTTCATCCAGCGCGGCTTTTACCGCGCGGATCGATTCCGGCGTGTAAATGCCATTGGATTGGAGGATACGATCGACGTGAACTTTGACGAACCGGAAACCAATTTCGGAAAGGCCCGATGGGTCGAAATTGAGGTCGGCAACCTGATTCATGCAAAGCCGGTAGCCGACGTCGACCAGCCGCTGCAAGTCGCCGCTCGCATCTTCCGCATGTGCGGCGAGGTCCGATTGAGAGAGTTGGAACACAATGCAGGGCGCCATATCCCGGTTCGATTCGAGATATTCAATGAAATCGGCAAAGAATTTGCGGTCGCCGAAAGTGCTCGGTGAAATGTTGCAGAAAAAGGCGGTCGAATAATTATGCTGCTGTGCCTTCTGCAATAGCTGAACGCTGCGGAAGAGCAACATATTGTCTATGGCGAGACTGAGGGCCTTTTCCTTGGCGACGCCGGAATACTGAGGTGGCGTAATTTCAGCGCCGTCCGCCGAGCGGATGTGAATGAAGCTCTCGAAAAAACGTCTCTTCCGCTGAGGCAGGCTGACGATTGGTTGAAGGAATAAGTCGACCCGGTTGTGCCGCAGTGCATCGCGGATGATATCGACCAGCAAATCATCGCCAAGCTCGCTAATTTTGCGTGCGCCGACGCTTGGCACTTTTGGGCCGGCTTCGGCGGTCGGGTCTTCATCGAGCGATGCTGCCGTAGTCGGGCGCGTTTCGTGCTTGCCCGACGAATAAAGTTGCTCGACCAAGCCATGCAGCACTTTGACCTCGGAGGCGACCTCCTCGATGTCCTCCGGTGCGCGTTTCGCTTCGTTTCTACTCTTGAATTGCTCCAACACTTCGTAGACACGGCGCAATTCGTCACGGTTCCGGGCTAAATCTTCCTGGTTCTGGTTGTAGGCTTTACGCAGGACAATCAACCTGCGCACGGCCTGGGTCTCGTTGGTGCGACGGGTGACGGTTTCCTGCGCGAGGCCACCGGCCAGCATGATGACGATGCCGAACAGGATGGCCGTGAAATGATCGAGCCCGTGGATTAGTTCGGGAAGCGCGAACATGGCGGTAATCGCCGCCGCCGTGTAACAACCGAAAATGAATGCGTGATATTGCTTCGACATTCCCAAAAGAACTTCATAGGTGCTTTCAAAAGCACCGAATCACTAGGAGGTTACGCAGCGATTCCGCCGGGGGCAAGCATTGTCAGCAGGTAAAATCGTTCAATTTGCATCTATACCAACTGCATCCGCGACATTCGAAAATCCATCGCGTTCAAGTAAGGCGGCTAAATCGCGCTTTATTGCTTCGATCAATGTAGGCCCTTGGTAGACAAGCGCGGTGTAGAGTTGCACCAATGAGGCTCCTGAACGGATTTTGCGGTAAGCATCTTCGCCCGATGCGATGCCGCCAACGCCGATGAGCGGCAACCTTTCCTGACAGCGGAGATACATTTCAGCGAGCAATGCTGTCGAGGGTGCAAATAAAGGTGCGCCGCTTAGCCCTCCCTCTTCTGAACTATGGCTGGCTTGCAACGTATCGGGGCGTTCGACGGTGGTATTGGACACGATCAAGCCGGCAATTCCCGAAGTGAGGGAAATTTCGGCAATATCGTCTTTGTCCTGATCGGTGAGATCGGGCGCAATCTTCACGAAAAGCGGGGGGGCTGCATTGGCGTCCGCAACGGCTTTCTGGACTGCCACGATCAATTCGCTCAAGGCTTCTTTGCTTTGCAGAGCCCTCAGGCCGGGCGTATTGGGGGAAGAGACATTTATGGTGAGATAGTCGCAAATTGGCGCTACGCGCTTTGCGCCGACAACGTAGTCGGCGACGGCACTTTCCGAATCTTTGTTCCGGCCGATATTGGCGCCGACGATGCCCGCGGTCTGGTCCCGCGCGGCCAGACGATCCGCATAGGCGTCGAGGCCCCCATTGTTGAAACCGAGACGGTTGATGACCGCCTTGTCCTCCGGCAGTCGGAAAACGCGTGGTTTGGGGTTTCCGGCCTGTGGTTTGGGCGTCACGGTGCCTGTTTCGGCAAACCCGAAACCCGCGTTCAGCATGGCGGTGAAGACTTCCGCATCCTTGTCGAAACCGGCCGCTATACCGATCGGATTAGGGAAGGAGAGCCCGGCAACTTCGGTTGCGAGCGACGGCGGGTCGGGCGCCGTCACACGAGGACCGAGTCCCGTGCGAAGGCCAAGTAGTGTCAGCCGATGGGCCCGTTCCGGCGTTAGTCGGTGGAGGAGCGGCAGCAGGGCGCGAGAGAGGTTCATTAGGCCGGTCCGTCAGTCCAAGGGTGGGAAGATATGGTTCCCGTCGGCGTCGAGCGGCAGCGGTTTCGCCCAAAGCGCATGGGCCGGGTCGAGCACGCCGTAGAGGTGCGGAAACGCTTTGTTGTCCCGTGACATTTCCCACTTCAAGTTATCGCCGAGGCTTTCCGCTTCGACGGCGATCAACAGCAAGTCAGCGAGCCCCTTGCAATAGAGCTCGGCACTGGTTTCGATTTCCTCGGCGGAAGAAAAATGTAGGAAGCCGTCATTTTTATCCGCGAGTCCTCCTTCATAACGGCGCGACCTAAGTGCGCTCTTCCAATCAGCCTCTCGGGCGAGATGATAGATCGTTGGCATGGGGCGACCCTAATGCGATTCGCCGAAAGGGCCTAGAGACTCATGCAAACTAGTCTATAGATTGGACCCAGTTCAGTAAAAGGTAAGCACATCTGATGACCGACCCTCTCGACCTACCGTTGGAAACGCTGATTCCCATGCTGCAGAAAGGCGAGTGTGCAGCGGATGACGTAATCGCCGCCGCCAGCGCGCGCCACGAAACTTTTGGCGACCAATTGCAGGCTTATCTGCGTTGGGACCCGGCGCCCGCAGTTGCAGGCGGTGGCGTGCTTGCGGGAATACCGGTTTCGGCAAAAGATCTTTTCGGCCTCGAAGGTTTCGAGACATTTGCCGGCTCGCCAAGCCCGCTTCCGGCTAATTGGTGCGTCGAAGGGCCGGTTGTTGCCGCACTCAAATCCGCTGGTGCCACGATCATGGGCAAAACCCATATGGTCGAATTCGCCTTCGGCGGTATCGGCACTAATCCCCATTGGCCAACGCCGGCGAACCCGTGGGATGTGAAGACGCCTCGTGTCCCGGGCGGCTCCAGCTCCGGTGCCGGTGTCAGTATTTGGGAGGGTTCGGCATTGGTTGCGCTCGGCAGCGATACCGCCGGTTCGGTCCGGGTCCCTGCGAGCTTTACGGGTACGGTCGGGCTCAAGACCACCAAGGGCTGCTGGTCCACGGACGGTCTTGTGCCGCTCAGTACGAGTTTGGACACGCCTGGCCTTCTGACACGCTCGGCGGCCGATATGGCGGTGGCATTTTCGGTGATCGATCCCGATAAGGGTGAACCGTTCGAGCGGTTCTTAGCGACGTTACGGGAAAGAGATCTTTCGGACATCAAATTGGGACTGTGCAGGTGGTTTTTCGAGGATTGCGACCCCGGTATCGCGGAAACGATTGAAGCGTCGGTCGCCAAGTTGGAAAAGGCCGGCGCATCCGTCGCCGAGATCACGCTTCCGTCCGTCGTGGAGGCCGGAGAAATTTTCGGCCGTGGCGGGCTGGCGGCGCCGGAGTTTGCAGCCTTGATCAACGATCAGTTTGCCGACTGGAAGCCGACGCTCGATCCCAATGTGTTGGCGCGGTTCGAAAGGATGGAAGCGATTCCTGCGATCGACTATATCTCGCGCCGAAACCGGCTCGCGGAACTTGCCGCCGAGGCAGACCAAGCGCTGGAGAGCATCGATGCGCTAATCGGCCCGACGGTTCCGATCACGCCGCCGACGGTAGAAGCAGTGTCGGTGCCGGAAGAATATTTCCGCTGCAATATGGCGACGCTTCGCAACACTTCGATCGTCAATCTTCTCGATCAGTGTGCTGTTAGCTTGCCGGTGGGCTTGGACAAGGCCGGTATGCCGGTTGGGTTGCATCTGATTGGGAGGAACGGCGCCGATAGGGAAATTATCTCGGTTGCCCTGGCTGCAGAAAAAATACTCGGTACCGCTCGCGAAATCCTAGGAACGCCGCCGCTCATCGCGGCCTAAATCATTCAGCGCTAAGGTCGTCGCCGGCAAGGGCGCGGCGAATTAATGTTGCGGTTTCTGCGACACCGTAAAGCGCGATGAACGAGCCCATGCGAGGGCCCTGTTCCTGCCCGAATAAGACTTCGTAGCAGGCCTTGAACCAATCGCGCAGATTCTCGAATCCGTGCGATTTGCCGATCTCATAAACTTGGTTTTGTAAGTCGCTCGCTTCTGCGTCCGCGGCCATGTCGTCAAGCGCGGCGGCGAGATCGCCGAGCGCCGCCTGTTCCTGCTCGGTAGCCGCCCGGTAACTTTTGGTCGGCTTGACGAAATCCTGATAGTAGCGAATAGCGAATCCGACCATCGCATCGAGCGTCGGGTTTTTCTCAGGACTCGCCTCCGGTGCGTAGCGGGTGATGAACCCCCACAGCACCGCCTTGTCTTCGGTGTTACAGACGCTTGCCAGGTTGAGCAAGATTGCGAAGTTGAGTGGCACGTCGCTCGGCGGCGGGTCGCCCCGATGAATATGCCAGCTTGGGTTCTCCGCCTGCCGCGCCGGTTCCTCCTCGGGAAACTTGCCGAGGAAATTCAGATAGTCGTCCACATTTTTTGGAATCACGTCGAAATAGAGACGCTTTGCCGACTTCGGCTTTTGAAACATGAAGAGCGCGAGACTCTCTTTTGGTGCGTAGGAGAGCCATTCTTCGATGGTCAGGCCGTTGCCACGCGACTTTGAAATCTTTTCGCCGTTCTCGTCCAGGAACAATTCGTAAGTGAGGTTCTGCGGCGTTCGCCCGCCGAGTGCTTTGGCGATGCGTCCCGATTGTTGGACCGAGTCGATCAGGTCTTTGCCCGACATTTCATAATCGACCGAAAACGCATACCAGCGCATTGCCCAATCGGGTTTCCATTGCAGTTTGCATTTGCCGCCGGTGACTTCGGTTTCCACCTGCGTTCCGTCATCCCGCTGATAAACGATGGTGCCCGCCGACGGATCGGTTTCGATCACCGGTACCTGCAATACATGACCGGTCTCGGGGCAAATAGGTAAAAACGGGCTGTAGGTCTTTTGCCGTTCGGCGCCCAACGTCGGCAGCATGATCCCCATTACGTCGTCATAGACCTCGAGCATACGCTTGAGGGCGTCGTCGAACAGTCCCGCCTTATAACACTCGGTCGAGCTCTTGAATTCATAGTCGAAGCCGAAATCATCTAGGAAAGCGCGAAGACGAGCGTTGTTGTGATGCGCAAAACTTTCATGGGTGCCGAACGGGTCCGGCACCTCGGTCAACGGCTTGTTGAGATTTTCCGTGAGCAAATCCTGATTTGGCAAATTCTCAGGCACTTTGCGAAACCCGTCCATATCGTCGGAAAAGGCGAACAGTTTGGTCGGAATGTCGGATAGTTCCTGAAAAGCGCGTTGCACCATGGTCGTGCGCTGCACCTCACCGAAAGTACCGATATGAGGCAGGCCCGAGGGGCCATAGCCGGTTTCGAAGAGCACGTAGCCCTTTTCCGGCGGTTTGCCACCAAGTCTTTTAAGCAGCCGCCGTGCTTCGTCGAACGGCCAGGCCTTGGCCTTTTCCGCAATCTCTCGCGTGATCGCCATCGATTCACTCCGTTGGGCGGCGCCTATCGGTGCGCCGTCGATGCGCGGAACCTATGGCGGCGTGTTCGGAGCGTCAATGCGGTTTTAGGGTTCTGGCCTCGAAATTTGCGTATTGAACAAAACAAGAACTGTGGTTACTGTCTTGGTTGATTCGAGTGAGGTAATTTTTTGCGCACGTTTTGCAATTTCAATAGAAGTTCTATGCGAACCTGTCGGTTCCCAATTGCGCGCTTAGGCTGTCCGCCTCTCATCTGCAACAGTGATTATTTGTCTCAGCCGCGACGCTGATCGCCCGGCTGTCACGGTTCATTTACAATAGTGCTCGCTCCAGTTCCTTCTCTCCGACTCCCCGCAGCACCGATACTGGTTGCCGGTTTGACCAGTGCGGTTTGGCTTCCGGCGGATGGAGAAATCGAGGAACTGCCTTTGAAAGAGGCCGCCCGGCGGATACGCGACGGGGCGAAACCAATGATCTGCCACGGGCCCGTTACGGCAGGTCGCTTGAGGCTCGATCCGTTCGAGGCATTCGATTTGCTGGAACTCTACGCTTTCGTTTGTCCAGGGCAATTTACGATTCCTACACCGCAGGGATTAACCGATGCATTGGAGCTTCCGGCGCCGGGATCACTTGCCGAGGAGGCGTCCGCGCTCCGGCAAGTAGCGCTGGAACTATTGCAGCGCTTGAGCGAACTGTCGCCGAAGGGGCTTGTCAGTCTCGCTTTCGCCATGGGGCGGGGAGGTTGGGTCTGGGCTCCCGCAGTATTGGCCGCTCTCGGAGAGGAAGTGGACGACCGGATGCGCGCGCCTGGCAGTGGGCTGGATGTTTGGAACCTGCTTACCGAATGGTCGGAGCATGCGCCGAGCACCCCGCCCGGCGAGGAACCGGTGGCGCCGGTGGAGGCGAGGGACCGGTTGACGCAATTGTTGGGCGAGGGGTCCGAGGAGCGTCCGAGCCAAGCGGACTACGCCTCGGCTGCGACGGGCGCCTTTCAGCCCCGAAACCATGCGGGAGCCCCGCATATGGTTTTAGGCGAAGCGGGTACCGGGGTCGGCAAGACTTTGGGCTATTTGGCGCCGGCAAGTGTGTGGGCGGAAAAGAACGAGGCGCCGGTCTGGGTCTCGACCTATACCCGCAATCTGCAGCATCAGATAGATCAGGAACTCGACCGGTTGTTCCCCGAGGAGGCCGAAAAGGCCCGACGGGTGGTCGTTCGTAAAGGACGCGAAAATTATCTCTGCTTGCTGAATTTCGAAGATGCGGTGAAAGGCGTTGCGATACGCAAGCGTGACGCAATTGCGCTTGGCCTCTTGGCGCGTTGGGCTTCGGTTAGCCGCGACGGCAGTATGACCGGAGGCGATTTTCCGGCCTGGCTGGTCGATCTCGTCGGCCGCGCCCGCACGGTGGGCCTGACGGACCGGCGCGGCGAGTGCATCTATGCGAGCTGCGCCCACTACGGCAAATGCTTTATCGAGAAAGGTATCCGGCGTGCCCGGCGTGCGGATCTGGTGGTTGCCAATCATGCGCTAGTGATGGTGCAGGCAGCGCGAGGCCGGTTTACGGGACCGGGCGCGCCCACACGATTTGTTTTCGATGAAGGCCATCATGTTTTCGACGCGGCCGACAGCGCGTTCTCTGCCTACTTGAGCGGCCGGGAAGCGGCCGAACTTCGGCGTTGGCTGCGCGGCAGTGAAGGGGGATCGCGCAGCCGGGCCCGTGGCTTGAAGCGCCGGCTTGAAGATTTAATCGGCGAAGATGACCGTCTAATGGCTCATCTCACCGGGGCGCTGAAAGCAGCCCAAGCCCTTCCGGGCGAAGGTTGGCATCAGCGATGTAGCGATGGTCGGGCGGTTGGTCCCACGGAGGCCTTCCTGGCCCAGGTACGTGAGCAGGCCTATGCCCGCAGTCCCGATGCACGCAGCCCCTACGATCTCGAATGCGATATCGGCGAGCCGGTCGATGGCTTGCTTGAAGCGGCGGCTGCACTGGAGGAGGCGCTATTTCTAATCGAGCGTCCCTTGAAGGCGCTTCGATTAGGGCTCGAAGCGCGTCTCGATGAGGAGGCGGATGAACTCGACACTCAGACGCGCAACCGCATCGAGGCATTGGCACAATCTATTGCCCATCGCGGTGAACAAAGTCTTGCCGCCTGGCGGGGCATGTTGGCCGCCCTCGCCACCGAACGGCCTGCGGAATTCGTCGATTGGTTTAGCGTCGAACGAATCGATGGGCGCGACTTCGATGTGGGTATGCACCGCCATTGGGTAGATCCGACTATTCCGTTTGCCGAGCAGGTCGCCGGGCCCGCCCACGGATTGTTGGTTACCTCGGCGACACTTCGGGACGGCACCGGCGAAACCGAAGCCGATTGGCTGGCAGCGGAAACGCGGACTGGCGCGGTACATTTGCCCGAACCGCCGATCCGGGCCGAGGTGCCGTCTCCTTTCGATTATGGCGCGCTGACGCGGGTCTTCATCGTTAAGGACGTGCGCAAGGATAAATTCGATCAGGTGGCCGCGGCATATCGTGAGCTCTTTTTGGCCGCCGGCGGTGGCGCTCTCGGGCTTTTCACCGCGATCAGCCGGCTGCGTGCGGTCCACAGCCGAATTACCGAGCCGCTCGACCATGCGGGCCTGCCGCTCTACGCCCAGCATGTGGATCGGTCCAATCTTGCAACTTTGGTCGATATTTTTCGTGCGGAGGAAGATTCGTGCCTGCTCGGCACGGATGCGGTGCGGGACGGGGTCGACGTGCCGGGCGCGAGCTTGCGTCTTATCGTCTTCGATCGCGTGCCTTGGCCACGCCCGACCATCCTGCACCGGGCGCGGCGTGCGGCATTCGGTAAGCGGAAGTATGACGATATGATCACCCGATTGCGGCTTAAACAGGCCTACGGCCGTTTGGTGCGTCGGGCCGACGATCGTGGAGTGTTCGTCATGCTGGATCCGATGACCCCATCCAGGCTGTTAGGCGGATTTCCGGAAGGAGTCGAGGTGGCACCCGTCGGCTTAGCGGAGGCGGTCTCGGAAATCCGGCGATTTTTCGGGCGCGAAGAGATTGCCGAGGCGCAGGCCTAAGGGCGGATCATCCAAAACCGATGCTTTGACTTAGGAACCCAGCGCTCTTACTCGGCGGCGCGGACGTTCGCCGGTAAGCACGGTAAGTGCGTCGGCAAATTCGTCGGCTCGATCACCGAGACCGGCGAAGAATTTGGCGTCAGCGGCTTGCACTGCCGGTTCGGCATCGTTCACCGCACTCCCACCTTCTTCGGTTAGGACAATGGAGACGGCTCGGCGGTCTTGTCGGTGGCGCGTCCGCCTGACGAGGCCGCGTTTTTCCAGCGACCTGATGACTTGAGAGGTCATCATTGCATCGGTCCGGCAATGCTGGGCCAGTGTCGATTGTTTGATAGCCGCGTCGTCCGGTGACAACTCGGCCAATCCCGACAGCAACAGGAATTGCACCGGCGTCAGATCAAACTGCGCCAGGGTCTCTTTTTGTGTTTTTTGCCAGAGATTGACCACCCGCCAGATCAGATAGCCAGTGCCCTGGCTGGCAGGAGTATCCGAGTGTGCGTGATCGGAAACCTGATCGTTCATGATCCCTACATTTTATAAGCGCGCATGGCTATTAGCCAGTCGGATTTAGGATTTTCTTGCCGACCGAATGAAGATTCTTCCTGCCTTTTCGAGAGCGCCTCTTCGCCAAGCCTTTGAGTCTCCGGCATTCGTCTTTGGCACGGAATCTGCGTCACCTTCGCCAGGGAATAGGTCAGGTTTAGGGGGATCGAACGAAGACAATGAGAATTGAAAAACTGGCGGCAGCTTTCAAACAGGTCGTCAGCGGAAACAAGAAGGTGGTCCAACCGGAAGTTTTACCGCCTCAGCCGGAGCAACCAGAAAAGTTACGCTCAACATCCAAACCAGCAACCATAGAGTCCAATCGCGATCGGATCGAGATTAGCGACGAAGCGGTATTTCGCTTTGCTGCCAGCCGGTTCGATCCCCATCGGATTACGTCGACGGACGCACGCGCGTTGTTCGACGTTTTGCATGAAGGTGGAGCGATTTCGTTTCGCGATCATGAAATCCTGAATGACGGGCTAGCTAGCGGCGCCGGCCGTTTCGGCGATCAACCGCGCGCGTCTCGCAATCTGGTTGCCGATTTCCAAGACCGTTTGGCACGGCAACTGGGCGGCAGCGACATTGGCGGTGTCGAACGGTCAAGTCGGGCTTTGGCGATCCTGGGTCGGCTCGAAGGAGTGCGGGCCGAAGGACTGGATGCGACACGTCTCCGCTAAGCACTGATATCCGTTCATTTTTGCGACTTGGCGTACGCGCGACGTTGCATTAGGCTTGTGTTGCAGCTTTAGAAAACGCTGAGGGAGAGTTTTCTAAATGCCTTTAACTGTCGCGGTGATCGGGTCAGGCCCGAGCGCCTTTTACACTATTGGTGCCTTGCTCAAGGCGGGTGCCGATTGTCAGATCGACGTAATAGAGCGTCTGCCCAGCCCGTACGGGCTGATCCGCGGCGGCGTTGCCCCTGACCATGCCAAAACCAAAAATGTAGCGCGTGCCTATGAACGTTCGGCGCTCGACCAGAAAGTCAATTACTATGGCAATGTCGAGGTGGGGCGCGATGTCACGTTTACGGAGATTACCGAGCGTTACGATGCGGTGGTGATTGCCATTGGCTCGGCGCTCGACCGGCCTTTGGGTGTTCCCGGTGATGACAAGAAAGGCGTGTTCGGCGCTGCGGCTTTTGTCGGCTGGTACAACGGACACCCCGATTTCACCGATCTCGATCCTGACTTGGACACCGAAGGTGTCGTCATAGTCGGTAATGGCAATGTTGCGATCGATTGTGCACGGGTGCTTGCAAAGACACCGGGCGAAATGGCGGAAACGGACCTGGCCGATCATGCTGCCGACGCTATTCATGCGTCGCCGATCAAAGACATTTACATGTGCGGCCGTCGCGGGCCCGTAGAAGCCAAATTCACGAATGTTGAATTGCGTGAAATGGGTGAACTGGAAGATTGCGCGCCCGTGGTCGATCCGGCGCAATTGCCGGAAGAAATCGTCGAGGAGATGGATGCGCGCGATCTCCGCGTTCGCAAAAAGAATCTCGAAAGCTTGCAATCTTTCGTCGATGCGCAGCCGGAAGGCAAAGACAAACGGCTGCATTTTTCGTTCTATTCGAATCCGGTCGAAGTGCTGGGCGACGACAAGGTGGTGGCGGTGAAATTGGAAAAAACCGAAGTCAGAGAAGGCCGGGCGGTCGGTACGGGTAAATTCGTCAACGTACCCTGTGGCGCCGTCATTTCCGCCATCGGTTATCGCGGAGAAATCTTCGATGGAGTGGATTTCGATGAGCGCGGCGGAGTAGCAGTTAATGAAGACGGCCGTGTCGCACCCGGCGTTTATGCGGTGGGATGGATTAAGCGAGGGCCGGTTGGCGTCATCGGGACGAACAAGCATGACGGCGACACAGCCGCCAAGCAAATACTCGAAGATATTACCGAAAGTACCAAACCCGGTCGCAAGGCCTTCGAAGCATTATTGCGGGAAAAGGGTGTGCGTTGGATATCCTACGAAGATTGGCAAAAAATCGATGATGCCGAAAAATCCAACGCCAAACCTGGCGCGCCGAGGCGCAAATTTACCCGCATCGAGGAGATGCTGGAGATACTGGATTAGGCCGTATTTTGGGCTGGACATTGACGGCGCAAAGTATCATTTTGGCGCGCTGGTCCTGGCTCTAGAGCCGGATCAGTTTTTATGAGGGAGCGGCAGCCTTGTGGCGCCCTTGAAGAGTGTGAGGCCCTGAAACCGACTAACTCGGGAAACCGTTATAAATCAATGCTATATCGCCCATTGCGTGGGCGAGCGTGATTCGGAAATCAACCGGTTTCTGTGAGACAAATTTGCGGCGGTGGATTTAGACATCGTCAACCGGGCCTCTGGCGAGAGGAATGGGTTTTATGGCAGCGGTTAGCGCAGCGATACCCAAGGAATCGGCTCGGGAACGGATCGACTCTGTCGTCATCCGATTCGCCGGCGATTCCGGCGACGGCGTGCAGATAACCGGTGGTCAATTTACCGAAACCACCGCGCTCGCCGGCAACGACCTTGCTACATTTCCCGATTTCCCGGCGGAAATTCGCGCGCCGGCTGGGACCACCTTCGGTGTGTCGGCGTTTCAGATCAATTTTGGCGCGAGAAGCATTAATACAGCCGGCGACGTGCCGGATGTTCTGGTCGCATTCAACCCTGCGGCGCTAAAGGTGAATATGGATCAAATGCCCGCTGGCAGTCTGATCATCGCCGATTCCGGAACCTTCAATAAACGCAATCTGGCCAAGGCAGGTTTCGAAGAAAATCCGCTCGAGGATGATACGCTCGATCAATTCCGGGCGCTTACGATCGATATTTCCAAACAAACCGTGGCCGCGGTCAAGGAGCTCGGGCTGACCAGCAAGGAAGGCCTTCGGTGCAAGAATTTCTGGACTTTGGGGTTGGTCTATTGGCTCTACGATCGCGACCGTAAACCGACCGTGGATTGGCTGACCGCCAAGTTCAAAAGCAGACCCGAGATTGCCGAGGCCAATATAGCTGCGTTGAATGCGGGCCATGCCTTCGCCGAGACTGCGGAAATGCCGACGGACATCGGCACCTATGTGGTACCGCCGGCGGATTTGGCGCCCGGCCTTTACCGTAACATCACCGGTACCCAAGCGACTGCCTGGGGTTTGCTGGCAGGTTGTCAGCTAGCGGGCGCACCGATGGTGTTTTGCTCCTATCCGATCACACCGGCTTCGACGCTGTTACATGCGTTGGCACGGCTCAAAGAATATGACGTGGTGACCTTCCAAGCCGAGGATGAAATTGCGGCGGCCTGTTCGGCCATCGGCGCATCCTATGCCGGCGCAATTGGCATCACTTCTAGTTCGGGTCCCGGTGTTGCCTTGAAAGGCGAAGCGATTGGCCTGGCGATTTCAACGGAGCTGCCGCTGGTGGTGGTCAACGCGCAACGTGCGGGCCCATCTACCGGCATGCCGACCAAGACCGAACAGTCCGATTTGTTTCAGTCGGTTTATGGACGCAACGCGGATAGCCCGCTTGCGGTCGTTGCCTCGCGGTCGCCCGGCGATTGCTTCGAATGCGGCTTGGAGGCAGTGCGGCTGGCGACAAAATATATGACGCCGGTGATTTTGCTTACCGATGGATATCTTACGAATGCGGCCGAGCCCTGGCGCATTCCGGACATGTCGGACTATGAGCCGTTCCCGATTGAGTTCCATACGGAAGCTGAAGGTTTCCATCCGTTTCTCCGGAATGACGAGACCCTGGCCCGAGCTTGGGCCAAGCCCGGAACGCCGGAGCTGGAACATCGTATCGGTGGCATCGAGAAGGCGTACGAGAGCGGGCATATCTCCTACGATCCGGAAAACCACCACAAAATGACGAAGATTCGTGCGGAGAAGATCGATCGCATCGCCAACGATATCCCCGAGCAGGAAGTCAGCTCGGGCCGAGCCGGTGGTGAGGTGGCGGTCGTTGGATGGGGGTCCACCTACGGTCCGATCGCGCGCGCTGTCAGCAATCTGCAGGATGACGGCGTCGATGTTTCGCATATCCACATCCGTCATATATGGCCGATGCCCCGTAACCTCGGGGAATTGCTCGGCAGTTTCGAGAAGGTTTTGGTGCCGGAAATGAACAACGGCCAATTGGTCAAAGTGCTGCGCGCGGAATATCTGGTCGACGCCATCGGTCTGAACCAAATCAACGGCCAGCCCTTCAAGATCGCCACGATCGAACAGGCGGTCCACGACTTGATGGAGAGTTGAGATGACCGAGATCAAGGACCCACAACAGCTTACTGCCAAAGACCTTACGACCGATCAGGAAGTACGCTGGTGCCCTGGCTGTGGTGACTACGCGATCATCAAGGGTGTGCGCACGGCGCTCGCTGAAATCGGCACTCCGCCGGAAAACACCGTCTTTGTATCGGGCATCGGGTGTGCCGCGCGCTTTCCCTATTACATGGCTACTTACGGATTTCACACCATTCACGGCCGCGCACCGTCGTTTGCTACCGGTATCAAGCTTACCAACCCCGAACTCGATGTCTGGATCGTATCGGGCGATGGCGATTGCCTGTCGATCGGGGGTAATCACACGATGCATGTGTTGCGCCGGAACGTGGACGTCAATCTTCTGCTGTTCAACAACGAAATTTATGGTCTTACCAAAGGGCAATATTCGCCGACTTCGAAGATCGGCACGAAAACGCCGTCGACACCGATGGGCTCGATCGACGTGCCGGTTTCGGCGACGGAAATGGCACTTGGAGTGGGGTGCAAGTTTGTTGCGCGCACGGTCGATACGCTTCTGAAGCACGTGCCGGTGATGATGAAGCGTGCGCACGCGCACAAGGGTGCATCCTTCGTCGAGATTTTCCAGAACTGCATTGTCTATAACGACGGCGTCTTTGGCCATTTCACCGATAAGAGCGTCGCCACCGAGGCACAGCTCCATCTCGAACATGGTCAGCCGATGATATTCGGGGCAGAGCAGGATAAGGGTATCCGGCTCGACCCGGAGGCTCTTCAGCTCGAGGTCGTAACGATTGGCGAAAACGGTATTACTGAAGCGGATATCGCCATTCACGACGAGACAAACCGGTCGATGGCGATGTTGCTGGCGACGATGCAACCACCGGACTTTCCGGTCGCGCTCGGCGTGCTCTATTGCGCTGAAGGCCAGGAGTTCGTCGAATCAGTGCAGACGCAGGTCGCTCATGCCAAGAGTAAGGCGGAGCCGTTGCCGATGAATGAGCTGCTTAGGTCCGGACATACCTGGACAGTAGGCGTTTAGGTAAAATCCGAATTCTTTGAGGTGAATTTTCGCCAGCAGAAGTTCTTGCTGCTGCGGCCTAGCTGTTATGCCGGGCTTGCAGGACCGTTTTCCGTTCGTCGGTCGCTGGTTGGTAGACCAGGGAAATCTCGTCAAACGCATTTAACCAGTCTTCGAGCGGCGCGTCGTCGGAGATTTCGAAGCTATCGAATCCGCAACGGCGCATAAATAGAAGTTGATCGTAAAGCACGTCTCCGACAGCCCGGATTTCGCCCTCGTAACCGTAACGTTCCCGCAGTAGCCGTGCGTAGGAATAGGCACGACCGTCTTTAAACGCTGGGAAATCCAGAGCCACAATTTCGAAACGCTCGAGATCATCTTCGATAATCGCGGGGGGCTGATCACTCGACAAGACAATGCCGAGCGGTGCGTTCCGGCCTTTCAGCCAAGGCTTTTCCTCGATCCAGCGTTTGAGGCTGATGATCACGGCGCCTTCGGAAGGAATTTTCGCGTTGTCGTCGAGTGTGCGCCAGGTGTCGTCTGCTGCCTTACCGTCCTTTATCAGTGCCATAAAGCGCCTCCTTGAACGGTTTTTGGCCAAGCCTGCGGTAGGTTTCGAGGAAATGCTCGTCTTCGTCTTCACGCAAATCTAGATACGCATTGATCAAAGTTTCGACCGCATCCACGATTTCGTCATAGGAGAAAGAGGGGCCGATGATCTTACCGATCGACGCATTTTCGTCGGCGCTGCCACCGAGCGTGATTTGGTAGTACTCCTTGCCCTTACGGTCGACGCCCAAAATGCCGATATGACCCACATGATGGTGGCCGCAGGCATTGATGCAGCCTGAAATCTTGATTTTGAGATCGCCGATATTGTGCTGACGATCGAGATCGCCAAAGCGGCGACTGATTTCTTCTGAAATGGGAATCGAACGCGCATTGGCAAGATTGCAGTAATCGAGGCCGGGGCAGGCAATGATGTCGCTGATAAGGCCGAGATTCGGGGTTGCCAGTTCCGCATCCTTCAAGATTTTCCAAAGCTCATACAAATCGTGTTGCTTGACGTCGACCAGCGCGAGATTTTGCTCGTGGGTAACGCGAATTTCACCGAAGCTATATTTATCCGCTAGATCGGCGACCAGATACATCTGTTCCGCGCTGGCATCGCCCGGCGGCTTGCCGATTGGCTTCAAAGAAATATTGGCAATCGCGTAACCGATCTGCTTGTGCGGCTTGACGTTGGTCTGAACCCACGCCGCGAAAGCCTTGTCTTCGAACTTCATGGCTTCGAACAAGGTCGAGACCGGCGAAAGGGTTTCGTACTCGGGCGGGGCGAAATGTGCGCGGATGCGCGCTACCTCTTCCGGCGGCAGGTCGAGATAGGAATCCTTGATTTGTTCCCATTCTTCTTCGACGAGACGAGTGAACTCCTCGATCCCGCGCTCGTGGACGAGGATTTTGATCCGCGCCTTGTAGAGATTGTCGCGTCGGCCGAGCTGATTGTAGATCCGCATGATCGCTTCGAGGTACGAGAGCAGATGCTTCTCGGGTACGAATTCGCGGATCGTGTGCCCGACGAACGGCGTGCGGCCGAGCCCGCCGCCGACCAGAACATGAAAGCCGAGTTCGCCGTCTTCTCCGCGTACCAGTTCGATGCCGATATCGTGGACCTTGATTGCGGCGCGGTCGTGCTTGGAAGCGGTTACCGCGATTTTGAACTTGCGCGGCAGGAACGAGAATTCCGGGTGCAGCGTCGACCACTGACGAATGATCTCGCAATAGATACGGGGATCGTCGATTTCATCGGCCGCCGCGCCGGCAAATTGATCGGAAGTGGTGTTGCGAAACGAATTGCCGCTGGTTTGGATCGCGTGCATCTCGACCTCGGCCAGGTCTGCGAGCAGGTCCGGCGTCTCCTCCAGCTTCGGCCAGTTATATTGAATGTTCTGGCGGGTGGTGAAATGGCCGTAACCCTTGTCATATTTCTCGGCGATCAGCGCGAGTTTGCGGAGCTGTTTCGAAGACAGCGTGCCGTAAGGTACGCAAACGCGCAGCATGTATGCGTGCAATTGGAGATAGAGGCCGTTCATCAGCCGGAGCGGGCGGAACTGCTCTTCGGTCAATTCGCCCTTTAGCCGACGAGCGACTTGGTGGCGATATTGTTCGACGCGCTCGTCGACCAGCTTCTGATCGAATGTATCGTAAGCGTACATGTCGGCTACCTGTCGCTCGCTTGTTTGCCGAGATCCGCACGAACCGTCGGCCCGGCGGCGCGAATGACTTCGCGCATGCTGAGCGGTTCGATGGCTTTGCCGTCTATGGTGACATTGAACTCGTACGGGCTGATGACTTTCAGGTCTTCGACTGCCTGTTCGGCGATTTCAAGCAAGCGCGCGGTGTCTTCATCGGTCTCCGAGATCGTCGCGTCAGCGAGCCATTCACTCCATTCCTCCGATGCGGTCAGATAAACCACATCGCCATCTACCAGACGGTTGGCGGTAATGACTTGGGATGGCATCTCGAGTCTCCCTGAGAAACGTATTGCGGTGCCCATTATTACGGGCGCTTTTCCGCTAGCGGTATTGCCTCACACAGTCCCGCTTACGGGACCAAACCAATTATACATAGAGATTATGTTGTAAAATTAATTAACAAGTCAATAGTGTTTTTAATACATTTAACATATAATACTTGTAGATTTTGCGGCCTTTTGTCCTCTGTGTTCCAGTGGGTGAATTGCGGCTAATGTCAGGTCAATGATGGAGGGAGAGTGAGATTTATGCCGGCAGTCGAGAAACCGGTAATCTATTGGCTGTTCGCTTGTGCGGCGATGGTGGTCGTGATGATGTTGATCGGAGCGGCGACCCGGCTCACTGAATCGGGCCTTTCTATGGTCGAATGGCGCCCCTTGATCGGCTCGATACCGCCGCTTTCGGAGGCGGAATGGGGCCGGGTTTTCGAACTCTACCGCCAAACTTCCGAATATCGGCTGCAACATGCCGGTATGGACCTGGCAGCGTTCAAAACCATTTTCTGGTGGGAATTTATTCATCGGGTTTGGGGTCGATTGATCGGTCTGGTGTTTGCGCTGCCCTTCCTGTGGTTTCTTTTCAAAGGCCAGATTCCGCGAAAACTGGTGCCTCATCTGCTTATTCTCTTTGTACTGGGTGGATTACAGGGCCTGATCGGATGGTGGATGGTCCAAAGCGGCCTCGTCGACCGGGCTGATGTCAGCCAATATCGCCTGGTGGTGCATCTGGCCCTGGCACTTGGCATTCTTGCCTACCTGTTTTGGGTGGCACTTGGTCTGGCTTGGGCGGGCCAAAAAGAGCTTCATCTGACCAAAAAATCACCCATATGGGTGATTTTTGGCGTATTTGCTCTCACAATCCTCTCCGGTGGCTTCGTTGCGGGGCTGAATGCGGGTGTTATTTACAACGATTGGCCGGATATGGGGGGCGGCTTTGTTCCGTCGGATTATGGCGGTAGCGACGCCTGGTGGTTAAACGGCTTTGAAAACCCCGCTGCGGCGCAATTTCATCATCGGATTTTAGCTTATTGCAGCCTTGCAGCGGCAATCTGGTTCTGTTGGACCGCTCATAGGCGTGAATCAGACCGTCGATGGGAGATTTTAGCCAAACTCATCGTCGCCATCGTCGGATTGCAGCTTTTACTCGGCATCGCGACCCTTTTGGCAGTAGTTCCGGTGCCATTGGGCGTGGTTCATCAAATGGGTGCGATTACACTCTTTTGTTTGAGCGTTGCCGGGCTAAGGCTGGCGTACGGGGCGAGATCACCCTAAGCCGGGAGCTGTTTACCGCGCGCCGGCTTTTTCCAGAATTGCATTCAGAAGAACCTGGCATCCGGCCGAAAGGTCTTCCGGTGTGGCACTTTCTAATTCGTTGTGGCTGATACCGTCTTTGCACGGCACGAAAATCATGGCTGCCGGTGCAATCTGGGCCACATACATCGCATCATGGCCAGCCCCGCTGATGATGTCTCGATGTTTCAAACCGGCCATTTCTGCGCCGTCCCGTACCGCCTCGACACAGCTGCCTTCGAATTCGGTCGCTTCGCAGGACCAAATTTGGTCCAGGTCGATCTCTAGGCCGCCGTTTTCCGCAATTTCAGCCCCAGCCTCGCGGAGGGCCGCATCCATTTCAGCCAACGTTTCCGCGTCCGGGTGGCGAAAGTCGACCGTGAAAAAGACCCGGCCCGGAATGACATTTCGACTTGCGGGAAAAACCTCCAACACACCGACGGTCGCACAGGCATCCGGCTGGAACCGATGGCCGATTTCGTTGACCCTTTGCACCAATTTGGCGGCACCGAGCAGTGCGTCCTTGCGCCGGGCCATCGGTGTTGGGCCCGCATGAGCCTCCATGCCGATCAAATTGATTTCGTACCAGCGTTGCGCCTGGGCACCGGTCACCACGCCGATGGTTTTTTCCTCGGCTTCTAGAATCGGTCCCTGTTCGATATGGGCTTCGAAATAAGCGCCGACCGGCCTTTCGCCACAGCCTTTGCCGAGATAGCCGATACGGGCAAGCTCTTCGCCGACGGTTTTGCCGTCCGGATCGGTGCGGCTATGGGCATAGTCCAGGGTGAATGCACCGGCAAAGGTCGCAGAGCCCATGCACGCAGGCGCAAAGCGTGACCCTTCTTCATTGGTCCACATGGCGATTTCGATCGGCGCATCGGTTTCCACATCATTGTCATTCAGAGTGCGAATGATTTCGAGTGCGGCCAATACGCCGTAAGCCCCGTCATATTTGCCGCCGGTTGGTTGGGAATCCAGGTGGCTGCCGGCAACAATCGGGGGCAGACTGTTGTCTCTTCCGGGGCGGCGCGCAAACATATTTCCCATCGCATCGACTTCGACCGAACAGCCACTGGCTTCGCACCATTCCGCGAAAAGATCACGGGATTCACGGTCCAGATCGGTCAAGGTCAAACGACAAACGCCACCTTTTTCGGTGGCGCCTATCGCGGCCATGGTCATCATGCTTTGCCACAGCCGATTTCCGTCGATGGTGAGATTACGCATGCATGTGTTTGACCATACTTAGCCTTTGACGACCAGTGTGTAGTCGGGCGTCGGATTGAGAGGGCAGGAGTAGGTGTAACGGCCGGGCTTGAGCTCGACCTCGTAATCGCGCGATTTGCCGAGCGTCAGTCCACCGCCCGATACGCTGAGCTTGGAAACTTTATGCAGCGGATTTTTCCAATCGTAGCCTTCGCTCCGAATCCAGAAGCCGAGGGCATAGGGAACGTTCTTGTTTGTCACTCGGATGACATACTTGCCCGGCTTGACGACAATTTCCTTCGCCTTGGTCAGACGATCCTTGCCGGTCTCTTTGTTAATTTTTTTGCAATCCGCGGCGGATTTCGGCTGGTAGCCGTGATTAACGCCGTTTTCGGATTCAACGAACTGACAGCCGATCTGGGTTAGTTTTAGGACTTGAGGCTCGCCGGCCTGGGCGCTCGCGGCGGTAAGCGCGACTGCACCGACAGCGGCGATGGCAAAAGAGCGAAAGTTGAACATGTCTCGATACCTTCGGTTGGGTTATTGTCGTTACCTATTCTAGAAACCCGGTTTCGTTTGACCATACACAAGTACCACACAAATTCGTGACAACTCGTGAGAGCCTTGCGCGATGCAGCGGAAATACGTGCTTATGGGCGGACCAGAACTGGTTTCGTTTGCCGTTAGCTTCATTGTCGGTATAAGTCCCTATGCTGCTGTCCCCTATTCTGGACCCCGAACAGAATCCACCGCCTTCACTGGATTTTCTCGATCGCGTCCGACCGCTTGCCCGGCGGTATGAGGTGGCGATCATCGGCGCCGACTTGTCGGCCTTGCTGCTAGCGTATTTTCTCGCCACTCAACATGATGTTGTCGATATCGCCATTCTTGGTAAACGCGTTCCACGGGACGTTTCCAACCGTCAAACGGAGCCGCTCTCGGTGATGCACGCCGCGACACCAAAGCTCATGGGATTGGCCTTGGCGTCGACGGAGATTTAGCGCCGATTACCCTCCATGCTTCAGGCGAATTTTGCGTTGAGGCGCAACCCCCACCTAATGTTGGCACGCGACGATACAGAATTGGCACAATCCCGGCATCACGGCGCTCTGGTACGCTCGGTCGGCGGCGATGCTCAAACGGTAGGCCGCCACCGCATCTCGCGAATTTTGGGATCGGCACAACCAGCTGCGGTAAGGCCATTGTCACCTGTGGGCGGCGTGCTGGATCAATCCGCATTTGAAGTTGCCCCTGGCCTGGTCTGGCGGGCGTTGGCGAATGAGTTGAACCAACTGGGCGTACAATTTGTATTTGGCGCCATGCCGCAACATTTGGTGTTGGGCGACGCAAAAATTACCGGCTTTGAGCATCAGGATTCGGTCGTCGAATGCGATCATGTATTCGCTACAGATGCCGAATTCGCAATGGCGTCGGCAGCGGGGTTGGGGCGGCCGTTAAGTTTTATGAGCGGGCAATTCAGTCTCGCGATATCATCGCCAGTTGCCCCTTGGCTGGGCCCCTCGGTCGCGACTGCGGACGGGCGCTTGCTTTTCTGGCAGGCACCCGACGGGGAAATCATCCTCGGGGAGGTCTCGCGCCCTGACGGAATTACAAAAAATACGATCAGTGACGTGGCCCAATTTTTATTATCGGTGTCGCCGCAACTAGGTTCGTTGAAACTTCGCCCCTTATCGCATCGCATCAGCGGCCTGCCGAAAGATGGTTTGCCTGTGTTGGGTGAAATCTCCGGATCGAATTTTTACGTGAGTTGCGGTTGGGGGAGTGCCCGGTCGACTATGGCCCCGATCGTCGCTCAATATCTCGCACAGGTCATTGCGGGTGTTGCCCGGCCGTTTGAAATGGATTTTCTAAGCCCAGATAGATTCGCCATGGCTCGCGGGGTCAGCCTCACTGCTGGCATCGACACTTCGGCGGAACAAAATTCATGAGCGTTAATCGATTAAACGAACCCTTCGGCATTCTGCTGGATCGGGCCGAGCAACGGACTTTTCGGTTCGACGGGCGTACTGTCATCGGGTTTGGCGGCGATACGCTGGCAAGTGCATTGGCGGCCAACGATATCTGGTGTCATGGTCGATCTGCCAAGTCCGGGCGCCCTCGCGGCTTATATTCACAGGCGCAGGAGTGCGCCCCTTCGGCGATCGACCTTGTAGATGATCTCGGCGTCGATCCGGAAAGCCGGTTAGTTCAAGACGGGTTGCAAGCTAGTCGATTACAGAGCCATAAGGCCTGTCGAAACTGGGTCGGTGATATTCGACGCGCATGGTCAAAATTGACAGTTCGTGGTCAACATCAGTCCGAATCGCCGAAGAACTGGATGCTACCCCGACAGCATGGGTTCAGCGAATTCATTGCCGCACAACCAAGCGAACGGCGCCGTTCATTGCGGACGCAAACGACAGACTTCGCGGTGATTGGCGGTGGCCCGGCCGGTGTAGCGGCGGCAATCGAAGCCGCACGGTATGGCCGCAACGTGACTCTGATCGATTCGTTCCCTGTCTTGGGCGGGAGCCTGAATTTCGAAAGGCTCGATGTTGCGGGAGATCTTGCGGAGAAGTACGCCACAGATTTGGCTGAAGAAATGTCAGGGGTAGAAGCCAACATAACCGTTTTGCTGAATGCCCATTGCCGCGAGATCAGCTCCGACCGTTGCCTAAAGGTGGAAACAGGAAATTCCGAAGTTAAAATTTCAGCCGAGCAAATCATCCTTGCGACCGGCGCGTCCCAGCGGTTTGGAGTGTTTGCCAATAACGATTTGCCCGGCATCATGAGTGGGACCAACGCAGCAAAACTGATCTGGCTTTACGGTATCCGACCGGGCCGTAAGGCAGTGGTGGTTGTCGATAGCGGCCAAGGTTTTGGATTGGCATTAGACCTGTTGGATGCCGGAGTGGAGGTGCAGGCGGTGTTGGATCCGCAATGCCGCGTCCAATCGGATCCAAGGCGCGATGCGGTAGTGGGGCGAGGAGTGGAAATCGGTTACGGCTATGGCGTGCGCGCCGCCCATGCCAGCGATGGTGGTCGTCATCTTGGCGCTGTAACCATCGAGTATCTCAACCGCGCCGATAAAGCGCAAACCAAGCCGATCGACCTTGAATGCGATTTGTTATGTATCGCGGCAGGCTCGGTGCCAAATTTGGAGCTTGCGATCAACGCTGGTGCCCGTTTGAGCTACAGCCCGACGGATGCTGCATTGAGCCTATTCGATATCCCCGATGGTGTGGGGCTGGCCGGTGCCCTCGGGGGATGGGGGGATATAGATCAGGCGATCGAAAGCGGCCGCGAACTGGCGCGAGAAGGCACTAGCGGTTCCGCATCGGTAACGCAGGTGCGCCTCGAACCAAACAACGTGTCGCCGGAAGCGTTAGTTTCAGAATTTGCGTTCGTTGATTTCGCATCGGAAGTTACAGTGAACCAAGTTTACACCGGCCTGTCTAAGGGTCGCCCCACCGTTTTGGGGCTATGCCGAGATCTCGGACTTGGCAATTCCGATACTCTTGCGGATCAGGCAATCCTCAACGTTTACGATTTCATGGCCGACCACACGCCGATGGTTGCCGAGGCACCGCATCCGGAAATTTATTTTCAGACCCAAAGCAACTCAATGGAATTATCCGTTGCTGCTGCCGGAGCTGAGCGGAGACTGCGAAGGAGCCCGGCTGAGGCGGCGCAGCTGGCGCAAGGCGCCGAGATGGCACTCGAGAATTTTTATTGGGCGGCCCAGCGTTATCGAACGAATGGGGCTGATGCAACCGCTGAAGAAGTCATCGCGGTTCGTGAAAAGGCTGGATTTTTCGATTACAGCGGTTGGGGGAAACTTCACCTGCATGGCCCTGACCTCGAACGGATGACGGCGCAGTTGGGGCTTCCGTGCTCGCCAAATACAGAGGAGTCAAGCGCCCGCGGAAATGAGTCGGGTGTCGAACAGCGAGTTCTAATCGATGCGCATGGGGTTGTGCTCTCTATCATTGAGCTGATCGATCTCGATGAGGGCGATGCGCTTTTGTTGACGCCCTTTTCAACCCTGCCGGTGGTGCGCCAATCCGTAATTGACGTAGCCGACCGGTTCGACCTCGCAGTCGGGATAGATGACTGCACGGATGACCTTGCATTATTCGGTTTGGCAGGTCCTAACGCTGATCTCGCCGCAGAGAATCTTGCCTTGTCTGCCTTGACCGAAGTGAGCGGGCCATTGCCCGATGTATCTTCCGGCGACATTACCGTCACCGCGACTGACCGATTGGGTGAGCCGGGCTATTTGTTGTCGATGTCGCAAGCGGTAGCCGAACGGGTTTGGGCTCATTTTGCGACTGCCGATGAAGAACTCGGACTAAAACCAATCGGACAATCGGCGCTCAATACTCTGCGCTTGGAAAAGGGAACGCTTTGTCCATATCGCGACGTCGATGCATTTACCAATATTGCTGAGATTGCCTCGATTGCCGGCGTTTCCGAAAAAATTTTGATCGAGGGCGAATTGTCTAAAAAGGGACTTTGGCATTGGCGCGGTCTTGAGCGCCGCTTGGTGGCGCTTTCGAGCGCAGGCGTCGACCACCGCATTCGACCCGGCGATACGGTGCTGGACCATGACCGCACAGGCGGACATGTAACATCATTCGCGTTCTCTCCCACTGTCGGCCGATCGATAGGACTGGCATACGTGACTCCGGGCCTAGCAGTGGAGGGGGAATTAGCCATCATCGAGCTGGAAGGCAACGGTCAGGCAGAACTACGTGTGACTCCGGTGCCGTTTTTCGATCCAGCCGGTTGAGCGTAGGTTAGCCGGCGTTTTTCCAGACTAGACGACATTGCGTTGCAAAAATGCGCTGCTTGGCGCAATAAAATTTTAAATGTTTGATTTTATTGCATCGCTGTATGTGACGGGGGTTGTCTTTTTAGATTAAAATTGCAATATATTGCATTGCAGCATGCGCTCGTCCAGCCTTGCTGCGGCGCAATGTATCTAATGCAGGGCGCCTCTCTTGGGCGTTTCCTCCCTAAACTTGGGCCGTGCAATCGCACGGCCCTTCTTTTATAGCCAAAAAATAGCGAAATTCGCTTAGGCCGCTTGCCAAGCGCTGTCATGGAGGCGGCAGGCAGCGCCCTCCGTGTTCGCGGTATCGCTATGGACCGTAATACTGGATTTTAGCTGACGGCAAACACGTCCCTGTTTGTCGGTAAATTCCCGCGTCGGCGTGAAACTACCGTGATTTCCGGTCTCCGCATCGCGCCAGGTTACCGTCTCACCGATTTTGGCGTTTTCCAAACTTCGATAGGCGGCGGCGTTGAACGCTTGTTTCTCCTGCGGTAACAATTTCTTAGCTAAATAATAACCGGTGGCGGCACCCACTGTGCCAAGGGCGAACATCGCCAAGGCACCACCGGTCCCGGTTCCGTACAGTTCAGCAGCCAGCAAAACACCGGCACCCGTGCCGGCAATTGTTGCGCCGGCAATTTGGTTGTCACGGTCGCCAAGTAACTGACATGCAGAGAGCGATAGCGCGAGCGCGCCAGCGCAAACAATCGGCTTAATATCTTTCATCTCCGAACCCCGAAGTCTCGAGCGGCACCAAAGTGGATGCAGAGATTATGCCATCCACAGCAAAAATTTCCATATTTTGTCGTTCCTCATAAAAATATTGGCAGATTTAGGGGTATTGCGCGGATCAATTCAACGTTTGCGGAGCCATCAAACGAGCGACCGGCAACGCTTCGTGCTACAAACCGGTATGAGAATTCGGAATATCGTCGGGTTAAGATGGCGATCAAACGAGCTGCTTTGCGCTGCATTGATCTTGCTAGCGGTTGCTGGTTGCCAGGAGCGCCGGCACTGGACCAAGGCCGGCGTTGCAAAAAACCAATCCGAGTTGGACCATGCCGCCTGCCGATCTTTGGCATCGAAGCAGGCGGCCCGGGAATATGACCGAGATTTAACGACATTGGACGTGACTTCTAGTGATGGTGGCTTGCCCCGCACTTTCGCTAAAATCGATGCGCGAAAGCGCGAACGCAAACTTTTCGAGGCTTGTCTCGGTGCCCGGGGCTACCGCGCATACTCGGCCGATAAAAAACAACCGGGACACGGTGCACGATGACCAGGTCAGCTAATTCTTGGCAATTGGCTGGCAATATTCTAAAGGAGGCGTTGCCGGTCGCCGACGAGGCCGTATCCGAACCCTCCCGCAGCAGCGAATGAGGCGCCTGGGTGGCAGAGAAACGCCAAAAATTTCAGTTCGATAAATCCACGCGTGAGCTCGCGGGCCGGTTGCTGAAAAATTATCTCAGCGATCATGTGGGCAAGATCGCGGTTGCGGTTTCATTGATGATTGTCGTCGCTTTGGCGACGGGCTGGCAGGTCAAAATGTTGGAACCGGCGATCAACGAGGTGCTGGGAAAGGGCAATAAGGAGCTAGCGCTCCTTCTGCCAATCCTGTTTCTCGCAATTTCGATCGTCAAAGGCTTCGCCAGTTATGGGCAGACCGTATTGATGCAAAAAACCGGGTTGCGTGTCGTGGTGGCATTGCAGAACCAGATGTTTCACCGGGTTATCGATGCCGACCTGGCATTCATCCATCAGGATGCGACGGGCAAATTGATTTCACGATTCACGATCGATCTGTTGTTCCTGCGCGATGCGGTGACCAAGGCCTTTACAGGAATTGGGCGTGACTTGATCAAAATCATCGTCTTGGTGGGGGTCATGATCCACACCAATTGGCAATTGGCCTTGATGGTGATCGTCGTGTTTCCGGCGAGCGTCTATCCGATAATTTATATCGGCAAGCGTATGCGCCGGATTTCCGATCAGACCCAACAGCGCATCGGCGGCATTACAAGTTTTCTCGATGAAGTGTTCAAAGGCATGCGTCAGGTCAAAGCGGACGGCATGGAGCATTTCGAGCGCGGTCGGGCTTCCGACGAATTCGAAACCGTATTTGCGCTGCACTACAAGGCCGGCAAAACGCGCTCGCGCACCTACCCGATCATGGAGATCATGATCGGTATCGCCGGTGGCGGGATTCTCGGCTACGCGGGCTATCGCGTTATCACCGGCGACGACGGTAGTTTGATGGATATCAACGCCGGCGAATTTGTTACCTTCTTCCTCGCCATGGTGGTGGCGTATCAGCCGGTGCGCGGCCTTGCCAATTTGAATGCCAGTTTGCAGCAGGGCATGGCGGCGGCGGAACGGGTCTTTTCGATGATCGATTACGAACCCGAGATCGTTAGCTTGCCAGATGCAAAACCGCTCGCGGTCACCGCGGGCGAAGTGAGCTTCGAGGATGTCCGGTTTGCCTACGAGACCGACAAGTCTGCGTTAACCGGGATCGATATGGTCGCACCGGCCGGAAAAACAGTAGCGTTGGTCGGCCCTTCCGGTGCCGGGAAATCGACAATCCTCAATTTGCTACCCCGGTTTTACGATGTGGATGAAGGCCGGGTTTTGATCGATGGCACAGACGTCCGTGACGTCACGCTTGAATCCTTGCGCGCACAAATTTCATTCGTCAGCCAAGAGGTCATTTTGTTCAATGACACCGTACGCGCCAATATTGCCTATAGCTGCCCCGATGCGGCGGAAGCGGATATCGTCGCCGCGGCGAAGGCGGCCGCGGCGCATGAATTCATTCTCGAATTATCCGACGGATATGACACCGAGATCGGCGAGCGGGGAATTAAACTTTCCGGCGGTCAGCGTCAGCGTCTTTCGATTGCGCGGGCCATGTTGCGTAATGCACCGATCCTGTTGCTGGACGAAGCGACTTCGGCGTTGGATTCCGCTTCCGAACGGCAGGTACAGGCCGCGCTTGCACGCTTGATGGAGGGGCGTACCACCCTGGTAATCGCGCATCGTTTGTCCACCGTAACCAATGCCGATCTGATTTATGTCCTCAATGAAGGCAAGGTCGTGGAACAGGGCACTCACGCTTCCTTGCTTGCCCAAGACGGTCTTTATGCGCACCTGTGCCGCATACAATTCGAAGACAGCGCCGCACTCGGTGGGGATGAGACAGCGAAAAACGAGCCGGTAGAGGCGTAACGTGAGTGTAATAAAGTCGATCACCCGTTCGTCTGCGGTGCAAGGTGTCGTTTGCTGGATCATGTCGCTTTACATGCGTCTGTTGAGTTGGACGGGCCGCTGGCAGGTCATCGGCCAAGAGTTGCCGGAACAATGGCTCGAGTCCGGCAAGCCCTTCATTGTTGCTTTCTGGCATGGCCGCTTGTTGATGATGTTCCTCGCCTGGCGGTATCCCGATCGGGTCCATGTGCTCATCTCAGGCCATCGTGACGGCCAATTGATCAGCCGTACCATCGCCCATTTCGGTGCCAAGACGGTGATCGGGTCGCAACGGCGTGGCGGATCCAAAGCGGCATTGCAAATCGCCCGCCATCTGCAGAACGGCGAGGTCGTCGCAGTGACACCGGACGGACCGCGTGGTCCCCGCATGCGGGTCAAAGACGGCATCATTACCTTGGCGACAATTGGGAATGCTCCCATCATCCCGCTCACCTATGCCTGCCGGCCTCGCAAAGTCATCGGTAGTTGGGACCGGTTTAATCTGCCCCTACCGTTTTGCCGTGGAGTGTTGATGTGGGGGGAGCCGATTGAAGTGCCGCGCGATGCGGACGCCGAAACCAAGGAGCGCTTGCGGCTGAAGCTCGAAGCCGCAATCCAAGATATTACCGATCGTGCTGATGCGATGCTCGGCAATCCGGCCACCGAACCGGAAGCTGCCTCCGGGCTGAAAATCGATTCCGCGAGCCAAGCCGGCAAAGCCGCATGAGTGGCCTCGCTCTTTACCGTAACGCGACGTTACTTGCGCCGCCGTTGGCGCATCTGATGCTGAATTTGCGCCGGGCCAAAGGCAAGGAAGATGGGGCGCGGTTGTCCGAGCGCAAGGGTATCCCGTCGCTGGCACGCCCGGCGGGTCGGCTTGCTTGGCTCCATGCGGCGAGCGTTGGCGAAGCTCAGTCTTCGTTGGTGTTGATCGAACGATTGCTCGATGAGTTCGAAAGCCTGCATATGCTGGTGACGACAGGTACGGTAACTTCAGCCGCCCACCTCGAAGACCGGCTTCCGGTTCGCGCCTTTCATCAATATCTGCCTCTCGATTGCCCCCAATGGGTCGAACGGTTCCTCGACCATTGGGCGCCGGATCTCGCGATATGGATGGAATCCGAGCTTTGGCCAAATTTGGTGAGCGAGACCATGCGCAGGAGCGTACCGGCGCTTTTGGTCAATGCACGTATGTCGGCGAGTTCGTTTCGCGCTTGGCGCCGCATGGATGGTATGGCGCGGCATCTAATCTCGGGCTTTCAGGTCTGTTTGGCCCAAACGGATGAACAGGCGGATCGCTTGCGGCAGTTGGGCGCCGGCAATGTGTCTTCCCCCGGGAACCTCAAATACTCCGCCGCGCCCTTAGCCTTCGATCAAGGAGAGCTGGAGGAATTGCAGAGCGCTATCGGTGCGCGGCCGGTGTGGGTTGCCGCGAGCACGCATGCCGGTGAAGAAATCATGGTATCGAATGCACACACCGCTTTGCTGTCCCAAATTCCGGATTTACTCACCGTCATCGTTCCGCGTCATCCCCATCGCGCAGGTCAAATCGAAACCGTTCTCGCGCAAAGAGGTCATTCCTGTGTGCGCCGCTCGACCGGCGCGCCCATATCCCGAGACACCGCGATCTATATCGCCGATACCCTAGGGGAACTTGGAATTTTCTATCGCCTCGCCCGCATTGCCTACATTGGCGGCAGTATGGCGAGCCAAGGAGGACACAACCCCCTGGAAGCGGCCCAGCTCGGATGTGCGATACTTCACGGGCCGGACATGGAAAATTTTCAATCGGTCGCGGAGGCGTTGGCTGCTGAAGGCGGCGCGTTGACCGTTCGCTCCGCACCGGAAATGTCGGCCCTGATCGGCGATCTCTTCGAAGATCGAGACTTGTGGTTACGCCGAACTCAGGCAGCGGCAAAAGTCGCCAAAGTCAATCAAGGGGTGATCGACCGGGTCTTTAACGCAATTGCTCCGACCGTACAGGCCGCGCTTACGCGGAAAACCGATGCGGGCGCCTGATTTCTGGAAACGCCGCGGCATGGTGTCGGCCTGTCTCCAACCGGCAAGCTGGATAGTGACCCAGTGTGCTCGCCGCCGCCAAAAATCGGCTCGACCGGTGCCGGCGCCGGTGCCCGTGATTTGTGTCGGTAACCTCACCGTCGGAGGTGCTGGCAAGACGCCCGTCGCACTTGCCGTTGAGGCACGGCTCAAAGCCAAGGAGATTTCCGCCAGTTTCCTGAGCCGAGGGTACGGGGGCAGGCTCAAAGGTCCGGTGCAGGTGAAGCACGACCAACACTCGGTGGCTGATGTGGGCGACGAGCCATTGTTGTTAGCCCGTCAGGCGCCTTGCATCGTTTCCGCCGACCGGCCCGCGGGCGCCAATGCTGCTGTTGCGGCAGGTGCGCAAGCGATCGTGATGGATGACGGTTTTCAAAACCATAGCCTTGAAAAATCATTATCCTTGATCGTGGTCGATGGAGGATATGGATTCGGCAATGGCAGGGTCATGCCGGCGGGGCCCCTTCGCGAACCGGTCGAAGAAGGGCTTGCCCGGGCCGATGCGGTGGTTGTAATTGGCCCTCCGGATTTTGAAATCCGTACTGATAAGCCGGTTTTTCGTGCGCGATTGCAGCCGCTACGCGGTGAAGATTTTTCCGGCCGGCCGGTGATCGCATTTGCAGGTATTGGCCGGCCGGACAAGTTTTTCGATACGCTACGATCGCTCGGTGCTGACGTGGTTGCGGAGCATGCGTTTCCCGATCACCATCGTTATCGTGCTCGCGATTTCGAAGCGATTCTGAAACAGGCCGCACAATCGGGCGATATGGTGGTGACGACCGAAAAGGATGCGGTGCGGCTTCCGCCCTCACTCGCCGAGGCGGTGGTCACGTTGCCTGTCGAACTTGTTTGGGAAGATTCCAATGCGATCGACGCATTGCTCGATCGGGTGATTTAGTTGCCTTGCTTCGGCATCGGTCCCACCAGGAGTTCGGGGTCGAGGCGCCGCTTGAATAGATTAATGCGCCAATCAAGATGCGGTCCGGTCGACCGACCGGTCGCGCCGACGGTGCCTATACGTTCGCCTTGGGCAACACGCTGTCCTTTTTTCACGCTGATTGTTTCCATATGAAGGAAAGCGGACGAGACACCGTGGCCATGGTCGATGATCATGGTTCCGCCGGAGTAGTACATATCTTTATGGACCATCCTTACGATTCCCGAAGTGGGCGCAATCACGGGCGTACCTTTGGGAGCGGCGATATCTATTCCGTAGTGGGGTCGTTTGGGGACGCCGTTCAAAATGCGCTGGCTACCATAGACGCCACTGATTCGACCAATTGTCGGCCAGCGCCAACCCTTCAAGAAATGAGTTTCCGGCGTATCCGGCTTGCGGGCGAGCGCAACCAGTATTGATTCGCGTTTGATCCGCTCGATCACTTTTTTCGGAGGCGAGACTTTCGCGGCGGGCAATCCGTCGATGGCTTCGATTTTGTATTTGCGCTTTGAAATACGGAGCACCTCGCGTCGCGTGCTGCCGTTCCTGTAGGTGAGTACCAGTGACGCGGTCGGCTTGGCGTCCCGGTTGAACCCGATGACGAAAATGCCGTCTCGCGATACGCGAATTGGCTTACCTTCGTACACTACCTTGGTGCCCGCATCGGTGCGGCCGAGCACCAGCCCTCCTTGGGTAAACTTTCCATTTAAATCGAGGGTATCCGCCTGGGCGCCGAAGGCTAAAAGGCAAGCAATCAGCAAATTTCGGATCACAACAGCTCTCCTTGCCGATCATCCGGACCTTTCTTGGCAGGCGATTTTTTACGTTTCGGTTTGGCCATTTTCGTATGGTCATCCGTGATTTCGGCGTCCCGATTGCCGTCGGCGAACTCGATCGTCACCTGTGCGCCCGGCGATGCGGCGGCGGCTGATGTCACCGGCTTGCCATCTCGATCCCAGACCACCGTATAGCCGCGCTCGACGATGCGTCGGAAAGAAACGCTTTCCAGTAAATCTCCGGCGGCTTTGAGTCGGTCCGCCCGTTGGCGCATCGCACGGGTCATAGCTTGGGTCAACATTTCGGATTCGCGTGCGAGCCTTCGCGAGCCCTCCTCGACGGCTTGGCGAGGTGGTTTTATTTGTTGGCCAAGCAAAGTCACGCGGTCCCGAAAATCCGCGACAAGGCGGACGCCGCTCACCCCGAGACGTTCGACAGCGCTGTCGAGTCGCTGATTATGTCCAGCCAGCACCGTCGCGAGATCGGGCAGCCCGCGCCCCAATCCTTCGAGCCGAACCTTCTGCTCGTCGAGATGTCGGGTCATCGCCGCGAATTGGCGCCGGCCCAGATCCATAATCGATCCTTGCAGTTCGGCACGCACCGGAACTGCCATTTCGGCCGCCGCGGTTGGGGTCGGTGCACGCTGATCGGAGGCATAATCGATTAGGGTGGTGTCGGTCTCGTGTCCGACCGCCGATATCAATGGAATTTCCGATGCCGCCGCCGCCCGGACGACAATTTCCTCGTTGAAGGCCCAGAGATCTTCAAGGCTTCCGCCACCGCGGGCGACGATCAGGAGATCGGGCCGCGGCACCGCGCCTTTCAAATCGAGCGTATTAAAGCCAGCAATCGCATCGGCAATTTGCGCGGCGGCGCCGTCGCCTTGGACGAGTACCGGCCAGAGCAGTACATGACGCGGAAACCGATCATTAAGCCTATGTAAAATATCGCGAATTACTGCTCCCGTCGGTGATGTGACAACGCCGATTGTTGTTGGAAGATATGGCAGTTCCCGTTTATTTTCCGCATCAAACAGGCCTTCAGCGGCCAGTTTCTTGCGTCGGTCTTCGAGCAGTTTTAGAAGCGCACCTTCACCGGCTACTTCCATCTGATCGATGACGATCTGGTATTTCGACCGTGCGGCATAGGTGGTGACCTTGCCAGTAGCGATTACCTCTAGCCCGTCCTCCGGTTGGGTCATCAGGCGGCCCGCGACGCCACGCCAGCAGACCCCGTCGATGACCGCATCATCGTCCTTTAAAGTCATGTAAAGGTGACCGGACGCTGCGCGTTTGAATCCAGAAATCTCACCCCGCAATCTCACATAGCCATAGGCATCCTCGACCGTGCGCTTAAGCGCGGCGGACAGCTCCGAGACGGTGAACTCCGCCTGGTTGGACGGTGTGTCGGGTGGATCGGGGGAAAAGTCACTCATGGTTTTCAACGCCTATGATATGTAGGGTCGGGACAATTTGCAAAAATACGGAAGGATGCGATGAAGCTTTTGGTCGTGGGCGCCGGTGGGCGCGAGCATGCGCTTTGCTGGGCTCTGTCGGGCTCCCCGTTGTGTGACACGCTCTATTGCGCACCGGGCAACGCGGGTATCGCCGAAGTGGCGGAATGTGTCGATGTGGGCGCCGAGGATGTCGAGGGGTTGATGGCATTCGTTGGCGAAAAAGAGATCGACTTCGTCGTCGTGGGGCCGGAGGCGCCCTTGGTGCTCGGTCTGGTCGACCGTCTCAACGAGGCCGGCGTCAAATGTTTTGGCCCGACTGCGGCAGCGGCAGAACTCGAAGGGTCGAAGAGCTTCACCAAGGCGCTTTGCGTCAAATACGATATCCCGACCGGAGCGTATCAGCGCTTCACCGAAATCGAAGGCGCCAAATCCTATATTCGTGAACAAGGTGCGCCGATCGTGGTCAAAGCCGACGGGCTCGCCGCGGGCAAAGGGGTCACGGTGGCGATGAGCGTGGAAGAGGCATTGGCGGCGGCAGAGGATGCGCTGGTCGGTGGTCGGTTCGGTGATGCGGGTGCATCGATTGTGGTCGAGGAATTTCTCGATGGCGAAGAACTCAGTGTCTTTGCGCTCTCGGACGGCGAAAACGCGTTGATGCTGGCGTCGGCCCAGGATCATAAGGCGGTGGGTGATGGTGACACGGGCCCTAATACCGGCGGTATGGGCGCCTATAGCCCAGCGCCCGTGATGACCGACGAGCTGGCGAACCGGATCGAAGAGGAAATCGTCGGGCGTACCGTGGCGGCTATGAAAGCGGAAGGTACGCCTTTCACGGGGGTACTTTTTGGCGGTCTAATGATCACAAAAGAGGGGCCGAAGTTGATCGAATTCAATGTTCGCTTCGGCGATCCCGAGTGTCAGGTTTTGATGATGCGCTTGAAATCGGATCTGCTGTCGGCACTCGTCGCAGCGGCGGATGGCGAACTCAAGGATTTTGGCCTTCGTTGGCTTGATGAGACGGCGCTCACCGTGGTGCTTGCTGCGAACGGCTATCCGGAGTCATATGAAAAGGGCACTGAAATCCGCAACCTCGATGCAGCGGATGGGCTTGACCTGGTTAAGGTTTTTCATGCGGGCACCGCGCGTGGCGCAAACGGTGAACTGCAGGCAATCGGTGGGCGGGTGTTGAACGTTACCGCCCTCGGCGATTCGGCGACCGATGCGCAACGGCGCGCCTATGAAGCTGTGGATGCGGTCGATTGGCCGGATGGATTTTGTCGCCGCGATATCGGATGGCGGGCGGTGGCCAGGGAAACCGACTGACGTCGTCTTATCGCTTTTTGCGAAAAAACTCGACGAGCAGGTCCGCTGCTGCGCTTTCGCCGATGCCACCGTAGATTTCCGGTGCATGATGGCAGGTGGATTGTTCGAAAAAACGGGGTCCGTTTTCTACAGCGCCTCCCTTTACGTCCTGAGCGCCGAAATAAAGCCGCCGAATATGTGAATGGGCGATGGCGCTCGCGCACATGGCGCAAGGCTCTAAGGTGACATAGAGGTCGCAGTTCTCCAGCCTTTTTTGCCCTAGTGCTGCACAGGCCTTGCGGATCGCCTGCATTTCCGCATGCGCCGTCGGATCACCCAGTTGCTCGACCCGATTGCCGGCACGGGCGACGATCTCTTTCGTAGTGCTATCGACGATGACGGCCCCGACTGGGACTTCGTCACGCCGCGCAGCATCCTCCGCTTCGCGTAGCGCGATCGCCATATGTCGGGAGTGGAGTGTCTTCATAGCGATGAGCCTGCCCGCAATAGCGCGCGCCGGTCAAGCGACGATAGCTAATAGAGTAACTAGAGCATTTGCTTGTGTTGCGCGAAGGCCATAGGTTTCGTTCGATATGGTCGACAATACGAATGATGCCAACCGTCCGGAACGGATCGCCAAGGTAATGGCCCGTGCGGGACTTTGTTCGCGCCGGGAAGCGGAGCGCTGGATCGAGGCCGGTCGTGTCGCCGTGGATGGCGAGATATTGGTAAGCCCTGCGGTTACGGTGACCTCAGCCAATCAAATCGAGGTCGACGGAGCCCCGTTGCCGACGTCGGAGCCGACCCGGCTTTGGCGGTTTCACAAGCCCACCGGGTTATTGACGACGCAACAGGACCCCGAGGGACGGCGAACCGTTTTTGAAGCGTTGCCCGACAGCATGCCACGCGTGATTTCGGTCGGACGGCTCGATATCAATTCCGAAGGGCTTTTGCTGCTGACCAATGATGGCGAGCTCGCGCGCCGCCTTGAGCTTCCGTCCACCGGTTGGGTGCGGCGATATCGGGTTCGCGTACATGGCCGTCCGCAGGAAGAGAACTTTGCCCAACTACAAAAAGGCACCTCCGTCGAAGGCGTTCGATATGCTCCTATCGTCGCGTCCCTTGAAAACCAAACCGGTGCAAATGCCTGGCTCACCATGACGCTGAAGGAAGGCAAGAACCGAGAAATTAGGCGGGTTTGCGAGCATTTCGGCTGGCGCGTTAACCGGCTGATCCGAGTAAGTTACGGACCCTTTCAGCTCGGGAATCTCAAACGGGGTTTGGTCGAAGAAGTCCCCAAGCGTGTGCTCGCGGATCAAATCGGTGAAGCGTCGGGCGGAGGTACGAAAGACAAATGGGCCAAGAAAAGACCAAGAAAATCGGGCAAATCGAAGAAAGCCAATGCGCGTCGTCGCCGGAAAGTATAAAGGGCGAACCCTGCTAGCGCCCGCCGGGCGCGACGTACGCCCGACCGGTGACCGGGTACGAGAAGCAATGTTCAATTTGTTGGCTCACGGGGATTACGGAAACGGTGGCCGACCGGTACTCGAAGGCGCATCGGTGCTAGACGCGTTTGCCGGTAGCGGTGCGTTGGGGTTCGAGGCGATCAGCAGGGGTGCCTCCCGGTGCGTTTTTATGGAGATCACGGCGTCGACGATCGACACGTTAAGAAAGAATGCCGACGCGTTTGATGTCGCCGCCGACGTTGACATCATCAAATGCGACACCACCAAGCCGCCGCGTGCCATGGAACCGGTCGATCTCGTTTTCCTTGACCCACCGTACCGAGAAAATTTTCTGGTTCCTGCGATCGCTGCACTCGGCGAGGCGGGCTGGATTGGAGACCATACTTTGCTGTTTGCAGAACTCGATGCGAACGAGGAGGTCGATCTCGGAGGCGAGGCAACCGTGTTGCAAGATCGCCGCTATGGCCGAACCCGGGTCGTCCTATTTCGCAACAGTAATTAACGGCGGCCGAAAAGTTTCTCGATGTCGGCGAGTTTAAGCTCCACATAAGTCGGCCGGCCGTGGTTGCATTGGCCGGAATGGGGTGTTGCCTCCATCTCGCGCAAAAGGGCGTTCATTTCGGCTCCGTTGAGCAGGCGGCCTGCCCGTACACTGCCGTGACAAGCCATGGTGCCGCAGACCTCTTCGAGCTTTTCCTTCAAAGCAAACGCGTCGCCCATTTCGGCAAGTTCGTCTGCCAAATCTTTGACCAACGCTTGTACGTTGGTCTCGCCCAACAGCGCCGGAACCTCGCGTACCACTACGGCGCTTTCGCCGAAAGGCTCCAGCGCGAGGCCAAGTTCCGCCAGTTCTGCGGACCGGTCCGCGAGTAGGGCGGCCGATGTCGAATCGAGTTCGACCACTTCAGGGATTAACAACCCTTGGCGTGCGATCCCGTCGGCCTCGAGTGCGCGCTTCATCCGCTCGTAGACCAACCTTTCATGGGCCGCATGTTGATCGACGATGACGACCCCGTCGTCGGTTTCGGCGACCACATAGGTGCTGTGAAGCTGTGCCCGCGCTGCACCAAGTGGAAAATTCTTTGCGTCTTCCGGCGCTTCTTCGGCTTCCGGTGGTTCCACGCGCGCCGCCGGTTCCATCGATTGGCCGCCCTCGAACGGCGCCTGGAATGCAATCACGTTTTCGCTCAGTTGCCGGTTTGGCATGGGAGATCGGGTGTTGAAACTACCAGGGGGCACAGTTGCCGGCCGTGCCGCGCCGAGGGCGGCTTGGCTTACGGTTGTCGCGGCGCGGTGCCCCGCTTCTGCAAGGGCGTGTTTCAATGCACCGACAATCAAGCCGCGTACCAAACCCGGATCGCGGAACCGCACTTCCGATTTTGCCGGATGCACGTTGACATCGACCAGATGCGGATCGAGCGAGAGATACAGTGCGACTAGGGGATGCCGATTGCGGGCGAGAAAATCCGCATAGGCGCCGCGCACCGCGCCGACCAATAGCCGATCGGTCACGGGCCTGTCATTTACGAACAGATACTGCATAGCCGCGTTGGCGCGATTCAGCGTCGGAACACCGGCATAGCCGGTTAGTTTGGCGCCGCTTCGTTCCGCATCGATCGTAAGCGCGTTCTCGGCAAACTCACGGCCCATTACCGCACTTAACCGAGCGAGACGGGCATCCAACAAATCGCCTTGTTCGGCGTGATAGTGGAAACGCAGCTTTTCATTGTCTGTGAGCCGAAAGCTGATTTCAGGATGTGCCATCGCAATGCGCTTCACGGTCTCGGTTACTCGCTGGGACTCCGTGCGGTCGGTGCGAAGGAATTTCAGCCGGGCCGGTGTCGCGTAAAACAGATCCCGGACCTCGGCCCGAGTGCCCTTGGGATGAGCGGCAGGCGACGGAGGCGAAATTTCACCGCCGTTGATTTCTAACATCCACGCACTGTCCGCCGCATCGGTGCGGGAAATCAGGCTGAACCGACCGACCGCGCCGATCGAGGGCAATGCTTCGCCGCGGAAGCCCAATGTGGCGATGGTCTGCAGGTCGTCGTTGGCGAGCTTCGATGTCGCGTGCCGCTCGACCGCGAGTAACAGTTCGTCTTGCGTCATGCCCGATCCGTTATCGATAACCGCCAGCAACGACTTGCCTCCATCGCGGGTGGTTATCTCGATTTCGGTTGCGCCGGCATCGATGCTGTTTTCGACTAGTTCTTTGACTGCGGATGCGGGCCGCTCGACTACTTCACCGGCGGCGATTCGATTGATGATCTGGCTGGGCAGGCGTCGGATCGTCATCAGTCCGCCATCTCCCGCAGATATTGGCGCGCCTGTACCTTGCCTCGTTCTACTGCTGGCTGGTCGAACGGATCGACTCCCATCAGATGGGCCGTGATGATCGTTTCGAGCATGAAATGCATCATCAAGGCGCCGAGCGTAGCTTCGTTTACCTCGTCTATTTTCAACAGCCGTACGGGATGACCCGCCATCGCCAAGGCATCCGCAGTGCCGCGCTGACTTGCGTCCAGCAGGTCGCCCAACGTGCGGCCCTCTAGCGGGCCAAGATCGATACCTCCGTTTGCGGCCGCGTCGATGGTGTCACCGGTGCCGATGCAATCGCGCATGACCATGGTAAAGAGTTTGTCTCTGGGGCCGTCGAGATAAAGTTGCATTTGGCTGTGCTGATCGACCGTGCCCATAAACGGCACCGGCGTGGTGCCGTGGCCATCTTTGCCAACGCTTTCGGCCCAAAGCTGACGATACCAATGGCCAAACCAAAACAGCTGATCGCTGTAAAGCATCAACACGTTGATTGCCGATCCGATTTGGCTAGCCGCCGCGGTCACGAGTGCGGCACCCTCAGCGGGGTGGCTCTCTAATTCCATCTCGATGGTGTGATGAAGTGTGGCGGCGGCACCGTCGCGCAATGTGGGAACGTCAAGTCCTGCGATTAGCGCAGGCAATGCTCCAACCAACGAAAAAACCGAATATCGCCCGCCGATCCCAGGATCATGATCGAGCATTGTGAAATTACCGGCTTCGGCAATTTGACGGAGTGCGCTCGCCCCTGGCTCTACAATCGCTGTAATGCGCTCGGCAATATCCTTTGCGCTCAAATGATTTTGGAACCACTGAAGAAATACGTTCAGTTGAGCTAAGGTTTCCGCCGTGCCGCCGGATTTGGAAATCACGATCAGGCCTGTGGTTGCATAGGGCAATCGTGCGAAAAGCTTAGCGAAGCTCGCCGGATCCACATTGTCGATAAAGTGGAGCGATGGCCCTTTCGACATGGCCAACGCATGAAGACATTTCCCACCGAGACTGGAGCCACCGGTTCCGAAAACGACGATATCGGTGAACTTTTCGCGGTATCGATCCGCAATCTCTTTCAAAGCAGGCAAATCGCCGTTGTCTGTAGCAATGGCGAGTGCCGGTAGGGCGCCGTCGGCCAAATCGGTGCGAATGCCCGAGATTGCCTCGGTCGTGCGCGCTTTTTCTGCGGCAATCGCCGACTCAGAAAGCCCGTCCGGGTGGATGCAGCGGGAGGTGTCTTGCGAGTAGAGCATGATCGAAGCCCATACTGCCCTTTGCAATCAAGAGCGTGCAACCGGCCCCGCGAACCGGGTCTGGCAGCGCGAAAGCGAGGGCTTACAGTCGGTTTTGAGCGGGAAAGACGGCGACTCGCAACGGTCTCAGGCCGTTACGGTTCTGGGCGTGCTCAACGTGAGGTGCATCGAACGTCGATCTTAGCGACATAGACCGTCGTGCCTTGTTGGCAGAAGGAAATTTCGGCGACCGGACCGCAAACGCAAACACGGTCGCCAGGGCCGAAACCACGCAAAGGACCGCCTAAGGTCAATAGACGGCCATCATCTGTGCGCATTGCTTGGCAGGTGACACCTTCGCCAGTTAATTGGCCGATATAGCAATTATTGGGTGCTGCTTTTGACGGTGGTGGATCATCGGCGCCGAATAAGGAGTCAATCCAAGACCGTTCCTTGGGACGTTGCCTCGGCGGTCTATAACCGGGAGTGGTGTCACCCTTGTGGAGGTCGAGCTGTTGCTGATAGTGGCCGCCGACAGAGGACGACGGCGGGGGCGTTGTTGCGGGTCTCGGTTGTCTTTGCACGTCAACCGTTCCGCTCGGTGTGCTGTGCGAACGCACATCCGGTGGCGCTAAACGCACCTTGGAAGATTGGGTGCGAATTTCCTGGTCCCCTTGCGCTGCATTTCTTGCGGCCTGCGCCCGAGCGCTTGCTGATGGGGGTGTATAGGCCGACTGAGTTGGCTGCCCAAAATCAGGGCGGAAGATCGATTCTGCTGTATCCGAGCAACCGGTAAGCAGCAAACAAATGGCGACCGCTTTTGCCGCCCGCGTCACGCGAGACCCTCTTGTCCGAGTTGGAGGTACTTTTCCCGCCGCTTTGCACACAGGTTGCCGCCGCCGAGGGGTTGCAGGTTTTCGAGTGCGGCCTCGATACGATCCCCTGCGTTAGAAATCGCGGTTTCCTTGTCCCGGTGTGCGCCGCCCAACGGTTCGTCCACAATGTGATCGATCAAATTATGCTGCTTCAAGTCTTGCGCTGTCAGCCGAAGCGCTTCGGCAGCAGATTGGGCTGCATCGGCACTTCGCCATAGGATCGAGGCACAGCCTTCGGGCGATATCACTGAGTAAATGCTATGTTCGAGCATCAAAACTTGGTCGCCGGCGGCGATCGCGATCGCACCACCGGAACCGCCCTCGCCAATAATAATGCCGATCAAAGGCACTTTGACCGTAAGGCATGTCTCGATACAGCTGGCAATCGCTTCCGCCTGGCCACGTTCCTCTGCGCCGACCCCGGGATAGGCGCCCGGCGTGTCGACAAAACTGATGATAGGCAATTGGAAACGATCGGCTAAATTCATTAGCCGGTTCGCTTTGCGATAACCTTCCGGGCGCGGCATACCGAAATTATGCTCGACCCTTTCGTTGGTATCGGCGCCTTTTTCCTGACCGATTACCACGCAGGCCTGCCCACGAAACCGCCCCAGTCCGCCACTGATTGCCTTGTCGTCGGCATATTGCCTGTCGCCCGCAAGTGGCGTGAAATCGTCAATCAGGCCATCGATATAATCGATGCAGTGGGGGCGTTCGGGATGTCGGGCAACCAAAACTTTTTGCCACGGCGATAGTTTTTCATAGGTTTGCACCAGCAGTTTTTGCGTTTTTTCCTGCAGCTTGCTGATTTCTTCGGCAATGTTGATGTCGTCGTTATTGGAAAGATGGCGCAATTCTTCGATTTTGCCTTCCAATTCGGCGATCGGTTCCTCGAATTCCAGAAAAGTACTCATGGCACCCTATTTGCCGGTGATTATCTGGGAATTTGGTAACACAGGCCCGAAAAAAGGCCTAGCGGCGTTGCAACCGGGCTACGCTTTGGCACGCGAAAGCGGATGGTGGTCACCCACCAGCTGTTTCAACCGTTCATCCAATATGTGGGTATAAATTTGAGTAGTCGATATATCAGAATGTCCTAACATTTGCTGGACAGCACGCAGATCCGCTCCATGCGCAAGCAGATGGCTGGCAAACGCATGGCGGAGAACGTGTGGACTAACTTTGGCAGGTGCGATGCCCGCCTTGATCGCCAATTGTTTTAGGCTTTGTCCAAAGCGTTGGCGGGTCAGATATCCCGTTTTGGAGGTCGAGGGGAATAGCCATGGGGTCTCATCTTTGCCTTTAAGAAAGCGTTTCCGGACCGCTCTATAATTGGCAAGTGCGCGCTTCGCGGGCGTTCCAAGTGGCACCAACCGCTCTTTATCACCCTTACCGCGCACGATCATTACATCGCGATCTTCGGCGAGAGCATTAAGCTGGAGTGAAATCAATTCGGAAACACGGAGACCCGTGGCGTAGAGCACCTCCAACAACGCGGTTAGCCTGAGACCCTCGGGACTTTGATCATTCTCCGCTGTTTTGAGCAAAAGCGACACTTCTTCCTCGGTAAGAATTTTTGGTAACGACCGTCCTTGTTTCGGGCTGTCTAGAACCGAGGTGGGGTCGTCCTCCCGAATGGATTCCGAATAAAGAAATTTGAAATACTGTTTCAATGCGGATAAGCGCCGGGCTCGGGTCGACGGCGCCAAGCCTTCGGCAACAAGCCGGTCGAGATAACTACGCAGGTCTTCCAGCGTCGCTGCTGTTTCATCGACATCACGTGCGGCGCAGAAGTCGAGGAATGCGGTCAGGTCGCGACGATAGGCTTCTATCGTATTGGCCGCTGCGCCACGCTCGGCGAGCAGCATTTCGATAAAGGTTTCAAGGTGGTATGAGCGCGCCATTATCCCTACTCGGTGTTCGCGCGCGGTTTCGGTCCTTACTTCGAAAACCGCTTGTCGTCGATTACTTTCTCGACCGGTTTCGAGGGCGGTGGAAATTCCCACGTTGCTAGGAAGAACCCGCCCCCTAAAACAATCATAAACAGTAATATTAATATTAACTTCGTGATTCGGGCCATGATGATGTATGCGTCGCTGTCGAGTTGGTTGAATTTGTCGTGTCCGGGAGGCCATGTAGATCGCCGACCGTGTATATCCGTGTATTTATCGACATGACCTATATAACGAGTGTGGCAAAAGCTGGGCAAGGGTAAGGGACTCTTGAATTCGAAATCGAACCAAAAAAATGGATCCGAAGGAGCGGGTGCGCCCGGGGTAGGGTTGTCTGTGCCCAAATCTTTGGTTCTGGTGGGCATGATGGGTGCCGGTAAGACTGCTATTGGCAGGCGGCTGGCGACACGGCTAGATCTGCCCTTTACCGATGTGGATATCGAAATCGAAACGGCAGCTGGTTGCTCGATAGCAGATTTTTTCGAGGACTATGGCGAAGAGGAGTTTCGTGACGGCGAACGTCGGGTCATCAAACGGTTGTTGGGGGACGGTGTCGGCGTGTTGGCGACTGGCGGTGGCGCGTTCATGGACCCGGGAACACGTGACGAAATTGCTCGTCAGGGAATCTCGATTTGGCTTAAAGCGGATCTCGAAACCTTATGGCAGAGAGTAAATCGCCGCGACACTCGGCCTTTGTTGAAAACGTCCAATCCGAGACAAACCTTGTCTGACCTGCTCGACGCACGATATCCGGTCTATGCGGATGCGGATATAACCGTGGTCAGTACCGACGGACCGCCGGAGGCGATGGTGAGTAAGGTCGTCGAGGCGGTGGAAACATTTTTGACGGAAGAGAATACGGAACATGGATGATGTGACGGTTTCGGTCGATCTCGGCGCGCGCAGTTACGAAATTATCGTTGGCGAAGGGCTTTTGGCCCGCGCTGGCGCGCTTGCCGTGCCTTTGTTGCGCCAGCCTCGGGTTATTGTGGTAAGCGACGAGAATGTGGCTCCCCGTTTTGGTGCGGCGCTTGAGGCATCGCTGGATGCTGCAGGAATTACGCATCAGTCGGTGGTGTTGCCGGCGGGAGAGGGCACTAAGGATTTCGCGAATTTCGCCAAGCTTGCCGAAACTATTTTGTCTTTCGGTATCGAGCGCGGCACGAGTTTGATTGCACTCGGCGGTGGCGTAATCGGCGATATAACCGGCTTTGCCGCGGCAGCCTTGCTGCGTGGTCTCGATTTCATCCAGATTCCCACCAGTTTGCTGGCGCAGGTCGATAGTTCGGTCGGCGGTAAAACCGGTATCAACACGGCGCAGGGCAAGAACCTGGTTGGCGCATTTCACCAGCCGCGGCTGGTGCTCTGCGATGTCGATGTGCTGGATGGACTGCCTGAGCGCGAGCTGCAGGCAGGCTATGCGGAGATCGTGAAATACGGCTTGATCGGTGACGCGCCATTTTTCGACTGGCTCGATCAAAACGGTCAGGCGCTTTGTGCTGGAGACAAATCGGCTCGCCAACATGCTGTCGTCACGAGCTGCAAAGCCAAAGCGGACATTGTCGCCGAGGACGAGCAGGAATCGGGCCGCAGGGCGTTGTTGAATTTCGGTCATACGTTTGGCCATGCGTTAGAGGCGGAATCCGGATTCGGAGACATTCTTCTCCATGGAGAAGCCATATCGATCGGTATGGTCATGGCGTTTGCGCTTTCGGCCCGGCTCGGCCATTGCGATCCGGCTGCGGCGGTTACCGTGCGCGATCATTTGCGAAGCGTGGGCTTACCGGTCTCGACCGCCGATCGGCCCAACATCAATTGGGATCCCAATACGCTTTTGGGGCACATGGCAAAAGACAAGAAGGTAACGGACGGTGAGCTTACATTCGTATTGGCGCGGCGGATCGGAGAAGCATTCCTAAGCCGCGAGGTGGATAGGACACCGTTGATGGAGATTTTGGAGAACGGAGGCGCATTATGATCGCCGAACATTTTTTAATTATGGGCGTCGTTGGGTTATTGCTGGTGGTATCGGCGTTTTTCTCCGGTTCCGAAACCGCGTTGACCGCCGCGTCGAATCCTCGGATGCACGAATTGGTACGCAATGAGAGCAGACGGGCGGAAATTGTGCTGGCCTTGCATCAACGCAAGGATCGTCTGATCGGCTCGATTTTGCTCGGCAATAATTTGGTCAATATCTTCGCATCGGTCCTGGCAACGAGCGTCTTTCTCGACCTGTTCGGTGAGGCAGGCATTCTCTATGCGACCGTAGCGATGACCCTATTGGTGGTGATTTTCGCCGAGGTGTTACCGAAAAGTTATGCGCTAAGCCACGCGGATCGCATGGCATTGGAGGTGGCGCCGATAATGCGGGTGCTTGTCAGCATGTCCATGCCTATTACCGCGAGTATTAACGGTCTCGTTGGCTTCGCACTCAAGATGTTCGGCGTTCAACTGCTCACCGAGCAACCGGATAAGGAACGTGAGGAAGAGTTGCGGGGTGCGATCGCGCTCCATACGGGTCCCGAACCGGAATTGCGCCAAGAGCAGCAAATGCTGCGGGGTATCCTCGATCTCGACGAGGTGGAGGTGGACGAAGTGATGACCCATCGGCGCAATGTGGAAATGCTCGATGCGGAAACGCCGGTCGAGAGCCTTGTGGAAGCGGTGTTGGAGAGCAGGTTCACGCGCCTGCCGTTATTCCAGGGTGAGCCCGATAACATCGTGGGCGTAGTCCACGAGAAAGCTCTGTTGCGCGCGGTGCGTTCGGAGCGCGACGGAGAAGTGAAACTGGAAGACCTCGAAATCGCAGAATTCGCCGGCGACCCTTGGTTTATTCCCAACACCACAACCCTGCTTGAGCAGCTTCAGGCATTTCGGGAGCGGCGCGAACATTTCGCGCTTGTGGTCGACGAATATGGCGCATTTCTCGGTATCGTGACCTTGGAGGACATTCTCGAGGAAATCGTCGGGGAAATCGAAGACGAGCATGATCGAGCGTTTCATGGCGTGCGGCCGCAGTCGGACGGCAGCTATATCGTCAGCGGGTCGGTCACGATCCGTGACCTGGCGCGTGACTTCGAGTGGCGGTTGCCTGACGAGCAGGCGGCAACCATTGCTGGGCTCGTGCTCTATGAAGCACGGACGATCCCAAAGCCGGGCCAGGTTTTTCAATTTCACGGCTTCCGGTTCGAAGTTCTCAGGCGTCAACGTCACCAAATTACCTTGGTTCGGGTTACCCCACCGAAATCAGAGAGCGAATCCAATTCGGATGCTTGACCTCGTCTGAACGCCACTCGCATAGTGCACCCTGCCGTAAATTCACTGTCATCTCGCTAAACGGAGATTCCGATGCCCTTATCGCCCCCGAGGCCGCGTGAATTAATGCATACGCGCAGGATCGAATGTGTCGGATATCGGCGCGAGGATGGATTGTGGGATATCGAAGGTCATCTCACCGATACCAAACCCTACAGCTTTCCGAACGATTATCGTGGCGAAATCCATGCCGGTGAACCGGTGCATCACATGTGGCTGCGGTTGACCATGACCGACAGGTTGGAAATTCGCGAAGTCGAAGCGGTAACCGAAGCGGGCCCTTTCTCGATTTGCAACGAAATCACACCCAACTACAAAAAGCTCGAAGGCATCAGAATCGGGCCCGGCTGGACCCGCGAGGTCAATAAGCGGATTGGCGGCGTGCACGGATGCACGCATCTTCGTGAGTTGCTGAAACCGCTGGCCACGACCGCATATCAAACCATTTTCGGCGCTCGCCTACGGGAAGCACGGGTTTCTGGTAAGCCGAGGCCCGACGCGAGCACCGACAGGCCGCCGCGTCAGCTCAATACCTGCTACGCGTTCCGCGATGATGGCGAAGTGGTGGAAAAGGAATATCCGGCGTTTTACACCGGCGGTTCATGTTAAGGCTGTTGGGTGTCGTTTTCGGGTTTTGTGGGTAGTCGGCCCGCTGGGACGACCGCCAATGCTGCCTCGACCGTGCCGGCCCAGGCGTAACACAGCAAAAACACTCTAATCGCCCCGGTTAGTCCGTGATGGATGGCACGGGTGGCAATGCGCGTGCATATGTCATGTGTGCTGAGACCTTCGCGTTTGGAGACTTCGTCGAGTAGGTCCCAAAATGGAGGTTCCAGGCGAATCGAAGTGCGTCGGCCGCTGACCCGGATGTTGCGCGTCACCAATGCGCTTTTAAATCCGCCGGACATGTTTAAGCTCGAGAGTCCGCTTCAGTGGGCGTCATCGTACTGAGTGCCAGGGCATGAATTGGGCCGGCGAGTTCATCGGCGAGTACTTCATAGACTTTTCGTTGCCGAGCGACGCGGTTTAGATCTGTAAACGCGTCAGCGACGATAGTGACACGAAAATGGCTTTCCCCGCCTTCACGTGCGCCCGCATGGCCTTCGTGAAGGTGAGATTCGTCGATGACTTCGATTTGGGCCGGCTCCAGAGCGGCCGTCAATTTTTGTTCGATTATTTGTGCGACTCTCATCGGGTTTTCGTCTCTCCGCTGGTCCAAATATCGCCGACAGGCTGCTTGTCAGGCATGTTTCAGGCCGCCATAGTAAGTGAATGAGACGCAAAGATAAAATACTGGATATTGAGCCGGAAACACCGCCGTCTCGGCTTTGCGACCATCCCGCTTGTGATAAAGCGGGCGATCACCGCGCGCCCAAGGGACGTGACCGGCTGAACGAGTTTTATTGGTTCTGCATGGACCATGTGCGCGCCTATAACCGCGCCTGGAACTACTATCAGGGAATGCAAGAGCAAGAAATCGAAGCTGAAATTCGCAACGACACGGTTTGGCGTCGCCCTACCTGGCCCATGGGCGGCAAAGTTAAAAATCCACGCACACGCTTCGAGCATGCGATTTTTGAAGATGCTTTCGGCGTGTTTGAAGATCGCGGCCCCGAGGCCGAAGCGCAGCCCGAACCGCCCTCTTATGACGCGGAACTTCGTCGCAGCTTCATTATTATGGAAATCCAGCCGCCGATAACCTTGACCGAATTGAAAACGCGCTATAAGGAACTCGTAAAGCAGCTGCATCCGGATGTGAATGGCGGCGACCCCGCTGCCGAGGATCGGCTGAAGGAAATAAACCAAGCCTATGCCGCGTTAAAAAAGGTCGTTCCTACCTAAGCGAGACGCACCTAGGCGGCCCAGGCAGCACCAGAACCGGAAAGCAGACCTCACAATGGCTAAAGGAACAGTAGAAGAGCGCGTGCCGGCGCATGAATTGGATGCGCCCGACGTCGAACTCTCGGTCAAGCAAACCTTCGGACTCGATACCAAGATGAAGGTGCCGGCTTTTTCGGCCGGCTCGGAATATGTGCCTGACATCGACGACGCTTATGTCTTCGATTACGAGACCACCATGGCGATCCTCGCCGGCTTTGCTCATAACCGTCGGGTGATGATCCAGGGTTATCACGGAACGGGTAAATCGACCCATGTGGAGCAGGTCGCCGCCCGGCTCAACTGGCCCTGTGTGCGGGTCAATCTCGATAGTCACATCAGCCGGATCGACCTGATCGGTAAAGATGCCATCGTGGTCAAGGACGGCAAACAGATCACTGAATTCCGCGAAGGTATCCTGCCTTGGTGTTTGCAAAATCCGTGTGCGATTTGCTTCGACGAGTACGATGCCGGCCGACCGGATGTGATGTTCGTGATTCAGCGCGTTCTCGAGGTGGACGGCAAATTAACCCTGCTCGACCAAAGCAAGGTCGTCAGGCCGCATAAGTTCTTCCGCCTGTTCTCGACGGCCAATACGGTTGGCCTTGGCGATACCACCGGGCTCTATCACGGCACCCAGCAGATCAACCAGGGCCAGATGGACCGTTGGAATATCGTTACTACGCTCAATTACCTGCCCCATGAGGAAGAAGTCGACATCGTGTTGGCTAAAGCTCCGAACTACAACAACAAGGTAGGTAAGGAAAAAATCGGTGCGATGGTGGCGTGCGCCGAATTGACGCGGTCGGGCTTTATGAATGGCGATATCTCGACTGTAATGTCGCCTCGCACCGTCATCACTTGGGCCGAGAACGCGGAAATCTTCTCCGATATCGCTCTCGGTTTCCGGATGACATTTCTTAATAAATGCGATGAAACCGAACGGCCGATCGTAGCGGAATACTACCAACGCTGTTTCGGCACCGAATTGCCGGAAAGCACCGTTTCGGCAACGGTTTCCTAAACCGGACCAGGGCTCGCGATGGCCGACAACGGATCTCCCGCCGAGCAGTTCAAGTATGCGACCGGGGCCGCGTTGCGCGCGGTCGCCGAGTGCGATGAAATTGAGGTGGTCTACTCAAACGAACCGCCGGGTTTGACCGGCGAACGGGCGCGGTTACCGTTTCCGAGCCGTGATTTGCCGGCCGAAGAGGTCGCGCATGTGCGCGGCGAAGCGGATTCGATTGCGCTCAAGCTCCGTTATCACGATGCAGCCGCCCACACCAAGAATATGCCGGGTGGTGACGTTGCGCCGGTACTCTACGAAGCGTTGGAACAAGCCCGTTGCGAGGCGCTCGGCGCACGCAGAATGGTAGGGCTCGGCGAAAATCTCTCGGCGATGCTCGAAGATCGCTACCGCCGCCTTGGCCTTCATCGGATTACCGATCGGACCGAGGCGACCATGCCCGATGCGGTTCGCATGATGGTGCGCCAGCATCTGACCGGTGCGCCGCCGCCGCCGGCTGCGCAAAAAGTTTGCGAGATGTGGGAGCCGTGGCTTCGCGAGCGCATCGGCAAAATTATGGGAGAACTCGAGGAACGGATCGATGATCAGGTCAGCTACGGCGAGACCGTGCGGCAGTTGATCCAGGACTTGGAAATCGAGATTTCGAGCGAAAGTCCCGAAGACGGCGACCCCGAATCCGGCGACGACGACGAGCAAGACAACGAGAACGATTCCGATTCCGAACAGGACTCCGATGGCGCATCGGACGAGAACGCCGAGGCCATGGCGGATGCGATGGAACAGGCGGGTGGCGAGGAAGAATTCTCCGACATGATGCCCGACGACGCGGAAGAGGATATGCAACCCGCGGACGGCAGCGATGAAGACGGCGAGCCCGGTACTCCGTGGCGGCCGCAGCATGATTTGTCCAACGTACCGCGCGAACCCTTCTACAAGGCATTTACCGAAGGCTATGACGAGATTATCGCCGCCGACGAGCTTTGCGACGCCGATGAGTTGGGCCGGCTGCGTCAGATGCTCGATCAACAGTTGGTCAATCTGCAGGGGGTAATCGGCAAGCTCGCCAATCGTCTGCAACGCCGGCTAATGGCGAAGCAGATGCGGTCATGGGAGTTCGATCTGGAAGAAGGTCTGCTCGATACCGCCCGGCTCGACCGGGTCGTGACCAATCCGCTCTATCCGCTGTCGTTCAAGATCGAGCACGATATGGAATTTCGCGATACGGTGGTTACGCTGCTGATCGATAATTCTGGCTCGATGCGGGGCCGGCCGATCACGATTGCCGCGATGAGCGCAGATATCTTGGCCCGGACGTTGGAACGCTGTGGCGTGAAGGTCGAAATTCTCGGCTTTACCACGCGCGCCTGGAAGGGCGGTCAGAGCCGAGAGAAATGGATCCACGAAGGCAAGTCCACCAACCCCGGTCGTCTCAACGATCTTCGCCATATCGTCTACAAAGCCGCTGATGCGCCATGGCGCCGGGCACGCAAGAATCTCGGTCTGATGCTGCGGGAAGGCCTGCTCAAAGAGAATATCGACGGCGAAGCCCTGATGTGGGCACACGAACGTTTGCTGGGACGGCCTGAGCAGCGGCGAATCCTGATGGTGATTTCCGATGGCGCGCCGGTCGATGATTCGACGCTATCGGTTAATCCCGGCAATTATCTGGAGCGGCACTTGCGCGATGTGATCGAATATATTGAGCAGCGCTCGCCGGTCGAGATCGTCGCCATTGGTATCGGCCACGACGTGACTCGCTATTACAAACGGGCGGTGACGATCGTCGACGTGGATCAACTCGGCGGCACGATGATGGAACAGCTGGCGGACTTGTTCGACGAAGACGCCCGCGACCCGATGGCGGATCGCCCCAAGCGCGCTGCGGGCGGACGGCGCTAGCTCAGCCCATCTCAAGCGTACAGATCATCCCCATATTCGTCCTTCAAACGCTGGCGCTTGCCTCCGGTGATCAGCCACATGAGTAGCCAGCCTAAGAAGAACCCGCTGCCCGAGTAAGCGCCGCCTTCGATGGTGAGCGGAACGGCCGGGCGGTAGGCGTCGAAAGTGGGGATGGCGATGTCCGGATCGAAATGTTCCGCAAACCGGGCCGCGCGCCATAGCGGGGTCGAGGTCTGCATCGCGTCGTAGGCCTGCTTGTATTTAACCTGGCGCCCAAGCAAACGGGCGAGGCTCGCGCCCTCGCCTTGGACAACGTTATCGCTGTTGTTCATAAAACGGCGAATATACTGAAACCGGTCCAGGCGTGCGGCTGCGGCCCGCTGGTCGAGATTCTTGACCTGGAGATTGATCTCGTCGAGCCGGCCCCCCAGCCGTTGGGTGTATTGCTGGAAGAATTCGGGGAATTGCGACAAGAGCGCGCCCACCAACAAGCCCGATATGATTAGAACGATTTTGCGCATCTCCAATATATAGCGTGACTTTTCTCCGGCGTCCCGTAAGAGTCGTGCGATGGGGAAGGGGCTAGAAATCCGCAATTTGGCACGGCCTGGCCTAGAGCCGGTATGCCTATCGGCTGACCCAGGAACCTGCGTTGCGTTACGCGGCCCCTCGGGCGCGGGCAAAAGCCTTTTTTTGCGCGCCGTCGCCGATCTGGACCCTAATGATGGCGAGGTGCGGTTCGGCGATTCGGAACGTTCGGCAATGCCGGCGCCGGCTTGGCGTAACAAGGCGGCGTATCTCCATCCCGATACAGGCTGGTGGGCCGACCGGGTCCGGCCGCATTTTGCCGATTGGGCCGCTGCGTCTCCTTTGATCGACGCATTCGGTTTGTCGGCGGAAGTAGCGGAATGGCAAATCGCACGGCTGTCGAGCGGCGAAAAGCAGCGCCTGGCCCTGGCGCGCCTATTGGCGTCCGGTCCTCGACTGCTGCTGCTTGATGAACCGACTTCGGCGCTTGACGACAAATCAGTTTCAGCCGTCGAAGGTGAACTCCTTCGCCGGCTTGGGGACGGTGCGATACTTTTGATCGCCACCCACGATGCAGCGCAGGCCAAACGGCTTGGCGCGCGAATCTTAACGTTCGATAACGGGGTCGCCACCGAGGCAACCCCGTGAGTACACAGACCATATTGCTGAGCTACGGTGATTTGGCGATTGCAGCCATGCTGTTGCTCGCCAACGCGGTGTTGTCGCTGCATTTTCGGCTTGGCTTGGAAAAGCGCCTGCTCGTCGCGACCGTCCGTATGATTGGCCAGTTCGCCCTAATCGGGCTGGTGTTGATTTGGCTGTTCACCCATGTCTCGATCTGGTTCACCGGATTGGCCGCGCTTGTGATGGTGTTGTTTGCGGGACGTGAGGCGATTGCCCGGCAGGATCGCCGGTTTACGGGATGGTGGGGCTACGGAATTGGCACCAGCGCCATGGCGTTAGCGGGAATAATGGTGACCGTATTTGCGCTCGTCCAAATACAACCGGACCCCTGGTATCATCCCCAATATGCCATCCCGCTGCTGGGCATGATCCTCGGCAATGCGATGAACGGCATCAGCCTCGGCCTCAACAACCTCACAAACGGCGCCGCGCGAGAGCGGGTGACCATCGAAACCAGGCTCGCCCTTGGCCAGCCGCGCGATGAAGCTTTCCGGCCGGTCGTGCGCGAGGCGCTGCGCACGGCGATGCTGCCGATCATTAACTCTATGGCAGCCTCGGGAATCGTATTTCTACCGGGCATGATGACCGGCCAAATTCTTGCCGGCGTTGATCCCGAAGAGGCGGTCAAGTACCAGCTCCTGATTATGTTCATGATTGGCGGCGGGACCGCATTCGGTGCGTTTGGTGCGGTGATGACAGGCGCACGGCGCCTCAGCGATGCGCGCCATCGCCTTCGGCTCGACCGTTTGCGAGTGTACGAACAGGATTAGGCGGCTTCGCCTATTCGGCCGCTGCTGGACTTTTATCTGCCGGCGGTTCGGTCTGCATCGCGGCTCGCGTGTTGGGCAGAAAAAGTACCGCGGCGAAAATAATCGATGCCCCGATAGCCATCAGCAAAAACAGTCTGGTGAAGCCCCAGTTTCCGTGGATGTAAGACAGAGCCGGAATCGTCGTTGCCATTACCGCGAAGGTTATGATGTAGCGCGCGGAATAGGCCCGCGCCCGCCATTCGCTTTTGGCGACGCGCCCGACCAGCACGTCATTGATCGGGATTTGGCCGAATACCACCAGCATAAAGCAGACAGCGACGATCAACGCTTCGACGCCCTGGAGATTTAGCATCAGTGCGAAAAATCCTGCCTGTGCTGCGGCGATTATCGCGAAGACAATACGGACCGAATAGCGGTCGACCGCATATCCGACCACCAATTGTGCGATCGATGCGATGGTGAAGACCGCGAAGGCCCACCAGCCGACTTCTTTGCCGCTGCCGGCGAAACCGGCGAGCCGTTCGTCGAAAATTTTCGGCAGCGCGAAGGTGGTGCTTTGGAAGATGAAACTGCCGATGGCGGCGGTAAAGAAGATGATGGCGAAAACCCGGATCAGGGTTTTGCGGTCGAGCGTCAGAACTGCCGCATTGAGAGCGGCTTTCTGTTCCGCCGACAATGCCTCAGGGTCGGCGCCCGCCCGCAGGAACAGCGTATAGGCGATGCCGACCACGAAGCAGATCGCGCCTGGGATGAAAAACGCCGTACGCCAGCCGTAATACTCGATCAGGATTAGAGTTACCAAAGGCGCAGCGGCGACGCCGATATTGCCGAACACGCCGTTGATAGCAAGCGGTACGCCCGTGTTTACTTTGCCTTGAACCACCAGCGCCAACCCCACCGGGTGATAAATCGCGCCCATCATACCGATCAGAAATACCGCAGCAGCTAGGTGCCAGGGTGTTTGCGACAGGGCGGCGAGCATGGTTGCGGCGCCCATGCCGAGGAAGAACACGGCGATCATGCCGGGCCGGCTCCATTTATCCGCAATCCAGGCAGCCGGGATGGAAAATACGCCGAAAGCGACAAAGCCCGCTGTCGCGAAGGGGATGAATTCGGAATATGTCAGGCCCCATTCGGTCGTGACGCCGGGAATGTCCATTTGCCGATCAACGGCCAATGCTACCGCAACGGTCGCAAAGATAAGGATCAAAAAATGATCGAAAAAATGACCTAAATTCAAAAAGAAAAAATTGGTTTTGTCGCGGTTCATAGCGTGACATCCCCGGATGTAAAATTCTTGGATATTGGATCACACCTATACTGCCTTTTGTTTTGGCGGCGGTCTTGCGATAATCCGTCATCTAATATCGCGAATCGGACAAACCATGGATTTGCAGAACGCGACTACGGATTTGGAGTCTTTGCCGCAGGCAGTGGTAGCGCATCGCCGCGACATGGCCAAGGGCGATACGATCCTGCCGCATCGCCATCGTCGCGACCAGCTGGTCTATGCCAGCGAAGGGGTAATGACTGTGGTTACCCAAAGTGGTGCTTTTATTGTACCGCCGGAGCGCGCTGTCTGGATGCCCGGCGGCACCGAGCATCGGATCGAAGCGAAGGGCGATCTCTCCATGCGCACTCTGTATATAGAACCCGACGCTGTACGCGGTCTCCCGCAGGAAGTGTGTGTTTTGCAGATGTCTCCGTTGATGCGCCAGTTGATCCTGGAGGCGGTGGAGGCGCCACAGGTGTACGCCGTCGATGGGCCCGAGGAACGGCTGATGCGCGTGATCTTAGATAAAATCGTGGCGTTGCCGACCGCGCCGCTCAATCTGCCGATTCCGAGCGATCGGCGTTTGCGTAAGATCACCGAAGGCTTAATGCTCGATCCCGCAGACCGGCGGAATTTGGCCGATTGGGCGAGTGAAGCCGGTGCAAGCGAGCGCACATTGGCGCGGCTTTTTCTCGCGGAGACCAAAATGTCCTTTCGCGCCTGGCGGCAGCAATTGCGGCTAATGCGGGCGCTTGAAATGTTGGCAGCGGACGTGCAGGTTACGACAGTGGCGTTGGATTTGGGCTATGAAAGCCTCAGCGCTTTTACCGCCATGTTTCGACGGGCTTTTGGAGTACCGCCGACCCGCTATTTCGACGACGCAAGGAGTTCCCGTGCCGAAATCTGACTCTTCCGGCGGTCCAAAATACGCGGTATCGGCACGTGGCCCCGCGCCGTCGCCATGTATCGGGGTATGTCATATCGATGGGAGCAGCGGGTTTTGTCTCGGCTGTTTCCGCACTCTGCCCGAGATTGCGCAGTGGCACAAAAAATCCGATGACGAACGCTGGGCCATTATCGACGAGGCCGAAGAGCGCGAGGAACTCGCAGAGGAAGCTGAGGAAAATCAACCATCTGGCTGATCAATCCAGTTGTTATCAAAATATTTTAAAGTTATATTGCGCCGCAGAATGATCTTTTGCGCTGCAATAACTTCCAATGTGCCGCAAATAGTAAAACAATATGTTATTGGAGAAATATAAATGGATGCAGCGCGATCGCATTCGGACTTGCACGGCTACTTCATCGAAGACCTCACGGTCGGCATGTCCGCCTCTTATGCGAAAACGATCACCGAAGCCGATATCGTCATTTTTGCGGGCATCTCCGGTGACAATAACCCACTGCATTTAAACGAAGAGTTTGCAAGCGAGTCGATTTTCAAAGGCCGCATTGCCCATGGCATGCTGACCGCGGTCTTTATCTCGACCGTGCTCGGCACCAAACTGCCGGGCCCCGGTTGCGTCTATCTAACTCAGGACGTGAAGTTCAAAGCGCCGGTTCGGCCCGGCGATACGGTCAATACCACAGTCACGATCACCGATGTCATACGTGATAAAAAGCGTGTCATCGCCCAATCGGTTTGTAAAGTTGGCGATAAGGTCGTGGTCGAGGGCAATTCGATGCTGTTGGTGCCGTCTCGCGAAGACGCCTAGCAAGCAAGGCCGCAAGCCACTATAAAACGCCCCTTTAAAGGTTTTGGCCGGTCCGCCAGAGAATATTTGGCGTGCAGGAAAGGAAATCCATGGAGGTTTATCGAAATTTGAGTGAGGTGCCTGACCGCTTTCGAGGCGGCGCAGTGGTGCTTGGCAATTTCGATGGTGTCCATCGGGGTCATCAGGCTGTGATCGGCAAGGCGGCAACCGCAGCTAAGACCGAGGGCCAGCCGCTCGGTGTCGTAACCTTCGATCCACATCCAAGGGCTTTCTTTCGTCCACATGATGCGCCGTTCTATCTGACCAGCATCGAGGAGAAAGCGCGCCTGATGGAAGCACTCGGGGTTGATTTCTTGCTGGTTCTGCCGTTTGACAAGACGCTCTCGAATCAAGCGCCCGAGGAATTCGTTAAGCAAGTCATTGTCGATGGCGTTGGGGCCAAAAGCGTCGCGGTCGGATTTAATTTCCGGTTCGGTCACCGCAGGAGCGGCGATGGAGCGCTGCTGACGGATTTGGGTGCGGAACTGGGCTTCGAGGTGTCGCTCGTCGATGCGGTGGTATCGTCAGGCGGGGGCATATATTCATCGACACATATTCGCGAGCACCTGGCCGCCGGTAAACCTGCACAGGCTGCGGTGCTCTTGGGCCGGCCCTTTGAAATCGCGGGTCCGGTTGTTAAAGGCGATCAACGGGGCCGTGAGCTTGGCTTCCCGACCGCTAACCTGAAACTGGGGAGTTACCTCCAACCGGCGTTTGGGGGATATGTGGTCCGCGCAGGCCTTGAAGCAGACGGCGGGACGCGTTGGCTCGACGGGGTCGCGAATATCGGCAACCGGCCGACCCTGGACGGGACACGGTTGCTGCTGGAAACCCACATCTTCGATTTTGATGAAGATATCTACGGACAATATCTGCGTATCGCCCTGATCGAGTTCCTGCGCCCGGAACAAAAGTTTGACGGTATCGAGGCACTCAAAGAACGGATCGAAATCGACAGTGGCATAGCCAGGCGGACATTGAAAATTCGTTCCGCTGGCGCGCCTTGACCTTAAGCGCGCGGCCTATAGGATGCGCCCTCATTCTTGGTCCGGTGGCGAGCCAACGCGAGACGGCCTAATCAAATGACGACGAATTTCAAAGACACATTGTTCCTGCCAAAAACCGACTTTCCCATGAAAGCCGGTCTGCCGAAGCGCGAGCCGGAATTATTGAACCGCTGGCAGGAGATCGATCTGTGGGGTCAGTTGCGCTCGGATGGCGAGGGTCGTGAAAAGTTCATTCTCCATGACGGCCCTCCTTACGCCAATGGCAACCTCCATATCGGCCATGCGTTGAACAAAATTCTGAAGGACGTAATTAACCGCTCGCAGCAAATGCTGGGTAAGGATTCCTACTATGTGCCGGGGTGGGACTGCCACGGCTTGCCTATCGAATGGAAGATCGAGGAGGAATACCGCGCCAAAGGAAAAGATAAGGATGCGGTGCCGGTGGTCGAATTCCGCACCGAATGCCGTGAATTCGCGGGAAAATGGATCGACATCCAGCGCGATGAATTCAAGCGTCTCGGCGTACTTGGCGATTGGGAACGCCCCTATCTGACCATGGATTACAAGGCGCAGGCGCGCATCGCCGGCGAAATCGGCAAGTTCCTGATGAACGGGCTGCTTTACCGCGGATCGAAGCCGGTTATGTGGTCGGTGGTCGAGAAGACGGCGCTCGCCGAAGCGGAGGTCGAATACGAAGATTACGAAAGCGACCAAATTTGGGTGAAGTTCCCGCTGGCCGAGAAAGCTGACGGTGCTCTCGAAGATGCGCAGATCGTTATCTGGACGACGACCCCCTGGACCATCCCGGGTAACCGGGCGATTTGTTATTCGGATCGAATCGCCTACGGCCTTTACGAGGTCGGCCAAGTGGCTGAGGACAATTGGGTCCAAACCGGCGAAAAGCTGGTGCTGGCAGATGCTCTTGCGTCGAGTTTCTTCGAGCAATCCCGGGTCGAAAATTATGAACGGATCGCCGATGTCGCGGGTGATGCTCTTAACGACATTGTCTGTGCCCATCCGCTGAATGCGCTGGGATATGATTTCGTTGTCCCGCTGCTGGCCGGCGAGCATGTCACCGAGGAAACCGGAACGGGTTTTGTTCATACGGCGCCCGGCCACGGTACCGACGACTTCGAAGTTTGGATGGCAAATAAAGCGGGCCTGGATGCGCGAGGTATCGAAACGGCAATACCTTATACGGTCGATGGCGACGGATTTTTCACCGATCAGGCGCCCGGCTTCGATGGCAAACGTGTCCTGACCGACAAGGGTAAAAAGGGCGATGCCAATGAGGCTGTGATCGCTGCCCTTCGTGAGGCCGGTGCGCTGGCGGCACGGGCGCGCCTTAAACATCAATATCCTCATTCCTGGCGCTCGAAGAAGCCGGTTATTTTCCGCAATACACCGCAATGGTTCATCTCGATGGATCGGGCGCCTGGCGAAGAAGGTGATACCCTCCGCAAGCGGGCCATGGACCAAATTGCAAAGACCGCATGGTACCCGGCACAGGGCGAGAACCGCATTGGCGGCATGATCGAAGGCCGGCCCGATTGGGTAATTTCCCGCCAGCGGGCGTGGGGTGTACCGATCCCCGTTTTCGTCGACAAGGCTAGTGGAGAGCCCCTCCGGGATCAGGCAGTGGTCGATCGCATTGTCGCCGCCTTCGAAGAAGACGGTGCTGACGCTTGGTATGCAAGCGATCCCTCGCGATTTCTCGGCAACGAATACAATCCGGACGACTATGAGCAAGTTCTGGACGTAGTCGATGTCTGGTTCGATTCCGGCTCTACCCATAGTTTTGTGCTCGAGGATCGGCCGGAACTGGAATGGCCTGCCGCTCTCTATCTCGAAGGCTCGGACCAGCATCGTGGCTGGTTCCACTCATCGCTGCTCGAGGCGTGCGGTACGCGGGGCCAAGCGCCGTATAAGGCAGTGTTGACCCACGGATTTGTACTGGCCGAGGACGGCCGGAAAATGTCGAAATCCCTCGGCAACGTGGTCGCACCGCAAAAGGTCATCGAGCAAAACGGTGCGGAGACGCTGAGGCTCTGGGTCGCCGCTTCGGATTATTCCGATGATCTGCGCATCGGGGCCGAGATTATCAAACAGCTAACCGATTCATATCGCCGCCTCCGAAACACGCTCCGATACCTATTGGGTAATCTCGCTGGCTTCGAGGCGACCGAGCGCGTCGATCTCGCCGATATGCCCGAACTCGAACGCTGGGTGCTGCACCGGCTTTGGGAACTGGACCGCGAAGTGCGTTCGGGTTACGGCGCCTATGATTTCCACGGTCTGTTTCGGACACTGCACGACTTCTGTGCGAACGATCTCTCGGCCTTTTATTTCGATATCCGCAAGGATTGCCTCTATTGCGACCCTGCGGACAGTCTGGCCCGACGGTCGGCACGCACGGTGCTAGACGACCTGTTTTCGTGCCTGACCGCATGGCTCGCACCGATCCTTTGTTTCACCTCCGAGGAGGCTTGGCTTTGCCGTCATGGCGACAGCGCGGAAGCGAGCGTGCATCTGCGCCAATTCCCAACTATACCCGAGGATTGGCAAGACGATGCACTGGCGGCGAAGTGGCAAAAAGTTTGGGCGGTCCGACGTGTTGTGTTGGGAGCGCTCGAAATCGAACGGGCCGAGAAGCGCATCGGCTCCAGTCTCCAGGCGGCGCCGGCGGTATATCTGTCCGCGGACTATCTGACCGCGCTCGAAGGGCTCGAGGTTGCCGACCTCGCGATCGTATCCGAAGTCGAGCTTCACGAAGGTGCGGCTCCGGAAGGCGCGTTCTCATTACCCGATATTGCCGATATCGCGGTGGTGCCAAAAACAGCCGAGGGTGAAAAATGCGCTCGGTGCTGGAAGGTGTTGCCGGATGTGGGGGCTCGTACGGCGGAATTGTGTGATCGCTGCGCCGATGCTGTCGACCGGCACCCGGAAGCAGCCGCTTGATGCTGCGTCGAGGCCTCACGATTGCGGCGGCCATTGCCGTACTCGATCAGTTGAGCAAGTGGATAATTCTTCTTTGGGTCATGCAGCCGCCCGCACGGCTCGAGGTTACGGGTTTTTTCAACCTGGTTTTGGTTTGGAATAGCGGTGTCAGTTTTGGGTTTTTCCAGAGCGACTCGATCTGGGGGCCGATTCTGTTGGGTGCACTTACCGTCGGGATCATCGTATTTTTGTTTTTCTGGCTTAAAAACGCCGAAACCCGGCTTACGGCAATTTCGATCGGATTGGTTATGGGGGGCGCACTTGGGAATTTGGTCGATCGTATCATCCATGGGGCGGTGGTCGATTTTCTCGATTTCCATGCTTTCGGTTATCATTGGCCCGCTTTCAATGTCGCCGACTCTGCGATCACTGTCGGCGTCGTGATAATTATTTTGGAAAGCTTGTTTGAACGTCGGGAAAAACCCATTTAGACTCTATGGGTAACCGTGAATATAGCGAAAACGGAGTGATTGAGACGATGCGCACGGCCTTCTCGGTTGGATTATCCGCTGCTTTGGCAGGACTTCTCGTTTCCGGTTGCGTTTTATTCGACGGTACTCGCGATACAGGGCCCGATGAATTCGGCGTTGTGAGCCGTGCGCCGTTGGCACAGCCACCCGACTTTTCGCTGCGTCCGCCACGCGCCGGCGCGAAGCGTCCAAACGAGGTTGAAACGCGCGAACAGGCACGCCGGCGCCTATTCGGTCGCACTACACGCACGCGCGGCGCGGTTCCCGAACGCGATCCCAACGACAATCGGTCCGACGGTGAGCGGGCATTGCTCCATAAGGCCGATGCGCTCGATGTGGATCCCACGATCCGCGATGCGGTAGCCCGCGAAAGTGGGATCGTGCGTGAGGACTCAGGTTTCGTAGATTCTCTGTTGTTCTGGAAATCGGACCAAAAGAAAGACGCGGTCGTAGACCCGTCCAATGAAGCGGAACGGCTCCGCCGGAATGAAGCGTTGGGCAAGGACCCGACTGACGGCTCGACCATTACCAAGAAAAATTGACGTCGTCTGAGACAGCAATTCGCGGCATGGATCGATGCGACTGAGTAGTTTCGTGCGGTTTATATCGGTTTGGTTTTTTGCTCTTTGGGTGTTTGGCGCCATCGCCGTCGAAGCGAAGGTCTTCAGCCCGAAAAGCTTTACCCTCGAAAACGGTCTGCAGGTCGTGGTGATCTCGAACCATCGCGCGCCGGTGGTGACTCAGCTCATCATCTACAAAGTTGGTGCGATGGATGAACCCCCTGGCAAATCGGGTATCGCCCATTTTTTCGAGCATCTCATGTTCAAAGGCACGAAGACACTCAAGCCCGGTGAGTTTTCCGCCATAGTTGCGCGCAACGGCGGTCAGGAAAATGCCTTCACCAGCCAAGACATCACCGGCTATCACCAATCCTTCGCCGCCGATCGTCTCGAAATCATGATGCGGATCGAAGCCGACCGGATGCGAAATTTGGTTTTGACGCCCGATGACGTCGAGCCCGAACGGAAAGTGGTTCTCGAGGAGCGCAATAGCAGGGTCGAGAACAATCCTGGCGCGCTGCTTGGCGAGGAAGTAAACGCCGCTTTTTATCTCAATCATCCTTACCGTGTTCCGGTAATTGGCTGGACCCACGAAATTAAAAATTTGACCCGGGATGATTTGATTGCATTTTATCGCCAATGGTATGCGCCAAATAACGCGATCTTGGTCTTTGCTGGCGACGTCACGGTCGAAAAGGTGCGGCCGTTGGTGGAGAAATTCTACGGAAAAATTCCGGCGGCAAAACTGCCATCGCGCGTCCGTTGGGCCGAACCGCCGCAACAAAGCGACAGGCGCATTACTCTCAAGCATCATCAGGTGCGCCAGCCAAGCTGGTCGCGCAGATTCATGGCGCCGAGCGTTAATACCGGTCAGCTCGCCGAAACATATGCTCTCGATGTGCTCGCGGAAATTATCGGCGGCGGCACGACGAGCCGCCTCTATCGGTCTCTGGTCGTCGAGCAAAAAATTGCGGCAAATGCGGGTGCTTGGTACGACGGCGAGAATAGAGGTCCTGGCGCATTCGGGTTTTACGGCACCCCATTGCCCGGGAAGTCGGTGGCCGATGTGGAAGCTGCGATGGAACGGGAAATTTCCCGCTTACTGAAAGACGGGGTCACGAAAGTTGAAGTCTCGGAGGCTGCAACGCGCTTGCAGAATGCGGCCATATTTGTCCGCGACGGTTTGCACGTACCGGCGACGATCGTCGGTGAGGCGCTAGCTATCGGTCTCAGCATTGACGATGTGGAGCAATGGCCTGCCCGTATCGCTCAGGTTACCGTTGCGGATGTGAACAAGGCGATTAAGCAGGTGCTTGGCCGCAAGGGGTCCGTAACTGCGTTATTGTTGCCGGCACCGCCGGAGGCCAAGAAATGAGTCCGCGGACGCTATTTTTGGGACTGACAATTATCAGCCTGCTGGGTGTCTCGGGTCCGACACAGGCTGTTGAGATAAAAACCGTAACCAGCCCAAGCGGGATCAAAGCGTGGTTGGTTCAAGACCGCTCGATCCCCTTGATATCCATGCATTTCATTTTTCGCGATGCCGGCGCTGCCACGGATCCTAGCGGCAAAGAGGGTCGCGCCAATATGGTGTCCGCTCTGCTCGATGAAGGCGCGGGCAAATTCGACAGCCAGGCCTTCCAACGCCAGCTCGAGAATCAGTCGATCCAGCTTAATTTCAGCGTAGGTAAAGACAGTTTCGGTGGCAGTCTGAAGACGCTCAACAAATATCGGAAGAGTGCTGTGAAACTCGCCGCCTTGGCGCTCGCGAAGCCAAGGTTCGATGCGCAAGCGGTAGCGCGTATTCGGGCGCAACTTTTGACCGGCTTGAAAGCCCGCTCGTCCCGTCCGGGCTATGTTGCGGGTCGGGTTTGGTCGCGGGCGATATATGGGGATCATGTCTATTCCCGCCCCGCAACCGGGACTCAAAAGTCCGTCGTTGCCCTGAAGAACGAGGACTTGCGCGAGTATGTGTCCAATCGGCTGACCCGCGATCGGTTGATCGTCAGTGTTGTCGGAGATATTTCGCCGGAGGATTTGAAGCCGATTTTGGATGAAATGTTTGGGGCGTTGCCTGCCAAAGGCAAGCGGTCAACGCTTAAGAAGGCACCAATTCCCCGTAAGGGCGCGGTATACGTGATCGAGAAGGCGGTGCCGCAAAGTGTCGTTCTTTTTGGTCAGAGAGGCATTGCTCGCGAAGATCCGGAGTTCTACACCGCCTACGTTCTCAACCATATTTTGGGCGGTGGGAGCTTTACCTCACGCCTCTATAATGAGGTGCGTGAAAAACGTGGGCTCGCCTATTCGGTATTTACCTATTTGAGCCCGCGCAAGAAGGCACCGCTACTGGCAGGCCGGCTTTCGACAGCTAATGCGAGGGTGGCGCAATCGTTGAAGGTATTGCGGGCGGAATGGCAACGCTTGGCCGAACACGGAGTCGATGCATTGGCGCTGAAAAATGCCAAGAGTTTCATCAACGGTTCCTTCGCGCTTCGCTTTTCAAGTTCGGATAAAATCGCCAACTTGCTGGCAACGCTTCAGTATTACCGGCTTGGGCGAAGCTATCTCAAAGACCGGAAGAAGTTCATCAATGCCGTGAGTCGGGCGAAGATCAAGAAGCTGGCGAAAAAGCTGCTCGATCAATCGGCACTGACTGTCGTCGTCGTCGGAAAACCGGATGGCGTAACCGCGTCCGGCCCTGCACCAAAAGTGGAATTCTAATTCGATCTACGGATCTTTTTTGATGCGCGGTTAAATTTTACCGCAGCACTGTTTGTATTTCTTGCCAGACCCACAGGGGCACGGCGCATTGCGCGGCACCTTCCCCCACGTCTCGGGGTCGTTGGGATCGATCATTTCTGCCGCCTGGCGGCTGCGGACGGTAGTTGCCGTTGTTGTTGCTTCGACCGGGACACCATCGGTGCCCGTTGCGAGATAAGGATCTTCGCGACCCTCCTGCATTTCAGGCACAGCATTCTGTTGGAGTTCGACGGTGGGCATTTGTGCTTCCATTTCGAGATGTGCGAGCACCGACGTCACCGATTCCCGGATTCTGGCGAGAAGTTCTTCGAATAGCTCGAAGGATTCCTTTTTATATTCGTTGAGCGGGTCGCGCTGCCCATAGGCGCGAAGTCCGATGCCTTGGCGCAGATGATCGAGCTGCAGCAAGTGATCCTTCCAATTCTGATCGAGCAGTTGGAGTAGCAGGCTCTTTTCCGCAAGCCGCATCATATCGGGACCGTAATTTGCCGATTTCTCGGCCATCTTGGTGTCCAGCGCGTCGCGAATTCGTTCGCAAATTTCCTGTTCGGCGATGCCTTCCTCTGAGGCCCAGTCGGCGACCGGCAAGTCCATATTGAACAGGCGGTCGCAGTCATCATGTAGCTCGTCCATTGTCCACTGTTCGGGCATCGCGGCTTCGGGAATATGACGGTTGACCAGGTCTTCAATCAGATCATGGCGCATCTCAAGGATCGTGCCGCTGACATCGTCTGTGCGCATCAATTCTTTACGCTGTTCATAAATGACCTTGCGTTGGTCATTCATCACATCGTCGAAGCGCAGTAACTGTTTTCGGATTTCGAAATTGCGTTCTTCAACTTTTTCCTGCGCTTTCGCGAGTGCCTTGTTTATCCACGGATGGATGATCGCTTCGCCTTCTTCCAGGCCGAGTTTTTGCAGCATCTTATCCATTCGCTCGGAACCGAAAATGCGCATCAAATCGTCTTCCAGGCTGACGAAAAATTTCGAGGCGCCGGGATCGCCCTGTCGGCCGGACCGACCGCGCAGCTGGTTGTCGATACGGCGGGACTCATGCCTTTCCGTGCCGAGTACGAAAAGACCGCCACCGTCGAGCACGACTTGGCGCTTGGTTTCGATGTCGCTTGTGATCGCCTCAAGTTTTTTCGGATCCGCATCCTCGAGGACCATGCTGCCCAGTTCCTTGGCGACCCGCATTTCGAAATTTCCACCGAGTTGAATATCGGTGCCTCTGCCCGCCATGTTGGTGGCGATGGTCACCGTACCGGGCGTACCCGCTTCGGCGATGATGTAGGCCTCCTGCTCATGATGGCGGGCATTCAGCACATTGTGTTTGATCTTATTTTTCTTGAGGAAACCGGAAAGTTCCTCGGATTTCTCGATGCTGACTGTGCCTACGAGAACAGGCTGTTTACGTTCGAGGCATTCCTTAATCTGATCCAGGATTGCGTTATATTTTTCTTGCGTGGTGCGATAGACCTCGTCGTCCATGTCGTCGCGAATCATATCGCGATTGGTTGGCACTTCGATTACCTCGAGTCCGTAGATTTCGCCGAACTCGCCGGCCTCGGTGATCGCGGTGCCGGTCATACCGGCGAGCTTCGGATAAAGCCGGAAATAATTCTGGAATGTAATCGACGCCAGAGTCTGATTTTCCTGCTGAACCTCGACGTCTTCCTTTGCTTCGAGAGCTTGGTGTAAGCCGTCGGAATAGCGCCGGCCTTCCATCATACGGCCGGTAAATTCGTCAATGATGATGACCTTGTTGTCCTTCACGATATAGTCGGTGTCGCGTTGGAAAAGTGTATGGGCCCGAAGGGCTTGATTGGCGTGATGAACGAGGGAAATGTTTTGCAGGTCGTACATACCGCCTTCGCTCAATAGGCCCGCCTCGTTAAGCAGCGTTTCCATTTTTTCTTGACCCTCTTCGGTCAAGTTCACGGTACGTTGCTTTTCATCCTTCTGGTAATGCTCTTCGCTGAGTTGCGGTATTAGTGCATCGACACGTCGATACTCTTCGGCGAGGTCGTCGGTCGGCCCCGAAATAATTAGCGGTGTACGCGCTTCGTCGATCAGAATCGAATCGACTTCGTCGACAATCGCAAAGTTGAATTCACGCTGGACCATCTCCTCCAGGTAAAACTTCATATTGTCGCGCAAATAATCGAAGCCGTATTCGTTGTTGGTGCCGTAGGTGATGTCGCAGCCGTACTGCACCTGACGTTCGGTATCGTCCAGTCCGTGGACGATACATCCCACCGTCATGCCGAGATATTCGTAAATCTGGCCCATCCATTCCGAATCGCGTTTGGCCAGGTAGTCGTTGACGGTGACCACATGGGCACCCTTGCCTTCGAGGGCATTCAAATAGACCGGCAGGGTGGAGACTAGCGTTTTACCTTCGCCGGTTTTCATTTCGGCAATTTTGCCCTGATGCAACACCATACCGCCAAGAAGTTGGACGTCATAATGTCGCTGCCCGAGGGTGCGTTTTGATGCTTCCCGTACTGTCGCAAAAGCATCGACCAAAATATCGTCGAGCGTTTCGCCTGCCGCGAGCCTTTCGCGGAGCCAGACTGTGCGCGCGCGCAATGCCTCCTCATCAAGCGCTTCGAGTTCGGGCTCAAGCGCGTTGATGGCGTCGACCTGCGGCTGCATGCGACTCAAAATCCGTTCGTTGACGGAGCCGAATACTGTTTTGAGCAATCCGCCTAACATCAATCCCTCAGCGCATTGGAAAAACTGTGATGGTGACTACATAATGCAGCATCAGTGTGTGAGATAGTTATGCCTCGGGCCCCTGTCAATCAAACTCTGAGAGCTTGTGCCACGCCGAGAGGTATGCATTATGCCCTCCGGTCCGAGGGGCCGAAGCAGAACCAGGTATCGTCTAGTGCCGCTAACTAAGGAATTTCCGATGCATCGTTTAGCCCTTTGCGGTTTGGTTGCTTTCCTATCAATTTCGCTTTTTTCCTTTTCGGGACTGGCCAGCGAGAGTTTTTCACAGTTGGCGCAGGCCAAGACGGCCAAGCCTGCGAAGAAGATCGTCATTGCCAGGGTAGTAGGCGAGCCGATTTTCCAGAGCGATATTCAGGCCGCTTTTCGGGCGCTACCGCCGCGCGCCAGACGGGCGGGGTTGCAACGTCACTATGGCAGACTGCTCGAGACGCTTGTGGTTTCGAAAATGCTCACGATCTATGGCCGCCGCTTGAAGCTGGAAACCGATCCGCGCGTCAAGCGCCAATTGAAACGTGCGGAAGATGCGTTCGTTCGCGATACATATCTGAGCGATTTAGTACGCAAGCAAATGACTGATAAGGCGTTGAAAGACGAATACAATAGCTTGGTTAAGAAGAACAAAGGGATAGATGAGGTTCGCGCCCGTCACATTTTGCTTCAGACGGAAAAGAAGGCGAAAGAGATCATCAAACTTCTCAATACAGGCCAAAATTTTGCTGAATTGGCGAAAAAGAATTCGGTTGGGCGTACAGCGCGTCGGGGCGGAGATTTGGGTTTTTTCGGCCGAAACGAAATGACCAAGCCGTTTTCCGATGCTGCGTTTGCCTTGAAGGTGGGGCAGGTTACCAAAAAGCCCGTTAAGTCCGATTTCGGCTGGCACGTTATCAAGGTCGAGGAAAAGCGTAAGCGCAAGATTCCGCCGTTTGATAAGGTTCGCCCGATGATCCGGGCACGGGTCGGTCAGCGGTTGAGCGGCGAAATAGTCTCCGAATTGATGCGTCAGACAAAGGTCGAGCGCTATTCCTACGACGGTAAGCGTTCGATTGCAGCGCCGCGTGCGGGTAGCACACCGCCACCGGCACCGAAACCCAAAGCGAAACCTTAACCGTCCGCGTCGAAATGTTGAAGCGTTCGCCACTCGCACCGGCGCGGTTTCCCAAATTACCGCCCGTTGCCGGTGTGCGGGTTGCCGGGCTCTCCATAGGGTTAAAAAAAGGCCGTAGCCGGGATTTGTTCCTGGCCGAACTAGCCCCCGGTACCACCATTGCCGGAAAACTGACCACCTCGCAATGTTCCTCGGCGCCTGTGGACTGGTGCCGCGAGGCGCTGAAAGGCGGCAAAGCGCGGGCGATCATCGTCAATTCGGGCAATGCCAACGCTTTTACCGGTAAGGCCGGCGATCGCACGGTGGAAAAAACGCTGGCGGCGGCGGCCAAGAAGTTCAAGTGCCGCGAAAAGGAAGTATTCCTTGCCTCGACGGGTGTCATCGGCGAGCCGCTGGGACCTAATGCCATTGGAAAGAGTTTGCCCCGTGCAGCACGTGCGCTTGATGAAAAAGCGTGGAGCGCCGCCGCAGATGCCATCCGCACCACCGATACCTTCGCCAAAGGTGCGGTGCGCACCACAGAAATTGCCGGGACTCCAATCCACCTAGTCGGTATCGCCAAGGGTTCCGGCATGATCGCCCCCGATATGGCGACGATGCTGGGGTTTATCTTTACCGACGCCAAAATTCCCGCGACCGCCCTGCAGAAATTACTCGATCACGGCACCGAACGGAGCTTCAACTGCATTACCGTCGATAGCGATACTTCTACCAGCGACACGGTTTTGCTCGCTGCCAGCGGCGCGGCACGCCATCGCCGGATCACCGGTGCTGCCGACCCGAATCTTAGACAGTTCCGGCAGGCGTTGACCGACCTGATGATCGATTTGGCAACGCAAATCGTTCGTGACGGAGAAGGGGCGAGCAAATTCATTACAATTGATGTTACCGGTGCCGCTTCGGCACCGGCAGCGAAACGGATCGGGCTTTCGATTGCCAATTCTCCATTGGTCAAGACCGCGATCGCCGGCGAGGACGCAAATTGGGGACGTGTTGTGATGGCAGTCGGTAAGGCCGGTGAGCGTGCCGACAGGGACAAGCTCTCTATTTCGATGGGCGGCATTCCGATCACTGTCGATGGGCAACTGATAAAGGGGTACGACGAGACGCCCGTTGCCGAACATCTTGAGGGGCAGGAAGTAACGATCGCTGTTGATGTCGGCATCGGGCGTGGCAAGGCCCGCGTATGGACCTGCGATTTGACCCACGGCTATATCAGTATCAACGCGGATTACCGGAGTTGACGGGACCGGCTGAAGGCTGCTGGCAGCTGCCAGTACAGGAGGCGGCAAAACCGATTCTGCTGGTTACTGCGGTCGCGCTCGTGGATACGGATGGCCGCGTTTTGATTGCCAAGCGGCCCGACGGCAAACGCATGGCGGGCCTGTGGGAATTTCCTGGCGGCAAGGTGAAAGATGGAGAGACACCCGAGACGGCCCTGGTTCGCGAACTCCAGGAGGAACTCGGTATCGATACCAAAACGAGTTGTCTCGCTCCGTTTACTTTTGCCAGTCACGCCTATGAAGATTTTCATCTGCTGATGCCGCTGTACCTTTGCCGCGTGTGGCAAGGCATACCGCAAGCGCTTGAAGGCCAGACCCTGAAATGGGTCCGTCCAGCTCGTCTCGGCGATTATCCGATGCCGCCGGCGGACGTGCCGTTGGTCGCGATGTTGCGCGATTTTCTCTAATCGGTCCGAAAAATAGGCATGCCGGGGTCTGTCGGGCGCGAAAGTTTTTGATAAGCGACCGATAGAGCGGTGATTTCCGCTGCCAGCGCCAGATATTTCGCAAATCCGAGCGCCAAACCGGCGAGGAACAGTCCGGTCAAATTTGTCTGGATTCCCAGGCCGACCAGGATCGAGACGACAAATGACAACGCAACGGAAATAATCAACATCAGCGGCAGCATGGCTCCCAACGTGATGCCGACAAGTGTCCAGCTATTGTTCCGCCCCAGGCCCCATGCTCCGACGAAACTATAGCGTTCATCGATCGCGGTTGCCGGCAGCCAAATCGACATACGTGTAAATACGATGAGCCAAACCGCGAATGCGATCACAATAAGGAATGTTAATAAATGGCCCGGCGCCATTCCGACGGTGCCTGCCGCGCTGGACACCAACGTCATACCACCCCCGCCGATCATCAAGATCAAGATTGGCGGCAAAGCCGCCAAAGTCGCGCAAACCACAGCGAGTATAAAACGGAGGAAAAACAAAGTTTTTCGACCGTCCCAGCGCAATGCTTCCCAAAAGGTGGTCTGCTCCGAATGACGGAGGAATCGACGGTGCCAGGCGACGCCGAACATCGCATAGAGAAACATAGCCGCGGTTTCACGGGTGGCGATCGCTTTCACCGACGGAAGATCGGTTGTTTGGGGAAAGACCGTGAACGCAACCGTGTGAACGAACGCCAAGATCAGCACCGGCAAGGCACTCATGCGAAAAAAGTCGGCCCTGTTCGACCACATAAAGTCATATGCCTCGCCGATACAGGCGAATATAGCGAGGCGAGGTGGCGTTTGCTGATCGTTCATTGTCAATGCACCGATTTATTTATCCGGTTTTGCCTCTTCTCCGGCGGAAATTTCAAGCGAATTCAACGCGTCCGAAAGTCGATTTTCCGCACTGCCCGGCTTGAGGGGCTGTTGTTGCGAGGAGTCAGGTGCCCAGCCATGGAGGTAAATGATCTGAAATGTAGCGGGGATACGCCCTTCCGCGTCCGAAAAACGGTCCTGATAAATTGCCGCCGCACGCGGAAAAAGCTCCCGCATCGGAACTCCTGCCGGCGTTTCAGCCAGTGTGTTTGTTTCGCCCATGCCGCGGAGTTCGGCCATCAACGCGAATGCATTGTCGTATGTGACGGTAAGTGTATCTAGGTCGGTGACCGGCAAAGCAAATCCAGCCCGTTGTAGGAGCGCGCCCGCGTCACGAATATCCGCGAAAGGGGCGATGCGCGGCGCAGCGCCTCCGGTAAGCTCGAGTTCGGCCTCCGTGAGAGCGGCTCTGAGTTCTTTCAACGTTTCGCCACCGAGCATTGCCGCCAGAAACAATCCGTCCAATTTCAATGCTTGGCGAATTTGCAGGAGCGCGCCCGGCAAATCGTTAGTCCAATGCAGGCAGAGATTGCTGACCACAAGATCGAGCGTGCCCGGCCGGATAGGCAGAAATTCTTCATCCAGGGTAACAAATCTATCGGCGTTGCCTCGAAGGGCCGGGTCGAGGTCGGCGGTCACAAGAGCCTTGCCGCCAAGTACCGAACAGCGTGCACCGAGGTCGAGCGCGGCATGGAAATCGCGGTCGACATCTCTAAGTCGATCCTGGAGCCGGCTTGCGGTTTCGCGGAAAAGAAAATCGTAGCGGTCGAATAGGGAGGCCGACCGCCGGCGGTGACTGGCGAGACGTGTGCGGTCGAATATTCGGGTTGGTGCGGACACGGTGTCACTATGCCGCGCTTTTCTGCCGGCGACAAATTTTCACCCTAACCTGTCGATACGCTACCATCGTGTCATGGATATAGACCGGACGGCAAAATCCTCATTGCCTGCCCGTTGGACGAGAGCGGTGTTGGACGCCTTGTTGCCCCAGCGGTGCCTTTGCTGTGGCGATATAATTGATTCGGCTGGTGCCATTTGTTCGGCCTGTTGGTCTTCGATCGATTTTCTCTCGTCGCCGGGATGCGAGTGTTGCGGGACACCGTTCCCCTACGAGGTGGCTGAGGCAACTTTGTGCCCGGCCTGTACGGCGCAACCGCCGAGCTATGACCGGGCGCGCGCCGCGTTCGAGTATGATGATGTCAGTCGTCGCCTCGTCACCCAATTCAAATATGCCGACCAAACCGATCGGGCACCGGCCTTCGGCCGCATGCTCCTGCGCGTGGCAGAGCCCTTATTGCAAGATGCCGATTTGCTAGTTCCAGTCCCACTCCATCGCTGGCGACTGATCGGACGTCGCTATAACCAGGCGGCACTCTTGGCTCAGGCTGTGGCCAGGTCGACAGGCACCCCATTGGCGCTTGATTTACTTCGCCGCCGCCGGTCGACACCGCCACAGGTCGGTAAATCCGCAGCCGCGCGTAGGCGCAATGTGGCGGGCGCTTTCGCGCTAAAGCCAGGAGCGGAAAAACAACTTGAAGGCAATCGCATATTGTTGGTGGACGACGTGTTCACGACTGGCGCAACCGTGGAGGAATGTGCAAAAGTGCTGCGCCGAAAGGGTGCGGTCGGCGTTGATGTGATCACCCTGGGGCGCGTGACACGGCCGCAAGCCTTAGACATTTGAAGATTCCTGGATCAAAGTTCGAGAGCGAAGGACAAGGTGGCGAAAGTAGAAATCTATACCAGTCCCTTTTGCGGTTTCTGTCACCGCGCGAAGGGACTTTTGACGCAAAAGGGCGTCGAGTTTAGCGAGATCGATGTCGTAATGGCGCCGGATCAAAAACAAATTATGGTTCAGCGCGCCAACGGTTCGAGCACCGTTCCGCAAATTTTTATCGACGATGTCCATGTCGGCGGTTGCGATGATCTGTTCGCGCTTGAATCCGCTGCAAAATTGGATCCGATGTTGGAGGCATGAGGTGAGTGAAACGCTAAGGGTCGCGTGCCTGCAAACCTGTTCGACCACATCTGTTGCGGAAAATATTGAAGTATCGAGCGAGATGGTGCGCGAAGCGGCGGCGGATGATGCGAAACTGGTTACGCTTCCCGAGGTCGTAAATCTTTGTCAGCGTCGAGGAAAACTGGCCAAAGAAGCGGCGAGTTTTGAGCCGGACGACCCCGCCCTGGCGGCGTACCGTTCGCTGGCGGCGGAACTCGGCATTTGGATTTTGGTCGGGTCCTTGGCATTGAAGCGCGACGACGACGATCGCCTCGCCAATCGCTCCTTCATGTTGGATTCCGACGGCACAGTCGTCGCGCGCTATGACAAGATTCATATGTTCGATGTCAATCTCGCCGACGGCAACAGCTTCCGCGAATCCGAAACCTATCGGCCGGGCGAAGAGACCGTCCTACTGTCCTCGCCTTGGGGCCCGGTCGGGCTCACGATTTGCTACGATGTGCGGTTTCCGTATTTGTACCGTACCTTGGCGCAAGCCGGCGCAAACATACTTACCGTGCCTTCGGCCTTCACTCGCCGGACCGGCGGAGCGCACTGGCATGTGCTGTTGCGCTCTCGCGCGATCGAAACCGGCGCCTTCATCGTCGCGCCGGCACAATGCGGCGATCACGAAGACGGTCGCAAAAGCTACGGTCACTCCTTGATCGTCGATCCCTGGGGAAACGTGCTCGCCGATGGCGGTACCGAGACCGGGATCATCAGCGCGGAACTCGACCTGGCGAAGGTGGCCGAAGCGCGCGGGATGGTTCCCTCGCTGACCCATGACCGGAAGATCTCGAAACCCGGCGCCTAATAAGCGAAACGCGACCGATTAGATTCTAGCTATTTGGATTTGTACGCGGCCAGCCGTTGAACCATGGCTGGATTTGATCCCCTTAAGAGCTTTTGTTCATAGGCGAGTACGCGGGCACGCCCGCGCATGCGTTCGAAAAGTTCTCCGCGATCAAGGAGAAAATCCGGATTCGAAGGCCGGCCGTATTGTTCGTTGCCGTCCGCAAAGGTTTCGTAAATTAGAATACCGTTCAGATGGCCAAGCAGCGTTTCGAAGCGTGGCCGCCATAGATAGTTGGTTACGACAATCGCGCCGAAAATCTCCGGTGCCAGCGGCCAATCTTTGCTTTCCAAATCCGCTTCGATAATCCTTGCATCGGGATTGCTGTGCAAATCGGCCAATTTGCTGCAATCCTTGTCGACGAAAGTAACCGCGTGGCCGCGGGATAGAAATAAACGACCGTGTCGACCGCTGCCGCAGGCGAGATCGAGCACTGACGCACCTTCCGCCACAACCGGTACAAACCGCAGAATCCAGGGTGAGGGTGGGGTTTGGCCACTGTACTGGTCGGTAGGCGATTGCATTCGCTTGATTTTTTTATCTTTCGGGCCCATCTAAATAACGCTTATTGTTGGTTTCTGCGTTTTCGAACCAGGAAAAAGGCCGAAGCGGCTATGATTTTGTTCAACCTTCGATGTGCTGCCGACCATGAATTCGAAGCATGGTTCAAGGATGGCGCGACCTACGACAGTCAATCGGCGGCGGGTGAGATTTCCTGCCCGGTTTGCGGGGAATCGAAGATCGAAAAAGCTCCGATGGCGCCGCGGATCGGTGCCGGAGCCAAAACCAAAAATTCGCCTAGCGACGGAGAGAAGTTCGCGCAAGTGCATCAGGCTATGGTCCAGATGCGAGAACAGGTCGAGAAGAATTGCGATTATGTCGGCCCTGACTTTGCCGAAGAAGCACGAAAAATTCACTACGAAGAAGCGGATGCGCGCAATATCTACGGCGAGACATCCGATGAGGAAGCCCAGGCGCTCGAAGAAGAAGGTGTAGACTTTGCCCGAGTTCCTTGGCTGCCGCGCACCGATAGCTAAATCCAATCAAGCACCTGATACCGGCAAGTGTTGGGTGTTGCAGTGAATCCCACCGCCACCTTCGCAAATTTCGTCGGTGCGTAGGCTGATAATTTCGTGCGATGGAAATAATTCGGAAAACAATCCTTTTGCCGCCCTGTCCCGCGCCGGATCGTCGAACCGCGGCAGAACGATGCCGCCATTGGCGATGTAGCAATTGACATAAGAGGCGGCAAAATCGTCGCCCCGTTTGGGCATCACATCGTAGCGTGGGCGTTTTAGCCGGATCACCTCGAATTTCCGGCCAACGCGATCGGTCGCCCCTTCGAGAATCTCCGCTGCTAATTGGAGATCGCGATATTCGGGATCATATCGATCGTCGGTGACTTCGGTGACAATGACGCCCGGTTTGACGAAACGCGCAATGCCATCGATGTGGCCGTCCGTAACCACATCCACCTTTGAGCCGGGTAGCCAAATGATGTTGCTGGCTCCGGTGAGCCGACCCAGCTCGCGCTCGATTTCGGTGCGGGTTTTCCCCGGGTTCCGGTTCGGATTCAATAGGCAACTTTCCGTGGTCATAAGATTCCCGGCCCCATCGACCTCGATTGCGCCGCCCTCCGCGACAATTCTCGCGGGCAAATACGGCAAATCAAGAAGCTGGGCAAAACGCTTGGCGAGGTCGCGGTCTTCATCGTATCCGGAATATTTTTCGCCCCAGACATTGAAATTCCATGACACCGCATGGCGGCGATGCTGAGCGTCGAGAACAATTGTCGGTAACGTATCTCGGGTCCAGATGTCGAAGTGTGCAAGGCGCCGCACGGTTACCGAAGGGCCGCAAAGCGCCTTGGCCTCGGCTAGATCTGCGGCGTTGGCGAACATTACGACCGGTTCGAAGCGCGCGATAGTTCGGGCGATGATTGCTTGCTCGTGGCGAATCCGTCGAATTTCGGATCGTCGGTAGACACCGTGCGCGGCGGAAAATGCCATATAGCAACGTTCATGACGGTGCCACTCCGCAGGCATAGTGAGCCGCGCCTTGGCATTTCCCGTTCCCGCACTTCCAGCGGCCAATGCGGCTGCCCCGCTTGCGGTAAAGTTTCGTCTCGTCATTGCCATATGGATACTGCCGTTGCAGAGTCGTTGACTTAGCTTAGACCATATTTTGTCGAGTCTTTGGAAACTCGATGTGGGATACCTTGGAATAATTGGAGAAAAGGAAATGCGAAACGGACTAATCGGTTTGGCTTTGGGTCTGTTTGTTGGCGGGCTCGGTGGCTTCGCGGTGGCAATCTTTGTCTATCCGTTTATTTTCCCGCCGCCGGAGGCGATGGAGGCAGCGCCTAGCGCGTCGGGTCGAAATCTGCTCGCGACTGGTGCCTTCGTCCATGCGGATCCTTCGGACCCAATTCACTACGGCAAAGGAAAAGTGACAGTGTATGACGATGTGGTCCATCTCGGTCCAAACTTTGAAGTGGGACCGGGGCCGAAGTTCCATGTCTATTTGGTTCCCAACGATACTGTCACGCCGTCGACCGACGTCACCAAGTCTATGTACGTGGATTTGGGCCGTCTGCGTGCGTTCAAAGGCTCACAAAATTACAAGGTCCCAGAAGGGCTCACGCTCGACAAGTTCAAGCATGTGGTGATTTGGTGCGAACAGTTCGACGTGCTGATATCGCCGGCCAAATTGGTAGCGGCCAAGTAACAATTAGGTTCACGTCGACTTTTTGACCACCGCCATATAGTTGACTGCCACGTTACCCGGGTCCAATTGCCAGCGGTCGTGCAATGGATCGTAGCGTAGCCCGACCAGCTCGGCGAGATCGAAGCCCACCGGTCGGCAGGCGGCGGCTAGTTCAGAGGGCGTTACGAACTTTCGCCAATCATGGGTCCCCCGCGGCAACCAGCGCAGCACATATTCAGCACCGACAATGGCCATTGCGAAGGATTTCGCGGTTCGATTTAAAGTAGCCAAAACCATAATGCCGCCAGGTTTCACCAGCGCCGCGCAATCAGCGACGAATTGATTTATGTCCGCGACGTGTTCGATCACCTCCAAGGTAACAACAGCGTCGAACTGACGTCCCTCGGAAACGAGATCGGCCGCAGCAGCAAACCGGTAATCGATCTCCAAGTCCATTTTCTCCGCATGCAGCCTGGCGATCTCGATATTGCGTTCCGCGGCATCGATGCCGGTGACCGAGGCACCGAGCCGGCGAAGAGGCTCGCTGATCAATCCGCCGCCACAACCGATATCGAGCAAATCAAGACCGGACAATGGTGCGGGTGATAGCGGGTCGCGCCCGAAATGCTCTGCAACGCGGTCGCGGAGGAAACCAAGACGAGCGGGGTTAAGTTTGTGCAACGGCTTAAACTTACCCTCGGTGTCCCACCATTCCTCCGCCATGGCGGCGAATTTTTCGATCTCGGTCGCGTCGATCGTGCCGTCGAGTGCGGAAGGTGTTTCTTTATCTATCAATACCTTAGTCCGATTGGAGTCTGTTGCGCGCTTGCGTGTCTCAACTCAAGTGAGTATGGATACGCCGCGTCGGAAGGGCAATGGCTGCGACGGGTAGCCGCACTACCGACCTGAATTGCAAGGATCCGGGTTCCATGTCATTGGTTGTGATGAAATTCGGCGGCACCTCGGTCGCGGATTTGGACTGCATACGCAATGTCGCTAGCCGTATCGAGGCGGAAAAGGCGCGCGGTAACGATGTTGCCGTCGCGGTTTCGGCGATGGCGGGTGTCACCAACGAACTGGTGGGCTACGTGTCGGACATCGCCAAACTCGCTGACGGCAAGGAGTATGATTCGGTGGTTGCCGCCGGCGAACAGGTTTCCAGCGGACTTCTGGCGCTGGCCTTGCAGGAAAAGGGAGTGCCCGCGCGGTCATGGCTCGCCTGGCAGATACCTATTGAAACCGATGACGCCCATGGCAAGGCGCGTATCCGTCATATTGCCCCGGACAAGCTCAAAGCCTCAATTGCCGTCGGCCAGGTGCCGATTGTCGCTGGATTTCAGGGGCTCACGGCGGCGGATCGCGTGACCACGCTCGGACGGGGCGGGTCGGATACAAGCGCTGTCGCGCTGGCGGCGGCGCTCGAAGCCGATCGTTGCGATATCTTCACCGATGTCGAGGGTGTCTACACCAGTGACCCGCGTATCGTTACCCGGGCGCAGAAACTCGAAAAGATTACGTACGAAGAAATGTTGGAGATGGCGTCGCTCGGTGCTCGGGTTCTGCAGACCCGTTCGGTCGAGCTTGCCATGAATCAGGCGGTTCGGTTGCAAGTCCGATCTAGTTTTAAGGACGTACCCGGAACGCTTGTCGTAGATGAGGACGAAATCGTGGAACAACAGGTGGTAAGCGGCATCGCCTATAGCCGCGACGAAGCCAAGATTACGTTGGTCGGTGTGCATGACCGGCCCGGCGTGGCGGCGGCAATCTTCGGCCCTTTGGCCGAAGCCAACGTCAATGTGGACATGATTGTGCAAAGTACCGCCGCCGACGGCAAAAGTACCGACATCACTTTCACCGTCGCCAAAAGCGATTTTGATCGCGCCATCGCGGTGATCGAGAGTTATGGAGACGACTTGACCTTCGAGGATTTGCTTACCGATCAGACAGTGGTGAAGGTCTCGGTCATAGGCGTTGGTATGCGCAGTTATGCCGGCGTGGCGCAGAAAATGTTCGAGACGCTGGCTGAAAAGGGCATCAACATCCATGTGATTTCAACGTCAGAAATCAAGATCAGCGTGCTGATAGCAGAAGAGTACACCGAACTGGCGTTGCGGGCCCTGCACGCAGCATACGGGTTGGACGCAGCGTAGACGCGCTTTACAAACCGAAATTCGCCTATCGAGCGAAGGAATGATGAACACGGAAAGGGATTGGGTCGGATCGCGGCAAATGCTTCGGCAATTGCGCGATGTCATGGCCGGTGGCGGTTCGCCTGCTGAAAGGCTTGACCGAATTACCCGCCTTATTGCCGAAGGCATGATTGNCGAGGTCTGCTCCCTCTATGTGCTGCGGGGGGCAGGTCCGCTTATTCTCTATGGCACGGAGGGCCTTCGCAAGGATGCGATTTTTCGGACGCGGCTTGCAGTCGGTGAAGGGTTGATCGGCACCATTGCCGAACGCGCCCGCGCATTGGCTTTGGCCGATGCGCAAAATCACCCGAAGTTCGCCTTCCGCCCCGAGACCGGCGAAGAAATCTTCCAATCGCTGTTGGGTGTGCCGGTCCTACGCAATGGCCGGGTGCAAGGTGTCCTCGCGATTCAGACCCAACTTGCGCGCGACTTCACCGAAGAAGAGGTGGAGACGCTGGAGACAGTGGCGATGGTTCTGGCGGAAATGATTGCCGCCAGCGATTTGCCGGAACCTGCCGCAACAGACGATGGGGAAGAAATCACCGCAGTCTTTGAAAATCGGCCGGAGATTCTTAGCGGATCGCGCCTCAATGATGGCATCGCGGCGGGCCATGCAGTGCTGCATGGCCGGGGTGCGGCGATCAATCAAACCGTGGCCGAGGATATTGCGCTGGAAGAGGATCGGCTGACAGAAGCGGTTGCGGCGATGCAAAGTTCACTCGACACAATGCTCGAAGATACGCGGCGACGCTTCGGCACCGGTGAGCACCTTGAAGTGCTGGATGCCTATCGCATGTTCGCGGACGACAGGGGCTGGCTTCGCCGTATTCGTGAGGCAGTGCAAAGCGGCCTGACGGCAGAGGCAGCTGTTGCCAAGGTCCAAAACGATTCCCGAACCCGGTTGGTATCGGCCGCTAACCCGTATCTTCGCGAACGCCTTATGGATCTCGACGATCTGGCCTATCGCCTGTTGCAACATTTGGCCGGGGAGAATGGCCGCGGCACGCGCAATATCCCGGAAGATGCAATCCTCGTGGCGCGCTCGATTGGTCCCGCCGAGTTGTTGGACTACGACCAGGCTCGATTGAGGGGACTGATAGTCGATGAAGGTTCGGCAACCTCTCATGCAGCGATCGTTGCTAAGGCGCTTGAAATTCCAATGATCGGTAATGTCCAGGGTGCGATCGGCAAGATCGAAAGTAACGACCGCCTGTTGCTAGACGGAGATAGAGGGCAGGTACATGTCCAACCCGGTGAGGAGGTCTGGAACAGTTTCACTGAAGCGGTGGATAGCCGAGCTCAACGGCGAGCCGAATTTGTCGCTAGTCGTGATCTCGAAGCGATAACCAAAGATGGTGTCGAAATTGAACTGCACATTAATGTCGGTTTGCCGATGGAGCTTCGCAGTTTGGACGAAGCTGGCGCCGACGGCGTTGGCCTATGTCGGACCGAAATACCATTTATGGTTAGCCCAACGTTTCCGCGTATGGACGCGCAGACTCGAATGTATCGAGAATATTTCGACGCCGCGGGCGGCAAACCCGTCGTCTTTCGTACGCTTGATATCGGTGGCGATAAATTGTTGCCCTATTTTCGCCCGAGCGAGGACGACAATCCGGCGATGGGTTGGCGCGCTTTGCGAATAGCGCTTGATCGCCCGGCATTGCTGCGCCTTCAAATACGCGCGTTGATACGCGCGGCTGCTGGGCGCGAGTTGCGGATTATGTTCCCGATGGTATCAGAAGTTTCGGAACTGGATCGCGCCCGGGCTCTACTCGATCAGGAAATCGACCGTGCCGAAAGTAACGGGGAAACATTACCCGAATCGACCAAGGTCGGCTGCATGCTGGAAATCCCGGCACTGGCGTTTCAATTGCCGCAATTGCTATCTAAGATAGATTTTTTGTCTGTGGGCTCTAATGATTTGGCGCAATTTTTGTTTGCTAGCGACCGGAACAATCCACGAGTTGCAGACCGGTACGATGTGTTGTCACCGGCAATGTTGCAGTTCCTGCATTCGGTACGGGAATCTGCCAATACCGCAAAGGTTTCCGTCAGCCTTTGCGGTGAAATGGCCGGTACGCCAGTGGAGGCTATGGCATTGATTGCACTGGGTTATCGGTCATTATCTATGCCCCCTGGCTCGATCGGTGCGGCACGGGTAATGTTGCGCGCCTTGGATCAGGGCGCCTTGGAAAAACAACTCGTGCCGATGTTGGCATCCTCGGAACATAGTCTGCGCGAGCATCTTGAGGAATTCGCCAAGAAGCACCAAATTCCGATTTAACGACTCTTAGTGTTTGGAGAATATCGCCATCCGATTTATGGTTGGTGGTAACAACAACAATCCGATGGGATCCTACTGCGACTACTCTGCACAGGACCCACGCCACGCTAGAGAGAGCACCGACGCATGGCGGAAGGCCACTGGAAATTGGGCCGTAATAGACAACGCGGCCTGTCGGAATCAGCGGAAGCTGCAGCCGCAGCTGCCGAGCAGGTGATTGCGGTCGGTGAGATATTGCGACGGCAACGCGAGGAACGTGGCCTTGATCTGCGCCACGTCTCGGAAAGCCTGCATATCCGTTATCCCTATTTGCAGGCGATCGAGAACAGTTTGATCGACGAATTGCCTGGCCCGACCTATGCGCTCGGTTTCGTCAAAGCCTATGCGGAACATTTGGGCCTCGATAGCGACACAGTGGTCGAACGCTTCAAGGCTGAACAGCGGGGCCTCAGTTCCACAACGCAATTAGTATTTCCCTCGCCTCTGCCCGAAGGCAAAGTGCCGAGTGTGGCGGTACTGGTTGTCGCCGCGATGCTTGCGGTCGCCGCTTATTCGGGCTGGATGTATTTCTCAGACAGTGGCGAGCAGGTCGCTGAAGTTGTGCCGCCCTTACCCGAAAAGGTGCGCGAAATTGCCGAGCAGAATAAAGTCGTGCCGCCGCCGGCTGCTGAACCGGTGCATAACGAACAGGTTGCGGCGAAAGCTGCCGAGCCGCCGGCGCCGATTGAAACTACAATTGATACGGAAACCGAGCCTCCGGTCGAACAGGGTAGTGCAGATACAGACACGCCGGCGACCGATGCCGCTGTTGAGCCGCAAACGGCCGACACCGCCCCGACAGAAATTGCGTCGGCGCCGCCAGCAACTTCACTCGAGCCTGAGCAGTCGGTTGCCACGGAAACCCCGGCCGAGGCACCGAAAGCCGAAACCGCACCCAGATCTGCGGTTATTCAGGAGCGCGAACCGGTAGTTTACGGTGACGAGGCCGGCGGTGGCCGTATTGTTATGCGAGCTATCGGTGCGACCTGGGTTGAAATTCGGGACGAAGACAAAAACGAAGTGCTGCTGACACGAGTGCTTTACACTGGCGATCAATATTACATGCCCGACCGGGAGGGTCTGGTACTGCTGACCGGTAATGCGGGTGGCATTGAAATTTCCGTCGACGGCGAGAAAGTGCCAGCGATTGGGCCTAAAGGCGCGGTACGGCGGAATGTGCTTCTCGATCCGGTGGCTTTGAAAGCGGGCAAAGCGGTGCAGGATTTGCCAGCAGAATCGCAGCAGCAATCCGACGCCACCGTCAAACCGACGCAATAGAGTGGTTTGCCCGATCAGGTTCGCTTGATATTTGGCATTGAGACAGGCACAGTCCCGCCCTTCGTCCTACTATGACAATCATAACTGTTGATTGAACGATGGCCCGTTTACAGCCCGTTCGGGGCACCCATGATCTACTCCCGGAGGATATGCGCCGGCATCGCTATGTCATCGAGATGGCGCGGGAGGCTGTGCGGCTATACGGATTCGACGAAATCGCGACCCCGATTTTCGAGTTTACCCAGGTCTTTGCGCGCACGTTGGGCGATACGTCCGATATTGTCACCAAGGAAATGTATAGTTTCGAGGATCGCAATGGCGACCAACTGACCCTCCGTCCGGAAAACACCGCCGGCGTGGCGCGTTGCTTTATTTCCGAAGGTTTGGCGCAGCAGGCGCCATTGAAATATTTTTATGCGGGCCCGATGTTCCGGCGCGAACGTCCGCAAAAGGGACGGCTTCGGCAATTCCATCAGATCGGCATTGAATTGATCGGTGTCGCCTCGCCCGCAGCCGATGTGGATGTAATTGCTGCGGGTCACCGAGTGCTGTCATCGCTTGGTCTCGAAGACAAAGTGACGTTGGAACTAAACACGCTCGGCGATGCAGAAAGTCGCGAGGCCTATCGTGACGCCCTGGTTGCCTATTTGACGCCTCACCGAGCCGCTCTGTCTGCGGACAGCCGCGACCGTCTCGAACGCAATCCGCTACGCATTTTGGATTCCAAGGACGATGCGGATAAGGAGATCGTTGCGGAAGCCCCAGATTTTTCCGATTATTTGAATGAAGACAGTCGAACCTTCTTCGCCGGTGTCGAAGAGGGATTATCGAGGATTGGGATTGGCTATGAGCTGAATCCACGTTTGGTACGTGGGCTCGACTATTACGGCCATACTGCTTTTGAATTCACCACCGATGCACTCGGGGCACAGGGAACCGTGTTGGCAGGCGGCCGCTATGACGGGCTAATAAAGCTGATGGGCGGGCCGTCAACGCCAGGCGTCGGGTGGGCAGCCGGCGTCGAACGTTTGGCTATGCTGATAGATGCTGAATCCGATTCGGGGGCGGTTCTCGCAATCGTACCCATGGGCGCCGCCGCGACGGAGGAAGCGCACAAGTTGGCCGAAGGGCTCCGCAATAGCGGATACGCGGTCGATGTGGGTTACTCGGGCAACCTTAGCCGTCGCATGAAACGGGCCGACCGTATCGGTGCGTCAGCGGCGCTGATACTGGGCGATGACGAATTGGCCCGCAACGTGGTGCAAGTGCGCGATATGAAAACGGGCGAGCAGTCGGAAATCGCGCTCGACGACGTGACGGCCGGTCTCGCCCAATATCGTTAGCGAGCACCCGATGGTTTGGGTTTTAAACAAGCAAATTGCCGTATTAGGCGCCAATCACCGCTCCAGTGGTGCCGCGCTACGTGATCGCTTGTTCGTAACAGAGGCGATGTTACCGGAGGTGACGGAGCGATTGCGCAGCGTCGGCATTGAGAATTTCACGCTGATGTCCACCTGCGATCGGGTCGAACTGCAGGTGGCGACGCCGACCCCTGACAATGCGTTTGCCGCCATCCGTGCACTTTTTTCCGATCTGGCTTCTTTGCCAATGGCTGACATCGAAGCGGCGACATATGCGCTCGCGGATGACGAGGCGGTTCGTCATATTTTCGCTGTCGCCGCGTCCCTGGATAGTCAGATGGTAGGTGAGCCCCAGGTGTTGGGTCAGTTCAAGGCGGCATACCGTGAGGCCGAGCGCGCCGGCAGACTTGATGGCCAGCTGACCAGGACATTGCAGCACGCATTTCGGGTCGCCAAACGGGTGCGCGGGGAGACCGAAATCGCCAAAGGTGTGGTCTCGATCGCATCGGCCGCCGTGACCGCCGCTCGCAATCTGCACGGCGACCTTGCGGACAGGCATACGCTGGTGTTCGGGCTCGGCGATATGGGCGAGTTAATTTGCAGTCAATTGGCTGCCGCGGGTCTTAAGTCGATTGCGCTTGCAGCCCGACCTCGTCGCAGCGAAACCGTGGCCCGCAGCCGGGGTTATGGATTTGAGCCGATGAAGTCGCTTCCGGCGGCCTTGGCCCGGGCGGACATTCTGATTCTGGCTGCCGGGAGCGGGCGCATAGAAATCGAACCCCAGCAGTTGTCCGATGCTTTGAGGGAGCGCCGGCGTAGGCCGATCCTGGTTGTCGATACAGGCGTGCCGGCGGAAGTCGATCGCCGCGCGGAGGAGCTCGACGATATTTATCTTTACGGGCTCGAGGATCTGGAACAAGTGGCTTTGCAGGGTCGGTCGCGCCGCGAAGAACTGTCGGACGAAGCGTGGCGGATTATCGACGACGAAGTGGTGCTGTGGCGGCAAGATACGGGAGTGCGCGAGGCGGCCCCTTTGGTGAGTGGCCTTAAATCTCATTTCGAGGAAGTTCGGGCAGATGTTCTAGCCGAGATGCCTGGTATCTCGGCTGAAGAAGCCACCCGTCGGTTGATAAACCGGCTGCTGCACGGGCCCATGGAGACGATGCGGCAAGATTTGACTTCGCGCGCCGAAGACCGCGATAAAGCGCTGCAGGAAATCGAGCAGGCGGTCGCAAAACTGTTTTATCGGTCCGGTCCAACCGAAACAGACCAAGAAGAGGAATAGATTCGATGGCGCTTGCTGAGAAACTCGATCAGGTCGTTATGCGGCATGAGAATCTAGCCGAAGAAATGTCGCGTGGTGATGTGCCGCCAAACGAGTTTGCGAAATTGTCGAAGGAATATTCCGACCTGACGCCGGTTGTGGAAAAGGCGAAGGAGTTTAATTCGCTGATGGATGAACTCGACGGCGCCAACGAGTTGTTGGCCGACCCGGATACGGATGCAGAAATGCGCGAGATGGCGGAGGAGGAGGTGAGAGAGATCCAGGAGAAATTACCCGACCTCACCGAGACCATTCAAAAATTATTGTTGCCCAAAGACGTTGCCGATTCCAAGAACGCCATTCTCGAAGTACGGGCCGGTACCGGTGGCGACGAAGCTTCGCTGTTCGCAGCGGTGCTGTTTCGGATGTATGAGCAATATGCTCGACAAAAGGGTTGGAAATTCGAGGTTATGTCCTCAAACGAGACCGGCCTCGGTGGGCTCAAGGAAGGGATGGCGACGGTCACCGGAAATGGTGCGTTTGCGCGCATGAAATTCGAATCCGGTGTGCATCGGGTCCAGCGCGTGCCGACGACGGAGAGCGGAGGTCGCATCCATACGTCTGCTGCGACGGTTGCCGTATTGCCCGAAGCGGAGGATTTCGACGTAGAGCTCGAAGAAAAAGACCTTCGCATCGATACCTATCGCGCCCAGGGACCTGGCGGTCAAAGTGTTAATACGACGGATAGTGCCGTCCGCATCACCCATGTCCCGACCGGCGTGGTGGTGCAGTGTCAGGACGAGAAATCGCAACACAAAAATAAGGCCAAGGCGATGAAGGTTTTGCGGTCGCGCATTTATGAGGCCGAACGGCAACGGCAGGCAGATGAGCGGGCATCCGACCGAAAGACACAGGTCGGTTCCGGTGATCGGTCGGAGCGTATTCGCACCTATANCTACCCTCAAAGCCGGGTCACCGATCATCGTATCAATTTGACGCTCCATAAGCTCGACCGGATCGTCGAAGGCGAAGGCCTGGATGAAGTTATCGACGCGCTTATTGCCGAAGATCAGGCTGCTCGGCTTGCGGCTGCGTCATGACGATGCCAACGCGTCTCGATCGCTGCCTGGATGAAGCCGCACACAAGCTTGCGACCTCGGGGATCGAGGCGCCGCGTCGGGAGGCGCGTCTTTTGATGGGGCATTGTCTGGGGCGCGACCCGGCGCAATTGTTGGGCCCTCAAGCCGAAACAGTGTCCGAATCCGAACAATATTTCAGTCTTGTCGACCGACGCGCTCGACACGAGCCCTTATCTTACATTTTGGGGAGGCGCGAGTTCTGGAGTCTCGAATTCGAGGTCGGACCGGACGTCCTCGACCCCCGCCCGGACAGCGAAATTTTGGTCGAGACGGCGTTGCGATTCTGGCCGGAGGCGCCGGCGACCGCGCGTGTACTCGATCTCGGTACCGGAAGCGGCTGCTTATTGCTTTCGCTGCTGCACGAGCGCCGGCAGGCGAGCGGCGTTGGCATTGATTTTAGTTCTGCAGCTTTAGAGATCGCCAAGCGCAACGCGGCGAGTCTCGGCCTTGGCGATAGGACAATATTTTTGCAAGGTGATTGGGCAAGGGGCATAGGCGACAGATTCGATATTATTCTCGCAAATCCTCCCTATATCGCGAGCGATGAAATAGATGATCTAGAACCCGAAGTGGCGGTGTTTGAGCCGCTGTTGGCGCTGGATGGTGGCGCAGATGGGCTCGATGCCTATCGCCGGCTGGCGCCCGAACTGATGCGATTGACCGCACCGTCCGGCAAGACCTTTCTCGAGATCGGGGTCGGCCAAATGGAATCGGTAACCAGAATTCTCGAAGGTTCGGGAATGGAAGTATTTTCCACGTCGAAGGATTTGGCAGGACATACTCGGTGCCTCGCCGCGCAACCGCGAAAGCGGTCTTGAGTCAAGCGAAAAAAAAGGTTGGAACCGGACGCTGAACCGTCTACTTTCGCCTCGTCCTACTGAAGCCATGGGTGGTTTGGAACCATTCAATAGGACGCACCTTCGAATTCACCGATTGTCGAGGCTGTCCGCTTGGAAAGAGTGGTCGCTGCTAGATGTCGAGTGCAAACAAATCGAAGGCGCGGGTGGTGGGGCGCCAAACGCAACACACAACGAAAAGTGCTATGAGACAGGGTCAAGGCTCCAAACGCTCACGTAATCGCGGCGGTGGCAATCGTCGCGGCGGCCGGCAACAATCATTCGATAGTAACGGTCCCAGCGTCCGCATTCGCGGCAGTGCGCAACAAATTCACGAGAAATATCTGACACTTGCACGCGATGCCAGCTCATCGGGTGATCGTGTGGCGGCCGAGAACTATTCTCAGCACGCGGAGCACTACCACCGTGTCCTGGTGGCGGAAGCCGAGCAGCGCGAACAACGCAACAATCAACATGGCGGCCGAAATCAAAAAGGTAACGGCCGCGATCATAACGCCTCGAAATCCGACGATAAGCCGTCTGACGACGCAGTAATCGAGATGAAAAACGTCTCCGAATCCGGGAAAAAGGGCGAAAAATCCGAGAAATCCAAGAAATCGAAGAAATCCAAAGAGTCCGGCGACGTGGCGGTGGAAGCGATAGCCACCGAAAAACCGGCGGAAGACCAGGATCGCGCGGTCGGCGATTGATCCAAGATCGGTACCGATTGCGGGTACGCAAGGTGACGCAGGCTTTCCGGCCTGCGTTTTTTTTGGCTCGCGTAGGGAACTAAATGAAGCCGGACAGCGCCTTGCAGCAACTCGTTTCCTTTCCCATATGTGATATGCGGATGCCTAGAAAAGGATCTGCCAAAAACCCAGGAACCGACAGGCTTTGCTTCAGGACGAAGGGAGCTTAGGAGGGGTCGAATATGGAATTCGAGAATTATACCGACCGGTCGCGTGGATTTATTCAGGCGGCGCAGGCTGCGGCCTTAAGCGATAACCATCAACGGCTTACGCCAGAGCATTTGTTGAAGGTGTTGCTTGATGACAAGGAGGGGCTTGCAGCCAATCTGATCGCCGCTGCGGGCGGCAATTGGAAAAAAGCCTCGAAAGCTACCAAAGCGGAACTCGCCAAACTGCCTTCAGTGGAAGGTGAGGGCTCGGGCGAGCTTTACCTATCGAGTGAAATCGCCCGGCTTTTTCAACAGGCTGAAGAAATTACCAATAAGGCGGGCGATGAATTCGTCACCGCCGAACGAATGTTGCTGGCATTGGCTCTTGCCGAAGGCACGCCGAGTGCCGAAGTGCTGAAAGAGGCAGGTGTTACCGCGCAAGGCCTCAACAAGGCCATCAATGACATGCGCAAGGGCCGCAAGGCCGACAGCCGAGGCGCCGAGGGCCAATATGACGCGCTCGAAAAATACACCCGCGATTTGAATCAAGCGGTGCTCGACGGCAAGATCGATCCGGTTATCGGGCGCGACGAAGAAATCCGCCGCACCATGCAGGTGTTGTCGCGTCGAACCAAGAACAACCCCGTACTGATTGGTGAACCGGGTGTCGGCAAGACCGCTATCGTCGAAGGATTGGCGCAACGTATCGTCAAAGGCGATGTTCCCGAAGGGCTCGCGGATAAACGCCTTTTGACGCTCGATCTCGGCGCCTTGATAGCCGGGTCGAAATTCCGCGGAGAATTCGAGGAGCGTTTGAAAGCCGTACTCCACGATGTCTCCGAAGCCGCAGGTGAAATCATTCTTTTCATCGATGAGCTGCACACCTTGATCGGAGCGGGGGCAGCCGAAGGCTCCATGGACGCATCGAACATGTTGAAGCCGGCTTTGGCGCGTGGTGAATTGCATTGCGTCGGCGCCACGACCCTCGATGAGTACCGTAAACATATCGAGAAGGATGCGGCGCTGGCGCGGCGGTTTCAGCCGGTATTCGTTGCCGAGCCGACGGTGGAAGACACAGTGTCGATTCTGCGCGGTCTCAAGGAGAAGTATGAGGTCCATCACGGAGTGCGCATCACCGATGCCGCGATCGTTTCGGCGGCTACGTTGTCGAGCCGTTACATCACTGACCGGTTTTTGCCCGACAAGGCGATCGATCTTGTCGACGAGGCCGCGAGCCGGTTGCGGATGGAGGTGGATTCCAAGCCGGAAGATATCGATGAACTCGACCGGCGCATCATTCAGCTAAAAATTGAGCGTGAATCGCTGAAAAAGGAATCCGATAAGGCATCGAAGGACCGATTGAAGACACTGGAAAAAGAACTTGTCAGCCTGGAAACAGAGTCCGAGCAACTTACCGGTCGTTGGCGCGAGGCCAAGGACAAGCTCCACGGAGAGCAGCAGGTAAAGGAGGAGCTCGACGCGGCGCGGAACGAGCTCGATCAGATTTTGGTCAAGGCGCGCGAAACCGCGGACGAAAAACTGTTTCAGCGGGCCGGTGAGTTGGAGCAATTGATTTCGCAGCTTCAAAGCAGGATCGCCGAGGATGAGACGCCGGATGCACAGGCGGTGCTCACCGAAGAAGTGTCCGATCAACATGTGGCGGCAATCGTCTCGCGCTGGACCGGTGTGCCGGTCGATAAGATGCTCGAAGGCGAGCGCGAAAAGTTACTACGCATGGAATCGGTTTTGGGCGAGCGGGTGATCGGCCAGGAGGAGGCGATCGTCGCCATTTCGAACGCCGTGCGCCGGGCCCGGGCCGGTCTTCAGGATCCGAACCGGCCGTTGGGGTCTTTCCTATTTTTGGGGCCGACTGGTGTCGGCAAGACCGAACTCACCAAGGCGTTGGCGGCCTTCATGTTCGATGACGACCAGGCGATGGTACGGATCGATATGTCGGAATATATGGAAAAGCATTCGGTTGCGCGCCTGATCGGGGCGCCGCCCGGCTATGTCGGCTATGACGAAGGGGGCGCGCTAACCGAGGCGGTCCGCCGTCGGCCCTATCAAGTGGTGTTGTTCGACGAAATCGAGAAGGCCCATCCGGATGTGTTCAACGTCTTGCTGCAAGTCCTCGATGACGGTCGGCTCACGGACGGGCAAGGCCGGACGGTCGACTTCAAAAACGTGCTGATCATCATGACTTCCAACATGGGGGCGGAGATTCTCGCCAATCAGCCCGAAGACGAAGACTCCGATGCGGTTCGCGATCAAGTGATGGCGGTCGTGCGTGCGCAGCTCCGGCCGGAGTTTATCAATCGGATCGATGAAATGTTGCTCTTCCATCGGCTTGGTCGCGGCCATATGGGCGCGATCGTCGATATTCAACTCGGAACACTGCATGACATGTTGGCCGACCGCAAAATTACGCTCGACCTCGATGAGGCAGCCCGCGAGTGGCTTGCGGATAAGGGCTTCGATCCGGTTTACGGTGCCCGGCCGTTGCGGCGAGTCATTCAAAACGAGCTGCAAAATCCGCTGGCGACGGCGCTGCTCGAAGGCCGCATTGGCGACGATGAGACGGTGAGCGTTTCGGTTCGTGACGGTGGTCTAACCATAAACGGCGAAATCGCCAAGGCAGCGTGATCGAGTTGCGCTAAAAGCGCTGGCGATTTTTGAAGCTGGCGCTTAGGGTTTCGGCCATGATTCAAATCTCCAGTGCTTTCGACAGCGGCAATATCGAAGTGGTCTCCGCGGAACGGGCCGACGACGTACAATTGCGTATACGCCGGGACACCGCGTCGGACTTTTTCCAGTGGTTTTATTTCCGTCTTACCGGCGCACGGGGGGAGGCCTGCCGAATTCGCTTGTTGAATGCGGGCGAAGCCTCCTACGCCCGAGGGTTCGAGGATTATCGCGCATGCGTATCCGAGGACCTCGAAAATTGGCCTCGGGTCGAGACCGCCTATGACGGCAAGGAATTGACCATTGCATATGAGCCGGCGACGGATTCGGCCTATTTTGCATTTTTCGCGCCCTATCCATTGGAATTCGAGCGCCAGTTCGTAGCGAAATGCCAACAAAGCCATTTTGCGAGGCTGGAAGTGGTCGGGAAAACGGTTGAGGGGCGGGATCTCGACCTTCTGACCGTTGGTACGCCGGGCCCGGACAAACGTGTCTGCTGGGCGATAGCGCGACAGCATCCGGGCGAGACAATGGGCCCCTATTGGATGGAAGGATTTTTGACCCGACTCCTGGATGAGCATGATGCTGTGGCGGCGAGTGTCCGTGAGCGGGCTGTGTTTTATGTAGTTCCGAATATGAACCCTGACGGCGCGGTCCTCGGGAACCTCCGCACCAACGCCGCGGGTGCCAATTTGAATCGGGAATGGGCCGAGCCCAGCGAGGAAAAGAGTCCTGAAGTTCTTGCGGTGCGCGGGCGCATGGTGGAGACCGGTGTCGATTTTTGCATGGACGTCCATGGCGACGAGACCATCCCGCATAACTTTATATCCGGTGCGGATCACGTGCCCTCGGCGGATGCCCGAATGAAGAAATTGTTGGTGGATTTCAAAACCGCCTTGCTGGACGCCAGCCCGGACTTCCAAACCGAACATGGATATCCCGCAGTGTTTCAAGCAAACCTCGCGATTTGCGCGTCCAATCTCGCTGAGAGCTTCAAGTGTCTGGCAATGACGTTGGAAATGCCATTTGCGGACCATAACGACCGCCCGGACGCGACCTATGGCTGGTCGCCGGAGCGGAGCCGGGCATTGGGCGGGGACTGTCTCGAAGCGATTTCGAAGGTGCTCGACGACCTCCGCTAGGAATCGTCTTTTTTGGCTTCCAGCGCGTTCCGCTTACGTTGCGCTGCCACGGATTTGTCGATCCGGCGGCGTTCCACTTTGAAACGTTTGCGTTCTTTGCCTTTCAGCGTGATGCCAGTTGGGATGCGTACACCGCGCGGGTTCACGTGGCGATTTTTGTAAATGACTTCGTAGTGCAGGTGAGGTCCGGTCGAGCGGCCGGTTGTACCGATATAGCCGATAACGCGGCGTTGACGCACACGGATACCGGACCGAATACCGCGGCCAAATCCTTTCAAATGAGCATAGGCGGTTTTGTACTGTTTGCCGTGGCGGATCCGGACATAGTTGCCGTAGGAGCCGAAATATTTTGCTACTTCGATTACACCGTCTCCGGCGGCATAGACCGGTGTGCCCCGGGGAGCGGCGAAATCGACCCCTTTATGAAGTTTCGAATAGCCCAGAATCGGATGGCGTCGGCGCCCGAAGCCCGATGAAATTCGCGCGCCGTCGGTTGGCGTCGAGAGCAGGAACTTTTTCACGCTTTGGCCTTTGGGGTCGAAATAGTCGACTTTCCCGTTCTTGAGTTTGAAGCGATACAGCTTGATATCGCGGCGTTTCAGCTTAAGCCGAGCGTAAATCACCGGACCAATATCGGCGGTGGTTCCCGTTTCATCGGTTAGTCGTTCATAGAGCAGGGCGAATTTGTCGTTTCGCTTGATGTCGCGCTGAAAATCCACATCGAAACTGAAGACATTGATCAGGTTAATCAAAGCTGCGGGTGGAATACCTTCATCGGTACCGGCTTGATAAAGGCTCGATCTGATGTTGCCGGCGCCAAAGGCGAGACGACGGCCAAGCACCCGGTCATGGCGCTGGGCGACGAAGCCACCCTTACCGTCGCGAATGAGCGCGATATCTGTCTTGGCATCGGCGGTAAAGTCTATCGAGACCAAGCTTTTTTGCGTGTTTGGCGGTACGGGAGGCTGGATTTGGAGATTGAGCCGATGGCCGGGTTTTAAGCGCCTCGGCTTGAACGTCTTGGACAAGGCCTTGATGGCGCGGCCGGCTTCCTCTTTGCTGATACCGAATTTCGCCATAACCCGTCGGAGCGTATCGCCCGAGGCTATGGTGTATTCAGCGTCGATTGGCGGCGGCGGCGGATTTTTCGGTTCTTTGTCCTCTTCCTCGACGTCGCCCCAGGACGTGATTGGTGGCGGTGTCCCCTGCAGGAAGGGGCTGTTCTGCCAACCGACTCCGGGTTCGCTGCTTTGTGCGATAGCATCGTACGGAGGATGAATATCGAGCTGCTGTTCCGCTTCGGCCGAAACACTTTGTGCCGTGACACTAAAGCCGAGCGCTACCGATAATCCAACGAAGATAGTGCGCCGCCGCCGCTTGAGAGCCCCGGCGGAATTTTGAATCTCATAGTCGAGACGCGCATGCGGCATGCGGATCGTCCGTTTCAACTGACGCAACAGGTAACGAGAATGGCTCATAAATGTGCTCATCCTATGGCAATCTCACCAATCACGACTCATGACGTAAAAGGCGATAGGGACACGGGTTTATTTTTTTATGGTAAATGCGCGATTTTGGGCAGATTCACGGCCAAAATCACGAATCCGGCTATTCTCACGAAAAAAAATAGTGTATTCTGGGCTGCTTCGCAATAAAGCGATTGACACATGCGGAACGCGGGCGTATAAGCCGGCTCCGCATCACGGTGCAGCCCTTGCGGCGCGCCGTGATGTCTGCTCTTGGCCCCATTAAAAAAAGGGGTTTTGAGTAGCGTTTTTGGACAAGTGAAGATGGAAGGGATACGCGGGCGGCGGCAGTGTCGGTCATGACGTTGGTGCCATATCCTGTGTGTCCTGCCTTTTTATAAGGATAAGACAGCTTGAGATATGGCGGGCAAGCAATCGGTTTCGGCCGGTTGAGCCCAAGTCAACTTAAGAGTTTGATCCTGGCTCAGAACGAACGCTGGCGGCAGGCCTAACACATGCAAGTCGAACGAAGGNNCGNANCTTCGGNTCCGGTAGCCTTAGTGGCGGACGGGTGAGTAACACGTGGGAATTTGCCCAAGAGTGGGGAATAACGTTTGGAAACGAACGCTAATACCGCATACACCCCTAGGGGGAAAGGCTTCGGCCGCTCTTGGATAAGCCCGCGTCAGATTAGCTTGTTGGTGAGGTAATGGCTCACCAAGGCTACGATCTGTAGCTGGTCTGAG